>NZ_FNDP01000006.1 GCF_900100545.1 Pseudobutyrivibrio sp. 49
TGTTTGTGATTCAGACACTATTCAATTTTTAAGCTTCAAAACCAAGGCAAAGAATACTCTTTTGCACCTTGGTTTTTGAAGTTGTTTTCGATTTTGGAACAACTTCAATTTATACTTCTTTTTCTTTACGAAAAAGTGTATAGACAATTTTCAAATGAAGGATCATTTTCCTTTCCCATAACATCATCTGCTGACAAACCTTTGAAAATTGTCTATGCACTTTCGTATATGCGATATAAAATAAAGTGCTAATAATACCCCAAATAATTCGACTGATACTATACTGCTATCACTAAACAGCCTCATTTAATCTGAAGGTTGGAGCTTCAATTAATTTGACGAACAACACCTATTGCACTATCAGTTATTCATCTCTCAGGTCTTAGATTATTCCTATTAAGATTTGGACTTTGCTGCTCCTTCCTCTGATCAACTATCGTCTGGCTTTCTCTTAGCTTTTGCAAAATGCTTGTTTTAGCCTTTTCAGCTACCTCAGGCTTCTTGGTCTTATCCCACCATTCCTTGAATGTTCTGAAGGCTTTCGAGACTAGTTTTCCCAGTGTGGTCTTAGGATTTTCGAGTGTTGCGTATCTCATGAATTCCTTTTTCATTTCTGTATTTACCACTGAGTCCACATATTGGTTAACTGTGCTTTCAATGTCCTCCTTCATTTCTTTAGCCGTTCCGTCCAGAGCTTCAATCTGTGTCTCCTTCTCCTGGCACTTATCTTCCAGCTTTTCATATTCTTGCTGCTTTAGCCTTAAGTAGAATTCTTTTGAGAAGTCGCTATTCCTTCCTTTTTCCTTTGGCTTTAAGGTTTCATCTCCAAAGATCTCCGGGTGGTCTTTCATCTGATGCTCTACAAAATCGTGCATTAGATCTTGTATTTTTTCTAGTCTCTCCTGATCAAACACTTTTGTTTTTGCCACCTGTTTGCTTAGTCCTCGTTTGTATCCTGTTGCTACCGGAACTCCTACTACGTGCATATGAGGTGAATCCTCATCCAAGTGTGTTACCGCCGATGCGATTTTGAATTCCGGAACTATCTCTTTTACATATTCAAGCTGTTCTCTCAAGAGTGGCTTCATTGCATTCCACTGCTCTCTCGTCTTATCTGCCCAGAATTCCTTATCCCCTACTTGGAGAATTACCTCCGTAGCCACATCGTTCTTTTTGCTTTCAGATACATACTCCAGATAGTCATGAATCTGTCTGTCACTTCTTTTACCTTTGTTGTATTCCGCAAGTGCCTCAGAGAATTCCCTTTCATAAATCTCTTTTACATCATCGAGAATATTTACTTCACTCCCGACTTCCACTTCGATCATTTCTTCGTTATACTCTTCGCTTTGAAATAATCGAAGATTGTGTTTGCTCACCGAAACCACATCTCGCGTTTTAGTGAGCGAATGCTTCTTACATGAAATGTGAAATGTCACTGTTATCATAAACTAAATCCTTTCGTATTTTTTGCCGCCGGCAGGCCCCTCGGAGAGCCCCCGGATAATGATGTGTAATGTCATTATCCATAGGGGGTTACCCATAACGACACGTTATGGGGAAGCTCGCTCCGCTCGCCTGCCAAACCATTCATTCCTTGGCTGATTATTACCGGAGCGTGTCACGCTCCCGTTCAATCCATCAAGGGAAATCACCATCTAAAATCCCTGTGCATTCCCACCATATCGAGGTAGTCCTGACGAGCTTTTTCCTTCTCCTCTTCTGTGGGTGCTGTCTTGAACTTTGAATAGATTTCATGCCTTGCTAGTTTTTCCATCTTGTCTTCAAGTTCTTTTTTGATCAGATCAGTATCTTCATCAAACTCAAAGACCAATAATCGTACCAGCCTTATAAATAATTCCTGTGATATCTGTACGTTTTTCATTCGTCCCTTTCTTCTAGTCCGCAACAATGCAGTGTCTTTATCTTTTTACAACCTTGCAATCTTAAGAGTGTAACTTCAGATAACTTACATTGTTGCGGTCTTGATTATCATTCGTTCTCTTTCAATATCCAGTACCAAGTATTGTTGATTCTCCTGGCTTTTATTCCAAGTTCGTTTTTGGCTATTTCCAGAGTTCTTTTTGATATATCCTCTTCTTTAGCCAGTTCTACTGCCTCGTTACTTGGGATCATATTATGGTCTTCAGCCAATTCTCTCAGAAGAGCTATCGCCTTTTCCTGCTTATTTGCTTTCGGTGCAATTCCTCCGAGAACTTCGTCTGCGGTTATTTCATAATCTCCAATCCACTCGAATCCCTTTTCTGATAATCTGAAGGCCTTGGAATGTCCAAATGCTGCTAAGTTGTTCTTTATTTGGACTATTGCCCTTAGTTCCGGTTCTCCTTCTATCCTTCCTACCAGCAGGACACTTCTTGCTACTGCGTAGAAGTCAATTGATCCCATCCCTCGATAAGCTGCCTTGTTTCCGGAAGCTTTGTTCATGTGTCCGATTAGGATGATTGCACATTTGTACTTCTCCGCCAAAGCTCCCAGCTTCTTAGTCATATCTCTTGCTTCGTTAGCTCTATTCATATCCATTCCGCCTCCGAGATATGCCTGTAGTGGATCAAGGATCAGGAGTTTTGCTCCAGTCCTTATGATTGCCTGTTCAACTCTCTCATCTACCATTGATAGCGATTTATCACTCTCATCTATCACATGGATTTTGGAGCAGTCAGCCCCGGCACCTTCAAGTCTTGGCTTTACCGTATCAGCCAGTCCATCTTCTGCTGTCTGATATATGATGTTTATTGGTTCCTCACTCTGCAGACCTGTATCTAACGAAATTCCTTTTGATAACTTCGCTGCTGCATTTAGTACAAAAGTTGTTTTTCCATCTCCGGGATCTCCCTGAATGATGGTAAGCTTTCCATATGGTATAAACGGATACCATAGCCAGGAAACTTCTTCAGCTTCTACATCTGACATCTGGATAAGCTTTAATTCTGGTTTGCTTGTTTCCATTTAGATTCCTCCAATCTTATTTTTTTGTTGAACTTGGCCGGAACCCTTGCTATACTTTATTTAATCGAATTTACAAAAGCTCCGGCTTTTCATTTACTCTCTTGTTACCAGCAAGAGAGTTTTTTCATTTTAGACTGCTTCTGGACTAAAGTATCCAATCTCTTCCCACACCTTTCTGTCTGGACAATAGTAGTTGTATTCACTCGAATTCTCTTTCTTCATGGCATATCCAAATTTGAATATTCCCTGTTGGATCCCAATTCTTACAAACTGCGCATCTTTGTGCATTGCCTCAGCGACCTCGGTTATAGGAACATTTCTACCGGTAAATCTTGGCAGTTCTACATATAACTTTTTGTCTTCCATATTTTTTTCACCTCCTCCCGTCTAAAATACGAATTGTCAGTTCGTATTTTGATAATACGTCTTAATAATTCATTTATCAATATATAATATGTATTCTTAATTCGTATTACGCTCTTGCAATTCGTATTACTACATGTTACAATTCACACAAGGAGGTCAGTACGATGAATAATGAATATGATATTGGAAATAGAATTAAGCAGGCCCGCAAAGCTCAGCACCTCAGTCAGACTGAACTGGCTAACAGGCTAGGCAAAACTATGCGTACCGTACAGAAATATGAAAGCGGTGAAATTGAACCTTCAATAGGTATACTGAATGAGATCGCAAATATTCTTAATATCTCCCCGGCAGAACTTATTGGATATCAGAAGAAGAACATCACTTTAGATACTCTCTCAGATGTCCTCTATGTTCTAAACGAATTAAATAAAAAAGCAGGTCTTCACTTCAATATAGACGTAAATCGCCCGCCAAAAACTGAAGAGTGGAGCTGTAGCCTTAAATTCATGGGAAACGATGAAATAGCAGATAATAACGCAGATCTCTGCCTTTTTCTGGAAAGATACGCAGATGAACGAGAAAGCCTAGAACAAGGCCTATCAAATGAAGATAGATTTAATCACTGGTTCGAAACAGAGCTGGCATACTACGCAAATGTAGCATTACCAGATAAGAAAGGTGATTAAGGGTTATACCCTTTTTCATAAATAACCTGAGCATCAAAGGAGGTCGATATTATTTGAAATTACCAAACGGATATGGAAGTGTAATGAAAATGTCCGGAAAACGCAGAAAACCCTATATGGTAAGAGTAACCACCGGATGGACTATTGATCCGGAAAAAGGTACAAAAAAGCAGACGTACAATGTCATAGGATATGCAGAAACCAAGCAGGAAGGCTTACAAATGCTATCAGATTATCATCAGAATCCATTTGATACAAAAGCAGCCAAAATGACATTCACAGACGTATATAATGCCTGGTCTGAAGCAAAGTATCCTACCATCTCTAACTCCAACGTACATGGGTATACAGCCTCATATAACGTATGTGGCACCCTTTACAACAAAACTTTTAGAGATATAAGGCTGGCAGAGCTTCAGAATGTCATTGATACCTGCGGAAAGAATTATCCTACACTCCGTAAGATCAAAGTCCTTTTCAATCAGCTTTACGATTATGCCCTTAAGAACGATATCTGTAACAAGGACTATTCCGAATTTGTAGATATCCTCAAGTATAAGGACAAAAATCCAAATAAGGTTGAGAGAGATATCTTTTCAAAAGCTGAGATTGACAGGATATGGGAACTCAAGGATAATCCGTTCTACCAGACAGTACTGATGCTGATTTACAACGGCTGTAGAATATCTGAACTACTGGATTTGGAAAAGAAAAATGTTCATCTTGAAGAACAGTATTTCGATGTGATACTAAGTAAGACTGAAAATGGTATCAGAAAGGTTCCTATAGCAGATAAGGTTCTACCATTCTACAAAGCCTGGTATGAATCCTCTGACTGTGAATACCTTCTTCACACAGATGACAACAAAAAATTCACCTACAGGAACTATAAAGACAGCTACTGGACACCACTAATAGAAAACCTTGGTATGGAGCATAATCCTCATGATACAAGGCACACCTGCATATCAATGCTGGCAGAAGCTCATGTGGATCCTACAATGATAAAGAAGATCGTAGGACACTCCGGAGCAATGTCTCTGACCGAGAAAGTGTACACACACTTGGATATACAATCCCTTGTAGAAGCCATTAACAAAATTTGATAGATGAGAATTTTGCTGTCTACCTGCTGTTTACTCGCTGTTTACGGTAAAAAATTTTCTGCGTTTCACCACAACTGAATACAATTATAGATAAAAGAAAAACCCCAGAAACACTGAGTTTCTGAGGTTTGTAAATTCTTTTTGAATCTCGAAAGATTATCTCTTTGAGAACTGAGGTGCGCGACGAGCAGCCTTTAAGCCGTACTTCTTACGCTCCTTCATACGTGGATCTCTTGTGAGGAATCCTGCAGCCTTAAGTGTAGGTCTGTACTCAGCATCTACCTCAAGGAGTGCACGTGAGATACCGTGTCTGATAGCACCAGCCTGGCCAGTGTATCCGCCACCCTTAACGTTAACGATAACGTCAAACTTCTCTACAGTACCTGTAGCTACAAGTGGCTGACGAACAACTACCTTTAATGTCTCAAGACCAAGGTACTCGTCGATATCTCTCTTATTTATTGTGATCTTACCTGTGCCAGGTACAAGATATACTCTAGCAACTGAAGACTTTCTTCTACCAGTTCCGTAATACTTTGTTGTATTCTTAGCCATGATCTACCTCCTATTAAAATGTAAGCACTTCTGGCTTCTGTGCCTGCTGCTTATGATCTGGTCCAGCGTAAACGAAAAGCTTTGTGTACATCTGACGACCAAGTGGTCCCTTTGGAAGCATGCCCTTAACAGCGTGCTCGATAACTCTGTCAGGGTGTGTGTTGAGCATCTCACGAAGAGTTGTCTCCTTCATACCACCAACATAGTCTGAGTGATGATAGTAGATCTTCTGATCAAGCTTCTTACCTGTAACCTTAATCTTCTCTGCATTAACTACGATAACATAGTCACCACAATCAGCGTGTGGAGTGAAGACTGGCTTATTCTTACCTCTTAAAACCTTTGCAACTTCTGCACAAAGACGACCAAGTGTCTGTCCCTCTGCGTCAACTACATACCACTTTCTCTCAATCTGAGATGGGTTTGGCATATAAGTATTCATTGAGAATTCCTCCTTAAATAAATCTTAAAAAAGCTCCAAGAAAGTGATGTCCGGGCACTGTCTCGGAAAGTTATAGTAAAACTCATCTCCGGGCTAACAGAAATAAGTTACCTTACTACATCAGCCGTTATAGTATACAATACGAATTGGCTTTCGTCAACATCAAATATCGTATTCTATACCTATCATTGTAAGTCCATGAGCTGGGGCTGTTGGGCCTGCTAATTCACGGTCTCGTCCGCGAAGAATTTCAAGCATGTACATTGGTTCCATCTCGCCTGATCCCACCTTAATAAGTGTACCTGCAATGATACGAACCATATTGTAAAGGAAGCCGTCACCTGTAAGGCGAATGTGGATAACATCATCTTCCTTATAAACCTTTGCTGTATAAATGGTGCGGACACGGGATTTAACCTGTGCCTTTACTGATGAGAGTGATGTGAAATCGTGCTGTCCAATAAGGTAGGCAGCTGCCTCGTTCATCTTTTCCACATCCAAATCATAGTAATAGTGGAAAGTATCCTTACGTTTTGTAGGATCTGGCATTTTACGATTCAAAATCTTATATTCATAAGTCTTGCGACATGGTGTGTATCTTGGATGAAAATCATCCTCCACCTGGCATGAATATTGAACCACAATGTCATCCGGCAAACGCTGATTTAAAGCGAAGCTGATTTTGTCAGCTGGCATACGACTTGTAGTGTCAAATACTGCCACATTTCCAAGAGAATGAACACCAGCATCTGTTCTGCTGGCTCCCATAATAGATATAGGCTCCTGCAAAAGATCTGTAAGAGCCTCGTTTAATTTCTGTTCAATTGTCACTCCGTTTGGCTGAATCTGCCAACCAGAATAGTTTGACCCATCATAGGCCACAACAATCATTACTCGCATATTATAAAATTACCTTTGCTGAATAAAAAACTATTAAATAAATTGCCATACATATGTAGGCGCGCTGATCCAAGGATGTGTACTTAAGTGGACGCATCTTAGTCCTGCCCTCTCCTCCATTATAACATCTTGCTTCCATTGCAAAAGACAAGTCATTTGCTCTTCTGAAGGCCGAAACAAAAAGTGGCACTAAAAGCGGAACCATATTCTTAGCCTTTTTGATGAGGCCACCTGACTCGAAGTCTGCACCTCTTGCCATCTGAGCCTTCATGATTTTATCTGTCTCCTCAATGAGGATAGGAATAAATCTAAGGGCAATAGACATCATCATGGATATCTCATGAACAGGTACTCCTATCTTTTTCATAAAACCAAGTGACTTCTCCAAGCCATCTGTAAGCTGGTTAGGAGTGGTTGTAAGTGTCATAAGAGATGTACCAATGATAAGAAGTACCATTCTACTGGTCATAAGCACTGCATTCTTAAGACCAACATCTGAAATTGTAAAAATCCCAAAGGATGCCAAAGTCTTTCCAGGTGTCAAAAATAAATTGAAAAGACCTGCAATTATAAGCAAAATAATGATTGAACGAAGTCCCTTTACCATAAAAGAAAATGGAACATGACTCATTCTGATGATACCAATGAGTGTGATAAGTACCGCGCCAAAAAGTATCACATTATTTGCTGAAAATAGTGTAATTATAAAAATCAGCGTACCAAATAGCTTCACACGTGGATCAAGTGAGTGAAGCACTGATTCTGCTGGATAATATTGTCCTAAGGTTATTTCACGTAGCATAAAATCTCTTCCTTTGCCTCTTCAACAGTTGTTGCATCAGTTCTGACGCCAAGACCTGCTGCCTTTAAGTCGTTCATTACATAGGTAACCTGTGGTGCTGCAAGTCCCATTACCTCAAGCTCCTTGTAATGAGCAAAGACCTCCTTTGGAGTACCATCAAAGGCTGGCTTACCTGCATCCATAACGATGATGCGATCCACATAGTTTGCTACATCCTCCATGGAATGCGAAACCAAAATAACTGTATCACCGCGCTTCTTATGCATGTCAGCAATCATCCCAAGAATATCATCTCTACCCTTTGGATCAAGACCTGCAGTAGGCTCATCAAGAATGATAACGTTTGGCTTCATGGCAATAACACCAGCAATAGCCGCACGACGCTTCTGTCCACCTGAAAGCTCAAATGGCGAAGCAAGGTAAAACTCTTCTGGGAGCCCCACTAAGCCAAGGGCCTCATAAGCACGCTTAATCTGCTCCTTCTCATCTAATCCCTGATTCTTAGGTCCAAACTGAACATCCTTGAAAACTGTAGTCTCGAAAAGCTGATGCTCTGGGTATTGGAATACCATTCCTACCTGAGTACGAAGGTCCTTAATATCGTAATCCTTATCATAGATATCCTGTCCACGGTAATAGATATGTCCCTCAGTAGCCTTGATAAGACCATTTAGATGCTGAACCAGTGTAGACTTTCCACTACCAGTGTGACCGATGATTCCTATGAACTCACCTTCTTTGATGGAAAGACTTACATCATCAAGAGCTGTAACCTCATAAGCTGTTCCTGGGCTATATTTATAGGAAACATGATCTAAAATCAATTCATTAGTAGCTGATTTAATAGCAGAAGTTTGTCCCTTTGCAGCCTGTGACGCTGCTGCTTTAACTGCTACCCCGGTATTTCTTATCTGAAGAAGGCTGTTTACAAGCTCCTCTCTTGTAAGAATACACTCTGGAAGTGGAAGCCCTGATTTTCTAAGCTCATGTGCCAAAAGAGTAACCTGTGGAACATCAAGGCTGTGTGCCTTTAAAAGATCTACATCCTTGAAAATCTCACGAGGTGTACCTTCCATGAAAACCTTACCCTTTTCCATTACGAAGACATAATCTGAATCAACTACCTCTTCCATGTAATGAGTGATAAGGATTACAGTGATTCCTTTTTCTTTATTAAGAGTATGAACCGCCTGAAGCACATCTTTTCTTCCATCAGGATCAAGCATGGCTGTAGGCTCGTCCAAAATAATGCATTTTGGCTCCATAGCCATAACGCCAGCAATGGCAACACGCTGCTTCTGTCCACCTGAAAGCTTGTTAGGCGAATGACTCTTATATTTGTACATCCCTACCATCTTAAGAGATTTTTCAACTCTCTTTAAAATCTCCTCAGTAGGAACACCGATGTTCTCCGGACCAAAAGCCACGTCCTCATCAACTACAGATGCAATTATCTGATTGTCTGGATTTTGAAAAACCATTCCTGCAGTCTGACGAACTGCAAATGTGAACTCGTCATCTGAGGTGTTCATTCCATCTACAAAAAGAGTGCCCTCAGAAGGTGTAAGAAGTGCGTTGATGTGCTTTGCGAAGGTAGATTTTCCAGAGCCGTTATGTCCTAAAATAGAAATAAACTGACCTGGTTCAACATTAAGATTAACATGATCAAGAGCAACCTGGATTGCCTCCACGTTGCCCTCTTCATCACGTCTAATATATTCATGAACTAAATTCTTTGATTTGATAATCGACATTGGTACCCACTATTCCTTCCAGTTGAGTCTATGTAAATTACCCTCAGTCTCCAAACCGAGGAAGTCGTTCTGTCTCAGTGCCTCATATAAGATGATGGCAACTGAATTTGATAAATTCAGCGAACGTATATCATGTCCCATTGGGATACGAACGCAATTCTCCTCATTGTCTACAAGGATTTCCTCAGGAATTCCAGCTGATTCCTTGCCGAACATTATGTAGCAGTCTGGTTCGTAATTCACCTCGGTATGAGTACGCTTGGCCTTTGTAGTGGCCATATAAATCTTAGCATCTGGGTTCTTTGCTTTGAAGTCGTCCCAGTCATCATAACGGAACACCTCTAGGCGGTCCCAGTAATCCATGCCTGCACGCTTCACAGTCTTGTCTGTAAGGACAAAGCCTAATGGTTCGATTAAGTGAAGGCGTGTGCCTGTGGCACAGCATGTACGCCCAATATTTCCGGTGTTAGCTGGAATCTCAGGCTCATGTAAAATAATATTAAGCATTTCTTAATTCCTTTATAAATTCTTCAATTCTATCCATAGCCTTCTTCAGGGCCTCGAGGGAGTATGCGTAGGAAATACGCACATTACCTTCACCTGATTCTCCGAAGGCTGTGCCTGGTACTACTGCGACCTCTTTTTCTTTAAGAAGTCGTGTACAGAATTCTTCTGAAGACATTCCAAACTCTGCAATAGATGGGAAGATATAAAAGGCACCGTAAGGCTCAAAACATTTGATTCCCATTTTCTTGAAGCGATTAACGAGATAACGACGTCTGTCATTGTACTCCTCTCGCATGTTTGCCACGTCTTCATCACAGTCACGAATAGCTGTGACTGCAGCATACTGGCTAGTAGTAGGCGCGCACATTATAGCAAACTGATGGATTTTTGTCATCTGTTGAACTATTTCTGCAGGTGCACAAACATATCCCAATCGCCAACCAGTCATGGCATGGCTCTTTGAGAAACCATTGATATAGATAGTGCGCTCCTTCATTCCTGGGAAGGATGCGATAGAAACATGTCCCTCGCCAGTATATGTAAGCTCACCGTAAATCTCATCTGTAAGAACAAATAAATCATATTTCTTAACAAGCTCTACGATTGGCTCTAAATCTGCCTTTTCCATAACAGCTCCTGTAGGGTTGTTCGGAAATGGCATGATAAGAATCTTGGTCTTGTCTGTGATAGCTGCTTCCAATTCCTCTGGCTTAAGGCGGAATTCATTCTCCTCCTTAAGATTGATAGCTACAGGAACGCCCCCAGCAAGAATAGTACAAGGCTCGTAAGAAACGTAGCTTGGCTGAGGAATAAGAACCTCATCACCTGGATCAAGCATCGCACGAAGTGCAACATCAATACCCTCAGAACCACCTACTGTCATAAGCATTTCTTTCAGTGGGTCGTAGTGCAATCCATAGTGACGCTCTAAGAAATCAGCAATCTCAATTCTAAGCTCCTTCAAACCTGAGTTTGAAGTGTAGAAGGTGCGGCCTCGCTCCAGTGAATAGATAGCCTCATCTCTAACCTTCCAAGGTGTATCAAAATCAGGCTCGCCTACACCAAGTGAAATTGCATCTGGCATCTCTGCCACAATATCGAAAAACTTTCTAATGCCCGAAGGCTTAATTGAAGTAATAGTTTTATTCAGAGGGTTTCTCATAAGCTCACCTTCTCCCTCTCATCAACATGCTTTTCTGCCATGATAATACCGTGATCCTTGTATTTCTTTAATACAAAGTTGGTCTGTGTAGAAAGCACTGAGTCAAGTGGAGAAAGCTTTGCAGAAACGAAATCTGCCACCTCTCTAAGTGTATGTCCCTCAATAGAAACCATGAAATCATAGCTTCCTGAAATAAGATAAACAGCATCAACCTCTGGATAGTTGTAGATACGCTCAGCAACCTTATCGAAACCCATACCTCTCTGTGGAGTAACACGAACCTCAATAAGAGCCGAAACCTTCTCTACGCTAGCCTTTTCCCAGTTGATAAGTGTAGGATAGCCACAGATTACATGCTCGTTTTCCATAGCCTCAAGCTCATTCATAACTGTAGCCTGGTCACAGCCAAGCATCATAGCTAAATCGCTAAGGTCAATCTTACTGTTGTGTTCAATATAAGTTAAAATCTTCTCTCTCATAATAAAATCCCCTTTCGGTGCAAGTCTATACGTTATAAAGTGCATCAGTTTTCGGAGGCTCTAAAAAACGTACCTCTTCACCATTCAAGATGCGCTTGTCATTTGAAGAGTTGGACTTCCCGATAATGGCGGATGCTACCCCCGCATCTGCCAATTTCCTAACAAGGCCATTTCCATCCTCGGTGGCAATAAGCATCGCCCCCGATGAAATGAGCTCATATGGATTAATTCCAAAGAACTCGCATACCTCTATAGTCTCCTGTTTAACAGGAATCGCTTTCAAATCAATATCAAGACCTACACCTGATGCTTCGCCCATCTCCCAAAGGGCACCAAAGATACCACCCTCGGTAACATCATGCATAGCAGCTACGCCGTGTGCCACTGCAATTCGGCTTTCTGGAAGAACGCTAAGGTACTGATCAAATCCCTTTGCTGTATCAACAAGTGAATGTGGCAAACGTGTAAGAAGCTCTTCCTCGTGGTCCTTTGCAATGATAGATGTACCCTCGAGACCAATCCACTTCGTAAGTACGATATCCATACCAGGCTTTGCTCCACCTGTGGATACCATCTGTCCCTTCTTAACTTTGCCCACAGCTGTAACAGAAATCAGCGGCTGATTAACTGCCTCAGTAACCTCTGTGTGGCCGCCAATAACCTGAACATTATAACGCTTACATGCTGCATCAACCTGCTCCATGATGTGCTTGAGCTTTGCTTCGCGCATACGTGGAGTGAGAAGCACTGTAAGTAAAATGCCTATAGGCTCTGCTCCGGCGCTGGCCAAATCATTAACAGAGATGGTAACAGCAAGCTCACCAATATCAGAGGCTGTGCCTGTGATTGGATCTGTAGATAAAACCATCTCCTCATCTGGGCCAAGCTGTACTGTGGAGCAATCCTCGCCAATAGAAGGGCCATTGCCAACCTCTGGTCTTTTAACATGTAATTGTTTGATAACGGAGCGTTTTAACACGCTCTCTGGTAACTTTCCAATTTCCATAAGTAAGTCCTAAAATATGTGCTAGTTTGCTGGTGCTGCAGCTGGATCTGTAGTAGCTTCTGGGGCTGCAGGAGTAGTATCAGCTGCAGGAGCTGTGTCTTCAGCTGGTGCAGGATTTGTAACCTGATACTTTGGTGTAATAATAAATGGTGTAGAATTTGCAACGCCTGGTGCGTAAGTCGCTATAGCGTTTGCAATAACATTAACATCCTGTGTGGCAATTGCCTGAAGCATTGCATAGGAAAGGTTTGGATCCTCTGATGCAATACCTACTGTAACTGTTCTGTTTGAAGGATTGTATTTACTGTTGTTGTAAACATCGCGGCTAACTTCCACTCCGTTTTCATAAACAACCTTCCAAAGGCGGGCAGTATAACCTGTGTGACCACCTACTGTAGTAGTCATTTTACCAAGTGGCACGTTAGGGTCGCCGACCCATGTAGTATTCTGTACATTTACACCTGTAATTTCTGTTTCAAATTCAACTGAATGACCTGGGTCATCCTCTTCCTTACCATAGATATTGAAGTAGGCGTTATTGCCGTCACAATAACCTTCTATATATATAGGATAATTCTTGTTGTTTCTAATCTGGAAATCCTTACCACCCGACTCAGAAATAGCAGCATCCTGAGATGGCTTAACGTAAGTAACTATCATTGAATGTGAGCTTCTTGTAACAACGCCAAGCTCTGCTTCACGAACTGCTCCATAAAGAGTAGTAGATACCTGACAGATACCACCACCGTATGTCTCTACTGTAGTGCCGTTCTCGTAAGAGCCAGCCAACATATATCCGTTTTCAGCTGAGAAAGGTGTGATGCAGTTAAGTACTGAGAACTCGTCTCCTGGATAAAGGATAGTTCCATTGATGAAGCCTACACCATTGGCCACGTTATTCTTTCTGGCCTTTGAAGATGAACTGTAATCTGTGCTGAAGGAACCAAGCAAATCCTTAATCTCTGCCAGCTCTTCCTTGCTTCCTCTAGGTTCCTTAACCTCGGTAACAAGCTCGACAGTAGTATCGCTACCATCCCATTCATTCTCGATGTAATTCTGTAAAACAGAGGCTGATTCTGGAATCTGAACAACTACTCCTGCCTTACCTTCATGGAATACAAACTGGCCATTCTCACGTGTAAGATAATCATCACTGGCCTCATCATTTACCTGAGAGGATGCTCCGTTAAGATAAAACTCAATACCTGTCTTGTCTGCTCCAAGAGAAAGTGGAAAATCCTTTCCTCTGCCTTCCTCTAAATCCTTGCTAGCCTTAAATCGCTCTGCAAAATTTCCTGTAGAACCGTATGTGGCAGCCTTTTCAAGAACCTCTGGATTCTTTGCTCCGATACAAAGATCCTTACCTGTAGCTGTAAAAGTCTGACCGTTTGCTGAAAGTGTGAAAACTGCACTGTCATAATCAGCAAAATAATTATTTACTACATCCTCTGCCTCAGTAACTGTCTTGCCTGACACATCTGTGCCGCCAATACTGATACCATTTGGGATGATTCTGTTGTCTGTTTCTACTTCCTCTGCAACTGATTCTGCCTCTTCATTGGCAAGCTCCTCATCGGACACCTCATCAGCATATGCTGTAACTGGTGAAACCGCGATGATTGAAGAAGCAAGTAATAATGATAGTAACTTTTTTTTCATAACAATAATGCCTCGTAATTGACTTTATATTTTACAAAATTTAGAATTAAATTATAAACGCAGCGGCAATAGTGGTGATGAGCATACTAAGCACTACAATCACTAATACAACGCTGGCTATAATCTGATGTTTTTTACTACGTTTCATATTTAATACCTCGTTAACATCTATAAGCAAAGGAGATACCACCATGGGCTTTCCTCTTTTACCTTTTATCCTGTTATTTTTAGTTCTTTTATCTATTCGCCTGCATAATTTAAATGCAAAACGTGAGCGGGAGGAAGCTGAGTTCTGGGAAAAAGAACGTCAGGCTAATATAACCCCTGCAAAAGATATATCTAATCTAAGATATATTACCATTCCAATAGAGAAATTTCCATTAAATTTTAGTAATGACGAGGAAGTTATTGCCATTGAAAATGAATTAAAAGAATTATCTACTCATAAGCTTTTGAACCTTACCAGAGTAACAAACACGGACCTTAAGCTTACCTACGGTGTTCCAAATTTCGAGACTATGAGCAAAATTGGTGACGACTACGACAGAGCTACTGTTCTTCTTAATAAATATGCAGAAGCTCTTATGGAAGCTGGAAGAATTGACGATGTGATTACAGTCCTTGAATTTGCTGTAGGTACAGGTACTGATATTAGCGAATCCTATACCCTGCTGGCAAAATGTTATAAGCAAAAGGAGCTGGATTCAAAGCTTGATTTACTGAAAAATCAGGTTGAGCAAAGCTCTCTTTATTTCAAGGATTCAATATTGGAAAAGATTTCATAGGTTCTTGTGGGCTTTTTCCTTAAGTAGCCCACAAGAAGTCATAAAAAATGACCAGCACCTGATTGATTAGGGTACTGGTCGTTTTATTATCTGACTAGTTTTGCTCTTCTTCTCTCTTAACTTTTGTAAAAGCAATAAATCCTGCTATTGCTCCAAGTAATGGAAGTGTACTTCCGTTCCAGATAGCCATGCTCTTTGTAGTCTCTCCTGGCTTTGCAACTTCCTGCTCTGGGATTGTAACTGTCTGAGCTACATCCTCCTCTGCCTCTACATCCATTACTGCAAGAGGAACCTGAACATCTTCAATAGACTGAACCTCTACATGTCTGACTGGAGCTATCACAGAAGGCTGTACTGCCTGCTCCTGAGTCTGTTCAACTGTTGTTGCTGGTACCGGAGTATCTTCTATTGCTATAGTAGCCTGTGGAGCCACATTATTCTGAGCCTGCTGACTTGCTATGATTTCCTGAATTCTATCACCTAAAGCATCTACTTTGTCCTTCAGATATTCAATTTTATTGTCATAGCCCTGAATCTCTACCTGGATGTCTTCCAAATCTTCTCTAAGGTTATTAATCTGATTTGTAACATTAGAAAGTGTAGCAGTAAGCTCTGCAATTCTGTCATTAAGGTTAGCAATTGTTGTAGTTGCAGCTTCTACATAATCCTTATATTCCTTTCGATTATCAACATCCTGCTTGTACTGGTTCTGGGTGTACCAGTCAACGCCCTTCTTCTGCTGGCCTTCCTCAGCATAAAAACCTGCCTGTTCATCACGCTGTGCTGCATGGAAGGTGTAACCATATACTGTCTGGTTTTTAATCTTTCCAGGAACATTTTTCTCGTAGGTTGATACCTTGTGTGGATCTTCTGTCCAAACCTTATAGGTAGGAGTCTTTTCTACTACGTTGATACCTGCAACTACTGAAGAGTCATTCTCATTTTCAACAAGTCCCTGGAACATTGAATTGCCTTCTTCATCACAGGTTACATAATCAAAATATCTCTCAACATATACTGGCTCGTCATCGATATTTTTTACATACTTAACGCAGTAATGCTTGTCATCGTAATTCTTATTGAAGTTCTCACCAAAAAATACTTTATCAGCATCCTCAGCGCTAACCTCGCCTGTCATAATCAACTTATAAAGAATCATTTCCTTAGCAAGTTGACGACCCTCATTTTTATAGTAATTATCCATTGTGAGATTCTTGTTTTGCTCATAAAGCTGAGCTCTTACAGCAGCTTCTTCAGCCATTTTTTCACTTACTACAGCTTCCTGCTCATCAAGCCCTTCATTGGCATAACCAGCCTCCTCATAAGACTGCTGTCTGTCAGCCATCTCCTGCTGAACATCTGCTAATTGGCTCTGAGCATCTGCAAGCTCGCCCGATACAGTGGCCTGCTCTGCCTGCGCACTCACAAGATTCTCAACAATAATATCCTTCTCTATTTCAGCCTCTGCCTTTAATTCCTCTGTCTCAGCAATCTCAACCTCAGTCTCAGTTATGGCTTCCTGAGCACTCTCTACTGTCTCATATGAATATACCTCATACTCATCTTGCTGCTCTGTAGCATGTGTCTCTTCTACAGTCTCTTCAACAGTCTGCTCTACAGCAAGCTCTGCTTCTTCATTTACTTCTGCTGAAAGTTCTTGAGCAAATACCAAATCAGCTCCAGTTAATGCTGATGCTCCTCCAATTGCAACTCCTGTGATAGCAGTTCCCTTTAATAAACTAACAATCTTCTTTGCCATAATCCCTCCGAAATACCACTAATTAATTTCAACTTCGTTTTTGTTAAACGATATATCGGAACTCATTTTGGCTTTCTTAACATTACATCTTGCCAGAATAACACTTTTTCTGCCTATCAATATAACATTTTATTTGTAGATTAATCCACTTTATCAACTAAGTATCCATGAACTGTAAATCTCATTTCCTGAGCAGAGCAGGTAGAAAGTGTAACTATCTTGTCAGCCGAGGTAACATTCTTTGCAACTGAAAATTCCTTATAAGCATGTTTATTCAAATCGTCAATATAGCCCTGAAATTCTGGATTGTCATAATAAGGCACTGTGTATACCCATGATGCAGGCTCCGTATCAAAATATGAAAAGATTTCAAATCTCATCTTTGCTGTTGGGGTTATAATTTGGAAATATCTATGCTCATCATAGAAATTTTCATCTGTCTTGTAATACTTTAATTTTCCAAACATGGAAAGATTTCGCATATTGTGGCCATAAATAATATTATGGCTGTCGCTAAAATCCTTTAGATTATATCCTTCCAAAAAAATACTTCCAGCGGTGGCATATTCCTTGTCTATGGTTGTTCGAAGATATCTTTCGTCATCACCTGAGTGCATTATTGGATAGCTGATGTCTGTTCCTTCAACATAAATCCATCCAGCCACATCAGGATTGATGCTCTGTAAAGCCGAAATATCCACATCAAGCATTTCCTGCCATGGCACCTGCAGAACCTGATCATCCGTTTTTGTAACATAGGTTTGTTCCAGTGAATCATATAAATCATTTGACTTCTGATAACCTAAATAGATATAAACAAATCCACCTATGGAGCCAAACACTATAACAAGCCCTAGTGCAAGTATTACCTTTGGATTGATTTCTTTTTTCTTCTTGTCCTCAACACTGGCAAGAAGCACTCCCACGATAAGCAGGAGAAATGCTACTATTTTCCCCTTAGTCTCTGAAATCAACGCCGCAATATTCCCTATAAAAGGATAATGTGCCACAACCCTACCTAGCACATTTTCATAGGTCACGGGCATAAAGTCGTTAGTAGGATTGGCATCACCTCTTGTGGTAATCAGTCGATGCTTGGCATCCAATTCCACAATCCTGTGGGTAACTACGCTGGCTCCCACGTCAAAGGCAATAATATCCCCCTCAGCAAGCTCCTGAAAATCAACAGGCTTAACATATACTATTGAACCTACAGGGATTTCTGGAGTCATAGACCCGGTGATTACATTGTATTCCTGCATTCCCATTATCCTTGGAATAGCCAGCGGTAGACAGGATACAATAACTAAAATGATTATACAATTACCTAGTATTTTAAGAAATTTTTCCATAATTAGATATTACCACACTTTAAAAGGGGCGACCATTAAGTCGCCCCTAATTCACATTAATTATTAATTCTTATGTTTCTTATCGTAATTAGCCTTCATTGTTCCAATGATTGCAATTAACAATATTAGAATAGCAATTATAGCTATTATGATTAAATAACGGATATACAACAAATATACCGGAGTATCATGTCCCTTAGGTGGTTCTGGCTCTGGAATATTAGTTGGTGTTTCTTCACCTCCACCTAATGGAACATCTGCTTCACCAATTGTTGTAGTGTCACCTGCCTCTGCCTGACCTGCCTCGGCACCACCTGCGCCTCCTGCTGCACCCTGGTCACCTCCACCTTCTACTCGGTTATTAGTAACTCCTTCACCAGCATCCACGATTTCTCCTGGGATTGTCTGGTAGGTATACTCTGGATCACCTACTTCTGTTGAATATACGGTATTAGTTTCCTCGTTATAAATTGTTTTAGTATCAGTGATTGGAGAACCACCTGACTGCTTCTTATATCTGAAGGTGAATTCTTCGCCACCAACAAGGGCTTGCTCTACATAAAGGCTTTGTCCCTTATAAGTACAACCTGGATTGGTCTTTGTGGTATCAATCTCATAACCTGAAACAGCTTCACTAGGAATATAAAAATTCTTCTGTCCTTGAATTCCATAATAGGTAACAGGAGCAATAGTCCTATTAGCACCTTCAAACTTTACGGTATAAGAAACAATTGTACCAACACCATATGCAATTACGTAGCTTTCATCATGATCTACAGTGTAGGATAAATCTGCATACCAATCATTAGCTCCGCCTCTGCGAACTCCTTTTACAATATATTTGTCTGAGGAGCTGGTATCGACAGCTGCTGCACACTTAAGTCCAACTTTATCTGTTGATTTAAGGTTTGTAATATAGATGACTTTGGAATCAGAAGTATCTACCTTAGGGAGGTCTTCTGTTCTACCATCTCCAGTATCAACTGTAAGAATTCCATCTAAATCTCTATTAAATTCGAACCGGTCATCACCAATTCCAATCCATACAGTATACTTTGTGCCTGGATATGGCTCATCTGCTGCCTTGGCAACCATAGGTAACGAAAGTACTGCGGAGATAGCAAATATAATGGATAATACTAAGCCTAATGCCTTACTGCTCTTCTTCATTACAAGCTACCTCCTTTCTTCTCTGTTTCATCTCCATAGAGAAATAACAAAGAATTATGAGTATTCCCAGTACCAATCCTACTGTACAGGCGATAACTGGTAATATTTCATCCCCTGTTCTTGGATTGCCTGAGCCACCGCCTGCTAAAGGCATTGATGGGTCTCTAATAACAACTATCTCTGACCCACCAGGTACTTTTGAAACAACTCTATTTGTTTTTGTGTTAGTCACATATTTTGTAACTGTTTTTATTTCTGGAGGTGTAGTTGGAGTTTTCTCTGCACCAAATACCAAATCTATATTTGCTACAGCATCCATGTACAAGCTATCCTGCGAATTACCATCAAGTGTAATTTTTAGGAATACTGTGCCATCTCCTCCATTAGAAAGAGTTCCAAGCTTATAATAGGTCTTCTCGTCATTGCCAAGGCTTGTCTGATTAAGCTCTTTAACCTGATGCAAACCTACAACGTCGCTTTCACCACCTACTGTATCGTCATTATATAAATAAGTAGTGTTACCGCCCTGTGTATAATATAGCTGGAAGGTATATGCTCCGCCTGAAGCATCCTTTCCATCTTCAAGCGAATCAACTATATCTGTGGCCAGATAAAAATCTGCTGACGCATTTGAGGCATTCTTATAAGTTGCCTGATAAGTAACTGTATCACCAGGCATTACCTTAAGGATTCTTTTCGCAGCCTCTAATGCAGAGGTGCTGTAATCTGAGCCAAGCTTTTCATTTGAATCGAAAGTTACTGTCCATTCTACAGCCGGATGATTTTTTGCTTCTACATTTAATACTGGTGTCATAAGCCCTGCCACAGCAAGCGAAAGAGCAAGGACTATATTTAAATATTTAATCTTCATAACCTGCTCCTTCCTCCTAAAGTGTAGGCTTGCCATCAATAGAAGTAATTACGCCTGAATCTGGAACGCTGCACTCAACATTTATACCCCATGCTCCATAAATTGCATCCTTAGCATTGTTAGCCTGAACTGCATCAACCTGAAGTGTTACATATGCTTTCTGCTGATCATAAACATATATGTTTTCGATTAGTGCTTCAGTAATCGAATGCATGACCACTGTAGTAACCTTATCATCTAAGCTAATACCTGTAATAAACTGAACTGTGTCTCCACAAGGAACTGGCTTTGTATAATACCAAACCTCCTGTTCGTATGTGGATTCTGATTCGTTTTTGAACCATCCCTCGGCTGTCTTTATGTTAATAAGTCTAGGATCTAAGGATTCATCCTTTACGCGATCGTTTAGCCAGCTCTTTCTAACTACAACCCTGATGTATTCATCATAACCCGCGGTTTCGTTAGAATTGTTGGTTACTAAAACATTCTCCTCGTAAGTCTTTCCAAATGCAAAGGTCTCATCATCGAATGCCTTTTCAATCTCTGGAAAAACCAACTTCCCATCTTTTATATCTCCACTAACATCTACTGCAATCTCCGCTGTGTTGAATTTGATTTTGTCTATAGAATAATCAGTGAATGCGGCTCTTGCTGCCCCAACAGATGTCGCTGCTAAAACTATACAACCCAATGCCAACAATAGCAGAGGGCTCTTATAAAATTTTTTCATATTAACACCCTCCTAATCTATTGATTACCGAGATCGTAAACATTCTGACTGGATACTGCTCCCTTCCAATCAACATTTCCATCCTTGTCATACATTACCTTAACAGCTTCCTGAACAATAATTACGTTGAAGTTTCCAGTAGCATCCTCTTCTCTTGTAATCTTTAAAGTAAGAGGTGTCTCTTCTGGTGTTGACTCCCCTGGTGCAATAGGATCTCTATAATAATAGTAACCGTCTCCACCATCGCTCCAGCCATCTGTAGCTTCAAAGATAATATTTACATCATCAGGATAGATAGCCTTTGCTCTTACAAAGATAGAATAATCACCAACATTCTTGATGGTAATCTTCTTGGTCATATCCTTGACCTTTTCTTCTATCTCTGGAATGCCATCACCGATAGAAACTATAAACCCGCCTTCCACATCTGTGGTAGCTGTGAAATACGCCATCGCAGGCTTTACAGCAACTGTACATATCATTAATGCAATGGCTGCAACTAATATAATCCGTTTATTTTTCATAATCAGTTACCTCTCATTCAACAACATCTTCTATAAAATGAATATCGCCATTTTCATCTTCAATAAATGTATTTTCTGCTGCAATTCCACCAACAATAAGTCCGCCACTGTAAGTATTTTCAAATTCTGCGGTTACTATCGGATCGCCTTCTTTTTCATATGGAATAACCACAAGTCCATCTACCACCATTTTTTCTTCATCAACTGGCTTGTAGCTTGAACCTGGATAAGCTTCTGTTACTGTTAACACTGCAGTAGCTGGTATATCTACGTCGATTATCCTATCGTTTGTACCAGGTCCATCAAAGTCTATCTTATATACATTATTAATAACTACCTTTCCATCTAAGGTGCCCTTCACATCGTAAACGAAGCTCTGTTTACCCATTGAAATGTTATATTTATCCAGCTTCTTAACTATCCTTAGCTTTCCTGTTCTTTCAATCTGCGTTGACTTCAGATTAAAGCTAGGATTATAATCCCATTCATCTGAGCCAGTACCAGTAGTAATAAATGTGCTTGAAGGAGCAAATACTACATAAGGTGTAAACTCATATGCATATCTTGAAGTTGCATCTTCAGTAGATCTCTGTGGAATGTAAAGGTAAAGTCCAACGCCTTTTTCTAAAGGATCGCTTGTGGCTGAGATATCACCATTTTTTCTATCAAGAGTAAACTGTTCATCCTTGCCAACCTGCTCTGCCTTCTCCATCGCGGGATCTACAATTCCTGTAATTACATCCTGAGAAGTTGCATTTTTCTTATTTAAAACAGAAAGGTCAATGCCTGCAGTTGCATATCTGTCATCTACAGTCAAAGTTCCTGTTTCATCCATGGTAGCAATTCTGTATAAATAGATATCCACTTTTCCTTTGTATTCTGTAGCAAAAGCAGAAGTATCACCATCGGCCACCTTTGCAGTAATAGTAACTGGCTTCTTTGTATCTACTCTGCTAGCTGCTCTAAGGCTGTGAGCTCCTATGCCCAAAATACATAAGGCTAAAGCCATGCATATTCCTATTAGACCTTTTCTTCTTAAACTAACTTTAATCACTGGCGACTCCCTTCCAAGCCACTAGGCCTTCAACATTATTACTATCCTCCGATTTACATCACCCGGAACAAGGTACTGAACCAATATCCTCTTCCTGATAATGTAGTGGATGTCACTCCCCCGCCGTGAACCTACTGCGACGGGGGAACGCATCCTATTTTTGAGCTGTTGTATTATTACTTGATTGATTTGTTCTTCTTATTTGCGAAGTATAAACCTGCTGCAACACTCATTAAAAGTACACCAAAGCCTGTGAAAGCTGCTGTACCCTTACCACCAGTGTAAGGAAGCTCTGAAAGCTTTGTATCATGCATTGTAGCATCACCTAAGTAAGAAACAATCTTTCCATTATCCTTAATTTCTTTCCACTCTGGTTCTTCATCATGAGGATTAAGTGCATATCCCTCAGGAGCAAGAACTTCATGGAAGCTATATTTTTCATCAGGTGAGAAACCATCTGCTGAAGCTTCACCGTTTTCATCTGTTACAAGCTTTGTAGCCTCTTCTTCTGTAGCTACCCAACCTGCGAGCTTACCATCTTCAATAACTGCATATGATGTAACATCATTTACTTTCTTAATGATTACAAACTCTGCGCCTACAAGATATTCAGGCTCATTTGCATCAGCTTCGTTCATCTTTGTAATCTTAAGTGTTCCAGTCCAAGATGTAACTGTTGTTCCAGTTTCTGGCTTATCACCAATGTATGCCTTATTGTTTACTGCTGGAAGTGTTCCATCAGCAATAGCTGCGTAAGAAATTACAGCCTTATAACCTGCATACTTATTATCTTCCTCTGGATCATCACTGTGAATAATTAAATCTGAAATGTCAATTGTAAGCTTTGTTCCATTCTCAGTTGCGGCAATCTGTCTTGTCTCTGTGTAATTAAGTGCTTCAATAGTAATGGTAACTTCTGTAGTAGTTGCACCTTCTGCTGTCTTAAATACACCACCAGAAAGCTCATCGTTGATTACGAAGGAAGCCTCTTCACCCTTAGGAGAATAAGGAATTGTTACCTCAACGTCATAAGGAATCTCAGCACCATACTCAACTGCCTTATCATCATTTTCATTTACTAATTTCTTTACTACGAGTGTAGGAGTCTTCTTAGCTTTTACCTGAAGAGTCTTACCTTCAGCAATATCCTTTGCACTTACATAAACGAGCATTGGACTATAATCGAAATTCTCTTCAGTACCATTAATCAAATACAGACCTGGCTCTTTAACTGTCAGTGGATTTGAGAATGGCTTTGTAGCTCCAACATCACCGAGCTTAGATAAGATTTCAGCCTCAGTAGCTGCCTTTACAAGAGCATCGATATCTTTCTGAGTATCTGCGTCAGAAGTATCAAAACCTGCAAATAATGGTTTAAACTTATCTACGATTTCCCAACCTGTAACTGTTTTACGATTAACTACGATTACCTGATCATAGGTAAGTGTTGCATCGTCTGCATTTAAAACCTCAATCTTTGCTCCAGTTCCAGAAGATGGTGCATCTAAACCTTCATCTGTAGCTGCTGCTGTGATGGTCATAGCAAACATCATGACCAGTGCCATGACAAGTGTTAGTAACTTTCTTACTTTCCTCATAGGTTTACCTCCTTTATTGATGAACCACTTAACTTACAACTCTTGACTTTCTCTTGTTTCTATAGAAAAGGAATACCGAAGTGAGCATTAATACAATTCCGTATAATGTTGTTCTATAAATTCCGTTTCCACCTGTTTCTGGCAAACTATAAACTGGGAAGTTCTTAAAGTAGAACTTGTAAACAATGGTCTTTCCGTCTCTGTATCTATCAGGCGTGTACTCATACGCCTCCTTGCCTGTCTCACTTACTGTTACAGTTGGCTTGTTATCTGCATCCAACTGAATTGTCCAGGAGTCTGTGCTTCTTGCATATCCAACTGGCGCATCCTCTTCAGTGAGAGTATAGGTTTTTGCCGTTGTGATTGAACCGACCGCACTAGTTTCCCAAGCTACAAGTCCGTTCTGATCAAATTTACTTGTTCCAAAGAACTGCTTAGTAGCATCAGCATCATCCTGTAACTTGAATACCGCTTCACCAAGCTTCTCGCCATTCTCATCAGTCTTGTAAATTTCCCAAACGTTATCAAAATGAACCTGAACAACTGGCATTGGGAGATATTCGGTATAGCTCTCACCCTTAAAGGTGTATGTAGCCTTGGCATTCTCCTGAACATTTGAGAAGAAACCTGGCTTTCCAGCCGATGTTTTCTCAGCTGCATACATATGGTCAGTTCCTGCCTCACCTTCCATGCCTTCTGGATAATGCTCGTTGGCATTATAGTAATCGTCATATGCCTTTTCGCTTGGAATAACTGTCATCTTCACCTGGTAACTATACTGATTCTTTAATTCATAGCCATCAGGGAAAATCAGCTTCATTATCTTTGTGTCAGCATCATATACAGCCTTCATATATACCGAATGATCTTCTGATAAGTAGTAATATGCAGGGGATGTCATCTTTCCTTCGTTATCAATGGTACCTGATTCTCTAGGCTCGTCAGGACTATTTGGTAACAATACAGGAGTTTCTGATGCACCTTCGCTGACACTAATCTTAAACTCTGAATTTGGCTTAATGTCTACATATTCACTAAGCTGATCAATCATTTCAGCATTTGATGCATATTCATATCTAACATCTGAAGTCTCACCACCAGTAGAGATTTCTGAAATAGTACCTGCGAGACCTTCAAAGGTTTCACCAACCTGATTTGCAGCTACATTCTTTGCTTCCTTAACAGTTGCCTGCGCCTTAGCTGCAAGCTTATCAAGAAATAGCTTACCGTCTTCAGTACGAAGTGTTCTTGTACCATTGGAATTTGTAATGGCCAAGGTTCCCAGTCCCATACCAATTACGTAGAACTGATCACATTTAATCTTTGAAGCTGCTGTCATTGAAGCATTGTATGTAGCTTCATTAGTGTAAGTTCCTCCACCAGCGTAACCATTTCCTGAAACATATAAAGTTGGATGACCATCTGTAAGGAAGATAATTATCTTATCAGCATCTGTTCTGCCACCCTTTTCAAGCTCTTGCTGAGCCAACTCTAAACCTGCCTGATAATTTGTGCCTCCTGTACAGTTCCTTGTTACTGCTGAGCTTACATCATCAGTATCAATCCAACTGCCTGATACTAAACTTGAATAAGTAGAGAAATCAATAACCTTCCACTTGGCATCAATGTCATCTTTGCTCTTGAATACTCTAACCATGTCAGCAACTGCGTCCATGACATAATCAATATTTTTGTAGCTGCTGGTCTTAGGGTCATTCTTCATAGAATTAGATTTATCAATTACCAATACCACATCTACATTCTTCTTTTTACTTACAGTATTGGTTTCCTCATCATTGACAATCTTCTTAATCTCTTCCTCTGGTCCGGTAAATCTGCAAGAGATTTCGTATTCATCCTGCGCTTTTATGTAATTAATGTATTTGAACTTATCTGCGTTCTTAGTAGGTGTTACGATGGTTTTAACAAGACAGTTCTTAAACTTCATGCTTGGGATATTTGACTCAGTTAATTCAGCCTCAAGCTTTCTTGGTGTTGTAGTGTCACCATCCTGAACTATAAGTTTTTCCTCTTCTCCTAAATATGCCTTTGTTACAAAATCATCAAAGCTATAGGTTCCAGAAATCGATGTTTCAGTTACAGTATATTTTCCATCTGCCAAATTATGGAACTTTACTGTTTCCCCTGGAGCTAATACAAACTTACCGTTCTCATCAGTCGCTAATGTTGTTGAATCGCTCTTGTCACTTTCATAAGGCTGATTTGCAAGTGGTGTGCCCTGTTCATTTGTAATTAAATACTCATAGGTTGTTGCTGTATCATTTGCAGCATCACTCGTTGCAAGATTCTTAACAATAAGTCTTGTATCTGCTCTGTAGAAAACATCAATATTGATTTCTACCCTAGGATGTGAGCTTGAAGTGTCAAAGGTTTCGAAGGTGTTACCATTGTTCTTTAGCTTTACAGTATAATTAATGGTGCTGCTTCCAGATTTCTTTGTAGGGGTTATAGAAACCGAGGTAACTACCTTATCCCCATACCTTGCTTCTACAAATGAGTAACCATCGATAGGGTTATGACTAACAAATTCTGAAATGTCATTTTCTACTTCTGTACCAACCTCTGTAGGAGGGTTTAGAGTTCTAGTACCTTCACCAGGTGTAAGCTCATTACTACTCTCTAATCTATTGATTAAATCAACCTTTACTGTTCTAGAGCTTGTTTCTATCCAAGTAATGACATATTTTGAAAATGAATTACTTGTAAATTCTGCAGAAGTAATGGCCTTGCTATCTGTTACATTAATTGCAGCCTTACCTGCTTCTGTTAATTCCTCAACTTCATTTGTTTCTTCATTGAAATGTTGAACAAGTATGTTTTCTGTTGCTTCGTTGTTTGCTATATCCTGTGGAAGTGCTTCGCCCTTATACTGTAGTGATACTGTAACCTCACCACTTGGCTCTACCTCTTCCTTAGTCTCAATATCCTCAAAGTAAATGTCATATGCCAGGAAGCCCTTTACTTCATAATCCATTTCCTGAGCTTCTGTGCTTAATGTTGCCTCTACATTTTCGTAGTCTTCCTTTGTAGCCTCGTCATCCTTCTTAATAGGCTTAACCCTAAGATCTGCATTTTCAGGAATGGCACCACTTATTGTTACGATTACCTCGTCATCCTCATAAGTAAGGATTGGATCTGGAAGTCTATGATAACCACAACGGATACATACGCCATTCTCATCAAACTCACATGTTTCTGTGTACTCTTCCATATCGCACTTGCTGCATCTTACTGTATGAGTACCATCACCGTTTGATGTATAGATAAGGTCGTGCTCACATTCTTCCTCGGCTTCTTCGTCTTCCTTATCCTCTGACTCCTCATCTTCCTCTTCATCCTCGCCGTCCTCATCATCTTCGCCGTCCTCATCATCTTCGTCATCAGATTCAGCTTCCGGATCATCAGAATCACCCTTTATGGCATCCACCACCTTTTCAACTACTTCTTCGATAGCATCTACGATGCCAGTAGGTGTGGTCTCATCAGGGATAGTGGTTACTTCTGCAGTTTCAGTTCCCTCAGGCGTAACTGCCTCAGTGTTCTCTGCAGGAGCGGCTGGCTCCTCAGTAGCTGGAACATCAGAAATAGCAGCCCCATCTGTTGTCTCCACAGCTTCTGCAACTGCTGGAGTCTCCCCTTCACTTACGTCTGCAAAAGCAGATGCTGAAGAAGTCAGATATAGAACTGCTACTATGCTTAATGAGATTATTCTATTGAATAAAGCTTTTCTTTTCATATAATTCTTCCTCACTAAAACCAAACTACTGAACCAACACATTCGATAAATCGTTTCGTAAGGTATAACTTATAATTGTGTTATACGAAATAATTATCGTAATGGTAGGATACCACTTGTTGTGTGACAAATCTGTGAACTGGCAAGAGTTTTCAGATAGTGGCAAGAAATATGTGATTTAGCTACACAATTTGTGAAGAAAATGTGAAAAGACCGGTTATATAACCGGTCTTTTAGATATATTAATATTCTGTTTTTTACTTTGTATTATTCTTCTTATTATCAGACGCCATTCTGAAATACCATAGGATAAAAGCCATACCAATTATAAAAGCTATTCCGCAAAATATAATTGGAAGAACTGAATCTCCTGTCTTAGGACTTCTACCATAAAGAGGGACCTGTGAGCCCATTTCAATAATATCCTCACCAAATCCTACTACATCATCATCGTCGCCGTGGGTTGGAGTTGGTTCGTCAGGAATATTAACTTCGATAGGAGTTTCCTGTGGCTTTATAATGAAGCTAACATTGTACTTCCATGTTTTATCTGCATCTGCTGCACCAGTAACTATAAAATCACTTGATGGAGCATAGATAACATAAGAAGTAAAGCTGTACTTATATTTTTCATCAGAAACAGGCTGTGGTACATAAAGATAAATACCTACGCCTTTATCTATTGTAGCAGTACCAGAAAAAATATTATTTTGTCTCGATGCTGTAATTACAGCATCTGCCTGCTGACTGCCAGCTGCCTTAACAGCTGGCTCAACAATATTTTTCTCTATATCTGCAACCTTTGGATTATTTGCAAGAACTGATAAATCAATTCCACTATTCTTATAGGAAGGAGAAAGGACTGGTAAGCCAGCCTCATCAAGGGTAGCAATCTTATAAAGATTGATATCAACTTTTCCATTATAGCTCTGAGCAAATACTGATGTATCTTCTTTACCTACCTGTGCAGTGATTGTCACAGTAGCATCTGTATCGATATGTCCTGCTGCATGAGCTGTAATAACTCCTGCTCCGCCAACAGCAATAATAACTGTAAGCAAAAGAGCAAAAATATTCTCCTTTATACCAAAAAACTTCACGGTATTTTCTCCCTTAAGCTTGTTTCCTTCTAAAAATCTTACTGATAATCAAAATAATAAGTATAGTAAGTATTACTCCTGCTATACCAAAAATCAGGTAGTAATCTTTAACTGTCTCTACCACAGCTGCTGTTCCGGTTGGAACCTCATCCTCACCCAAATATTCGATTCGAGTGCCTCTGACAAGAAGTCTGTGGGTGTTTACACCATAAGGTGTACAAGTAAATAAAGTAACATAGTCCTTTCCTGGCTCTATTCTCATAGCCTCTGTAAGGGTATCTATGTCTTCCGCTTCAATCATGTCAGAAATCTTATCGACTTCGTAGGCAAGTGTATCATCCAAAACATGGATGTAAAACTTATCGCCAATCTCCATCTGATCAATATTGGTAAAGAGTTCTGCATTTGGCAAACCTCTATGACCTACAATTACTGAATGAGTTCCAGCGCCTCCAATAGGAAGTGCTGTTCCATTAAGATGCCCCAAGGCCTTCTGGATATACTCATCATAGGTTCCATGCATAATTGGAAGCTTTACATTAATCTTTGGGATGGATAAATATCCCATTATTCCATCACCATTAAGATTTAATACAGAATAATACTCCGTATTTAGAAAATCTTCTGTAGGTGTCACTTCATTGCCATCAGAGCCTGTGTTAAAGGCATCTGAACCTATAGCATTTACGGTAATCTTTTCATTAAATGCCTGAGCGGCAGCCCATTGAGAAGAATAATCATCCTCTGTCATTTCTGAAAGGGTAGACTCGTAATTATTTATAAGTCTGCTTTGGACATAGTTGTTCCACTCATTAGAGATGGTTGGATAAGCCAAAAATACAGCCCCTGCAACAAACAATATGAAAATAAATAATTTAAATATCCTTTGTTTCAATTACTTCTGCCCTCTTATTACGATGCCTGTCAATCAGATACAATATCAAAATAAAAGCTGCTACTATTGAAAGACCTACTATAACCCAAAGAAGGTAATTGGTATGAAGACTAACTGCACCAAAGGCCGGAGTCTTTGCATCCTCCAAAAGCTTTGGAGTGTACTCAACTCTGTGACCTCTTACCATTAATCTCTGGGTGTTTACGCCATATGGAGTACAGGTAATGAGTGTACATAAATCCTTTCCTTCCTCCACTTGAAGTAGTGACGTATCATCTGGCTCAACCACATCAATAGAATCAATTTCGTAAGCGTAGTACTCATCCATAATGATGATAAAAAAGTCCTCACCAATCTCCACCTTATCCAAATCTGTGAAAAGAGTGGCGCTAGGTAAGCCTCTGTGTGCCGACAAAACTGAATGTGTGCTCGGTCCTCCTACTGGAAGTGAAGAGCCCTCAAGATGACCTACACCTATCTGCAAAACATCCTCATTAGTAGTGTGGAATATCGGTAGCTTTACCTTAATTGATGGGATTTGAATATATCCCATAATTCCATCACCATTGGCGTTTAAGATACTCATGTATCTTTCGTCAACACCATTTGCCTCTGCCTGAGCAAAGGAATCCGGCAGGATGCATGGAAGCAGATCCTCATTATACTGATAGGCCTTCTGAAGCTCTCCTTCAGCATTGATAGTGCCTGACTCGATAGCTTCGGATACTGACTCTGTATAATTGTTTACCAATTTAGACTGTACATGGTTATTCCAGGTATTAGCCACAAGCGGGTAAAACAGCAGGGTCAGACCAGCTATCATCAAGGCTCCAATGAATATTAATTTATAATTGTTTTTAAAAAATGATTTCATTTAATCATCGTAACACATAAATGTGTCCATTTAGTTTACAGAAGCCTTTTTCTTTGTTGCAAAGTAAAGAGCTGATGCAAGTGCCATAAGAGCTACACCAAGTACTGTAAAGATTGTTGTTCCCATACCACCAGTGAATGGAAGTGAAGAAAGCTTTGTATCGTTGATAGAACCTTCCTGTGAAAGAAGTGCCTTCTGTGATTCTGTAATTGTGTTCTTGTTTGTAAGGTCTTCGCTTAAATCTGTGATAGTAACCTTAGCACCTGCTGGATTGATTGAGTAGCCCTCTGGAGCCTTTGTCTCTGTGAAGAGATATGTACCTTCATCAAGACCTTTAATCTGAACCTTACCCTTTGGAGCTACGATAGTCTTTGTAGCACCATCAGCCTTCTCGTCTACAAGATTGTAAACACCTTCAGACTCCTGTGCGAAGTAAAGAACTGTACCGTTCTTAGAAACCTCGAACTCAGCACCATTAAGGATTGTCTTTCCATCCTCTGCATACTTGATAAGTGTGATATCTGCTGGCCATCCCTTTACTGTAGGTGGGTTCTTTGGCTCGCCATTCTCATCCTTATCATATGTGCTGTCATAAGTAACGTTTGTGAATCCATTTGAACCGATAACTGTTGCTGTGTACTTAACTACTACAGTCTTACCAGCGTACTGATCGTTCATTCCTGATTCTACAAGTGAAGTAAGGTCCATTGTATATTCTGTGTAACCATCCTTAGCTACGCCTTCACCAAAGTTGAAAGCCATTTCCTTGCCACCAACAAAAACTTTTACGTCTTCTGGAGCTGAAAGATTTGTCTCTCTATCGTAAATCTTGTACTCAACGTTTGTCTTGTTTGCCATGTATGGAACTGTAGACTTAAGCTCGAAGTTAACCTTCTGACCTGCTCTTACAAGACCGTCATCATCTTTCTTCTCCATATTGTTAGAAGAACCCTTAGCCTTGATTTCAACAGCCTTTGTTGTAGCTACATAGTTACCATTATCATCTGTTGTGTAAGCTACAGCTACCATTGTGTTGTACTGTACCTTTTTACCAACAACCTTAATCATGTAAACGCCTGCTGCAAGGTCTGTGAACTCTACATCTGTACCATTTACAGACTCAGCCTTCTTAACTGCTGTTGGATTTGCTGCTTCAAAAGCTGCATTAAGAGCATCTACATCAATGCTTAACTGATTATTGTCATCCTTTTTAGGATAAACAGCCTTAGCCCAATCTACTACTTCAATCTTATTCTTAGCTGTGTCAATTGAAGCAAGCTGATATACAGAAAGTTCTGTTTTTTCATCTCTCTCTGAAATATTAGTTACCTTGATTGTAGCACTACCTGTGCTCTGCTCAGCAAAAGCTGTTATGCTCATTGCCATCATCATTATCGCAGCTAAAGCGAATGCGATAACCTTCTTGAAATTCTTCATCTCAAAATTCTCCTTAAATGTACTTCTTTTTGTCTTTATATAACAACAGCGATGCTAAAAGTAATAGCAGTACTCCGCCGATTGTATAAAGATGAATTCCGCTTCCTCCTGTGGCAGGAAGTGTGTAAGCGACCTGATTTTCGAAGGAAAGCTTTACCGTCTTAAGAACACCACCATTTGAAAGTGTTTGTTCTTCAACTACTGTTTTGTCCTTCAAATCGCCTTGATTATTGATGTATGCCTGAACTCCATGCTCCATGTCAATGGTGATCTGCCATACATCCTCGCTCTTGGAGTATCCACCAGGAGCTTTGGTTTCTGAAAGAGTATAGCTTCCTACTGAAACCTCAATAGGATTATTGTTATTATCTCTATCACTAACAGATTTGTACCAAAGAACCACGCCATTAGCATCGCTCTTTCCATAGTACTTATCTGTAGAACCCTTTTTTGTAGAGGCAAGCGTGAATTCTGCCCCTGCAAGTGGCAACTGACTTGTTTTGCTAATCTTCATCAACTGCCAGTCATATATTTTAACCAAATTATTTTCAAACTCAGCGGCCTTTTCAGACACAACCGATTTAACATTATTTTCCCCGATTGATTCAAAATCTATAGATGCAATACGTTTTATATCAGCATCATCATGTCTATAAAATTTTACTGTTGCTTCATCATCAACAGTGATTTTTGTATCATAGTTTCCTAGCGTGTAGCCATTACTTGAAAGTACGTAGGTCTCCTCGATTTCATATTGAGTCTCCATAAGATTTTCAAATACCGCTACCTCTCCAGCCTTTAAAACAAACTGAGCATATTCATTTGTTTTGTACTCTTTATCGCCAATCTTATAAGGCTGATTTGCTAAATAAGAATGTACCTGTCCAACCACCTGCGAAATTACAAATACATACTGAGCATCCTTATCCTTGTTTTCCTCAGAACCATATGTAACCTTTTTTGCTACTGTAAGCTTCTTGGCAAACCTAATTGGATTATTCTTAATGGCTTTTACATTTATGCCAGGACCATAAACAGTGCTCCAGTAATCTCCAAAGGATAAGTTCTGTGCCTCAGCATCTAAAGCATAAAGCTTCTGACTTTGACTACCGTCAGAGTACGCTGTCAGCTCCAGTTTCCAAAGAGCATTTATAGGCTTGTTGTAACCCTCGGGTGCAGAGGTTTCCCGCATATAATAGATTTTTGTAACAGAATTTTGACCTTTTTCTATTACGCCCGCTGATAAGCCAGTAAAGGAAATTGTGCCGTCCCCATCTGACGTTACTACAGCTGGGATACCAATTCCCATATTTGCAACATTTGTGCAAGCCTCATCTGTGAAAAGCGTAAATTGAGCATTTGCCAAACCATTTTTGTTTTCATCAACCTTAAGACCTTTGAAATCTACTGTTCTGGTCTCAGTTTTTGTAAAGTTGTAGCTGATTTTACAGTTTGATTCGTGAGCACCACGCTCGAAGTAAACAACTGTAAGGACATGCTCCTTCTGGCTGAACTCCTTAACATCTCTTTCTGAAATAAGACCGCTATATAAATTGGATGTTCCTAACTGCTTGGCAACTCCACCCCAGTTTCCTGGTGCATAACAGGTCTCGTTCAAGGATGATGTTAGCTGGTTTTCTCTGTCGCCCTGAATGAGAATCTCGCCAGTTCTAAAATTAATCTGCCCACGTACCGCGTTGTGAACACCTCCGAGATCAAGAACAAGCTTTCCATCTACATATACAAAAACATCGTCATCACCAAAGAATTTGAAAATGGTGTCGTTCTCCTGTCCATCTGGTGCTGTCGTCTTTCCGTCCTCAGCTACACAGAAATTAATAGGAAGAATCATTCCAAAATGGTTGTCTGTAAATTTACCATCAGTTCCTTTAAATGGTCTGAATTCAGTTCCCTTGATACCTTCAATCCTATTGGTTTTTTCATTGTATATATATTTGTACTGACTACTATCTAGTGTCCAATATCCTTCCTTATCCAAATTAAACTGAACACTAGCATTGTTATAGTAGTTATTTATGTAAGAGTATTTCTTCCAGTGCCAACTATACTTCTTGGCAGACTCTTTATCACTGGAATAGTCATTGTAATTTGGGAAAATCTCTATCCCGTTATCATTTGCCAGCCTGAATTTACCATTTGAAATATCATTTGCAGCTAAGCCCTGATAAACCTGACCATAGCTACAGTGATTACTCTGCACGCCTGTCTGACCACTTCCAAACATGAACTGGTCACCAAAGGTCTTATTTTCGTTGCCAGCAACTTTTCCGTACTCACTACCATTTATATAATTAACAAGGGTAGCACCTGTAACATACTGGCTCTGCCCTGTAAAAAATGATGGCATAGGTTCTAATTCAACTACTACTGCATTGAAAATTTTATCCTTATACTTATTAGCTTTGTCATCATCCCTGTAGTTATTAGTCATTCTCTTTAAGGTAAGAGAAACATCACAGCTCGCTTTATAACCATCCACATTCACAACCTGAGTAGGATTCTTTTTATAAAAGTCGTCAGATGTAGTTTCATATAAGGAAACTTTTGCTACATAGTAGTTTATAGGAGCCTCAAAATGGAAATCAAAATGTTCGCTCCTATTTGTTCCATAAATAAAGACCTTACCATTGTCATTTGGTGCTAACTCGTATGGGGCACATGCAAGCTCACCAGTATCTTTATCAATCTTAAAATTGTTCTGCTGGTAAATTTTTACTGCAAATCTGTCCTTCTTATAACCACCATCCAAAGTATCTGTTTCCTTTGTATGACTTTGGTTTGCTGATGCCGATCCATAAACAGGATTATTGTAGAAATCCTTGTCTCCAAGCTTCTTAGAACCAGCGGTTAAAACATAAACCGAAAAGCTCTCTGCCTCAAAGGAAACCACTTCCTCTGTAATGTCCGATTCTATAGTCTCTGCTGTCTCATCATCCTTAATATGAACCACCGCATCTGTCTCGATTAAAGACGACTCAATGGAAACCTTTACGCTAGAGCCCTCCCTTGGCTCAATCTCCTCTCCGTCCGCTTCGAAGCGAAGATCAAAAGCGTAATAGTCTTCCATCTCATCAGCATCCACAGTCTGGCTTACCAGCTCCTTTTCAGAGCTTGTAAGCTTGACCTGGTCAGCCTTAAACTCGACATCCACATCAAACGTTCCTGCTGGAACAAAAGCTGATATATAAAAATCTCCCTTTTTTATATTGAATGTCTCGTCCTCGGACTTTTTTTTCTCCTCTGAAGCTTCTTCGGAATCCGCATTTTCCTGAAGCTCTTCATCGGTCTTCGAATCTTTTCGATTATTATCTGTTTTGGAATTTTCTTTTTTAGAACTAACTTCTTCAGAATTAATTTGAGTATTGCTTAGATTAGTTGATATATCTTCGGAATTGGTATTGCTCTGTTTTGTATTACTTTCTTTTGTATTACTTTCTTTTTTACTACTTTCTTTTGTACTACTATCTTCTGTATTACCTTCTTCGGTATTGCTTATTGTCTCCTGCCTGATAGAACCTCCGCCAGATTCTGCGGCATATACTGCCACCTGCGTGGAGAACAGCATCACTACCGAGAGATTAATACACAGTAACCTCCTTAAGATAGGATACCTTTTCATTAACATTAACTCCTTAAATAACTAGTCACACAACGGTTCCGCAATTTGTGTCCGTTTTGTGTCCGTTTTGTATCTTATGACTTTTATGCCTAAAAGGAAAGCTTATGGCAACATCTATTAGATTTTGGCAAAAAATAACCTAGTCTATTGTGGACTAGGTTATAAAAAATAATAATTTTTCATTCTATCCTTTAGTGATTAGCGTGATTAATTAAATCCTACTACCTTCTGTGCAATCTTGTAGGCAGTAATAGAAATAGCTCTGCCACCGTGACCTGGAAGGTTTGTAGTAGCACACATAAATCCATAGCGAAGCTTGCGATAGAGATAATAATCGTAAGACTTAATGTATCTCCATAAGTCGTGTCGCTTCTGCTGATTTTCCTTTGTACCACTCTTCATAAGAAGCACTGTAGAAATAACAGTAATCATTTCCAAATAGTTAAACATGTACTTTTTAACATGTGAATTATTAATATTTTTATAATCATATGCCTCAAGCATAAGCTTGTTTACCTTGATTTGCTGGTCGATACGTGAAATCATAACCTTCTCATTAACAGACTGGTCATCTCTACCAATGTAATAACGGTAGAAATCCACATCAAGATAATACATATTCTTTACGTATGGAAGTGGATAATATACATAAAGGTTATCCACATAGAAGGTATGCTTTGGAAGCTCCATTCCACAATCTCGCAAAAGCTTTGTACGGTAAATAACCGAATGCATAAGGATGTACTGACCCTTTCTAAAGTGGCCGCAGTCATCCCATGTAAAATACTTGTTCTTAGGAAGATTAGAGTATGACATAACCTTTTTGTGGCTAGCGCCTTCCTTATCATATACGAAATTTGAAATCAGCATATCCAGATTCTTGCCATTCTCAACAGAAAGGCGAAGAGTCTTTAAAACCTTATCATATGCCTCTAAATCAACCCAGTCATCAGAATCTACAACCTTAAAGAAAAGACCTGTGGCGTTCTTAAGACCAGTGTTAACAGCCTGACCATGTCCTCCATTTTCCTGATGAACAGCTTTAACAATTGTAGGATGCTCAGCCTGAAGACGATCTGCTATCTCTCCAGTATTATCCTTCTGGCTTCCGTCATCTACGATGATAATCTCTACATCCTCACCGCCGTGAAGAAGAGTCTCAACACAATGCTCCATATATGCAGCTGAATTATAGCAAGGTACTGCAAATGATAATAGTTTCATTATTATTTATTCTCCTTAAAACATCAAAATCTGTTTTGATTTATGCACTTTTTGAACAACTAATTTTATCAAATTACAGTTTTGTATTCAACTTATACAAAACTGTAAATAGAAAAGGGGCTCGCAAAAGCGAGCCCCTTAAATTTTTCCTATTATTCTGTCTCTACAGTAGGTTCTGTCTCTTTCTTCTTCTTTAAGTATGTCTTAATAGCACGATACTCAAGGAATGCAATTAATGCAATAAGAAGTGCATCTACTGCGTAGAGAATCTTAACCCATGTAGGTGCACCAGTGCTAACCTCTGTATCATATGCACGGCTGTTTACAACTGTGTAAAGAATGTTCTTTGAAGCCTGTCTCATAGCGATTAATGAAGTTGCAGATTCCTGATCAGTAACTGTAGACTGTGGAGTCTCATAAGTTGCAAGCATAAGGTCGCAACCGTTTCTAATCATTCTGTCTGAATCCTGGTAACCATAGCCACCGAAGTAATCTGTTTCAGCAAGACCTCTGAATCCCCACTCGTCACGAAGTACTGTGTTAAGAAGTGATGAGCAAGCCTCTGCTGGAATTGTACCAATGTTGTTGAATGCAACCATTGTTGCAGCTGGGTTAGAGTTCTTAAATGTAATCTCAAATGACTTTAAGTAAATCTCACGGAGAGACTGCTCATTAAGCCATGTGCAAAGGAATCCTGTACGGTTTGTCTCCTGATCATTTGTAGCAAAGTGCTTTACGTAAGAGTATACACCGTGCTCTCTAGCACCCTGTACAGCGTTTGCACACATCCAACCTGCAAGAACACCATCCTCTGAGTAGTACTCAAAGTTACGTCCTGCAAATGCGCTTCTGTGTGTGTTTGTAGCTGGAGCATACCAACCAGATACATCCATTTCATCAGCCATCTGACCGATTGAATCACCAAATGCGTGAGCTAAATCCTTGTTCCATGTGCAGGCAATCATAACTGCTGCTGGGAAACCGATAGAACCCTGACCTGTAAAGTTGTTGTTGATTGAAGCAGGACCATCACAATCGTATGTCATAACCTTGCCGATCGAATCAACTGCTGAAGTCTCATATCCACCAAGTGCGATAAGAGTGTTCATATCTGCAGCTGTAAGCTCGTCAAGAAGCTCATCCCACTTAGCATCGTCATAATCTACACCACGAAGGTCTGCAAGCTGAACGCCATTGTCAGCACCTGTTGTAGGCATAGCATCTGAATCATTGTTGTAATCTGTTGGATCGTAATTTGTCTCGTTGAAATATGTAGCCTTAAGCTCATCTCCCATCTCAAATGATGTAGGAGCTGCTGTTGCTACGTCGTAGTTAGCAAATCCATCTGCTCTTGAAAGGTACTCGAAGTTCTCGCCCTTTGCAAAATCAAACTGATTTGTTGCTGCAACCTGGTCAGACTCTCTCTTGTTGGACTCATCATAAACAACCTTTGAAGCGATTGTCACATCATCAGTTGCAATCTTGTTGTGTGAATCTGTGTTGATAGAGATTTCGTAAGAACCTGCATCAAGTACGTAGCAACCCTCACCATCAACATCGTAAGAAGCCATATCTTCTACTGCAAATGAGATTGAAACTGTCTCAGAAGCACCTGGCTCAAGAAGTGAAGTCTTCTCAAATGCAATAAGGTTTGCTGCTGACTTCTCAATTCCGCCGTTCTCGTAAGGTGGGTTGTAGTAAACCTGAACTACATCCTTACCAGCAACGTCGCCTGTGTTTGTAACTGTAACATCAAATGTAACTGTCTTGCCATCTGATGTAACATCACCCATTTCCTGAGTGAATGTTGTGTAAGAAAGTCCATAACCAAATGGATATACAACTGTGCTGTCATAGTCGAATTCCATGTTGCCAGCCTCTGCCTCAGCGAAAGCTGTCTCATAGAATCTGTAACCAACATAGATGCCCTCTACGTAGTTAACGAATGTTGGATAAGACATGCCGCCCTCAGCGAACATATTCTCATATCCAAACTCAGACATATTTGTGTAATCGAAATCACCAAAGTTGTTTGCTGTTGGTGTTGAAAAAAGGTCAGCTACAAATGTATCTGCTGTCTTTCCTGAAGGATTTACCTTACCCGCAATAATCTCGCCAAGTCCGTCAAAACCTGTCTGACCTGTGCCTGGGCAGTAAAGAACTGACTTAATCTGTGAGTAATCGTTTACAAAGCCAAGCTCCATAGCGTTAGCTGAGTTTACAACTACGATAACCTTATCAAAGTTTGATGTAACTTCATCAAGAAGTGCCTGCTCTCTGTTTGAAAGCTCAAGGTATGACTTAGAAGCATCTAAATCATCTGCATACTCAGAATAGCGAACACCAGTGATACCAAACATTCCTGAACCATCATCATGGAATGTATCCTCACCGTCATATGACATAGGAAGATCAGCACCTTCACCACCTGAACGAGCGATGAAGAAAATAGCTGTGTCAGAGTAATTCTTAGCATCTGAAATGAGGCTGCCGTACTCTGAAACCTGTGGTTCTGGAATAGTCCAGTCCTGACCCATCATACTAACTGCAGGTCTTGTATCTCTCCAGCCAGTGTAGAAATCTACTAAATCCTGGTTGTACTCGATACCTGCATCAGTAAGACCCTTAAGGAAATCTACTGTAGGATATGCTGTTGAAAGGGCACCTGAACCAGTACCACCATAGATTGGGTTTGTTGAAGACCAACCAAATACATTAACCTTAGTACCTTCTGCAAGTGGAAGTGCCTTGTCATCATTCTTAAGAAGAACTACACCTTCCTCTGCGATTTCTGTACAAAGTTCCTTTGCTTCATTGATTGAAGCCTCTGTAATCTTTCCACCACCCATGGCCATGTTTACCATTGAGTAAAGTGGTGAAAGTAAAATGTTTGAAACTACAAGTACAAGTGTAAGTGCAAAAGCAATCCATGAACTCTTTCTGATAAGTCCACGAAGTGGCTTCTTCACTTTGAGCACAGCGATAGTAAGAATAATCGCAAGTGCAAGAACTACGCCCAAAATAATGAGCTGAGGCTGGATTTGTTGGAGGACCGCCTTCACGTCCTCTGGATTAATACCTAACATTTTCTCTTCTCCTTCCTTTTATAACTACTCGGTGGTTTTTGGTGTCTCTGGGAAGATGATCTTATTTACAAAGAAGAAGACCACCATAGAAACGCCACCGTTGAGTACGGTTGTTCCAATGTTGTAGACAAATGGTGCTACAAACTTGCCTGCTACTGCCACCCAAATACAATTGATTGAGTTTACGATACATGTGATTAAGATGAATGCTAGTACATACCATGCAATCTGCTTTCCAGCTTTATCGTGATTGCGGAAAACCCAGAGCTTCTGGATTGGGAAATTGATGCACTCACCAATAACCATTGCAACCATGTATGCTGCGAAGTAAGCTAAACCGCCGTGAGCATTGTCATATCCTAAGATATTCCACTGGAATGTCTCACCAAATAATGTGATTTCTTTTCCTGGCCATCCAAAGGAGCGAGTTCCTAAGAATGCGAAAGCTGCTGGTAAAAATGTAAGTAATAAGTACTTAAATACTGTGATTGCGTTACTTACGATTACAAACAAACCACCTTCACGAACCCACTTAGCAACGGCAGGATGTTTCTCTGCAAAATTATTCCAAAAATTCATTTAATTTCTCCTTAATCTTTCCTCATACTTTTTATTTTCACGGCGGTTTCTGAAGAAGCCTCCTATTACTCCACCAAGTCCGCGGAAGAAATGTCCGTTAAAGATGGTTACGATGGATTCTGTCATCTCGCGGGATACCATACCACCTGTCATCTTACTCATTGCTCTAAATGGCATGTTGTAGATGAACATGATGTTCAAATCAGGAATTCCCTTCTCATAAGACTGATCCAGTTTCTTCTTGAGAATTCTGTAAACCAATCTACCGATTCCACTCTTTGCATCCTCCATCTGGCAGAAGGCATCGTTGATATCAAGTGGTCCAACCTTTTCCTCTGGAAGAGGCTTAGCATAAAGCTTTTCGAACTCCTCATAGTGAACATTGCGAACCTTTCCTGACTTATAGCTAGGAAGTGTATTGATATCGTATGGCAACTCTGTGATTGTGCCTTCCTTTGTGATTGTGCCTGTAAGCTTAATATCTGATACGTTTGCACCAACGTAAATTTGATATTCGCCACCTTCAATCTCCCACTTGTTGGAAACAGTTGAGAAATAACGGAAAGTCTTATCATCAAATGGAATTTCTACGTCAGCTGCCTGGCCAGCCTTAATCCATACCTTCTTAAAGCCCTTAAGTTCCTTCTTAGGTCTGATAAGTCCTGACTCTGCCTTACCAACATAAAGCTGTGCAATCTCTGCACCATCACGCTTACCTGTGTTTGTAATTGTGAACTTAACACCATTTTCTGAAACTGTAATAGCGCTATATTCGAAGGTTGTGTAGCTAAGTCCAAATCCAAATGGGAACTGAACTGCCACATCAGCTGTATCGTAATAACGATATCCAATAAATGGTCCCTCGCGATACTGAAGATTTCTCTTCTCTGTACCAGCGTAGTTATATATTGAGCAATCCGCATATGCGAATGGATAAGATTCTGTAAGCTTTCCTGTAGGAATCTCCTTACCAGTGATGATATCAAGAAGCGCTGATGCTCCTGCCTGTCCCGTAAGATATCCATGAAGAAGTCCCTGAAGATTATCAAGCCAAGGCATCTTTACAGAGGAACCAGCACTCATAACACCAACAATATGCTTGTTGAATACTGTAAGGCTCTCAAGCTCCTTAATCTGATACTCAGGAATGTCGATTGACATTCTGTCGCCACCCTCGGACTCTGCAATTTCGTCAAGTCCGAAGAAGAATAAAACAACGTCTGCTTTCTCTGGGTCATCAACCACATTAAGGTCGTAATTCTTAATCTGCTCTGCAATAGTCTCTACCTTTGTGGAATTAACCTGAGAGCTTCCTGAACCCTGATAACGAGGTTTTTCTACGAAAGGTCCTCTTAAGCAAACCTTTGTACCTGCTGCAAGTGGAAGAATATTCTCATCATTCTTAAGAAGAACTGCTGAATTAACAGCTGCCTTTCTTGCAATTGCATGATGCGCTTCCTTATCAAATCCCTTTGTATGATCATTCTCTTTAAAGTAAATAGCTGCCTCGATAATAGGTAAGATAGCTTTATCGATTTCTGCCTCTGTGATGCGACCTTCGCCCTCTGTAGCAGCCTTAATAAGCTCTCTTGCTGAATCAAGTCCAGGATTTGGCATCTCAACATTTGACTGGCACTTAACACCAGCAACATGGTCGTTGCTTGCGCCCCAGTCAGTAACTACGATGCCATCAAATCCCCATTCATTTCTGAGGATATCTACAAGAAGATGCTCATTTTCATTTGCATACTTGCCATTAACCTCGTTGTAAGCAGACATGATTGTCTTAGCGCCACCTTCCTTAACAGCAATCTCAAAAGCTGTAAGGTAAATCTCACGAAGTGTACGCTCATCCACCACTGCATTCATTGCCATTCTGCGGTACTCACGAGAATTTACAGCAAAGTGCTTTGGACAAGAATAGACATGCTGGCTCTGAATACCTCTTACATAAGAAGCAGCCATTTTTCCAGCAAGAATTGGATCTTCCGAAAAGTACTCAAAGTTACGACCACATAATGGAGAACGTTTCATATTAAGACCAGGTCCTAAAAGAACATCTACATTCTGAGCTACAGCCTCCTCACCAAGAGCAGCTCCGATTTCCTCACCAATGCTTGGATCCCAACTGTTAGCTACTGTAGCTGCTGTTGGAAAACATGTAGCTGGAAGTGAAGCATTAAGACCAAGGTGATCTCCTGCGCCTTCCTGACGTCTCAAACCGTGAGGTCCATCAGAAAAAGTAATTGACTGAATATCTAAGCGTGGGATGTCTCTTGATTCCCACTCATTCTTACCGCTTAAAAGTGCGGCTTTCTCCATCAATGTAAGCTTTGAAATAATTTCTTTAGCGTCCATAAACATTCCTCCATAAAAACTGTATTTTATTTATAACACCAAATAAAAAAGACAAGTCGCCCCAAAGGACAACTTGTCATTTTTTTAGGATAACTTGCATTATGAATTTTTATTAGCTAAAAGTACTTTTACCTTAAACCAGCCATCTTCATAGCTACAATTCATAGCACCACCATACTTTTCTGCCACCTGATTGATTGATTTAAGACCAAAGCCATGTTTAACATTATCTTTTTTGGTAGTGCGAGGAAGATTGTTGCTTTTAAACATTCTGCGTTTCTGGCTGCTTCGTAAGCGCACATTTGCACTTTCCGAATAGTTCTCGCATTCTATTATTATAAATTGATTACGTGAACGAACTGACATGGTAATCAGTCTTTTTTCCAAATCCTCTACCTGCTGTGTAGCCTCTATGGCATTGTCAAGGATATTTCCAAAAAGCGAACAAATATCTTTTACGTGGATATCTGCCAGCAAATCACCATCCACCATTGCATTTAAAGTGATATTCTTCTTCTGACATTGCAGACTCTTTGTAGTAAGAATAACATCCAATACCTTATTTCCGGTGTTCATAAAGGATTCCTGAATGGCAATGGCCTGCTCCATATCCTCTAGAACCTCTGCACGACGATTAGGATCATCCTCATTTTTAAGAGCCATTACATAATGCTTCATATCGTGCATTTCCTTGCGAAGGGCCTCGGAATTATCAACAGCAAGCTTGTACTGTTCGTACTGGCGTTGGAATAGCTGATTGATGGCAGTACTCTCATTCTTCAGAACCATCTCGTTTCGACGTCCCATCTCGGTCATCAGCATCAGCATGCCTCCGAAGTCAACCAAAGTTCTGACATACAGCATATTTTCTGTTGCTGAAAAAGGAGTCTTTGTATTTATGAAACTGATATTTGAAATAATAAAAGCACCAACACCTGTGATTACAACGCTGACAAGCTCCTTTGTATTAACATTCAGGTTGCGATTTGGGGTGATGTTTCCACGTTCTACATTGAAATAAATAATATATGTGCATAAATAGGTGATGAACATAACACAAAAGGATGCATCAAATGACTCCCTGTGTTCAAATCTGACCAACCACACATATAGCTGCTTATACAGACTGGCTGCAAATTCTGCCAAAACAAAGGCATGGGTAGTAATAACTCCACAGTCCTTTGGCTTTATATCAAGCACCAGGTAAAGTGAAAGATACATCAGCCCAACTGCCCCCATCATTGAAATAATCCAAAATGATAATGGCAAAATACCCGCTATAAACTGAAATGCCACCTGAATAAAAAAGGCTCCTATGCATTGCATTACAAAGGCTCTGCCGTGGTATTTCCTCTTATAAATATTAAAATAAACAAATACCGCCAGCCATTCGGCAATAGCGGTAAATAATCTTGGTGTGTCCTGCAAATTGGCAGGATTAAGAAATGCACTAAAATCCATCATCTCTCCTATAATATATCCTCAGTCAGTGCTGCCATAAACTCCTTTTTACGGGCTCGACTAATTGGCAAAACTACTCCATTTGTAAGCACTACTTCTTCCTTTTGAACTGCCTCAACATATGAAAGATTCACCACGTATGCATTGTGACATTTGCTGAAACCATGCACTGAAAGCATCTCCTCAAAACGCTTTAGTGGTCCTGCAGTAACATAATCCTGGTCGCTGCAATGTAAGATAACATTATTTCTCTGGCTTTCTATATAGTGCACTGTATCGCAATCAAGCTTAATCTGCTTGTCATCCACAGAGACCTTCATATAAACATGATTTTGCTTAGCCTGCACACGCTGAGTAGCCTTCACAAAAAGCTGCTCAAACTGTGTATAAGGTACTGGCTTTAAAACATAACCTAATGCATCTACTGCATACCCCTGCACAGCATAGTGTACCGTAGAAGTAATAAAAATAATGATTACATCGGAATCCACCTTGCGAATCTTTTCCGCAGCAGCCATTCCATCTAAATGCTTCATCTGAATATCTAGTAGAATAATGTCAAACTGTCCTTTGTAATCATCCACCAAATCTATTCCATCTGGAAGATATGATATGGAAAACTCCTCATTATGTTCCTTACCATATTTATTTATGTAGTTCTTTAATAATGCGGCCTGCTCGGCCTCGTCCTCAACTATACATACATTAATCATGTAATTAAAATACCACAAATATTTAATTGGGCGCAAGGTAATTAATATTTATATAACAAATAAAAAAGGCCTGGATGAGACACCTCATCCGGCCTTCGGCCACCTTCCCCTCAAGGGGAAGGCTCTTATTTTTCGTTCATCTTTGCAAGCTTTGCTGCCTGATCTGCTGCGATAAGCGCATCAAGAATTTCCTGGATATCTCCATTCATAATCTTATCAAGCTTGTAAAGTGTAAGGTTGATTCTGTGGTCTGTAACACGTCCCTGTGGGAAGTTGTATGTACGAATCTTCTCAGCACGGTCACCTGTACCAATCTGTGAGCGACGCTCTGCTGCTTCAGCATCCTGCTGCTTCTGTAACTCTAAATCATAGAGCTTTGCACGAAGGAGTGCGAAAGCCTTTTCCTTATTCTGAAGCTGTGACTTCTCAGTTTGGCTATAGATAACAATACCAGTTGGGTAGTGAGTAAGACGAACAGCTGAATCTGTTGTATTGACACACTGACCACCGTTACCAGAAGCACGCATAACGTCGATACGGATATCCTTCTCTTCAATCTGGATATCTACTTCTTCTGCCTCAGGCATAACAGCTACTGAACATGTAGATGTCTGGATACGTCCCTGTGACTCTGTCTCTGGTACACGCTGTACACGATGTACACCTGACTCATACTTAAGGATAGAATAAGCACCTGTTCCCTTAACCATGAACTCAATGTTCTTCATACCACCGATACCAGTCTCATCTGCCTCGAGAAGCTCTACCTTCCATCCGCGAGACTCTACATAATGAACATACATGCGGTAAATCTCTGCTGCGAAAAGAGCTGCCTCTTCGCCGCCGGCACCTGCACGAATTTCCACGATAACGTTCTTGTCATCGTTAGGGTCCTTTGGAAGAAGAAGAATCTTAAGTTCCTGCTCAAGACGCTCTACCTCAGCCTTTGATTCGTTAAGCTCTTCCTTTGCAAGCTCCTTCATCTCCTCATCTGTCTCCTCTTCAAGAAGAGCAAGTGAATCCTCGATGTTCTGCTTGTGTGATGAGTACTGCTTATATGCCTCTACGATAGGTGCAAGATCTGACTGCTCCTTCATAAGAGCTCTAAATCTAGCATTATCATTAGCTACATCAGGCTCGGAAAGTAAATTCATTACTTCCTCGTATCTTAAAACTAAATCTTCTAATCTATCAAACATGCTAAAACCTCCATGTTAATTTCAAATTACTACAATCTATATCAAAGAACCTCTATAAGTGTCCTTTAACAACTCTGTTATTGCCTGGTAAATCCTTTACAACCTCTACATCCTTGAAGCCTGCTTCTACGAATAAGGCGTAAACATCTGGCCCCTGGTCATATCCAATTTCAACTAAAAGCCAGCCACCTTCATTGAGATACTCACGGGCGTGAGCTGTAATCTCTCTATAAAAAAGCAAACCATCCTCTGTGCCATCTAAGGCAAGACGAGGCTCATGGTCTTTTACCTCTGTGGTAAGCTCCTCAATATCAGCCGTCCTGATATATGGTGGATTAGATACAATGGCATTAAACTTGCCAGTAACTGGCTGCCATAAATCACCCTGTTCAAAAACAACCTTTGAACCTACAAGGCGCTTGCCGTTCTCTCTGGCTATAGCAAGAGCTTCCTCAGAAATATCGACACCAATTCCTGATAACCCCTGTCCAAGCGCAACAAGAGAAATAATAACACATCCACTACCAGTACACAAATCTAAAATGTGACTTCCTGAAGGAATAACCTTTAAAGCCTCCTCCACAAGGGTTTCTGTGTCCTGTCGTGGAATAAGAACGTGCTCATTTACCCAGAAATTAATACCCATGAAATCCTGCTCTCCAGTAATATGCTGAAGTGGGATATGCTGGGCTCTTTTACAAAGCACATCCTGATATTTATATAAAGTAAGCTGGTCTATTTGCTCTGTCTGCTTCAAAAAATACTGAGCCTTTGTCATTTCACTGACGAATGAGAGCAAAAGCCATGCATCTATCTTCGCATCTGCAATCCTTTCGGATTCGAGTATAGTAATACCTTTATTTAAAGCTTCTTTATATGTCATTAGAAACATCCCTCATTTTCTTCTTGGAACTTCTTCCAGTCAAAAACTGCCTCGACGGAAGCTATACCTACTTCAATCATGTCATCCTCTGGCTCCATAACCGTAAGACGCTGCAACCACAGGCCTGGCTTGGAAATGATTTCCACGAAACCATTCTCATATCGACCTGCCAGTCTAATGAACTCATAAGAAATTCCTGCGATAACTGGGATAAGCAAGAGTCTTGCCACAAGCTTAAGCCATACGTTATCAAAGGATATAAACATAAAAACAAAAACAGATATTATAAATACAATAAATATAAAGCTTGTGCCACATCTTTTGTGGAATCTTGTGGCTTTCCTTACATTTTCAACAGTAAGTGGCATTCCTGCCTCAACGCAATTTATACATTTGTGTTCGGCTCCGTGATACATGAAAGTACGTTTGATGTCCTCCATGCGAGAAATCACAACCACATAGCCGATGAAAATGGCAATTCGGATGATGCCCTCGATAAAAGCAATCAATGCCTGTGAAGCAACAAACTTATTTAAAGCTAATGAAATAAAGTAAGGCAATGCAAAAAATACAGCCATGGCCATAACAAAGGAAAGTACTAAAATACCTCCCATCTCTGCCTTTTCCTTTTTCTCAAGCTTACTTAACTCTTCCTCTGAAAGCTTTGACTTATCAACTGGCTCTTCATCATCTTCAAAAAAAGAAGCTGAATACATGAGGGTGCTAAGTCCGATTGTAAGTGACTCGATAAAGGAAACCACGCCACGAATGATTGGAATCTTGTGCCAAATATTATTAATATCTTTTGTATTTTTTACTTCTACTGCGATCTCTTTGTCGGGCTTACGAACAGCAACTGCATATTGATTGCCGTTACGCATCATGACGCCTTCCATTACCGCCTGACCGCCTATACCTGAATACTTCATTACCTCTCCTATACACGACAAAAGGGCTGAGACCAAACATCTCAACCCTTAAAAGTCCATAAAACAAACTACTTTGCGTCAATACCGTACTTCTTATTGAACTTGTCAATACGTCCACGAGCCTGTGTAGCTTTCTGCTGGCCTGTGTAGAATGGATGACACTTTGAACAAATTTCTACGTGGATGCTCTCCTTTGTAGAACCTGTAACGAATGTGTTACCACAGTTACATGTTACTGTAGCCTGATAATAATCTGGATGGATACCCTGTCTCATTGATTTTCACCTCTCATTTAATAAATGTTTACAATTTCCAACTGTAAGTACTGCTAAAAACGCGAGGTCTTCGCATTTCATCCCGATTAACAGCTCTAGTATTGTAGCATGTATTTTGTGCTAATGCAAGCCTTATTTATTTTTTCTAAATCTAAATACTGAAACTGCTGCACCTGCTAATACAGCAACTGCTGCTAAGATAATAACAATAACTGCCGCTGGAGACAAGCTATTGCTTGACTGAGCTGATGTTGGAACAGCCTCATCAACAATATCTCTATTAGATTCAGTTTCTGTAAGTTCATCAGAAGAAGTATCCTCTGTCTTTTCTTCTGCTACCTCTACGTCCTCGTCTATCTCTACAGTTTCATCAGTCGTAGCATCAGTTGTATTTGCTGCTACCTTTTTATTTACTGTGCCTGCTGAAGGAGCATTATTTCTTGAAATACCAAGTGGAGTCAATGCATCAGCAATAGTAGTAAGCTCGTCCTGCGTTAAAGCTGGTGCAGTTTGTGTAGTTGTAGTGGATGATCCTGCACGCTGACCAGATGACTGTGTAGGAGCAGCACTGCTACCCGAACCTGTTCCCGATGAAGCAGGTGTAGGTGTTGACTCTGGCGTAGGAACTGGATTCTGCCCCTTTACATAAACTACCTCTGTAATACCCTTATTAGTAGGTGTTACCTTTGCCATATATCCATCAGCGTCAAATGTGAGCTTATCAAGACAAACCTCTCGATGATAACCAAATCCACCTGACACCTGTCCAAGAGGAGTCATAAATCTGTGATAGCAAATATACCATTCATCTGTACCAGGAATGTTTAGGATTGAATGATGACCTGTTCCAAGAATGTCATTTTCTGTATCCTTCTGAAGAAGCATTCCTCTGTAATCAACTCTTCCACCCAGCTTATTGCTTGTACCATATGCTACTGAATAATTCTCACTACCTGTATCATCACAAGACCATGTGTAATGATACTTTCCGTCGCGATATGTGATTATAAGTGATTCACGGAAATTGTTAAGCCCTGTTACATTTTCCATCGTATCAGCATCAATACTTATCATATCCTCATTAAGCTTTACAATGGCAGCCTTTCCATTACCAAATGAAAGATAGCTTGTACCATCCTCATCTGTAAATACAGAAGGGTCAATTGCCTGTCCCATCTGAATGCCTGCATCATTGCATGTCTTAATGCTGATAAGTGGTTTATCTAACACAGTAAATGGACCAGTTGGATTCTTTGCATATGCAACGCCGATTGCCTTTGCATTAGTCTCTGTATCATGTCCACAGAAGTAGAAATAGTACATTCCATTCTTCTTCTCAATTGTTGGAGCCCATGCATTTCCGTTTGACCAAGGAACCGCAGCGATTTCTACGCCCTTATCATTGAGGACTTTCTCGTCTGCATCCTGCTTAAGATCAAGAATTACACCTTCATCCTCCCAATCAACAAGGTTTGTTGATGAGAATGCATGGAACTGATATCCGCCCCATCCTTCAACACCATCTGTTGTTGGATAGATGTAGTATTTACCATCGAAGCAGTCGATATCTGGGTCAGCGAACTGTCCTCCGAGAAGCGGGTTGTTGCACATCTCAGATTTAACTGTATATTCAACGGTCTCTCCATCTGCTTCAACCTTAAGCTTAAATTCTTTTGTTAAATCGTATGTCTCTTCCTCATCTACCACCTTTGCGCCTGTAAGAAGTGTGAAGTTAAGATGAGCATTCTTCATATCGCCCTTTGTATTGTTCTTGCTTATAAAGAGAGTCAGCGCTTTGCTTGCCTTATCAAGCTTTTGTGTCACAAAAGTAACATCACTAGATGAAATCTTCTTTAGCGGTTCTAAAACTATATTATTTTCCTTTGCAATTTCTTTCTCTGATAATGCTCTATTATAAACCTTTACATTGTCATAACATCCCTTAACATAACCATCACCTGAATAGAATGACTTTCCAAGGTATGCCTTAAGATTCTTTCCTAAGCTGCTAGGCTTTGTAGAAATATCACGTGTGCCAGAAAGAACACCATCAATATAAATAAGCATCTCATCATCATTAAATACTACTGTAAAGTTCGTCCACTTATTCTTTACAGATTTTGTATTTGCAGTTACCCCCTGCTCTGACTGCCAAGAAGACTTTGTAATACCCATATAGGTGTCACTTTCTCTTGCTCTTAAATAGAAGTACTTTGAATTATCCTTACCGAAAGTGAAATTAAAAAAGTTTCCACTAACAGTATCTGGCTTCAAATCAAATGATACTGTGCATACATCTCTGTTATCAAAGAAGCCTTCTGGGAATTCTGCGAAGCTACCGCTTCCATCTAAGTAAAGAACATTTCCTCTCTCAGAATCCTCTGCAATTTTAGCATTGCCCTTTAATTCACCATTATTGCCCTTTCCAGATACATCAGCGATTGTCTTTCCATCTGCTGTCTCAAAATCATATGAAAGGACTGGCTCCTGCTGCTCATCTTCGTGAACAACTGGCTCTTCTGCGGTACCCCACTTAGTCATAACAGCCTTGTACTCATCTGCTGTGATACCAAGGATACTTCCGTGACGCTTCTTAAGTGAGCCAAAATCGTACTGGTCTGATGTATAAACAGTCCATGATTTACCTGTTGTATCAGAAATATCTGTTGTGGTGGTTGGAATATAACCGATTCCACCATAGTTATCCATATACAAGCCCCAAGACTTTCCATCATTAAGAGGGAAAAGCTCTGGACCTTCAACCACGCCACCTGTAAACTTCTTGTTTACATCCTTTGTATAAGCTTCGTAATTCTTCATACCAGGCTGAATATCCTCGATATAAGCAACCTGCTCCCAATTTCCAAGCACTGAATCACTTGACTCAAGGATTATTGCTGCTTCCTGTCCACCATTTGCAACTGTGTCAGCCGATACTCGATAATACTTTCCATCATTGGCCTTTACCATTGATGTGTCGATGCAATGCTGCTTGTCACCTCTATCAATGTATTTTTTAGCTGTTGTAAAGTTTACAAAATCACGTGTCTTTGAATAATATGTAACCTGATGGCTTGAATCCTTTGCCATCGAAGCCCAAAATACTACGTACTCACCAGTCTTCTCATCATAGATTGCCTCTGGTGCCCAAAGACATCCCACATTGCCATAGTCCTCAAATGCTTTCTCATCTAAGCCAACATCCACAAGTCGAGGCTTTGACCAGTTAACCAAATCATCTGATTCCCACACAAGCATTCGAAGGCTACCGCCAAACTGAGCAACGCTCCAGCCTGTTGTCTGTACCTTAAGGTCTGTTGCAATCATATAGAAATGGTCACCCTCAGCACTTCTCATAATGAATGGATCACGAACACCCTGGTCACCAATCTCAGATGTAAGTACTGGCTCCCCATCATTTAAATCTGTAAAGTGAAGGTGATCCTTGCCAGCTGCAAAATAAAGCTGCTCCTCGGAATTGCTTGGGAAGAATGCAAATAAATAGTTCTCTAGCTTCTTCTTCTCAGGAGCCTTTGCAACTGTCACGTCAAAGGTCTTTGTCTTTTCAACATCCCCCACAGTAATTGTGGCTGTAAGTGTAACCTCAGAAACCTCCGCGCCACGCCTAACAACACCTGCAGGCATATCATCGTAGCCAACAACCTTTGTTGCCTTATCGCTGATTATCTCAGGATTTGAACTTTCCCACACAACTTTCGCATCATAGCTATTCTTTGTAGGAAGTGTAATGTTTCCCTTAATATTCTTTGTAACAGGAAGGGCTATTTCATCATAAGCGAGCTGACATTTCTCCTCATCAGAAAGAATAATCTCCTGCTGACCTTCCTTATATTTTGCTAAAATTTCCTCATCTGACAAAGCGCCTTTGTAAAGAGAGAACTCATCTAGATTTCCATAGAAATATTCTCCGCTACCCCAGTTAGCTTTACCGATATAGAATGTGCTGTTGTCCTGAAGAATATCTGTAAGCTTTGCGGTGCCAGCAACTGTGTTGACCTTTTCTCCATTTACGTAAAGAGTAGTATCTTCCTCTGTTAAAACAACAGTTACCATCTTCCATTCATCTCTTACAGATGTATCATTGGTAGCTGGACGAGATCCACCATCTACCTTGTAGCGCTCAACCTTGATAGAAGTCTTCTTATCAAGAATTCCAAAATAATGCTCGCTATTTAAATAACTAGGTGTCTCATCATTTCTTACTGCAAAAAGTGACCAGCCAGCACCACCATTTCCACCTTTACTGAAATAGTTTACTGTGATTTCATCAAGACCTGTCAATGGACTCTTTCCATTACTGTCAGTGACCTTAAGCCAAGAACCACCTTCAAACTTGAGTGACTTGTTCTTCTTAGCATCTTTGTCCTCTGAAATCTTTTCACCAACCACCTCTGCAGAATAATCCCCACTCTGTAATCCGCCGGTAGTATTATCCATAGTAAAATGGAATAATTCTTTTACTTCCTTATCATCTTCTATTTCATCTTCTTCTGGCACTTCTGCACCTTCCAAATGCTCCTCCTCAACTTCTGAAAGTGCTTCTGATTCTTCTGCTTCTACATCTTCCTCCTCTTTCTCTTCATTCTGAACTGATTCATCTTCATCCTCAGTCTCCTCTGCCGCTTCAGTCACATGATTTTCTTCTTCTGCAAAGGCCACTATCCCAGCTGCTGGGACCGCAGTAAATATCATTGCAGACGAAAGAACTCCCGCCAAAGCGCGCTTTCCCCATTTAGACATCATATAGCTTCTCCCTTCTGTTCATCCCAATGAACACATTTTCTTCACATCTAAATTAAATTTACATTAAGCACAACTTAAATTGAATAGAATAATTTTCGTAAATTAGTTAAGAATTTTTTGGACACAAAAAAAGTACCCTAAAAAAAGGGTACTTTTTTATGATTGGTTAAAAAATTTACTATTTACTGCATTAGGATATCCATTATTGATGCAAAAACTTCATCACTTCGAACTTTCCAATTATTACAAAGGGTCTCTGCCATTTCCTTAGTAGCTACGTGGAATGACAAATCCATTGTAGGCACATCGTCTTCAGTGATTCTAAGCTGTACCACATAGCCGCCTCTATCAGCCTTAAAATATGTAGCTTTATAGGAGTTTTCCTCCTTCATGGAAATAGAATTAGCTTTAAGATATTTATTAATATCCTTTGAGAGGGCTGGTGTAATTTTTTCCTTGAAAAGCTCAAGTGTCTTCTTACCATCCTCAGTAATAGAGTAGGTAGTGTTGTTGTGATTTGTAACTGACTTTATAAGCCCTGCATCCTCATCATCACTTATAGCCTGCTGGGCTGTAAAATAATCTGTTAAATCTCCCTCAAGGAAGAAATCAGTAATCTGGCTATTGCTAAGCGGGAAACCACTTCGATGAAGTAATTCTAGTATTGTTATCTTGTATATCATGGTTGGTTCTGCCATGGTGTCCCTCCTGAAAAAAACTTACTTTAGACCAAGGCCTTAATTGCGTGTGATACTGCTACAGCCACACGTGGATCGAAGGCTTCTGGCAGGATAAACTCGTCACAAAGCTGACTCTCATCAACGAGATTTGCTATAGCATTTGCTGCTGCCAGCTTCATCTCCTCTGTGATAGCTGTGGCACGAGCCTCCAAAGCACCCCTGAAGATACCTGGGAATGCTACTACATTGTTTACCTGATTTGGGAAATCAGAACGACCTGTACCAACAACTCTTGCACCTGCTGCCTTTGCCTCGTCTGGCATAATCTCTGGTGTTGGATTTGCCATAGCAAAAAGGATAGAATCCTTTGCCATTGAAGAAACCATTTCCTTTGAAACGATTCCTGGTGCTGAAACACCAACAAAAATATCTGCTCCTACAAGTGCATCTGCAAGTGTACCTGTCTTATGAGAAAGGTTTGTAACCTTTGTCATTTCCTTCTGCATCCAGTTAAGATCTGGATAATCTGGACCAATGATGCCCTGACGGTCACACATTGTAACATCCTTGAAGCCATATGTTAAGAGAAGCTTTGTAATTGCAACACCAGCTGAACCTACTCCGTTAACAACAACCTTACATGCTTCCTTATCCTTCTTTACTACCTTTAAGGCATTGATGATACCTGCCAAAACAACAATAGCTGTTCCGTGCTGATCATCGTGGAAAACAGGGATATCTAATTCCTGTTTTAAACGCTCTTCGATTTCAAAACATCTTGGAGCAGAAATATCCTCAAGATTAATTCCTCCGAAGGTAGGAGCAATGGCCTTTACTGCTGCTACTATCTCATCTGGATCCTGAGTACTTAATACTATAGGGAATGCATTAACACCACCAAACTCCTTAAACAGTACACATTTGCCCTCCATAACAGGCATTGCTGCAAGTGGCCCGATATTTCCAAGTCCTAAAACTGCTGAACCATCTGATACTACCGCTACTGTGTTAGCCTTTAATGTGTAGTTGTAAGCCTCCTCGCTATCCTCTGCAATGATTCTGCAAGGTGCCGCTACACCTGGAGTGTAAGCAATGGATAAATCCTCCCTGTTTCTAACAGGTGCCTTTGATGTGGTCTCGATTTTACCATTCCACTGCTTGTGTAAAAATACCGCTGTTTCGTCTACTGATGCCATATTGCTCTCCCTTCATAATACCTTATGCTGTAAAACCAAAATATATTATATGACTCTCTTGCGAATAACCATATCGATGTAATCATCATTACACTTGGTATGGGCAAACATATTCAAGATAGTCTCTATAGCGTCTTCCTTGCGAGCACTATTAATAGCTCGTCGCATAATTTCCATAGCATCTAATTCCTTACGTGAAAGGAGAAGATCCTCTCTACGTGTGCCTGATGCTGTGATATCAATAGCTGGGAATATTCTCTTCTCAGAAAGCTTTCTGTCGAGAATGAGCTCCATGTTACCAGTTCCCTTAAATTCCTCGTATACAACGTCATCCATCTTTGAACCAGTCTCAACAAGGGCTGTAGCAAGGATTGTAAGGCTGCCGCCCTCTCTCATGTTTCTTGCTGCACCAAAGAACTTCTTTGGCATGTGAAGTGCTGCTGGATCAAGACCACCTGAAAGTGTACGTCCTGATGGCTGAACTGTAAGGTTGTAAGCACGTGCAAGTCTTGTGATGGAATCAAGAAGAATCATAACATCCTGACCATGCTCAACAAGTCTCTTTGCTCTCTCGATAACCATCTCAGAAACACGTCTGTGGTGCTCTGGACTTTCATCGAAGGTTGAATATATAACCTCTACATTCTTGCTGTTTCTCATAGTGTCCTTCATATCTGTAACTTCCTCAGGACGTTCATCGATAAGCAAGATGATAAGATGCATATCTGGGTGTGAATAATTAACCGAAGTAGCAACTTCTTTTAAAAGTGTGGTCTTACCTGCCTTAGGCTGGGCAACAATCATACCACGCTGTCCCTTTCCAATAGGGCTCACAAGATCAACAATACGCATTGCTACAGAACTCTTCTGACGCTCTAAACGAATTCTCTCATTAGGGAAAATCGGTGTAAGGTCCTCGAAGTTTGGTCTTCTGCAGGCTGCAGCTGGATCGTAGCCGTTGATGGTATCGATAATCATAAGAGCTGCGAACTTATCAGTTGGATTATTGAAACACTTCTTTCCAATGATAATATCACCAGTCTTAAGATTGAATTTCTTAATCTGTGACTGAGAAACATAAACATCCTCAGTGCCAGGCATGTAGTTATCGCAACGAATAAATCCGAAGCCGTCACTCATAACCTCCAAAATACCGCTGGCAGAAAGAAGTCCATCTGTAGGAATATCCTGAGGTACATTTTCGTTTCGCTCTACCTTCTCAGATTTTTCCATCTTTTCTGGACGTTCTGTGCGTTCTGGACGCTCTGGTCTCTTAGGGCGCTCTGGTCTAGGCATTCTTTCGTTCTCTGCCTTTGCTGGAGCCGCTTTTAACTCTGTCTCCTTTGCTGGAGTTTCTTTAGCTGCTGCTTCTTTTGCGTCGATTTCGTCCTGTGCAAGCATAGCTTCTACTAAATCGGCTTTTTTCATAGAGGAAACGCCTTTTATTCCTCTAGCCTTCGCCAAATCACGTAGCACCGCAACCGCTAAACTCTCATATTTTTCTCTCATTTAACTCTCCTTAAATTTATAATTAAACAAATTATTTACGTCATGGAATTAAAAGTCGAATCGACTAATGAATTATACCTTGATGATAAATGAATTATATACTGTGGATAATGCAAAAACAAGGACTTCAAGAATTTTTTGCAAAAAATTCTTGAAGTCCAATATTATTTTATTCCTGAAGTGACTCCATAATAGGTGGGATGAGCTGCTTCTTTCTAGAAACAACACCCTCTAAAATGTAGCTGTCATCAGAAACTGGTAATCTAAATGCATCAGCAATAATCTTATCAGCATCATCACCAACAAAGAGAAGCTCTGTTGACTGATTAAGAATATCTGTAAGCATGCAGAATACTGCATCTAAGTCTGAAGAATCCTTTAATGTGCCCATGTAGCTCTTGATTCCATCCTTGATAGAATTGAGCTGGCCCTTAGAAATTGAGCTAACCTGTGCAACACCAAAGTTGATATCTCCGCTGTTGAAAATCTTGTAATCTGTGTGGAAGATCTGATCTGGAGTCTTATCCTTGAAATCACTTCCAGCTTCAAACATTGATGTAGCAAGCTCAACAACATCAACACCTGCGATATCAGCAAGCATTCTAGCCTTTGCCTCATCTACAGGAGTACATGTAGGTGAACGGAACATAAGTGTATCTGAAATGATAGCTGAGCAAAGCACACCTGCGATATGCTTTGGAATCTCAACCCCCTTTTCCTCATACATCATAGAAACGATTGTTGCTGTAGAACCTACAGGCTGGTTTCTAAAGTAGATAGGTGAAACAGTCTCTAATGAGCCAAGTCTGTGGTGATCGATAATCTCAAGTACCTCAGCCTGATCAAGACCATCTACGGCCTGTGACTTTTCGTTGTGGTCAACAAGAATAACCTGCTTCTTCTGCATATTTAAGAGAAGACGACGTGAAACCATTCCAACATAGTGTCTGTTCTCATCTAAGATTGGGAAATCGCGGTGACGAACTGACTTCATGATTTCGCGAACATCATCTACATAATCATCTAACTCAAAGCTAACAATGTCGTCCTTCTGCATGAACTGACGAATTGGCATTGACTGGTGAATAAGGCGGGCAACAGTGAAAGTATCGTACTCTGTTGTGATAAGTACACACTGATGCTCCTCTGCGAGTCTGATAATCTCAGGCTCAACATGGCTTGCGCCGCAAACAACAAGACAGCTACATCCAGCTTCAATACAGATAGCCTGACGAGCTGTGATGTTACCAACGATTGCTAAATCATCTACGTTGATATCATCCATAAGGTCCTCACGGTTGCTTGAAGCAATTACAACCTGTCCCTTAACAAAATAAGCGTGTGGATTACCTGTAACAAGGTTTCCGTTTAATGTGCCAATGATATTGCTGTACTGTGTTCTGGCACGTGAAAGGATGCTATTGTCGTAAATATCCATATATGAATATGCGATATCTCCGTTTACGATAACTCCTTCAAGCTTTCCTGTCTTTCCTACTACAGGAAGTGTAGCTACATCTCTCTCAAGCATAAGCTCCCATGCTTTCTTAAGGGAAATGTGACCATCAACTGGCTCAAGACGACGATATTCGATATCTGTCAACTGAGCGCCAACATCCATAACTGTCTCTGGCTCTTGGATGTTGAATCTTTCCAAAACGTAGCGGGTCTCCTCGTTGAGTTGACCCGCCTTTTTAGCTTCGTAAATAGTGCCATTATTTGATGTGGCGTTTTTCAGATATGCGTAGGCTACAGCTGCGCAAACGCTATCTGAGTCAGGGTTTTTGTGTCCAATAATATAAACCGTATTCGGCATAGTACCTCCGTTAAAATAAAACTATACTATAAAATTCCAAATGAAAGTAATAAACCCGCAATACCAACCCCAAGATTTGCAGCAAGAAGAACTATTGCTGCAATAATAAGCTTCTTAAGTGAGCTATAATGCTCTAAAGCTTTCACTGACTGTTCTTCGCTCTTATCGTGCTCCTTAAGGAGATCCTGAATCAAGCGATATAAATGAACTGATTCAGAATGAGTTTTCTCTGAAAGCTCGCACTGAATACTATCAAGGCCTTCTGAAACATTTCTAAGAGTATCCTGAAGATTTCTGTTATGTGTTTCATAGGACTCTTGATTATCGTTCACTTGGCCTTTAATGTCAAGCTCTAATTGATCCATATTGTTCTTAACAACCTGCATCATTCTGTCAACCTGAGTCTCAACATCAGCAACCAAGCTGTCTGCTTCCTCTTGTTTTTTATTAAGTTCATCCTGAAGCTGTAAATTAATAGCCTCTTTCTCCTGAACAAGAGCTTCAAGCTCAGCAGCCTTCTGTTCCTTTGCCAAAATAAGCTGCTGAAGCTGAGTAGCCTTCTCGCGAAAAGCATCAATCTGTGAAAGTAATAAATCCTCGCCATTATCGAGCTCGATAGATGTAACGTTTACCTCTGGCTGTGAATCCTCAGTAGAAGTTACGTCATCAAGTTCGATCTCCTGTACATTTAATTTTTCCATAGCACATCTCTCCTTAAAAATGGTTAGAAAGTGAACTTGTCTGCAAAGTAAGCATCTAAGTCTGCGATAGCGATACGCTCCTGCTCCATAGAATCACGGTGACGAATTGTAACCATGTGATCTTCCTCAGAGTCGAAATCGTATGTGATGCAGAATGGTGTTCCGATTTCGTCCATACGACGATATCTCTTACCGATAGTTCCTCTGTCATCAAATTCACAATTATATTTCTTTGAAAGCTCTGCAAATACCTTCTCAGCGCCTTCATTAAGTTTCTTAGAAAGTGGAAGTACACCAATCTTAACAGGTGCAAGTGCTGGGTGGAAGTGAAGAACTGTACGAACATCACTCTTTCCATCCTTACCAACTTCTTCCTCATCATATGCTGCACAAAGGAAAGCAAGTACTACACGGTCTGCACCAAGAGATGGCTCGATAACGTATGGTAAATACTTCTCATTTGTCTCATCATCAAAGTATGTAAGATCCTGACCAGATACATTCTGATGCTGTGTAAGGTCGTAATCTGTACGGCTGGCAATACCCCAAAGCTCGCCCCATCCGAATGGGAATAAGAACTCGATATCTGTAGTGCCTGTAGAATAGAATGAAAGCTCCTCTGGATCATGGTCACGGAGACGCATCTCATCTTCCTTCATGCCAAGGCTAAGGAGCCAATCACGGCAGAAGCTTCTCCAGTACTGGAACCACTCATCCTGTGAGCCTGGCTTGCAGAAGAACTCAAGCTCCATCTGCTCAAACTCACGTGTACGGAAAGTGAAGTTACCAGGTGTAATCTCGTTACGGAAAGACTTACCAATCTGGCCTATACCAAATGGAACCTTCTTACGAGATGTACGCTGTACATTCTTGAAGTTTACGAAAATACCCTGAGCTGTCTCTGGGCGAAGGTAAACTGTATTCTTAGCATCCTCTGTAACACCCTGGAATGTCTTGAACATAAGGTTGAATTCACGGATGTCTGTAAAGTTGTGCTTTCCACATGTAGGACATGGAACATTGTTGTTCTCGATGAATTCCTTCATCTCTTCCTTTGTCCAACCATCAACTGAACCCTTAAGCTCGATGTTGTTCTCAGCTGCAAAATCCTCGATAATCTTGTCAGCTCTAAAACGCTCGTGGCACTCCTTACAATCCATAAGAGGATCTGAGAATGAGCCAAGGTGACCTGAAGCAATCCATGTCTGTGGATTCATAAGAATAGCACAGTCAACACCTACGTTGTATGGGTTCTCCTGAACGAACTTCTGCCACCAAGCTTTTTTAACATTGTTCTTAAGCTCGACACCAAGATTTCCATAATCCCATGTATTAGCAAGACCACCGTAAATCTCAGAGCCTGCATATACAAAGCCTCTTGCCTTTGCAAGAGCAATGATTTTGTCCATTGTCTTTTCCATAATTATTATTTCCTCTCTATATAAATATATATTTATTTATTATTTTGCTGTGTATACGATATACACTAAATCTGTGGCATCGTTGTTTCCATCAGCCTGTGAAATGCCAACTGTATGATCATCAAGAACCTCTGTAGAAGTATCTGATACATATGTAATCTTTCCTGGGACTACTACATTAACATTTTCCTTAACAATGGCAACCTTTGAGCCTGCAAATGTGCTGTCAGCATCCATTGTCTGACCTGTAGCCTTTGATGTTCCATCTACAATAGAAAATGTTTCATTAAAATCATACCCTGCTGTAACGGCACCCTCGTAGGAACCATTATAAGTGCTATAAGAACTAAATGCTGCATAACATTCAGCATCTTTATAGGTAGTTTTAACGTAAACCTGCCCTTTTCTGAAAGTAATTCTCTTTAGTGAAATGGATTTACTGCCATATGACTCATTAAAGTCTTTGATTAAATTCTGAGTGTATTTCTTGAATTCTGCCTTTGAATAAGTCTGTGTATCGAAATCTGTAACCTCTTCGAATACCACCTGACCATCCTGTGTAAATGTAATAGTGGACTTATCTGCTGCTCCGCCTGATGCGATGAGAGCTCCACCAAACTTAACAACTAATGTTACAAGCAGTGCAAGTAACGCTGCGCAAATAACACCGAAAATAATACGGTTGCGCATTACTTCTCTCTGTCTTTTTTTACGTCTGGCTGCCTGAAGTTCCTTCGCAGCAACCCCCTGTCTTGTTGGACTAGTGGCATTTCTACTTCTCATACCACCTTTTCCTCCAGCAGGTCTCCTTTGTGTCATAAAAATTCCTCGCTTTTGTATTTGTGCGCTCTATAGTTTAATCTATAAGCGGACAAAATTCTAGTAAATTCTTCTTCCGTTTCATTATTCAGTACAAAAGTATACAACTTTTCTATCTTAGATGAAACAATGAATTGCATAGTATAGAGGGTTGACGCTGAAATATCCGTACCTGCCTCCAAATTGCCACACTCACGACAAAGCATTCCATGTCGTTTAATGGAAAACGTGGTAAGATTTTCCTTTTTTCCACAACTACAACACTGGAAAACATTTGGATATTCACCATCTATTACCCATGTCTTTAAATCATAGATGTTTTTCAATAATCTAAGGGAAAACTTTCCCGATTCCAACGCCTTAAGACTCTGATATAAAAGTGCAAGTCGCTGTCTCTCATCTACTCCTTCAACGGAAAGATAATCCGCTACCTCCAAGAAATAAGAACCAAGGCAAACCTTTTCATAATCCAGTACCAAATCTCTGAAATAATTTGTGATATTAGTTTTTGAAATATGGTAGGAGTTCCGCCCTTCAAAGGCCTCGAAAGTACCGAAGCAAAATGGAGAACAGGCGGCAACCATTGGGTTATTTGGCCTTCTCGCTCCCTTGGCAAAAGCTGTCACCCTGCCTGATTCTTTGGTAAGAATCACAAGTCTCTTATCAAATTCTCCCACATCAGAGCTGGAAAGCACTATTCCAGTAAGGGTAACCAGTCCCATTGATTATAAGTCCTCTTTTTTGTATCCAAAATTCTTCAGCTCGTAATCGCTGTCTCGCCAATCCTTCTTAACCTTAACAAAGAGCTTAAGATTAACCTTAGCATCTAAAAGCTTCTCAATTTCGTAGCGGGAATTAGTACCAATCTTCTTAATCATGGCACCACCCTTTCCTATGATAATGCCCTTGTGAGAAGTCTTCTCGCAAATGATAGTAGCTTCAATATCCCACATTGCCTTCTTACCTGGACGTTCTTTCATAGTATCAATAGCAATTGCTATACCATGAGGAACCTCGTCGTTAAGGGCATGAAGTGATTTCTCTCTGATAATCTCTGCGGTGATTTCTCTGAGAGTCTGGTTTGTAACTGTCTCCTCGTCATAGAAAGCAGGTCCTTCTGGAAGATGCTTAAATATAGTAGAAAGAAGATCGTCACAGCCCTCACCGTGAAGAGCAGAAACTGGAACAACCTCGATGAAATCGCACAAATCCTTAAAGGCCTGAATTGTCTCTCCAACTTTTGCACCGTCAGCCATGTCGATTTTGTTGATAACTAAGATAACTGGCGCATCTACTGTGGAAAGAAGCTCTGCGATTTTCTTATCTCCAGCTCCTACCTTTGTATCTGGCTCAATAAGCCAAAGAATAAGATCCACATCGTTGATTGTGCTCTTGGCAGCAGACATCATGTACTCTCCAAGCTTATTCTTTGCCTGGTGCATACCTGGTGTGTCAAGAAATACAATCTGACCAACCTCTTCATCTGTATAAACAGTCTGAATGCGGTTTCTAGTGGTCTGTGGCTTGTTGCTGGTGATAGCAATCTTCTGACCAATAATGTGGTTCATAAGTGTGCTCTTTCCAACATTTGGACGACCTACAATTGTTACAAATCCCGATTTAAAATTACTCATACTTTTCCTCTAATATAAACTTTCTATTGAACTAAACAATTCACTATTTTGATTTATCACATTTTCATTACCGACTACGCAGATATGGTGCTGAGCTACGGCTGCATCAATTGGTGCTGCCAGTGCTCTGATATCTTCTACTGTAGCATCAAGGACTTCATCACGAATTTTCTGAAGATCCTCAAGCTTTAGCTCTGACATGTAACAGCTCAAGCCCCTAAGTCCTCTCTGGGAAGGTGTAAGAGGTGTATCCATTCCGCTGATAGTTCCAATAATGTATTTCGTCATGTCTCTGTCATCAGCTTCGAAGGCTCTCAGGTAATCTCCTGTCTCCTCAAATACCTTTAAGGTCTCTGTAAGATTTGGATCGCGGTATGAAACAAAGGCCAAGTCACCCTGACGACTAAGCATCATGTTACATCCATACGCACCACCCTGAACTCTGACCTTAATCCAGAAATAATCGTAACCAAGAATGGTACCTAAAATCTTAAAGGCGCCATTATATTCAAAGCCAGCCTTTCTGAAATCGCCAGCCATGGCTACGTACTGAATCTGCGAAGCATCTTTAAGCGCCTCTTTTACCTCGTGCTCCTCAAACTTAAAGCCACCGAAATCATATTTCTCCTCTGAAAGAAGTGGTTTAATCTCTCCCACTAATCTCTTTGCCTGACTGAGTACCTCGCTCTTTCCGGTAGAGGATACAATCAATCTTGATTTAGAGAAGATATATTTACTCAATAAATTTAATTTAGATATAACTTCATCTTTTCTGCTGTCAAAATTCTCTTCTAAGTCCACTAAGAAGCGATAGAAGGAAATTCCACTGCCAGTTTCTGAGATAGCTGCCTTCTTTGAGAAACCACATCTGGCTCTTGTTGCAGCAATCAAATTACCTCTGCCACTGATATTTGATTCCATGTGAGATTTCTCAGCTATAATAAGCTCTTTCAAACGCTTCTCATCAGAGAAATCTGTGTGAAGAAGCATCTCCATTGCCAAATCTTTAGCAGCATCTGCCTCATCGTAGATAAACTTAGAACGAACCTCGAAGGTCATTCTACATTCATCCTTTGTATTATTCACCTCATAAATACCGGTGTTTGTAGTGATACCACCAGTATGGAGATACATCTCATTAGTGAAATCAGTGTATGTGTAATTCTTTGTGTCCATCAAACCGATGAAGCGTTCCAGCATAGACACATATGGAATCCACTCAGCACTAATATCACTGATATCGAACACCATGTTAAAGTAATGTATTCCATTTGTGCTAACCTTATGATGAAGCAAGGCAGTGCCATCCTCATCATAAACTGCCAAATCTATAGGACGAGCATTTCTTCTAAGATCTAAGCGTGAAAGCATTGGAATCTTCTCTAAGTCCTTCTTTGGAGAAGGAGTCTCCTGATATTCCTTTAAGTAAGCTGTATGCTCTACGATTTTCTTAATCTCATCCTTAGAAAGCTTTGATTTTACATATGCTAAATGCTTCTTCAGCTCTTCATCATCGGCACCTGTAAGTCCCTGCTTTGGACGAAGTGTAACAATTGATTTATGGTTGTTAGAAAGAAGATAAACATCAGCAATATAATCAAAAAGTCCGTTCTCAACCCTAGATTTAATTTTCTCCAATACCTCAACAGAATGAAGATGTAAGAATGGCTGGTTCTTATCGTACAGCCAGCTGTCTAAAAGCTGAAGACCAATAATAAGTCCCTTTGGTGCACTACCGAAGTCCAACTCTCTTGCTCTAAACTGTTCTCCGTTAATGGAAGCAAAAAGAGTTTTCTTATCAATACCCTTTTTGATTTCCTTCTCAAGAGTGCTCTCAATAATATTAACGAACTTATCCTTATCCTCTTCGTTGGCTCCACGAGCTACGATGCTAAAGAACATCTGACGCTGTGAGGACTCAAAAGAACACTCTACATCCTCAGCGATATTAGCATCAATAAGTGCCTGGTAAAGTGGAGCGCCTGGCGCAGAAACTAAAGCGTAATTTAATATATCGAATGCACGGTACATATTAGGATCTAAAACATCGCCGATACATACGTTGTAAGAAAGATAAGCGTTGTTCTCGATTTCCTGATCCTCGGCAATAGAATAATCAATAGTCTTCTCCACCGGCTTATCAAAAGGCTTCTGCATCTGAATCTCAGAATCTACCTCGAGATAATCATAGTAGCGGAGATATTTTGTATCTAAATACTCTAAAAGGTCATCTATATCAACATTACCATAGACATATATATATGAATTGCTTGGATGATAATACTTGCTGTGGAAGGCAAGGAAATCCTCGTAGGTAAGATTAGGTATTTCCTTTGGATCTCCGCCTGACTCAATAGCATAAGTAGTATCTGGGAAAAGCGAATTCAAAATCTGACGATTAAGAACATCATCTGGTGAAGAGTATGCACCCTTCATTTCGTTGTAAACGACACCATTAATTGTCAAATCGCTGTTCTCATCTTCCATCTCATAGTGCCAGCCCTCCTGCTCAAATATCTCACGATACTTGTAGATATTTGGATGGAAAACTGCATCCATATATACATCAATGAGGTTCATATAATCGTTGTCATTGGTGCTGGCAATTGGATATACAGTTTTGTCTGGATATGTAATGGCATTAAGGAAAGTATTAAGGCTTCCTTTTACCAACTCAACAAATGGGTCCTTAACAGGATATTTGTCTGAACCACAGAGAACTGTGTGCTCAACAATATGTGCTACACCAGTAGAATCCTTAGGTGGTGTTCTAAATCCTACATAAAAAACCTTGTTATCATCGTCATTTGAAATAAAACAAATTCTAGCCTTTGTCTTCTTGTGTTCAAAAATAAATCCGAGGGAATCCAGCCCCTCAAGCTTTTCTTCCTTTAATAATTCATATGCTTTGTTCATTAATTAGTATTACCCCTTCTAGTCCCTTCTAATGTTACTCAAAATTTTCCTATAAATCTTTCTTTATATGTACATCAAGTTGATTAAAGCAAATCTCGATACCAGCTTTATCAAATCTATTTTTAACTTCCTCTAATACTGCCCATTTTGTAGGCCAGAAGTATTCTGTCTCCACCCAAAATCGAAGTCCTATCTGAACTGCGCTATCACCAAGTTCAGAAACGAAAGTCTGAATTGGCTCTGATGTAATGATGTGGTCCTGCTTTTCAGCAATCTCCATCATAATCTCTTTTGCCTTTTTAATATCACTGTCATAGCTGATTCCAACTGTCTCATTAAACATTCTTCTTGTCATAGAAGTGCAGTTTGTCAGAGAAGCCGATGAAAGTGTACCATTTGGAATCTGAACCATACGGCCATCTATCATTTTAAGAGTAGTGTAGATGATATTAATCTTCTCTACTTTGCCTTCCTGACCTGTTGCATGCTCAATAATATAATTTCCAACTCTAAATGGGTGCATCAAAAGAATAAGCACGCCGCCTGCAAAATTAGAGAGCGCCCCCTGCAAGGCAAGACCGATGGTGACACCGAGACCTGCTACCGCTGCAGATATTGATGTAGTGGTAACTCCAAATAATCCTAATATGATAGTAATTAAGATAATGTAGAAAATCCATTTAAGAACTGATTCTAGAAATGTCTCAACTCCTGGATCAACATCACGAAGATTCATAGCCTTATGAAAAAGCTTTATGATTCCTTTGATGATTTGTGTACCTATTATAAAAACAATAAGCGCTAATACTGCGCACCAAAAGAAACTCCAAAATTTAGGAATTAAATTTTCTATCTGCTGCTGAAGAACACCTTTTTGAATATCTTCCACTAATTCCTCAGCTGTTACAGGGGTAGCTTCCAATAATAACATTTATTATTCCTCCCTACTTACAATCCGTAATATTATAGCACAATGCCATCAAAAAAACACCTTGTTACACTCTCAAGCCTTAGATATTACTCCGCTCAGCTGAAGAAAGCTTCGCTTGAGTAACACTAAGAGCTTGATAGTTACAAGGTGTTTTATAAAATTATTTCACTCTATATTTTATGGATGAATAATCCACTACGCAGTTTTGGCTCAAACCAGGTACTCTTAGGTGGCATTAATAGTCCTGCATCAGCCACATCAAACAGTTCCTGAATACTGGTTGGATACATAGCAAAAGCCACTTTGCAATCACTATTACAGCGACGCTCCAATTCCTCCAAGCCTCTTATACCACCGACAAAATCAATTCTGTCGTCTGTTTTAGGATCTGTGATGCCTAAAAGTGGCTCTAAAACAAGATTTTGAAGAAGAGATACATCAAGTCCTTCTACCGGGTCATCCACCATAAGCTCAGACTTAACCTGGCATAAATACCAGGTTTCCTCTAAAAGCATGCTCCACTGACCTTTTTTTCTTGGTCTGATTGGACAATCCGAAGTTTCTAAAATTTCTACGATTGAATCAAGCTCCTCTAAAAGCTCCTCTGGTGCAAGTCCATTTAAATCCTTTAAAACTCTGTTATAATCGTAAATCTTAAGTTCTTCATCTGGGAAGAGCACTGACAAAAAGAAATTAAAATCTTCTTTTCCTGTGTAATTAGGATTCTCAGCTCTGCGCTTTAATCCTACTTTCACAGCACTGGCTGCACGATGATGACCATCAGCAATGTAGATGCTGTCCATCTTATCAAAAGCTGTGGCAATCAAAGCCTTATCCATCATCCTATCAATAACCCAGCATCGATGTCTGATCCCATCTTCCGCTGTAAAATCATATACTGGCTGGCGGCTCTTTATCTTTGAAACTACTCCACTGATGGTAGAATCCGCCTTGTATGCCAAAAATATTGGTCCTGTCTGAGCGCTACAGGTATCCACGTGTCTGATTCTGTCCTGCTCTTTTTCCGCTCTTGTATTTTCATGTTTTTTAATTACAGAATTCTGATAATCATCAATAGATGAGCATGCGACAATTCCAGTCTGCGAGCGACCATCCATGGTGAGCTCATAAACATAATAAAAATCATCAGCATCCTGCATAAAGCGGCCATCACTAATCCACTGATTTAGCATATCTGCCGCCTTGTTATAAACAGCATCAGAATACATATCTACATCCTCGGCAAACTGTGTTTCTGGTCTGTCGATTGAAAGAAATGAATTTGGCTGTTCCTTTACCTTCTCGTAAGCTTCTTTTCTGCTATAAACATCATAAGGAAGGGCTGCTATAACAGCAGCCTCTTCCTTAGTTGGACGTATAGCCTTAAATGGTAATATCGTCGCCATTTTTATTTAACCACCCTTACTTTTATTACTCCTTCTACCTTCTCGATTTCTGATACAACTGAATCGCTAAGCTTTGAGCCTAAATCAAGGAGTGTATACGCATAGTCGCCACGGCTCTTATTTGTCATATCTTCAACGTTAACATTGTCGTTACTAAGAATTGTAGTAAACGAAGCAATAAGACCGGCTTTATTCTTGTGGAGAATAGCCACACGAGACTCTGCAGAGCAGATTCCCATATCGCAGTCTGGATAATTTACTGAATGAGTAATGTTTCCATTCTCCATGTAATCCATTACTTCCTTAACTGCCATAACTGCACAATTATCCTCAGCCTCCTCTGTAGAAGCGCCAAGGTGAGGTGTACAGATAACACCCTTCTTACCAGCAACAGTTGGATTTGCAAAGTCTGTTACGTAATGGCGAACCTTTCCTGCCTCGATGCCGTCAAGTACAGCCTTCTCATCAACAAGAAGATCACGGGCAAAGTTAAGAATAACAACCCCCTTCTTCATCATCTGAACAGCCTCTTTATTAATCATGCCCTTTGTTGCATCAAGAAGTGGTACGTGAACTGTAATGAAATCGCACTCTCTATAGATGTCCTCAACGTTAGTAACGTGCTTTACATTTCTAGAAAGATTCCAAGCTGCATTTACAGAAATGTATGGGTCATAACCAAGAACTTCCATACCAAGACGGTTAGCATCGTTAGCTACCTTTACACCGATTGCACCAAGTCCGATAACACCCAGCTTCTTTCCAGCAATCTCTGTACCAGCGAAAGCCTTCTTAGCCTTCTCTGCAGTCTTGCCAATGTTCTCATCATCCTTGTTATCAAGTACCCAGTTGATACCGCCAACGATATCACGGCTTGCAAGAAGCATTCCAGCAAAAACAAGCTCCTTAACACCATTTGCATTTGCACCAGGTGTATTGAAAACAACAATACCTTCCTCTGCGCACTTATCAAGTGGAATATTATTTACACCTGCACCAGCACGAGCAACACATGCAAGCTTGTCACCAAGCTCGATGTCATGCATAGCAGCTGAACGTACTAAGACTGCATCTGCGTCGCTGATGTTCTCAACCTTCTTATAGTCTGTAGAGAAGAGCTCTAAGCCCTTGTCAGAAATTGGATTTAAGCAATTAAAAGTAAACATTAGGCATTCTCCTCCTCAAACTTCTTCATAAACTCAACAAGCTTCTCAACACCTTCGATTGGCATTGCGTTGTAGATAGAAGCTCTCATACCGCCAACAGTTCTGTGTCCCTTAAGGTTTACAAATCCTGCTGCTGTAGCCTCCTTTACAAACTTAGCATCAAGCTCTTCGTTACCTGTAACAAAAGGAACATTCATAAGTGAACGGTCTTCCTTTCTAACAGTACCCTTGAAAAGCTTTGAAGAATCAAGGTAATCATATAAAATCTTAGCCTTCTTCTCGTTAAGCTCCTTCATCGCTTTAAGTCCGCCATTCTTAAGAAGCCACTTGAACACCTTGCCACAGATGTAGATATCGTAGCATGGAGGCGTGTTGTAAAGGCTGTCGTTGTCTGCCTGTGTCTTATACTTAAGCATTGTAGGTGTGCCTGGAAGAACATCATCACGGATAAGATCCTCACGGATGATAACGATAACCATACCTGCTGGTCCTACATTCTTCTGAACACCACCATAGATGATGCCGTACTTTGTTACATCAACTGGCTCAGAAAGGAAGCATGAGCTAACGTCTGCTACCAAGTCCTTACCCTTTGTATTTGGAAGAGTTTTGAACTTTGTGCCGTAGATTGTATTGTTCTCACAGATATATACATAGTCCATATCATCTGTAATAGGAAGGTCCGAACAATCTGGAATATAGCTGAAGGTCTCATCTGCTGAGGATGCAAGCTCTACAGCCTCGCCGTACATCTTTGCTTCCTGAAATGCCTTCTTAGCCCACTGACCTGTGATAATATAACCAGCCTTCTTATTCTTCATAAGGTTCATAGGAATAGCTGCAAACTGCTGGCTGGCTCCACCCTGAAGGAAAAGAACTTTGTAATTGTCAGGAATGTTCATAAGCTTTCTGATGTCAGCTTCTGCATCTTTGATAATCTCATCAAAAACCTTGGAACGATGGCTCATCTCCATAACTGACATGCCACAGCCCTTATAATCAAGCATCTCATCTGCTGCTTCCTTAAGAACCTCCTCCGGCAATACTGCTGGTCCTGCACTAAAATTGAAAACTCTGCTCATTACAATAAATCTCCTTTCGTCGGCCTTCGGCCTCCTGATGTTCAAAATCTTCACTCCGTTCGATTTTAAACATCACTTTCTTTAAAGAACTCATTAATAGGTGCTCCCGGTGCTACCATTGGCCATACTTTGTCATCGCTGTCGATGATACAGTCAATAAGCACTGGCTTATCGGATCGAAGTGCCTCCGATAACGCCTGGGAGAATTCCTCCTGAGTTGTTACGCGTACGCCTGTGCATCCCATAGCCTCTGCAAGCTTGACATAATCTACCCCATCGTCAAGTACAGTTGCTGAATAATGTTTGTTGTAGAACAAAGTCTGCCACTGTCTAACCATTCCAAGTACATGATTGTTTACAACAATTTCTATAAGAGGCAACTTTTCTCTGCTTGCTGTTGCCAATTCGTTCATGTTCATTCTGAAGCAACCATCACCTGCAATGTTGATAACTGTCTTGTCAGGATTTCCTGTCTTAGCGCCGATTGCTGCACCAAGGCCATATCCCATTGTTCCAAGTCCACCTGATGTAAGAAGCTGATGTGGTTTCTTATATTTGTAGAACTGTGCTGCCCACATCTGGTGCTGACCGACCTCTGTAGCAATGATTGCATCACCCTTTGTCTGACGGTAAACCTCACTCACAAGGTATGGACCTGATAAGCCTTCCTTTGGAACCGTAAGAGGATACTTTTCTACAAGAGCCTTTACATTCTTCATCCATGACTCATGACTCTGCTGTTCAAGAATTTTATTAAGTCTTGAAAGAGTCTCTTTAACATCACCGATGATTGCATGGTCTGTCATGATATTTTTATTAATCTCAGCTGGATCTACATCAAACTGAAGAATCTTAGCCTTTGCTGCAAATTTTTCAGGATTTCCAAGAACTCTGTCTGAGAATCTTGTTCCAATAGCGATAAGCAAATCACAATCAGAAACGCTAAGATTCGATGCCTTTGTTCCATGCATGCCAAGCATTCCAAGGTATCTCTCATCTGTACCGTTGAAAGCACCTTTACCCATAAGTGTGTCGCAAACTGGTGCATCAACTAAGTCTACAAATTTCTTTAAATCCTTTGATGCGTTCGCAAGAACTGCACCACCACCTACGAAGATGACTGGTTTCTTAGATTTCTTAATAAGTTTTACTGCCTCATTTAAAGCCTTCTCTGTGATGTCTTTCTTAACTCGTCCTGCTGGAATTGGCTTCATTGGCATATATTCATATTTATTTGTAGGAGCTGTAACATCCTTTGGAACATCGATAAGTACAGGACCTGGACGACCACTCTTTGCAATAAGGAATGCACGGCGGATTGTCTCAGCCAAATCACTGATGTCCTTAACGATGAAATTATGCTTTGTAATTGGCATGGTAATACCGGCAATATCAATCTCCTGGAAAGAATCCTTACCAAGAAGAGGTAATGTAACATTGCATGTAAGGGCAACAATTGGAACTGAATCCATGTGAGCTGTTGCAATACCTGTTACAAGGTTTGTTGCTCCAGGACCACTTGTTGCGAAACACACACCAACCTTACCTGTTGCTCTGGCATAACCATCTGCTGCGTGAGCAGCCCCCTGCTCATGGCTTGTAAGCACATGATGAATCTCATCCTTGTGCTTATAAAGCTCATCGTAAAGATTAAGGATTGCACCGCCTGGATAACCAAATACTGTGTCAACTCCCTGCTCTTTTAAACATTCTATAATTATTTCTGAACCACTTAATAACATTATTAAACCTCCGGTGTCTGTAAAATTGCACCTCTATTTCCTGAAGTAACCTGTGCAGCGTATCTTCTTAAATATCCTGTAGTAACACGAGGCTCGCGAGGCTGCCACTTAGCCTTACGTGCAGCAAGCTCTTCATCGCTAACCTTTAAAGTCATTGAATAGTTTGGAATATCGATTGCGATGATATCGCCTTCCTCTACAAGTGCGATTGGTCCGCCTACAGCTGCCTCTGGTGAAACGTGTCCGATGGAAGCACCACGGCTTGCACCTGAGAAACGCCCATCTGTAATAAGCGCAACTGATGAGCCAAGTCCCATACCTGCAATTGCTGATGTAGGATTAAGCATCTCTCTCATACCAGGGCCACCCTTAGGTCCCTCGTAGCGGATGACTACAACATCACCTTCTACAATCTTTCCACCCTTGATTGCTGCGATTGCATCTTCCTCGCTATCGAATACTCTTGCTGGACCTTCGTGAACAAGCATCTCTGGAACAACTGCACTTCTCTTAACAACTGATCCGTCTGGTGCAAGGTTTCCCTTGAGAACTGCAAGTCCACCAGTCTTTGTATATGGATTGTCCACAGGTCTAATAACCTCTGGATTTCTATTTACCGCATTTTTAATATTCTCACCAACAGTCTTGCCTGTAACTGTCATACAGTCTGTGTTTAGAAGTCCGATGTCAGCAAGCTCCTTCATAACAGCCCAAACACCGCCTGCCTCATTAAGGTCTTCCATGTAAGTAGGACCTGCTGGCGCAAGGTGACAAAGGTTTGGAGTCTTTTCTGAAATAGGATTTGCAAACTCAATATCAAAATCAAAGCCAATCTCGTGAGCAATTGCTGGGAGATGAAGCATTGAGTTTGTAGAACAACCAAGTGCCATATCTACTGTAAGAGCGTTAAGAACAGCTTCCTTTGTCATAATCTGACGAGCTGTGATGCCCTTGTTATACATATCCATAACAGCCATACCAGCATGCTTTGCAAGACGAATTCTCTCAGAGTAAACTGCTGGAATTGTGCCGTTTCCTCTTAAGCCCATACCAAGTGCCTCTGTAAGGCAGTTCATGGAATTTGCTGTGTACATACCTGAACAGCTTCCGCATGTAGGACATACATTCTCTACGAAGTTCTCTACCTCTTCCTCTGTCATGTTGCCTGCTGCATGTGCGCCAACAGCCTCAAACATAGAAGAAAGTGAACGCTTCTGACCGCCTACGTGACCTGCAAGCATAGGGCCGCCTGATACGAATACTGTTGGAAGATCAAGTCGAGCTGCTGCCATAAGAAGTCCTGGTACGTTCTTGTCACAGTTTGGCACCATTACAAGTGCATCAAACTGATGAGCAAGTGCCATACACTCTGTAGAATCAGCAATCAAATCTCTTGTTACTAGGGAATATTTCATTCCGATATGTCCCATGGCAATACCATCACAAACTGCGATTGCTGGGAAAACTACTGGAACACCGCCTGCCTCGGCTACACCAAGCTTTACAGCATCCACGATTTTATCAATATTCATATGGCCTGGTACTATCTCGTTGTACGAAGATACGATACCAACCATAGGTTTTTTCATTTCTTCCTGAGTAAATCCTAATGCATTGAATAAGGATCTTGCTGGTGCCTGCTGCATACCAGCTCTGGCATTATCACTTCTCATTATTAAACTCCTCCAAATTTATAATCTTTCTACGATTAAATCTCCAATTTCTACGGTACCGACCTGTGTTACGCTGCTTCCATCGCGAGGCATAATGTCGATTGTGCGGTAGCCATCCTTCAGTACCTGCTTTACGGCTTTTTCGATGGCATCTGCTTCTGCATCCAAATCAAAGGAATAGCGAAGCATCATAGCTGCTGAAAGGATTGTAGCGATTGGATTTGCGATACCCTTTCCAGCAATATCTGGTGCACTTCCGCCTGATGGCTCGTAAAGACCAAACTTTGTATCATTTAATGAAGCTGATGAAAGCATCCCGATGGAACCGGTAACCATAGATGCCTCATCGCTCAAAATATCTCCGAACATGTTCTCAGTAAGGATTACATCAAACTGGCGAGGATCCTTAACCAGCTGCATTGCACAATTATCAACAAGCATGTGCTCGTAGGTAACCTCAGGATAATCCTTTGCAACCTCTTCCACGATTTTGCGCCAGAGTCTTGAAGAATCAAGAACGTTTGCCTTATCCACTGAAGTAACCTTCTTGCGACGCTTCATTGCAATGTCAAAGCCACGCTTTGCAATGCGGCGAATCTCCGACTCGCTGTAAGTAAGGCTGTCACGTGCAACTAGCTGACCGTTCTCCTCTTTTGTGGAACGCTCTCCAAAATAAAGACCACCTGTAAGCTCACGCATAATCATCATGTCGAAGCCATCACCTATGATGTCATCTCTAAGTGGGCATGCTTCCTTTAATTCATCATATAAATATGCTGGACGAAGATTTGCGAAAAGATTTAGACTCTTGCGAAGCTTTAACAGACCTGCTTCTGGACGCTTGTCTGCTGGTAGCTTGTACCAAGGGCTGGTAGAAGTGTTTCCGCCGATAGAACCCATAAGAACAGCGTCACTTGCAAGGGCAGCCTTGATTGCATCATCAGTGAGAGGCTCACCACATGCATCAATTGAGCAACCGCCCATAAGAATTTCAGTGTACTTAAACTCATGTCCATATTTCGTGCCGATTGCATCGAGAACCTTCACCGCCTCAGTGACAATCTCTGGACCAATTCCGTCTCCTCTAATTACGCCTACATTGAAAGTCATGATAATATCCTTCCCTTATAAAAACCATTTTTAATAGTTTAATACAGTAAAGTGTGAAATTCAAGAACGAGAACCCCATTTTTACATCTTTGACAAATTAGCCTAAATACTTCTAAAATATATCAGAAGTGTTAGTAAACTTTACCACACTAAAGTGTTAAATATAAGGGAAATAATATGAGTTCAAAAGACAAAGTACTAGAATTACTTGAAAATAATAAAGATAGTTACACCTCAGGTGAGGCAATTGCCACTAGCCTTGGGCTTTCTCGTAATGCCATCTGGAAAGCTATAAATGAGCTTAGAAAAGCTGGATATTCTATAGATGCTGTTAGCAATAAGGGCTATAAGCTTGCTGATAACAATGATATTTTGTCTTCTGCTGGGATTATTTCCTATTTAGATGATTCGTTTAAGGAAATTTATCAGGCTGAGCCTGAGATGATTCGTATATACGATAACACCACATCTACAAACAGATTAGCAAAAGAAGCTGCCATTGCTGGAGCTGAACATGGCACAGTTATCCTTGCCAAGGAACAGACCGCTGGCCGTGGCAGAAAGGATCACTCCTTCTATTCTCCTGAAGGCGGACTTTATATGAGCATCCTCTTAAAGCCTGAACATCTTTCTACTTTAGAACCAGATGCGATTACAACTTTGACAGGTAATGCTGTTTGTGATGCTATTGAAACCTTAGTAGGTGTACGTCCGAGAATCAAGCCAATCAATGATTTATTTATAGACGATAAGAAAATCTGCGGCATCCTCACAGAAGCTGGCACAGAATTTGAAACTGGCGATGTTCAGTGGATTGTCGTAGGAATCGGCATCAATTTTGATTCAGATATTTCTGCCTTTCCTGCAGACATCAAAAAAACTGCCACCAGCCTTTTTGCTCCTGGTAAGAATACCATCACAAAGAATCAGCTGGCAGCAGCGATAATTAATAAAATAGTTGTTATTTAAGCTTCGGAAGCTTCTTTCTTTTTAGCTTTCATATTCAAATATATAGCTGCAAAAATACCATAGAAAAACATGAAGAAACCTGCTCCGTGAGCTATACCGATGAAGTATTCTCTATGAGTAATATGATTCATTAACATTGCTAATACCCAACCAATAAATGCCATTACTTTGTATCCATTTTCTTTTGTCATTAATTCTTTCATTTTATTATTCTCCTTCTCTCTTATAATCCTAAAAAGTTTTTACATACAAATACAACTGCGAGACTTGCTACACCTGCTATCAATGCAGAAGCTATCGTTACAACTGTAGTCTGATATGGACGCTTCCCAATTTCCTGCTGTTTGGTTGCCTCATCAAGTGTTTTACCATTCATAAATGACACAATCTCTTTGTAAGTACTTACATCATTCTCTTTTTGAAGCGTTCCAAGCTTTATAGAGAAATACAATGTTCCTATAATAAGTAACCCCTCTGGAACCAATGACCATAGCCCAATTAATAAATACGCTGGACCGAATGTCAAAATCAAAATAAGTAAGCACATCAACATTGCTTTTCCGTAGAACTTCATTTGATTTACATCTTGTTCATTAATAATCTTTTGCATCTTTTCTACATCTCCTTTGACTAATTGATCAATAGAGGCATCAAATAGAGTACTAAGTAAAAGTAAGCTTTGGATATCTGGATAACTCTTTTCATTTTCCCAATTAGAAATTGTCTGTCGTGATACAAACATCTTCTCTGCAAGTTCATCCTGATTCCAATTAAGTGAACTTCTGTAATCCTTAATTCTTTTTCCTAGTTCCATTTGTGTCCTCCCTGTTGTTGACTCAATAGTATTCAAAACAAGATGTTTACGCCATCAAAAGTCTTTTACATTGCCCAAAAATGGGGATGTAAAAGTTTTTTTACATCCCCGTTTTCACTAAATTGTAGATGATTTTGCAATGCAAGTAAAGAAAAACACTTTCTAGTACCTCATTATATTTCCTCACTACTAAGTTTGACTTGTTTCTTTAAATCCCTGCCAATAGAATCCTCCATCCTCTGCACTTCCTTTTCTACATATCTGTCTACAAAGCCTTCCTTAAAATATGCCTCGTCGGCTTTCATTTCTCGATTGTCCTTGTCCGTATTAAAATTCTCCTTTTCTTCCTCAAGACTTTCAGTCAAAGTTTTTACCAAATCTTCCTCATCCTGAAGATCATGTTCTTTCTTCAAATGGCTAAATAATCTACCATCATGTAAAGCCTTGTCCGCCTCCAGTTGCTCTGTAAGACGTTTATACTCTCGCTCGTTTGCTTTCCTGTCTTCAATATACTTACTTAAAACATCTGCTCTTTCAAATTCGAATTCACTCAATCCTTCATAATGACCTGATACATAGTTCTCAACTTCACTGTCAAACCATTGTTGGTCTTTATTTGAAACAGTCTGGCCATTAGCTATCTTGCCAAGAATTTCATCCATTCTGGATACATATTCCCTATATGCATCTGAATCCTTATTAAAACTAATCGCTTTAGACTTCTCAGTGCCTTCTTTCGAAAAAGAAACAGAACATGCCTCTTGCCTTTTTTCTTCTCCAAGTGCAGACACACCATTATTTGAAACACCATCTTTTCTTGATGGTATAACAGTTTGATTTGTTAAATTTAGATTTGAAGCTTTTACATCCATATTGAATCTCCATAGAAACAGGCAGGTTCCATCTAAACTTTAATTATAATTCCTAGATATGAAAACTTTATTATTTCGTTTTACTAGCTTTTACCGTCTGCGAAATCGCCTTTAAGGATTTCAAACCGCCCTTCTTGAAATCTGTGAGTGTCAATGCTCCTGCTGCTTCGAATATCGAGAATAGTTCTTCCACAAAATTATCCATCTCATCTTCTGTCATCTTTGCAATACTATCCTTTATCCATTTATCAGCCATAACAGCTGCCTTTGAAATATTTTCTACTGTAACAAGTGTCTTTCCTTCCACACACCATGTAGCAATATTGTGCTGTAAAACAGCAACTGCATTGCTTTTAACCACTATAGGCTCACATACTGGTGTCATAAGAAGCCCCACAATAGTTTCCTCAGGCACAATACTTATAATCTTTGGAAGTATATCCTTAATAGTTTTGCTGGATGCCACTTTATCCATAAATCCTGGGCCATCATTACTATAAACAGTAAGTATTCTTTGCTGAATGTCTTTATTACACTTAGCAGCAGCAAAAACTGAAAGATGTCCACCTTTGGAATGTCCACCAACACGAAGTAATCTATCATTGTCTTTCGCTATACGATTAATGTATTCTACAGCCTCCTTCTCAGCCTCTGTTTCCTTGATTGCCAGCATGAAATCTTCCTTCCAGCCTACTACCGTATCGTCTGTGCCTCTAAAACAGATATAACTTGTGCCATCAGGAAGCAAAAATTCCATAGCTGCGAACTGAAGAGTACGGGAGGTATCAATCAGGTTAACATAATTTCTAATTCTCACATCTTTATAGCGATTCGTTTGAGAAATTGCTTTTAATGTAATTGGAGAATCCTTGAGAATTGAGCCATCTCGAAAGCTATCCTCATCATAAATCTTCTCAAAATAGATATCGCTTACTTCTTTTATACTCAAAACTTTTGGAGCATCACCATCAAAAATACTATCCATCTCAACATAAGAAACACAGGATAGTACAAGATTATCTACTACATTGAAACCATCCTGCCAGAACTCCAAATCACCACGCCAATTTATATAATCCTTTATTGTCCCCATAGTTAATCCTCCAATTTACCAACTGCGTTTTTCAAGTCTTAAACGCTCATGTTCAATTTCATCCATCAGTACTTTTGCGGGAACAGGAGCTGTACTCTCATCATAAAGCAATTCTATAAGTTGATTTTGTTTTTCTATCAAACTATTCTTTATAAAGCTTGTTGGCTCCAGGTTTTCCCTTAGTTGCTCTCTTCCTGCTTTAATGCTTGCATCCCACTCAGCTTTATTCTTTTCATACTGTTGGTTTAATTCGTCTATACGTTTTTCAGCCTCAATTCGGAACTTCTCTGTCTCCAAACGTATTTCTTCCATTCGAGCCTTAACCTTTTCTGTGCGATAGATTACGTCAGGATATGCATCGGCAAATCGACGGAAAAAGATTGATCTATTACTAAGTAGAAAACGTACATCCTTGCTTATGGCCTCTGTATTATCTGCTTCACTGGATTCAACTCCAATTTTTACAAGCTTTAATACAAAATGAGAAACACTATAATCAGCAAGAATAATAACAGAAAGACAGCCAGCAATTATTTCTTTACTAAATAGACTTAATTGTTCAAAGAAGCCATATAAAACCGGATTTACGATATGGATAATAGCAACACCGCCCAAACCAAACAGAATCAGATTTCCAATCCACACTCTTCCATTTAGATTCATTGGTTTCTGGCTATAATCCCACCATCTAGCATGAAATCGCATTTCCATAAAGTAACTGGCAAGATATTCAATCAAGCCACATACAATCAAAGATATAGCAAAGGTGGTTCCTATACCTCTCTCCACAGGGGTGAGCCCAGCTACCGTGAGCGTGATAAGTGCAGCCCCTGCGCCATAAATTGGAAGCCATGGACCAATGAGAAATCCTCGGTTTATAAATCGACCAAACTGTCGATATTTCAGGGTTACCTCAATGCACCAGCCCACGAATGAAAATGTAAAGAATACCAATATCAGGTTTATGAAAAACTCCATATGCTCCTCCTGTCAGAACTGAAAATAGCCCTGAGATTTTCCTCAGGGCTTAATATTATTCCTCTTCTTCAAAATCAAATTCTTTGAACAGATACTTTCTACAGAATAACAGTAATGCTATAGCCAGGACTCTAACAAGCATACTTAACGATTCTTCATGACCCGCAACTATGCCTCTTGCTATTGCAAATATCAATACTTCGATGATTGTATTCATAGAGTGCTTAACAAGCATTCTTACAAACTCTATTACAATAATAACGCTGAAAGCAGATACCAAAAGTGTTTCCATATAAGCCAATGCTTCTGTATCCGGTGAAATAAATGCAAAGGCATCAATAATCAGACGATAGCCGCCGTATACTATTCCAACCAGAAGTATCGCTGCCACCAGCTTTTCAAGAATATTCGGTAGCCTAATAATGGTTCGATTAAATTTCTTTTTCTTTTCTTCCATACTGTCCGTCCCTCTATTAATAATCTAATATATACGAACTCTTGGAAAGAATTATACACAACTTATATGAAAAATCTGCAAAGTATCCTACGGGATATTTGTTCTACATACCAATTGCTATAGTATGCATGACATCACCAGAAATTTTAACCTCAGAATCAGCAAATAATCCTGTCACAAATGACTTTAATAACTGATAGTATAAATCCCCATCAAGGCCTGCTTCCTCAAAGTAGCTGGAATGAAGATCCATTGTTCTTATGATTTCACAACTTCCATCAGCGTACTGATTCACCATAGAGGCTCTATCGCAAGGCATTCCGTCTAGCAAGATTTCCTGTAGTCTAGCGCATGCTTCCTCTGGGCTATTTACACCTTCGATTTTCATTGATTCACCTACAGATTTAACAGTAGCTTCTATCTTTTCTAATCGCTCATAGTTTTCCCTTGCAATGGCAGAAACTACACCTGCAAATCTCTTCTCAGCTCCATCCACCATTCCAAATAAAGATGCATGGATATTACTTAAATCTACAACCTCTTCTATCGGCGGAAACTCCTGGATAACATAGTCATCCACATCAGCATTCCAACCTTCGACCTTGGATAAATCAGCAAGAGCATTTATAACCTGCTGCAGGGTTATAATCCTGTTATACATAAGTGAATGAATCGGTCCTAAAAATGCGCTCATATTTTCTAACTCCTTTGAAACTTGTTTTTGTTCATTGACAGCACTTTAAACCATAATTCAATCGCAAATAGTTGCAAATGCAACTCTTCCCATCGTATTATTTAGGTAGTATATAGATAGGCAGGTGGACGCTATGAATAATGAGATTAGTTATAAAGATGTTGAGCTTTTTGAAAATATTAAGGGCGCTGATTTAGACAAACTGTTAGTCTGCATCCGCTCTTTCAAAAAGGAGTTCAAAAAAGGGCAGACCATTTACATGGAAACTGACCATATTTCTTATGTAGGAATCGTTCTATATGGAAGTGTTCATATGATAAAGAATGATATTTGGGGTAATAACACTCTATTTACCTTCTTTGGTCCTGGCGAATTGTTTGGAGAAAGCTTTGCTGTTCAAAAAGACGTTTCTTCATCGGTGATATTTAAAGCTGCAGAGAATACAAAAGTCTTATTCCTTGCGGCCTCTAACATAATTCATTCATGCCCTAATGCCTGCGGATTTCATGCTCAGATTGCTACAAATCTGTTTCACCTACTGGGAACTAAAAATCAAAAGTTCCTTAATAAGATAGAAGTCCTATCAAAGGGAAGCATCCGAGAAAAGCTTTTAGCTTATATTTCGCAGCTGGCACAGGAGCAGAATTCTAAATATGTTAACTCCCCTCTTTCAAGAGTGGCTCTTGCAGAATATTTATCTGTAAATCGCAGTGCAATGATACGAGAGCTCTCAAAAATGAGGGATGATGGAATTATAGATTTTGATAAGGATACATTTATCGTAAAGGAAGGAAATCATGGAAAAGAGAATTGATAAAGCGAAGAATGTAGGAATGGGAATTGGTTCAAAGGTGAAGACTGCGCCCTTGAAGAGACAGGATGGAGCTGATGAACTGTATCTTGCTCTCAAGCAAATAGAGAATCATCCTCTTAACATATTTGCCCTTGAAAATGAAGCTATTTCGAAAGCTCTTATGGAACTTAGAGCTGCTATGGAAAGCCGTGAAAACTTAATCGAAGCTTTGGATAAAGCAAGAGAACTCGCTATCCACTATGCTGAAAAAGGCGACTTGCTCTACCCTCTTCTCAAGCTTAAATATCATTTTGTAGGTCCTACAGACATTATGTGGACAGTAGATGATGAAATTCGCGATGAAATGAAAGCACTCTCTAACAGTGCAAAGGATTTCCCTTCACTTTTAGAAGACAGTACTTGGAACGAAAGACTTGATGTAGTTGTCACAAAAGCCGAAGACATGCTCTACAAGGAAGAAAACATCATCTTCCCTCTTTGCGCTAAGAACTTCACGGTGCAAGAATGGGCTGACATAGCAAGAGACTTTGATGACTACAAGCCTTGCCTCATTGGAAAGCATCCACTATGGGAGAAAGCTACCCCAAAGAAAAACGTTAAGGATTTATCTCAGACTGGGGATATGATTAATCTCCCATCAGGTCAGCTTACTCCATATCAACTAGATGCAATGCTTAACACCATTCCAATTGAGCTTACATTTGTTGATGAGAATGATGTTAATAAATACTTTAACGATGGCGATGATATGAAGCTTTTCAAGCGCCCTCTTACAGCCCTTGATAGAGAAGTTTATACCTGTCATCCTCCTAAATTTGAGCCTATGGTTCGCTCTATAATTGCTGATTTCAAGGCTGGCAATAGAGACTGTATTGATATCTGGAGCAGCCGTGATAACCAGCCTGTATTAATCAGATACATGGCTGTCCGCGATAAAGACCACAACTATGTGGGTACTCTTGAATGCGTTCAGCCTATGGGTTTTGCCGAAAAGCATTTTAGTCACTAATCAATTGTTTTGCTTTACTGAGAGCCTCCTTTGGGTCACAGACGTAGTCTGGCTCAATAGGCTCTCCTTTTTTGCTTTGTTCTATTCTATGCCAGTTTTTATAGGAAATAGTCAATCCCAGTTTAGAATTTGGCAAAGAAAATCTAAGTATATCTCCGTAGGCATCAGGAAGATTTCCAGAGGCCTCACCGATAACAGTTCCTAAATTATTATCTGAAATCAGCATTGTAAAATCCATTGCCGCACTGTAAGTATAAACGTCTGTGAGCATATATATATTTCCCGAAAAAGCATTTTCCTTCTTCTGAATATCTACATGGTAAGGTTCATTATGTATGAGAAAATTCCCGTATCTCACATCACTACTCCAGCTATCATAACCATCTATATCCAGATACTGTAAAAATGCATCTGCCACATAGGAATTACCGCCACCGTTTCCGCGCAAATCAACAATTATATTATTGATTCCTTTCTCGTTAACCTGATCAAAAAAGCCCTTTAATGTGCTCTCATAATAATCATCATAGTTACATTCTTCCAAGGTAAATACAGCGGTACTGGTTCTCTCATCTATTTCATAGCTGACCCACTCATCATCCTCTTCTTCGGCACCTTTTACCTGTTCATATGGCACAAATGAATAGTGATAATCCTTTTTTCCTTCTTCTGTATCGTAGGTAAATCGTACTCCATCAGAAGTGTCCACACCAACCCATTCAAGACATGATTCATTCTCAATAAAATGATCTACGCATGCTCTGGCAAACTCTTTGCGCTCATACTGAAAGATTTCTAAATAATCATCTACAATCTTCTCTGTTGGAATACCATTTATTTCCGATGGCAGTCCAAGCTCCTTTAACTGTGTGAAATCATCAATGTAATATGCATCGTCATCCATGTAAGAAATTCTAGAATGTCCATCATAGAGCTGATGCATGATTCTGCCTATAATTCTCCACTCATCAATAACGGTGTAGGTATCCACACCATCATCAATGACTTGCTGTCTCTCGGTTTTATATGCATCTTCCACAGCGGCAACATTCTTGTTATCATCCTCAAGCCATGCAGGATGACGTTCTCTTAGTTTTTTAACAGTAAAATCTATGTCTTTCAACACCTGCTTTTCAGTAAGCTCTGATTCTACAGGCAAAGAGGCTATGAATTTCTTTGTTGTTCCACGATATGGATTAATGAATAGTTGATAACCCAAAAACAAAATAAGAGCTATTGATAATACCGAAATAGAAACAATTACAACTCTCTTGGCTACTTTTGATTTCATAACATCTCCTTTAGACTCACCTTGTTGTCCTAACTATTTGCCACACTTTTATTAGATTGTAGATGATTATACTTGGTAAGTAAAGGTTATCCTAGACAGTATCCCAACTCCTCAATGGTTTTCAAATCCTGCTCGACAGATATCCCTTTTACGGTAAGCATATTTCCTGTAATAGTCGCATTACTGCCACCCTTGAAACAAGAGATACCTGTGTCATCCAGGTAATCTCTTCCTGCTGCAAACCTAATAGAAGCTTCAGGAAGAATATATTTAAAGATAGCAACGATGCGACGAACCTCATCTTTGCTTAGTCGTTCCCTATCCTCCATAGGTGTGCCCTTTATAGGCTTTAACATATTGATAGGTACAGAGTCAGGCTGAATCTCCACAAGAGCAAATGCCATATCAATTCTATCTTCCCAAGTCTCGCCTATTCCAAAGATTCCACCGCTACATAGTTCAAGTCCTACTTCACGTACTAGCTTCATATATTCAATTTTTTCATCAGTTGTATGTGTGCTACAAACTTTCTTGAAATATTCTGGGCTAGTCTCGATATTGTTATGAACACGCTGTACACCAGCAGCCTTTAAAGCCAGCAAATCATCTTTATCAATCAAGCCCAACGAAATGCAAGGTGCCATGTCAGTTTCTGCCACAATTCTTTTTACGTTTTCACATATCTGTGCCACCTCTGATTTGTTCAATCTTCTGCCTGAAGATACCTGACAATAATGAGCAATCCCCTTTCCTGAATGAGCCCTAGCATCTGCAGCAACATATTCTGCATCTCGTACTTCAAAGGTATCAATATCAGCTTTTGAGCAACTGGACTGAGCGCAGAATTTACAATTTTCTGAACATCTACCACCCTTTACGCTCATTATGGCGCACATATCAAATACATCACCATTAAAATGTCTTCTAAGCTCATCCGCGCCGCTGCATAACTCTTCCAATGGAGCCTCAACAAGTTCAAGAGCCTCTTCCCTTGTAATACTTCCCCCATCAATAATTCTTTCTGTCAATTTTTTAATGTCCATAGTTAGTCTCCCTTCACAAGTAATCTATGTAAATGATAATTATAAAAAAATAATTGTCAACCCATTAAGATTTAAAGGTTGACAATCAACATCTACTCCATTATTATCATTATTGTTATTTCAATAAACTACTTAGGGGGACTAAATTATGGATAACACAAACATTACTACAAACTCAAAGCAGCTACTGCCTACAAAGCGTTTGGTTTTATGCAGCTTATTCGCTGCAATTCTATGCATATCAGCTTACCTTAGCATTCCAACTCCACTACCTATGGCGCCAAAGATTACTATGATGAACTTTATGGTGTTCCTTATTGCACTTCTTTTTCCTGTAGGTGAATCATTCTTAATCAGCCTTGTATGGTTTCTTCTTGGTGTGGTAGGCTTACCAGTTTTCATTGGTGGCGGTAGCGGCATCGGATATTTGATTGCACCTTATGGTGCTTACACTTGGGCTTTTCCAATTGTTATGGTGGTTCTTCCACTTATTCGCGGCAAAAAATATAGCCGACTCTGGTACACTATGTGTGCCATCATCGGCGTTTTGATTATCGATATTATTGGAATGTTATGGCTCAAAGCAACAATGAGCTATGATTTAAAAACTGCGTTCCTCACAGGCTTTATTCCATTCATACCTCTAGATCTTGTAAAGGCTGTTGTGGTAGCACAAATCATTCCAGCATTCAGAAGGCTTTTTTAAGCCTTCTTTTTTTGCTATTTAATCTTCAGCCCTCTCAAATATTCCTTCTGTTCAGGAGTAATACGATAACTTTCAATGGACTTTTGGATTGCCTTATTGTGGCACCACTGGTCCAATTTTTTATTCTCGATAAAGGTAATGGTTGCATCGTACTGCTTTGCAAGGGCTGTAGCAAAATACCAGGCTATCATCATGTTTACATAGTATTCCTCGGAATGAACTGCCGCCACCTTCTCAGGATAAGATAAATCAAAATCTTCATCTAGAAAATGTTCCATTAGCATCTTTATGCCAAAGCGTATACTATAGGCGTCGCCTGACGCAATCCATTCATCAATTATCGGCAACAGCTCGGCTTTGTGCTTTTTGAAAATCTTCGGAGACATCTGATCGCAGGTGGCCCAGTTATTCACATAAGGCAGGAATTGCTGAAGCATTTCCACACATTTCTCATAGTCCTTCATCTCCGAAAGAATAAATGCATGAAGCTGATTCTCATCAAAATAATCGTGGGGCAACTGCTTCAAAAAATCATCTATATCAGGTCTCTTTGCAAGTGTCTTTGCAAGCTTTCGTAAATCCGGAGTCCTTACTCCAATGAAATACGACACATCTACTGTAGGAATAAGCTTGGACTGAAAATCCCTGTACTCTATATCCTGAAGCTTCAAAAGCTCCTCTTTGATTTCTTCTGTAATCATAGACTCCACCTATATTATTCTCACCAGATAAATGGTATTACTCGATATTTCACTTTTTCCATATACTCCCTGTATCCAGCTAATCCTTCAGCCAGTACCTGCTCTTCGTTTTTGATTCTCTTGCTAATAATTGGGATATAAACAAGCATAATCACGAATGAAATCACGGAGCCAAGTACCAATGGCATTGCAAGGAAAAGTAACACTGTGCTCATGTACATTGGATGGCGAACTATTCCATAAAGACCTGTGTCCACCACCTTTTGATTCTCCTGGACTTCTACGGTACGAGATAAATACTCATTCTCCCTGAGCACTTCAGCATATAAAATATATGCTAACAAAAATAACACCGCAAAAATGTAAGAAAACACATCCGGCAAAACTATCCATCTAAATCTAAAATTCAGACCTGCCACTACAAAAGCAGCAATAAACATTAGTCCACTAAGAAAAACTACAGTCTTCTGCTCCGACTGTTCTTCTTTTGCATTTAGTCTCTTCTTTAAAAGCTCGGGACACTTAAACATCATGACAAAGCCTGCAATAATCATTGGTATAAAAAGAATCCCCATTAGCAGCCATCCCTGCCAGTAATAGACTGTGCCTGCTGGAATAAATATAAACGCTGCCAGCAGAACAATACCACAAAAGACCTTTGTCAGTGCCTGAACAATTAGTTTCTTTTCCATACTCAACCCCCTTATGAAATTATCCCAAGTTTATAATCTTTGCAAAATCCACTCCCTCTGGATTTCTTGTAGCCATGAGAAGTGGACGTGTACCACGAATCTCTAAAATATAAGCCTTGGCTTTTTCCCGCTCTTCTTCATTCATTCCTTCAAAAGGCTCATCCAAAACAATGAAATCTGCTGGTACAAAAAGCGCTCTTACTATCTCTACAAATCTGCGCTCCACAGGTGTCAGCTCAGAAACTGGTATGGTCTGTCTTTCAGCTGGAATAAACTTTGATAGTTCCTCTATCGCTCTTCCCTTGCTGGCCCATCTATGAACCTTTTTAACGTTCCAGATGGCATTCTTTTTCATTACAAGATTTGCATCAGCCTGTGAAACATAAGCACTTTGAAGTGTGGGATATTTGTAATCTCCCATTCTATGAATCTGACCACTGTCTGACTTTTCAAGGCCCATAAAAATCTTCAGGATTGTAGATTTACCACAACCTACTGGTCCTGTAAGGCAATAAGCCCTTCCCCACTCTACTGTGAGATTGTAGTTATTTAAAACCTGCACACCACAATAGGATTTGCAGATATCTTCTAAAATTATAGTCATAATTCCCCCATAAAAAATGTGTCATCAGGTTAGATTGTACCCAATGACACATTTCTTTTCAATTCGTTTATGCGTTATTTGAAGAACTTCATTTCTTCATTGAGCTGTTCTGCAATATCCTTAAGGTTTGCAGCTGAATCAGCAAGTGTACTTACTGTAGCTGAAAGCTCTTCTACAGAAGCACCTGTTGTCTCTGAAGAAGCTGCATTTTCTTCGGAAATAGCTGACAGTGAAGTCATGGCATTTGATACCAGTGAATTTGAGTCTACGCAGGTCTGTGCCTCATCTGAAATTCTGGCAACGCTTCGTACTGTATCCTCGATATCCTGAAGCATTCCCTGTACTGATTCGAAGGTCTTAGACAATGCCTTCTGCTGCTCTGCATTACCTTCCATAACCTGAGTAGCTGCATTAACTGCCTGCTCTGCCTCCTGAAGCAATGCATCCATCTCTGCTCTAATTTCTGAAGCAAGGCTGTCAGAATCATCAGCAAGCTTTCTGATTTCCTCAGCAACAACCGCGAAGCCCTTACCCATCTCACCTGCTCTTGCTGCCTCGATAGAAGCATTAAGAGAAAGAAGATTTGTCTGGGATGCGATACCTGCAATTCCTTCAACTCGCTCGTTGATATTTGAAACAGCATTCTGTGTTGAAGAAATTCTTGTAGAAATCTCATCAATCTTTGTGGTCATCTCACCACTTGTATTCTGGAGAATATCAAGTGAAGCTGTAGATGCCTCTGATGCTGCCTTCATTCTCTTGGCAAGCTCTGTCATCTCCACTGTAGAATCCTGAACGCTTCCTACCGCATCTGTAATCTTGTTTGTACCTTCTGCTGCTGACTGAATGTCCTCAGACTGCTGCACTGCACCACTTGCAATATGCTGAACTGAAGAAGCAACTGTCTCTGTGGTTCTTGCAATCTGATCTGCCATTGTTGCAAGCTCATCTGAAGAATCAGCAACTGTATTAGAAGAATTCTTAATGTGTCCCACAATTGTGGACAGCTTCTCTATCAGACTGTTTGTATTATTAACAATCTCACCAAATTCGTCTTTGCGATTTGTGTACTTATCAATTTTTTCAAAAATACCATCAGCAAGCTTTGCTAATGTTGCATTAACTGCCACAATTGGAGTCGTGAAACTAAGTGCCTGTAAGTATGCTAAAACAGCAGCCACTACAAGCAAAACCACACCAAGGATGATATTTGTTATTGCTGATGCTCTTGCCTCTGCTGTTACTGCAGAAATAGCCAATGCATCACAGATAATGTATCCCGTGATTGGTTCCCTTACATAGGAAACATATGTTGGTTCACCGCTGGCATTACTGATATAAGTATCACTTTCCAAATCAGAGGTTATGTATGGAGATGACGCAAAACTAACAGGCTCATCATCTACTGCTATGTCATAGAAAGCATGAGAAGCAAGAGTTCCCTCATAATCAACCAAAAATGCCTCTTCACCATCTTCACCCAAAATATCTCGGAATTTTGATAAATCAAAACTTCTATGTAAAACGCCAATAACAACACTGCCACTCACATCATAAACAGGAACAGCAATACAAACCGATCTCTTTCCTGTTGATGAACTGGTCATTACTGTAGATGTGGCGGTATTTCCCTTCATAGCATTTTTCCAGTAATCTCTCTGAGAAATATCTGCCAGTTCTCCTCCATCACTTCTAAGAATCATCTTTCCCGTTGCATCAGAAAGTGTAATGGCATTTCCATCATTGAAATAGGCATTAATTATATCCATCTGGTGTTTTAACTGAGCACCGTTTTTACCAGATTTAACATATTCAATTGTTCCTGGGGATGATGCCAGAGATTTCATAGATAATTCCGTCTCAGCGAATATTTTATTTATCTCGCTTTCGAGGAACCATGCAGACCAGGCAAGTGTGATTTTTGCATCCTCCTTTGCCTTTGTTGTGGTTCTGACATAATTAATAGTAGTAGCAGTGAGAAGTGGTAATGCTGCAAGCACTACCATTGTAATAATCAATTTGGTCTTAACACTAGAAAGAATGCTCTTTTTTTTGCATATTTACCTCCACAAAAAAATACACTACTGACAGTTACCAACTCTCCCTAGAATTAAAGAATCGCATTCATACTTGAATTCTACCACCTTTGGCAACATTAATAGTGTATTTTCTATGTAGATTATAAAATAAGATTATGAACGGCCATGGATTAATTAAAATAATTATCCAAACCATCGGCTATCCCCTTTGCCACTAATTGCTGATAAGACTCTGTTGCAAGCTTAATTTCCTCGTCTTTATTTGATATATACCCCACCTCTATAATCGAAACTGGCACCTGACTCCAGTTGATTACAGGCATTGAATCGACCTCAATAACCTGTCGTTTTTCACAACCTGTGGAGGTCACCATACCATCTAAAACACAGTCAGCCAGCTTTCTGCTGCTTTCATAGAGATTTCCATTGTATGGATTATCTGTAGTCTGGCAAACAGCAGATGCACCATGTACAGTGCTGTCATCAGAGCCATCTGCATGAATCCTGATAAAAGCCTCTGCCTTTGCTTCATTGGCTATATTGGAGCGCTCACTATTGCTTATATTTACATCATTGGTAGTACGAGTCATAACGACGGTATACCCTCGATTCTCCAGCTCCTTCTGCACCTTAAGGGCAATATCAAGATTTAACTGATATTCTGTAATACCTGTATATTTTCCAACAGGTCCATCATCCATCTTAGGCTTTTTCTTGGTGGCCTCAGGACCAATTGGCTCCTTTTTCATATCTGGAGTCTGCTGCTGACCTGCATCAATGCAAACTACATGTCCCGTTCCAGGGGTAACAACCTTAATTACAGGCTCAGTAGGTGTCTGTGTGTCCTCTTCCGTAGTCTCCTCCGCAATATCCGCAAGCGGCTCTGCCTCTGTTCTAAAATCAACAAAGTTTTTCATAAGCACCGCTATAAGACAAAATAATGTGTAAATAAGTGCTATGCAAATAATTCGCTTTGTTTTTCTCTTCATAAACACTCCCCGCCAATATCAAAAATGGGAGATGGCTTATCACCATCTCCCCTATATTATAACAAATATTTACGAATTATACTTGAACAAATGCAGGTGTATCTGCAGGAGCATCAAGAAGTTTTTTCAGCTCGTCATCAACCTTCAAAAGAGTGATTGAAAAGCCTTCCATATCGAGAGAGGTCATGTAATTTCCTACAAGAGTCTTGTGAATCTTGATGCCCTTTCCATCAAGAACTTCCTTCACATGCTTGTTTGCTACAAAGAGCTCCATTAAAGGTGTTCCGCCCATACCGTTTACCATAACAGCAACTTCGTCACCTGAATTGTAAATGCCCTCTGCAAAAATCTTATTAAGAAGCTTATCTGCAATTTCGTTTACTGTACCAATCTTCTCGCGGTTTACACCTGGCTCGCCATGAATACCAATACCGATTTCGATTTCATCCTCAGCTAAATCAAAGCTAGGCTTTCCAGCTGCAGGTACTGTACATGCATCAACAGCCATACCCATTGAGCGAACATTTGCGATAACCTTCTCTGCTACACGTTTAACATCAGCAAGGCTTCCGCCAGCCTCAGCGCATGCACCAGCAATCTTATGAACGAAAATTGTTCCTGCGATACCGCGACGTCCTGTTGTCCATGTACTATTTTCAACAGCCACATCATCAGCTGTGATAACCTGATCAACCTCAATTCCCTCGTCACGAGCCATATCAGCTGCCATCTCAAAGTTCATAACATCGCCTGTATAGTTCTTGATTACAAGAAGAACACCCTTGCCACCGTCTGCAGCCTTGATTGCCTCATAAACCTGATCAGGTGTAGGTGATGTAAATACAGCTCCAGCAATAGCGCCATCAAGCATTCCCTTGCCAACATATCCGCCATGTGCAGGCTCATGTCCACTACCGCCACCAGATACAAGCGCAACTTTACCTTTAGAGCCCCCTGCTCTTACAACAACATCAAAACCATCAAGTCTTTTGATGTACTGTGGATAAGCAGCAACCATACCTTCCAGCATCTCATCAACGATGTTATCAACCCCATTAATAAGTTTCTTCATAAAATTTTCCTCCTCCTAATTGGTCTCTCGCCTGTTACACTCTCAAGCTATCTGCACTTTTATGGTATTTTTTTTACGCCACGGCAGTCCTCCGCCGCTTTTAGGACAGCCTCCAGGTCGCTGCCCACCATAGCGCTTACTGCCGCTGCAATAGTGCCCTCAACAAGTGGAGCATCAGCCAGCTTCACCTTAATATCTTCGTCCTCCAGAAGTTCAATAGCAGTTTCAGAGCTCATTACCCCGCTTCCTAAGTCAGCTAAAACTACTACACCATCTCCGTCATTAGCCTGACGAATTGCTTCGGAAATACGAATTGCATCTGTGCCGATAGTTCCATCTTCCAAGCCCCCTGCAGCCACAATCCCCTTATGTGCTGCTGCAATCTCGGAAGTCAAATCAGTTAATCCCTCAGCAATCTTTGGGCTGTGGGATACTAAAACCAGTCCTACCATAACAAATCCCCCTGTTTGTTAATTCGTATATACGTTATGCCTTAAGGAAATCTCTGATTGTTTCAAGTGTCATTGTAAGAGATGTAGCACCTGGGTCCTGATGACCAATACTACGGTCTCCCAAATAACTTGCACGACCCTTTGTGGCTGCAATAGTCTTTGTGAATTCTATACCCTCATTAGCAGCTACGCAGGCATCGGTAAGTGCATCAGCAAGACTTGCTCCCCCAGCAAGCTTCTCTGATAAGACATCTGTTGCAGGCATAAGTGCATCAAGCATGGTCTTTTCCCCTTTTTCTGCGTGGCCACGCTTCTGGATTCCAGCAATAGCAGCTTCCATTGCAGCTTTGAAGTCGTCCCCACTGACTTCCGTTTTACCTGCAAAGACCTTTGCTGCCTCCATATAGGCAGTGCCATACAATGGTCCCGATGCACCTCCAACAGTAGACAAAAGTGTCATGCCTGTCTTCTTTAGTGCATTTCCAATATCAGCATCCTCTGGATCAACTTTTTCGATAACTGCCTGAAATCCTCTGGCCATGTTTACACCATGGTCAGCATCACCTATTTCTCGGTCTAAATCTGTAAGAAAGTCTTTATTTTCAATGATTTTCTCTGCGATTAACTTCAGGCAATCATAGACTCTGGTAGACATAAAAAATTCCCCCTTCTCCTTAGAATTTCGATACTTAAATTATACCAAAATTTAAGGAGATGGGAGAATATTTTTTGACAATTATTTTAAGTTGTGGCTCGCCTTTTACTATATGAAGTCATAGGTTAGCGTAATATTGTTATCTACAGATACGTGTACGTGTGCACCAGATATGATTGGCATGGCAGGTGCAAGATGACCTACATCTGCATCCATCACGATAGGTACATTATATTTTCCAAGGATTCCTGTTACTGCGTTATATTGATCAAGCCCCATCATCTCCTGCTTCCATGCAGCTGCAGGGCGACCAATGATAAATCCCTTCGTATTTACGAACCAGCCTGCTCTATCGAGATTCCAAAGAGCACGACGAATCGACATTACATTCAAATCGCATGCTTCCAGGAACCAGACAACACCTTTATCTTTGTAGCGCTCATTGAAAGCTGCCACCTGATCATATTTAGTACCAACAAGGTTTGCTAGACAATCAAGACAACCGCCTGTAATAATTCCTTCAAACTCAGGGACTCGGTTAGTCTCTGTTTCGCCCATAAAGAGTCTTAATTCTTTTTTCTCAGTGAGATTGTATCCTACAAAAGGATGCTCCTCGTCCTTAAGCGATTCAACTTCAAAGCTGGTATAGCCAGAAACTGATGTCTTCTTCCCTGTGAAAATATCTAATGCATCCTGCAACGCTGGCTCCAATTTTTCCATGCCAAATGCACCAATGCTTGGTCCATAAATTGCAGCAGTATCGCAAATTGTATTAAGTAAAAAAGTAAAATTAGTGTTATCGGAATAGCCCATGTACCACTTTGGTTTGGCCTCTTTGATGGCGTCAAAGTCAACATAATCCAAAGTCTCACACATGAGCTCTCCACCACCACAGGTGATAAGCATGTCATTATTTTCGCTACAGTAAAACTCAGTCAGCTCTTTCCCGCAATTTTCCGGCGATGAGCTAATTCCAACCCCATCACTTTTTCTACAATTAGGCCCTTCAATTAATTTATAGCCCATTTTCTCAAAACGCTTTTCAGCAGAATCAAGACAGCTTTTGTACGGCTCAAATGCACACCCAAAAGAAGGGGCAACAAGCCCAATTGTTCCACCACTGCGCAAGTAGGTTGGATATTTCATAATAATTATTCTCCTTTTATATATCTAGTAAAATTAAAGTGTCATGCTTATAGACATCAAAAGCTCCTGAACCTCTTCATCGGTAGGAGTTCCATCAAAGCAAAGGGCATAATCAATCAGCTGCTCAAATGCACTGTTTTGATTTGCCTTGTTAGGAAAAAGTTCCTCGATAGGATCCTTCCATTTTCCAAGCATCTCATTTAAATCGGCAAGCTTTGGTGTCAAAACTTCTTTTTCTTTATTGGCCAGAAATTTTGCTAAGGCAGAGCTTTTTCCGCTGCTTGAAAAACCGCCAACCAAATCTCCCTCCTTCACATAGGCCGGAAAACTAAAGGTTCCCAGCTCTGGATGCCCAACAATATTGACTGGAATATTGGAATCCTTGCACATCATGGATATCTGAAGATTGATTTCCTCATCATCGGTATCTACCACAACCATCTTGCGGCCTTGTATATCTGCTGGGGTAAATTCCTCCTTTGTCATAACCGTAACCTTGGCACCAAAGTCCAAAAGAGCATCAGATCTTTTCAACACCACATCACTGCCGCCGATAACCAAACAATTTGCCCCTTTTAAATCAACAAACATTGGAAAAAAAGCCATAACCCCTCCTTTGTAAAAGCTCCCACTTAGGTGTATTCTACCCTAAAACAATGAAGTAATTGTTATGGCTTTTCAATAATTAAAAAAATATTCAAGCAATATGCATTCTCTTATTTTCTATTATTACTCTAATACATAATCAAATGAGTTTCCTATCTGGCCTACGCCTATGCTGCCAAACTCGATACTTCCTCCATTTGCAATGCTTGCATTCCAGTCAACCGGTGTGATTACATAATAATCACCACTTGTTGTGACCTTTACATTCCAGCTAGAATCGATGTTTACCTGATTCTTATTTACCTTTAATGTCCATCCGTTAACTGTGTTTCCTGTGGCATTAGAAATCTTGTAGCTTACCTGATAGCCGCCTCCCCAGTTATTAATTGTATAACTAAGCTCTAATCCCTTAACTGCTGGCTGTGGAACTGGTGTTGGAACTGGTGTTGGAACTGGTGTTGGAGCTGGTGTCGGCTGAGGTGTAACTGACTGCTCAGCTACCTTCTCAAATACCCATTCCTGATTTGGATTGCCATAATATAACCACTGACATACATTGGTGCCTTCAACTTTTTTGTGCTCATAAACATCAATGTAACGCACTTCCTTAGAAGACTTTGTAGCAATAGTATAAACACCATTTGTCTTGGTATTCTTTAATAAGAACTTCTGAGCATCTCCGCCATATGCATTGTAAATACCAATATTTGCACCATCTTCAGCAGAACCATTTGCTACATCAAGCATGAAGTCGCCAAGCTTAGATGTGAGGGTAATATATCCGTCATTTGTATTCCTAACATACCATTTTTGGCCATCAAGGCCTCTTCCTGTTCCAATACAAACATTTGCTCCAGCCTTAGCTGAATCTCCTTCAACTGTAAGATACTTCTGTGAATTTGTATTCTTTAAATAATACCAGCCATCATCAATATGTGCTGTTGAATTCGTATTTACGTTTTGTCCAGATGGTGTAGGGGTTGGCTGTGGTGTAATCGTTGGTTGTGGTGTAAATGAGCCAGGATTACCAAATGTCTCTGTAAATGCCTTTACAACCTCATCATAGGCTGGCTTTTCAACACCAATATTTGACCAGATAAGTGGCTTTTCATTTCTAATCCATGTCTCTGCATCTGATGGTCCCCACCATGTGATACATGAAATGTTTCCACCATTCTTTTTTGCGGCGTTAATATTTTTAAACAGGCGATATGCGTAATTGTTCAAATCATAATCGCCTTTGTTTGTGATATCAAGCTCTGTGATCTGCACTTCAAATCCTGCACGAAGGAATGAGTTAAGTGCATTTGTATAATAATCTACTGAAGGAAAGCCTGTTCCAAGATGTGACTGCATGCCTACACCTGCACAAACCTTCTTCCCCTGATTGATGTAGTTTACTAATTTTATCACATCATTGACTTCCATGTATGTATTGTAGTCGTTGTAGAAAAGCTTAACGGAATTTGTAAGCTTGTACTGCTCAAGTACCTGATATGCGTAATTAAAAGCTTTCTTTACATATACTGCGTTTGTCTTGTTGCTTCCGTAAACAGCTTCCCAACCAGAATTCTGAGCATGAAGTGTCTCATTGCACACATCCCAATATACCAGTGTGCTACCGTATTTGCCTGAATAGAAATGTCCCATTACAGACTTAACATAAAACTCAAGACGAGCATCCATAGTAGCTGTATTTACAAATCTGCCATTTCCTGAATAATTCTCTCTGAATAGCCAGGTTGGGGTCTGTGAATGCCATACAAGAGTATGACCTCTCATCTTAAGACCATTCTCATAGCAAATTTTTACTGCTTCATCAACTGTTCTAAAATCAATTTTTGGGACATAACGCTCTTTGTAATTTGAAGGAATATAGTAACCAAGACGCTTTGCTTCATCAACCGAAATAAGAGTTGCCTGTCTGCTTCCCAAAAGGTAATCAGGCTTCATTTCATTACCAAGTGTTACTATATTGGAATCCTTTTTGATTGCATTTACAATTCTTGAATCCCTAAGCATGTGTGTATGCACACAGTTTCCAGAGTACCCATATTTTGCTCCATAGGTCTCCATTAAATTGTAGCTGGCAGCGTTGGCATCTACCTTAGATACCATAAAAAATGTGCTGAAAACTAAGGCAAGTGCCAGTACTCTTGCCATCAGTTTTCTGATTTTGAATTTTTTCATACATCTTCTCCTTTTGTGAATTGTTGCCATACTTAATGCATATTCGGACTATTTCGCCGCAGATGTCCGATATTACGCATTATTATATTGTTCGTGCAATTATATTCTAACAACCCCCAAAAAGTTACTCTTATCAAAAATTGCTTTTGAATACCTAAAAGTTGCTATCGCTTTTTTATAATTAAAATATTCGAGCAATATGCATTAACCAAATTTAAGGGATTAAGTATTCCTCCTGCGTTTCTAACAAAGGTCTCGTACTCATCATAATTAACATAATATTTTGATCCCCAGGAAGATATCTCCACCCATCTTTCTAGGTATCCATTATTCTCTCGCTCGATGATTCCTGTCACAGTAACATAGTGACTATTCACATCATCATATTTATGTTCTTTGGCTTGTTCATCAAAATATGTATCTTTAAATTTTCCATCAATATATTTATAAAACTGAATCCTATGGGAAGACTTTAGATTATAAAATGCCCAAATTACCGGCATATCTTCTAATAATGCAGCTTTCATTTTGTTATACAATGAACCCACGCCTTCGCGTCCTCTCCAGCTAGCTTTTACATTTATATTAACAGACTTGCATTTTCGCTGAATATAGGATGACATTTGCCACGGCAAAACGCCCACCCCCAGATTCAAAAGAATCTTTGAGGTGGGATACATATCAAGATAATCCTGAACCAAAGTCATAAAATCATCTTTGGAAATCTGATTTACCTGTGCAATATAAAGATAAGAATTTATAGCAGCAACGATTCCGCAACCATATTTACTAATCTTGGGACGATAGGTTTCCGAAAAAAATTCCTGCCGCCCGCCAAACAACCTAAAAATGCCATCATTTACTGATACAAATTTATCTTTTATTCCTATCCGAATTGCTGGTATATTGTCCATATACATCATCCAATGATAAATAATCTTTTCTTATTCACAAGAAGCAGATTTCTTGCCGCCTTTTCTCATTTGCCAGTATGAATTCCAGATGAAATAAACAGCTAAACTCCCTAATCTAATATACTATAGAATGAATCAATATTCTGCTCAGGTAGTGTAACTGGGTCCCAACCCTGATCCTGATAAGCCTTGATATTTAGGTCGTTTGCAAAAACATAATTTGAAATAATCTGTGCTCTTACCTTCTCTCTAGCATCATCATCACTAGAGACCTTTTCAAAATCATCAAAATGCTCGCCAAAAATTTCCTTAGCAGAATCAAGATAATTACTACCATCTTCAACTATATCCATGCTTGTCACTGAATATCCTTCATCAGTAGTTTTCATATGAATGCAGCCAGGATATGAACCCCCTGAAACACACTCAAGTGTATCTCCCTTCAAATCATAATTCATGTACCAGAAATCACCATATACCTTGATATCTTCTTTATTGCTCTCATCCTGATAAATAATATTGACGATTGGAATAGCAACATCTGCCGAATCATAATTTGCTGCAAACTCATCATTTATATATTTATACAATACACTATAAAACAACTCTGGACCTGGGTATTCATATGCTGGAATGGTTGCACTTTCAGATGTGCTGTTATCAGCTTCTTCTGAAGCTTCCTCGGATGCCTCAGTCTCATTTGTTTCAGTTTGAGATGCAGTTGCCTGCTCAGACTTTTCACTCTGTGCCCCACAACCAACTAATCCCGTCACCAATGCACCTGCCATAACCAATGCCAATATTTTTCTTACTCTACACATTTTAAGCCCCCATTTTTTTCATATTTCAATGCCTTATACACTGCTTATATAATATCATAATTTAAATCACAATAGTGTCACTGTGCCGCTTATTCCTTAGAGATATTCTGCTATTTTTGCTGCTACCACTTGAATATTCAAAGGTGCTTCTTCGTATTTAGATCTAACCATTTCACCGTTCACTGTCTCATATTGAACCTTCATAGGAATACTATTTTTATTTACTTCATAGGATTTTTTCCATTCATATATGTACTGCTCTATAGGCATTTGTATTGGCTGAACTATATTTTTTCGGCCTTCGCATAAACATCTATAGGTATCCTCAACACTATTTTCATTGTATCTCGATATTAAATTTTTAAGAATTTTTTGCTGATTTTTGAGTACTCTTTGAATATTCAATTCATAATCCAGCTGAGCGCGATTCTCGGCTAAATATCGTTCAGACTTCTTTAAATATCGTGATTGTTTATCCTCAGACGTTTTCAAATAATATTGATATGTCATTCCTTTCTTGATAGCTCTGAGATTACTTGGCGGAACATTTCTTAAATTTGCCAAATTCCTTTCATTTTTTTCCAGAGCTTTATTTACTTTGCTCAATTCTTCCTGCGCAATTGCTACTAGGCTTTTCATAATTATTGACTCCTAACTAATTTTTTCTGAACAAATAAATCCGTTTTCACACTTGCATACTGCATTTTCTTTTCAGACTACATACTTTTTGGCCTTTTCTGCCTTTTGGTATGCTGCTTCTCCTTGCAGGCTACATACTTTTTGGCCTTTTCTGCCTTTTGGTATGTTGCTTCTCCTTGCAGGCTACATACTTTTTAGCCTTTTCTGCCTTTTGGTATGTAGCTTCTCCTTGCAGAATACATACTTTTTGGCCTTTTCTGCCTTTTGGTATGCAGCTTCTCCCTGCAGACTACATACTTTTTGGCTTTTTCTGCCTTTTGGTATGTAGCTTCTCCTTGCAAACTACATACTTTTTGGCCTTTTCTGCCTTTTGGTATGTAGAAAGTGTTCTACCAATAATTTGTCCTTAATTGTTATGACCCATAATATTTAATTCAACCCAACCTGGAATGATAAAAGAAAACTAAAGAAATAATATCTATAGAATTATCATTTTGAGTAATCTAGGCTCCTATATTGCACCTATATAGTCATCGCCTAAATCAATAGTTGACATTGTAGCACATAGATTAATTAAAAAAAAGTTTTATATTTAAAATATAATGCTAAAAAATACGATAATAAAAAAGCACCTCATGTCAAAAACATAAGATGCTCAAAATAAATCTATTAATTTTAAAAATGAAAAGCCTATAAAAGCTAGCTTTTGCCAGGCAACATTTCCTGAAAGAAAATGTTGCGCCATGTCCGGTTTACAATACAACTAATTCTTAAATGAATGAATAGGGGCAGGAATACGACCCTTACGATTAATAAAGTCTGCGCAAGAGAACTTATTAACAGGCATGATTGGTGCATATCCAAATAATCCACCAAACTCTACTGTGTCGCCAACACCCTTACCTATAACTGGGATAAGACGGGCTGCTGTAGTCTTCTGGTTAACCATACCAAGTGCCATCTCATCTGCAATCATACCAGAAATTGTAGTAGCAGGTGTATCTCCTGGAATAGCAATCATATCGAGACCTACTGAGCAAACACATGTCATAGCCTCAAGCTTTTCAAGAGTGATTGCACCAGCCTCAACAGAATTAATCATACCCTGATCCTCTGATACAGGAATGAAGGCTCCTGAAAGTCCACCTACGTAAGAGCTTGCCATAACGCCGCCCTTCTTAACCTGATCATTGAGCATTGCAAGAGCTGCGGTGGTACCTGGAGCACCAGCGTACTCAAGACCAATCTCACAAAGAATATCTGCAACCGAATCTCCAATAGCTGGAGTAGGTGCAAGTGATAAATCAATAATACCAAATGGAATGCCAAGACGCTTAGAAGCCTCCTGTGCAACAAGCTGACCTACACGTGTAACCTTGAAGGCTGTCTTCTTGATTGTCTCACAGAGAACCTCGAAGCTCTCGCCACGAACCTGCTCAAGTGCCTTCTTAACAACACCAGGACCAGATACACCAACATTGATAATAGCATCTGCCTCGGTAACACCGTGGAAGGCACCAGCCATGAATGGATTGTCGTCTGGAGCATTACAGAATACTACAAGCTTCATGCAGTCAACAGAATCTCTATCCTTTGAACGATCTGCCACCTGAAGAAGGATATCACCCATAAGGCGAACAGCATCCATATTGATACCTGTCTTTGTAGAAGCTAAATTTACTGAACTACAAACTCTCTGTGTCTCGCAAAGAGCCTGTGGAATAGAACGAATAAGCATCTCATCTGCTGTAGTCATTCCCTTAGAAACAAGAGCTGAATAACCACCAATAAGATTAGCGCCAACAGCCTCTGCTGCCTTATCAAGTGTATGAGCCAAAGTAACGAAATCCTCTGGCTTCTTGCATGCAGCGCCACCAATAAGCGCGATAGGTGTAACAGAAATACGGCGGTTTACAATAGGAATGCCATAGTCTCTTTCGATTTCCTTTGCAACCTTATCTAAATCCTTCGCAACTGTAGTGATACGATTATATACGTTTTCATTAACCTTCTTTAAATCTGAGTCAATGCACTCAAGAAGGCTGATACCAATAGTGATTGTGCGGACGTCAAGTGTCTGCTCCTCCACCATCTTGTTAGTTTCGATTACTTCACGTAAATTTACCATATATCCTCCTTTATACGGGAAAGCAGCACCCATGCAAATTGCCTTCGGCAATGGGTGCGCTGTGATAAACAGGTTCTCCCCCTTCGGGGTCCCCCCCTATTTATATTCTGTGCATCTTCTCAAAAATCTCTTCTTTTTGAGCCTTTACCTGAACACCAATCTCATCTCCAAGGCTCTCTAAATCCTTCTGAATTTCTCCAAAATTCTTTGTTGCCTTTTCGATATCTACAATCATCATCATGTTGAAGAATCCTTGAACAATAGTCTGTGTAATATCTAAGACATTTACCCCGCTCCCTGCTAAATAAGTGCAGATACGAGCAATAATACCAACTGTGTCTTTACCAACTACGGTAATAATAACTTTGTTTTCCATAAGAATTCTCCTTTTCTATTCCGCTAGTTACAGTAACAATCCTTAGTGTTTCTTCATTCAGTTATAGAATGCTTCATTCAGAAATCTAAGAGATTGTTACTTACTAGCTCAATTAAATAATTATTCTTTCTGAGACGTCACTACGTGACGCGACAGTTATATCGAAATCACTCGCATTGTATGGAGTGCTTTCATCCATGTTAACCTCCAGACGCACGGTCTCATAAGCCAGGTCTGGATAATTGTTTTCATTACTAAGATGCCCTAAGAAAACATGCTTAATATTGTCATTAAGTATTGAGCTTAAAAGCTTTCCACTGGCCTCATTAGAAAGATGTCCATAATTTCCTAAAATACGCTGCTTAAGTGGATAAGGATAGGAACCAACCTCCAACATGTGGATATCGTGGTTTGCCTCAAGCAAAAGAGCATCCAAATTTGTTAAATTATCAACAATATAGCCATCATAATAACCTAAGTCAGTACATACTGCAACCTTAGAATTAGCATTTTCTATACGATATGCAACTGGGTCTGCAGCATCATGGCTGATATGAAACGGGTGAATATTAAGACTACCTATAGAGAAATCCTCATCGGGCTTGATGACATGAAAAAGTGTGTCATCAATGGCCCCAAGGCTTTTCATAGAACGTATTGCTCTGATTGTAGGTGCCGTAGCGTAAATCGGAATATGGTATTTACGGGAGATTACTCCAAGTCCAGACACGTGATCTGAATGTTCGTGAGTTACCAGCAGGCCAGCCATATCGGCGGTGGTGTAATCATATTTGTTCATCCCCGCCTCTATGCGCTTTCCTGAAATACCTGCATCGATCATTACATGTGTGCTGTCATCTCCAACACAGATGCAATTGCCGCTGCTACCACTTGCAATACTAAAAAAATCCATTATAAATATATCTACTTTCTATTTTATTATAGCTTCATTATCCCAATATACTTCAATCTCGTCATTCTCATGAAGCTCATCTGAATAGCCGCACTTATGTCCATTAATCTTTGTGATGAGTGGACGTCCATTGCTTTCGTTCGGATCGAAGTTGATTACATTATAAATATCTACAAAGATATAATCCTTCTTTCCGCAAAGCACTCTCTTCTTTCCATTGATGGTGATTGGAAGCTCTGTTGCCTCATCCTTCATCTTAGTGTGAACATCAGTGATATTCTCAGGTGCAACATCAATATCATAATCCTCTGGCATACCTTCATCATCCTCGGCAAGATAATCTCCTGCATAGGCTACCGGTGTAGTGGTAGTCCAATCAATAACGAAATTTTCATATACCAATGAGTCAAGGCTGGATGGACGATGATTAACGAGAATCTCGTAGCGATCATCGATAGTCACATCCATAAACTCTGCCAACTGACCAACTGTATAGAATGGGCGTGTTTCAATAACATCTCCATCCTTAACTGAATATGTTGATGGCTCCATAGAACCATTAACTTCAACAAACTTTGGACACTTAACTCTGTGTCCACATACTGTGAAATACAGATACTCTGTAGTGAATTCCTCCAAATCAGCGATGGTGCCATTTCCACCTGCGCCAACTGTAGAAGGAACGAACTCAACATCACAGTTGAACTCCAGAGGAGTATTAATTCCTACTGGCTTTCCATTCATTTTAACAACTGCAGATTCACCCTCGACACCGCGAATCATACGTGAAACACCATTGACCGTGAAATTGATTTCCTTACCACGGCGTGGGAACAACTGCTCAGCAGAGAAACCTGCCTGCATAGCAGCGTCCACAATTGTAAGCTGTCCATTATCGTAAAGCTTCATCATCTCTCCATTAAAGTGAATCATGATGAAGTTGTTCTTTGTCTCATAGTAATTCAGGCAGATACCAATTGGAGTAACGAGAAGTGAATCCTTCTTAATATCCTCCTGCTCGAAGATGACATTCTTCATGACTTCCTCGCCACGAAGAGCAACACGCTCGTCAACAATCTTTAAATCATTGGCAAGTGCCTCGGTGAAGCCATGAATCTTTCCGCCTCCACCAACAACGAAAGCTGCTGAAACAGATTTGTCGCCATTGAGCTCCTTAATCTTTGAAGCAACCTCGCTGGCAATCTTTTCCATAATTGGATTAGTGAGCTTATATACTTCCTCAGATTTGATGGTGTGGCTGATGCCCATAATATCTTCGTAGGTGATATCTCCACCTTCTGTAGAAGCTCTCTTAATCTGCTCTGCAGTAGCAAAATCAACTAAATATTCATGAACCAGAACCTCAGTAAGCTCATCACCGGCCATAGGAATCATGCCGTATGCAATGATACTGCCATCTTTTGTGACACAGATATCAGAGGTACCTGCACCAACATCAACAAGGGCGATATTAAGCATTCTAAAATTCTGTGGAATAGCAACATTAATAGCTGCGATAGGCTCCAATGTAAGATTAGCAACTGTAAGACCAGCTTTGCCAACAGCAGCATAAAGTCCATCTACAACATCCTCAGGAAGGAAGGTAACGATGATATCCTCTCCGATAACATCTGCCTTGTGATCCTCAAGAGATGAGAATGGATCTCCATTAAGATAATATCTAACTGTAGAATAACCTACACAGAAGAACTTGTATTTACTGTCCTCGGCACCACCTTTGATTTCCTTACCAGCCTGCTCGATTCCAAGCATATCAAGTGTATGTAAATCCTCGCCTGAAACTACAGTCTCCTCTGGATATTCCAAATCCACATGTGTAGTAATAGTACGAAGCACACGACCAGCGGCAGCTATACAAACCTCTGTAAGAGTGAGGCCTGTCATACTCTCAAGTTCCTTTTTAACCTCGTCGCAGGTAGCTCCAACTCGACCTATATCGTGAATCTGTCCGTCCAGCATGGCACGAGTATCGTGTTCACGTAATGTCTGAGCAATAACGTGAAACTCCCCATCCTCAAGATAGCCAACTGTACCGATGACATTTCTTGTACCAATATCCAAGCCAAAAACAATGTCCTTCTTTTCCATAGTAAAAATCCCCTTCAGCATTTTTTAATCTATCTAAGTAATGCCTTTAGCTGAGCAAGTGTCCCCTCTTTGCTGCCGCTATTATCTATGACTTTGTCACAGTGCTCTCTAAAACTCTCGTCAGAACGCTGTACTTTAAAGGTATTTTCAATGCGTTCTTTAGAGTAACCCCTGGATTCCATGAGCCTGATTTCGCGAACCTCAGGGCTGGCATAAATATACCACATCTCATCCACAAGTTTACCATATCCACATTCTATTAACAATGCAGCTTCTAAGAAAAAATACTCTATATTGTGCTTTTCTTTTTCCTCTTCTACCTGATTTAGTACTTCTTTTTCCACAGCAGGATGAACGATGGAGTTTACTCCACTTAGAAGCTCATCATCTGCGAACATGTACTTTGCCATAAGAGGTCTGTCAATTTCTCCGGACTCGTCCAAAATAGAGGTAGGCCATTTTAAAGCCACTACCTCATCAAAACACTTATGACCACTTGTCATAAGCTGTGCTGCCACCTCGTCGGCAAGCACTACTTTGCAATTAAAATTTTCTTTTAATAAAGAGAGCACCGTGCTTTTGCCAGCGCCGATGCCCCCTGTAATTCCTATAAATTTCATATATTACTCGTCAAAAATATCATCATTTGATGATGGTGTATTATTTAATGTATCTGTGTTCTCAAATGTTGGCGCACTTGAAGTGTAGTCTGCCTCGAAAGATGCTGACTGGAATGTTGGACCTTCTACTGACTCTGGCATATGAACTCTCTTGAGATAATCATAAGCTCCAGCCTTTGCAAGATTCATATAAGGCTCAACATAAAAGATTGCTAAAATGAACAAAGTGAACATTGAAAGGATAATCCATCCGATGAAAGAAAGGTCTAATACGAAAAGACTCCACTTATTTCCCTTTGTCATCTTCTTTGTCATTTCAAAGCACTCTTTAACTGTAAACTCTGGCTTATCAATGAGAAGATATGGAATCATACTATACTGATATGCCTTAACAAATGCAAAAACTATACCAACTATATAAAGAATTACTCCAAGAACAAGTAATAGCACACCTACTCCTGAATCAACAAAAAGGAATCCAGCTCCCAGACCAACAAGAATTGCTCCTGGAAGGCAGAAAAGCATTGTCCAAAGACATACATACAATGTCATAAGGAACATGCCGCCAACGTTGTGCCAATACTGACCATTCTTAAATCCATCAAAGAATGTACTAAAGTCTGCTCGTGATCCGCTGTAAAACTTATAGTAGAAGTATACCTGACCAACTGCAATAACATTAAGGACAAAGATTGATAAAAGAATTGTAACAGTATCTGTAGCAACTGTTGTCCCCATGCTTGCTGTTAATGCTGCTTCGGCTGTTGTCAGCGAAGAGGTACCTGCTGCACCTGCCATTGACATAATTGACTTAGCACTTACGATAGACAGTACAATTACCAACAGCAGTCCCAATAAAAATGGATAACCTACTACTGGCCAGTAATTAGCTGATAAAGCAGCTCTGGCATTTGCTTTGATTTGTTTTCTTGGAAACATTTTCAATATCCTCCTAATACAATGATGCTTATACTCTCCCTATTAAAATATATATAAATTCCATGGAAGACGGGAAAGCACTTAGTGTGCTTCAGCCCATGTCTTTCCAGAATTCATATCAATTTCTAAGTCCACAGCAAGCTTAGCTGCATTCTCCATCTCCTCAGCAATAAGCTTTTCAACCTGTGTGCGTTCTGACTCAAGTGCCTCTACCAAAAGCTCATCGTGAACCTGAAGAAGAAGCTTTGACTTAAGTCCCTCCTTGAGGAGTCTGTCGTGGACATTTACCATTGCAATCTTAATAATATCTGCTGCTGTTCCCTGAATAGGTGAATTCATGGCTACTCTCTCACCAAACTGGCGGGTCATAAAGTTTGATGACGAAAGTTCTGGAATAGGACGACGTCTACCATACATGGTAGTAACATATCCCTTTTCCTTACCATCAGATTTAAGCCCCTCCAAAAATTCATGCATCTTTGGATAAGCCACGAAGTAGTTATCAATATACTCCTGAGCTTCCTTTCGTCCTACACCAATATCCTTTGCAAGACCAAAGGCACTGATACCATAAACGATACCAAAGTTAACAGCCTTTGCTCTGCGGCGCTGGAGATCTGTAACCTCATCAAATGGTGTGTTAAACACAAGTGATGCTGTAGAACGGTGAATATCCTGTCCGGCCTTAAAGGCGCCAATCAGATTTTCATCGCCAGACATATGTGCAAGTACTCTAAGCTCAATCTGAGAATAATCGGCATCAAGGAATATACAGCCATCCTTTGGGTAAAATACCTTTCTGATTTCTCTACCAAGCTCCATTCTGATAGGAATGTTCTGAAGATTTGGCTCAGTAGAACTGATACGTCCTGTAGCAGTAACTGTCTGCATGAAGGTAGAGCGGATTCTTCCATCGGAATCAACACAGGCTGCCAAGCCATCAGCATAAGTACTCTTAAGCTTTGCCAACTGTCTATACTCTAATATATCACATATTATAGGATTTGTGGCTGAAAGTTCCTCTAAGACATCAGCTGCTGTAGAATAACCTGTCTTAGTCTTCTTTCCACCCTCTATTCCCATTTTTTCAAAAAGTATTACGCCAAGCTGCTTTGGAGAATTGATATTAAACTCCTCTCCAGCCTGAGAATAAATGCTCTGCTCTAATTCGTTTATACGAACTGAAAGACGATTGCCATATTCAGCGAGTGCTTCTTTGTCCATGGCAATGCCCTGAAGCTCCATATCAAAAAGAGTGTACACAAGGGGCATCTCGATATTCTCATAAATATCAAGCATTCCCTCCTCTTTAATCTGTGCAATAACCTTTTCGAAAGCAGCAAATGCAACATAGGCATTGTAGCAAGCATATGTAGTAACAGCCTCAAGTAGATTATCATCCTCAAGAGCTACATTTAGCTTTGTTTTTCCAAATAAATCTGCCTGAGCAGGAATGATGATTCCAAGCATCTCGCTAGCAACATCATCGGCTGTGTAAGCATTCTTTGTTGGATTTAAAAGATAGGCAGCAACAGCAACATCCACAGCTGTAGGGAAAATCTCTGCCTTTCCGCCATTATCTAAAACAGCCTGCTTCTCCTCTGAGCTCATAAGCTCATGAAGAATGTGCATTGCATTCTTTAAATCCCAGAAGCAAAGCTTCACGCCTGCTTTACTGATTTCAATAAGCTTGTGACCAAGATAATCTGGGGTGATAAAACCAGCACAATCCACATAAACTGTAGAATCGCCAACAGATAGCGCAGCACCTTTTATGCATCTGTCCTCTCCTGCCATAATGCTTGCACCAACAAAATCCTTGCCGGATTTTTTAAGCTCAGCGAAGAAATCCTCCACCTCACCTAAATCGTATATACGTTTAAAGGTCTCAGCCTTGTTGTCCTGAACCTTTGTAGTAGTAGACGCTTCAAATCTAGGAAGAAGCTTCTTAAGCTCGTAACGCTTGCAGAGAAGATATGCCTCCTCTGTAAAAAGATTCTCAAGCTTAGTGCTACCCTCTTCAAGCTCTATAGGAGCATTAACATTGATTGTGGCAAGCTCCTTGGAAAGCACAGCAATATCCCACTGGTCGATGAAATTCTGAACAACCTTACCCTTCTTCATCTCATCAACGTGAGCATGGCATTCCTCAATAGAACCATACTGAGCAATCCATGTCTGTGCAGTTTTAGGGCCAATGCCTTCAACACCTGGAATATTATCAGAAGTATCTCCCTGAAGTGCTTTTACATCGATGAACTGCTTAGGAGTAACGCCGTAGGCCTCCTTAACATCCGCTGCGAAGTAGTTCTCGATTTCTGTTCCACCCTTCTTTGTCTTAGGGATGGATATTTTAACCTTTTCAGTAGCAAGCTGAAGAAGATCTCGGTCTCCGGAAACGATAGTAACATCGAATCCCTTCTCCTCGCCATTTCTAGCAAGAGTACCTAAGATATCATCTGCCTCCCAGCCTTCTTTGGTGATAACTGGAACGCCCATGGCTCTAAGCATTTCCTGAATACGAGGAATCTGCTCCTTGAGCTCTGGAACCATTGGCTTTCTGGTGCCCTTGTAGGCTTCAAACATTTTGTGTCTGAAGGTAGGGGCAGAAACATCAAATGCCACTGCAAAGTTATCAGGCTGTTCATCATCGATGAACTTTAACATCATGTTTATGAAGCCAAAGATGGCACCTGTGTGCTCCCCCTGGCTATTTGTAAGATCTGGCAAGCCATAAAATGCGCGATTTGCAATGCTATGGCCGTCAATTAAAAGTAATTTACTCATTAAATCTCCCTAGTCTCTTTCTCAAGCCATGCGTACTCGTCGTCGGTTAAGTATGGCTTGAGGGTTTCGCGTACCATTGCGTGGTACTCGTTAAGTGTCTTCTTTTCTGCCTCAGTCATCATCTCTGGAATAACTGGGTCAAGGTCGATTGGACAGTATGTGATAGCCTCGAAGTGACGGAAATCACCGTACTCTGTAGTCTCACCAGCTACGCAAAGAAGCTCGTTTTCAATACGAATTCCGAAGCCATCCTCAATGTAAAGACCTGGCTCATCTGTAGTAATCATACCTGGCTGAATCTCAGCAGAATTCTGTCCCTGAAGAACTCTCCAATGGAAACGGTTTGGTCCTTCGTGAACATTTAAGATGTGACCTACGCCGTGACCAGTACCGCAGCGATAATCAAGTCCCATATCCCAAACTGGTCCACGTGAAAGAACGTCTAAGTTTGCACCTGTAACTCCCTTAGGGAAGTTGGCTGCAAGAAGTCTTAAGTGGCAACGAAGAACTACTGTGTAGTACTCCTTCATCTGCTGTGTAAGCTCACCAAGAGCGATTGTTCGTGTGATATCTGTAGTACCCTCAAGGAAATGAGCACCTGAATCTACAAGTAAGAATCCTTCTGGCTTAAGTGTAGCCTCTGAACCAGCCTTTGCGCTGTAGTGCATCATTGCAGCGTTTGGTCCGTAAGCTGAGATTGTACCAAATGAAAGATCCACAAAATTCTCCTGCTCCTTGCGGCGAGCCTCATAATAATCTGAAGCTGTGATTTCAGTCATTGGTACCTTACCAACATTTTCCTTAATCCACTTAATAGCCTTTGTGCATGCAACACCATCTTTTACATGAGCCCACTTTGTATTCTTGATTTCAGTCTCATTTTTGATAGCTCGCATAAGCTCTGATGGATTCTTGCCATCGATAATCTTTGCTGAGCCCTCTAGAGCCTTAAGCATGTTGTAATTAACGATTGACTGATCAAGAAGAACTCTTCTGTCTGCCATATCAGCACTCTGAAGATAATGATAAATCATATCGTATGGGTAAAGCTTTACACCCTTATCGTTGAGATAGCCCATTACCTCTGCTGGCCAGTTTGTTGTGTCTGTAAAAAGAATTACGCTTTCATCTGTGATAATAAGGAATGAAAGAAAAACTGGAACGTTTGCAATATCATTTCCTCTGATGTTTAACGTATATGCGATATCGTAAAGAGCTGTAAGTAAATGAGCATCAGCTCCCTTCTTTTTCATTTCTTCACGAATACGGGCAATCTTTGAATCCATTGTCTCGCCTGAGAACTGATCCTCAAGAAGCCATGTAGTAGCCTTTGGCAGTGCTGGACGATCTGTCCAAATCTCATCTACTAAATCTTCAGTAGTAGCAAGCTCTCCGCCCTTCTTTGTAGCGATATCAAAATACTTTGCTGCATTCTTAGCTGATACGCAACGACCATCAAAGCCAAGGCATCCGCCATCTGGGAAATTCTTCTCGATAAATTCTTCTACCTCAGGAACTCCTGGCTCTCCCATGCGCTCCAAAATAACCTCTGAATCTGCAATCTGCTTTGCAGCCTGAACGAAATAACGTCCATCAGCCCAAAGATGAGCTTCCTTTAATGTAATAACTGCTGTACCTGCTGAGCCTGTAAAGCCTGTGATAAAGCTACGTGCCTTAAAGTGCTCTCCTACATATTCTGATGAATGAAAATCGTCTGTTGGGATGAGGTATAAATCAATTCCTCTCTCCTTCATTAAATCACGCAATGCTGCGATTTTCTCATTAGTTGTCATCTTCTTTTTATCTCCTTACTATCTTTTATTTCATCCTTTTCAGGGATTTCAGCTTTTTTTCTATTGTCGGAAAGTCTCTCAAATAAATGCTTTCCCTGTTCTGTCAAATCTTCATATTTGAAATCAAAATATTTGTCACAAGACTGATTAATTAATGCAGAGCCCTCATCACTATTTGATAAGTTCCAAATGCATGTAGAAAGATTGTAATCATCCATCAAATCATCCCATCTTGTAGCTTCATGCTTGTCTAAGTCGCCAACACCATCAGCTGAATAATAACTAAACTGAGAAACAAACACCGGAAGACCATCCTCTAATGCGTTGATTAGAGCATTTCTATCGCTTGATTTTTGTGTGCGAGCATTAAAATGATATGTATACATAATATTAGTGCCAAAAGCATCTGAATCCAGTGGATCTGCCAAGACTGATTCTAAATCAGTGCAGCCTTTTGGTGTACCTACAAGAATAATTGCTGTTCTGTTAACACGTCTGATCACTGGAATAACTTCCTTTGCATATGCCTTGATGTCTTCCCAGGTGGTATCATCATTTGGCTCGTTGCAAATTTCGTAAATGACATTGTCGTTTGATTCGTATTTACGAACCATCTCACCAAAGAACTGAATTGCCTCTGCTTTATATTCATTAGGATTTGCATCGTTTAATGTATGCCAATCTAAAATAACATACATATCATTATCAGTGGCTGCCTTAACTGCCTCATCAATGACTTTCTTGAGCTCCTGCTGCTTATCAGCACCTGCTACACAATATCCATCATAATCGCTGGTGAATAAAGCCAGTCTGATTACGTTGATTCCCAAATTTGATTTAAGAAACTTTATAGAATCTGCAGACGCAAACTCTGGATACCAGCTAAGATTGTTAGTGCTGATACCTGTAAGTCTTACTTCATTTCTTACTTCATCATAAAGCCTTCCATCTTCAACATGAAGGGCGCCATAATAATCCAGCTGTTTACCAATCTGGATAACAGACTCCGCCAATTCCTTTTCTTTAGCTTCTTTTTCAGCTTCCTCCGCAGCTTTATCTGTTTCTTCCTTAGCTTTCTTAAGCTCTTCTTCCTTCTTAACAGCCTCGTCCTGTTTCTTTTCCTTGATCACAAGCTTAGGCTCCTCTTTTACAGGCTCCTGTGTCGCTTGCTCAGGCTTTTGCTCCTCTGTGGATACCTGCCATGGGAAAGTGACCCCGCCTTTAAAATAGCTAATAGCAAAAACTCCGCCTACGATAGCTACTGCGAGAATGATAATTAAGACTGCTGTTCTAAAACGTTGTTTTTTGCCTACCATATGTCCCTCCAAGAATCTATATTCGTAAACCATAATCCTACGGTTCAAAAAAATAATCCATTTAAGATTATAGCTCATTTGCCTCTCATAAAAAAGGGTTACTAATCTCCTATTTTTCTCGATAAAAATCCCTGATTTTATTGTGAAGTCCATTGTTTTATGTTATCATATATGATAACATATTAGCATGAGGTGAACTATGAAGAATCGATATTCTGATGGAGTTGTCACACCCCAGGCTTTGGAGGCGCGTCATTCCATCGCCCGGCAGCTTCGTGACACCCGACATTCCCTGCATCTCACTCAGGAGGCTGTAGCCGAGAGAGCAGGCACAAAAAAATCTAACATCTCCCGAATGGAAAGCGGCAAATACAATCCGTCTCTGGACTTTCTTGTAAAGGTTGCCGATTCAATGGGCAAAAAAATTGATATTCAGGTGAATTAAAAGTTATTGAAAGGTTAGTTAGAAATGAAAAGAAAACCTAAGATTTCAAAGAATTGTGGAAAAGATATAGTACTCTGCAAGACTACCAATCGCATCGTATCTAATCGCACTTCAGATCTTTTATTAGAACAGTCAGTGCCATTTTCAAAAAATTGGCACCGTGTTCCATTCTTCAGAAGAAGAAATTACCACGGTGCCAATAAAGTCTGTGTTATTTCCATCAATCGCACTCAGTACTCTCACGCAAGACGCGTCCTCAATCTTTTAGAGGAAAGAGATTACAACAGACTGCAATTAAATGTTATTTAGTTTCTAGTTTTCGCGAGAAACGTATACTGGAAGTCCATCCTTGTACTCCACATCTGGAAGTCCAATTACAAGCGGCTTCAAGTACATCACCATATCAGAGGTTACACCATTGTGCTCGGGATTAATCCAATCCTGTGGCACTTCCTTCGCCTCGTTGGCAATATCATGAATCTTCGCATAATTAAGCTTAATTTCATAAGGTGCATTACTGATACGCTCCATTGTTACCATAGCGCCTGTAACACCCTCTTCTGCAATATCAACAGCCTTCTTACCGATAGCTTCTGACTCGTTGATATCTGTAAGGCTGGACATATGTGCAGCTGCACGCTGTAAAACATTAACTTCGATAGAGCGAACCTTAACCCCCAATTTATCCTTAACAAGGTACTCTAAAGTCTTTCCTGCACCTGAAAGCTGTGCATGTCCGAAATTGTCTAATGTTCCTGTAGCAGCTGAAATGTACTCGCCTTTGTCATCTCTGATTCCCTCAGAAACAGCAACTACAATGTTGTTCTTCTCCTTAAGAAGATTTGCCAAGTCCTCGATGAACTTATCCCTGTCAAATGGAACCTCTGGCAAGTAGATAAGGTCTGGACCATCGCAGCACTCGTTCTTTGCGAGAGCTGTAGCAGCTGTAAGCCATCCTGCATCTCTACCCATTACCTCGATGATTGTGACACTAGGATTGTCATAAATCTGTGCATCGAAGATAACCTCCATTGTAGAAGTTGCAATGTATTTTGCAGCTGAACCGAATCCTGGTGTATGATCTGTAACGCAAAGATCGTTATCAACGGTCTTTGGTACACCTACAAACCTGATACTTGAACCAATCTTAGCAGCATAAGCAGAAAGCTTGTCTACTGTATCCATCGAATCATTTCCACCAATGTAGAAAAAGGCTTCGATTTGATATTTGTTAAATTGGTCAAATAGGATATTATAGATAGGATCATTTGAGTCTACGCTAGGAAGCTTGAATCGGCATGAGCCAAGATACATTGCAGGAGTTGTTTTAAGACGCTTAAGAAAACGTGGATCATTAGCTACGACAGCTGTTAGGTCAATAACATTGTCATTCTTGATTCCGAGAATGCCATTGATAGAGCCGTAAATCTTGTCATATCTAGAACCAAGGGTTCCCTCGATGACACCAGCAAGGCTGGCATTGATAGCCACAGTAGGACCACCAGATTGAGCTACTAAAACATTTCCCATAGAAAATATCCTCCCTATAAAGTATTTCTAGGGAAGATTTTAACACAGAGGAGGCAATTTATGAACACATTTTTATATGGCATTTTAGACATAATTACAGAGGCACATACATATATTTTGTCATTGAATGACGCATACGAAGCAAATCTAACAGACAAACAGCTTCACTTTATCGTAATCGGTATTATTGGTATGGCAATGATTTTTATTGTCCACCCACTATTTACACTTTTAGCAAAGACAAACCATGTCCTTGCCATCAGTTGGATATACGTATTTACGTTGATAATTCTCATAACCTTCGCAATTGAAATCGGACAAAAGATTACCCACTCTGGTGTAATGGATTTTGAAGATATCGTTTTTGGCGTATGGGGCTTTTTGCTGATGTTCCTGATATTTGCCTTAATACGTGGAATAATCATCGGTATTATACATCTTATCAGAGACATAATAAGAAAATAAAAAAGAAAGAGTTTTGCCTGCAATCCCAAGCAAAACTCTTATTTTTTTATTTAAAATTTTCAATCATAATCTGTATGCTACGGTTGCCACGGAACTCATTTATAGATGGCTCGTAAATGATATCCATAGTAACTCCTACACTCTGACCTGCACAGACTCTTGTCCATGCTTCCGCTCCGAATTTCTGATTTACTGCTTCCTCAAATTCCGGAACATTTCTAAACATCATAGCTGTCATCGTATTTCCGTTTTCAGTACCTACCGTCAATCTAAGATACTGACCTTCTTTTCCTATGTAGGCAGCCTTAAGAATAGGCACGTTTTTCAAGGCAAACAATGGCTTCGTATTTCCGGTACCAAAAGGTGCCAGCATATCTATGGAATCCACCAAGGTTTCGTTGATATACGAAAGAGGCATATCACAGTCAATCTTTATAACCTCCTGCATATCGTCCTCTGTCAAAGTACAACGTTCGTTAAGTCGAGTGCGAAGCTCATCAATCTTCTCTTTTGGAAGTGACACTCCTGCAGCCATAGGATGTCCACCAAACTTCGTAAATACGTCCTTAACGCCTGTAAGCTCTTCGAACATATTGTAAGCAGGAATAGAACGTCCACTTCCCTTTGCACCCTCTTCGGCATCTGTGATAACAAGCACTGGCTTACTGTAATTCTCTCTAATTCTTCCAGCAACAATACCAGCAAGACTCTCATGCAATTCTGGGATATAGATTACAAGGACACGATTCTTACTCAGGTCGCTATTTTCAATCATATCTCTGGCTTTATCAATACCAAGCTGAGTCATATTCTTTCTCTGGGAATTGAGTTCAACCAACTCGTTTGCCATGGCAAGTGCCTTACCCTGGTCTGTTTCCATAAGAAGCTCAATAGCACGACCAGCTGTATCAAGACGACCGCTTGCATTGAGGCAAGGACCGATAATAAATCCCAGATGATAACAGCTGAGAGGCTTTCCCTTAAGCTCATTGCGAGCTAAGAGTGCATTAATTCCAATGTTATCCGTAGCCTCAATAGCCTTTATTCCATGATAAACAGTAGCGCGGTTCTCACCTTTAAGCTCCATAACATCACAGACGGTAGCGATAGCTGCAAACTGGAGGAATTTATCTGATTCCTCCTTCTCAAGTCCAAGAAATTCAAAGAGAACCTCTGCAAGCTTCCATGCTACCTGAGCACCGCAAATACCCTTAAATGGATAATTACAATCATCACGCTTTGGATCTACAACTGCATCTGCCTTTGGAAGCTTCTGAAGCTTTGTCTCACCATCAGCATCAAGCTCAAAGGGAACCTCATGATGGTCTGTTACAACAAAAGTCATACCAAGCTCTTTCGCCAAATCGATAGCAGGAGCTGCCGCAATACCATTGTCACAGGTGATAATAAATCCAACACCATCATCATAAGCCTGCTGTACCATGTCTGGATTAATTCCGTAGCCATCCACCATTCTATGGGGAACTGCATAATCCACATCACCGCCGGCTTCTCTGATAGCTGAGGTAAGGATGTAGGTAGACATAATTCCATCTACATCATAATCACCAACCACACGAATCTTTACGCCCTCATCAATGGCTTCCATGAGAAGCTCACAGGCTAAATCCATGTCTGCAAATAAGTGTGGATCTGGGAAATTATTCAGAGTAGGGTGAAGATACTCTTCCATTTCCTCATATGTACTAAGACCACGATTAACCATGAGACGCACTAAAACTGGATCAACTCCCAGCTTTGTACTAAGTCCAGCATAATCTGCGGCTTTTCTTTGTAATATCCATTTACTCATAAATTATCTCCGTTAAAAAAATTCCGCGACTTCCGTCGCGGAATTTAGTCATTCTAAAATTATGCTAATGCAGCAGTGATGATTGCCATAGAATAAACTTCCTGAGCATTACATCCTCTAGAAAGATCGTTGATTGGTGCGTTAAGTCCGAGAAGGATTGGACCGTAAGCATCGAATCCACCAAGACGCTGTGCAATCTTGTAACCGATGTTACCAGCATTGATGTCTGGGAAGATGAATGTGTTAGCGTGACCAGCTACTGGTGAGCCTGGGCACTTTGTCTTAGCAACACGTGGTGAAACCGCAGCATCAAACTGAAGCTCTCCATCGATATCAAGCTCAGGATATCTTTCCTTAGCAAGCTTTGTAGCCTGATTCATCTTATCAACATCCTCGCCCTTTCCAGAACCAAGTGTTGAGTATGAAAGCATAGCAATCTTTGGATCAATACCGAAGATCTTAGCGCATGCTGCTGTCTCGCCTGCAATCTCAGCAAGCTCCTCAGCTGTAGGCTTGATGTTAATAGCGCAATCACCCATAGCAAGAACTTCACGATCACCTGTAGCATGGTTACGGACCATGATGAAGCATGAAGATACGATGCTGTTGCCTGGCTTTGTCTTAATAACCTGAAGTGCTGGACGAACAGTATCAGCTGTTGAGTATGTAGCACCACCAAGAAGTGCATCAGCAACGCCCATCTTTACAAGCATTGTACCGAAGTAGTTGGCTGCTGAACATGTAGCCTTAGCCTGCTCCATTGTAACGCCCTTAGACTTTCTAAGCTCGCAGAAAAGCTCACACATCTCATCAAATCTGTCATAGTTCTCTGGATCGATGATAACTGCACCACGGATGTTAAATCCTGCATCCTCTGCAGCTGCCTTAATCTCTTCTTCCTTACCAATGAGAATTGGCTGAAGGAAATCTGAACCGAGAAGACGGCTAGATGCCTCAATAATACGTGGGTCTGTACCCTCTGTAAAAACGATTTTCTTAGGATCCTTTTTAAGGATGTCAATTAATGCTCCAAATCCTGCCATAATTAATTTCCTCTTTTCTTTCTTTAAGTATGTTAACCATTCGCACCAAGTGCTTTGGTGTTAGTTTTTTGAAACCATAAGATATAATACTACTTTTTTATGAAAAAACAGTGGTTTTGAGCATTGTTTTTGATTTTGTACTTTTTTGTATTTTTGTTAATTTATTGTCAATTATTACTCACTATTATTAGCCTTAGACAAACAAATCATCCATAGTAATCACTGCCTGAATCATACCAGAGTAAATGTTTTCTTTTAATCCAACAGTTGTAACTAAAATTGGGTGAAGAGCACATCGTGTCTTGGTAGATTGCCTAAATGCTGTCACCCTATTTTGTATTTTTACACTCTCAGTTTTACTAATCATGTACATTCCATCAGAATACTTCATTTCACATATATTGATAACCTGATCTTTTCTGTAAATTAACAAATCAATTTGAGCACCTGAAATACCTTCATCTTCATTTTCACTACAACTCCAAGAATATTCCTCAGTGAGAACTCCACCAATCTCCATCTTTTTCTTTATCTGAGCAACATGAAGCATACATATTCGTTCAAATGCAAGTCCTTGCCAGGTATTAATCTTTGGCGTTCCTATAGAATTCATCCAAAAGTGTTCATCAGTTGGTCTCTTCTCCATAAATGCATAGTAAAACAGTGTAAATGAATCTATCAATTGATAAACCGCATCTTTTTTCTTTTTTCCAAACTCTGTATATTTACGAATAAAACCACATAACTCTAATTCTTCTAGTTGTTTTGTAACCGCTCCTGAGTTTGTTAGCTTTGCTCCATCTATTATTTCTTGTCGAGTAAGTCCCTTCTTCTTTTTGCCCAAAACATTAACAATGGACATGTACACTTCTGGATTTTTAAAAAGAGAATAGTATAAATACTTGTACTCATCTTTCAAAGGAGCATCATCCGCAAAGAAAATAGTATCTATGTTTTGAGACAGGCTATATCCTTTTTTCAAAAGACTCCAATAATACGGAACACCACCCATTATCATATAGCAGTTAAGTACATCTGAACGGCTCATTGAAAGTCCATAGGATTTAATAAGTTTTTCACAATCACCAAGCTGAAATGGCTTCAAATGAATTTGTCCAGTTAATCTATTATGTAATCCTCCTCTATTATGAACCACCTTATTAATCATCCACGATGTCGATGAAGCACAGACTATCAAAACAATATCTTTTCTTCCACTAGCCCACCCATTCCAAAAGAATTCCAACGCGGCCATAAAATCACTTCTAGCAGTATCAATCCACGATAATTCATCTAAAAATATAATCTTCTTTTTTTCTTTAGACTTATCAATTTCTTCTTTTAAAATTCCAAAAGCATCTATCCAATTTGCCGGTGTAGAATATTTCATTCCATAAGAATTTAGCGAATCTGCAAAAGCATTAAGCTGAACAGCAGTCTTTTGGTTTGCAACACCAGTATGTGAGAAAAATAGCTGTTTTCCATATACTTCTCTAACTAAAAATGTCTTTCCAACTCTTCTTCTTCCATAAATTGCAATAAACTGTGACTGTGATGATAACATTGCTTCCTGCAATATTTGCTGTTCTTTTTCTCTTGCTACTAACATTTCCATTCACCTCTATAATTTACTAAATCCATCAATTTTTATTAGATTAAGTAAATTATAATATTTTTTTAAGCGCCTATCAATCTATAATTTACTTAATCGCATTTTATTTATTAGATTTAGTAAATTATAAAATATAGATAGCCACCTCAAGGGGAAGCCATTTTTTTATTTAACTGTGATGTATCCACTACCATCAACAGCCACACCGTGCGAAATACTCTCAACATAGCTGAATCCAGCTGCATCCACTCTGGTGCAGGCACCGCTGGCTGTAATAGGAATAATCCTGTAGCTTACATTGTCATTTTCATCGATTGCAAACTCTACTGCTCCACCACCACCAGACTTTATATTCTGATTAAATATGAAATTTCCAAGGCTGTAGAAAATTGGCTTTCCATTGTACATCTCAACTGGCTGTAAACAATGACTGTGCATACCAATAACTGCATCAGCACCAGCATCAATAAATTTATGACCATCATTTGGTTGATAGCTTGTGAGCTCAGTAGTGTGCTCCACACCCCAGTGAACCATAACAAAAAGGTAATCTACCTGTGAATCTGCTGCCTTTATAGCATTAAGTAAATCTGTCTCATCATAGAAGCAAAACTCTCCTGGCTGAGCATTTAAAACATTCCAGCTTCCTACAGGAATAACATGACTGGCTGCAAGAAATCCATAGGTGCGTCCCTTTGCATCCGTCTTTACGATAAGCTTGCTGGCATCATCTAAGCTATTTCCAGCGCCTGTATAATCAATACCCGCATTTGTAAGAGTTGTAAACGTATCTGTAAGAGCATCCCTGCCGAAATCCAAGACATGGTTATTGGCAAGGCCTGCTATATCAACGCCCAAATCATTTAACAAACTTACATATGATGGATTAACTCTAAATGTGTACTGCTTATCAGGAGCCTTTTGGCCTCTCTCTGAGAAACAAAATTCGTTGTTAATCATTGTAAAGGTAGCGTTTGTCATCAAGTCTTTTATTTCAGGTGCAACAACACCATCAACACCTGCCGAGCTGTAGTTTGACTGAACATACTCGCTAAGCTCCACATCACCTGTGAAAACGATCTTTGTTGTTAAATCCTCTGGAGCAGGTGATGGTTCAACTGCTGAGGTTGGGTCGATACCAGCCTCTTCAACGGTGAGAACTGTATCTTCATCTGAAGAATCCTGTACAGATTGTTCTAAATCACTATTCTGCTCCTGAAACGCACCGAACAACTGCTGACCTTTTTCCTCAAAAGGGCCTCCTTCGCCTAAAGCGTACCATCCAGCCGCAAGAACCAACACCAATATTAATAACGTTTTGACTAACGCAGAAAAAAACCTTCCCATAATCTCCCCCTATTTAAACTGATTTTTAACAGAATCATAATGATAATCGATGCTTGCTAACTTTGCTTTCAACTCCTCTTCATCAATTCCTGTATCATCAATCAATGCATATAATGTAGTGTAATGATCTCTCAGCGCTGTATTCACAACAGAAAGAAGCATCACTGGATCTTTTGGAAAATTCATAATTGCACGACCTTTCATTAAACTTACTCTGTGTATTCTAGCATAAAATAAAAAAACATGGTAACATCAAGGCAGTTTTATTAGGAGATAACAAATGATTTACAGAAAACAAAATGGTTATGATGCTTTCAAATGCATTGCCGATAAATGCCCTAAAAGCTGCTGTGTCGGTTGGCAGATAATGATAGATGCAGAAAGCATAGAAAGATACAAGAATGCTGATGGAGATTTTTGCGCCAGATTAAATGGCTCGATCAATTTTGAGGAAAGCTGCTTCAAGCAGAATAATACCCGCTGTGCCATGCTGAATGATAGTGGTCTTTGCGATTTGCATTCCACTCTTGGCGAAGATATGCTTTGCTACACTTGCAAGATGTTCCCTAGACATGTGGAAGAATTTCAGGATATTAGGGAGTATTCTCTTTCCCTCTCTTGCCCAGAATTTACTCGCATGATTTTAGAGCCTGATTATGAATTCGCATTTACGGAATCAGAAGATGAGACCCTTGATGATCCTGAAGAATTCGAAGATTACGATTTTCTATTATTTGATAAATTGGAATATGCAAGAGATAAGATGCTCGGACTTGCTGCATCTAAAACCATCTCCCTTCAGGATAGAATGAGTTTAATAGCAGCTATGGGGCTAAAACTTCAGCGACTCTATGATGAAGGCCTAATCTTTGATATGGACGATGTGAATTTTGATGAAGAGTTTGACTGTGCTGGAACTGGTGCAATCTTATCACTTGACTACTGTACCAAGAACATGGATGTACTTCTTGATATGGAAGTTTTGGAGGAATCTTGGCACGATTCTATTCGCAGTGCCCAGACTTTCTGGAACGACAACTCTTCTGACTTTGTAACCTGGAAATCAGCCATGTATCCAGATGCTGACACAGAATTCATATTTGAGAAGATTTTTGAATCTCTTCTCTTTACATATTTCTGCGGTGCTGTTTATGACGGCCAAATCTACGCCCGCACTATGATTGCAGTGCAAAGCACTCGCTGGCTTATGATGCTTCATGCAGCAGATAAAAATACCCCTCTGGAGCAGGTGATTTACCTGTACTCCAGAGAGGTAGAGCATTCAGACTTAAATGTGAACGCACTCATTGAATTCTTTGAATGCGAATTATAATTCTATATAAACTCACACACGAAAGGAGATATGTTATGCCATTTATTGATTCAAAAATTACTGTTCCAGTTACAGCTGAGCTGAAGGAAGAGCTTAAGAGCGAGCTTGGAAAGCTTATTACAACTCTTAACAAAACTGAGACTTACCTTATGGTGGGTATTGATGATGCCTACGATTTGTGGTTGGGAGGAAAGAAGCTTGATAAGGGTGCTTATGTTTCAGTAAGCCTCTATGGCAATGCTCCAAAGGAATCCTATGATAAGCTTACTGGGCAGATTTGTGAGCTCTTTGCTGAAAAGCTTGGAATTCCTGGAAATTCAGTTTATGTAACCTATCATCCTGTATCAGATTGGGGATGGAACGGAAGTAACTTCTAAACAAAAAGGACAGCTAGAAGCCCAACGCTTCCGACTGTCCTTTTAAATTTCTTATTTTCTTCCGCTACTTTTAAGCTCTTCCTCAAAGGCTTCTGGATTTTTTAAGTAATAATCCTGATGTTCTTCCTCTGCCTTATAAAAAGACTTAAAAGGCTCCAGTGCAATGTGAGTTTTCTTACCAGAAGATGCTTCTAGCTCAGCAATCTTTTCCTGAGCAAGCTGTAACTCCTTCTCATTTTGGTAATAAATTGCCAGGGTATAAGAAAAACCCTTGTCGATGTACTGTCCTTCCCCATCAAATGGGTCTACATTAGCTAAATAGATATCCAGCAATTTGTCATAATCTACATTGCTTTCATCATAAGTCAATTCTATTGTTTCTCTATGACCAGTCTTCTGAGCTTTTACATCCTCATAAGAAGGATTAATCTCATCTCCACCAGAATATCCGCAAACAACAGAATCCACCCCATAAATCTTATAAATAGGTGTGACACACCAAAAGCATCCACCTGCAAAATATGCTTTCATAAATCTAATACCTACCAGTTTTTCTCAAAACCTTCTGAAACAAACCTATAATCGTCACTTTTACCGTCGGCACTCAAAAACAGTTCCGCTATAGCGCAGTTGTTGAAATCTACATCCCAATAGGCTTCACGAGGAGTCTTCTTTACATACTCAAATAGTCCGTGGCTAAGAGCTCCGTGACTAACAAGAAGAAGCACATCCTCCTCTGAAAAATCGCCTGAAGAAATCATTCCTCGCACTCTCTCAACTACAGCACCTGCTCTGGCTACCACCTCATCATAGCTTTCGCCGCCCTCTGGCGGAATATAGTCTGCTGGAGTGTCGAAGCACTGATGTAAAAATCCCGGGTCTTCTTCACCCATATTTCTCTGCTCACAAACCCCAAAGGCCATCTCAATAAGATTATCATCTGTCTCAATCTGGCTCATAGAAATGCCTGTGGCGAGACTGCCTGTCTCAATGGCACGCTCCAAAGGACTGGAAATAATTCTAGTAACCTTTATTCCAAGTCTATCAAGGAATTGCTTTGTCTCACGGGCCTGCTGACGGCCCCTCTCATTGAGAGGGATGTCAGAGCTACCCTGTAATCTTTTTTGAACATTTAAATCTGTCTGTCCGTGGCGTAATAATAATACTCTCATAACTAAAAAATCTTCGCACTAAACTTATCTACAATTTCCTTAACTACTCCATCCTCAAATGGTGTCTTAAGACCTACCTTCTTAAGCATGTTTGTATAGTAATCACTACCTGAAAGCTTGCAAAGGGCAAGATAATGTTCCCATGCCTCCTTGTAATCCTCATCCATCCATACCTTAAACTGCATTGCTACGATTGAAGCAAGTACATAATCAATGTAATAGAATGGCACATCAAAGATGTGAAGCTGCTTCTGCCAGAATCCACCAAGATTCCAGAACTCATTCTCAGAGAAATCAATGTATGGTCTGTACTGCTGCTCAAGCTTCTTCCATGTTTCCTTACGCTGGGCTGGAGTCATTTCTGGATTGTCGTATACGATATGCTGGAACTCATCAACCATTGTTCCGTATGGAAGGAAAGTGCTGGCATCCTCAATATGCATCTCGAAGTAATCCTCGAATCTGTCTCCGAAGAAGTTCTTCATCCATCCATATGTGAAATATTCCATAGACATTGAGTGAATCTCCGCTGTCTCCATACCAAGCTCATTATGCTCATTAATCTCATCATCACGAACCACATATGCCTGGAATGCATGACCACACTCATGTGTGATTACATCTACATCACCACTTGTTCCATTGAAATTGGCATAGATAAATGGAGCTTTGTAGTTTGCAAGATATGTCTGGTATCCACCAGCAGCTTTATTTTTGCGACCAAATACATCGAATAATTCATGCTTCATCATGAAATCCATGAATTCCTTTGTCTCAGGGCTAAGCTCGGAATACATATCCTGACCACTCTTAAGGATTTCCTCTGGAGTACCTGTAGGCTTTGGATTTCCATTTAAGAAATATACGCCAAGCTCGGTAGCCTGAAGCTTTTCAAGACCAAGTCTCTTAGCGCGCTTTTCAGCAAGCTTTCCAACAAAAGGAACAAAGTATTCCTTGATCTGCTTTCTGAAATTCTCTACATCCTTTGGACCGTAGCTGTTTCTGTGCATTCTGCAATATGCAAGCTCTGTGTAAGAAGAAAAACCTAAAAGCTTAGCCTGCTTTGTTCTATTCTTTACCATCTTGTCATAGATTTCATCGATTTCAGGAGTAACACTCATGAACCAATCAGAAACGGCCTTCTGAGCCTTCTTTCTAACCTCACGATCCTTGTTAGTTGTAAATGGAGTCATGAGAGAAAGGTTATAGGTCTCACCTTCGTACTCAATCTTTGCAGTAGCAATAAGCTTATCGTAGCGGGATGCAAGAGCATTTTCTTCCTGCATAAGAGGAATTACATCATCGTTAACTGACTTTGCATCGAGCTCAGCATTCTTGAAAAATACAGGTCCAAGCTTTGTCTCAAGGAAATCCTTGTATGGTGATGCTGCAAGAACATTGTTATATTTAATAGTTGCATTGCTTAATCTAGGGATAACCTCATCAAAATAATCGTTTTCTTTCTCATAGAATTCGTCTGTATTATCAGCATCATGTCTGATGTAGGCGATATTATATGCTGTATCAAAATCATTAGCTAGCTTGTAAAATTCCTTGTGAATCTCAAACTGCTCCTCACCAGATTTAGCAGCCTGCTGACGTTCAATCAGCTCGGCGATAGTCTTTTCAAATGCGTCAATATCAGGACGCTCATATGGTAAATCTTTAAACTTAAAATCCATAATCATTCTTCTCCTTCTGTAAATTTAGCTAGCTGCTATTTTAACACAAGAAAAGGACTATGCACAGTGCATAGTCCCTTTCAACTTTTCAAGAAGGATATTTTATAAATCAGTAAGCGGTGCAATCTGCTCGAGAACATGGTTCATATCCTCGAACATAAATCCCTTCTGGGTAATCAAGGTCTTGATATCTGAGATATCGTTTGTAACTGTATCAAAGTATCTTCTTGAATCGTCAATGTTATCAGAGATTGAATTGATTGAAGTCTCACAATTCTGGAATACCTCACCCATCTGCTCACTCTGCTCTGTAACCTCATCAGCTACAGTCTTGATATTTCCAACAACCTCCTGCGTCTCAACAACTCTCTGGTGTGATGTCTCGATAGCTTCCTTTGTATGGCCTACCGACTCTACTAGACGGTTATTGTTTTCATCAAGCTCCTTCATACTATCAAATACAGATGTAACAACACTCTGAATCTCGGTTGAAAGATTTGTTACCTCGTCAGCAACAACGGCAAAGCCTCGTCCTGCCTCACCAGCACGGGCTGCTTCAATTGATGCATTAAGAGCAAGAAGATTTGTCTGCTTTGCAAAGCCACCAATCTGCTCTACCTTCTCACGAATATCATCAAAGCTCTTCTGGAATGCTGCAAACACTTCCTCCACCTCTGCGATGGTAGCTGATACATCTCCAGTACTCTGATCAACCTTTTCCATTCCATTATGTGAATCATCTGCTGTCACAACAAGCTTCTTTACAATATCATCAAAAGCATTTGTAATCTCTTCGATTGTCTGGAACTGCGCCTTGAAGCCATTTACTGAATCAGAGATATTGGTGTACTTTTCCTCAACAACTGAAAATGACTCACCGATTGTATCAATACCAGCAATTGTATTTGCCTCTTCCTGCTGCAGCTTTTCCTTTTGCTCAATTGAAAATCTACCAACCTCGCGAATTGCCTTCATGCGGCTTCTCATATCGACCTTCTTGTCGGCACCTTCAGCGTTATCAACTACTGGCTGTTCTACTTCTTTTTTTCTTCCGAATAATCCCATCTTGCACCTCCGTCTATTCGAAATACAAAGCATTTATTCAAACACTGCGCAAACCATAGTCTGGTTTACATGCTGCTTTTTGTACTGCTCTCCACCACCAACAACACCTACATGTGGGCCAACAGATTTCATTTCTCCTATAAAGGTGTCAAGATAGCCCTTATTTGAATATAGTAGATGACGATAAATACAATTTACCGAAAAGATGAGCGAAATTCGACTGTTTTCATCTCTAATCTTTCGACGTGTTTCTGAGCCAATCGCATCATAATCCTTAAGCTCCAAAACCTGAATGGCATCATTTTCATTAATCTTCTTATAGCTGATTAACGAACCATTTGCACCAACTTCATATGGGCTGGTAATGAATATCTGATCACCAATAACTCGTCCCAACGGATTCGTTAATACGTTATCTACAATTTCACCGCGGCTAACATTTGCATCCTGACAATAAACATCTGCTGCTGGACGGCCATCCAAAGAAACCAATTCCTTAACACCAAGATTAACCTTTGTAGCAATATGTGTAACAGGACAATCCATTGGACCATATATATTTTCGGAATAAGTTCTAATCTTTCCGGACTTATTCTTTATAAGAGCATAGCAGCACGCATCAGCGTAAAGCTGTCCATTTACTAATACCTTTGGAGTATATCCTGCAGGATATCCAAATACAGTTCCGCCTACGATAGGAATACGAGCTCGCTCTAAGGCTACGTTCAATGTAGTTACAAGACGTTCCTCGTCATTCGTACAGAATTCAAGGCAAATCGTATTACTATCACCAGCTTGGATTTTCGAAACCTTCTCTTCCATTGCAGGAACATCAAACATCGGTGCAGTTGAAAGATTGCGGATTACTCCAACTTCTGCATCCACATCACTTCCAAAAGACAAAAGCATCATTCTCTTGTCAGATGATGTATCATAATATGAAATTGTTCCTGAACCAATCAATGGAACATTAGGATACCTATCCGAAATAATTTTTGCCGCTTTCTCAAATTGATCGAAAGAAGCTAATAAGACTAATAATTTAGGTGAACCAGCCTTAGAACATACTTCAGCTACAGCTGCTTCAACGTCCGATTTTAACGATGTTCCTATAGAAATTTGCATATAAACCCCTTTCTGTGTATTATCCCACAATTGGATTTTAGCACAGAAAGGGGCTTATCCTTATTTTTTCACATTATATTCAATAATATTTAACACATAATCAATACTTTAGGGCTATTCGTATCTCAAAGCATCGATTGGGTTGAGCTTAGCTGCCTTATTAGCTGGATAGTATCCGAAGAAAATACCTATAGCCATTGAGAATCCAACTGCAATGACAACGCTTGAAACAGATACCACTGCGTCATATCCCATAAGCTTAACAGCCAATATACCAAGACCTACGCCAAGGACGATTCCAATGATACCACCAATTACACAAATAACCACTGACTCAGTAATGAACTGGAGACGGATTGATGCGTTGGTAGCACCAAGAGCTTTTCTTGTACCGATTTCCTTTGTACGTTCTGTGATAGATACCAGCATAATATTCATAACACCGATACCACCAACCACAAGGGAAATTCCGGCGATTACAGAAAGAGCAAGCTTAATCATGCTAATCATAGTATTTAATGAATCCATCATAGAATCCATACTTACTGCTGCAATCTCAAAGGCATCATTTCTAGAATAGAAATTTACATTAAAGAAATCTCTAACCTTTGTAACAAAGGTGTTATTATCTGTGTTCACAGATGTAACAAGCATAAAATACTCGAAGCCCTTGTTTGCTGTGTGATTAATCTTTCTAGCAGTATTAAGAGGAACAAGTACCTCTGTCTTAGGATTGTCAGACTCACCAAATGAAAGTGATTCTGCTACGTATTTATATACGCCTACAACATAAAAATCATTGAATGTGCCGTCATCACTGACTACCTCAATCTCTGTGCCAATGACTGCATCGTTGTCGCCCTTATAAAGACGTTCAACCAGCTTGTCTGAAACCATGCAGACTGCTTTTCCTTCTTTATAATCCTGAGTGATAAAGCTTCGTCCACCAAGTACTTCCTTATCATTGAATTCCATGTAGTCCTTGTTATAACCTACAATCTGAACCTTGGCATCCTTACCATTTTGGCTAACCTTACTTGTAGAATAATAATCTCCTACCTGCTCTGTAAGCATGACATACTTGATATCATCTTTATACTCGTCTGTAAGAGCCTTAAGCATATCCTTGGTGATAAGGTCCTCATCAGTTAAATCTCTGGCATAGCCACCATAATTCATTCCTGATTCTTCGCCTTCATCATCAGTCTTCTGCATAATAGCTACCTGAATATTGTTTGCACCAAGGCCCTGCATGGTGGAATTGACAATAAGGGTAATGGAGTTACCAACAGTCATTATCGCAATTACGGATGCGATACCGATAATAATTCCAAGCATAGTAAGCAAGGAACGCATTATATTTGCTTTAAGTCCTGATAATGCTACGAGGACGTTCTCTGTAAATAACATTATTCGCCCTCCTTTTCTTTTAATCCAGTCCAGCTTCCAGCTGACTCTCCTATGATGCTGCCATCTTTAAGAGTAATAATACGCTCTGTCTCACGTGAAAGCTCTGGAGAGTGAGTGATGAGAACGATTGTCTTGCCCTGCTCCTCATGAAGCTTATGGAAGATATCCATAATCAAACGACCTGTAGCAGAATCAAGAGCTCCTGTAGGCTCATCAGCAAGAATGATAGCTGGGTCATTGGCCATAGCTCTGGCTATTGCCACACGCTGCTTCTGTCCACCTGATAGCTCATCAGGTTTATGCATCATTCTGTCTGTCATCTCTACCTGTTCCAGAAGCATCTTTGCGCGTTCTGTTCGTTCTGCTCTTCCCATTCCTGCATACATCATAGGAAGCTCTACATTTTTCAAAGCACTTGTTCTTGCAATAAGATTGTAGGTCTGAAAAACGAATCCTATTTTTTTATTTCTAAGTGCTGAAAGCTCGTGATCCTTAGCCTTCTCAATATCTATTCCATCAAGAGAGTATTCCCCTGATGTAGGTCTGTCTAAAGCACCGATGATGTTCATCAGTGTAGATTTACCTGAACCAGACTGCCCAACAATGGAGACAAACTCTCCCTCTTTAACTGTAAAATTCAGTCCATGAAGTACCTCAAATTCGTTAGGGGTCCCAATAAAAAAGCTTTTATGAATATTGCGAAGGTCAAGCATAGTATTTTCTGCCATAATAACCTCCTAATCGAAATACATGTAATCCATAATATCTGTACTTGGTCCATCAGCTACAACTGCTTCTACAGTCATGCCCTTCTTAAGACCTTCACCCTTAACCTCTACATAGTAATCACTCTCAAGACCCTTTGTAACCTTGATTTCTTTCTTCTTTCCGTCATCCTCTACAGCATTTACGAAGAAGCTACCGTCATCCTTCTTTTGGATGCAATCGTATGGAACACAAAGAGCATTCTTTGCTGAATCGATAATAACGCTAGCCTTGGCTGTCATACCAACACGCATTCTCTTGTCATTATCCTTCATCTTAATCTTTACTTTATAAGAAGCAACATTGCTGCCTGTTGACTGCTGATTTGCACCAATCACACCCTCAGATGCAAGGGAAACAAAGGTAACTTCGCCATCAAAAGTCTCATCCTCTGTAGCTTCGAACTTTACCTTTGCAGGAAGACCTGTCTCAATGTTTGCAATGTTGTACTCATTAACTGTAGCCTCAACAACAAACTCGCTTGTGTCTGCTATCGTAAATACGGTATTACCCTGAGCATAGTTATTACCCTCTGTTACGTTCATTGTAATGATGTAACCTGAGATAGGTGCTGAAACATGTGTAGCATCCTTGCTTTCGTATACATCTTCCTTTGCATCTACCTGAGTATAGTTCTGGTTAAATGCCTGCTTAAGCTGTGCAAGTTCAATCTGATTCTGATACATGATGATTGAGTCCTGTAAAGACTTAACCTCATCTTCCTTTGCCTCGTAGCCTTCAAGAGTAAGATTGAAACGCTCTAAACAAATCTGAGACTCGCTGTTATATCTGTCTCTGCGATCCTGATACTCTGGGTGCTCATTATATTTGTCATGTGCATCCTTTAAGTTCTTATAATATAATTCCTTGTCTGTAAGCCACTTCTGATCTTCCTCAATCTTATCCTGAGCATCCTTAATCTTCTTCTGTAAATCAGAAATGTCTACATCGCCCTGCTTGTTCTCGATATTGTACTGTGCATTAAGCTCAGCTATCTTTCTGTCATAGTCATCGCCATCAAATTCAACTACAACAGCACCAGCCTCTACATAATCACCAACCTCATAGTTGATTTTCTTAACCTTGATGCCAGTCATTGTGCCACCGATTGTAGATGTAACCTTTGCTGTATCTGTGGCGGTAAGTGTTCCTGTAACACTAACAGATTTTGTCAAATCCATCTGATCAACTGTGGCTGTAACAGGCTGATTTGCCTGCTCTTCCATAAGCTTCTGCGCCTTTGTCATGCTATAGCGTACATAGCCGACTATTCCCAAAACAATCACAAGGGCAATCACAAGCTTAACGTGCTTCTTTAAGAAGCGTCCAATTTTCCCAAAAATCTTCTTAACTGTTTCCATAAAAAATATCATCCTCCATAACTAGTGTTACACTGAAAGTTTATTATCCATGATCCACGCTGTGATCAAATAGAATAACAAGGTAAGTAAAGCATAAAAACCAACATTTGAAATAAGTCTTGTCATTGAATAAATATAAAGGTCTCCGTAGATTGCATCGTGAATGTGATTAACAACCAGCGAAATAACAAGAAATGCAACAAAGCTGAGTAATCCGTTAAATCTGTTTCCCTTTAATAATGTTGCACAGATAACTACTGCAAGATATCCAAGGCAGATAAGATATACCCAACCCATAACTCCATCGAAGCAAGCCATTCCAAATCCCTGGTAATTGAAATTTCCAACATCACCTGTAATAGCTACGCTCATCAAATCTATAAGACCCTGCACATCATCATATCTGACAACTAAAAGCATCATGTCTAAAATAGAGAGGGCTATAAAAAATACTCCCGAAACAAGTACTGAGCCGCAGTTTTCTATTACCTTTGCACCTAAAATTTTGTAGCTGCTGTTAGGTGTCATAAATAACATGTAGCTCTGTTTTGTATTGATGTCCTTACTAAGAATGTGAATTCCGTATACTCCAATAAGGAACAATCCACAAATAGTAGTAAGTACTAGACCAGTGCAAGATGCTGCAAGCAAATCTTCATTCAATCTCCAGATTCCCAAAAGGAAAAGTAGTTCAAAGAAGGCTGTGAAGCAAAGGACAAGTCCCTTCATCTTCCATGATTTTCTAAATTCGTATTTAATTAATGCTCCCATTAGCAAGTACCTCCCATTTCAGCAGCACCATAAACTTCTCTGTATTTATCTGCCAAAGAAATGCACTGGTTCTGTCTCAATTCTTCTACCTCATAAACACCTGCCAGATGTGACTTGTTAATGAAGATTGCATAATCAACAACTGACTCCAGCTCCTCTACAAGATGACTTGATACCAAAAGTACCTTATCCTCTCCTGCATGTCTGATGATTGCATTTAATACCTCATCTCTTGCAAGAAGATCGATTCCGTTAAGTGGCTCATCAAGCATATAAACCTTTGCATCTCTTGCCATGGTAACTGCTACTTTCAATTTTGCCAGCATACCAGAGGAAAGCTCTTTACATTTAAGCTTCTTCTCAAGATCCATCTCCTGAAGCATTTCATCAAAAGCCTCCATTGAAAAGTCCTTGAAGAAATCCTCATAATATTTTCCAACATCACCAACTGTCATCCAGTCATAGAAATATGGCTCAGTGGACATGTAAGCGATATCATTTCTGCTACTAACCCCTACTGGCTGGTCATTGTATTTAATCACACCAGATGTTGGCTTAATAAGGCCTGCTGCCATTTTCATCCATGTTGTCTTACCGCTTCCGTTTGGGCCAAGCATTGCATAAATATGTCCTGGCTCAAGCTTAATAGAAATCCCATCTACCGCTGTCTTGCCGAGAAATTTTTTTGTAACCTCAAAGCTCTCTAACATTTTTAATCCTTCCTCCACTATTTAGTTGTTTTAATCATTTCGATTGCCTCTTCCCTGGATATTCCAAGTTCTGAAATACTCTTAAGGAAATCATTAAGACAACCCTGAGCCATTTCATGACGACATTCTTTAATTTTTGATTCATCTTCAGTCACGAATGTGCCCATTCCTCTTTTGGTGTAACAAACCCCCTCGCGTTCAAGCTCCTGATAAACTCTTGCTGCAGTATTAGGATTGATAGTGTACTGTACCGCAAGATCACGGCTGGAAGGAAGTTTTTCACCTGTCCTGATTCGCTCATTTATAATATCAAGCTTTATCGCATCGATAACCTGCATATAAATAGGCGTTTTCGAATCATATTGCATATGTATACTCCTCCATGTGTACCTCTGTACTCGTGTACTATGTGTATAGTACACTATGGCATTCACACTGTCAACACCCCAATAAAAAAAATCCCCGAAGGGATTTTTTATGCCTTTTTCACATCAGACCAATACATACTCTTAAATTCTGTAGGTGTACAGCCTTTTTGTATTTTAAACATACGGATAAAAGAGGAAATCGATGTGAACCCACAATTCAAAGCCACATCCGTTACTGATACACCAGGCTCCACTAAAAGCTCCTGTGCCTTAGCAATTCTTTTTTGATTTACATATTTATAGAAGCTAGTGCCTGTGAACTGCTTGAACAATCTCTCAAAATAGAATTTACTGAAGCCGCTCATGTCAGCAATATCATCAAGCTTAAGATCTTCTGCACAGTGAGCATTGATGTAATCGCAAATCTCCATAAACTTAGGAGCATACTCTTCTTTTACAATAGGATTATAATCCGCTTTTACGTTATTATTAGAATAGTTCTTTCCTATTAGTACTAACATCTTAAGAAGCTGACTATAGATATTCACCTCTGAGAATGGATTATTCTCCATATATTCCTCTCGAATGTTAATAAGCATTTCCTTAACTGTGCCATGAATATCCGGATATTCCTCTGGGGTGATAACACAGTAGGGTGACATTATAGAGAATAAAATCTCCACCTCTCTCATAAATCTAAGAGTCGTGGTGTTAGGTTGGAAAATAATACGGCGTCCTGTAGGCGGCGCAATAATAGAATGAACACACCCTGGACAAACGATACAGATATCTCCCTCTCTAAGCTCTACCTCCGAATTAGAAAAAACCATTTTATATCCATTCTCAACTGGCATGACAATCTCGATAGCTGGATGCCAGTGCATAGGATAATCTTCATATTGTGTATTGTCGTAGAGTTTCAGCCCCGTACTTTGCTTATAATTCACGGTCTCAAAGATGCCGTCTAAGCTTTCTATCATATAATTCTTCTCCCTTAAAAAACGCCTTTTCCGCCAAGGCAATAATTGATAACTAATTTCCGTTATAATTTTTGCGCTTATCTGCCCTAAAATCAAGTTTTTTCAAATAATTGCTCCTCAAAATCCATTAATTTGTTCATTTTATCATTTTCTAAGAATGTTTTTTAGTAAAATTGTACAATTTTTGAGCAAGAATTATCTCTACTTGAGCAATTTTTGATAACTAATCAACAACATTTTTGAAGATTGTGTTCAAATTGTGTGTTAAATTGAAAGTACCAAAACAGTTAACAGACAAATGCGACACAAAAGCAAATAGGGGGCTTTACATTTGTCAAAAAGAAGGAGGAGACGTAATGAAAAAGAAATTAATTGCGACTTTAATGTCAGCAATGATGATCGCTTCTGTTTTCACAGGTTGCGGTGCATCAGGCGGATCATCTGATTCAGCTTCTAGCTCTGATGGTTCAGCAGATGGTGTTCAGGAAATCACTTGGATGTTCTGGGATGATTTGGATGCCACACAGGATCTTATCTCTCTTGGATACAAGGAGAACGTTGAAAGATTCAACAAGGATTATGAGGGTCAGTATCACGTCAACGTTGTTACAACAAACCTCGAAGAGTACTATGACAAGTTAAATGCATTGGTAGCTGCAGGGGAAACACCTGATGTATTTATTGTCAGCCCAGGTCCACAGCTTACAGATTATGTAGCACCTGGTATCGCTGCTCCACTTGATGACTATCTTGCAGATGGTTGGAAAGACACATTTACAAGTGATGCGGTATTCACACAGCAGACATATGACGGCAAGATTTACGCTGTACCTCTTAACACAGCTGCAGCTTGCTGCTTCTATAACACAGAGATGTTCGAAAAGGCTGGCGTTGAAGTTCCTACAAACTGGGATGAGATGCTTGACGCTTGCGACAAGCTTCAGTCAGCAGGATTTACACCAATCACAATTTCAGCTGGTACAGCTTGGTGCCTTTCAATGGTAGCTGGTTACCTTTGCGAAGCTGAAGGCGTAGACCTTTCTAAGCTTGCAGATGGTTCTGCTTCTTGGGAGGATGGAAAGCTTGAGGCAGCTGCAACAAAGCTTCTTGACCTTTCTAAGTACTTCCAGCCAACAGCAGCTGGTGACACAAACGATGTTGCTACAGCAAACTTCTACAACGAAGAAGCTGCTATCCTTATTCAGGGTTCATGGGCAATCGGACAGATCAACGGCGAGAACCCAGAGTTCGAGTCTAAGTGTGGTGTATTCCAGTTCCCTGGTGTACAGAGACTTATTGCTAAGTCTGATTCACTTTGCATGAGCTCATCGACAAAGTCTCCTGAGGCTTGCGCTGCATTCATGAAGTACTTCACAGACGACACAGCTCAGAAGTACACAGCAGAAGTTGGTGGAAAGATTCCTGTAACAAAGGTTGAATATGATGCTTCAGCAGCACCTGCTCAGCTTGCATACGTAATGGACATCTTTGAGAACGCAAAGGGTACATTCGGATTCTACAACGAGTCAATGCCTACAACAGAGACAGGCTCACACTTCGATGACACAATGGTATCAGTATTCCTTGGTGATATGACACCAGCAGAAGCTGCTACAGATATGGAAGAGTTCTACCAGGCAAACTGCCGATAACATTCTTTTTCTTCAATACCTTTATTGTATATGGGGCGCAACTTCCCTGCGCCCCTATTCTTTTAAACTTTTTTAGGCTCTATTAATAAGAAAATTAAGGAAAATAAGATATGGATAAATTACTTAGAAATAAAAAAGCCATCGTAATTTTCATGGCACCAGCATTAATTCTGTTTACATTCATTCTGTTTATTCCAATCTGTCAATCTGTATATTATTCATTCTGTGATTACAACGCTTTGACACCAGCAAAATGGGTTGGATTAAAAAATTATCAGGGATTACTTGGCGATAAGACATTGAAGATTGCCTTAAAGAATTCTGTATTCTTTCTGATTTATTCTTGTGTAACTCAGCTTATTATGGGTCTGTTCTTAGCAGCCCTTCTTACAAATATAGATAAAGGAAGAAACCTTTTCAAAAATATCATCTATTTACCATGTGTTCTTTCTTCTGCAGCTCTTGGTCTGTTATGGATGTTCATCTTCAGTCCAAAGCTTGGTATCAACCAGCTTCTCCAGAAGCTTGGAATGGAAGGACCACTCTGGCTTATGGATACAAAAGGTTTCATCATCCTTCCAATGTGGGTAATCGCATTTGTAGCTTTATGGCAGTATGTAGGTCAGTCTATGATGCTTTACATGGCCCAGATTTCAGGAATCAGCAAGTCTTTATATGAAGCGAGTTACATTGATGGTTGCAGCAAGGCTAAGAGCTTTAGATATATCACTCTCCCGCTCGTCCGTCCTATGGTTGCAACCGCAATGTCACTTAACGCAATCGGTTCTTTGAAATTCTTCGACATGATTTTCAACATGACTGAAGGTGGTCCAAACCACAAGACAGAGGTTCTTGCAACACACCTTTATCAGCAGGGCTTTAAGTATTTCAAGTATGGATATGCCAGTGCAATCGGCGTTTTACTCCTTGTGCTTTGCTTAGCTGTAACACTGTTTATAAACAAGGTTGTAAAGACCGAGCCATATGAGATGTAGGAGGTTTTAGAAATGAAAAAATTGTCAGTTTGGAAAATTATTATTTACATCTTTTTGGTAATCATGGCTGTCCTTTATTTAGCTCCATTGCTTTGGACTTTTAATGTAGCCTTCAAAACAAATAAGGAGATATTTACCGCTCCATTCGCATTACCACAAAATCCTACAATGGAAAACTTCACCTTTGCATGGACTGCCGGAAAGCTTGGCATCGCAACACTTAACTCATTTATTGTCTGCGTTGTAACACTTCTTTTTAGCATGATTATTGGTTCCATGGCAGCCTTTGGCATTGCACGTTTACGTTGGAAGTTTTCACATTTAGCACTTGTTTATTTCCTTACTGGAATGATGATTCCTGTACACTGCGTTTTGATTCCACTTTTCACACGCTTTGCAAAGGTTGGTCTTTCAAACAGCCTTACAGGTCTTGTTCTTCCATATTTGACTTTCTCTCTACCAATCACAATCTTTATCATGGTTGGTTTCTTTGAGGGAATGCCAAACGAGCTTATTGAAAGTGCCTGCATCGATGGCGCATCGATTTATCAGATTTTCTTTAAGGTTTGTCTTCCACTTGGAAAGACAGGACTTTTCGTTACAGGTCTTATGACTTTCGTAGGAAACTGGAACGAACTTTTACTTGCAATGGTATTTATATCTGACGATATGAAGAAAACACTTCCTGTTTCTCTTTCAAAATTCGTTGGACCTTATAATACAAACTATTCACAGATGTTTGCAGCCATCATCATCGCAATCATACCAACCATCATTGTATATTGCGCTTTCTCTAACCAGATTGTAGATGGCCTTACAGCTGGAGCCGTTAAGGGCTAAAAAATTTACAGGAGACAAAGAGAGTATAATGAAGACACAAAACAAACCCCTAATTACTGAACTTTTCACAGCTGATCCATCAGCTCATGTTTACGAGGACAAGATTTTTATCTATCCTTCACATGACATCCCTCACAACGGAGAGGATAACGACAATGGTGATGAGTATCAGATGGAAGATTATCACGTATTTTCAATGAGTGAAGACAGTGACGAAGTCACAGACTATGGAATGGTTTTACATCAGGACGATGTTCCTTGGGTAAGCAGCCAGATGTGGGCTCCAGACTGTGTATTAAAGGATGAAGTATATCACTTAATCTTCCCAGCCAGAGACAAAGAAGGAAACTTTAGACTTGGTATTGCAGAAAGCAAGAATCCAGCAGGACCATTCGAGCCAAGACCAGAATGTATTCCAGGTAGCTTTAGTATTGACCCATGCTCTTTCATCGATGATGACGGACAGGTTTATATCTACTTTGGTGGACTTTGGGGCGGCCAGTTAGAGAAATACCGTACAGGAAAGTTTGATCCTAACGGCACAGAACCAGCTAAGAACGAGCATGCTGTATGGCCAAAGGTAGCTCCTATGAAGGATGACATGAGCGAATTTGCAAAGGCTCCTTCAGATGTAGTAATCCTTGATGAGAACGGCAACGAGCTTCTTGCAGGCGATGAAGACAGAAGATACTTTGAAGATCCATGGATGCACAAGCACAATGGAAAGTACTACTTCTCTTATTCAACAGGAACAACACACTATATCGTATATGCGGTAGCAGATAACCCATACGGTCCATTCACATATCAGGGCAGAATCTTAGAGCCAGTACTTGGATGGACAACACACCACTCTATCGTAGAGTATCACGGCAAGTCATATCTCTTCTATCATGACTGCGAGATTTCAAAGGGTATCAACCACAGAAGAAATGTTAAGTACTGTGAGTTAAAGTATAACGAGGATGGCACAATCCAGACAATCACTCCAGAATATGAGTAAACTTAAAAAGAGCACAGCGCCATGAGGCCTGTGCTCTTCTTTTTATATTCGTCTATTCTGTAATCTTAGAAGCCGCTGCATCTTCCTGAAAGTACTGCGCCACTAATATTGTTCTTTCCGTTGATTGACTTACAATCAATAATCTGTGCCTTTCCGAAAGTTACCTGGTAGCCAAGTGCCGATGGCTTTCCAGATGCAGGCCAGTTGTAGTTGTTCTTCTTATTAGAATCAGCTGTACAATTCTTCATTGTAACTACACCACTCTGATTGTTTCTATCAAAACCTGATGCAAGGTTCCCCTTTGCAGAGCAGCCAGTAAGTGTATGCTTTAATGGATCAAGGTGTGCCTTCTGACCAGGAGTCTTGTTATCTACACCACCCATCTTAAAGCCATTACCATCACCATAGATACCATTACAGTATCCATTGAAGTTTGCCTGGCAATTAACAAGTGTTACAGCGCCGTGAGCTGCATAGCAGTCCCAGCCATCATCACTGTTGTAATCTGCGATACACTCTTCGTAGTAATTGCCTTCACCTGAGTGAAGCTTGTTAGCAAAACCATCAGCATTCTCACCCTTTGCATCTGCATTGTGGTGTGAGTGACACTTGATGAATTTGTTGTAGGCACCACCGTTACAAACCTGGAAACCTGCATCCTGATTGTAGCAAGCCTCTACGCTTGTAAAGGTGTTGTTAGAACCTGTGATATACAAACCGTTATCTGATGCGTTCTTTACAGTAATATTAGAAACCTTGCTTCCATTTCCCTCAAAGGTAAGACCTCTTCCATTGCTACCTGAAGTAGATGAGAAATCAATTACTGCATTATTCTTTCCTGAGATATGAACACCTGCAGGAACCTTTACAGCTCCAGACTTAACTGTACCGTTGATTACGATAGTAGTACCTGACTTTGCCTTGCTAAGGGCAGCTGAAAGTGTAGTTCCACCATTCTTAACCTCGATAGAGTTGCCAGATACCACAGGCTCCTGAGAACCTGAGTTGTTACCACCCTGATTTCCTGAACCATTTCCTGAGCCATTACCGCCCTGGTTTCCTGAGCCGTTGCCCTTATCTTTATTCTTGTCTTTATCTTTATCCTTGTTCTTATCCTCTCCCTTTGAAGGATTCTCTGAAGAAGAACTAATGCTCTCGAACTTGAATAACTGATTTGCATTACCCTTAGATGATGAAAGATAAACATTTCCGCCATTTGATGTGCCGCTTACTGTAAGAGCCATCTTATTTCCTGAACACTTGGCAGAAAGAGTATATTCCTTATTGCCTCTGTGCTTTACCTTGAAAACCTGTGCATCTGCACCATTTGCCTGATAAATCTGAACATTAGTGCCGCTGTTCTTAGAACCATTAACAACGTCCATCATTCTGCCACTATCAAGACCGCTCTTTAAGGTGATGTAGTTGTCTCCGACATTTGAAACATACCATCTCTGAGATGCGTTTCCTATACCCTGATACTGCTGAACGTTTGCACCGTTTGCATCTTTTCCCCCAGCAACTTCAACGTATTTCTGACTGCTTACATTTTTGATATAGTACCAGCCATTTGGGATTAATGTGCTTGCTGCAGAAACTGGAACAGAAGGCACCAAGCTGACAGCCATTGCTATTGTAAGAGCAACTGCTATCTTCTTTTTTAACATTTTTCCTAACATATTATTCTCCTCATAAAAAAATAGCACTAGGAAATCTTCCTAGTGCTTAATGCGGATGACAGGACTTGAACCTGCACGTCGGGGACACTAGAACCTAAATCTAGCGCGTCTGCCAATTCCGCCACATCCGCATGAATCAAGCAAATAAAACAATGATAAACTGGCATTGATAATTGCCTTCGGCAATGGCCAGTTTTGGGCATATCATTTTCCTGCGCTTCTGCTAGGAAAATAATATGCGTTTGTCGGCTCATCGACTCATCTAATATATCATACTCAAGGAGCCGAATGCAAGGCAGGAAATCATATTTTTTTTACAATTACTTCATAGATGCTATGGCTACAGGAAAACCTGTTGTTTCTAACATCATCACAAGTAAAACAACAGGTAACCGAGTTACACAGATAGTTTCAAGTCTTGCAGATTCTGCATCTGATCTGAAGAACATAGCTGAAAAGCTTAACAGTGAGATTTCTTTCTTCAAGGATGATACAGAAGAATAAAATTTACCATTAGACAAAAAGGTCCTAGCCTTTAACCAGGCCAGGACCTTTTATTATTTGCTTTCCTTAGCAATTAAATCTTGAGCTGTAGATTCCCCCGTAAACGTTCTTAGTACCCACTAATTATATAATCTATTTGTTAGGTAGGTACAGTGTTAGTTAAATTGTACCCACGAATAACAAGACTATTCCAAACAGTGGGTACGCCGGTAGTTGAAATGTACCCACGGATAGCAGGACTATGTCGAACAGTGGGTACGCCGGTAGTTGGAATGTACCAACGGATAGCAGGACTATGTCGAACAGTAGGTACAATCGTAGTTGAAGCGTACCCATGGATAAAATCACTGTACAAAAAAGTGGGTACACTGACAAGTAAAGTGTACCCACAGAAATTATAAACTTATAGATAAGTGGGTACTCCCACTGTACCTCGTTCTAATTGTTACATGTGTCTACATCGAGTATCGCATTTGCAATGTCATGACGCATATATTTATTTTCAAATTCAATCCACTCGGTTGCCTCGTATGCCTTAGCGCGAGCCTCTACTAAATCCTTGCCGAGAGCTGTAATTCCAAGAACACGACCACCATTTGTTACTATCTCGCCCTTATCGTTCTTTGCTGTTCCAGCGTGGAAGCAATAGTAATCCTTATTATTGAACTTCTCAAAGCCAGTGATAGGGAAGCCTTTCTTGTATGCTACTGGATAACCATCTGAAGCAAGTACTACGCATACACAAGCCTCATCAGAAAACTTCAAATCAATCTTATCAAGTGTACCATCGATGCAGGCATTAAATACATCGATAATATCGTTCTCTAATCTTGGAAGAACTACCTGTGCCTCTGGGTCACCAAAACGAGCATTGTACTCAAGTACCTTAGGACCATCCTCTGTTAGCATAAGTCCGAAGAAGATAACACCCTTGAATGGTCTGCCCTCTGCCTTCATGGCATCAACAGTAGCTTGGAAGATATTCTTCTGGCAGTACTCCTCAATCTCCTTTGTGAAGAATGGAGATGGTGAGAAGTTACCCATACCACCTGTGTTAAGACCTGTATCTCCATCACCTGCGCGCTTATGATCCTGTGCTGATGACATAATCTTTACTGTATTTCCATCTACAAAGGAAAGTACTGAAACCTCGCGGCCTGTCATGAATTCCTCGATAACCATTGTGTTTCCAGCATCACCAAACTTCTTGTCTGTCATGATTTCTGCTACGCCTGCAACAGCCTGCTCATGATTCTCGCAGATAAGAACACCCTTACCCAAAGCAAGACCATCTGCCTTTAAAACGATTGGGTACTTAGCTGTCTCAAGATACTTTAAAGCTGCCTCTGGATCTGTGAAATTCTCATAACCTGCAGTTGGTATATTGTACTTCTTCATCAAGTCCTTAGAGAATGCCTTTGAACCTTCGATGATGGCTGCATTCTTTCTAGGACCAAAGCAACGAAGACCAGCTTCCTCAAACTTATCTACAACACCACCTACAAGTGGGTCATCCATACCGATTACAGTAAGGTCGATTTCCTTCTCTTTTGCAAAAGCTACAAGCTTATCAAACTCCATAGCCTTAATATCTACGCACTCTGCAAGCTCTGCAATACCTGCATTTCCCGGTGCACAGTAAATCTTATCTACTTGTGGGCTTCTAGACACTGCCAAAGCTATGGCATGCTCGCGGCCGCCACTACCTACGATTAAAACCTTCATACTTATTCTCCTATTCCGCTTGTTACGCTCTCAATCCTAAGATATTGCTCCGCTCGATTAACACATCTCGCTGTGCAACACTTAGAGATTGATAGCTACAAGCTCATTTAATCAATATAAACTTTTCCAGCATTAACATGTACTCGACCACACGCTATTAGATCAATAGCCTTAGGCATGATAATCCACTCGGCCTGTTCCATGACACGGCACTGAAGAACCTCTGGTGTGTCGCCTTCAAGAACCTCTACCGCCTTTTGTAAGATAATAGGGCCTGTGTCGGTGCCTTCATCCACAAAGTGACAGGTAGCTCCAGTGACTTTTACACCACGAGCAAGAGCGCCTTCATGAACCTTCAATCCATAATATCCTGTACCACAAAAGCTTGGAATAAGTGATGGATGAATATTGATGATTTTATATTCGTATTTACGAATCATCTCTGGTGGGATTACAACTAAGAATCCTGCCAATACAACTAAATCAACATTGTAAGAATCAAGCTTTTCAAGGAATGCTTTGTTGAACCCCTCGCGGCTGGCAAAATCCTTAGGGCTGATGCAAACGCCTTCAATGCCAGCTTTTTCAGCGCGCTCCAATGCATATGCATTTTTATTATTTGAGATTACGACAGCAATCTCAGTATTATGGATTGTTCCATTATCAATGGCGTCGATAATAGCCTGAAGATTGGTACCTCCGCCTGATACACAAACTGCTATTTTCATTAGACTAAATCTACTCCCTTTTCACCGTCTACAATCTTACCAACTACATAAGGTGTATCTCCTGCAGAGCGAATAGCTTCCATTGTCTTATCTACATCAGCTGGGTCTACAGCAACAATCATACCAAGTCCCATGTTGTAGGTATTGTACATCATCTGCTCAGATACGTTACCCTTAGCAGCCATAAGCTTAAAGATTGCAGGAACCTCATAAGAGTCCTTCTCAACAACAGCACGCTTACCCTCTGGAAGCATACGTGGAATATTCTCATAGAAACCGCCACCTGTAATATGTGAGCAAGCCTTTACACGAACGCCTGCATCCTTTACTGCCTTAAGAGCCTTAACGTAAATACGTGTTGGTGCAATGAGTGCCTCACCTAGAGTGCAGCCAAGCTCATCATAATATGTATCAAGACTTTCCTTTGTCATCTCGAAAATCTTACGAACAAGAGAGAAACCATTTGAATGAACACCAGTAGATGCCATACCGATAAGTACATCACCATCCTTAAGGTTCTCACCTGTGATGATGTCCTTCTTATCTACGATACCTACTGCAAAACCTGCAAGATCATACTCCTCCTCAGGCATAAGACCTGGGTGCTCTGCTGTCTCACCACCTACAAGGGCGCAGCCAGACTGCTTACATCCTTCTGCAACACCACTTACGATTGTTGCAATCTTCTCTGGGATGTTCTTTCCGCAAGCAATATAATCAAGGAAGAAAAGTGGCTCGCCACCTGCACATGCAACGTCGTTAACACACATTGCAACTGCATCGATACCGATTGTGTCATGCTTATCCATAAGGAAAGCAAGCTTAACCTTAGTGCCGCAACCATCTGTACCAGATAAAAGTACTGGCTCATCCATGTTCTTGATAGCACTCAAATCGAAGGCTCCTGAAAAACCTCCAAGACCGCCAAGAACCTCTGGTCTCATAGTGCCCTTCACAAACTTCTTCATGAGCTCCACTGACTCATATCCTGCCTCAATATCTACTCCTGAACTCTTGTAATCCATGTTTCTCTCCTTTTAATAACTTTTGTCCGCTAACACATCCAAGTTTTTCATGCTCCCGCAAGCCATCTCCCATACTCGGGCAAGGGAACTCCCCTAAAGGGGCACCCTCCTTCCCCGGCACGGGGCCCTCTTGCTCGCGCTTACCATAATTACTATGTGTTAGCTCATTTAAATTTTATAAATAAAAGGAAACCCTTGAAAATAAGGGTTTCCAATACTTATCTACGATAAGAAGGCACGATAGCCTTCGCTTTGTAATTTAGAATCCTTCGCCTCTACAGACTCCTTCTGTTCTACGATGAAATCGTGAAGTTTGCCTGCAAGGGTAGTGTCATTCATGGCAAGCATCTTAACTGCGAGGATACCTGCATTGGCTCCTCCGTTGATGGCAACTGTAGCTACAGGTACACCTGTAGGCATCTGAACGATAGAGTAGAGAGAGTCCACTCCACCAAGGTCGCTGGTCTTCATAGGGATACCGATAACTGGGCCCTCAAAAACAGCTGTACACATACCTGGAAGATGTGCTGCCTTTCCTGCGCCTGCAATGATGCACTTAACGCCTCTATCTTTTGCAGTCTTAGCGTACTCTACAAAGATATCTGGCTCTCTATGAGCTGAGATGATTCTTACCTCATAATCAATGCCAAAATTTTCTAAAACTTCAATAGCCTTAGCCATTACAGGCATGTCGCTGTCGCTTCCCATTACAATTGATACAGTTGCCATTTCATTATCCTCCATTACTCAAATACTTTATTTAACTCTTCAGTTCCTGGCACTACGAAACGACCCTCACGGATGATTTCAAGCTGGCGGCCATCAGCTGTAGTGACTGTGATATCACCAAGCTCATAATAAGGAATTGTTATATCTGTGTGGCAGTTAAAATATGCCTTAGAAATATCTGTTTTACGAAGGAGTGAGCATGAGTTGTCACGTGCTATGCATTCCTTGCCGTCTGGGTTGTACATAGGTACATCCTCTGAGTGAGAATAGCAGGTATCACCTACCGCAAAGTGAGGACCTGTCTTTTCTGCAATGAGGATTGGAAGCTTATCTGCGATGTCGTACTTCTGTCCCATTACAAATGCTCTTGTGTTTGTTCCAATAGCGAACTCGCCGATTGGAAGTGTCTCATGCTTGAAAAAAACATTGTCGAAGATGTACTTCTTGTTCTCTTCTTCTGTATCAAAATTGCTGCAGTTATAAGAAACGATTTTGCCGTCTTCGAACTTCATTTCAAGGTTCTTGTAGCAAAGCTCATTTAAGTAAACCTGTGTAACGTGAAGCACTCCGTTTGTGCCCTCAAGCTCAGGTGATGTGAATACCTCACCAACAGGAATATTTACATCTGCAACGCAGTTTTCGAAATTAGTCTGCTTTGAAGGATCATCAAGATGATGAAGCTTTACAGTAATGTCTGTGTGGTTATCCCCTCGACCTGTAATATGAACTGTCTCACCCTGATCAAGCACATCAATAATGTGCTGCTGAATGTTCTTGTAAAGCTCGTAATCCATTGTATTTACAGCAACAGTCTCGTTGAAGATTTCATTGAACTTGTCACCGATTTCTGGAATTGGATAAGCGATGATTGTGAAGCTACGCTCATCACCGTGAATGTACTGATTTGTAATCTGTCCACTCTGGCTCATGAAGTATACGTTAAGCTCATTCTGCTTATCATTATACTGAGCGTTAGCTGGATAGTTCTTTGGCTCAAATGGTGCATCACCGAATGTCTCTATTACAGCTGGGCCACCAAATACTGCAGCAAGCTCTTTATTCTTTTCATAAGTATTCTTTGTAACTTCAAGGATTCTGTCTGCAAGCCCCTTTTCCCAAACATAAGCTCTGTCATCCTTGTGGTCGTACTCGCACTGCTTGTTAGGAACAGTAGAGAAGAGATTACGACCTGTAGCTCCACCAAAACGAACTGTAGAAGCAAGACCTGCTTCGTTGAAAAGCTTGATTGCTTCGCGAGTCATAAGCTCGAAGCCTGCTGGTGCATGTACACCAACTGTGTCCTTGATTGAGATATCTTTTCCACAAACCTCGAAGCCCTTGATGTAGCCTTCCACATATGTGCGAGCCATAGCAACCACATCCTCATTTGACATGCTGCGAAGATGTGCCGCCATCTTAAGCTCGTTATCACTGATGTACATACCATATCTATAGAGATATCTATCATCAGAAAGATCAGACTTCATAATAATATTTGAATAGAAATCATACTCTGGATCAATCATCTCAATAAATACTTCACCAGTAAAGATTGTGCAATAATCATGCTTGAATGAAGCCATTGCAGAAAGAATATCCTCTCTGCGGAACTTGTCTTCACTCTCCACCTGACAAACACCATAAACCTGCATGAAAAGCTCACAGTAAATAGTGAATATATCAAGACGTCCAGCAAAAGCTGCTCGAATCATGTCTGTTAATTTGTAGTAGATTGCAGAAAGTGGACCACCAAGCTGCTCACCAAGCTGCTCTACAGCGTATGTAGGGCAAAGGAAGCTGTTCTCATATGTGCCTGCCTTATAGATAGCAAAGATTCTGTCGTGGTCTGCCTTGCATTCCTCAAGTGAACGATTCTCAAGCTCGCCAGCAACAGCCTTATCTAAAACTGGCTCAACAGCCATAATAAACTCTGCCACCTGATTGAAATAAGCCTGAAGCTTCTCAGGTAAATCCTTATCCTCTTTAATAGTAGAGATGCGCTCTGTAACTAATTCGTAGCGCTCTAAAATATCATCATTTTCAATGTAAAATGTCTTGCTCATAATACTCCTTAATTAACCATTCCTAAAATAAATGTGCCTACCCATATGGCCATAGCTAAAGTGCTGACAGCCAAACAAATAAGTCTATATTTAAGCTCTGTCTTAGTTTTCATTTGGGCCACGTTATAAAGAAACGCAGCAAGTGCCAGGAAGCATCCCAGCATTCCTATGCCACCAACAAACTTAGGTGTCTCACCTGCCATATAGACAGAAACACCCATAACAGCCCCATATATTACTAATGAAAAAACAGAAACTCCTGCAGCATACATCGCCTCCATTGGAAGAGCCTTTAGCTGATTGCCGTAAGAGTTGCGTCTATGTGGACGAATTCTTCCCATTACTGAACTCCATATTCCTTATAATATGCATCAATGCGTGACTTCATCTCGTCATCGATAACTACACGCCCCTGGCACTCTCTGTTCCAAAGATGCTCAACAACCTCGTCCATAGAAACGATGGCTGCTGTCTTGAAGCCGTAGGTATCTGCAACCTCATCAAGGGCTGTCTTACTTCTGTCTCCAGAAAGACCGAACTCCTGACGATTGAGAGAAACCATAAGACCAACGATGGTAACATCACCCTGAGCACGTACGATTGGAACAGTCTCCTCCATGCTCTTTCCTGACGTGGTAACGTCCTCTATCATGACAACTCTATCGCCATCCTTTATCTTATATCCAAGGATGCCACCCTTATCAGCGCCGTGATCTTTTTCTTCCTTACGATTGCTGCAGTATTTGATTTCCTTACCATATAATCTGTGGAATGCCTCTGCTGTGATTACAGCAAGTGGAATGCCCTTGTATGCTGGGCCAAAAAGAACATCGAAATCATCCCCATAGGCATCGTGAATAGCCTTTGCATAATACTCACCAAGGCGCATAAGCTGGCTGCCTGTTACATAGGCTCCTGCATTCATAAAAAAAGGAGACTTTCGCCCTGACTTCAGTGTAAAATCACCAAACTTAAGGACGTCTGCCTCCACCATAAACTCTATAAATTCTGACTTGTAGCTTTCCATAAACGATTCTCCTTCGTTACAACCAGATTGATTTTCAAAACCTCTCCGATTGTACCATAGAAGACCCTTCTTTTCAATGAAAAAACCTTACATTATTACTACTGTATACTGTTGCTGACTAGCCAATCCAGAGTTTGCCTTACCAGTCACCCAAACAGTATATGTGCCAGGAGTATTTAAATCATACTTTCCATTTAACTCCAAGCTGTAATTCCATTTTTCAATGTCTGCACCATTGCTATCTTTAAGACCAATATAATCCTTAAGGGTCTCGTAATTTACACCTTTATAGGCATATACAATACCATCGCCATTGTCCTGCTTTAGATACTGTGTTGGATTTATGTAAACCCATGGATTGTATGCAGCTACCTCTGTAGGATCATAGTTCCCATATCCAGTCTCAAGATTGATTTTTACAGCATTAGGCTTACCAAGTGGTCCCGGATTTTCCAAATCATCATATACAACTACATAAGTTCCAACTTTGCAGTTATCATAAATCCACTTCAAATCGGCAACTGCCATACGTACACATCCTGCAGATGCCCCTTCACCAAGCATATTAAAGGCATCTCCATAAAGCGCATCTACGCTTGGCTGACTATAAGGTACTGAATGGAAAAGAATATGACCGTTAAAACGAATTGCATATCTTCCATAAGTATTTCCAAAAAGCTTTCTCCACTCATAATAATCTGTAGTCTGAAACAAGCCTGTTGGTGTATCTTCTATATTACGACCTACTGAGCACAAAAAGGATCTTTCAGGAACAGTATACATCCCCTGCTCATCCTTGCTGTATACAGTTACGCAGTTAGCTGCGCGATTTACATAAATTGCATAATTTGGTAGCTCTGCTGCTTCGACTTTTTTCCCAGAGCCAAAGAAACCAACCAATAAAGATATAATAAAAGCAAGTGAGATTCGTTCTAAAAAAACTATAATTTTCAAAATAAACACCCTCATATAATTTTTGCGACAACGTCAAAAATTATATGAGGGTAGAAATCATTTTTCAACCATTTAAAATAAAATTCAAAAAAATTTCATACTTTATCTTTTGAGAGCAAATATGCAGCCATTGCATCCCTTTCCTTCATCCTATTAATTATTGGAAATCTTCACCCATATAAAAGCCACTACCTTGATTAGACAAAAGGGGAAATGGATACAGGGAATACCCTCAAAGAACTTTAACCAAAGCTGTAAATATCTGCTATCATTATTACAACAAGCACAAGGCTGGTATTCTAAATCAATGAGCTTAGAATAGGACACCTCGGAGGCCTTGATTTTATTTGGATTCTTGCAAGAAAGCACATGAAAGTGTCAATCTTGTCAATTTATCAAATATAATTCATATGGAGTTTTGAAATGGTTAAAGAGAATTTTCAAATACAAACAACGAACTGCATAGCATTTATGGATGAAGCCCCAGAGGTTGTACTTGTTCAGCCAGTAGACCCCCATGATTACGAGATGCTAGACTCTGAAACAAAATATATCACAGAGCATACAGATAAACCTTTTATTCTTATTGCCTTTAGTGTCAATGACTGGAACAAAGATTTATCCCCTTGGCCTGCACCACCTGTTTTTGGAAAAGAAGGTTTTGGTGACGGGGCTAAGGAAACACTGGCCTTTGTGATAAATGAGCTCATTCCTACAGTTAAGACAAAATATGATATTTCACAAGATATCCCTATCATTCTGGGTGGCTATTCTCTTGCCGGCTTATTTGCTCTTTGGAGTGCCTACCAGACAAATGCTTTTACTGCAATAGCTGCAGCCTCTCCTTCAGTATGGTTCCCAAGTTTTCTTGATTATGCTAAGAGCGAAGATATTTGCGTCAAACATATCTATCTAAGTTTAGGTGATAAGGAAGAGAAAGCTAGAAACCCTATTATGTCTACTGTTGGGAACTGTATTAGAGAGCTCAGTGATTATTATCAGTCAAAAGAGTTAGCTTCTACCCTAGAGTGGAATGATGGCAATCACTTTAAAGATGCTGATATTCGTACAGCAAAAGGCTTCACCTGGGTGTCAAATGAGGTAAATCAATGAAAAAACTAATTCTGTATGGAGATTCAAATACATATGGCTATGATCCAAGAGGCTTCTTGGGTGGTAGATATCCAGCAGAAATACGTTGGACTACACATGTAAAGGAAGCCCTAAAAGATAACTATGATGTCATCGAGGAAGGAATGAATGGTAGAATGTTGCCAGAGTTAGGCTACGGCTATTTCACAACAACCTTTCAAAGTCTAACCAAAGATGACGTCTTTTTAATGATGCTTGGTACCAATGATATTCTACTTACAAATCATCCAGATGTAGAAGCCACACTACAGAGATTGGATGGCATTCTTGATTATGTTAATCAAAACTGCCTTGCTAGATTTATCCTGATTGCACCACCATATATCAGTGCGTCAGATTCTAAAATGGAATTATATCATGACTGTAGCAAAAAAATGAATGAAGGCTATATGAAACTGGCAAAAGAGCATAACATAAATGCTATCGATGCTGGAAAATGGAATATAGAGATGGGTTACGACGGCGTTCATTTTTCAATTGATGGACATAAAAAGTTTGCCGAATCTCTATTGGAAGTTTTATCTGGAACAATCCAATAATCGCAGGTAGAACCGCCTATAGACAATGTATAATCTCTATGTAAAACTCCATGTTTTACTTCCGTCATCCTTGTGGTCATTTTCAAAATTACTTACCATTCAAACACAGCAAGTCGATTGTTGATATTCTTACCGACGATAGCAAATATCTTTCCACGTATTGAGTATTTCTTCATTTCTTCGTTATAACTTGTCTCTGAAATAAGGCGCATTCTTGGTTCAAGCTCTAAATACTCGAGTCCTGATTTCGTTCCCCAACCAAATGTGGCATTAGTATGTTTCACAGCATCATGATGACTTCCATTCTTTTCAAGGAATGGTGAATGAAGCTCAGCTAAAAGATATCCATGCTCAAAGCTCTTTACATACTCACCTCATCAAACTTATGAACAGTCCTACAAGAGCTGCAGGAATCAGCGCAAACATCAGCCCCGGGAATATAGCCCCTTTTAAATGGAACCACTTCTGATGGTAAGCCTTGTCCATGTGCTCTGTTCCTTCCAGCCTGAACATTTTCATATTTGCAAATAGCACCCAGTCCAGAAAGAGTGTGTCATAGGCTCCAATCCATACCATGAGTCCAAAAGCGATCGCGAATCCCTGCCAAAATGTAACTGCCCCGGCAAGCTTCGCGCATATGGTAAGAATAACTGTAAACATGATTATTCCACAGGACTTCGCCACTACTACCTTTTTTGATTTATATGAAACATCCACTCTTTCATGTGTTTTGAAGTATTCTTCTTGAATATCAGGCGGGTAATTATGGATACATGCCGGACTGTACATTTTTTCCCCATGAAAAGACACAAAAAGAATTGTTGTAAATAATACTGCAAATACTATCGCTTCAATTAACAATACATACCAAACCATGTTACCTGCTTTCCTCCCTCATAATACAATCATCATAATCCCTGCCAATACAGCTGCGATAATAGGATTGCCTACAATCGTAATCAGCCACTTCACAATATTCGTCTTTTTGGGGATGTAAGGCCTTAGATCTTCGGTTCCCGGAATCGTCCAGGCTTTTGTATGCTCCACCCAATACCAATCAATAAAGAATCTGTCGAATAGTCCTTCTGCCATTGTCATCGCATAAATTTGAAGAAATGGCACTATAAAACCTCTGACTCCATTGATGCCATAAACTGACCAGAGCACAAAAGCAATCATTACTGTAAGCGTGCATAACTTGAATAACTTACCGTTCTTTTCAATCTGTGCCTTTGAGATAAGTCCCATCTCTACGACGCGATCCTGCACATCTTTTTCATACAAAAAGGCTCCCTGTTCTGTTCCATTTGCTATAACAACAACGCAGGGAAGAAATAGTATAAAGCAAACCACAATGCACTCTAATATTAGAACCATAGTCACCCCCCCATATTACCCTCAAACTGCCATTTCCATAAATTCATCTATAGCGCTCAGTGCCAGCTCCGCATATTTTTATTTCCCCATTCAAAATATTGTTTCCCTTAAAACAATGTACATATCCAGGCTGCAAGTGCTGATGCAGCCGGGAATATCACAAGAAGCTTCAGCAGCTGGCTCTTGATGTTATATCCATACTTTCTGTTCTTAAAAACGCTTTCAACTTCCGGAAAATAGAACTGAAAAAACTGGAATTTCATGAGCAGGAAGTAGTCAAAGCAGATCATGTCATAAAGCTTGTAAACAGTGAATATGAAGACAAATCTGAAAAAGAACTGTCCAAACGTGTAACCACTCCTGAAACCGTCCCAGATTGAGATAAAGCCTACCCCCAGTATCATCAGAAAACTAAATATCATTAAAGTCCATCCGATTGTCCTGGCGCCGTAGAACAATTCTTTTTCCCTTGGCAAAATAGCCTCCTGCGCTTCTTTAGGTGCTGAAGAAAAGAACTTCTTATCCTGAATAAATGCTACGGCAGACAACATCATCAGTGTTATCGCCACGCAAAATATTATTGTCAGAAATATAGTTAGAATCATCTCTTATCCCCCTGCCTTATGACCTTCTCAATCTCCCCCACAAACTTTTCCGGCTTAAATGGAGCCAGCCCTCCGTGGCCTGTGTCCTTGATCTTTCTAAATACTGTATGTGGAAAGATCTTTTTTATATATTCCACATCCCACTTTCTATCTTTTACCTCTTTTTCTGCAACCCAATATTCTATGTATTTACAGCCAGTATGGATATACTTCGGCATGGAATAATTGTTGCAGGATTCAAATGTCCTCCAGATTGTTTTAGTGCTAATCATCTTAAGGACATTTGCTGCGTACTGCACATCTTCCTCTGACAGTTCATCAGTAGAAAACGCTTTTTCCAACAGCTTTGTTCCACCAAGTTTTCCTGTGTATATCAACAAAAAATCCTTTATTGCTATCAATCTTGTAACGATCCAAGAAAGCTGATATGGAGTAATACCACCATCGATTACTGCACTCTGTATTGTCACTTTGTTGCCTGCAAGCATCCTGACTACAATGCTTCCACCCATGGAGCAGCCGTAAAGACACGTCACATTGCTCAGTCCGTTCAGATTCAGCCATTCTTCCAGTTCTGCTGAGATCTCTTCAACACTTGTGAAATCGCTCTTGTTGTCAGGGTCATACCCCGGAAGTGCAGGAATTATCAGATGGTATTTCTTTTCCAAAAGCGGAATCACATACTCGAAGTAATCCCACATAACCACGGACGGATGTAGCAACACTATGGCCTTATCATTATCTTTTCCAAATTCATGTATCGTCATTTTTCCTATCATTCCTCTCTTTTAAAGGTCACAAAGATGAGCCCTGCAAACAGAGCACATAATACTGCTCCTGTCAGCATCAATAGGGATAATCCATAATCAGTATTTGAAAGGATTCCATATATTGAAATAGGGATTCCAACTAGTCCGCCCAGCGACAATGCTCCAAAGCCCCTGTGCAGCCTTGCCGCTGTAAGGATGCGGTTAAGCCCTGCCGCCCTCTCACTAATTAGTTCCAACACGCCAATCATCATGAAAATTGCTACTATGACAGAAAGTACGGCATACATATTCGCCTCTTGCCTCAAACATTTCACTGTACAAACGATCCATATTATCCAGCCTGCATTCCCCGGCAAATCATATATCATCCACTTAGCTGTGGATATCTCCGTTCTATATATCCCAATGCCAGGTTTCCACGGGATGCATCTGTTTACGTTTTTCTTATACTCAGCATACTCCTCACCATATAAATCCAAAAGCCACTTCTCTTCCGTTTTTATAAGTGCAACTGTCATAATAATCCAGTCAACAATCGGAAAAAGTAGCAGCCATGCATTATGCCACATAAGGGTAATCCCAGATAACGCAAACCACCAGCCGCTGTACATCGGGTTCCGTACCCATGAATAAATGCCATTGGTCTGAAGCCTGTTCTCTGTTATAGAATCATCCATATCTGACCGGACAGCTCCTATATACCATACACCGATTCCCATTATTATGAGTAATGTACCAACCACTCGGAAAATAAGTATCCATGAATCATACAGAATTCCTATCTTAAGTACATAGCCAAACAAGATAATTCCTATTACATTGACCATAGCAATTCCATAAACAATATATGGCCCGACTCCAAAGAGAGGGAGTTTCTGCCCTTCCTTCATGTAGTTCTTTAACATTTTCTGATCACCTCATCATGACATGCAGGCCCATCTGATAAATCCTTATCTTTCTGTCCATCCCTTATCCTCCAACTTTACTGAGGATTCGCTATCTTATCAGGTACGATCCAGTAGTCGCAGATAGAACCGCCTGTGGCCAAGGTATAATCTCTGTGTAACACCCCATGTTTTGCCTCTGTCATATAGTGGTCTATCTCACAGCAGAGTGGAAGTATTTCCAAGAATCCGTTCTTTCTAGCAAAATCATTTAATGGGCAACGCGTGAAATGATAATAGATTCCATCCTTGTGCTTGTTTTCAAAATTGAAATCCCAGGTCTTGTCTTTATATTCTGGATGTTCATCAGCCCATTCCTGCATCTTATGCATCCTTTCATCACCCTTTTTTAGAGTTATTGGATTATTTAAATCTCCTGAACCCAAGAACTTACTAACTGGAGGGGTCGTCATAAAATCTTTAATTACTTTTCTATATCCCTCATAATCTATAGCCCCATCAGCCGCTTTCCATATCGCAAGAAAAACAAAGCACATGTAAATATTACTAGCCATTGGGTTGTCATAACCTATGTCTTCACACTTTTCAAGCATCTCCTTATAAATAGGCTTTGCACCTTTTAAGGCCTTATTGGTTACTTCTTTTCCAAATTGTTCTATGAGATGCCTGCGTAGAAATAACGATAAAACCATATAATACTTTCCAGTGTACTTCATCATATCCTCGCCCTCCCTTACAACAGATTAACCTATCCCTTAACTAATAATATCACATTGTGTTAGTTGTTGCTAACGATAGTTGCAATCGACAAATTTGAATGCTTTGATCAAAAATGAAGGCTTCTTGTTTAGTCAACAAGAGGTCTTCTTTTTAATTATCCTACAAGTTTTAGGATAATGTTTAACACTTTTATCATAATCTGCTGATAAAATTACTTTAAATGATGATGTAAGGAGGTTTTAGTACATGAGTAATAAGAAATCAGCATTCGAAGTATATCTTTCAGCGGTATTTAAATGGGGTATTATAGCGTTGACAGGAGCATGTATGTTTGCAACATGTATGTTCATTACTGAGAAATTGTTAGGCTTTTACAAAGATATGCAATGGATTGCTGTAATCTGTTTCGCCATTATGGATGTTTGTTTTTTAATTTGTGGAATGCTTATACTAAAAACATCATTTAATGAAGAGGGCTATCTAATAGATGGAAAATTACAGCTAGGCAAAATTTTTTGTTCCGGCGTACTTATTATTCAATGGACTTATATTGTTTATATGTGCCCAACTAGAAATTTCTGGGGATTCTTAGCATTCTTTCTAACACTAATCGGATTTTTCCTTGATATAAAACAGTTATTGACAACCGGAGGAATTTGTATTATTTCCCTTATTAGTGGATGGATAGTTCGAGGCTCACAACTTCTTCCTGCAAAAGACGAATTATATGTGACTGATATAATAATGTGTATTGTTGGATTAACTATATCTTTGGCCGGCATAACATTGTTTGTTTTCTTTGTTTCTTATTTCCTCGTAAATGCTAAAAAAGATGAACTTGAAGAAAACAACAAGAAGGTTGTTGGTGTAATGAATGCTGTAAGGTCTATTTCTGAAAAGATGGTTTCAGCAGGTACTGCACTACTTGATATCGCCTCAAATGAAAGTGCTTCAGCTGAAGAATTATCAGCCACAAGTGATGATTTAGTAGAGAATAGTAATATGCTTGGTACCAAAGCTGATGACAGTATGGCAAATCTTTCAGAACTAAGTGATGTAGAAAGTATTGTAATCGAAAATGTTGAGAAGGTAGAAAATACCTCAGATAATTTACTTGTTAAATCAAACGAAAATGAAAAAGCTCTTAATGATTTACAAGGAATTAACTCTGATGTTTCAGATTCAATGGCCACCACAACAGATATTGCAGAACGTCTGTCAAATGCAGTTGAAGAAATCGGAACTACATTGGAACTTATTCAGGGAATATCTTCTTCAATCAGTTTACTTGCTTTGAATGCGTCAATCGAGGCAGCACGTGCAGGTGAAGCTGGAAAGGGTTTTGCAGTTGTGGCAACAGAAGTTGGTAAACTTGCAGAAAGTACATCAAATTCATTAAATGATGTTGGCGAAGTAATTGATAGAGTTCAAATGAATGTAAGGGAAATTACAAGCCAGGTTGAGAAAAACGCCTCAAAGCTTGAAGAACAAAATGAACAATTCAAGAAGGTCTTTGGCGATGTAGCAGACATGAGTGTAATGCTTAATGATTCTGTTGTTGCGGTTTCAGAAATGAACAAAGCCATCAAGCGTCAATCTGATATCATAAAACAAACTGTAGATATCAATCAGGATATTGCCGAAAGTATTAGAGATGAAAATCAACAATTCGTTTCTATAAGAGCTATGGCTGAAAGCAATGCTAAAAATACAGAAGAAGTTGCTAATCAAGCCAAAACTATTAACGATATGGTGGATGAAATTTCTAAATTATTAAATAGCTAAATCTTGTAAAAAACTGTAAATATTCGTTCATAAATAAAAGCAATCAGTAAGGACTAGGCAAAATGCCTAGTCCTTACTATACAAATATCCAGCCACTGCTGAAACACATGGCACTGTTCCGATGATTCCGATAGAACCTGCAATGGCTCTAATCAATTCTATAGCCACAAAATCAGTGTTTACAAGCTGTGTAAAGGATACACCGTATGAATAAATAAGCACCATCATGTTGAGTGAGCCACCAACATAAGCAAGTACAAGTGTGTTTGACATGGTTCCCATGGCGTCGCGACCAATGTTCATTCCTGCGCCAAACAATTCTTTAAAACCAAGCTTCTTATTAGCCTCATGTACCTCTGAAATAGCAGATGCTATGGACATTGCAATATCCATTACTGCACCCATGGCAGCTATAAGAATGCCGCTTATAAACAAACCTCTAAGCTGAATTGGATTGGTAGATTTTACAAGTAAAAGTGCCTCGGCCTCATCCATCTGGAATGTAGTAACACCGCCTGCCTTGGCAGCAATCTCTCCAAGCAATGCTGCTATAAGAACTCCTGCAAGAGAGCCAAGAGCTGCTGCAATAGTCTTCTTCTGTACACCGCCAATAAGCAAGAAACACAAAGCTGATGTAACGAACACTATCACTATAGTAAGTGGAATAGAGGACACGCCCTTAAGAGTAAGAGGCAGCAGTACAAAGCAAATCACAAGCACTGTATAAACAAGTCCCGCAAAAGCTTTTAAGCCCTGCTTGCCACCTAGCAAAACAAGTACTGCAAAGAACACAACAATAAGTCCTATAAAAAGAGGAATTCTGTTGTAGTTGTAAATGCTAACCTGATAAACACCAACATCAGTGGTATCTATTCTGACACTGACCTTATCGCCCTTTGCCACATCCACATTGTAAAGGGCACTGAAATAGTTCGTCACATGGCAAACGTCGCCCTTATAACGGCCGGTCAAAAGCTCTACTTCCAGCTCGGCACTTCCCTTTTTTACATTTTCAATTTCTTTATCAATCGATGTATTATCCTCTATTACAGAAAGAACTCTAGCAGTCTCATATTCGACGCCAGAGCTCTCTGTGATAGTGTATTTTGGCCTGTCAGTGTTGGCGTAAATAATCACACCAACACTGAGGGCTATAAATACAAGGACTGATACGATTTTAATTATCAGTTCTTTTTTCATTTTCTCAAAAAATTACCATCCAAAAAACTTGCTTAAAAAGCTCTTAACTGCTTTTGTAACCTGCTTAACAACTGGATTTTCAACAATCTTCTTAACAACTGGATTCTTGGCAGCTGCCTTCTGAACTGTCTTTTCAACAGTATCAACTACGTTCTTAACTACCTTACCAATCTTCTTGATTGTTTCCTTAACAGGATCTGGCTTAACCTCTGGTTCAGGCTCCTTAACAAGAACAATGTCGTCGCAATTGCGAACTCTGAATACAGGTACTGATTCCTCAGAATCTCCCTCTGGATGCATGTAAAGAACACCAGCTGCAGAAACTGTAGCGCCTTCCTTTACAAAGCTTGCAATCTCATTCTTGCCTGTTGTTGCTGAGTAGATATAACCATCGATAAAGATAGCAGCCTCTACTCCAGTAGAATCCTTGAGCCAGAACTCTTCGATTGTCTTTCCATCAGAACCGTAAGCAACTCTTGTTACCTTACCTGTTGTCTTAAGAAGTGAACCACCAAGAGCATCATAATCCATTGCTGTCTTTGTGTCTACTTCCTTTGGAGCATATACGTGTGGCTCATCGCTAAGAATCTTAGATGAAATAACCTTAAGCTCCTTATCTCCCTGATACTGTGAAACGTATCCAACGATGCGCATCTTTGTACCGATTGCAAGACCTGGTGTTGCATATGGGAAGATGTCGATACCAGCTGTCTCATCCTGAAGATAAATTGTATCGAAGAAGGTTGTGTACTCGTTGTCTGTACCAGATGTTACATAACCTTCAACTGCGAATACTTCGTTCATCTTACCTGCACGAGCCTGTGCGATAGTAGATGTTGGAAGCTCTACTGTAACACCCTCAAGGATGTTATTGATGATTGTGTGGTTTGTATATGGAAGAGAATCGTTGTTGTCCATCTCTGCCTTTACTTCGAAGTCTGAAATGAATACTCCACCAGCTACGAAGATGTCACCACCAGCCTTTGTGTGCTGTGTTGCGAGGAATGTAACATCACCAAGGTTATCATTCTTTGCACCCTTAACACCGTTATCAAGTGTGCCTGGCTGAGGATTTCCTGAAGCATCCTTGCAATCCACTGAGTAAGTAGTATCAAAGCCCTTAACAAGCCACTGTGCTGCGTCTACAAAATCTGTAGCCTTAGCGTTTGAAATATCTACTGAGCAGCCTGAGTACTGGCTGTACTTCTGACCATCTCTTAATCCAGCAAAGAGTGCTGAATCTGTGTTGTAAGTAGTTGGGTACATTCTGTATACCTGACCACCGTTGTTTGTATCATCACAAACCTCATCAGAACCCATGCGGATTGTAGAACCGATAGCTTCAAGAAGCTTGTTCTGCTCTGTAGCTGTCTGTCCGTCAGTTGTATCAGAGTAATCTGCAAGACCACAAACGATTACTGAACCACCATTTGCTACATAATTCTTAACCATAGCGATGAAGTCATCACTAAAGTGAGAAATTGTGTAATCACCAGCGTTTGCTGTACCAGACTTCTTAGCTGGAGCAGATACTACAAGTAATGAGCACTTCTCAAGCATCTCTGGTGTGATTTCTGTTGTAACAACCTGAGCGCGGATGTTCTTCTTTGCGCAGATTGAAACGAAGGCTGACATGTTGCCACCGTAGTAACCAGTAACATAGTCATTGTAATGTGTACCGTCGATGAGTACGTCTGTAACCATCTCTGGAATCGCATAGCTAAGCTGAAGCTTATCTGTGTAAACCTTTGGTACTCCGTTAAGTGTTGCGTTAACAATCACCTCGTAAGTAACCTGACCAGCCTCGTTATATACGAAGTCTGTCTTGAAGGTTGCTGTACCCTGTGACTTAACTGATGTGATACCAGCCTCAGCACCTGAAAGGTTTACAACCTCTGTTTCCTTATTATCAACGTCCTTGAGGACTACCTGGATGTTGTCGATTGTAAGATCTGTCTGCTCATTGTTGTAGAAATCAACATTTACATCAAGGCTCTCTCCCTTAACTGGAAGAACTGTGTTTGTGTAAGTCTTGTTGATACCGCAAGCCTCAACCTCACCTACCCATACAGGAGCTGTAACAGCGATATCGCCATCATCCTCTGTAATCTTTAAGTAGTAGTAAGAGTAGTTTGCAGGTACCTCGAATGTAACTGTCTTCTCGTTAGTAGCTACATTCTCCATAGCGATTGACTGACCACCGTTAACGATAACCTCAACACGGCCAATCTTTGAATCTGTAGGATCCTTGATATCTGCCTTAAGCTGAACTGTGTCACCTACTGCATCCTTCTCAAGGATTGTACCCATGATGTAATTATCAAGTGTGTAGTATACGCTGAGGTCGTTATCCTCTGTTGCGTATATACGATAATTTCTCATTGCATCATAGATAGCATTTTCATCATTTGTATCAGCAAGCATTACTGTACGTGCTGTGTTGGCATCGCCCCACTTACCCTTGTGGTTATCCTGATTGTTAGTAGGAGCTACGTGCCATCCCTTATCAAGGGCACGAGTGTAATACTCGTATGATGGGAAGTAACCTGAAGAACCGATTGTACCTTCACCGTTACCAACCTCAATCATTGTGATTAACGCATCGTTCTCTTCTGAGTAGTATGCGAAATCCTGGAAATCACCGAAGGTTGTACCTGGGTGATTGAACTGGCTGATAGAATCAGGAACTGATCTAAGAGCCTCATAGTAGTTCTGTAAAGCTGTAGCATATGTTGAGTATGCTGTCTGTGTACGGCTCTGGAAACCTGGTGTGTTGTATGTGTTGATATGACCAAGACCATTTGACCATGTCATCTCATAACCGTAAGCACATGTAAACTTGTCTGTTGAATACTTCTTTACAAGATTGTGAGCGTATGTCCACTCATCATTTTCAGACTTATCAACGTTCTCAGTAATCTTAGACTCTTTTTCGTTGTCGATTGAGTTACTGTGATCCGTAATTACGATATAGTCAAGATTGTCTACCTTAGATGCATGCTGTAAAGCTTCCTCAAGTGTACCAGCACCATCAGAAATGCTTGTATGTGCATGAACCTGACCGAAATAGATGTTGTACTTCTCGTTAAGCTTCTTTGTGAACTTAAGAGTAGAAACAGCACTATCCTTGTAGCCTTCCTTTGTAGCCTTTACTTGAATCTGAGCTGGGAGCTCCTTGAGCTCGAATGGTGATGTGTACTCAATCCAATCGTCATGCTCTTCCTCAGTAACTGGCTCTTCTGTTGTCTCTTCTTCAGAAGTCTTAGCCTCGTCTGAGGCCTCAGCATCATCCTTTACTTCTTCATATCTATAGAAGATCTTAGCGCCTTCTGTCTTTGTCTTGAGAGTAATTCTCTGACCTTCAAATACAGCACCGCCGTTTGGAGCTGCCTTAACTGGAGCGACCTGTGCCTGTGTGTACTGATAATTTACAGTGATTGACTTTGCAAGGCCTTCCTTTGTAGCGTAAGCACGGATTGTAGCTGGAAGCTCTGTGAAGCTTACCTTCTCTTCTGAATCATACTTAACAAACTCGCCGCCATTTACTGAGTAGAAGATGTCTGCTCCCTCAGTCTTAGATGAAAGCGAAACCTTCTGGTCTGATGCAATTTCGCCAGCAGCTGGGCTTGCAATTACATAGCCTGTAACTTCATCGCTGACGATTGGGTTACCCTTTACAGTAACGCCATCAATACGGATAACGCCACCCTTTGCAGGTGCCTTGTCACCCTTTGCTGACTTGTCACTTGCAGGAACAAGTCTTACATAAAGTGTCTCAGCATTAGCTGCTGCATTTGGAATATCAAAGCTAAATGTAATGTAGTATGTTGGTGCAAGAGATGTAAGGGCCTTACCATCTGTGATGTCACCAGAACCATTTACTTCAAATGGCTCCTGAACAGCCTTGCCATTCTCATCTACCTTATCTGAAGCCTTGTAAGCTGTGTACTTATATGAATATGTACCAGTCTTAAGATTCTTAAATGATTCTCCATCTGTAGAGTACTGAAGCTGGAATGCTCCGCAAGCAGTATTTGAAGCTCTCATTCTGAAATCAATTGCCATGTTGCCATAGCCTGCTGATGGGAATGCAAACTGCATGTAATCAGTATCCTTATTGATAACACCTGTTGATCCCATGTAGAAGTTTGTAGAGCCTGTGTTGCTGCTCTTTGCAGATGTCCATGGCTGTGAGACCTTTCCATCTACTACTGCTGTGTACTTAGCGTTCTTGTCGAGCATATCGTTTGTCTGATATAAATCACCGTTGATATACTCCTTAGATGTCTCTACCTCATCGTAGTGTGCATTACCTGCCCACTGAGCTACTGTGAGACGAGCATCCTCGTAATCATACTTAACTGTCTTTGTGCCTTCTTCAAGTGCATAGAAGCTGAACTCATATGCTGAAGACTCCTTGAAGCCATAAAGTGAGAAGCCACTGTAGTACTCAAGAGCCTGAACGCTTGAGCCAACCTTTGCAAAAGCATTCTTTAAGTAATACTTTCCTTCTGCGCTGGCTGCTTCTTCTGACCAAAGACTGTTGTCTGTCTTTGTATCCTCAAGAGTAAGATTTGCATAACTCTTCTTCTTGCCGTCTACTTCCTTCTCCTCTACTGAGCCAGTAAGGTACTTACCGTCAGCAGTCTTGAAAGAATAGTATCCGTTATCATCAAGTGCAACTGTAAGAACTGCTGCATTTAAATCCTTTGTCTCAAGTGTGCCATCCTCTGCTGGCTCTGCTGCAACATCCTTGAGCTTACCATTTGTAGTAGCCTCAGCTGTCATGAGCTTCTTGCCTGCTGGATAGTAAACAACTACCTGATCTCCATCGTAAAGCTCTCTTGTGAGAAGCTTTCCAAGTGTCTTATCAGTAACAGGTGCATCTGTCTTCTCAACCTCAGGTACTGTGTAAGCTGAGAATGTGTAATTGTCCTTCTTACCACCAGCTGTGTAGCTGTAGGTTGTGAAACCTGAGTAGAACTCCAGGTACTGTGCCTTGTTCTTGAATACCGCATTTACGTTTTTAACAAGGAAAGTACCATCTTCCTCTGGCTCAACTGACCAAAGGCTGTAATCATTCTTCTCTGTAGCAAATGTAAGACTGTTACCAGTCTCTCCAGAAGTAAGGTACTTTGTTGTAAGTACGTTGTCCTCAAGAATATCTGATGTGATGTAGAACTCACCATCCTTCTCAGCCTTTACAAGCTTAAGAGCTGCGATAGGAGCCTGTGCATCTGTGTATGTAAGGTGATTGTCATCATTTACCTTAACATCTACACCAGCAAGTTTCTTTCCACTAGCCTCAGTAGCAAGAACTTTTTCATTATTAAATGAAAGAACAAATTCCTGATCTGCTGAAAGCTTTGTGATGTCAGTAATCTTAGAACCTGCAATAAGCTTATAGTTGAATGAAACTATCTCGCTCTTTGTCTCATCAACTACTGCATAAGCATAGATTGTAGTTTCCTTTGTAATTTCGATTGCTTTCTTGTAAGGGCTGTAGTTGTCCTCGCTACCATTTACGTTGTAGTAAATCTTAGCATCCTCAGTATCGCATGTAAGTTCTACCTCTGCACCAAACTCAACCTCTGTGCCGCTTTCAACAGAAGCCTTTGGTGCTGCAACCTTGCCTTCACCTGCAACCTTACCTGTAAGCTTGTAGAAAGTAAGTGTCTGATCCTTAATGTTATTAGGGAAGTCACCTGTCTTTCCAAGTGTGTATGCTCTCCAATCCTGTTTATTGTATACCCCTAAGAATCGAGTAGCATCCTTTGAGTCTTTAGCTGAAAGATAACCAGTTTCATCAAGCTGCCACTGAGCGCCAACCTGATTCTTTGGCATTGAACCAGCTCTAACGCCGTTGTTAGCAGCATTAGTGTAAAGATAATCAGAACCATTTCCTATTGTATAGTAAGTTCTAGTAATCTTTTCCTCTGACTCATTGTCCTGTGAATTCTTGTCATCCTCTTTTTCAAGATTCTTCTGTTCAGAATCTTCGGCATCAGTCTTCTCTTCTGCCTTTTCTTCTGTAGCTTCTGTTGTCTCAACTACAGGCTTATCCTCTGCAGTCTCTGCAACCTCTTCAGTTTTCTCTTCAGAAGCTTTTTCTTCAGAAGCGATGGTGCCTGCTTCCTCTGTCACTGTTTTTTCCTCAACAGTAGCTGTCTCAGACTCTGTATTATTTTCAGAGCCAGCAACAACTGTTTCTTCAACAGTGTTCTTTGTAATTGTCCATGCATAATCTGCGTCACTACCGGATTCGATAGTTAAAGAACCATTGTTAACTGTTCCAAGAACAGCTGCTGGTGCTTTTCCTGTAGATGCATTTGGCAATACGTAGGTTTCGCCATCGGAAGTGCTCATTGTGATGGCAATAGAATCACTAGATGTGATATCGGATAGACTTACTTTAGTCCAGACATGGTTAGTTTCTTCGGCCTTAGAAATGAAAGAAATGTCAGTATTTGCCAGTGAAACAACCATCAAAAGCGAAAGAACTAAAGATAGCCCTCTGCGAGCCAATTTTTTCATTACCTATCCTCTCCTCCTTTTGAAAATTCAGACAAAAACGCGTCAAAAAAGGCGACTCACATGTCCCAATCATCCACTATGTACCTAAATGATTTGGTATGTAAATCGCCCTTCCTAAATCGTTATGTCGTGTAATGCTATAATACCATTATTATGATTGAATTTTCAATAAAAACTTTAGCCCTTTATTAGAATAAATGCTATGATATACCCATAATAAAAACGAGGTTTAAATTATGCGAAAAAAAGAATTAGCATTGATTGTTATCGAAAGATTAAAACAGGAATATCCCTACAGTGATTGCACATTAGATTATGATGATGCATGGAAGCTGCTGGTGTCTGTAAGACTGGCGGCTCAGTGCACCGATGCAAGAGTTAACGAGATTGTTCCTTCATTATATGAAAAGTTCCCTACCATCTCAGCTATTGCCGACGCAGATGTAGCAGATGTGGAAGCTATTGTTCGCCCTTGCGGACTTGGAAAATCAAAGGCAAAGGACATTGTTGCCTGCATGAAGATGCTTCGAGATGTATTTGACTGCAAGGTTCCTGACACCATGGAGGATTTGTTAAAGCTCCCAGGCGTAGGCCGCAAGTCTGCAAATCTTATTCTTGGGGATGTGTACGGAAAACCTGCGATTGTAACAGATACTCATGCTATTAGACTTTCTAATAGAATTGGATTAGTGGATGGAATCAAAGAACCTACCAAGGTAGAAATGGCTCTTCGCAAAATAATACCACCTGAAGAGGGGAATAATTTGTGCCATCGTTTAGTTGACCATGGCAGGGCGGTCTGCACAGCAAGAACTGCACCTTACTGTGATAAGTGTTGTTTGGAGGATGTTTGTAAAAAGAGGCTATAGCTTTAAGCTGTAGCCTCTTCTACTTCTGGGCAATTATATAATGTATTAGGATCTATATCCAAACAATCATCTTCACCGTTCACACCTATATCCCATGCCAACGTGTCATTCATTATTTTACACTTTTCTTTAAACACAGTTATGTCATTTATCCTTTTAAATATTCCTTTAGAAAGATTAGGCTTTGCATCATAGCATGTAATCTTTCCATCCGCAAAATACACCCAAACAGTATAGTCATCTTGTGGCACTACTTGAATAATTTCATACATCATAATCATTACCTCAGCGGTTCTATTTTTTCTAGTTGTTCCATCATCTTGGCAAGCTCCCAATCCTTTATTAGTTCATCCTTTCGGATAATTGCCCATGCTAATACTAATTTAGTCTGAGATGATGGCATAAATCCTTCAATCACTCTCGCCCTTTTGATATCTACCAAAATCTTGTATTCACCATATTTTGCATGAAAATGTGGTGGATTATGGTCATCATAGTACATTGAAATCTCAATTCCATAAAAACGTGATATAACTGGCATTCTAATAATTCCTCCATGCTCTATATTTACAAGATAATTGTAAATAAGCATGGTGTCCATATATATTCACATCATTCAATAACTAAGAACAATAAGAGAAAATCAAAGAAAATTTAAGCTTTTATATTTGTTTATTATACCATATATTTTGATATATCTTTCAGTTTTAGTCATTAATACACTTCATCATTCTGATATTTCTTGCATGAATCTAATATCCTCACATATAATTTTGTGCGTATTATTTTCATTAGAGGAGGTAATGTAAAATGAAACGTAAACTTATGTCACTAGTCCTTGGAACCGTTCTGACTGTCAGCGGACTGTTAATGAATGTTTCCATGGCAAACGCAGCAAGTGCCTGGAATGGCACACATGAAGGTATGGCTTTCGACTACCACGATAGCAATCAGTTTGAAATGTCTAGTTGGTCAAATGGGGGGATGTTCAACTGCACATGGTCACCAAACAATGTTGCTTTCCAGAACGGTCAAATGAAGCTTACAATCGACAGAAATAGTTCTGGCTACACTGGCGGTGAGTACCGTACAAAGAAGTACTATGGATATGGTCTTTATCAGGTAAACATGAAGCCTATCAAAAACTCAGGCGTTGTATCTTCCTTCTTCACCTACACAGGTGAAAGTGATGGAACAAAATGGGATGAGATTGATATCGAATTCCTTGGATATGACACCACAAAGGTTCAATTTAACTACTATACTAATGGTCAGGGAAATCATGAATATCTTTACAACTTAGGTTTTGATGCATCTCAGAGCTTCCACACATATGGCTTTGACTGGAATCAGGGTAGCATCACCTGGTATGTAGATGGCAAGGCTGTTTATACAGCTACAAATAATATCCCAGATACTCCTGGAAAAATCATGATGAATGTATGGCCTGGTACTGGTGTAGATAACTGGCTCAAACCTTATGATGGAAGAACTGGAATCAGTGCTTATTATGACTGGGCTTCTTGGGATGCTCATAATAATAGCTCTAGCAACTCAGGCGCTGGAAATTCTGGCAATAATGGTGGCTCACAGGCTCAGCTTGCTCCATCTTGGCAGCCATCTCAGCCTGCTCCATCTCAGTCTTCTGGTGCAATGTTTGATAGCTCAAAAGCATATAAAATAATTAACTACGGAAGTTCTCAGTCACTTGATGTTCAGGGAAATCGCCGTGACAACGGTACTAATATTCTTCAGTATCCATTCAGAGGAAATGCAAATCAGAAGTGGTACTTCCAGAAGGAAGGCGATTATTATGTAATCAAGTCTGCTTCTACTGGAAAAGCTCTTACTGTTCAGGATTCTGCAAACTGGGATGGTGCAAATGTACATCAGTGGGACTACTACGGCGGCAACAGCCAGAAGTGGGAAATCTATCCTGCAGCAAACAATACATACAAAATCATCAACCACAACAGCGGCAAGTGCCTAAGCATTTCTTATGGCAGCAACGATGCCAATGCAAATGTAGAGCAGTATAAAGACTGCAGCAGCAATTACGAGATGTGGTGGATTGATGTAGCAAATTAGGATTTCACAAAAACAGGAGCAACCTTGCGGTTGCTCCTTATTTTTTCTGGGTTTACCTAAAAAATCTCTTAATTTGTCTTCTTTAATGGAATCCAGATGTAACTTACAGTATCATCTGGTTTTTCTGTAGGTGGGCAATACACCTCAAGTGAGTAATTGCCTGCCAGTTCATAGCCCTTAAGTGTTGGAAGCCACTCAGACCAAATCTGAGTATTCACACTCTGCAAGCTTTCTGGAAGCTTCCCAACACACTTAAACTCTGCCCAAAGACCTGCTGGAATAACTGTAGTAGCGCATCCTTCTGGAACGTCATGCCATGGCTTGTACTCGTCAGCAATCCAATAATCAAAATCCTTGCCATCCATATCAAGGCAAACACCGAATCTGCCCTTAAGTCCCTTTGTATCATCCATCCATTCATCCCAAAACTTTGGAATCTCCTGGTAGCTTGAATCTGAGTTAAATCCACGCTTAACTCCCATAACTGTAAACTGTGCCTTTTCAACAATTCGATAATCTAACATTTTACCGCCCTCCAAAGATATTTTTATATGCAATGGAGCAAAGGATTTGAGAGGTATGCCTGACTCCCTGGCCTTCGATGGAGCAATTCCATGAAAGCGCTGGAATGCCTTTGCAAAACTGTCTGGTGAATCATAACCATATTTCAAAGCCACATCAATTACCTTTGCATCAGTGCTTGATAGCTCCTGCGCTGCCAAGGTCATTCGTCTTGCTCTAATGTACTCGCCAACTGACATTCCACACATTGCGCCAAAGATTCTCTGATAGTAGAAAGATGATAATGCAGCAACTCCAGCAATATCTTCAATCTCCAAAGGACTGGCCAGATTCTCCTCTATGAAATTGATTGATTCCTGAAATTCTTCCACCCAACTTTGCACTATTCTTTACCTCTCTTTGTTTCTCTCACATTGCTCCTTTAGTATAGTCTCGGGTGGTTTTGTATTCCCGACTTTATGTGCGCACCTGTGACGGGTCTGTTATTTAGCTATAAACTCCATTTCCCTTCCAATTACAATTGCTTTGGAATCGTGACCGTGGCCTATCTCTGTTGTCTTGGCCACTGGAAGAGTATCACTTATATGCATTTTCAAAAGATCATAAACTGAGTATTCAAGATTTGCCTTCTCATAGCTGGTAAAGGTACCAAGCAATACTCCAGCCACCTGCTCAAAAACTCCTATCTGCTCCAACTGGTTGAACAAAGTAGCTATCTGCCCTGAGCCTCCGCCATAGGCTTCCAATAATAGGATTTTGCCCTTTAAGTCAGGCCAATATTTTGTTCCAGCTAACTTTGTGAAACATCTAATATTTCCACCTACAACTACACCTTTCATTTGGGTGCCCTGGAGGAATTTGTATTGGAGTTTGAATAGTTCTTCTGTGGTTCCAGCCAGATATTTCCTGAATCTCTTCTGCTGCAATTCTGCCTCAGAATATACCATGTTCTTCACCTGATAAAGAACAGATGGTTTTCCAGTAATTGCATAGATTGCATTTATTACTGTTGTGAGATCACTGTAGCCCCAGAAAGTCTTATTGGATTTACCTATGATATCAAAATCAAGATACTTCAAGACTCCATTAGCTAAATCGCCACCTGATATATCATAGATGACATCTATAGAATCATCCTTATAAAAGCTCATCAGGTCCGCAGCTCGCTCCTCATCTGTGCCACTGAATTCATCTTTAGTGGCCACTATATGTTCTGCGAGTGCAGTCTGCACTCCCATGCCATTCAGCACCTTCACCAACTCCTCCACCTGAGGTGCCCATTCTTTATTATGCCCATTCGAGCAGGCTGCTAATCCAACTTCCATATTTTTCTCCTCCACGGCGTTTACGGAATTTTCTTGATTACTGTTTCATTTTTACGTAGTTGAAAAAATTATAATTACCAATTTACGGAAAGGACAGCTATAACACTGACTTTTTACGTAGTTCATTCTTAATAATAGGCTACTAAAGCATATACTAAGTCTATAAATTACGGAAAATCTCACTATGAACAAACCATTTTCCGTAAGTATCCTCACTTTCAATAACAAATTTAAATATTTGCTACGTAAAATATGAAGCCTATCAATAATATTTCCGTAAAAGAGTTAAATCTACCAATTTGCCCTACGTAAAAAAACTTCAACTCAATGATTATTTCCGTAATCACTCAACAATCAAATGATTCTTTCAATAGATTTTCTTTTATTTCAAAACAAACTCTATCTCATCCAGCTTATCTGTGATTTGATTTACATTACCTGATGGAACAAAACCATTTCTTCTATACAGTCTCTCTGCGCCATCATTGTTTTCTAGAATCCACAAGGTTGGAGCAAGCCTCTTCTTTTGAATCTTAGAAATAACATAATACAAAAGCTGGCTTCCATAGCCTTTGTTCTGCAACTCAGGCAAAACATACAAGTCCTCAATTAAGCTCCCTGTTATAGAAACTACAGCCACCGGCTCATCATCCATCAGCATATAAAATTGACTGCCATCAGCTATCTTCTTTTCTATATATTCTTTCTGATGCTTAACATCATGCATTGCAATGAATTCTTTAGTACAAAAACTGAGGTGTGATTCCTGCCATGAAATAGAATGGATTCTGGCAGCAGCTTCCACATTGTCCTCATTTACTTCAGTCACTATATATTTTGTAGTATCAACCACCGAGAAATCCTCCCTACAAATTTCTAAACACCAGCACGGCGCCAGATATAGCCAAAAGAATAATTACAAGTTTCTTTATCACTTTTTCATCCAGCACTTCTGAGCTTTTCATTCCTGCGAACATGCCTATAAGCATCACTGGAAGCAACATAGCAGCCTGTCGTAAAGACTCTAATGTAATTACCCCAACTAGACTGTAAACAACAATTCTAAATATATTCTCTACTATAAAAACTGCGCTGATATTTGCCTTAAATTCTGTGCTTGATTCTGTAACTCTTCCCACATAGGCCGCAAGTAACGCACCTATTCCAAACAATCCACACAGCAAGCCTGAAAACAACCCGATTATCCCCAATAAAAGCTTGGATTTTCTGGCTTTTATCAACTGGTATTCACGAAGAAACATTTCAACTGCAATCAGCACCACAACAATTCCAAAGAAAATCTTTAATGCTCTTACATCTGCATTCTTCAAAAGAATAGCACCTGGAATACTTCCCGCTAGAACAAGCAAGGCTAACGGAATAAACACTCTTTTATTCAGCTGTTTTCGATTTTTAAAAACCAGTATGAGATTAGATGGGAATCCCAGCAACAGTTCCACTGGAGAAATATTTACATTGACCTCGCCAAAACCCAGGATAGTAGTAAAAACTAACGTATTTGCGAATCCACAAAGACCTTTTATAAAGAATGCTACAAATGTAGCAAGTACCCACAATATCAAATCAATTTCCCTTTTCTTCTAGCAAAAACTTATAAGTAAACCTAATCCTTTTTGTTCTTATTAGGTAGCAAAACATCCTTTATCAAATACTTTGCTATGGCAACCACAGGAACCACAAAAATCATTCCAAAAATACCAAACAAACCGCCGCCAACTATCATGGCTATAAGCATAAATACTCCAGAGATTCCAAAGCTGTCTCCAAACAATTTGGGCTTGATAAATAGACCATCCACTGTTTGTAGCACCACAGTAAATCCGAGGAACCACAGTGCCTGCTTAACATCAGAAATCGCCAGCACAACACCACCAATTATAGCGCCCACAACTGGACCAAAATTTGGCACAAGATTAGTGACTCCCATCAAAATGGAAATAGCAATCTTCCAAGGCATTTCCATAAAGTACATAAAAACGAAATTTGCTGCTCCGATAATGATGCCATCAATAACAGAGTACTTTAGATATTTAACTATGATTCCAATAATATTTTTTATATGAGTTAATAAATTTTCCATATCAATCTTCTACTTATCATCTGGTCCATGGCCACTATTTCCATAAGGTTCAATCGCATCAATAACAGCCATATCCTCTGGGCTGAGTTCAAAATCGAAAACTTTAGAATTCTCTACTATTCGTGATGGCGTAGTAGATTTTGGAAGTGGCACAATATCATGCTGCATTTCCCAGCGCAAGATTATCTGTGCTACTGTCTTACCATACTTAGCTGCCAGTTTTTCCAGTACAGGATGATTCAGCGATTTTCCTCTTCCAAGTGGACTCCATGCCTCCACCAAAATACCTTTATTCTGACAGTAATCCACTGTATCCTTTTGAAGAAATCCAGGGTTGATTTCTATCTGATTTACAGCAGGCATTACCTCCATATCAATGATAGTCTCAAGATGATGTGTAAGGAAATTTGAGACACCGATAGCCTTTATTCTGCCCGACTTGTAGATTTCTGTCATAGCCTTCCAGGTAGCACGATTAGTATTTTCCCAGTCATCATCGAAAGCATAGGAAGCAGGCCAATGAACAAGGTACAAATCAAGATAATCTAATTCGATTTCCTTCATTGTCTTTTCAAAAGCTTTTAATGTCTTCTCATATCCAAGCTCTGTCTTCCAAGCTTTGCTGGTTACAAAGATATCTTCACGCTTAAGGTCGTGAGAATTTATGTAATCATTTATTGCCTTCCCCACAGGCTTCTCATTCTCGTAAAATGCGGCTGTATCAATATAACGATAGCCTGCATCAAGGGCAGACTTCACTGAATTATAAGCCTCATCTGCATCCTTAATTTTGTAAGTTCCATAGCCTAAGCAAGGAATTGATGTATTATTATTAAGTTTAATTCTACTATCTAAACTGCTCATAAAAATCCCCCTCTAGCTTTTAGTCAATAATAAAATACTGCATTAATTCGTACTTAAGATTTGTTCCTTCTTCAATGTCTGATGGAAGAAGTGCTCTGGCTACAAGCTTGAGCTCATCTGATTCAATATCGGTTCTTTTGAGATTTGCATAGTCCCCGTCTATGCTTACTACTGTGTAAAACCATGTTTCCATTTCTTTTCTCCTTCAAGTGCTTCTAAAAGCATGACTTCTTGTGGGCTTTTTCCTTAAGTAGCCCACAAGAAGTCATATTTTGTAATTTTTCGACCTAAGCACTATATTTCTTTCAGGAAATAGTTCTTCGCATATACGAAGTTCCAATTCCTGTCTGTGCTTAAAATGTTCCAACAAAGCCTCAGTTCCTTTCACCCCTTTTTCAAGTGCATATGGTGAATTATCAAAGTATCCTAACATCAGCGGAAACCACATTTCGTTGCCCTGATCATCAGATCTTTCTTTTCTTATTATATCAATATTTGATTTGATATCATCGGCCTGAAGATACACTATCTCATATGGCTTGTCAGCAAGAACTTCTTGTATCTGCTTGTAAAAATCGACAATCTCTTCATCGCTACATTTTTGAAAGAGAATCATATCCTCGATAATATTTTGGAAGATTGAACATTCAAAGATATTATTATCTCCCTGCCAATTTTTAAATCGTCTCAAGACAATATCTCTAAATGTTTCCGAGTCTAGATTTCCATTGTAAATCTCATATTTTTCAAGGTCCTTATGAAATCCGGGAATATCTGTAAGAATCTTTGTATAGCAGATAATCATATGGTCATCCTCTGCAAAAGATTTCTTTTCAATCTCATCACGGATATCTTTGTACTTTTCAAGAATCTGTTTATATGTTTCTCTATCAACATAAGCACACCAAGCAAGCTCCACTGGAGAGTAATCTCCCTCGTGTATAGCTGTATAATTCGGATGCTTTTCTGAAAGTCTTTTTACAAGTGTGCTCTTACCACTTCCTTGCAACCCCTCTACAAAATAATTCACTAAAATCCCCCTTAATTATGTCTTTGTATTTATCAATACTATAACATTAATCATTTACCCTGTTTACAATATAAATTCCAAGGCTTACAAGTACCAGCGCCACCAAATACTGAGCTGTAATTGTCTTCCACTCTGACAAAAGTATAGCTGAAAGCAATGCACCAAAAATCGGATTCGTAAATCCGTATATTGTAACCGACGATACTGGATTGTACTTTAACAGCACGCCCCAAATTGAATATGCTACAGATGAAATCAGCGCCATATAAATGATAAGTGGAATGCCTAGCAGGGATGTCATGTGAAGTCTACCACCTGCCAATAATCCTACCATCATCATAACAACGCCACCAATTATGAACTGATAACCACTTAAGGTCACTGGATTTTCTATGATGGAATACTCCTTGATAAGCACTGATGAAATGGCATATGAAACCGATGCCACAAGGATAAAGCCCTCGCCATTGATGGCAAAGCCCTCACCTATGCTTCCACCAGCAAGGCTTACAATTATTACTCCCACAGCACCAAGCACACAGCCTACCACCTTGTTGGTAGTTAATCGCTCCTGCTTTCGGACAAGACAAGCTAGAAGGATGGCGAAAAAGGTGCTCATGCCATTGATAATAGATGATTTCACACCTGACGCGTGGGCCAATCCCATGTAGAAAAAGAAATACTGTAGAATGGTCTGGAACAAACTGAGTGTGCATACCATTCGCCATGATTCTTTCTTTGGATACAAAACCTTTTTCTGAAGAAGACTGCCAAAAATAATAGCAAGTATTCCCGCCAGGAAAAATCTAATTCCAGCAAAAAGAATCTGCGACATACTGTCGCTGGCATCTATCTCAAAAAGCCTGTAGCCTATTTTTATGCTTGGAAATGCACTGCCCCAAAGCAGGCAACATACAATTGCCAAGAAGCATACCACTATTTTATTTTTAATTAGGTTCTTATTTTCCATTTACTTCGTTTATACGATATAGTCGTCTACATCAAACTTTCTATCTTTGCAATAATAATCCCTGTCAGCTTCTGTGATTTTCCTCACTACCTTACAAGGATTTCCCACTGCAATAACATTATCTGGAAGATCTTTGTTTACGACACTTCCGCCTCCAATGACCACATTATTACCTATAGTCACTCCTGGCATAATGCAGGTATTACCACCAATCCACACATTATCTCCAATAGTAATATCTATGCCATACTCATAGCCTGAATTTCTAGAGTCAGGGTGAATAGGGTGCCCTGCTGTATAGATGGCAACGTTTGGAGCAATCTGCGCGTTGTCTCCAATCTTCACTTTTCCCACATCAAGAATCACCAGGTTATAATTGGCAAAGAAGTTCTCTCCAACCTCGATGTTGTAGCCATAATCACAGTGAAAAGGTGTCTCTATATTGATAGATTCGCCTGTCTTACCCAGAATTGCCTTTATAAGCTTATCCTTCTCCTCCTGCTTATCAGGCTCCAGGTTATTATACTTATATATCTTCTTTTTATTCTCCATGCGCTCTTCACTGAGTCCATCAAGCCATGCCTTGTATGGAAGATTCGCAAGCATTCTTTCTTTTTGGTTCATATTTTTCTCCTATAGGAATTATTATGATATTTATTCATCATTTACGGTAAATCCTAGTAATCTACTATAAATACCGTAGTGATTGTTCTTGCTTATACTCTATTTACGGAATAAATACATTTCTTCCATATTTTTACCGTAGACTATTCTAATTTTAGATGCAATTCTTATAGGTTACCTACGGCAAAATTCATAATAACCAATAATTCTTCCTTAATTATACTCATAAAAACTCTTTTCTCTCCTAAAAATCTACGTAATAATCTTATATATTACTTAATTTTTCCGTAATCGCCCTGTTCCTATATTCTGGCATAATTAAATATCTTTACTGAAGTAAATGTTCTATTACATCCTCATAATTTTTTTCAATTAAATTTACTTTCTCCCCAGCGTTCTGGTATCCTGAAATCACCTGTCTATTATCAGCCTTAAGTCTTTCAATAGTGCAATCACTATCATCCAGCCTGTTTTCTATATCAAAAGCATGCGATTTTATCTCATCAAAATGAGAATCAATATACTCATCTGTCATGGCTAAGCAGATAAACGCAATCTTCTGCAAATACTGCTCATCAAAATCCTTTCGCCAATCATAAGGAATATAGCAGCCTTCAATGATAAGATTCTGCTTGTTCTCTATAGCAGTCTTAATCATCTCCCTGACAATAGGCCATAGATATCCTACAAGCTGTTCATCATCCTCTGGTGTTAGCTCTGTGTTACCACTTCGAATCAATCCCATTTTCAAATGATCGATTGATACATAGGGATATTTATACTTTTCCAGCATCCTCTGTGCCAAGACAGTTTTCCCCACATGAGATGCACCTGTAATTATTGTAACCATAATTACCTCTGATTTCTAAAATCTAATAACCTGCTTTTCTATATCAACTGTTGCATCTACACCAAATGGTATGATACATCTAGGTGTGGCGTGACCAATATTGACATTAGCAACTATTGGAAGGCTTGGGTTGCCTACTACCTCACAAATTATCTGCTTATACTCAGCGAAGTATTTTTCATCCATAGGTTTTCCACATAAAACACCAGAAATAACCTCAAATATCCCTGTGTTTTTCAGTGTTAACAACATTTCTCTATAGTGTTCTGGATAAGGCTGCTCCTCACTTGTTTCGAGAAGTAAGATTTTGCCTTTCCAATCCTCTAAATCAGGGAAGATCTTATACTTTTCGCAAAGAGAAACCGTGGCCTCATACCTTGTATTATCGAAGATATCAAAGATAGATTCAAGGCAACCTCCTAGAATCTTTCCGCTAAAAGTGCTTGGTCCCTGAAGCAATTCGAATCCATCATTCTTGTGAGATATTTTAGCAGTTCCTAAAGCAGCAGGTGACCAATCGGTCCTCTCCTCATACCAAACATCACTTGGAGTGATTTCCTTTATAGTTCCTGTCTGTATTAATTCTTCAAAATACTTTGCTGTGTATTGAAGCATCTGCTTATCCATTTCACATACATCTGCTAAGAATGACTGACCATAAAAGGTATTAAGACCAGCTTTATGCAGCATAAAATGATTCATTGTTGTATCGGAAAAACCTAGGAACACCTTTTTGCTTATGGCATTTTTTAACTCATCATTTTCAAATAGATATGGCAAAAGACGATAAGTATCATCACCGCCTATAGCACAAAGAATCATATCAACAGAGTCATCTTTAAAGGCTTCAAGCAAATCCTCTGCTCTCTCCTCAGGATGATTCTTAACATACTCTATTCCTTTCATGGCATGAGGCATCATCTTTACATTCAGACCATAAGCATTGAGTCTTTTCATGCCAAGATCAACTTCATGCTTTACGAAATCTTCGCCAATGGTTCCCGATGATAAACTTACAATAGCTACTGTCTTAATCATGTTGCCCTCCTATCGCTTTATAAAAAGCTGCATGTCATATTCGTCAGTACCATTTTCTATAAATCCTATTGATTTCCAAAACCTAATGGAATCTTCTTTTTCACTATTGATTTCATAGTACGAAGCACCATTAGCCTTAGTATATTTTTCAAGTGCCTCAAAGCATCTGTGCCCAGTACCATTTCCTCTATGTTCAGGAAATACCCAAAAATCCATTACAAAACACTTACCATCTTCACTCTGATAAGTATTATACTGGGCAGCTCCAATTCGATTCTCATCTTCTTTGAAATATACCATATGATGTTTATCGCATTTACGAATCATATGATTTTTGATAATATTTCTATATTCATCTCCAGAGAAATATTCTATATCCTCTGGATCATCTATAATTCCATCATCCAATAAATACTTTAAATGGATTGACCAGAATTCATTTATATTTTCTACTGGGATTTCTTCGATTGATATCATTATTTTATCCTTATCTATATTAAATTTATCTTATAATTTCTTAACTTCATAAACTAAAATCAAAAGAAAAACCACTTCACATAAACATACTGCCAAGGCCACTACTGTCGCATTAAATATGACACCAAATATAAGTGAAATCACAGGTATTGCAACTGCAAAAATAATGTAAGCCTTAGAAAGATAGAGCCATGCATATGGCAACAAATGTGCACCGAATACCATTGCAAATACCATAACCATTTTTTCTGGAACAGCACTAAATACCCACATAACAATTAAGATATATAGCATTTGATTCATTGTAAACAATAACCCCGCATTGCTAAGTGGATTCTTTTTTGAAAACAAATCCACCTTGACTATTTTTCCAAATATCATGGCTAGCGGCATCAATGGGCACGAACAACAAAATACTAAAATATTCTTAGATTTAATAGGAATCTGAAGTATAGTAACTATCGCAATCAGTCCCCAAAGAATAATAGATGCTGCTATAAAAGGAATTCCCTTTTTCTGTTCTTTTGCAATATCAAGTCTTAATTCATCAAGTGTCATTTTTTCCTCCCAACTATGATTAGCCTAACTGACAATATTTATAAGTTATTTCTATCACTCTACCAATCCACCATGAAAAAAACATTCATATATTTCGATGCCGTTTAAGCTGATTATTTCCTTTCCCTGAAACCAGTCAAACTCGCCATCTACCTCACAATGATAGCTGTAGTCTCCATTTGAATAATCTTTGGGTCCGCGAAAAGGCCTATCTTCAGGAACTCTAAGCAAAGCTTCTTTCAAAAAATCTCCACTAAAATTTTCCCCAGTTACTCTGCCAATATAATTCATGCTCCAATAAGGATTTCCTTTAATCCAAAGGGCTTCCTCACCAGCAAATTTGCCTGTGCCAAGATATGTATCATAGTACATATATTCCCCATCCTTATAAATCAAATCATGAGATTTCTCGCGGGATGAAGATGTCTCTGCCCCCTTACCTGCATAAGTTGCCTGTTTTGCTTTGATTAAAAATTCTACTAATTGTTTGTTCATTTTTAATCCTTCTCATTTGGCTCGAAAACTGTTAAATCAGCACTTTATCGATTCCAAGCTTCTTGCATTCAGGTAAAACAAGACTAAGCATCTGTGTAGCATAACCTTTTCTTCTTTCATCAGGTGCTACCGAATATCCTATATGCCCTGTGAATTATCGAATCTCCTAAGGCCTCCACAACCATCCATGGAATCTCCAGTGAATTTTCTAATCCACTCCTTCATCCTATTCTTCTCCCTCGTTTAAATTATTATTCTACTATATATGTTTTCTGGGCAAAAAAATAGTCCAAATGCCATATTTACCTATAAAAAATGGGGCTGTCGCTTTAGATGATTAAATCATCTAAGCGAGGCCCCTTTTTCTTACCATAAATTGTGGATTTGAGAAATGGTTTTCATTGTTATTGTGAAAAATTGAGTACTTTAACAAGCCGATGTGATAATCGGCGCATTGTTGCCTTTTTCATTTTGAAGTGTCAAAAATTATGAGGCTTTTTTCAATTCAAACAGGTGTGTTCCTGTTCGCTCAGCAGCAATCTTATGATGTAGCTTATTTATATCATAGCCGATTGCCAGCAGTATGCTCTGTGCAAGAACATTTTCTTTTCCACGATACAGATATCTTCTGAAGTTCATGTCTTCTTTCACG
>NZ_FNDP01000013.1 GCF_900100545.1 Pseudobutyrivibrio sp. 49
TATGGGTTCGGCTGACTTCTCACAGTTCGTTGTTACTAGGCTAATGAAATCTCTGTGAGACCTCCACGCTTAAGGTGCACGCTCTTTCTCTCCATATATCCGCCACATTTACTCTGCTACTACAAATGTGATAGTTATTAGACTTCGTTGTTCCTTGCCAACTTATCTCTCGTAGCCTAGCCTTATATGTGATTTCTGTCCGTCGGACCGGAGATTTGCTTACAGCTTCCTTCAGATTCCACCTCACAATGGACACCCTTGCTGTTCGGCTATACACTTCCCACTATCTGGGCATGTTCGGGACTTTCACCCATTAGAGCGCGCCCATGGCGCGCAAACAAGAAAAGGGGGTTCCCATATTTGGGAACCCCCTTTAATAATCCTATATTTATTCAGCAATTGTTAATTGTTGTGTATATGGTTCACCTTCTTCTGGAGTGAATGTTATAGTATAAGTTGCTCCAACAGCATCTGCGTGATACTGATCTGAACTATCCTTCAAGTGAGTTGTTATACCACTTTCGAATGTAATAACATTAGTTGACTCATCATAAGCTGCACCATATCCATTTGTCATTTCAAGCATATTTCCGCTATACCATGTATTTGTCAAAGAAGTTGGAACTGCTCCATCTTCTCCCACCGTAATAGCCACTGTTGCACCACCTGTTGAAGGTACTGTAATCGCACCAGCTGATGAAGTTGCTGGTATTTCACTATATGTACCAACACCGTCAGTAGAAAGATTTGTGTCTGTAGATGTTGGTTCAGCAAATGACCATGTAACATTAATCTTTGGAGCTGTAGTGTCATCATCAATAGCTAAACCTTCTGTTACAGCACCTGAAACAGAGAATTTTAATGCTTTCCAAGTTGCCAAACCTGATGTCTTCTGCTTATACTGATATTCTTTCTCATGGGAAGCATTTTCTCCAACAATAATCTCATAGTTTGATGGTGTACCTTCCAACTTTCTATCAATTGTTTGTGGTGTTCCTGAAAGAATCTGTGTAGCTTTATTTTCACCTTCACCAATTGTTGCTGCTAAATATAATGTTGGATCTTCCTCACTACCATCTAGCGCTGCATCTGCAAGAGCAATATCTGTACTTCCGGCATTTGCTACAGTCTTAACTGTTAATGATACTTTAACATCAGCACTAGACTTATTTATAACCTGTAACTCTTTACTAGTATTAGCATATGTTTTTTCCCCTACAAGGAAATAAACACCCTTATCATTTTCAGCTTCAGGGAATACTGTTCCGTCATCATACTTTCCGCCTTTTGTTGTCTGAATCAATCTTTCTGGATCAATTGTATATGCAAAAACATTTTCTACATTTGTTGGAAGCACAACATTCATATGTTTCTGCTCAACATGACCTTCAGATGTTCCGTTACCTTCAGATGATCCGTTTCCAGTTGCATCTCCATCAGCAGCCAATGCTGTCATAGACATTCCCAATACCATAGTTGTTGCCATAGCAACTGCCAAAATTCTTTTTAACTTCATAAAGTTTCCTCCTTGAAAACATAACCTCCCCCCACCATCCATGGCGAGGTGCTTGTTAATACGTTCCCCAATATTAAGTTTTCAATCTTATTGGTTCACTTTAACTGTGATACCTACACGCAGTGTACTAATTGTATTCTGTTCCTCATCAATAAGATGATAAATACATACACAATCATACGTACCTGCCTCTAATGGAGTATCCAAGGCAATATTCTGAAGTTCTCCTCCTATTGGGATAACTGGAGACTTATATATTACCTGGTCTTCGTCCTCAGCCAAAACTACATCAAAGTACACATCATTGGTGTTTCCTTCAACATTTGCAACATATGCATCATCCGAAACGTCGGAACCCGTAGCAAACGTCCATGTTGTGCTCATTGATGCCTCATAATATCCTGGCTCAATGTAATCTTCGCTAGCCATTTCTTGAACAACGTCTTCTACATTGTCTTGAGTGACTACCACATTTCTCTTTTCAGGCTCTTCTTTGTGCCTTCCTACTAATAGGAAGATTATTACTCCCAACAAAGCGATTATAACTACTACGCCAACTGCTATCGCAATTTTCAAACCGTTACTTCCCTTGCTGTTTGTATTATCTGACACGTCTAAGCCCTCCAAATTCTTCTGTGTTCATTCTCCATTCTTACCATATTTAGTTTTACTTCTTTACACACTTGTTCCGCGCGACTCACCCCCTTATAGTATCTATATCGGTGTGAGTGTGCTTATAATAAACCCTATCTGTTAAAAAAGTGTTAACTTTTTCATCATTTTAAATCTTTTGTAACAGTTCACAAAAACTACGTAGCTGTTTTTGGCATTTTGCGAGAAAACTTTGTTCTGTTTTTGTGGGAACGTTTCAAGGAGTTTTTTTGGCGCCCTATCAATATTTATTTTTCAATCTGCGATAAACCACTATCTTTCGAGGGTATTCCACCCTTTATGCTATTTTACATTATTCTGTCGGAAAATACTCCTGTTTTCACAGAATGTTGCGAATTTTCTTGAAATATATTTTGGTATAGGAAAAGGCGCTGCTGCCGCACCGCCTTGAAATATCATTTATATGACCAAAATTTAAATTCATGTAAAACTGCAATAGGACCTGGACCTGTAATACAATTATCCATACCTTATACCATCATTTTGATTGTTTTACAATCTTCTCCTTACTCCCTCATTTATCGCTTTCCCAATCCCTTTAGCATTCATGAATCCAGCATTACACAATTCTTCCCCAGCTGCTTGTATAGATTTTTCTATCTCATTTGCCATCTCATCAAAGATTCTTAGCACGAGATTTTTTGATATTCCTATCTCCGATGCTGCTTTGCCAAAACTATTTCTATTTATTTTTTCAATATCCAACTCTCCTCCAATAAAAAATGACATCTCTGGGGTAGTTTTGTACACTCTTGTAGCAACTATGTCATATGCTGGTGCCAATCGTTTTGATTTTAAATCTTTTCCATAAAGCAACGAAAAATTTTTTACATGGCAATCCGTATTTCCTATTAAATAATTAAAAATGATCATTCTCAGTAGTGCTTCTTGATCCTCCAGTGGACTAGATGAATTATTTCTAATCAAATCAAACATTCTCGCCATGTAACCTGATGGATTTTTCTCGTATTTTTCTGCAGCAAATATTCCCAATGCTTGCGCAAAGTCCTCTTGATGCAGCCTGTATGGTCGCTGTAATCCATCTATAAAATCAGTTTCAGAAAGAACTCTATCGTATCTTGCTGTAGCATATAATAGTTCTTCATCTGCATTAATATCTGGGCAAATAATAAAACTATCAGACACAGTTATCCCCATTCTTTTTGCTGCTTTCATACATAATTGCTCGTTTATTACTATCTGCTTCAAGCGAACATGACTCTGTTTAACAATATGTGTACTTGGAGCATCACCCTTTGGTAAATACCAAGCATTCTCAGCCTCGTTATAATAAAGCCCCACCTTTCCTGTTGCTCCTGTTAGCGAAAGATGTGTTTCTATAAGTATTTCTGTTGATTTAGTTGCTCCCTCTGCTGCAAGTGCCTTTACTTTTTCTTCTGATAATCTGACATAAGCGGCTTGTTCATCTCCGTCACCTTCTATTATTTTGATAGCACCTAAACATTCTTTTCCAAGTACTGCCAAAATGGAAATATAATCATTTTCATCCGTTTTCATCCATTCAGCTACTGCTTTTCGAGAAAATCCTTCAGGCAAAAGACTTTCAAAAAAATTCTTAGTCTGAGATGCAGAAAAATATTCTTCTTGTAACTGAAGAGATATTGATATAGGCATAGCATTACTACTAGTTAAATATTCCTTACAATATTTAAATCTAGCGTCCAAATAGCCTTCACCAACTATCTGTCCCACAAATATCTGTCGCCCATTTATTTCTATAAATACATTTAGCTCTCGCATCATTTAACCTCTCTCATTTATTTCCATATCAAGGCCTAGCAAGTTTGCAATTTTTAAAGCCTTATCCAGTTCAATAGTCTTTTTTCCATTTTCTAAATCTGACAAAAAACTCACACTTACCCCTGTAAATTCAGAAATGTATTTCTGCGTATAACCTAGTTTTTTTCTTCTTTCTCTTATAGCCATTCCAAATGATTTTGAATCTGTAATTTTCATATTCACCTCTTCGCCGTGCGGCGAAATTCTTGATTTTGTATATAAATTTAGCCGTACGGCTAATTCCTCTCCTTCTCATTATATAATGAGCCGTACGGCTAAGTCAAATAATTCCTAATATCTTTACGTATTCTTCCCTTTTATCGCGCATTATTTCAAAGCCTTCTAAAATCTCATCCATCCCAAATCGATGGGTAATCAATTTTTCTGGATGAACAGCACCCTGCTGCAATCTTAGAATAACATAATTCCAATCATCCGATATATCATGCGTAAAAGACGAATTCCATGTACCCGTCAGCGTAAGCTGATTCCTTAAAATCTTCCAATAAACATCTCTATCCAATCCCATATCCGAATAAGGATTTCCCACTGTACAAATCTTTCCTAGTGGTGCCGCGGCCTCGATACCCACAGCTAATGATTCATTCTTTCCTATACATTCAAAGAAAACATCTGCGCCCAAATAATTCGTATTTGCGATAATCCATTCAGCCGCATTATCTTTACTGCCATCAAAGTAATGCTCCTCTGGTACACCTAGTTCCATCACCAGCTTCTTTTGGAAATCCTTATTCCCTATGGCGAAAATATTATTCACACCCATATCCAAAAGGAACATGATAACAAGCAGCCCGATGGTTCCAAGTCCCATCACTACCACAGCATCTTCGCTGGATGGATTCACTCTTCTGATTGCATGCACCGCCACAGCCATAGGTTCAAACATAGCTGCCTGCTCCATAGTCACTGTCTCTGGTAGCTCAATCAAATTCCATTCTGGAACAGTAACATACTCAGCAAATCCACCATTTCGACGGGAGCCATTATAGGAATATCTCTTGCACATTTCGTATTTACGAATTTTGCAGCACTCGCATTCTCCACATGGAATCAGCGGAAATACACCCACTCGCTTTCCAATCCACTTCTCGTCAACGCCTTCACCACAGGACTCCACTACTCCCGCAAACTCATGACCGATTACCAGTGGCATATTGTGGGCACCATCTTTGTACACCCTTGGGATATCAGACCCACAGATTCCGCAAGCCTTCACACTAACTAAAACCTCCCCCGGCTCCGGAGAAGGTTTATCAATATTTTCTATTTCTAATTTTCCAATATCTTTCAAGACTAAAGCTTTCATCCCAATATCCTCTACCAACCCTTGGTTTACTGCTCATCCTGCTTCACTATTTCCACAAATCTTTCCAAGTCTGCCTGTGTTGTTATCTTGAAATTCCTCTCATCTCCATCTATCATATGGATTTTCATTCCCGCCAAAACGGCTGGTTCAGTAGAGCCATTTATTGCTCTGATTCTGCCTGAATCCTCCAATACCTTATTAGCCTTACAATATTCCCCATAAACAAACATCTCAGGTGCCTGTCCAGCAAAAACCTCAGATCTCTCCAATAATGATGAAATACTCTGCCCATCCTTTGAAAGATATACCGTATCCTTCATCGGGAGCACAGGTATCACCCCATCATAACCTTTTATTCCATCAACAGTTTCCCTTATTAAATCCAGCGACAACAACGGTCTTGCAGCATCATGAATAAAAACATAATCATCATCCTCCGCCACATCGCAGATATCCTTCAGCGCATTTAAAATGGAACCCTGTCTTGTTTCACCTGGCTCTGAAAAGCCGAGAATCTTTGCATCCAAACCAAAGGCATCCAGCCAGTCCATAATTCTATCCTGCCATTCAGCCTCAGCAACAATCTGTATCTGATCAATTTTTTCACTCTCGTCCAGCGTTTCTATGCAATAGAGTATTACCGGCATCCCATTCACTTCTATATACTGCTTTGGAACAACCGCCCCCACTCTACTGCCCGTTCCACCGGAAAGAACTATCGCAATCGTCATATTCTCAACTTCCTTATATCTGCCAAGATATCCTTATAGGTTCTTCCTCTTCCGAAAAGCAAGGTTGTTCCAAGGATAAAGCCGTCTACACCCTTCGGCGCAAATTCCAAAATCTTACCTCCCGAGCACGCTCCGTCCCAGTAAATCTTGAAGCCATATCGCTCTTTTAATTTCAGTAACTTATCAATTTTTTCACCTACATATGGAAGATACATCTGTCCAGCGTTACCAGGGTTTACCGACATTACCAGAACTTTATCTACAATCTTCAGCATCTCCTTAACTGTCTCGATACTTGTGCCTGGATTTATGGCGATTCCTGGCACCATCCCTGCATCTATAACCTTCTGCAAAGTTGTGGAAGGATGATACTCAGCCTCAGGATGAATGTAAATCGTATCGCCTTTACGAAGATTTCTGATGAACAAATCAATGGTGTTATTTGGGTGCTCAACCATGAGATGCACATCCATCGGCTTAAATGTCACGCTTGCAATATAGCTCAAATCGTTCAGCGACATTGCAAAGTTAGGCACAAATCGACCATCCATAATATCGATATGAAAGGAATCAATTCCCGCCTCCTCCAGTTCATTTATCTCCCGTGCCAAGTGACCATAGTTAGCGCACATCATAGACGCATTTAATTCAAACTCCATAGCTCCCCTCTCCCACAATCACATTATTCGCAACACAAAACCTCTGTATTTTGTATCATTATCGGTTTTTCCAATTTTTCATAAAGCTGTACTATGCTACTGCCATCCCCATAATAGGCATCACTAATAATTATCGCCCTGTTCATATCGGAGGTGTCATCATAAATCCCCCATCCTTCAGCCTTATATTGCTTTACTATCTCCCTGTACTCCTCCAAAATATCTGGCACCATACTTTCCAAGGTAGCCTCAATAAGCGGATGCGGTCTCCACAACAACGCCACATCATCCTTATTTTCCTTGAAAACCTCAAATACATCCTTTATCTTCTTAATCATCTTTTCTTCCTGATTAAGGATGGCTACAACGCCTGTATTGTAAAAGACGATTTTCTTCTTTGTGCCATCAGGCTTATATATAATCTTTTTCCATTCCTCCGGTATCTCCTGCGGCTGTTCCTTTAGCTTTAGGATTCGATCAAACTTTGGAGATCCTGTTCCCTTGATTTTGCTCTCCCAAGTTGCTCTACTCTCCTCACCAAACCTTTTTACAAGACACTGAACATATGCCTGCTTCATCTTTTCCGACTGCAGGATAACCTCATCTGAATAAACCACTCCTGGAGTCAAAGCAAAATTGTATATATGCTCCATCTCCACTTCGTTATCCAAATCTGGCTCCTCCAATACAAAATAAGGAATATAAATTAGCTTATCTGTAAATTTTTTTAGATTCTGTGTATAGAAAAATGGATGCACACTTGTGACGTAGTTACACTCATCATACGGATTATGAATGTATATTTCATCGGGATGAACCCCCGCAAAATCAAACTCCTGAAAGTCTGTTACCGGCACATAATCGGGATACTGATTGCCCTCATAGAACATCTTATTCAATCCACCTTCAGCATCTCTCTCGAAGTAAGGAATCGGTATCACAAAATCATCGATATTTTCATCATCCCTTGCTTTCATCCACACCGACTCCAATGAATCCCACATAGATGCTTTGTAGGGCAGAAATATTACCACTTTTCTTATAAGGATATCTGTGTGTGCACTTTTATCAATTTCGTTTATACAATGCTCTATTCTTCCTTTCGCCGAAGACGCAGAAAGTCCTCTGTCAGATTGAATTTCTTCATGTATCTGAAAGAGAACTTCGCAAAATTCTTCCAGATGAGATACTGTTTTATGTCCCTCACCTTCAGTTTCCTCTATATAATTTCCTAAATCTATGGCCTTTTGTTGTGCCAATTCCAGGTACTCACAGGCCTTAGAAATCCCAGACTCCTTCTTACTCAGCTCCTGATAAACACCTTCACAGAGCTTCCGAAACAGCTCGATGTAATTCTCTACCTGCTTGAACCCTTGCTTCCTCATCCCAACTCCCCATGTATAGACAATAAAGCGAAAATACCCAAATGTTATTATATGAATATTATAGGTTTAACCGTGGCTATATTCAACGATTTGCCATGATTACACGGAATTATCACAATTACTGAAGATATTTCTCAATCATGCTCTTAATATTTCTCGAGCTAATTGGTTGTTGAGAAGTCTCAAAGGATGCAATCATATTCACCCCTAAATAATATCCATTTTGCTGATACACATTAAGCTTCAAGATATTCTTGTTAGCATAATCATAATCATCCATCATCCCAAAATGCTCCCAAATATATTCCTTCCTTTGGCTTTTATTCAAACACACAAAATCAGGTCTAACTGTTCCCTTTCCCTTTAGTATTAGGGGCTTCTCATACTTATAGGGAACATCATATTGTTCCAATAAATTAGCTATTATCAACTCAGATTTTGATCGAACCCTCACTCCATTTGTTGAATAAAACTCCGTATTATCCATAAATGGCATCGGCTCATATTCTTCAGCTTGCCATGACTGAATAAACTCATTCATCTCAGGATGTATTGGCTCTACAATCTTCTTTTTAGCATCACGCATATCATCATATATCTTCTGATAAGATTCTTTTCCTAAGAACGCATCATACTTGGAAATGATACTTTTCTCCTTTTGCGCCAGCTTTAACACTTTCCTGTTATATTCCTTCTGTGCCAAAGCCTTAGCTATGTAGACTTTTTCATTTGGAATATACACTCCATTAGTATCTTTACAATCCTTGCACCAGTAATATTGCACGTAACTCTTTTTATCTACAATCCTTAATGATCCCTCTGGAGCCTTTTTTATTTCTCCTTCCAAATCCTTTATCAATTCTTCAACACAGAGCCTTCGCGCCGCTATGTTCTCTATATATCTATCATCAAATAAAATCTTATTCTTATTACTATTTTCTTTCATGCTACTCCATAACTACCATTACATCTTCTTCACAATTACCCTTGCACATATAATTTTGCAGAAATCTTTAGAATTATATGTGCACTAACCCTTTCCCAATGGGCAAAATCACCTTCCAAGCATATAATTTCATAAAAACCTTCAAAATTATATGCGCGCCTGCCCTTTCCACAAGCCAAAACCCACCTTCCAAGCATATAATTTCATAAAGACCTTCAAAATTATATGCGCGCCTGCCCTTTCCCAAAGACCAAAATCGCCTTCCAAGCATATAATTTTTCAATAATCTCCAAAATTATATGCTTACCAGCTCTTACAGCCACCTGTGCCAACCAAAAACACTCAGCAAACACCTATAATATTAAGAAAATGTGGGAAATTATCTGCGAATGAACTTCGCAAACCATAAAAAATATAAGTCTAATGAATGGTTCTTAATGAACCGTTACAGAATACCATGATGTTACACAATTGTAAAGCGTTAATAACTCTAACCCAAAAAGGACCCATGCTCGCATGGGTCCAAATCAATCATAATTATTTAACTATCTCATCCAATATAGCCTGGGCTACATCGTCCTTAGACATGATAGGAAGCTCACGGGCATCGTCCGCTGTGATTAATGTAACCACATTGGTGTCGGTGCCGAAGCCTGCTCCTGCAGTGCGCAGGTTGTTAGCTACAATCATATCCACATTCTTTTTCTTGAGCTTGGCCTTGGAATTCTCCAGCATGTTTTCCGTTTCCATGGAGAATCCGCAAATAAACTGGCCTGACTTCTTGTTTGCGCCCAGGTAAGAAAGAATATCTTCTGTGCGCTCAAGCTCAATAGAAGAAGCTTCGCCATCTTTTTTCTTTATCTTCTCCGCAGCTACAGTTGCTGGTCGATAGTCAGCCACTGCTGCACTCTTAATTATTATATCCATCTCCCCTGCTCGAGACTTCACTGCTTCAGCCATCTCGGCAGCGCTCTTGATATTCACTACATCTACAAACATAGGTGGCTGGATAGCCACTGGACCGCTTACGAGTGTAACCTCTGCTCCCCTAAGCATTGCCGCTCTAGCGATAGCATAGCCCATCTTTCCAGTGCTGTGATTGCTAATGTATCTGACTGGGTCAATTGCCTCCTGAGTAGGCCCTGCCGTTATCATAACCTTCTTCCCATCGAGGTCGTGGTCGAAAGCGATTTCTCTAAGTATGTACTGTAATAATACCTCTGGCTCAGGCATCTTTCCTGCACCAGTATCACCGCATGCCAAATATCCGCTTGCTGGCTGAATAATCTCGAAGCCATATTTCTTCAATATCTCTAAATTGTCCTGCACGATAGGATTTGTGAACATGTTTGTGTTCATGGCTGGGCTCACAAGCTTCTTGCACTTTGCTGCAAGAATAGTAGTAGTGAGCATATCGTCAGCGATTCCATGTGCCATCTTCCCTATGACATTAGCGCTGGCTGGTGCCACCATGAAAATGTCTGCACGCTTTGCCAAAGCCACGTGCTCAACATTAAATTTAAAATCCCTGTCAAAAGTGTCCACAAGACATTTATTGCTAGTTAATGTTTCAAAGGTAATTGGATTGATAAAATTGGTGGCATTTTTAGTCATGATGACATTAACATCAGCGCCTAATTTCACTAAGGCTGATGCAAGATTTGCAATCTTATATGCTGCAATGGAGCCTGTTACTCCAAGTACCACGCATTTACCCTTTAACATAATTCCTTATTACCTCCGGACTATCGTATTGCTGTTTTATATCTTAGCTTACTTGATGAAGTCTCCTACTGAGCCATAGACTCAGCAGTCTTAACCTCTGATACAGCCTGAACCTTGCCAGACTTCTTTCCTGAATATACACCTGCTGGCTTAATCTTATCAAGTACAATGCCAACAAGGTAAACGATTACAGCACCAACGATTGCTTCGATAACACCGTTGAAGCTGATGATCCCGCCAATTACTCCCATGAGAGCACTTGGGTCGATCTGAAGAACCTCTGAATATGGGATTCTGTAGAATGCATAGATGCTTCCCATAACAAGAAGTGTATTTGTCATAGCACCAGAAATACCAGCTGTGATAAATCCAAGTGCCTTAGCATCTTTATTCATAAATAAATACTCGATAGCTACGAATACTGCGATTCCAACAACAGCGCCGATTACCTGAGCAGCTGTAACTGAAAATCCTACCTTACCTTCAGAAATCATCTTATTGAAGAAAGCGAATACACCAAATCCCATGATGAAAGAGATGATTACGTTGATGATTGAACCGTAAACTACCTTCTTCTCTGAGCTGATTGCCTTCTTGATTCCTACGTATACAAAATAAGGAACTACACCAATAAGAATTCTAGGAACGATAGCAATGAATGTGCTCTTGAAAACAAGCGCGATTGCCTGTCCTACAGTATCATGTGGAAGCATTGTAAGTGCAGCCACTGGTGAGAATGCGAAAGCTGATGGAGTAGGTGTAAGTGAGCTCTTGATAAAGCTTGTGATACCAAATACTCCGCCAAGGCAAGCTCCCTTCTTTGGTCCTAAGAATAAAGAACCAATGATAACTGGAATATGAAGTGTTGTTGCATTGATAACTACGAGTGGAATATATCCGAGTGGTGTTGAAGCCATAACTACAATAATGGCTACGAATAACGCTGTGAGCACAAGCTCATAGGTCTTAGAATTGTTGCTTTGCATATGTTTCCTCCTTCTGGTAGAAGCCCTTAGGCGGGTCTCCTCCTGTTAAAACAGTTTTTTGCAAGCTAATTTAATTGATAAAAATTTAACAGCACATGAATTCTATCACATAGATTCATATGTGTCAAAAGTCCGGTACAAGTCGCTGTGGATCTTGTCTGGACTTCTGAAAGTATGAGTTTTTCATCAGAAAAACTCATACTTTACTCTGACCAAAATTCCTTTAGGAATTATGTCCTGCTGTGCAGGATTCATGCTGATGTTTCCTTTACATCAGCATGAAGTCTCCACACATCTATAGAATAGAATCATCAGCTACTCCGATAGTCCCTCGGTGTAGTAGCTGTTACCATATATATCGGTAAAGACATATGAAATCAATATATCCTTATCCTCAATTACAAGATTTGAAATCTTCATATCTTCCATGGCAGTGCTAACTGTCATCTGCTCGCCAAGGAAATAGCTATCGGTATATCTGCCACTATAATCATAATAATCACTTATGAAATCAAGTGTGTCCCCAGGCTCAAGCTCTGTAAGATTCTTTGCAATAACCTCTGTCTCACCATCCTTGTAGTCATAGGTAGCACCTGCCACATAGCCATCCTCATGCTCGCTATCAAACACAAGAATCAAATCTGCTCTCTCATCGTTAAGGAGTACTGGGACACGTCCTGTGATTGTATAATTGCTAGAATCACCAGTAGTATCGATGTGATAATAAGCCACTATCTGACCATCGATTGCAAGCCAGCTTCTATCTGTATTTGCGATAAGATTATTGTTCTCATCCCACTCAAATACATTATCAAGACCAAGGTCGATGTAACCCTCGCCATCATCAACGAAGGTAGAGAATTCTATCTCCTGCACGTTCTCCCACTGATCTTCATCTAAAGAGATTACCTGCTGCCCAGCAGAATTCAGAGTCCATTCCATATTTGCAACATTACTAATGTTGTTATTTGCTATATACTCTGCTGCATCATCTACCGATACTCCATTATTCAAAAATCTCGGAGATGAACTACCTGAAGAGGATAGATAGGCATTTAATATGCTGGCAATTGCCTGCGAATTCATAGTGTTATAATCTGTATTTCCCGCACCAAACAGCATGCTGGCTGGATTCGAATCATAGGTTGTTGAATTCTGTCCATAGTAAGCCATCGATGCAAACTTCTGAATGCAGTTACTATAGCTTTCGTCCATACCTATTTCATCATAGGTATCCACCATATTGTCCACCTTACTGGTCTGACGATATGGGAAATAGATTGAAAGACCGTAGGCATTAGTCATATTGCTTGATGTCTTGTTGTACTTTACTGCCCCCTTAAGAGATGACGCCAGCTCTGTTCCAGACTCGTTATCCATCTTGATTGCAAAATCAATCAAATCAATCTGATCTATTCTTGAAGAGGTGGCAAATTCTCTTGTTGATGAGCGGGCATTTGAAACAACCTTATATTCCTTCTTGTCGATAAGACTTGCTGTCGAATCTGCAAAGCTCTTTAAATCCTCTGGCACGGTTGCTGTAAGCTCAGCCAAATCAACTACAGACAATGTAGTCTTCTGACCGGCGCACTGCTGATTACACTGAGCCACAAAATCGTCTACGATAATCTTGCCTATCTCCAAGGTAGACATAGATGGATTCTTTGAAAGCTCTGTAAGCCAGTTTGTATAATACCAGCCGATACCAGGCTCTGTTTCCTCTGATGCAATCATGTAATCACTATGGGCATCCAGCATAAGGCCTGTTTCCACTGTAGCCATAAGGCATGCATCAAAGCCTACAAAATCATACTTCAAACCACCATCAGTAAGTGCCTTGTTGATTTCTGCAATATCCATGGAGCCTGCATTCTGATGCTTTTCATCATAACCATAGCCAGTTACTGAGCCACCGCCGTGATCCCAGAAAATAAGATCATATCTGTCAGCTTTATAATTCTGAGCACCCCACTTGATAAAGCTTGAAAGAGTATTAGGATCAGTCATAGGAAGATCACCGAGATTATCCTTAATCAAATTCATCTTCCCATTTTTAATCTGGTATATCTGATTAGTTTTGTTGCTTACAAAATTATTCTTCCAACCAGCGCAGCCTCCCGTGTAAACAATCAGATTGATATTATCTGCGACAGTAGCATTAAGCATCTCCTGCATATCCTTTGAAGCCATGGCTCCTCTGGACTCCAGGTCAGTACCACACATATATACCATGATAGTAGTTGTGTCCTTACCGTCCCCTTTAAGCACAGTATATTTATCTCTGGCACCATCAGCTACAGTCTCATCCAAAACACCAGTGTTTGCCTTGCTACTCCAGCTGGAATTTCCACTGGCAGCCGTACTCGTATAGCCTCCACTACCTAGAAGCAGAGACGCCATCGTACCAATTGTATTTATGGTACTTGTAGCACTATCCCCAGAAAGAGAGCCTGTACCAGTTCCGCCTGATCCGCCTCCAAGAAAAGCACCAAGGCCACCGCCTCCTCCAAGTAATACTACAAGTGCAATGATAATAAGCTTTCCAAGACCACCGCCTCCTCCGTAGCCACCATCACGATTTCCACTAAAACCTCCAGAGCCAGAACCTCCTGGCACATGACCGCCTGAACCTCCGCCTACGGGACCGCTTCCCAGTCCACTACCACGGCGATTAGCCGAACCAGAACCGGTTACATTCTTCTTTCTTGATACTGGTCTGTCTGCCATATGTATTTCCTCCCAACACGAATAAATGGATTATGAAGTAATTCTACTCTAATATAAATTAATGTGCAAAATAAAAGCACTGTAGCTATCAATCTCTGAGTGTTACTCAAGGAGAGCTTTCTTCAGCTCGACGGAGTAATACCTCAGGATTGAGAGCGTAACAGTGCCTTCTCAGTGTTCATTATTTAGTTTACTTCAGTGCCATCTCTTCCATTTCTCTAGCAATCTTATTAATTACTTCAAGGGTATCGTTCATATTGCGGAGAGCATCCATGGCATCATCACTTACAGCTCCTACTGTATCAGCGGCTGCTGCAACCTCCTGTGATGTTGCAGAAAGGTTTGTAATGTTATCCATAATCTGTGTATTTGCACTGAGAACCTCACTAACTGAGCCCTTTACCTGAACAACACCATCTCTAAGCTCATCAGAACCTTCCTTGATTGCATCAAGCTTTGTTCCTGTCTCAGAAATCAGGTCATTCTGCTTCTGAGCATACTCAGCTGATTTTGACATTGCTGCCGATGCTGAACGTGCATCACTTGTGAGTCTTTCGATGATTCTTGAAATCTCCTCAGTAGCTTCTCGTGTACTTTCAGAAAGAGCTCGAATCTCATCAGCTACTACTGCGAAGCCCTTGCCGGCCTCACCAGCTCTTGCTGCCTCGATAGATGCATTAAGAGCAAGAAGATTTGTCTGACTTGAAATACCAAGAATTGTCTCTGTAATTGCTTGTACATCCTGAATACTTGTATTTAATGCCTGTGTAGTTGAAGCTGTCTCCAGGTTAATCTTTGCTACTTCCTCAGCCTGACTCTTAAGCTGATTAATAAGATCAACACCTTCGTTAACAGATTCCTCTACACGACCAGATACATCATCAATGTTGTTAGCTTCCTGCTCAACAGCTTGAATGCTTTCCTGAATAACTGCAGTCTTATTTGTCTGATTCTCAATAGCCTCTGCTGTATTCTTTGTACCCTCAACAATCTCATTAACTGAAGAGTTTGTGGCTTCCATTGATTCGTTAAGTCTGTCGGAAACTTCATTTGCCTCAACAAATTTCTGATTTAACTGCTCTGCCAATTCAACGATTGTATCAGATGTTTCTTTAATCTCTGCAGCATTTTCTTTAATTGTATCAAGAACCTCAGTCGTCTGACGACGCTGCTGCTTACATACTACAACCGAAATGGTACATGCAATCAAACTGAATACCATCTCCGTAACAAGCTCACGGCCTGTAATATTACCTTTTCTGAGCTCCATAAAGCCCGAAGTGATTAAGCAGAAGTTTGCGATAAAGCAACCAATTCGTACTGTACTGGCCTCACCATATATCATTACAATCAAAATGATTGTATACATAAAGATATACATGTTGCGATCATTTGGTGCATATATGTTAAGGACGAACATTGCCACCATTGAAAGCGTCACCACATATTTATATCTATATTTCTCTCCATACATTTTATATGTAACCTGGAAAAGAATTATATCTAAAACTGTAACAGCAAGTCGAATGAAATCCAGCACATTCATTCCATCTATTACTAGAGACCTTACCGTACAAAAAATCAAAGCCAGACAAGTAATTGTTCCACAGTATCTGGCTAGCCTATTTTTCTCCAGCATCTGTTTAGTTTTCAAATCCATAGAATCATCACGAATCTCTTCTCTTTCTGGCATAGGTTCTGTCCTCCATTTATTAAAATAAAAAACATATTATTCCCCTACTCTAGTAGAATTAGTATATCAACTTTTTCTGTCATTTTATAAATTTTGGCAGAATTTTCACAAAACTTTCATTTTGCATATATTCCAACACGTTTTTCTATTAGTAACATAATTCTTCTAATACTAAAAAAGGACATCTCAGAATTTTATTCTGAAATGTCCTAAAACTATTCGTATTTGTTTTTATTCTCCTGGTGCACTGTTAATTACCTTGCCTGTGTTCCAAAGCATTGCCGATCTTTCAGCTGCTTGTTCACGGCCTTCTTCAGTTTTGTATCCTACGGTACCTGTGTAGCTTCCGCAATCAAGACATGCTACATAATAACCGTGATCCTCTTCTTCCATGAGCCCAGCCCCGCCGCAGATAGGGCACTCATGTAATTCAAACTTTTCTGTAAAATCCATCTTATGAAACCTTCAACTTAAATTTTTGTAAATCTCTTTCAGAATCAACCTCTTCCATAACAGCGCCGAGCTTGTTGAACTTACCAACAATATCCTCGTATCCACGCTGGATGTACTTGATATCATCGATAACTGTAATACCATCTGCAGCAAGACCTGCAATGATAAGCGCTGCACCTGCACGAAGGTCTGGTGCGCAAACCTGAGCGCCTGTATATCTCTCAACACCAGTAACGATAGCTACTGTGCTCTCAACCTTGATATTTGCTCCCATTCGGGCAAGCTCATCTACATACTTGAAACGATTCTCGAAAATCGACTCTGTAACTGTACTAGTACCATCAGCAATACCAAGTACTGCTGTAATCTCAGGCTGCATATCTGTAGGGAAGCCTGGGTAAGGAAGTGTAGTAACGTGAGTCTTTGTAAGCTTACGTCCCTTTGCGATAACGCGAACTGCATCATCATATTCCTCGATAACGCAACCAGCTTCGATAAGCTTTGCAGAAGTAGCCTCTAAATGCTTAGGAATAACATTCTTTACAAGAACATCACCATGTGTAGCTGCTGCTGCACACATATATGTACCAGCCTCAATCTGATCTGGAATAACCGCATAGGTAGTACCGTGAAGTGCTGGAACACCAACGATACGAATAACATCTGTACCTGCGCCGCGGATATTTGCTCCCATACTGTTAAGGAATGAAGCAACATCTACAACGTGTGGCTCCTTAGCTGCATTCTCGATAGTAGTCTTTCCCTCAGCAAGAACAGCTGCAAGCATGATATTGATAGTAGCACCTACAGAAACCTTATCAAGGTAAATGTGGCTACCAGCAAGCTTATCAGCACGTGCTGACCAAAGACCATAAGAAACGTCTACGTTTGCTCCAAGAGCCTTAAGACCCTTAACGTGCAAATCGATAGGACGCGCGCCGATAAGGCAACCACCTGGAAGCGCAACCTCGGCGTTCTTATACTTTCCTAAAAGTGCTCCCATCAAATAATATGAAGCACGAATCTTCTTAATGTATTCATAATCCACTGACAGTCTTGATATGCTAGAACCGTTAATCTTAACTGTGTGCTCATCAACACGAGTAATTGAAGCTCCGATGTCCTCAAGAGCTCCAATAAGTACATTTATATCTTTGACATTTGGCAGATTTTCAATTGTAACAGTTTCGTCTGTCATTATGGCACCTGCAAGAATTCCCAGTGCCGCATTCTTAGCGCCACTGATTTCCACTTCACCACAAAGTGGAGTGCCGCCTTTTATCACATACTGTTCCATATTGTCTCCTACAATTCTCTCAAAATCTCTATAAGCCAAAAAAGGGCATAGTTCTCCCTATGCGATTTGACTCCGATATAATTTAGCATAATATCCGTCTTTCTGCAACAACTCTGTGTGATTACCTTGCTCAACAATTTGACCATCTTTGACGAACAAAATAATATCAGCCCCTCTGATAGTTGAAAGTCTGTGGGCTACAACAAAGGTAGTTCTGCCCTGCATCATCTTATTAAATGCTGATTGTATCTTTTGTTCTGTTCTGGTATCGATTGAAGATGTTGCTTCATCCAGAATTAACATCGGCGGAATATTAAGCATTACTCTAGTGATACAAAGGAGCTGCATCTGTCCCTGTGAAAGAGATCCGTTCTCTGGTGATAAAATTGTATCGTAGCCATAAGGCATTCTTTTAATAAAGCTATGTGCATGAGTTGCTTTAGCCGCTTCGATAATCTCTTCATCTGTGGCATCTGGGCTGGCCATTTTCAGGTTTTCCTTGATGGTAGCATTTTTCAACCATGTCTCCTGAAGCACCATTCCAAAGTTTCTTCGAAGATTATCTATATCTATATCCTTGATATTTACGCCATCGATAAGAATCTCACCAACATCAATATCATAAAATCTCATTAAAAGATTAATAATTGTACTTTTTCCTGCACCAGTAGGGCCAACAATCGCAACACGCTTGCCTTGTTCCACCTTAAGATTAAGATGTTCAATAAGCTTTTTGCTCTTATCATATGAGAAGCATACATTCTTGAATTCAATCTCGCCCTTGGCACTATCGATGTTGAACTGGCCTTCATTCGTCTCTACCTCAGCGTCAATCATTTCAAAAATACGCTCAGCACAAGCCAGGGCATTCTGAAATTCTGTGATAACACCTGAGATTTCGTTGAAAGGCTTTCCATAGCTGCTTGCATAATATAGGAAAGAGGTAAGTCCACCGACTGTTATTCCTCCGCCGATTGCCATCAACGCGCCAAACACTCCAACCGCAGCATAAATCAGGTTGTTTATAAGTCTTGTGCTTGGATTGACTGTAGATGAATAGAAGGTAGCTCGCATTGACGCATCCGCAAGATTGTTATTCAAATCCTCAAATTTCTCAAGAGCCTTATCTTCATAGTTCATATGACGAACTATATTCTTGTTTACGATAACTTCTTCTATATAAGAAGTCTCTTCTCCTCTAAGGCTAGCTTGCTCGCCAAAATACTTGTATGTCTTCTCTGAAATGAATCTTGCTAAAAGCAAGGAAAATGGAGTAGCAATAATAACTACAATGGCTATCTTCCATGAAATAATTACCATGAAATAAATAGTTCCCAAGATTGTAAGCACACCAGTAAATAACTGGGTAAATCCCATCAACAATCCATCTGAGAAAGTATCTGCATCAGCAACAATTCGGCTGACAAAATCACCGTGAGGATGACTGTCTATTGCTGCAAGCTTCATGTGCTGTAGCTTTGCAAAAGCCCTGTCTCTGAGATTCTTTGTGATATTGTAGGTGATTTTATTATTCACCCTGTTCATAATCCATTGAATAGCACCAGTAGCTACAACATTAAAAGAAATTGCCTTTAATATTATAAATAACCCTTCGTAATCTATCTCTGCTGGTCCTATGATACAGTCTACAGCCTTTCCTGTTAGAATTGGAATTCTCAAAGATAAGATAACTGTTGCTAACGCACATAAAATTGAGACTAAAATCTCTAGATCATATGCTTTCAATTCTATTAAAACTCTATTTAATATTTTTGATTGAGACTTATTTTCCACTACTTTGCCTCCTCTCTAGGAAACTGGCAATAATAGATTTCCTGATAAGTTTCGCAGGTTTCAAGGAGTTCTTCATGGGTTCCAAGCCCTACACATTTTCCATCATCAAGGACTAAAATCTGATCTGTGTCCCTTACAGCAGAGGCTCTCTGAGAAATAATTATGATAGTTGGTTTCCAAGTCAACTTTCTCAAAGCCGCTCGTAGCTTTGATTCTGTAGCCAAATCAAGAGCGGAAGATGAATCATCGAAAACCAAAATTTTAGGATTCCCAACAAGAGCTCTGGCTATTGTAAGACGCTGACGCTGACCACCTGAAAAATTATTACCACGTCCTGTAACCTCAGCATCAATTCCACCTTCTTTAGCCTCAACGAAGTCTAACGCCTGTGCAATATTTAATGCTGTTTTAATTTCTTCATCGGAGGCGCTATTTTTCTTCATTGTAAGGTTGCTTCTGATTGTGCCATGAAATAGTGATGCGTGCTGTGGAACCACTCCAAAGTACTCTGCAAGCTTAGAATCTTCTAATCTTTTAACATTCTGACCATCTATCTCAATTTCGCCCTTTGTAGCGTCATAAGTATGGTTCAAAAGCTTTACCAAGGTGCTCTTTCCGGAACCAGTTCCTCCTATAATTCCAAGGCTTGAACCACCCGGAATCACAAGATTGATATTCTCTAAATCATATTCACTTCCGCCATTGTAGCTAAAGCTTACATCGTCAACGATAATGGTTCCTGGCTCCTTAGCATTATCTATCAAATTCTTCTCTGCATTGAACTTACTCTGATATCGCTCATCAGATTTCATTTCCATAAGCTCCTGCACTCGTACAGCAGATGGAAACGCCTTCATTAACAGCACAATAAGATTAGCCAGCTTTATAAGCTCAATAAGGATCTGCCCCATATAGTTCACAAGCGCTACAACATCGCCCTGGAGGATAAAGCCCTTATCTACCTGCTTCATAGCCACATAAATCAAGGCTACAATGCCTATATTTACTACCACATAGGTCACAGGATTCAAAAGCGCTGATATTCTTCCAGTACCAATCTGCATACCAGTAAGTTCTGCTGTTCTGCTCTGGAACTCATCGTTTTCACTATCTACCTGACAGAAGGCTCTAAGTACTCTGGCTCCTTCCAGATTCTCAGAGGTTAAATGCAACACCTTTTCCAGCTTAGCAGCGATTGCTTTGTATCTAGGCAATGTATATTTCATAATGAAATACACGATTGCAGATAGCACCGCTACTACCACTAAAAAAATTAATGCTGATTTAACATTAACAATAAACGCCATAATAGTGGCGCCGGCAACAATAAACGGGGAGCGCAAAAACAGTCTTAAAACCATGTTAATTCCACTTTGAACCTGGTTTATATCGTTTGTTATTCTAGTGGTAAGGACCTCGTCTCCCACCTTTTCTTTTGTACCCTGAGACAATGATAAAATCTTAGCAAACACATCTCTTCTGATTTCAGCTGCCGAATAAACAGCCACATATGCGCTAAAATACTGAGCAGTGATAGAGAACATCAAACCCACTACAGCGAGGAAAATCAAAACCCCACTCATTCTAATGATGTAGTGGGTATCTGAGCCTGCGATTCCCTTGTTAATGATCTGCGCCATAACAAGTGGAACCAAAAGCTCAAATATCGCCTCTAGCATTTTGAATAGTGGGGCTAAAATTGCTTTATTTTTATATTTTTTTACGTAACTGATAACAAAGCTCATAATTTAATTTGATTCTGAATCCTCTGTTTCTTCAGTATTTTCCTCTGTATTTTCCTCAGATGTCTCTTCAGTTGTGTCCTCTGTAGTCTCTTCTACTGTATCTTCTGCTGTATCTTCTGTAGTCTCCTTAGTAGACTCTTCCTCCTTCTCAGGAGCCTTGAATAAAGTTGTGAACTGAACCTTATCCCAAACCTTATCATCTACAGTCCACTCGATAGCTTCCTTCCATGAATCCATAAGTGTGTTAAATGCTTCTGTCTGTAAAGAGCTTCTCTTGTTGTCTGAAGCTTCTGTATCATGATCCTTCTCAAGCTTGATTACATAATATCCAGCGTCCTGAACCTCGATTACAGCTGAAACCTCGCCTTCCTTAAGCGATTCAGCAGCCTTGATAATTTCCCTATCCATTGTGCTGTCTTCTTCCTCACCCTTAAGGTATGAGTAAGAGTCCTTAGTAGCCTCAAGAGCTTCTACCTCTGCATCAAAGTCCTCAGCCTCTGCAAGTGCCTTGGCATTTGCCTTCTTCTCCAACTTCTCATCATCTGAAAGAGGCTCTACATTGCCATCCTCGTCTGTCTTACCTGTTGTATCAAATAAAACATAAGAGAAGGTACGCATCCAGCAATCATCCTCTGTAATATCCTTGTCTGCTTCCTTCTTAGCTGCATCTGCTACAAGAGTATAGTATGTTCTGTACTCAAGGTACTCCTTAACTGTATCTTCTGTAGCGCCCATCTGCTCTAAAGAATCCTTCTCATTATCTGAAATGAACTTCTTTGCTGCATCTTCGATAGCCTTCTTCTGGTCATCTGTAAGGGTGATGCTGTAGTCCTCTGCGTGAGCCTTAGCTAAATACTGCTCCTCAAGGTCACTAAGAACCCCATCCTTTGTCTCATCCTGAAGTGTCGAGCCAGAGCCTGACATATCCTGCTTCCACATACCTTCTCCGTAGTATGAAAGAAGATACTGATCATACATTGACTGCTGATATCTTGCAGCGAAATTACCAAGTCCAAGTGAAATGGTATCTGTCTTATCTCCATTTTTTATAGTTACAAGTGTCTCGTTTGGATCAAGTTTTCCACAGCCTGTAAATAAAACTGCAGCTGAAAGTGCTGCAATGCAAGCTGACTTTACGTATGCTTTTTTCATTATTTCCTTCTTCCTGGGTAAACCCTACCCATTATTTTTTCTAACGTTTCGATTATAGTTAATATTAGTCTAATTATCAACTTTTAGAGACCTTAAATCAGATAAGAAATCCTGTAGATAATCATAGACTTCGTTAGGTTTTATTCTCGTATTAGCCTTAGTGTTGAAAATAAACGCTGGAGCCTTAGGATCTGCGGCAAATGTAATATGTGGATTGTTCCGCTCCAGTAAAGCTGGAATCTGAGCCACATCTATCTTTGCTTTCTCATACATCACAATCCTGATTATGTCACCCTTCTGCTCAATTGCAGTAACATAAGCGTCGTGAGCTTTTACACGTAACATTGCCACCCAAAGAAGATTCTGTACGCACCTCTTTGGTTCACCAAATCTATCCACAAGCTCATCTAACATATCATCCCTTGCTTCCTCCGAATCGATAGCTGCAATTCGCTTGTAAATATCGATTCTCTGCTCCTCATTGGAAACGTAGGTATCAGGCAGATAAGCCTCGATATTAATATCCACAGAGGTATTGAAACTATCTTCTTTAACCTCACCTTTTTCACGCTTAACCGCCTCATTCAGCATCTTACAGTACAGGTCATAACCTACCGCTGTCATATTACCATGCTGCTCCACGCCTAGAAGATTTCCTGCACCTCGAATCTCCAGATCGCGCATGGCAATCTTGAAGCCAGAACCAAGGTCCGTAAACTCCTTTATAGCCGCCAAACGCTTCTCAGCCACCTCTTTCAGCATCTTATCCCTTTTGTACATAAGGAAGGCGTAAGCCGTTCTATTGCTTCGACCAACACGTCCTCTAAGCTGATAAAGCTGCGAGAGTCCCATATTATCCGAATCATGGATGATGATTGTATTAACATTAGAAATATCCAGACCAATTTCGATGATTGTAGTGGCCACAAGAACATCAATCTCATGATTAATGAACTGCATCATAACATCTTCGACTTTGGCCTCTGTCATTTGGCCGTGAATATAGCCAACAGTTGATTCTGGCACCAACCTCTCAATTTCAGCAGCCATATCCTGTATACCACGCACTCTATTGAACACGTAATAAACCTGACCATCTCGTGCCATTTCGCGCACAATAGCCTCTCTAACCATCTCCTCGTTGTATTCAAATACAAAGGTTTGGATAGGGGTTCTTTCCATTGGCGCCTCATCCAAAACGCTCATATCTCGTATTCCAACAAGGGACATATGGAGGGTTCGAGGGATAGGTGTAGCAGAAAGTGACAGCACGTCCACCGTCTTTTTCATCTGCTTTATGCGTTCCTTATGATTTACGCCGAAACGCTGCTCCTCATCGATGATAAGCAGTCCTAAATCCTTAAATTCCACATCCTTCGAAAGAAGCCTGTGTGTTCCAATAACTATATCTACCATGCCATTTTTCAGGCCTTCAATAGTCTTTTTCTGCTCCGCAGCAGTTCTAAAACGGCATAAAAGGCCCATGTTTACTGGATATCCACCCATACGCTGAACAAAATTATTGTAATGCTGCTGGGCAAGGATTGTGGTAGGCACCAGGTAAGCTACCTGCTTGCCCTCCTGAACAGCCTTGAAAGCTGCTCTCATGGCTACTTCTGTCTTTCCGAAGCCTACGTCACCACAGATTAAGCGATCCATAATCTTTCTGGATTCCATATCTGCCTTCACAGCCTCTATGGCTGTAAGCTGGCCTTCCGTCTCCTCATATGGGAAGCTTTCCTCAAATTCCTTCTGCCATACTGTATCAGGCCCGTAAACAAAGCCATCGGTATTCTGTCTAAGAGCGTATAAATCTACCAACTCTTTAGCCACAATACCTACCGCAGACTGAACCTTCTGCTTTGTCTTAGTCCATTCCTGAGTACCTGTACCGAGAGAATTAAGCTTAGGCTTCTTTCCATCCGGCCCTGAATACTTCTGAATCTGGTCTAGTTGATTCGTGAGTACATAAAGATTACTTCCCTTTGCGTACTCGATTTTAATGTAGTCTCGGATTACACGGTCCAATTCCATCTGCTCGGTACCCTTATAGACACCGAGGCCATAATTTTCGTGCACCACATAATCGCCAACATGTAGATCAGAGAAGGATGAAATACTCTCTCCTTCGTATCTTTTTACTCTCTTTTTCTTCTTTCTGACATGTCCGAAGATATCTCCATCAGACAGCATTACAAAGGCCGAATCAGGGTAATCAAATCCTCTTTTAATATTTCCGACACAAATCATTGTCTCACCAGGATTTATCCTGTGATCCAAATCTGTAGTGAAATATGAGTTCAAGCCTTCGTCTAAAAGGTCCTCTGCAAGACGCTGTCCCTTAGTAGCAGAACTTGTTACCAGAAGCACCTTATATTTTCTCTTTTTATACTGTAAAAGCTCCTTGGTAAGAAGCTCAAAACTTCCGTTATAAGCATTTACACCCTGAACAGCTATGCTGAAATGATCTGCTGATTTAAGCAGCTTATTCTTGGCATCAAGGACAGACATAAGTGTAATAGGGTATCTTTCAAGCTTTCCAAAGACCTCAGCCACACCGTAAAGCATATCCATCTGGCCTTTAAGCATATATCCTGCCTCTACACGACGGGTCATAGCATCTGCAAACTCCGTCTCTGTAACCTCAGCTTTGTTAATTACCTTCTGAACCTCATCAATAAACACATAAGTGCCCTTCGGCATGAAATCTACAAAGGAACCAAGCTTATCACAGAAGTATGTAAGATGAGTCTCCAGCTCCTGACTGAGTCCCCACTCTCGAGTCTCTTCGATTACTCTGTCGGCATAGGTTTTAAGATGAAAAGCTTCCTCCGTTTTCATCTCTTTTCGGTACTTTTCATACCTTTCATCACGCTCTTTTTCAATCTTTGCCAAACCTGCTTCGACTTCGTCAGCGCCCAGTATTAATTCAACCGCTGGAAAAATTAAAACAGAATTTATATTTTCGATAGACTTCTGATTTGTAGGATCGTAAGAACGAATACTATCTACTTCATCACCCCATAATTCAATACGAACTGGTAATTCCGCTGTCAAAGGATAGACATCGATAATACCACCTCGCACTGCAAATTCTCCCGGATGCTCACAGGTGCCCACATTCTCATAGCCCATAGCCACAAGCTTCTTACGAAGGCTCTCCAGCTCCACACTATCTGTATCAGAAATAGCTACCACACCATCCTCAAAATAAGACATAGCAGGTAGTTTATTCATAAGCGCATCAATAGTTGTAATAACCGTACAAGCGTTATTGCTGATTACAGCCTCTATGGCCTGCATACGCTCTCTAGTAAGGGCATTGCCTCGGATATCCGACTGATAGAAAAGAAAGTCCTTAGCAGGGAAATACACTACATCACTGTCAAAGAAACGATACTCCTCATACAATTCTCTGGCCTTCAGCTCATCACTGGTAACAATAAGCTTATAGCTAATATCATGGCCTATACCATAAATAAGGTGCGCCTTATCAGCGCACCCAGTAATATCATATATCTTTCCAAACTTAAGTAGAGCCTCCCTAAGAGACTCTACTGCTGTAAGTGATTCAAATGGTTCTAAAAAAGCCTTCATAAAGTTTAACCTATATTTAATAATCTAGCAAATTACTTTAACCAAAGGAGAGCTTCTGCTCTATCAAGAGCGGCATCAATGTTAGGCTGGAAGTTTTCCTCGCCTACAAGCTTAATAAAATCAGCCTTTTCCATCATCTGACGAGGCTGCTCATTTACATGTGAGAATACAACGGTAACACCCTTCTTCTCTGCACGCTCTACCAAATCTCTAAGAGCACGAAGAGCTGTGATATCAATTGCAGGTACAGAACGCATTCTCATAACAAGAACCTTTGTGTAATCTTTTACGTTAATGCTCTCAGCAAGCATATCAGAAACACCAAAGAAAAGTGGTCCTGTAATCTCAAATACACGAATTTCCTTAGCAACTGGACGAAGATCATCTACGAACTCTTCTTCATCACTCTGATATGTCCAGCCACTTACATGTGTCTCTTCGCTCATTCTCTTGATAAAGAGGATACATGCAACAATCATGCCCCACTCGATAGCTACAACAAGGTCAAATACGATTGTAAGCACGAATGTAAGCACTAAAACGATAATATCTGACTTAGGTGCATACTTTACAAGTCTTGTGAATGGTCTCCATTGGCACATATTGTAAGCAACCTGGAAAAGAATAGCTGCAATACATGGCATTGGGATAAACTTCGCAAAAGGCATAAGTACAACAAGGATAATAAGTAATGTGATTGAATGAACCATACCAGCTATTGGTGTACGTCCACCGTTCTTGATATTAGCTGCTGTACGTGCGATAGCGCCTGTAGCAGGAATACCACCGAATAATACTGAACCAATGTTACCGATACCCTGACCGATAAGCTCCTGATTACTTCTGTGCTTGCTGTTTACCATTCCATCTGCAACTACTGCTGAAAGAAGAGACTCAATAGCAGCAAGGATAGCAATTGTAAAGGCATTTGGCATCTCATTCTTAATAACTGCAAGTGAGAAATGAGGCACTGATACAGAAGGTAATCCAGCCTTTAAATCAGGATAAAGAGTACCAATAGTGTTAACATTTAATCCAAGTCCCTTAACCATAAAAATTCCAACGAATACAGCAATAATAGATGCTGGAACCTTAGAAAAGAACTTTGGCCAAATAATAAGAACTGCAAGACAAACAACACCTACAAGCACTGCCTGCCAATTGATAGTATCAATATTTACAAAGAAAAGTCTAAGCTTATCCATTGTCTCGATTGGCTTTTCTCCGTGGAAATCCATTCCGAAGAAATCCTTGAACTGACCAATGAGAATAGTAACAGCGATACCAGCTGTAAATCCTGTGGTGATTGTATAAGGGATAAACTTAATAAGTGCACCAGCCTTAAAAATACCAAGTAAAATAAGAATAATACCAGCCATGATGGTGGCGATAATAAGTCCGTCCATTCCATCAGTTGCGATAATTCCTGCTACAATTGTAGCGAAAGCTGCTGTGGGACCAGCAATCTGAACTGTACTACCACCGAAGAAGGAAATCAAAAATCCTGCTACGATAGCTGTGTACAAACCTGGCTCTGGGCCTACGCCAGAGGCAAGAGCCAAGGCAATAGAAAGTGGCAATGCTATGATTGCCACTATAATTCCAGATACAACGTCTTTTACAAACTGTTCCTTGCTGTATTTCTTCATACAGGTGAACAGCATCGGTTTAAATTGTTCCATACGTAATTCTTACACTCCTAATCTTCTTCCTAGCATTTCTGCATTAACTGAGAACTCTAATGCAGTATCCTTAGTGATTTTACCATCCTTTGCCAACTTGTAAAGACTTGAATCCATAGAAACCATATCATCAGTGTCACTTGAGTAAATTACACCCTCAATTTGTGGCACCTTATTCTCCCTAATCATGTTTCTGATGGCCGGTGTAACAGTCATTACTTCGAATGCAGGCACTAAAGTTCCATCCACTGCAGGTACCAGCTGCTGCGATACCACGGCCTTTATAACCATGGAAAGCTGCAGAGCAATCTGGTGCTGCTGCTCTGATGGGAAAACATCGATAATTCTGTCGATTGTATTTGCCGCACCAATGGTGTGAAGTGTTGATAAAATCAAATGTCCTGTCTCCGCTGCAGTCATGGCTACAGATATAGTCTCTGCATCACGCATCTCTCCAAGCAAAATAACATCAGGACTCTGTCGCAAGGACGCACGAAGAGCCGTAACATAATTTTCAGTATCAAGATGAATCTCTCTCTGGGAAACAATAGACTTATCATGTCTGTGGAGGTATTCAACCGGATCCTCCAAGGTGATAATATGCTTATTATAGTTTTTATTAATCTTATCTACAATACATGAAAGCGTAGTTGATTTACCACTTCCTGCAGGACCTGTAACCAGCACCAGTCCCTTAGACTCATTTGAAAGATTAATAACAGATTCAGGGACGCCCAGCTGCCTGTAATCTGGCAGGGAGAAGGTAATAATACGTACTACTGCCGCATAGGTACCTCTCTGTTTAAAGGCGTTTACTCTGAAACGTGAAACGTCTTTTATAGCGAAAGAAAAATCGTCATCACCATTTTTCTTATAGAAATCCATGTCTCTTTTTGCAAGCTGATAAATCTGAGTCACAAGCTCCTCAGCCTTTGCAGGCATAACAGGACCCTCATCCTGCTCAGATTTTATATCGCTATTGCTTTCCAATTCCGATCTGGTCATAACCATATCGTTAACTCTGAAGGAAATTTCACGGCCTGTGATGATAAATACATCAGAAGCCCTGTACTTTTTTACCGCATCTGTTAAATAAGTTACGATATCTACAGCCATAACTCCTCCTTAATCCCCTTAATTCCAATCATCCAAAGTGATTATTGGCTGAGTGCTGTCTGCCTCCCAGCTGCTATTATTAATAACCTCCCAGCTGACTATTTCACCACTACTTACCTTTACATTTAAATCCTGTGAATCGTTAATGCTAACAGTAAATTCCTGATCAGCCCAGCCTGATTCTGCTATCCTCTCGTAGGCCTCATTTGATGCCGCATAATATTCATCTGTATGAATTCTCTGCTTGTCGCTTAAGCTGTAATTATTGTGGCTAGATGATATTGCAAGAGCCGCAATGACAGCAAAAGCAAGGCCAATGAGTATAACTACCATTAGCGAGGTTCCAATATTTATTATTGTGCGATTAGTTCTCTTTTGCTCTTCCATATTAATCCACACCAATACCTTTATTTCAAAGCTTTTTCCACAACAAGTGAATAGATTTCCCTGTCATCAGCAGTTGCTACCACAATATGCATGGACTCACAGCTCTTCTTGTTCTCTGCCTCTGTAATAATCGCTGTAGTCTTATAAACACCCTCGTCATCGACTATCTGCCAGTTCTCATCGTAATATTCTGTATAACCCTCAAATCCAGGGTCAGCCAGATACTGCTCTGCTGCATTAGCCGCCACATTCACAGCCCCTGTTATCTCACTGGCGTCCTTGCTCTTTGCATAGGCGGTAGCAAAGCACTGAATACATATCGCAGATACTATAATGAAAAACAAGATTGAAAACATTAGCTCGGTCATAAAAATACGCGAACCATTATTCCTAGTCTGCATCTGGCACCTCCTCTCCTGAATCTTCCTCAGTATCAGAGGTCTTTTCTGTATAATTAATTGCTGATTTAATTCCTATATCTACTATTCTTTTCTCTCCAGTGGTCTCCTCTACCTGAACCTCCATTAGTTGATTGTTCTTCCAACTAAAGTCCATTCCATTTATTTTAAGTAACTGATTTCCAAAGTCTGCTGTTACTCCAGCCCCCTCTTTTGTCTCCAGTTCCATCAGATAGCCATCCAAATAATAAATGTAGAGATAATATCCTTCTGCTTCCTTCATTTTAATGGCTTTGTTGCCGTCTATTTCTGCAATCTCTATACTTCCCGACTCATCGTGCTGTCTTACCTTTTCCCTTATATAAGCCGTTGCTGCTCTGGTGTTAGAATTCTCCTCATTTGCTACAACTACAGCCTTATAGGAATTTACAGCCAGCAAAAGAACACTCACTGCAGAAAAAGTGAATATCAAGAAAAGAATCATGAGGAACATGATATCGATATTATGTTTTTGCAATCGATTCTTGTTCATTGCCAAGACTTTTTCCTCCCCAAACTACCTATCACCCAGATTTATAATCGTTATATCCGGCTTCATATTGGTACCAAAAATCACATAATCCACCCTAAAAAGCTCATCATCATAGATAATTCCATAGTTCTTTCTAAGATACTCAAAGCTCTCAGGATAGCGGCCCTCTGTGACGTAGCACTGCATAACAGCCCTGTCTATTGCAGACTCCAAATTACTTCGTTGCTCATCAATAGAGCCCTTAGATGCCATGGATACTGCAAACAAAAATCCAATAAATATGAGAATGAACATGCCTGCAGATATAAGTGTCGTAGAGGCCACATTCTTTTTTCTGATTTGATGTATGCCATCTAGGCTTCCAAATCGTGTTTTAGCCATATTAAATCATCCCTGACATAATGTTTAACAGTGGTAACATAACTGAAAGAAGAATAATACCAACAATAACAGAAAGGATAATAACCAACGTTGGTTCTACAACAGCGATTAAATCGTTAATTTCCTCGTCTGCCTCCTGCTGATAGGTTGTAGCTACCTTCTCCAATACCGTCTCCATATTTCCTGTTTTTGCGCCTAAAATTGCCATTCTTCCATAGAGACCGCCAAATATTCCAGACATAGAGAAGGCCTTTCCAATATCCATGGTATCTGCAAAGGAATCCTTGCACTTTTCAACCTTCTGCTCAAATTCTGGCGCATCTACTATTCGACCGCTCACATCAAGAGACTGCATTACATCCATACCACTTGATAAAGTCATGGCCATGGCAGATGCAAATCTACTTGTAGCAATCTTAGAATGGATTGACTTAAATCTTGGGCTCTTATAAAGAATACCGTTACGGTGCTCCTTGCCCCATGCAGTTTTATTAATAACAATGAGATATATCACAATGGCAGCCAAAAGAATTAAGAATAATACGCCATTGCTCTTCATGAATTTTCCTACTGTAAGAAAGCCTGCTGAAAGACCGTCCATTGTGCCGCCCAGCTGCTTAAAGACCCTATCAAAGACAGGCATAATTTCTGTAACTAAAACAATAATGATTACAAGCATCATTGCAACCATCATAAGCGGATATGTAACCGCACTTCGAATGGCATTGCTGATAGCCATTTCTCTTGAATAATGAGCCGCAAGATTAATAAGAACAGAGTCCATTTTACCGGTCTGCTCACCCATCTTTGCCATCTCTACAAAATAATCTGGGAAAACTCCTGCGCCCTCGATGGCTTTTGAAAGAGAACCTGTCTCTCCCACAACCTGCTCCATCTCAGTAAGAAGCTCCTTTTCCTCACCACCCTCTGATTCATCAATCATCATGGTAAGTCCCTGAATTGCTGAAACACCGCTTGATATCATCATTCCCATTTCATCTGAGAATGCATATAATTCCTCTGACGTTAATTTCTTTCTAGATTTCTCACTCATAGCCCCACCCTTTAATATTTATACTTTAACTGGTAATAGGTATTGTCTTCTAGATATTTCTTAACAATGTTTTTACTTGCATAGGAACCAAGTGTTGGATCCATCAATGTCCATCGTGTACCGTCAAATTGTATTATGTTGTCTATCCATCCTACATCCGGAACATAAACAGATATCCATGCGTGATACTCTGTTCCGGCGTATCCAATCTCAAGTCTGGTTGGTATTCCCTGAGACCTTAGCATTGCCCCCATTAATGAGGCATAGTCAAAGCAAATTCCAGTGCCTGTAGCCAATGTACTATCTACAGTTGGAATATAGCCAGATTGAACCGTAGCCGCCTTTTGATAATCATAGGATACATTCTCGATTATGTAGTGATACACATTCTTCACCACCTCAAGGTCGGTATTACAACCTGTTGCCAGCTCTGCACCCTTTAGCACCGCCTTTGAAGATGCATTAAAATCCACATAGGCGTTAGGATACAGGAACACGCTTAATTCGTCTTTTAGAGTTACATTCACTGACTGAGAAAATGCTGTTGCATACTGGTCATCATGTAGGTTCTCATAGACACCGATTTTGTATTTTCCGCTACCTTCAGACAATGGATAAACATCATAGTTTCCATCAAGTGCCATCAGATAATTGTATGTATTTCCCTTTGGTGTCTCTATTAGCATTCTAACCTTAGCGGCGCTGCCGGTATACTTTACCATCACATATCCATCAGCTGCATTGCTGGCGTCTATAGCAGCGTCACTGTTGGAATAAACAGTCACACCGCTAGCCACCGGTTCAAGGACTTTGATTTCATTGGTTCTGGTACCCTTAGACCCTTTGGCCTGAGTACTTCCCGCTGAAGCAACTACCCTGTCCCCTGATGAACCGGCCTGCAACGATGCGTTCCCTTCAAGGGTTCCGCAGGCCACCAGGCTAATACTCAGAACAATCAGTGAAAGCAAATATTTAAATCTTCCCACTTGCTTCCTCCACTTGCTCTACACTATTTCAACAATCTTATAAGTTCTACCTCGCTATTGAAATTAAATTCTTCGTCTTTTGTCTTGTCATATATAATTCCCTGCCAGGTGACATTATCACGGCTTGTAACCATAAGCACAAAGCCCTTACTAACATCAGCAGGAATTAGTTCATCAGCTCCCAAAACCTTGTTCTCAACATCGATAGTTGCTGGTGTAAACTCAGCTTCTGTCTTTTTGAAGGTTCTATTCTTGGTCTTGATAGCTGGGAAACTCAGTGCATCCATAACACTGTCTACTATGTAAAACAACTCATTTATGTCGCTGAAAGTCTGTGGCTCCTTAGAGAAACAACTATAAACTCTTCCTCTGAAGCAGTTCTTGTCCTCATCAATGCAGATTCCAACGCAATTTGGAGTTCTTTTCATTCTAGCTGATACTGGCATTAGTCCTCTCCCTTTACAATATCCTGAAGCTCTTCTGTATCGTTATCAGTTCCTGCACTTGCCAAATTAACTGGAGCAAGATGATATTTGATGTATCTCTTTCTTGATTCCTTGCTGAGGTTTTCATTGATTCTTGCCTGAACCAAAACACAATCCTCCTGAGTAATATCAAGAAGAAGTACAACAAACTGGTTATTGCTATATCTTGCGTACATATCTCCTCCACGTGCTGATGTTCTGATTGCCTCAGAAAGCTCGTCTGAAAGAAGATTTAAACGATCTGAATCATTAAGGGCAAATCCCTTACCATCAGTAATTGTGCAAAGCATAAGCCATGCAGACTGACCTGAACGACGAATTACGCGCTTAATGTATCTATAGCTCTCAACGAAGATAGGATATGTGCAATAGAAGGCACCCTCAATATCTTCCTTGGAAGTATCAAGATTCTTCTTAACCTCGCTGATTACATCTGTATTATTCTTAATCTGCTCGCCAAGCTTATTAAGCTGGTCTGACATTTCTGCTGATACAGAAACGCCCAACTCCTGGAACATAAGGGCCTCAGTATCCTCGTAAAGCTTGAGAGCCTCCTTAGCCTTGCCAAGCTCGATAAGAGCCTGCATCTCATAAGTCTGCCAGTTGTCATATGGATATAATCCATCAGCCTTGTGACTTACCTTGTAGAGCTTGTCGTACTTCTCCTGAAGCACATACATCTCCATAAGCTGCTTTAAGCATCTATCGTAGAGCTTCTTCAGCTTAACCTGAACAGTTACAACCCATTCAACGCCACTAAGACCTGGTAAAAAATCTCCGTTATAAAGCTTAACAGCCTCTTCTAACAGCTTCTGCTGTTCCTTTATGTCTTCTGATGCAAGAGCCTGTCTTGCAATATTCTCAAATTCAATAGCATCGCATTCTACCGTAACGTTTGGACTAATGCGATATGTTCCTCTCTTTACATGAACATAATCCTCATCTGGAAGACCTACCTTTGGAAGTGCCTTTCTTAATCTGAAGACAAGTGCTCTTAAACTGTTAGACTCATCAGCGATATCCTCGTTGTGGAACAAATTATACATAACCTGCTCACGTGGTAAGCCGTTTGTATAATATAGTAACATCTGGAAAAGCTGATTTACCTTTGTAGTATTGTTTCTCTCGATTGTGAAAGGCTTATCATTGTACAAAACCTCCACATTTCCTAACATTCTTGCTTTGATAATAATTGTTTGATTAACCATCACTCATCCCTTTTCTACTACGGATATTGCCTACTTGTTACAACCCTAAGTATAGATTTTTTAACCGTTATTGTAAATAACTATGTTACAAAAAAGGGCACACTTTTAAGTATGCCCGTAAGTTCTATCCTATTTCTCTTCTTTTCTGTTGTAATTATTCATTGCAGCGTCTAAATCTCCATCTAAGAACATTTCTACAGCTCCAATAACCTTCTCCATGGATGCGTCAACCCTCTCTCTGTCCTCTGCGTTATATCGTCCGAGAACGTGGGCAATCATATCGCCTTCACACTCTCCAACACCTACGCGGATACGTGGAAATTCGTTGGTTCCTAAGAGATTAATGATGTTCTTCAGACCATTATGTCCGCCAGCACTACCTTTCTTTCTAACACGGATATTTCCTGTAGAAAGTGATACATCATCTGAAATGACTATCATCTCTGTAGTCGGATCAATTTCATAATAATCTGTAAGTGGTAAAACACACTCACCACTGAGATTCATGTAAGTTTGTGGCTTTGCCAGAATCACTTTCTTTCCGTTTATGATTCCCTTTCCCACAAGACCCTTGTGTTCCTTGTGGTTTACCTCGATTCCAAACTGCTTCGAGATGGCGTCAATCGCCTCAAATCCTACATTATGTCTGGTTCCATCATACTTTCTCTCTGGATTACCTAGACCTACAATTAAATACATAAAATACTACTCAGGGAACTCTTCTTTATACTTATTAAGAATCATTGTCTGCATCTGCTCTCTAGTTGTAGACTTGATAGGATGAGCAATGTCCTTATAGCCGCCCTCAGAACCACGTCTTGATGGCATTGCGATAAACAGTCCCTTATCTCCTTCAATAATCTTGATGTCGTGGATTACAAACTCCTCATCGATTGTTACTGAAACAACAGCTTTCATTTTGCCTTCTTTTTCAATCTTGCGAATTCTGATGTCTGTAATTTGCATTTGTGTTATACCTCCCCAACTGGCATATCATATCTGTTCTTGTTACCGGTAACGATGCGGATTCCATTTTCCCCAATATATGTGGATCCGCTGAGCAACGTCTCATGGCTTTCTACAATGCAGTTCTCCACGTGCACGTTGTCTCCTATATATGCTCCGTTCAAAATGACGCAGTTTTTAACCACCGAATTGTTTCCAACAAACGCCTTCTTGAACAGTACAGAATTCTCTACAGTGCTGTTAATGATACATCCTCCAGCAATAAGCGAGTTCTTAACCCTTGATCCTGCGTTATATTTTGCAGGTGGAAGGTCATGAGTCTTAGAGAAGACTCCTGGCTCAGAGTGGAAGAAATTATCTCTAACATCCTTGCGTAAGAAATCCATGTTTGCTTTGAAGTAGCTGTCTACGTCTGCAATGTTTGACCAGTAGCCTTCCATTTTGTAGCCGTAAATTTTCTTCATGCTCTTGTATCTTATGAGAATGTCTGTAACAAAATTGTACCTGCCCTCTCGATTGCACTCCTCCAATAAATCGATAAGAGCTCTTCTTCTAATGATATAGACACCAGCAGAAACCATATCAGAGTTTGCCACCATAGGCTTTTCTTCGAACTCAGTGATTCTGCCATCTCTATCCATTGTAACCACACCGTATCTGTTGATGTCATCGCCCTCTGGAAGCTTAGCGCAAACCACTGTGATATCAGCCTGCTTCTCAATATGATAATCGAGAACCTTATTGAAGTCCAGTTTATAAACGCCATCTCCACTTGCAATGATTACGTATGGCTCATGTCTCTTCTTTAAGAAATCAATGTTCTGCCAAATAGCATCTGCAGTACCTCTGTACCACCAGCTATTGTTTGTAGTAACTGTTGGTGTGAACAGGAAAAGACCTCCCTGCTTTCTACCAAAGTTCCACCACTTTGATGAATTAAGATGCTCGTTTAGAGAACGAGCGTTGTACTGTGAAAGTACTGCTACTGTCTGGATGTGTGAATTTGTCATGTTTGAAAGAACAAAATCAATACATCTGTAGCTTCCGCCTATTGGCATTGCAGCGATGGCACGCTTGTCCGTCAACTGCTGCATTCTGCTGCTATTTCCACCTGCTAGTATAATTCCTAATGCTTTCATAATCGATCACCTGCCTTGATAATGTAGCCACCACTAGCTAATTGTCCGTCAGGATAATCTCCCTCGCTGGTCTCGCCCTTGATAGCTGTGTTCTTTCCAATAGTTACATTTGCTGGGATAATAGAATTTTCTCCGATTACCGCTAATCCAAAGGAATATACGCTGGCATTCAGTCTGCTTTCTACTTCCTCGCCCTGACCAATCTTAGCGTTATCGCCAATGACTGTGTTCTCGGCAACAATCGATTTATCTATTACACAGTTCTTTCCAATTTTAACGCCTTCCATAATGATGGAATCGCGGATAACTGTGCCTTCCTCAATAACTACGCCTGCGCCTAGTACTGAGTTGTATACCTCTCCATAAATCTGAGCACCCGCGCCCACAATCGCCTTTTCTACTACTGCAGAGCTGGCTACGAACTGTGGTTCAATGATGTTCTGATTAGTATATATCTTCCAGAATTCCTCGTAGAGGTTGAACTCTGGAATTAAATCTATAAGCTCCATATTGGCTTCCCAATATGAACCAAGTGTTCCTACGTCCTTCCAATAGCTGTTAAACTCATAAGCATACATTGGCGAACCCTTCTCATGAAGATATGGGAGCACGTGCTTACCAAAATCGCAATTGCTTTGATCCTTAAGGGCCAAAAGAGATTCCTTAAGAGCCTTCCAACTAAAGATATAAATACCCATTGAAGCCAAATTACTACGTGGCTGAGGTGGCTTCTCCTCAAACTCGCTGATTCGCTTATCATCATCAGCAATAACAACTCCAAATCGCGATGCTTCCTCAATAGGAACTGGTATTACAGCAATAGTAACATCAGCACCCTTAGCCTTATGAAAATCTAACATAGCTTCGTAATCCATCTTGTAAATGTGATCTCCCGAAAGGATAAGCACATACTCAGGATTATAGTTTTCCATGTACTTAATGTTTTGGAAAATTGCGTTAGCTGTACCAGAATACCACTCAGATGTATCACTCTTCTCGTAAGGAGGGAGAACAGTAACACCACCATTGTTTCGATCCAAATCCCATGGAATACCAATTCCAATATGAGAGTTCAAAACAAGTGGCTGATACTGCGTTAGTACGCCAACGGTATCAATCCCTGAATTGATACAATTTGATAGAGGAAAGTCGATAATACGATACTTACCTCCGAAAGAGACAGCTGGCTTTGCCACGTCTGACGTTAGTACGCCCAAGCGGCTTCCTTGCCCACCAGCCAAAAGCATTGCGATCATTTCTTTTCTAATCATCCTTTTTTCATCTGCCTTTCTCATGGTGTCCGTCAAGGATGTGCCAATTAAAAAGAACTCTAGCACTCCCCATTAAAAGTTGTAAAATTTAACGAATTCTACACTCTTATGCATTTAGTATAACAAAGTGATAATTTACACGCAATATTATTCTAATTTTTTACGATATACTCGTTAATTATTTGACAATTCACCGTCATATTCACTAAAATAATCCATATTTTTTACCAACTTGACCCTTGAATGTAGACGCAATTGGGGGTATTGTAGGGAAGGTATTCTTTAATAAGAAAAGAAGGAAGAAAAAACAATGTATAAAATTGATTTTAATAACAAAATCCACGTCCACTTTATCGGAATCGGTGGTATCAGCATGAGCGGTCTTGCTGAGATTCTTCTTGGAGCAGGATTTACTATTTCTGGTTCAGACAGAGATTCCTCTGATTTAACTAAGCACCTTGAGGCTCTCGGAGCAAAGGTTAATTACCCACAGGCTGCTTCTAATATCACAGAGGATATTGATTTAATTGTTTACACAGCAGCTATTTCAGAAGATAATCCAGAGCTTATGGCAGCAAAGGCTTCAGGAAAGCCAATGCTTACACGTGCAGAGCTTCTTGGTGAAATCATGGCAAACTACAGCGAGTCCATCACAGTTGCTGGTACTCACGGAAAGACTACTACCACTTCAATGGTTAGTCAGATTCTCCTTGAGACATCAACAGAACCTACTATTACAGTTGGTGCTATTCTTGACGCTATCCACAGCAATGTTCATGTTGGTAACAGTGATGTCTTCGTAGCAGAGGCTTGTGAATACACAAACAGCTTCCACAGCTTCTTCCCTAAGTACAACATCATTCTTAATGTAGAAGCAGACCATCTTGATTTCTTCAAGAACCTTGATAATGTTCGTGCATCCTTCAGACAGTTCGCTGAGAACACTTCTGAAAACGGAATCCTTATTATCAATAATGAGATTGAAAATACTTCCTACTTCACAGAAGGCCTTAAATGTAAGGTAATCACCTACGCTCTTCACGGTGAAGCAGATATTGTTCCTACTGATATAAGTTACGACGAGAAGGGCTTTGCAAGCTTCGTACCTGTTTACAAGGGACAGGCCCTTGAAAGAATCACTCTTCACGTACCTGGAGACCACAACATCAGCAATGCACTTTCAGCTATTGTACTTTGCATTGAGATGGGTGTTGATTATGAATGTATCAAAACTGGTCTTTCAAAGTTTGGCGGTGCACATCGTCGTTTTGAGCTTAAGGGCACTTACAACGGAGCTACTGTTATTGATGACTATGCACATCACCCAACAGAGATTCGTGCCAGCCTTGCAGCTGCAGCAAACTACCCACACAACCGTGTAGTGGTTTGCTTCCAGTCACATACTTACACACGTACACTTAGTTTATTAGATGATTTCGCAGAGGCTTTAAGCGCCGCTGATTTAGTTATCCTTCCAGACATTTACGCAGCCCGCGAGCCAGACATTTACGGAGTCAGCTCAAAGGACATTGCAGACCGTCTTGAAAAGCTTGGAACAGAAGCCCATTATTTAGGCACATTTGACGCCTGTGAAAAATTTTTGAAAAAAAATCTTTTAAACAATGACTTGTTGATAACTATGGGAGCCGGAGACGTGTATTTAGTAGGCGAAAATCTACTTAAGAATTAGTTATCCACATTATCCACATTTTTTTGAGGTATTTTCCCCACAAAGAAATGTGGATTTTTTTATCCCTTTTTTGCTACCTTGGGGACACTTTTCCACATTATCCACAATCCTCGCAAACCCTTTATTTACAAGGGTTTCAGGACTTCAGAGCCTTTTCTTTTCAATGTGACTTTGCTATAATTTGCCACATAGTAAAGAGGGAGATGAATAATTTATGGCTGACATCATGTTGCACACAACTGGAAGCACAGGCTTCACCTGTGTTTCAAATACTTTCATAGACGATTTCATGAAAGACGCCAATGGAGAATATGTTAAGGTTTACCTTTATCTGCTTCGTTGTCTTACTAGAGATGGGTTCGAATTTTCCATCTCGCAGTTGGCGGACTGTTTAGACCACACAGAGAAAGACGTAATGCGTGCCTTTACTTATTGGGAGAAAGTAGGCCTGCTTCGCCTTGAGTATTCTTCAGATAATGAGCTTTCTGGAATCTACTTAGTCGATGTGAATGGAAATGGATATGGCAGAACAGAGAGTCCTGTCATATCCAACATTACATCCATGAACAAGGCTGCTCGCGTCACTACTACAGCGACCAACAATATTGCTTCTGTATACACCGCTGAGACGAAACCAAGCTACAGCCCTGACCAGCTCAGAGCATTCAGTGAAGACTCACAGGTGGAGGATATGATTTTCGCTATTCAGACTTATCTGAAGCGACCACTGTCTATCAGCGACACAACCACCCTTCTATTCTGGTATGACAGCCTCCACTTCTCAGTGGATCTTATCCAATACCTTGTAGAGACCTGCATCGGCGGTGGACACAGCAGCTTCCATTACATGGACACCGTTGCTCGCAACTGGGCTGAGGACGGTATCACTACAGTAGACGAGGCTATCAGCACATCAAGCGCACGTAACAACCTTGTGTACTCTGTAATGAAGTCTTTCGGTATTTCAGGAAGAGTATTAGTTGAGTCAGAGCTCAACTTCGTTAATAAATGGTCAGGTTTATACGGAATGGATCTTGATTTAATTAGCGAAGCCTGCAAGCGCACTATTCTGCAGACTAACAAAGCATCCTTCCAGTATGCCGATTCCATCATCACAAGCTGGCACAAGTCAGGCGTCAGGACAATGGCAGACGTTGAAAGACTTGATTATGAGCACAGCATGGCAAATGTAGCTAACATTTCTTCAGCTGCACGTGCAAGAAATAATGGAACTAATGGTAGCGCAGCTGCAAAGCAAAAGAACACAACAAAGTTCCAGAATTTCTCACAGAGAGATTATAATTACGTTGAATTAGAGAAAAAATTATTAGGAAACTAGGGGGGAATACATATGGCATTAACTAATGAACAGTATGATGCTCTTATGCGTCAGTACAACCACAAGCAGGCTCGTAATAATCAAATCGTTGCTTACCGTACTGATGAGGTTTACTCAGCTATTCCTGCTCTTTCACAGTTAGATGAAGAAGTTTCAAAGGTTTCAGTATCTTCTATCACTGCCATCTTCAGCGGCAGCGATATACAAACAGCGGCTGCAGAGTCAAGAAAAAGGCTCTCAGAATTAAAAAAGCGCCGCGTTAATCTTATGGAATCGGCAGGTTTTCCTGCTGATTATCTTGAGCCACCATACGACTGTCCTGATTGCAAGGACACAGGTTATGTAGATGGAAAACGTTGCCACTGCTTCAAGCAGGCTGCTATCAATCTAGTTTACAAGCAGTCTAACATCAGCAACATCCTTTCAAAGGAAAATTTCGACTATTTTGACTTAAATGTATACGACGAAAATTACTATGAGGGTAATTCTGACGTCAGCGCAAGGGCTACTGCACAAATAGCCCTAGAAAGAGCGCAAAACTTTGTGCAAAATTTCAAGACAAAAGGTGGTAATTTAATGTTGCTTGGACAGACTGGTTGCGGTAAAACCTTTCTTTCCAACTGCATAGCTAAGGCGCTATTAGACGAAGGCATATCTGTTATTTACTTTACAGCCTCTGAGCTATTCAAAGTATTTGAGGATCAGACTTTCAAAAAACACGTTAATGTTGAGGATTTACACGATCAGATTTTTGATTGTGACCTGCTCATCATCGACGACCTCGGCACTGAATTTCCTAATAATTTCACTATTACAAAGCTATTCCAGTGCTTAAATGAAAGATTGCTCAGAAACAAATCCACAGTGATTTCCACAAACCTTTCTCTCGAAGAAATGAGAGATACTTACAGTGAAAGAATTACTTCGCGAGTATTTTCATATTATGATGCCATCAGGCTCATTGGAGATGATATTCGTATTAAGAAAGTAATGATGAATAAATAAATAAAATATCTTTCAAGGAGCAAACAATGCCAAATAATGAAATCGTGTTGGAAAACACACCACCTATGGCTGAGCTTGGATTAATTCCACACAAGAGCTGTACAGCCATCTCGGAGCGAGTTAATGACTACCTTCTTAAGTGGAGACAGGAGCGTAAAAGCGACCAGTCTATTATCACTCTAGCAGGTTACCGTAGTGATTCCTACATTGTTGATGCCGATTGCCCACGTTTCGGTTCAGGCGAAGCAAAGGGTATTATTAAGCAGTCTGTACGTGGACTTGATTTATACATCCTTGTTGATGTTACAAATTACAGCCTTACTTACACTGTTTGTGGTCATGAGAACCACATGAGTCCAGATGATATCTTCTGCGATTTAAAGCGTATCATCGCAGCAGCTATGGGAAAAGCAAAGCGCATTACTGTTATTATCCCATTCCTTTACGAAGGACGTCAGCACCGTAGAAGTGCTCGTGAATCCCTTGATTGTGCTATGGCACTTCAGGAGCTCGTTAACATGGGTGTTGATAACATCATCACATTTGATGCTCACGACCCACGTGTTCAGAATGCGATTCCACTTCACAGCTTTGAGACAGTTTCACCTACATACCAGTTCCTTAAGGGCATCTTTAAGAACTGCAAGGACTTAAAGCTTGATAACGATAATCTTATGATTATCTCACCAGATGAGGGTGGTACAAAGCGTGCCGTATACATGGCATCTGTTTTAGGTGTTAATGTTGGTATGTTCTACAAGCGTCGTGATTACAGCCGCATCGTAGATGGACGTAATCCTATCGTCGCTCACGAATTCCTTGGAAATGACGTTGCTGGTAAGGACGTTATCATCGTAGATGATATGATTTCTTCTGGCGAATCAATGATAGATGTAGCTACAGAGCTTAAGAAGCGCAACGCAAAGCGTATCTTCGTAGTAGCCACATTCGGACTCTTTACAAACGGAATGGATAAGTTCGATAAAGCTGTTGCAGACGGCATTATCTACCGTGTTGTTACAACAAACCTTACTTACCTTCCAGAAGAAGTTCAGAGCAAAGACTACTTCATCAAGTGTGATATGTCTAAGTACATCGCATACATCATCGATACTCTCAATCACGAGTGCTCAATCTCAGAGCTCCTCAATCCATATGGACGTATCGAAAAGCTCATCACACGTTACAAAAACGGCGAATACTAAAAACACTAAAGGCCCCGCACATAATGTGCGGAGCCTTTTTTAATGTCTTTAGTCAGCTGAATCAGCTTCAGCCTCGCCATCTTCTATTGACTCTTCCTCAGTTTCCTCAACATAGTGTGGATCATAGACCACGTACTCGTTGGATTCACGGAAGATTGTATTTGAGCTTCCGACCTGGCAAACCTTAATCTTGTCACCATTCTTAACGTCTTTAGCATTTATTGTAAGTACCTGACCAGATTCATACTTTGTAGAAACCTGTTCGTCGTTGACGAATACCTTCGACCATTTGGTGAATTCATCGCCGTAAATGTGAAGCTTTCCATTGAAGAAATATGCGCTGTCTACATTTACCTCATTAACACCCATAACGATGTCAGAAGCCTTGTATTCTTTGCCTGCCTTATATGTATAGCGGTCACCATACATAATGTCGTACTGAAGCATTCTAAGGTCGTTCATGTACTCGCTGGTACCGTATTTCTTACCTGCAGCCATTGCTGTCTGGTGATATCCATTAATGTTTCCATTGTGGATACCAAGTCTGTTTAAATACTCTGATACAAGCTGATATGAAGTAAGATCCATATCATTCTTTTCCATTCCAAAGTTATTCCATGTGAAATACTTTGTCTTATATAAATCGCCTGTTGCAACTTCATCGTTTGTAAGACCCATTGTTGGGAGGTGATCACCAAACATGATAACGATAGTGTCCTCTCCACGCTCATCAAAGGCCTGAATGTACTGCTTGATAAAATCGTCTACGTTGTGAATACGGTTTACATAGTATTCCCAAGCGTAATTCTGTCCTTCAGTCTTACCGTTGGCTTTAACCTTGATTTCAGGATTCTTCTCGACCTCGTACTCTGGATAAGAGCCGTGTCCCTCAACAGTGATTGTGTAGATAAAATCGCTGCCTTCTGTAGTATCCATGGCATCAAGTGTAGCCTGAAGAAGAATATCATCTGTAGGCCAGTTACCAAGTGGTGTGTATTCTGTAATATCTAAGAGCTCCTTCGATGTGAAGGTATCAAATCCCATCTGGGAGAATGCGTTCTTTCTTGAATAGAAGTTACCACCATTGTTATGAACTACGTGAGATGTGTAACCAATCTCATTAAGTACATCGGCGTAGCTTTCTACATCTACTTCCTTAAGGATAGTCTTCTGTGGGTACTCACCTGGTCCAAAGAAGTTACAACTGAGACCTGTAAGAACCTCGAACTCTGAGTTACAGGTACCGGCACCAACTACAGGCACGATACAGTGTCCTGTAGAGTAGTTCTGCTCCAGTGAGTGGATGAATGGAATTGGATCCTCGCTAGTCTCAAGGAACTTACACTCTGAAACATCGTAGAAAGACTCTAAAAGGATAACTACTATATTAGGTCTTGTTCCATCTGCTGTCTGGAGTGTCTGGATATATGCTCCGTCGTTCTCCAAAATTGTATCGATTTTAGCCTCTGAATATCCGAAAGGTCTGTTCATACCTCTGTCTAAAACGGATGTAGAGAAGCCATATAAATAACCATAATCAAGGTATCCCTGTGCAAGGTTTCCGAAATATGATGTCATGATTCCGGCATTTCTAAGAAGAATTGTCGATGGATAAAGTGATACGAATAAAGCAACTACAAGTATCAATCTCTGCCAGAATGGCTTTCCATCTTCCTTCTTAGGACCACGGGCTGCATAAATGCTCATTATTATAATGTAGACAATCAATGCGATAATGGTCAGCATAGCCTGCTGGGGTGAGAAGTAGTTGGAATCCTGCATTGTAAGCAGGTCACTAATCATATATAAATCTGTATAACCAAAAGGTGATACTCGATTCAACAAAATGACACAGTTTATAATTCCAAGAATTATAAATACCATGCTGATGAATACTCGCCACCAGCCTCTTCTCTTACTGAGAAATACGATTGATAATGCTACGAATACGCAATATGAATTAAATAAGTAAGGACCTGTGTGATCTGATACAAATGTACATGCCGCTGTAAATGAATGGCGTGACATCCACTCCATAAGGAATATGATGGCCATCGCAAGTGGTATGTGCATCCAGAATGCGTATTTATCCCAAAGAGCAAGCCAGGTTCTGTGGAACTTAGAGCCAAGATACCCCTGAACAGCCTTTGAATTAGCAAGCTTCATGAATGGTTTTTTTATATTATTACCAAGCCAACTAAAACCGGCTTTTATTTTCTTAAGTACTTTCTTCATGAATCCTCCGATATAAAAAATCTCATCTATCTTAATTTAGCAAGACAGTACTAAAAATTAATGCTATTATACTTATGTGTTTTAATCTCACGGATTATATCACTTTATTTTTTATTAAGCAAGAAAGCGAGTCCTTAATGAAATTACAATTCTATAAAAAGGGGATTCCTACCAAAATAATCCAGCGAATAGCCATTTTATTCGTCGTTTTTGTAGCTTCCCTTGTATTTTTTGAAATCATAACTAATGTATCTGAGACCATGGAAGTCTCTAAGCAAGCATCTCCTACCCTGCCTGTTGTCAGGGTAAATTATCTCAATGATGCTACCACAGAGCTCCACGGCTATTTGTCCGAGATGGATCCAGCCTACATGAGAGATGCCATCATTCCTTTGGATGACCAGCGTAACATTTCCTTATCTATAGACACCAATGATTACGACATCGATGGTCTTTCCTATGAGATACGCTCTCTGGATACACAGCGTAACATTTCCAAAAATGCACTGAAATATAAGAGCAAGAACGGTGTACTCACCGCAGGCTTTCAGGCTGAGAACCTTATTGATGCCAACGAAGAATATCTCTTGGTAATCACCCTCACCAGTAATTCTAACAAGATTTACTATTACACACGTATCATGCAGCCACAGGGTTGTAACGAGGAAGAGATTCTGGATTTTGCTCAGTACTTCCATCATACAGCTCTTTCAGAGGATGCCTCTGATTTATCCACTTATATCGAGCCAAAGCCATCCATGGCAAATCAGGATTTGAGTCATGTAACTATCAATTCAAATCTTTCTCAGATTTCCTATGGTACTTTTAAAGCTAAACAGGTGGGTGAAACAAATGTAGCCCTCACTGATATCAGTTCCAGCTATATCAGCCTTACACTTGGCTACACACTTAATCTTGATAACAACGGCAAGCAGGAATATTACACCTGTACTGAGGACTATCGTATCCGCTATACAGCAGACCGCCTCTATCTCCTTGCTTACGACCGTACAATGGAGCAGATTCTGGATAAGAATTCCATCTCCATCGAAAACAACCTTGTTAATATAGGTATAACTGATACCGATGTTCAGTACCTTTCAAACGAGACTGGCACCATCGTATCCTTCGTTCAGAACGGCAGCCTTTACCAGTACAATCAGACCGACCGTCAGGTAAAGCAGATTTTCAGCTTCGTGGACGACCCTACCGACAGTCGTTCTACCTACGACCAGCATCAGGTACTCATTCTTAATATCGATGAGTCTGGTACCATGGATTACGTAGTTTACGGCTACATGAATTCAGGCCCACACGAGGGCTTGTGCGGTATCAACCTTTATCACTACGACGCCATCACCAATATCTCCACAGAGCAGGTATTCATTCCATCTACCAGCTCCTTCCAGATATTGAATGCCAACTTCTCAGACCTTTTATATGAGACAGCTGACAATGAGTTCTACATCATGGTAAATGGAACTCTTCTATATATGAACCTTAACGATTTGACCACTAAGGAGCTTCTTACTGGTCTTGATGATCGCCAGTACGCTTCCTCAGGTTCACGTCGTTATCTCGCCTGGATGGAGGATGCCACCGTTTCCGATGCTATCCACATCATCGATTTGGAGACTGGACACTCCTTCGATATAACAGCTGATTCCGGCCAGCTCCTTCGTCCACTAGCCTTTATGGATGAGGATCTGATTTACGGCCGTATATACAAAGACGACATCACCACTGATGGCGCGGGTTCAAAGGTTTACCCTATGTATTCTCTCACCATTGCTGATATCACCAGTGGTTCTGAGCGCCAGTTGATGAATTACAAAAAGGCGGGCTTATACATCTCAGATGTTAGCCTTCAGTCCTATACTATCTATCTTGACAGAATCCAGATAGACGAAGACGGCAACATTCTTGCTGCACCAGAAGACACTATCAAAAACAGTGCCGGCGAGCAAAACAAGGCTGTTCCTATCACTACCGAGATAGACGATGTAAAACAGCAGGTAGTCGTACTGAATATGACCCCTCTCGAAGAAGATGAAAAGCTAGGTAAGATTAAATATGATGTTACAGATTTAGTACTTGCTGATGAAAACCACAGTATCTCTGTTGCATCGGCTACAAGCTCTACACAGTACTTTGTTTATGTTGGTAACAAGGTAAAGCTTGCTACCGATAATCTTATCGATGCCATCGCCATGGCAGATACGGAAATGGGCATCGTCCTTGATAACGAGCCAAAATATATATGGAAGCGAGGTCGTAAGGCTTATCAGAATTCCATCAGCCCTATCACAATCGGTTCCAGCGATTACGAGGCAAGTGGCTCAGCAAGAGCACTGTCAGCAATGCTTGTTCACGAGGGTGAAAATGTTCAGGTTCACACTCTCTTAGAGAATGGTGAGACCCCTATTTCCATACTTACAAAGACACTCAAGGATTACACCATCCTTGACTTAACAGGCGCAAGCCTTTCAGAAGTTCTCTATTATGTAAACAACGGCACTCCAGTCTACGCTTACACCGGCGAAGACACAGCCGTACTGATAATAGGCTATGATGCCTCAACCATCATTTACTTCGACCCTATCAAGGGACAAAACGCAAAAATGTCCATGACCGAGGCCACGGACTATTTCGCATCATTTGGTAACGTATTTGTAAGCTACTTACAATAAATAGCCTAAAGGCTGAATATAAATAAGAGAATTGCCATGTAGTATGTCGCTAGATTTACAAAATGGACAAGTCTCTTATTTTTTTTGTCTGGAAAATGGAAGAAGTACAAAAATAAGATGGTAAAATCACTCAGCAGGAACAAAACTCCTGCGCAGGCTATTTCTCCCATACCCGCCATTCCACACTCAATAGCTTTAAAAGTCATTGTAGTGACGAAATAGCAGTATATCAGGCATGGTACAAATAAACGTCCCATATGAAGATGCCATGCCTTTTTCATCCACACCAAAAGCAGACAAACCACTATTGGCAGAATGAATACCCACATGCTGGTGTCCTCTGTTATCCTGCACATATAATTGAGCAGTCCAACATGGCCAAGCATAAATGCAATGATTCCCAGAGCCATAAACTGTTTTCTCATGTATGTGTTGAACAGGCCCATCAGCAGGTCTCCTACAAAGCATGCTAGAAGCGCCCAGAACAGCAACCACAGCTTCTGTGAAAAGCACTGATTAATCCAAAGAATCACTAAAAAGGAGGCACTACATACCACCTTTAAAGGGACATAGTACCTCCTTGATAAGCTATTATCACATACTGAAAATAATGCAATTAACAGTGCCACGTAAATAATAGTCTCGATAATCATTTTCTCCACCTTAATAGTCTTCTCGCTGGTCTGCCAAAATCATCTCCAGCTTTCTCTGTCTTCCCATAAGTATTGAACCGGCGCCAAGAAGGAATATTGCCATGCATAGCAGATATCTGGCGTCGAATCCATCCGCCGTCTTAGGGGTAGTATCCTTAGTATGACCAGATGAAATAGAACCATCTGAGCTTATCTTATATGAAACTGTTGTTGTAGCCTTTGAGCCTACCACCTTAAGTCCTGTCAATGCGTATCCATCATCATACTGGAACTGCACTACATGATCTCCAGGTGAAAGAGTTGCTACATAATCTTTCTTTAGTGTTAATATTGTTGAACCTGATGCTAATGTGTAGTTAGCGCTGTTAAGTACGGCACCATCCATCAGGATATATAACAATTTACTTAACTCACCATTGCAGACAATTACGACATCGCCGTTATTCTGAGCTATTACCTGGCCACCGCCCTTGGTAACAACATATTTGTTAGTGGTCTGTGCCTCTGCGCTTGCAGTAATTCCAGGTGTATTATTTGTGCCTGTAGTTGCTGCAGCTGTAGTCGCTGACTTACCATCAATAGGCTTATAGAAGAAGTAAACCTTCATATCACCATGTACAACACCTGATTCATTTCTTCCGCCCCAATGAGAGTATCCTGTATAAGATGTAGGGCTAAATGAATATGATGCACCGTCAACATACTTGTTTGTTGAACGGGTAATAGTCTTTGTCATAGTTGACATATCAGATTTGTAGAACTCGTCCACTACAGTAACGGTGTACATTTTACCATTTGAAGGTGTACCTGTAGGTGTTGGCGAACCTGTAGGTGTCGGTGAACCTGTAGGAGTTGGGTCACCGGAATCACTTGGGTCAGATGGGTCATCAACTGTGGCTGTATATTCAAATCTAAAGGTTGTGTCAGTTGATACTGTAAATGAGGTTCCGCTTGTCTGAACATTGTCCTTATATACAACAACCGTGTAATCAGTGTAGGTAGGTACTGTTACTGTTTGTGCTGTTGTATATGGACCATATGACTGAGAAGAATACTTAGTAGAATCCTCAACTCCATCCTTAGACATAAACTTCTTAATTATTGTATATGAAAACTCTTCTTCTGGATCGGAGCTTCCACCTCCGCCTTCACTTGAGCCAGAATCGTACTGAATCTTATCTTTTCCTGCATTTGCACATCTTCGAGTAAAATAATCCGTTACTTCCGAAGCAGATGTTTCTGTAGAACCATATGCATAGCAGATAGTGTTATCGCGTGGCCAATTTGTTTGTTCTCCAAATCCATTAGCAACTATAGAATCTGCTCCACCGTTATTAAATACTAATTCTGTTACAATACTATTATCAAATGCATGATCATCTATCTTTGTAGTACCACTACGTACTACTAGTCTTGATCCTGCACTCCAGGTTACATAAACAAGGGTGCTACCATTGTAAAGCACTCCATTTTCCATATAATATCCAGAGCCAGGATTCTGACCAGCAATAGTAATGCTTACTGAATCACTTCCTGCAAAGGTATTTCCATGAGCACCATACATATTTCCAGTTACATATACAGAAGTCAAACTCTGATTATCTGCTAACGAAAAACGATCTAATGTCAGCGAACCATCTACATAAACCTGACTTAATGATGGACAATTCTGTAAGGCAGCCTCATTAATAGCAAGATCTCCAGATGAAGTTACCTTCGATAACTCACTTTTTTGAGTAGCGTTTAATGTGGTTGAACTAATCGTATCTCCACCGGTAGCAATATATGCCCCATTTTCGTAGCTACCATCAGCCTCAGAAACAGTGCTTCCAAAGAACGTGAAGCCTGTGAGAATAATAGATAAGCTAATTAGAATACATCCTGTCTTTTTAAAAAATCCTTTTTTCACCATAGCATCCCCACCCCAAATATCAAGGCATACATTAAAGTGTCAATCATTTGACTCTCTTTGCTACGATGAACATTCTGCCGTCTTCCTTATAAGTATTACACGTGCTGAGAGTCAATATTTTATCAGTGCTTGAAATATCGATAGTCTCATCAAATGCAGATAAACGCTGGATGTTATCTAAAAACTCCTGAAGCTCAGCACCAGTTATGGCGTCGATAAAATCGTAGTATTTGTAGGTGTCATCATCGTCATATCCCACTTCTGATAAACCTACTCCTACAACCTCATATTCCTGCTCTTCGTAAAGAGTTTTAAATATTATCTTTTTGTGTGCCTGATAATAATCATAATTTAGGTACCGCTTTAAACCACCAAACATGGTTCCTTTACGCATGTTGTGACCATAAATAATGGTATTGGTGGTTGGATTTAATATGTCGCATCGATAGTCCACAAATAAAGTGCCGCCTGTGCTATCGTTGCCATAAAAATCCCTGCGAAGATAATATTCTGGATCATTTGGAGTCTGAACAACTGGATAGTTGATATCAGTATCTACTATCTCTAAAACCCCTACCAAATCGTGGTTTGCCGAATATAGTTCTGTAAGTTCAGGAAGAATTACTCGCTCACCCTCTACATAATGAGTGTCCCATGGGCTGTTGATTAAATCATCCTCAATGACTTTGGCAGGTGTGTTATTTTCCTCACCATGACCTGCATTTGAATCCTCTACAGTACCTATATCGTCAATTTCATTATCAATTTTAACGTTATTTTGTGAATTATTAGTGTTCGATGCTTTTTGGACACTTTCCTGTAACTTAGCGATTTTTCTAGTCTCAGCTATCTCCTTAATCTCGATTCCAGCGAACACTACAATCAATACTGCTGCAATACCCACAAAAATAAGGCCAAAGAGCCTAGAACTCTTAGCCTTTCCTGCTGCTTCTTCTATGATTTCCCTGTCATCAAGCATACCTGCAGACTTGTTGGCTACGATGTCTGCCACGTGGTCTACATACTGCTTTCCTATAGGGCTATTGAAGGTAATAATACCGTCACGAATGTCGTTATAAAGGCGCAAAGCAACCTCAGGATCTTGGATATCAAGCTCCGCATTGATGCACTCTATTTTCTTTACATCCTCCTGTGCTGCTCTGTACTCATAGTAGGTCTCAAACTCGAAGCCACCTATGATGAACCTTTTGTTTTCCGCCATACATTAATACGCCCCATATACTTTTTCTTTATTTTAGCAGTTCTTATCTATAATTGCATAAAATCCACATTTTTTTCTTTTTTACCGCAACAATAAAAAACACCCTAGGTCTCAAAACCCAGGGTGACTATTTATTCTTTTTCAGCTAACTGGCGCTTTAACTCAGCAATTATAGCATCTTTCTCTTCTAATTCTGCTTTTGCTTCATCCAATGCTTCCGTAAGATTTTGTCTACTAATCAGCTCTTCCTCTCTCCAAAAGCATTGTTCTCTGATAAGCTCATCCCCTGTTAGATAATGGAGAGTTTCTGTTGCATCAGCTATTATAGGATTTTCTTTAGCTAGCATATAAATCTCCTCCCAACACTTCGCACTGAACAACTTCGCCCAGTGATCTATTTTATATTCCTTATCCTCATCAGTTGCTAGTTCTATCTGCTTTAAGTCTAACACCGATATGGTGAATTTGTCACTATAGATTCTTCCATTTTTAACATTCTTCATCTTATAGGTCGAATAAAACTCTAGTGCATCCTCAAACAGTGTAAAATCAAGGATTCCTATTTGATGTACAGGGCGAATATTAATATATTTCCCACCCTTAGCAATCTCTGCAAATTCTCTTCCTAGATATGCAAGTGATCTTTCTGGCCAATTATGCTCATTCACAACCTGCATTTCAAGTTCTATTATAGAGGAATTGTTCAATAACACCTTAATATCCAAAACAAACTGCTTCTCACTAATTGATTGTCCTAGAATTATTGAATTCTCGATTGTAGCACTTTGGATAGTATCCGGCTTTAGATGCAACAACGCACCTATTAATCCTTTTAACACATTGTTATTTTCCTGTAAAAGCGCTTTAAATAAATAATCGTTTGTCATAGGAATCTCCAATGGTGTGTCACCAGATGGATATCCGTCAGGTATCACAAAACAAGTTTCTTCTTCAATATTGAATTTTTTCTTTGTCATATTACCTCCGCTAATATGACACAAATCAAATGGGATTATAAAACGAAAAAAACGAAAAAAGACTTTGTATTTATATCATAATTTTTTTCCCTTTTCAACTTATTAATTTCTTCTTACAAAAAACAGAGGCAGCCATTGGCTGCCTCCATCAATTTTAAATCAACTATTTAATTGTGACTGGAATATGTGGTGACTCATTAATTCTTTTCAGGTCTGCATTGTTCAAATAATAACCGACAACGTAGTAATAATATGTCTTACCGCTTGTCAGGTTAGTATTTGTAAACTGCTTAGAGGTCATGTTAGTAGGTACTATAGCCACTATAGTTCCATCACCTGAAGATGTCTCAGCTCTATAGATGTAGTAGAGCGTAGCATCACCATAGTTATCCCACTTAATTGTAGCAGATTGAGCCGAATCGCTTGTTACAGTGATATCTGTGCTAGCCACACCAGTTGGTACATTAAGTGTGCTAATTACCCCTTTATTCTGGTTTCCATTTACAAAGGCTCGAACCTGTACTCGGTAGTTTGAACTACTTGTTAAGCCAGTAAACTTGTGTGTAGTGTCAGAACCATATTTCTTAATAGGTGTTGTGTAGCAATCAATATAATTACCACTGCTGTTCATCTTCTGGAGCATCAGCTCTGTTCCTGTAGAATAGATTTCCTGATTCCACTTAACTGTCGCTGTGGTTCCTGTGTTCTCGATTATTCCAAGTCCAGTGATGCTTCCAAGCACGATATCAAAGACTTCTGTTCTTGAAGCAGCAGCAATATTTTTATTACCTTCTACACGTTTAATAGTCATTAAACCTACATTCTCAATATTGCCATTAGGATTACTCTCATTGTAATCAATAGTGTAATCCTTATCCTTTGTCAAATCATACCTCTGCTTAGCAAGCGATCTAAGGTTTGTAGACTCAATGTAAGCAACAATTGAAGGCTTAACCTTTCTACCAGTATATCTCTGCTTGATAGAATAGAGAACCTTTACGTTATTAGCGTTTAGATTTACTGGCACAATCTCGTATTCACCCTCAACCTGTCCCTTCTTCTCAGCACTGTCTCCAATCTGATAAGACAGTCTGACTTTGAATGTACCTGGTGTCTTGAAGTAATCCTTCTCTATTGCTTCAAAGTTAGAAAGATCTCTTTCATTAAACTCTGTATATGGTTCTCCGCTACCCTTTGATATCTCTGTCTTAGTAACTGTAGCAGTAGATATACTTGGCTTAAAGTCTGGAATAATGTTAAATCCAGTATAGGTGTAGGAAGACTCAAGATTCTTAATTCTTACATCATCAGCATTAAACTCTACACTGTATCTTACTTCCTTCTCACCTGTCCAATATGGAGCCACACCTGTATAGGTTACATATCCGCCTAATGAATACTCGTCGTTTTCATTAATTCTCCTATGCCCTGTAGCAGTATATGCCGCCTTTTCTGTAGCTGTATCCTCATGCTTCAGTGCCAGTTCCTTACTTACGCCTCGTCTATCTGGAGCAAAGAACAGATAAATCTCTGGCTCGCCATAGGTAATATACGTTCCTGTGTACTGCTGGATAGGCTCATTTATCATAACAAAGGTATCATCACTCTCATCCGCAGTGTCATGAGTGTCCAGATAATAAGTAACAGCATCACCTATGTCACCATATATGATGAAGTTCTTTGTTACTACATTCTCCTTCAAGGCATAGTTATTGATACCCGTTATTATAATGCTGGCTTCACCTGGATAGATGTTGTCCTTGTACTCTATAGTGTAATCTATATCTTCCTTAAGCTCCTTAGATCCTGCCTTTACTAAAATATCAGGCGTCTGCTCTGTTCCATCATATTCATATCTATTATCATTATGCTGATTCTTGAAAGTGACCGTAAAGGTCTTTTCATCAAATTTATCTGGTATTAAGATGTAGCGAATGTGGAACGCCGCACTGTTCTTAGGAACATAATAATTTCCTATGCCAGAACTTATCGCTTCAGATGCAGCTGTGTTACTAGCCTCTGTATCCTCAGTAGCTGAAACCTTAAACTCGATTTTCACATCACAGTAAGTATCAAGCTCGTACTTCTTAGACACATCATTATATTTAAATGTGGAAGCCTTATTAGCATTGCTAATAGTATCACTATTGATAGGCTGCAAATCAGCATCATTATTAATGATGTTATTGGTTGATAATGTCTTATCTGTGACGGTAACCGTAGGTACAAATTCCTCTCCATCATATTTGACATAGTAGTAGCCTATATAATCTTTGTAATCGTCAGATGGAATCAGCTTTGTATCATAGAGATACTTCTTTGCAGTTTCTTCTGTTAATCTGGCAATCTTAGTACCTGATAGTGCAAACTCCAATACCTCTGTACCTGCTGCACTTCCATCGCTTGTGGCCTTCATAGGATTCTCATTAGTAAAGGCACCTATTCCTGGCAGCTTTTCATTATGGGTATATGCTTTTGCATTTACTCCTTTTCGGGTAATACTATACTTCTGCTTGATAGTTCCACAGTAATCACCCTTACCTGTGATAATTACATATTTATATCCAGCATTAGTAACAGCATCCTCATTACCAGCTTCATCCGTAAATGACACATCATAATGAGTACCTCTAGCAAGGGTAGCCGCACCATTCTTATCTCGAACAGTTACCGTTGGCTTTTGGTTTTGACCATTGTATTCAAAGGTAAGCTGATATGCATCTTCTGCAGTACTTGGATCATAGTCATAATCCTCTTTTGCTTTAAAATGAATCTTCCATTCCTGATTATTAATATTCTTACCAATGTTGTATGGAATATTAATGCTATCCTTATAATCACCCAAACCTTCGATAATTACATATGGCGAACCATCAGCTATATCTGCGTTCTGTGTTGCAGTACCATTTCTCCTCCAACCGGCAGAGCCTGCACCACTATTGTTCTGTGGTGTTACCTTATAATCTACATTTTCAACAAGCTCTTTACCCTGAGACTCCTCTGTCGTACCATCAGCATTAGTGGTAACCACTATAGCGCCCTTGTCGTAGATTGTAATGCTAGGCTTATTATTAGGATATTCTGGTGAATTAATCTTAGGTACATCATCTATCGATATCTTTAATCCATTAGCATCTGACGAATCTTCAACTTCATACTTAGGGTTCGTTGTGCTGCTAGTACTTGGCACATAACAATCTTCCCAATTCTTAGGATAGAACTTGCTATCTGCTGACTTATAGTAGTAATGGAAGTTGTTTGAGAGAGACCTTGGTGTTATCTCAAATGTCTCCTCTCTTTGACCTTCGCAGTTGTTCTTTCCTGCAATTTCGATTGTATATACACCAGTATTATATATTTTGCCATCTGGATAGTGTTTACCATCCTTATCAGTGATAGTTACCTCATAATCATAATTCTTAGAGGTATCTAATGTTGAATATGCACCCTTTTGTGTCAGTGGAACATTAAATGTCTTACCTGTCTTAGGGTTTGTATAAGGTATTGTAAGCTTTACAACGTTGGATACGTCGATAGCTCCACCTGTGTATTCTGCTGTTCTCTGGGCAATAGTAACAGAGCCACTACTAATATCACGCTTGTTGATATTGAATGACGCAACTGTTTGATTAATTATATTTCCAGAAGAACCTGGCACAATTCTAAAGTAAGGTGCTCCGGAATTCACTATATTTGTTTCAGCCTTTTCCTTAGCAGTGTAATTATTAGTCCAATCCTGTGCCTTCCAATCACCACTGGTAACATTGCCTTTTTCTTCCAACAGCTGACGTCTTACACCCTTAGAATCCTTGCAGTATAAAGCATATGTTGGTCTTACTGTTGCATAACCCTTGTCTGGATCATTTTGATCAACATCATCTGGATTAATATAATATCCATTATATGTTGCATCACTTATTTCAATTTCAATCCTAGCAATGTCCTTTGAATCTGTTAAATCCAATGGTTTAATTCTAAATGTTAGATTCGTTGTAAATGCAGGGCATGCATATGAGCCAAGACCTGTAATTCTTACACCTGACGAATTGCTATCAGACGCCCTGGTATTGTCAGTATAAGAAACACGATAGTCTGTTCCTTGTACTAGGTCTATTTTACCTGTAGCGGTAGGGATATAACCTTTTACCGCAGGTTCTATAGGACCACCTGTATATCGTAAATCCGAAACATCATCAACAAACTCAAATGTAGCCTTGGTCTTCAGTGACACCTCAGTAATATAGAAGTTCTTAGTCAAACTTGTATCTGATCTTACAAGCTCCGTATCCTTCGGAAGCACTGTAACAGGATGCTCTCCTATATTTGTAAATGACTTATCACTGTCCTTAATCTTGACTAATTCAGTTCCATGTCCTCCTGCATCATAGAGATATAAGTCACCTAAATCTTTTACTGTGACTCTTACTCTCTTTTCCATATCAAAAGGATCACCTGTATACTCTACGCTCTCCTCTAATTGCGTATTGTTACTTGGATTGATAAAGTCCATAGTAGCTGTAGAAAGGTTATATTTTACCCAGAATTCAAGTGTTTTAACGGAATCCGCTGAATAATACTTGCTATTTGCTGTAGCGCTAACCTTTACATTATAATAACCAGCTTTAACTACTTCTGTAGGTGCAGGGTTTACAAAATCAGAATCTGTTTTATAAGTTTTGTATTCATATGATATTTCATAATCTGTACCCTTAGTACCTAAAATTCCCTTTATTACAGGCTGAATAGAATCTACACCGGTCTTACCTGTGTAATCATAAACAGAAGGATTCATGCTCAGCGCCGCATTCGATAAATTATCCAGGAAGCATACAGTATTACCCGTTTCATCCTTAACAGATGTTGCCGTTCCTCTACAAATATACTGACCCTCTACAGAAAGTGTATCATCTGGGCCTGCCTTTCCTGTCCTGTCTCTCTTAATTGTAAATACATCCTCAGTTGACCCTTTTATCAACAAAGTGGTAGCTAAAGTCTTATCATAATCTCCACCTGGTGCTGACTTATACTTAATTACAGGACGAATGTTATGCTGTGTTTCCTGCGTTAATGTATATTTGGATTCCTCCATATAAACTCTTGATAATCCATCTGATGAACTATTAGAGCTTATATCAAGATAAATTGTAAATGGTACGGCACAGTATCCGCTATAAGTGCCTCTTCCTTCTATGAAGATATAGTTCGATTCATAAGAAGGAATAAACAGTGGCTTACCATCATCCGAATAAGCCGATGGCTCAAGAATACTCTTATAGTTTTTTCTTAAAGCAGCATTAATTTCATCAATCTTACTTTGACTGGTATCTGTTACCAGTACATAATCCTCAGTTACCTTTAATTCCTTGCCGTCTATTCCCGGTTCCTTCACTGTAAGAGTAAGACTCTTGTTACTGATTGAATTAGCAATATCCGTAATACTATATGTAGACGCTGTATACTTTAAAGGACTCAGTGTACCAACAAATGACGAAATGTCATTTGCCACTATTTTATAGTTAATCTTAATTGTGTCCTGCACATAGTTAGTGTTAGTAATCTTGATTTCAAGCTTATATTCATCAATGCTTGTGTAATCAGCATTAGCTGGACTAGAAGTTGTTATTGTGTAGTCAACATCTTCTGTTAATATCGTATCCCCATCTGCAGCTTTTATTACTATATCTGGAACATGCTTGTCCCCATCATATAAGTAATTCTCATCAGCTGTGAACGTATATGGGAATTCAGACGCTGTAGTATTAGGAACAGTTGTAATTGTAGGATCAGAATTACCTGATGTAAGTGGCAATATAGCTGTATCTGGATCCGTTGCTTTTCTCTTAATATATACCTTTACCAAACCCTGTCTAATTGTAAATGTTAACTCTCTAGGGTCAGTAAAGTTACCTACACCATGAATTGCCTTAGAATATGAATTACTTACATCATTATTTCCATCTAATTTAAATGGATCTGGGCTATAGTCTCCTGCCTTCAATACATAATTTGTCGCGTCATTATTTGTAGATCCACTCTGTAAATATCCCTCAATAGTAACTGGAATATCACCACCATAATAATCGTAATATGCAGTATGAGTGGTATATACCTTATGGCTTGCACTTTCGAGCTTTGCAAAGCTTACAGGCTTAATCATGTACTTGATTTCACGGACTCCGCCTTCTTCACTACAATAATAGCCCGCAGGTGTCGCACTTGGACTAATAGAAAGTGTAACAGTATTATAGTTTGGCTCATCATTACCTGCGGCTCTAGAACGGAAAATATCCTTATCTGCTGCAGGCGCACCAAATAGACTACTGTTAGCAGTCACTGTAATACCTGTTACATCTTGTGCATTATTATTTGCAGTATAACCAGGAGTATTATCTAAATCTACTGCTGAGATTGGCTCTCTGGCTGTAGCTTCGTTAATGAAGATTTCTTTACCATTGCTCCATTTTAGTCTAACCATAGGAGCATGCTGTCTCCACTCTGTAACAAATACTTGTCCACCATCTGTCTTAGTATCAAAGACATCTGATGCATCATACCAGTTAGAGATCTTCACATTGGCGTCCTTAATATCCAAGCCGACAGTATATTCTTTTCCTTCAATTTTACCTGTGTACTTACCAATAAAATTGATATTAAACTTCTTAATTCCCGCTGTCGTAGGGGAATCCACATAATCAATAGTATAATCTGTGCCTAATTGTAAAACAGAATTATCACTCTTCTTTTTTATTTCAAGGTTTGTTAATGCAAAAGTTGCAGCTACAGGATATGAATATGCTTTATCATACTTTATTTCAACATTGGATTCATTCAGTTCATATTTTTCAACCTTGAAGTATACCCTTGCTTCATTTCCTGCATAATTTCCCAAGCCCCATACATAAAGGTATGGAGATGCGTCTCTAGTGGTACTACTAGTTAAATCATAACTATTTACTTGAACCGTATTTTCGTATCTATAATTGTAGTCAGTAAGATACCTCAAATCTTCAGACATGCCCACTATTCCTACAGTTATCGGGGCCTTATACTTGTTACCTGTGTAATATACCTTTAAATCATCACAAGTATAGTTCCACAAAGTTTTGCCGTTTGACGTGTCTTTATCATGTAGTTTTGCGTCTTTATCAGTTATCTTAATCCTATACTCGTCATTGTTTGCTGAAATACTGAAAGTAAGCCTTTGTGTTCCTGTTAAATTGTTCTTACCTTCAATAAGCACATACGCTTTATCTGCTTCTGCAGAACCTGATGGTGAAATATTCTGATGCCAAGAAACTGCATAGTTTTCCTTACCACCATTTTTCTCATCGTTAATGTCAATTGTCTGGCCATTTATTGTGACCATAACTTCTGGTGTCTTTTCTTTTCCATCATATTTTTGTGTCTCGATAGTAGCTGCAGGAGCGTTATTGACCTTAAAATATGCACGCCAATTAGAAGCAGTCGTTCCATTTGTTGCTGCTTCAATAGTAAATCTATTCTTTGTGCTTTCGTAGGAGCCAGTGAAATTGCCTGAACTACCAGCACCTGTTAATGCTTTAATTACATAGCTGGCTACACCTACATTGTAGTTATTCGAATAAACAACCTCATAGTCCACTCCTTCTCTCAAAACCTCAACGCCAGAACCTATTTGTACCGTAAGCTCTTGGTTGGTATCATCAGGAGTACTTGTTGTAAGAGTAACCTTATCACCCGTAAATGTTTTCTTCGTCGTTGTATTTCTGTCCGCAGGAGTGACTTTTATATAGTTTGTATTTGATAGAGGCAACTGATTAATCTTAAATGACGCAACAATATCCTTAGCATTTGGATAATAATAGTTATCTCCATCACCACTTTCCTTCATTCTAGCTGTAGGAGAAATCTTAATATATTTCGTTCCTACATTCTTAGTCATAGCTTGCTGACAGTCTTTATCGTCATGGAAGGTGACTTTATAATAAGTTTCATCATCGTTGTGTGGAATACGTCCCTCACCAGGAATCCATAAATATGCATCTGGCGTTGAATCAGTTCCATTATATAAACGACTGTAACCTGTATCCTCACCATCTTTTGCCATTTCATCATCTGAAATATAGACTCTGGCATCCATCAAATAATCAGCTACAATTTTATAATCTGCAGAGACATTTGTTCCTGATTCAAAATTGTTGCCCTTTCCTGTTAGCGTAAGTGTGTAGTCACCTATATCCTTTCGCCATACTGTAGGTAAGGTATATTCTGATGGGTCAACAATAATGCTTCCTAACTTTACAATAAAATGCGCAGTATCATCTTCTGTAAATGGTTTAGAACCGGCCTTTAGTTCAATAGTGTTTCCTGTGTGTGAAAATTCTTCTACAGTTTTTCCACTCTTCCATTCGATAGTTGTATCTCTTAATGACTTTTTCTTTATATTAAAAGTAAGAGAAATCTCGCCTGTGTAGCCACTTGTAGTCGTATCCATTGCAAAAGTTATTTTATGCTGACCAGCAGAAACACCTGCAACTCCACCTGCGGAAACAGCAGTTATTGTTGGTGTACATGTATCTCGATTTACAATACTATTTGAAAGTGTTTCTCCTGTATCAATATTGTAGAATTGAACTTCTTTCCATCCATTATTATCATCAGGTGTAAGTTGAACTGGAGCTCCTGAGTACGAAAGATTATTCAATCTTGTAAAGTTATCATTTACCTTTACACCTACAATATCCTGAATCTTATTTCCAGTTTTAGTCAAAGTTGTATTTACTGTACCTGTAAAATTGCCATGGCCTTCGATTTTTACGTCATAGAGAATGCCCGTTGAAGTAATACTTGTATTTGTAACTGTAAGTGAGTAATCATTTGTCTGGCTATTAAGAACATAAACAGGCGCAGGTGTTTGGCCAGTCGTTTCAACCTTTGCTATTTCCCCATTCTCAATGGTTATAGCTGCATTTGTGAACATGGCAGCTGTAAGTGTTATTGGTGTAATAGTAAAATACTTTATAAATGTGTAATTACCATACTTCACAGTTACCTTTGCTTTTTGATCAGCCGTTGATGCATTCTGATTGTTCTCATATGTTTTACTAACATTCAGCGTTGTTGACCCAATTTTGGCTACAACATTAACTGTAATTGGTGATCCTGTATAAGTAATAGAAGGAGACTCCTCTCCATCCAAAGTTATATCTACTACGGAAATTGCTGCATAAATAGGCGAACCATTACCATACGCTGCTGTGATATACGCAGTTCCTGAACTATTACATACTATTGCACCTGTTGAATCTATTGAAACTACTGAAGGCGCTGACGATGTCCATGTAATAATTCTTTCTGAACCATTAGAAAGAGTGGCTGTAAAAGTATCTTCATCACCCATTCCGTATATATATGTAGTTGCTGTACCTTCTGTTATTCCTGCACTAGGTGCTTTACTTCCACTAGCATCTCCATTTGTAGGGGCAATGCTGGTAATAGTAGTTGAATCACTTATAGATGTCTGTGTTTCGATACAACCGTCTGCTACAAATATTCCCTTATAGGAGGTTTTTTCAGTCCAAAGACTTGTATTATCCTTTCCGTAGGTAGTAAAGTCCTGATTTATTCCATAACCTATTTCACCACCATCAAGAGCAATTACATATACGCCATATGTATTACCCTGTAAAACATATGCATTATCATTGCTTGAAACACCTAAATCACAGTCAACAGTGTATTCATACCGTCCCTCTACTGTTTGTACTTCTACTAACTTGTTCTCAACAATACTAGTACCAGATTCAAGATCATTTTTATTCTTTAGATTCTTAAAACTTGTAATTCTAAAACTATATATGTCACCTGGATCACTTACTTTAAAGCAGAATTTAACCTTATTAACTCTTGTATAATTTGCCGTGCCTTCTGCAAAATAACCAACCATACCATATTGAGATACATTGTAGATATCTATAAATGTAGCTCCTGATATCGTTCCAACTACATAGTCAGTAAAGTGTTCTGCTTCAAACGAAACATCCTCACCCTCTACTACACTTTCAAGCTCTGTAGGGGAGTCATTATCTTCTAAACGATATACAACAATTTCTTCCTCTTCACTTAGATTTGAAATCTGATTAATATTTGCAAATGTTACATCTACAGCATTTCCATCGTCATCTGGTTGATATTTGTCTCCACCACGTCTGTAAATATCAATATCAAATACTTCTAATGCAGTAAACGAGCCTTCTTCTATGCTTTCATTGATAATGTCATTGGCCTTTTTTAATGGCTTGCTAAAAATAGTTACTTTAGCACCACGAGGAATCAAACCAGATACTGTTACTGTTACTCCATGAACAGTCTTTTCGAATGTCTGATAAATCAGCCTCTCATCCTCATACAGACAGTCGTGGCAAATACCATTCTCATCCAGCTGGCAAGTCTCAGTTATCTCTTCACCACAGTTCTTGCATCTCTTAATGTGAGTACCGTCGTTATTAGAAATGTATTCCCACTCATGCTCGCATTCTTCTTCCTGCACATAACCGCAGTGGATACACTTTCCATCCTCATTAAAAGTACAATCCTCTGTACTTTCCTCACCACACTTAGAGCATTTCTTCACATGAGTACCATCATTATTTGAAACGTACTCCCATTCGTGCTCGCATTCTTCCTCTTCGTCTTCTTTATCCTTCTCTTCGTCCTCTTCTTCCTCGTCCTCTTCTTCCTCGTCCTCTTCAACTTCTTCGTCAGTTTCTTCTATATCTTCATCTGGGGTTTCTTCATCTATTACAGGGGTATCCTCTGGGGATATTTCTTCATCACTAACAGACACAGGTTCTTCTGTGTTTTCAATCTCTGGCTGTGGCTCTTCTGACACAGTGATATCCTCAACCGGCTCTTCTATTGAAGAGTCTTCAGCTGACTGCACCTCTTCTACTGCTGCATCTTCTTCGACTACAGGTTCCTCTTCTGCATGAACATGAGCCTGCTCTACCTGACCACAGTGATCGCAGTATCCATCTCCTTCTCCAACTGGTTGAAGTATGTTGGCTGCATAAGTCTGGTCATCCACATACTCCGAGCAGTGATTTTCTTCTGTCGCTATTACAAACACATCATTCCAGATAGTTGTTCCCAGCAACAGAACTGTGAGCGTAAACGCCACTAATCTTTTGATTGCGTTTAAGTTCTCTCTCATAGGCCAATTCCCCTTTACATGAAAAACCCCATATTCCATGTCTTTCTTGAAATTTAGCAGCTTTCTGGGATATTTTTGCACGCAAAAATAAACGCAGATATACTACTACACTTTCAATATCGGCTGTAATTATTATTAATTTTATAATGTTAAGGGGTATTAACTATGAAATTTCTATGAATAAAGTATGAGGGAATGGCTTTAATTCAACCATTCCCTCTTAATAGACTATCATTTACATTTCTACCAGACATATATACAGCAATTCCTCAAAAGGCTCGTAGTTCAACACCGCTGATTCCTTGCTGGCAAGTATCATGTCATTCTTTGTAGTTTTTGAAAAATCAATATCAAAGGTCTTACTGTTTTTGCAAACATACTCGATGTACACACGCTGGGCTCTTCCATTGCCCTCTCGGAATGGATGAATCATATTTATCTCACCGATTAGGTAAGCCAAGCGCTTTGCCATTACCTCTTTATCGTGTACATCCTGAAGGTACTCATTATTTATGAGCCACTCCTGAACCTTTTTAAATTCTATCTCTATAAACTGAGTAAGGCAGAAAATCGTGCCTTTTGAAATGTCGACTGTGCGAATCTTTCCCGCCCAGTCGTATATATCTTGAAACAAGTACCTGTGAATGGCGCATAGGTGGTCTAAAGAAAAATCGCCAGGAATTGGATGCTTCACAAGCTCAAAGTATCTGGCAGAGCTAAGCTCCTGCTCCACCTTGAACAGTTCATCCTTGTCGTGAATATCAAGTTTGTTCTTGAGAATGTGAGTATGTGGATAACAGTACTGGCCGTTATCTTCGTACTCATAACGGTAATATTCATCCATCATAGGCTTATCCTACTGAAACATATCTGGATGTAATCTCTCGAACTACATCTTCCACATCTACCTTATCTTCAATTATCATTCTCCCACGCTCAATCTCCTCAGCAGTGAGAATCATATCCTCCATAGCAAAGGATGCCTGTACACTAGCGATCTTCTCGTCTGTAGACATTAGTCTCTCCTTAGTTATCGGCTTAAAATCAGTTATTAATTATTGGCCTTAAGTAAAACCTGACCTATCCTTTATTTATTTTCATTATATCACATACATTCTTCGTAATTCCAGCGATATCCCAACCCCCAAATGGTTTCTATTGGGTTCACCGCTACTTCCTTGCACTTCTTGCGAATAGAATAGATATACTCTGTTATTGTTTCTATCTGAGTATCCTTTTCCAAATCATAAATGAAATCATAAATATGATCCTTGGTAAAAGTCTGTTCCGAATTCTTTGCCAGAGTCTTACAGATGCGATACTCATTTCTGGTCATGTATATCCATTTATTATTAATACAAACCTTGTATTCCTGATTGCTGAATAAAACTCCGGAATAATTTTCTACCTGACAGGAATTTTTTTGTACCAGCCACTTTACCTTTGTAAGAAGCTCCTTCTTACGTATTGGCATGAATATATAATCTCTAACTCCTGCATCACCACACTCCTGAAGTTCATCCACGTCCTCTTCTCGAACGATTGCAATTATTTTGCAATCAAATGTGTTAATCAAATCCTTGTAATAGATGTCTGCTCCTTCTTCTGGGATTTCAGACAGAATCAAATCAATCTTCTTTTTCTTAAGATGGTCATACTCATAAGAACGTAGCACCTCAACTTCATATCCATCTGGTATTAGCCAGGTATACATTTCTTTTTCTAAATCTAAATCTTCTCCGACAATCAAAATCTTCTCCATATGCTGATCTCCTATTCTTGTTATTACCCACAATGTTTCTTTTGTTCGTTACATTTAGACTAGTCGTTTACAGTAATAACCTTATCAAAGGGACCTGCCATATTTACGTTATTGACGGAAGTAACACGTTTATTGCCTTCAATTGTATTTTTTTACACTATTCTATGCATCTAACTCCAACCTTTTACCGTTTGTTCCAGTATAATTTGTCGTTTTATCACTTCTTTCTTCCTTCCCAGCGCTGAAACCACGCACTAAAGAGTGCAGTTGTAATGAGAATCAACATTACGCATTTGCCCCAGAAAAGAAGCTGTTTATTCCAGGTTTGATTTACGACATCACTCTTCCACTCCATTGCCCAGGCTGTAGGTAAGTATCTCCAACCTCCAACAATGGTGATGTTGCTATACATTACAGACTGCAACACTTCAAGTGCAGCAAAGAACATGGAAAGGGCAACGCCAAACTTCAAATTCACCCACAAGTGGAACAGAATACTGATTACAGATAATATTGCTTCACCTATGATAAATAAAAGGATGTCTTTTCCTGTCAAGGCAATTCCTGTTTGAATTCCCACTGCTGCAAAAGTAAGAATTAAACGTATTGTTTCTATTGCCCACACCATGAACGTAAGAGAGAGAAACATCATTATTCTCCTCCGTACTGACAGAAGCTGATACATATTTGCCATCTGTTCCTCTGGATTTATAAGGAAAAATACGGTCAGTCCATGGAGTAATGGAAGGAATACCCCATAAACCTCGTATAACAGCTGTAACCTCTCTCCCAATGGTTTCCAGGCATATATCAGGTTGTATAAAACAAACATGCTAATAATACCAATGGTTGTTATTGCAAGATACCAAATGAATGGCGTACGTCTTAATTTGATTATCTGTGCTTGTATCATCTACTCTTTACCCTCTTCTCAAAAAATCCTCTGTTATATAATTTAGATTCCCAAATAGATAAAGCAGGGAATACCACTAACGACAATGCCACTGCAATTAAAACTGTAAGATTAACTCCCTGTGGCGCAATGTAATCGCCTGATACTTTGATACCCGCGAGTGCTTCGATTGCCTTTGGTCCATAGCTGTACGGACAAATTACCCAAAGAGGTGTGTCTGCCACAAATGCTGGAAGCATAATATTCAATACCACATGTACACATAATAAAATATAGATGTTCATGTATCTGCTTAGCAATAAGCAAGCAGGAACCATCCAAAGACTACAAATATAAAGGATTAAGTAGCTTCCTACTGCAACTCCATAGGAAATGCGTAATACTCCAAGAAAGAATGTTGAAACTACAGATACCACTGCCATTGCTAAATATACCCAAAACAGTTTTACAGAAAGAGCTGCGATTCCTGCATTTCTAAACCTGTAAAGATCGATTGGATAGGTGTAAAGCATCTTGTCATTTCCAGATTTTTTATTCTGGCGTTCATGTTCAGAGCAAAATAGTGCTGTTAATGCTGGAATCATAAATGTAGACCACCAATACAATTCGAAAGTTTGAATATTTAATGAGCCTGCCATCAAGAAACATAAAATTACGTTAATGACTGGTGCTAAAAATATAAAGTAACTTAGTATTGTTCTTCGTGTCTTGATTGTTTCTGCGATTACATAATTCATCCTACTAACCTCCTATTTTTTGTGTACTCCATGAAAATAGCATTTAAATCATCCTCAGGTGTAATCATTCCCTGATATACTACATGTCCTTCTGAAATAATGCCTACTGCGTCTGCTATCATCTGAACCTCACTTAAGATATGGCTGGACATAATAATAGAAATACCCTGCTTTGAAAAGCTTCTCAGCAATTCACGTAGCTCTTCAATACCGTAAGGGTCCAATCCATTAGTAGGTTCATCCAAAATAAGAAGCTTTGGATCATTTAGTAAAGCTAAAGCAATACCAAGTCTCTGCTTCATTCCAAGAGAAAAATCTCCTGCCTTCTTGTTGCCAGTTTTTGCAATTCCTGTAATCTCAAGCTTCTCCTGAATACGTTCCTTAGGTACTCCTAAAAGCTTTGCCTTCACCAACATGTTCTCATATGCTGTCAGGTTAGGATAAATTGGAGGCATCTCAATTAATGCTCCTATATCGGCTAGAGCCTTTCTTGTCCATGGCTTTTCATCATAATATATTGTTCCGCTGGTTGGCTTCGCAATTCCTGTAATCATTTTTAATATTGTCGATTTTCCTGCTCCATTTGGTCCCAGCAATCCATAAATCTTTCCTTCTGGAATTTCCAGATTCACATTTTCAACGGCTGTAAAGCCAAAATACTTTTTTGTTAGATTTTCTGTTCTTAAAATCATCTGTATCTCCTCCTTATTTACGTCTATCTTAAAATCTAATTCTAAAGATTTTCTAAAGATTTAAATTGAATTTTCATTTTCAAAAAAAGGCTAATCAGTAAAAACTACTGATTAGCCTTTCCTGTTTACGATTAACCAACATGAACTGAGCAGTTACATGTAGCTGACGATCCAGCGCAGCCCATCAATAAACCTGTTACACAACCTGGTGTGCAAAGTGACTTACTTGTGATCTTTACGTCTGCCTTCTTTGTGTCATCCTTTGATACTGTTACATCAAGATTGAAATCGTTGTTGAATTTTTCCATTTTTTGTTCTCCTTTTTCTGATTAATATTTTTAGTTTTGTTTTTTTAGTTACTTGTTAGTTAGTATTTCCGATTATCCTACATGAACTGAGCAGTTACATGTAGCTGACGATCCAGCACAGCCCATTAATAAACCTGTTACACAACCTGGTGTGCAAAGTGACTTACTTGTGATCTTTACGTCTGCCTTCTTTGCGTCGTCCTTTGATACTGTTACATCAAGATTGAAATCGTTGTTGAATTTTTCCATTTTTTTGTTCTCCTTTTTTCTGATAAATTTTTGTGTTTTTGTTTTTAAGTTATTTGTTAGTTACTATTTTTGATTATCCAACATGAACTGAGCAGTTGCATGTAGCTGTCTTATTGTTACAGCCCATTAATACACCTGTTACACAGCCTGGTGTGCAAAGTGACTTACTTGTAATCTTTACATCTGCCTTCTTTGTGTCGTCCTTTGATACTGTTACATCAAGATTGAAATCGTTGTTGAATTTTTCCATTTTTTTGTTCTCCTTTTTTCTAATAATATTTTTGTTATTAAGTTACTTGTTAGTTCGTATTTACGATTACTTGGTATATACTGTGTCGCTGCCTGAAGGGCACTTATGACAACCCATTAAAATTCCTGTTGGACAGCCTGGTGTACAAAGTGATATGCTTTTGAACTGCACATCTGCGCTTTTTGTATTATCCTTTGATACTGTTAAATCAAGATCAAAGTCGTTTTTTAATTTTGCCATTGGTTTTCCTCCTTTCTATTTTTTTCTTTTTATCTATATTTATTTGTCGCTTTCCTTATCGACAAGAGAAATATAACAAGCAATTCTCAAGAAAATATCAAGATTAAAATTTATTTTTAAAATTTTTTATTTATAATCCAAAAGCACTTTGGTATACACCTCTTCCACTTCCATCATCCTGCAATGCCAAGACTATCCCCGTACTTCCGTTTAAAAGTCCTGGTTCATGATAATCTCTGAAATCTTTCAGCTCTGGACTATACTCATGATCACAGAATCCGAAAGGAAGCCTCTTATCGAAGGTATCTAAAATTAATTTTTCCAAGACGTCACATTCTTCCTGTAAAAAATACTGTCCCACTACATTTTGTGAAGCCTTAGCAATCTGTAAAAGACCAGAATAGCCATGACAAAAGGTTGGTGCAAAATTTGCATCTCGCTTCTGAATTGCTTTCTTCATGTTATCCATAGCCATAAGTCTAATATCTGCATCTGTTACTACATCGGTAGCCTGAAGCAATCCGTAACATATTCCAGGAGCACCATAGCACCATGCATCTCTACGGAAAAAGTCACCTTCTCCAGGATTAGCTTTTCCTGCCATAACAGCGTCATATTCCTCTGAAGACAACTGCCCTTTCCAAATGAAGCGGTCATCCTCAAGAATTTTAAATTTTTCATAGTAATCCATAATCAACTTGATGGCTTCCAGCTGTCCTGGACGCTTGATGCCTTTTTTATAAGCCTTCGCTAATACTCCCAATACACCTGCAATGCCATGGGCATACCCTGAATTATATGCACCGTGAGGATACATGATTCGTTCATCATCGCTAAAGAGATATTGTGGTGGCACTAGCCATCCTCCTTCCCCTAAAGTAAAATGAATTAACGCATCTACAAATCCCTCGGCTGTATGATAAATAACATCGTCATCCAAATGTAAAAGCAGATAGCTGGTTATACCAGCAAGACCAGAAATAATGTCATATCCAACGATTGCTTTTGCATCTACTCTGGCAATTAATCCCTTAGAATTACCTGCAATTGCGCCATTAATGGTCTTAAGTGCGTTCTCGTAACCCCCTGTTTTTTGTGCCAGTGATGTAATAGCCAATCCCAAACCAGCCATTCCATTGTGTAGACTTAGATCTGGATAGCCATCTCTATTACACTGCTCTACTGCCTTTGCGATAAAGTCTTTTGCCACCTTCTCCATTCTGTCATCCTCTGCTTCATCCAGCAGCTGAGAAAATACCAGGCTTATGCCTGGAAGACCAGCGCAAAGTGAGCGATGGTCCCAGGGTATAACCTCTCCCAAGGCACTGCGGCTATTGGCTGGATCCTCCATTAATGCCTTCATTTCCTCGTAATTCATAAGCTTTTCAACTGTTATTTTTACAACTTCGTTTTTATCCATTTAATTAACCTGCCTCTGCATAGTTTTCTGCTTCATACATATCCTGATATACCTTGCAGCGTTCAATTAACTGGTCGTGGGTTCCTACATCAACCACGTGCCCCTGCTGCATTACCACTATTTCGTCTGCCTTCTTTGCTGCACACAAACGATGCGAAATGTAAATACCCATTTTGTCCTCAGACAGTCTGAAGAAACGGTCAAAGGCATCCTTTTCTGACAAAGTATCAAGCGCTGCATTTGGTTCATCCAACATGTAGCAGTCTGCATCCTTCATATAGATACGAGAAAGTGCCACCTTCTGCCACTGTCCCTGAGAAAGCTCTCGGCCATTTTCAAACCAGTTGCCCAACTGCATCTGTAAGTTTGCATTGCCATCCTCTCCCTCTAGGAAAGGTGTGCCCACCTTCTTTAAGGATTCTCTGATTTGTTCCTCACTATCCATGTTTCTAATATCACCAAAGCCAACATTTTCCTTTAATGATAATTCGTATTTTACAAAGTCCTGGAATAATACTGATATACGTTGATAGTAGCTTGCAGTATCAAGAGCCGTACTTTTAACTCCGTTGATCTTAATATCTCCTTTTTCTGGTCGATAAAGACCTACCATCAGCTTTAACAATGTACTCTTACCAGAACCGTTAGGTCCCACAATAGCGATGCGCTTACCCTTCTTAAACTTTAAATTTATATCTTCAAGTGCATTGTGCTCGCCATCGTAAGAGTAACTTACATGATTCATTGAAATTTCCTGAATGGTGTCATCTATTGGTGTTACTTCAGACTGCTCCTTGTGGTTTTCTTTTAAAAAATCCTCCAGCATCTGCATGTAAAGCGAGCAGCTGTAAATAATATATAATCCTGTCATGATGCCTCTGGATTCACTCTGTACCATTGATACAGAACGAATAATACTCATTACATTACCTACCAATATGTGTCCTAAATAAGCATCTACTACTGATAATCCAATTACTATTCCACTTAAGAGATAGATGGCAATACCATAAAGCACGTTGAAGAAGGTTTTCTGATTAAGGATTGTTTTATTCTGTACTACAAATCCATCAGAAGCCTCCTTGAACTTTTCAAGGATATAATCACTTATGTTTAATACCTTCATTTCCTTAAATGAAAAATCATGTGTCATAAGATGGTTGTAATACCATAATTTTCTCTCGCCACTGGCGCGGTTCCACATGATATCAAATTCCTTCTGACCAATACGTAAGTAGTACAATACAGCCAAAACTGGAATTATTAACATGCCAAGTGCTGCAAATGGCTTCCACATCACAAGAATAGTGAGCACAGACACTAAAGACATTGTTGAGGTAAATATAGATATTACCGCCATAAACATCTGGTACGGTTTATAGCCTATCTCTGTTGTAAGCTTCTCTACCTTGTCATAAGTGTGTGCCTGCTCGAAATTCTTCAGTTCCATCTTGGAACACTCGCTCATCATGCGGTGTTGAAGTCCATATTGTAATTTGTATTGATAGATGGAGGTCACATATGATGTGACCTCAGATAAGAGATAGGATAAAACGTTGTATCCTATGAATGCTCCCACCAGAATTAGCGTACGCTGCATCGAGCAATTTGCTACATCTACAATTGAGTTAATCAAACCCTGTGTAATCAGTATGCTGACCACCGGCAATACACCTGACAGCAAACTGAAAAACACTAGAAAGCTAAATAATTTTTTATCTACTGAGGATAAAATATCTATTGTTCCAGGCAACTGCTTCATTGCCTTTAAAATATCCCCAAATGTTACTTTTTTTTGTTCCTCCATTTTCTTTCTCCTATGCAATTTCTTCCTGAGCTTGTGTCAGTTGATATTTCTTGGCGTGTAGAATGCCCTCGGCATAACACATAGCCTTAGCTTCTGCCTCGCGATCAATGCCCATCATGCGATTGCAGTGCAGATGGAGTACGCTGTATAAAATTTCCTTTTTCTTCTCATAACCCAGCTTCTCCAATTGTTCTCTATACTGGTAGATTGCGTGATTTCTCATATCAATAACTGGCATCACAGCTGCGTTTTCACCTGAACGTAACCCTTGCCAATTTTGTTCTATATCGCACAATTTCAGCATCTCATTTTTATCTTTTTTAAAGGCACCCAGGTGGGTAGCTACGTGAAACTGTTCAAGGAAATCCAGTTGCTCGTCAACTGTATCAAAAAATTCTTGCGTATATCTTAAAACTGATATTACTGTCATGGTGAAGGCATCCAACTTTGTCCGTCCCATCCTGTGAAGCAACAGTAAGTTTTCTACTACACTACTGTCCGCAACAAATAATTGCTCCGCGTATGGTATAAGAGCTGTTCCTCCATATCTTTCTGTCTCCTGCTCATATATTCCGATGGAATAATCTCCCACCAGATTCTGTGCCATCAGTCGATTGAACCAAGCGAGAATTTCTGGCATTGCTCGGTATAGATTCTCTGACTGACCTCCAAAACGGATTCGTAAATGCGTACGCACATCTACATATCTCATGAAGAAGTGGCTTATACCATGTTCTTCCTCCATCTTTTTGGCAAACTCCTTCAGCTCCATGGTAATCATTTCCTCTTCACGAGATTGTTTACAATAAACCTTGAAATACAACCACTGCTGCAATGGTGTTTTCAGATAGGTCTCCCTTGCCAGAACTTCCTTTTCCGGTATGGAAACTGGAGTCATTAACTTTTCTCGTTTCGTTATATTGGCAATAATTTCCATGGTATGTGGGCCATCCCCCATAGCAAGCTCTTCATGACCACTGGTTTCTACAGTTAAGGAACTAAGTGGATCTTTCCTAAAGATATCGTAGAGAGTCTTCATTCCCCATGGGTTTGAAGTATCCAACTGTATCTTGTTGTCTGTTTGCACCAGACGAATCTTTGTTGGTATATGATGTTTTGCTGCATATTTTTCATATACCTCTGCGAATTTTTCCTCCGTCAATCCCTTAAGTGGCAGGCCCATCTGTTGAGCTGATAAATTCCAACACTCTCTGGTAACGCAGATATCTTTATAGAATAAGGCTGGTATATGATTGCAATCTTTGAAGAGTCGATTCCAAGGATAGTCAAACCATGTATATGCATCATCATTATGAATTTCCAGCAAGAAACGATATACGTTTGGATAGAGCATCTTGTTAAACATGTTGCTGCTTCCAAAGCGAATAATCTCACCTGTCTTAATATGCTTCGCATAGAATCGGTTGTTCCAAACACCAACAACGATATCCTCTACTCTAATCTCCTTATCCTGCTGCACCCAAGGGCCCATGACGTAATCTCTTCCAGTGCATGATCGACACACATTTCCATGTCGTGTATCTGCAGGCAAGAACTGAATCTCACAGGATTTCTCACCCTCTCTTTCCACACGGTCTTGAATGTTTGTCAACATTTCACGTATACGAGAATCATGAATGGAAAATCTTCCCAGGGTACTTCCTCCAATAGGTGAGCCACCACTGCCGTTATACTCCAGTCGGTATGTACCATCCTGTTCCGTCAAATTGAAATATAAATCAAAGGAATCAAAGGTTTTATTTGGTTCCACATCACCCAGAAGCTCAATTAATCCTGGATCATCCAGTCGAATCTCTTTTCCATTTTCGATTGCGTTTTCATACAGCATGGTCAGGTACTTTCTCACTGCTTCATCTGTAGTTGAACTAATATTATTAACTGTCTGATAATCCGTAGGATTGGTATAACCGTATGGAGCGCCTAACCCGATGGTTGCATCCATCATCTCTAACACCGGCACTTCTCGGTCCATTCCATACTTCTCTATAAATCGATTTCGATACTGTTCCAATACTCTATGATCTATACTGCACTTTGCAGATAATGCTGCAAAAAAGTTAGCTAAATCTTCAATTTGAGTTTTCATGTCATATCCAAGAACGACTCCGTTATCCTGTAATATGGTATCTACCTGAAGACATTCATCACTATCATATAAATTATGCATCTTCTCCTGAAGCTCTTCATATATGTCTATGCCCTCTCCGATGTCGGTATCTTCATATTCCTCATATCCTGATACGATATCCTCCAACGCATTAACATCACCAATACCGTACTTCTTGCATGTCTCCAGCAAATAGTGCATAGGTTTTGTTTCATCCAAGGTAGGTCGTAAAACAGATACCAAAATATGATTTTCTACCAATTCCGTCAGATAACGATCGATAACTTCATCTCCTACATCAATGTAGATGTCTCGAATGGCTTTAACCAAGGTTTCGTATGGAGTATATTCAGTTGCATAGTTTTCTACGATTTCAAATACTCGTGTGCTTCGAATACTTTTCTCATCCGCTGAATCTTCGTTGGTATAAATCAATGTGATTCGATTACCATCATGTGCGGCTGCTCCTGTTATTTTCCATGCCAGCTTCTTGGTATATTCTCGCTCCAATTGCTCAACGTAACCATACAACCATTTGGCATCTGGAAGGATGTGCTTTTCGCTGGTATGTTGAACATCAGCAAGGCTTCCTTCCTTTTCAAAGCTTCCAACACCAACTCCTGCAAATAATCCAAAAGGTGTTGTTCTTCGAGTTGCTCTGGCGTAATACTTGTAGACAGAAGTTAATACCTCCCTTCGAGCTTTCTTGGAAAATGTCTCTGGTTCCTTTACTAGCAAGCACATGCTTTCATAAAGTCCTCGGCTGGCGATTCTCACCTTTTCAAGAAATTTTTTATCGGAACACAGTTCCAATAATCCTTCGTCAGTTTCCTTCATCTCCGCAGGAGACAATGGTGTGCGATAGATATAATTCTTTTCGCAGTTATAAATTTTTTTCATGATTTATTCTCTCCTAGTATTTTTTTACTGTTTTTATGTTATGGATGCAGTTTAACGAAGAATTATCAAGAAATTATCAAGCTCCAAAAAAATTTTTTAATAAAAAAAAGACACTGCTTTCGCAATGTCTTTTCTATACTTTATTCCATATTACAAATTTAAAAACCCTTTGTTCTTGCCAGATAATCTGAATATCCGTCACAGAAGGTTTTATACTTCTGTCTGCTAATCATAACAGATTCACCGTCCTGAAGAATCACATCTGTATGGCTAAAGGAATCTATGTATTTCATATTTACCAAAAATGATTTATGACATCTAAAGAAAAACTTTGGAGAAACTCTCTCTTCTATTGCAGACAAAGTCTCGTTGCATTCTATTGCATCATCCTTGTTTATACAATGAATAATACTCTTTTTTCCATTTCCCTCTACAAAGGAAATCTGATTTTCTTTAATGTAATGGTTAACACCCTCCGCCTTTATTGCAAGAGTATTGTCACTGTTCAAGCTGTTATAGTAATCATCCATTGCCGAATACAGCTTTTCCTTGTTAATTGGCTTCACCAAAAATCTAAAGGCTGCAACCTCAAAGGTATCATAAACTATACTAGTGTAACTACTAAGGAATATTATGGTAACTTCGGAATTTATCTTTCGAATTTCTCTGGCAATGCTCATACCATCCTTACCTTTGTTTTCAAATTGATAATCAAGAAAAATAAGATCAAAATCTGTTACTTCTTTTAGCAGACTCTCACCGCTTTCAAACTGCTTGGCAGTGTAGTCCACATCTTTTGCCATACAATAATCAAAAAGTGCCTTATCAGTTTCTTTTCTCATGAATTCTGAATCATCACATATTGCAACTCTAATCATAATAATTCTCCCATCCTGCTAGTCAAATACGAATGTTATCTTCGAACTAAAGCGCCCATTATCAAAATTGATTTGCATATTTCCATTGTATTTTTCCGCCACTTTTTCAATATTCTGTAATCCAAAGCCATGGATTGTTTTCTCTTCCTTAGTGGTTGCAATCTTATTGCTGTTTATGATACATACATCACCACTAGGATTATCTGTGCATAAAACCCACATCTTCTTCTTTAATATAGAATTAATATGGATTGTCTTTTCTCCATCAATCTTCTCACAGGCTTCGATGGCGTTGTCCAAAACGTTGGAAAGCACCACAACCATGTCTACATCCTTAACTTTTTCCGCTGGTATAAAGCCCTCAAAAACAATATTAGTATTGTACTGTGCCGCCTTTGTATCCTTGGCACTTAAGATGGCATCAGCCATGAAATTTCCTGTATCGTACTTTGGTCTAAGCTGAGCACAAATCTCCTGCATTTCTTCAATATAAGAAGATGCCTTTTCGTTTTTACCCTCGTTTATCATTACATGCAAAACAATAAGTAAATTCTTTATATCATGTCTGAATTTCTTCGTCTGATTATCCTTCTCGATAAGTTCGTTATAATAATCAGTGGTCTGTTTCATCTGGTCTTCAAGAAGAAAATTTATGTCCTCAAGAAAATTCTTTTTCTCTGTTATAACTATTACCTTTATAATCAGCAAAACCGTTGAAACAACCACTATTCCCATTATTATTCTGATAAATGTTTCAAACTCATCAGATCTGAATATCAAAGCTTCCAATATACCTATTGTAAATAAGATAATAATTAAGTGGATATGGTCGATGGATGACAAATCTGCTATCCAAATTTTAAAGATATTTCTCTTTCTAAGCATCAACAGAATTAAAGAAACTATCAAAAAAAATACTGCGCCAATTATTTCCGTTAAATGACTATATTCATATGGAATTGTCCACACTCTGTCAAATATTAATGAAATGTTATAACCAATAAAAGAAGTCAACTCTACAAAGAAAGCAATAATTGTTAAATTTTTAGGTTTCAGGTCGTAAAAAGAACTGAGAAGAACTCCCGATTTAAAGAATACAAGAACAGTAAAAAACATAGCTGCTACCATTGAACTACTGTCTTCTACCACCACATACATATACCCAACCAATATTAATAGATATACCAGTAACTTAGCTGCAAAATCCCATATTCTAAACTTTTTAGGTGCTATATTTAGGAAATGCTTTACTAATATATTTACATTACAAAGCTCCAATAAACTCCAAATAATAATTATTATGATTCCTACTAAGTGTGTCATTTTTCTCCCAATCAACCTGATGTAACATTTTTAAAATCTTGGTAATTATTGTATAACAATTTTCGTAATTTTTAAATAAAAAAAGCTGAAATCGTTGCGATTTCAGCTTTACATGGTTCCTCTTATATAAACGTCAGTTATGAGGTAATCTTCCTCTAAATTCATTAATCGAATTAAGCAATATTTGCTCTTTGACAACTCTTTTCTTTATACTTACCTAAAAGGAATTCATCGATTTCTTTTAAATTTTTCTGTAACTCTTCCTTTGAAGTCTCTAGTCTAACTCTGAAGGATGGCCATACCGTAAGTTTATTTAAAGCTTCTTCTGTATCTATTTTTTCATATATTTCACAAATTTCATCTTTAAATTTAACCACGATATTGCCATCATAATTTTTCTCTTTATCAAGAAATTCCTCGAATAATTCTTTTCGTTCACATACTTTTTTATTCGAATAATTAAAAACTAGCTCTTCGTGCTCTAATACTAAAATTTTAAAATACCTCCTATCATTTTATTAGTGACCGCCGCCACCTTTTCCACCCAACCAAACTGGCATATGTCGTGTCCTCCTTTCATTTAGTTTCTTATGTCCTTGCCTTATGTGTATATAATATACAAATATATTTCTTTTTTTATTTTCAGAGTGAATGGTATGATTTCGGGAGTGAATGGAAAAAATGGCACTGCAAATTTGCAGTGCCATCCAATTTATGCATTTTGAATCTTTCCAGTATAGAGTTGATAATACTTTCCGCCTTCGCCAATGAGCTCATCATGACTTCCGCGCTCGATGATTCTACCCTGGTCAAGAACCATGATACAGTCCGAATTGCGGATAGTAGAAAGTCTGTGAGCGATAACAAAGGTTGTACGTCCGTGCATCAGCTTATCCATACCATCCTGTACAATCTTCTCTGTACGTGTATCGATAGAAGATGTAGCCTCATCAAGAATAAGTACTGGTGGATCTGCGATAGCAGCTCGAGCAATAGCAAGAAGCTGTCTCTGACCCTGTGAAAGGTTTCCACCATCACCCTTGATTACGGTGTCGTAACCCTGTGGCAATCTACGGATGAAGCTATCTGCGTTTGCAAGCTTAGCTGCTGCAATAACCTCTTCTTCTGTAGCATCCAGCTTACCGTATCGGATATTGTCTGCAATAGTACCTGTAAAAAGGTGAGTATCCTGAAGTACAATACCAAGTGACTTACGCAAATCAGCCTTCTTAATCTTATTAATATTGATTCCATCGTAACGAATCTTACCATCAGCGATATCATAGAATCTACTAATAAGATTTGTGATTGTAGTCTTACCTGCTCCAGTAGCACCAACAAAGGCAATTTTCTGACCTGGAGTAGCAAAAAGCTTGATGTTGTGAAGTACTGGCTTGTCTGGGTTGTAACTAAAGTCAACATCGTCGAATACTATGTCACCAGTGAGCTTAACGTATGTTGTTGTGCCCTCAGCTTTGTGATAATGCTTCCAAGCCCACATACCTGTACGCTCTTCACATTCTACGATTTCTCCGTTAACTTCCTTGGCGTTTACAAGCATTACATAGCCATCATCTGCCTCTGGCTCCTCATCGATAAGCTCAAATACACGCTCAGCACCAGCCATAGCAAGTACGATAGACTGAAACTGCTGTGAAATCTGATTTACAGGCATATTGAAGGCTCTGTTAAACTGAAGGAATGCTGCAAGACCACCAAGTGTAAGTCCTGTCCAACCATTTATAGCAAGCACACCACCTACTACGGCACAAGCAAGGTAACTGATATTACCCATCTGCATGTTTACAGGGCCGATACAGTTTGCAAGGCGATTTGCTTTGTATGCATTGTCGTAAAGTTCTTCATTAAGCTCGTTGAACTTCTCCATTACTTCTTCTTCATGGCAGAATACCTTTACAACCTTCTGACCATTCATAATCTCTTCGATATTACCATTTACTGCACCAAGAGCCTTCTGCTGCTTTCTGAAATAGCTACCAGAACGACCAGCTACAGCTGCTGTTGTAAAGGTAATAAGGGCAATCATAATGATAGTTACGACTGTAAGTGGCCAAGATGTAAGCACCATATATGTGAATACAGTTACGATAGTGATTGCACTGTTGAGAATCTGTGGGAAACTCTGTGAAATCATCTGGCGCATTGTATCAATATCGTTGGTGTAGATTGACATTACATCACCATGTGGGTGTGTATCGAAGTAGCGAATTGGCAAATCCTCCATCTTCTCAAACATGTCATCTCTAAGGGAACGAAGTGTACCCTGACCTACGAAAATCATTACGTAGTTGTAAACAAAGGTAGCTATTGCACCGATTGTATAGTAAGCAATAAGCTCTTTAATAGCTGCTGCAAGTGGTCCAAAATCTGTGCTACCAGACTTGAGCATTGGCACGATATAGGAATCAATAAGAGTCTGCATAAAGGCAGTTCCCTTTGCGTTGCAAATAACCGCAGTAAAAATTCCTGTAACTACAACTATCAGATGAAGCCAGTAATTGGCTCCGATGTATTTAAACAGGCGGCCAAGGACGCCTCTTCTTTTAGCCTTCTGCTCTGCTGTCAGTTTAGGAACTGCTCCTGGTTGTGGTCCTCTAGGCATTGTCCTTACCTCCTTCCTCGTCTACTTTATCGAAATCACCGCTTCCAGCACCTGTCTGCTGCTCGAAAATCTCACGGTAAATCTGATTTCTTGCTAACAATTCATCATGTGTACCAAAATCATCTATCTTTCCATCATCCATAACAATGATTCTGTCTGAATCCATAACTGAATTGATTCTCTGAGCAATGATAAGCTTTGTTGTGTTTGGAATCTCCTCACGGAAAGCCTTTCTAATCTTTGCATCAGTAGCTGTATCTACAGCTGAGGTTGAATCATCAAGAATAAGAATCTTTGGCTTCTTAAGAAGAGCTCTGGCAATACAAAGTCTCTGACGCTGTCCACCGGATACATTTGTACCACCCTGCTCGATGTGTGTGTTGTAACCATCTGGGAACTTCTCGATGAACTCGTCTGCGCAGGCAAGCTTAGCTGCGTGCTTTACTTCTTCATCTGTAGCGTTCTTATCACCCCAGCGAAGGTTCTCAGCAATAGTTCCAGAGAAAAGAACATTGTTCTGAAGAACCACAGAAACCTCATTTCTGATTGTCTCCACATCATATTCTTTTACGTTTCTACCACCAACAAGAACCTCGCCCTCGTTTACGTCATAAAGACGAGAAATCATTGAAACAAGGGTAGATTTTGCAGAACCTGTTCCACCAAGAACACCGATTGTTTCACCTGAACTAATCTCAAGATTTACATGGTCTAATACTGGACGTTCTGCGGTCTTGTTGTAACCGAAAACTACATCCTTAAACTTGATAGAGCCATCCTTTACCTCATAAACTGGGTTCTCAGGATTTGTGATTGTACTCTTCTCTTCAAGTACCTCATATATACGCTGCATGCTGGCAATTGACATTGTTATCATAATGAAAATCATAGCAAAGAACATAAGTGAGAAAAGAATGTTCATACAGTAGCTGAAAAGTGAGAGAAGCTCACCAGTTGTAAGTGTGCCATCTAATACTATAAACTTCGCACCAAACCAGCTGATAAGAATGATACATGTATAAACCACTACATTCATAAATGGCATTGTGAAAGCTACCATCTTCTCAGCTGAAGTTGCTGCCTTGTAAATACCATGGCTGCCCTCTGTAAATTTCTTCTTCTCAAACTGCTCACGTACATATGCCTTAACAACACGCATACCAGTGATGTTTTCCTGTACTGACGCATTTAAGGCATCATACTTCTTAAATAAGGTAACAAATAATGGACGTGCCTTTGCCATTACGAAGCTCATAACCGAAAGTAATACAATCATGGCAACCAAATATATAGAAGCTAAACGCACGTTGATTCTGAATGAAAGAATCATGGCAACTGCTACTGTAACAGGTGCTCTAAAGCCCATTCGAAGAATCATGATAAACGCATTCTGCACGTTTGTTACATCTGTTGTAAGTCTTGTTACAAGACCTGCTGTAGAGAACTTATCGATATTCTCAAATGAGAAGGTCTGAATGTTCTCAAACATCTTCTTACGAAGGTTCTTTGCCAAACCGGCTGATGCCTTACTTCCTAAGATTGCACCCATAATACCACCGAACAATCCTATTACGGCACATACCAGCATCTGGCCTCCAATGCTATATATTTCTGTAAGGTTACCTTTTTCAACACCCTTATCAACAAGATCTGCAATAAGAAGTGGTATAAGCATTTCCATAGCAACCTCAAGAACCATAAAGACAGGAGTCATAATAGCCGCTAGCTTGTACTCTTTAATTTCCTGCAATATTCTCTTGACCAAAATCTAATCCTCCTTCTTTTCTTCAACGTAGGATTTGTAATCCATAGCGTTTTTTCTCATTTTTTCAAGGACCTCCACCACAATCTCTATCTGCTCTGGTGGAATGTCGCTTGTAATATAATCATCAACTGCCAATATCTGAGATTCAGCAAGGTCATTAAACCTTTTCCCCGCCTCAGTGACAATGATTTGCTTTTTTCTGCCATCACCATCAACAGGTACCTTGGCAATATACCCACTCTTTTCCAGACTCTGAATCATATCTGCAAGAGTAGACTTTGGAAAGTGAAATATCTTTTCCAGGTCTTTTTGATAAACTGGCTCAGTCTGACGCTCTAAAAAACCTAACAACCAACCGTTCTTGACGTTGCAGTTTTCTGCATCTATCTCGATAACTCCTCGGTTTACAGCTTTTCTAATTTCTCGTGATGTGCAATCAAACATAAAACCCAAATGTCGTCTGCTATCAAAATCAGCAAGCATAATTTATACCCCTTTCCCCTGAATTTAGTTCGAATCCGTATAGTCCGACTCCGAACTAATTCACATTATACACTCTAAAATGTGTTCATTCAACAAACAATTTATAAAAAATCTATTAAAAATTCCCCGAGAGCCTTTTCACGTGGTATAGTAGACAGTGAACTAAGAAAAGAAATAGTTCACTTATTATGGGTTTTAGACGACATCATGTGCTTACTTCATATATATGTGTTTCGAGGGGATAAATAGTAAATAAGGAGTACAAATATGAGAGAAAGAAGTAAGGATTTAAGAGTTAGAAGAACTATCAATTCTATCAGACGTGCATTCTTCGAGCTCGTTTTAGAGAAGAATTATAATGAGATCTCTATTACCGAACTTACAGAAAGAGCTGGCATTAATAGAAAGACCTTCTATTTGCACTTTTCATCACTTGATGATTTCGTAGCTGAGATTGAAGAAGAGATTGTGGCTGACATTCTCGATCATATCGGCTCTAATGCAGAAGCATTTGATCTGGCTGGATGTATTACAAACTTTTATTTATACCTGGAGTCATGTAATGAAGTACAGCAGAAGCTTCTTTGCGATGAACACTACTCATTCTTCTATGAGTCTGTTACAGAGGGTGTTCTTCGAAGCGTACCATTCTCAAGATTCTTCGAGCGTACAGAATATCCTTCAATCGTACGTTCATACACCATCTCTATTACCTTCATTTATAGAGATTGGCTTAAGAGTGGCAAGCAGATTCCATTTGATGTTCTTACAGCACAGGCTAGTAAGATTGTTGAGAATGGATATGCTGGAATTATTAGAAAGAAATAAATCAGAATCAAGAATCCAACTAAAAAGTGGCCCGGGTTATCCCAATGTCATTAAGTTAACATTGGGGCCGAGGGCAAAATGAATTAAAGAGGATGTTGGAATAGTTCCTTCATCCTCTTTTTTCATACTTTTTCCACGTCAAAAAGACGGATTAGAATCCGCCTTATAATAGCGTGTAAAATGTAAAGCTTTATGCTACTCTATAAAGGAAACCTCTGAAAATTCTTGCAGACTCGTATCTTACACGGTGCCTGTCTGGTCTAATGGGTACAAGATTTCTTGAAATGATGGTTTCCAAATCAGGTGGAGATGTTATACCACGGTAATACTTTCTGCACATGTGAGCAGCAACTGAAAAGTTGGCTTTATATGTA
>NZ_FNDP01000014.1 GCF_900100545.1 Pseudobutyrivibrio sp. 49
GATTTATACTCTCACAGAAAAGAAACCATTGAAAGAATCTTTGGAACAGCTAAAGAGAATCATGGTTTTAGATATACACAGATGTATGGTAAGGCGCGCATGATAATGAAAGTCGCGCTTACCTTTGCGTGTATGAATTTAAAGAAACTGGCAAAAATACAGCAAGAATGGGATTTGAAAATGGCCTAAAGGAAGGCCTTTTTACACAAAAATCAAAATATAATCTTAGAAAAAAGGAAAGGATGCTGCAAAATTTTAGTTTTGCAGCATCCTCTTTGTCTACACTCTGACAAGACCACCGGGTTTAGCCGGTGGTCTTGTTTTATTATTTTGGTAAACATAGTACAGTATAAAAAATGGATTGTCTATAAATTTAATGCACTCTCCTTCCAAATTGAGTAATATATATATTTGGAAGGAGTTTTTTTATGAAAAGAACGAAATTATTTTTATCATTATTGTGTGTGGCCCTTGTGGCTACAGGATGTAAGGGCTCAGTGGAGAGTCCAGCAGTAGAAGATAATTCTACAAAAGAGGATAGCCAAACTACAGAAGTAGCGACTCAGGAGAATTCTAATTATCGTCCAGAAATATATAGTGGTAAAGAATATATTTTTGAAGAGGCATATGAGGATGGTGTATATTCAGATGCATACGTAACAGGCCACTATGATATGTACAAATTATCACCAGAAACAAGGGAAGCATATCCTGCCCTGAACACAGCTATTGAGGATAGCATGAACGCTCGTAAAAAGAAATATGACGAGACTCACGCTGAATATTTGGATTCCAGCAAACAGCTACGTGAAAGCGGTGAGGTAAGTACCTTCGTTTTAGAGTCAGATCTTTTCCTTAGAAGAGCTGATGAAAAAGTAATAAGCTTTGTGGATCAGGATACTGAGTATGCAGCAGGTGCTCATGGAGTTACCCGATATGAAAGCTACAATTTTGATGTGCAGTCAGGAAAAGAAATCTTACTTGCAGATATTGTGACTGATAAGGAAGCATTTCAAAGTAAGTTAGCCCAGGCTCTCACTGAAAAATATGGTGAGGATACCTTTAATGACTTAGAGGGTAATCTGGCAGATTTAAGTTTAGATAATTACGAGTGGGCCTTTGATTATAATGGAATTACTTTCTATTTAAATGAATTTGCCTCATATTCAGCAGGAGTAATTACTGCTAATTTGCCATACGATAGCTCATTCCTTACACAGGATTTTGCGATTAATTCAAATGAAGGCTATATCTCACAGATTCCACTCTATTATCCTGATACTACTCATATTGATATAGTAGATTCTCTGGATGAGGGTATATCAATTTCACCTAATTACGATCCAAATAATCTGGATTTGTTCTGGATTCAGTCATTGAATATTAGTAAGGATGGACAGACATTCACTACAGATGATTTATATGTATGGGATGTTGAAGCATATATTATTCATATGCCAGATGGCACAGAAAGTCTTATGCTTATGACCACAGGTGATAATGATTATAGTTGTAGCTATGTATATTCATTAGATGGTCAGATTAAGTTATTATCTAATGACAATTTTTCTCATGGTATGGTTTGTGAGGGAGATGATTACGGCCAAATTGTTCCAATTGATCCAGAGAAGGTTGCATTTGTTAGTCGTTTTGATTTACTTGCTACATTTGGTGGAACCAGAAACTATTCTTTTGAGAGCAATGGAACATTTACATCAGTGGATAAGTATTACAAAACAAGCCGTACTCATCAGCAGGATTTAGTATCTAAGACGGAGCTTACTGTCCCAGTTGTAGATGAAGCAGGAGAAGAAACCGGCGAGGAAGTAACACTTCCAGCTGGCACACATTACAGTATTATCCGTACAAATGGAGATGATGAGGTGGACTGCACTATAGAGGATGGCCGCATCATTCGTTTCCATCTAGAGGATTCAAACGGAGAGGGATTTATTGATGATATAGAAATCAATGGTGTAAATGCATACGATTTGTTTGAAATGCTTTGGTATGCAGGATAGAAAAACAGCCTTGTAGCAGAAATGACTGCTATAAGGCTTTTTTAATATGTTCTTTTATTTCTGCTATTAGTTGCTATAATGGGTTATAGCTATAAACAAATCATGGAGGATTAAGATGATTAAAGTTGGAATATTAGGTTACGGAAACCTTGGACGTGGAGTAGAAGCAGCAGTTTCATTAAGCGAAGATATGGAGCTTGTTGCCATTTATACAAGAAGAGACCCAAAGACAGTTACAGTAAAATCAAACGCGCCAGTTAAGAGTACAGATGATTTGGATACAGGAAAAGAGGATATTGATGTTTTAGTTATTTGTGGCGGTAGTGCTACAGACCTTCCAGAGATGACACCAAAGTACGCGAAGCTTTACAATGTAATCGATTCTTTCGATACACACGCAAGAATTCCAGAACATTTTGCAAATGTTGATGCAGCTTCAAAGGAAGCTGGAAAGATTGGACTTATCTCTTGTGGATGGGATCCAGGAATGTTCTCGTTAAATCGCTTATATGCAGCCTCAATTCTTCCAAAGGGACATGCTTATACATTCTGGGGCAAGGGCGTTAGCCAGGGACACTCAGATGCTATCCGTCGCATTGAAGGTGTTGTTGATGCCAGACAGTACACAGTTCCAGTACCAGCTGCGTTAGAGAGAGTTAGAAGCGGAGAAAACCCAGAACTTACTACCAGAGAAAAGCATACAAGAGAGTGCTTCGTAGTTGTTGAAGAGGGCGCTGACAAGGCTCGCATAGAAAAAGAAATCAAGGAAATGCCTAACTATTTCTCAGATTACGATACAACAGTAAACTTTATTTCTGCTGAAGAACTTAAGGCAAACCATAGTGGACTTCCACATGGAGGAAGCGTAATCTACACAGGTGAGACAGGTTTTGATGGCAATAAGCATGTTATCGAGTATCGATTAGATTTGGATTCAAATCCAGAATTTACAGGTGCTACACTTACTGCTTATGCAAGAGCCGTTGTTCGTCTCAATTCTGAAGGTGTTACAGGTGCCAAAACAGTATTTGATATTGCACCAGCATATTTATCACCAATCAGCCCAGAAGAGCTCAGAGCTCATTTCTTATAAATACGAGGGGATAGTAGGTGTAATAGATATTAGATTATCTTCTCAAGCTTAAATTCATCATTTAAAATCAAAACATCAGCTCTGGCACCAGGCTCAAGGCTTCCGATTTCAGGATAAAGACCGATGCTTTTGGCAGGAGTTGATGTGGCAGATTTAATTGCATCATAAACAGGGATTCCAAACTCAATGGCTTTTCTCATGCAATCAAAAAGATTGGTTGCTGAGCCAGCCAGAGTGCCATCTTCGAGGGTGGCATGGAATCCTTTTTTTATTACGTGCTGTTTGCCAAGCTCGTAGTCGCCATCAGGCATTCCGGTGGCTTCCATGGAGTCACTAATAAGAGCTACTCGGTCCGCACCAAAGAGCTTGAAGATAGTGCGTATCATAGTAGGATGGTTGTGAATTCCATCGCAAATCAATTCAACAAAGACATCAGTATTTTCGATAGCAGCACCAAAAACACCAGGTTCCCTGTGGGTGAATTCTGTCATTCCATTACAAAGGTGGGTGACGTGATTTGCACCAGCAGTAAATGCCGAACAAGCCTGCTCATAGGTGGCGGCTGTATGGCCAAGCGAGATGTTTACACTGCCTTTACATTTATTAATAAAATCAATTGCACCGTCCTCTTCAGGAGCAAGAGTGACAAGCTTTATAAGGTTGTCTGAGGCAGCCTGGCATTCATTGAAAAATGAGGCGTCAGGTCTAAAAATATACTTTCCATTTTGAGCAGCCTTTTTCTTTTCAGATATAAAAGGCCCCTCCATATTTATTCCTACTATATTAGCCAACTCAGGGCTTGGTGAAATCTCAGTAGCAGTTTTAAAAATATCTATCAACATATCCTTGGCTAGTGTCATGGATGTAGGGCAGTAGCTGGTAATTCCGCATGACTTTTCATATTTTAAAATCTCACGAATACCCTCAGAGTCTGCATCGCAGAAGTCATGGCCCACAGCACCGTGAGAGTGAATATCAACAAGTCCAGGAATAACGTATTTACGATTTGCATCAATTACTTTCCCATCTGAACCAGCTACGTTAATATCGTCAGTAATTCGTCCATCAGCTATAAGCAAATCTTTTATATGAAAGCTCCCATCCGAGCAAAATACATTTCCGTTTTTTATAATCATAGGATATGACCTCCAGAGGTAATCTTGTGTTTCTTCAATATTAAGGCAAGGGCAGCTTCATCTGCAACCACGGTTACATTATTGTGAAGCTGAAGAATAGAACCTGGGCAGGATGGAGTGATAGGACCGTAGAAGGAATCATACATAGCCTGAGCCTTGGCCTCTCCAGAGGCAATTAATAGGATACTCTTTGCCTGCATTATATTTTTGATTCCCATCGTATATGCGAATTTTGGGACTTCGTCTATGGAATCAAAAAATCTGGAATTGGCCTGTATCGTATTTTCGGTAAGAGCTACACAGTGAGTACTCTTATCAAAGTTGTTGCCAGGCTCATTAAAACCTATATGACCATTTCCACCAATGCCTAGAAGCTGCAAGTCGATTCCGCCAAGTTGTTGAAGAACAGTGTCATATCTTGCACATTCTATTGCCGCATCAAATTCCAGTCCATTTGGAATATTAATATTCTCAGGAGGTATGTTTACATAGTCAAAGAGATTTGTATGCATATAATAGGCATAGCTTTGAGGATCGTCGGCAGAAAGGCCTTTATATTCATCCAGATTTACACTTCGTATTTCCGAAAAATCCAAATCCCCTTTTTTGTACCAGTCAATAAGCTGCTTATAAGTGCCAATAGGAGATTCGCCTGTTGCAAGACCAATAACTGCGTCAGGCTTCATTATTATTTGTGCTGAAATAATGTTGGCAGCTTTTCGACTAAGTTCATTGTAATCTTTTGCTTTGTAAATACGCATATTTACACCTCCTATATCTTATATTATAGGAGCAAGTTGTGAATAAATCTATCGTAATAAAGTGTATGTCAAAAAATACATATAAATTAAATTGAGAGAATATTCTAATAATAAAGATGAAATGATATAATTGGCATATCATTTAACGAAGGGAGATTGAGTATTATGATGAAGTATTTACAAAAAATTGGTAAATCCTTGATGCTTCCAGTAGCTGTCCTGCCGGCTGCAGGTATTCTTTATGGAATTGGTTACTGGATTGATCCAACGGGCTGGGGCGCAAATAGTGTTATCGCAGCATTCTTAATTAAGGCTGCATCAGCTATTATCGATCAGATTCCTATTCTATTTGCTGTTGGTGTATCTATCGGTATGGCGACAGATCATGATGGAACCAGCGCATTATCAGGTCTTGTTTCCTTCCTGATGATTACCACACTTCTTGGAACAAGCGCTGTTGCTATGTACACAAAGGTTGATCCATCTGAAGTTCCAGCAGCTTTCGGAAAAATCAGTAATGCGTTCATCGGTATTCTTTCAGGTCTTATTGGTTCAACCTGTTACAACCGTTTTAGGAATACCCAGCTGCCGGATTGGCTGGCGTTCTTTAGCGGTAAACGATGTGTTGCTATTGTTACGGCTTTGGCATCTATAGTGGCATCCTTTGTACTTTACTTTGTATGGCCAATTATTTATGGCGCTCTTGTTGCCTTTGGTACATCTATTCTTGGTCTTGGACCAATAGGTGCAGGTATCTATGTAATGCTCAACAGAGCATTACTTCCACTTGGATTACATCATGCTTTAAATGCTGTATTCTGGTTTGATACAGCAAACATCAACGATCTTGGCTTATTCTGGTCAGGTGCTGATGGAGCAGTTAAGGGTGTTACTGGTCAGTATATGACAGGATTCTTCCCTGTAATGATGTTTGGTCTTCCAGCAGGAGCCCTTGCTATGTATCACACAGCAAAGGATTCTAAGAAGAAGGTAGTTTATTCCCTTATGATGGCTGGAGCAATCTCTTCAATCTTCACAGGAATTACAGAGCCAATTGAATTCTCATTCATGTTCATGGCACCTGGTCTCTACCTGGTACATGCAATCTTAGCTGGTATTTCTGCAGCAGTCTGCGCAGCTCTTCCATTTAGAGTTGGCTTCAACTTCTCTGCAGGGTTTGTAGATTGGCTTTTGAGCTTCAAGGCTCCTATGGCATTAAATCCATGGCTGTTGTTCCCAATTGGTGCAGCATTTGCAGTTGTTTACTATGTAATATTTAGATTCGTAATTACGAAGTTTGATCTAAAGACACCAGGTCGTGAGGACGATGAAGAAGATGAAGTAAATATTGAAATCGGAGATTCAAATTTTGCAGCAATGGCTGCTACAATCCTTGAGGGATTAGGTGGCAAAGAAAATATCAAAGAACTTGATTATTGCGCTACACGAGTACGTGTTGAAATCGCTGACTACACTCAGGTAGATGAGAAGAAGATTAAGAGTTCAGGTGTACCTGGCATCGTACGACCATCCAAGAATACAGTGCAGGTTGTTGTAGGACCAAAGGTACAGTTTGTATTTGATGAAATTAAAAAATTAATGTAGTTTATAAAAATGAGGATTCGCAAATGCGAATCCTCGTCTTTTATTTATCTCTAAATATAGTTCTAAAAATTAATCTTACAAATGGTCCACAGTAGAAGAGCTGATATAAAAGAGCCATTGGGAAGTTCATTGCCCATGTCTGAATCCATGTTCCAAAAGAGTGTGTATCCTTGAAAAGGAACATAGCGATGAGGCTCATTGTAGGGCACATAATACAGCAGATGCAGATTGAAATAGCATAAGTGATGAAATGTGGATTGTCCTTAGCTGGATCAATAACTGAAAAAGCAAGTCCTTTTGCAATCTTTCCAACGATGAAAAACTCTAATACAAATGCGATAGGCACCATAATTGGAAGCTCTCTAAGAGCCATAACGAAAGTAGCGTTTGTAACACCACCTGTTGCAAGGGCTACATTGTAAACTACCATTCCATAGACCATAACTGTGGCCATAATAATTGTAAATACTACATCCTGAAATTTGTTTTTAGGCATAAAAATCCTCCTTCTGATAATGAATAACATAATAAAAATGTGTTGTTCGTTATCATCCGGAGGATGTGTCGTTTCCAATAAAACCATTTCTAAAGCTCGGTTATCTTATCATATTTTTTCAGGTCATGTAACAGTTTTTTTGATATTTTATATATTTTCACCGAAATATCATATATGTTGAATAAACTAAATGGAGGAAGATTATGTTTTAGACAGCATATAGGTGATTGTATGGAAAGTAAAGATAAGGTTTTTACTGCACCTCAGGGAATGAAGATTGTAGTTGAGGGGCAGCCAGATTCATATTTATATATTATCCTGTCGGGAAGGGCATGGCTAAGGATATGGTCAGGATGAAGACCATGTACAGCGATGTAAATAAGGAGCTTTTAAAGTATAAGAAAAAAGAATCGCCTGATGAATCTGAGCCAGAAGAAATCATCCTAAAGGATAATAGTGGTACCCATAGAATCTTCAATCCTAAAAATCCTCATGTGGGAGGCAAGGCCAAGATGAGATTTTTAGGCAGGGATGAGTAAGGTCTAGATGGTGTAATAATAAACTTCTAGATTGCCATAATAAACTGTTTGCGTTATATTGATTTTATGAAATGACATCAACTAGATGTCATTTCTTTTTATCAATAATGACATTCACTAAATGTCAAAGTAAATGGAGAATAAAAATGGCAAGACTAATCAATTTTCGTGAGTACCCTATTATCATTTGTTTAAAAAAAATGTTAAAGGACAATACAACTGGTAGAAATATAATTTTTGCTACTGATATCTATACAGGGAATCCTAGAGATGAAATTACTGAAGAGTTTATTTTATCTAATGGGACTGAGTACGAGATTTGCCCTCGCGTTGAGAAAGATAGTAATCTTCAAAACGATCGAACCAGAAAAAAAGCCGAAGTATTCACGCCGTCTTGGATTTGTAACAAGATGAATAACCATTGTGATAGTGAATGGTTTGGAAGAGATAATGTTTTTAATGTTGAAGATGGCGAGTCTTGGAAAAGTGTAGGAGGACCGATTGAGTTTCCAAAAGGTAGGAATTGGAAAGATTATATTCTTTCAAAAAGGTTGGAGATTACCTGTGGAGAGGCTCCATATATAGCTTCAAGATATGATGCCGCCACTGGAGAAATAATTTCTTTGAGTAACCGTATAGGAATACTTGATAGAAAAATTAGAATTATAAATGAAAATGTTCATGAGGAAAAAGAGTGGCTCAAGTGGGTTTTTAATGCTTTTAAGAGTGTATATGGATACGAGTTTCAAGGTGATAATCTTCTTATAGCAAGAGTAAATCTTCTTCTTACATTTGTAGATTATTTAGAGGATAGATGGAAGAGACAGCCTACTGATAAAGAGTTAAATGAATTAGTAAAAATTATAGTATGGAATTTCTGGCAGATGGATGGAATTACAGGAACAGTACCATTTGGAAAGCCAGTTGAAGAGTTTCATCAGATGACGTTCTTTGATTATCAACAAGGAATAAATGACACAGAGCCAGAGCAAGTAGATTGTGTGATTTATGATTGGGAAAAGAAGGAAGAAGTAGTATATAGGAAGATACAGTAAAGTTTGACAAAATGTAGTAATAGCATTATGATTTATCCATAAGAAAGAGCACTCGCCCGAAAGGTGGGTTAGCTCCCTAGGATGACAAATAGCCTATCCCGGTCTCGCCAAAGTACAAGGATGGGCTATTTTTATTTTCGCTTATTATTCCTATCGATATAGGTAAGCAATGCAAGAAGAAAAGAACCTTCAAGAAACAACAATGTAAGTACTTGGTATGTATCCATCTGCACCACCTCCCGTTTTAATGAATGAGTAACACTAAACTAGGGAGATTAACCGCACCTTGAAACACGAGTGCTCATGGGATATATAATAGCAAATCTATGGTTGAAATTCTATTGACTTTTCGAACAAACTTTCGTATCGAAAAAGGTCTTGTATGTGCATGTTTTTAGGGAAATAAAAGGGAATATATAAGGAAATTATAGGATTGTTAGAGGAAGTATTTCAGAGATGAAGTACTTCCTTTTTTATTGTTTTAGAAGATCTAAAATTCCGCAGTGGAGTGCCTTAGCCAGATACTGTAATTCTATATCTGTAACAAAGCGCTTACCACATTCTATACGCTGGATGGCGTTCTTATCTACATCGAGACCTAATCTTTGCAATTCTTCAGCTAAGCCATTTTGAGAAAATCTTAATTCAATTCTAAGGTTGTGGACATTATAACCACAAATATTATTTCTTCCATCAGATGCTTTGTTTCCAAACATATTGACATTCTCCTTCAATCAATTTGACATTCACTGATTGTCACAAACAATATTTTGCGTTATATTGAGAATTAGAATGACATTCATAGGATGCTTTATTGGCATTCTATGAATGTTTTTTGGCTCGAAGCGACATTTAGTGAATGTCAAAATCGAGCCTTTGCTTATATGTGAAATGACATCTAGTGAATGTCAAAAACGAATGAAAAGGGGAATGTATAAATGAAGTTTGATTATGTGATTGGAAATCCTCCATATCAAGAAAGTATCAGTGATTCTAGTAGCAATAAATCTCTTTCCAAGCAGTTGTTTCCTATCTTCATGAAGGCTGCTATTGAAACTTCGGCAGAAAAGGTTGCTATGATTACTCCTTCCCGATGGTTTGCGGGAGACGCTCAGGATAAATCTTTTTTGAAGTTGAGAGAATATATACATGACAATAATCATATGCGTGTTATGTATAATTACAAAAATGGGAAGGAAGTGTTTCCAAATGCTGAAATAAAAGGGGGAGTTAATTATTTTTTATATGACAAATGTTACGAAGGAAAGGTTAAATTTGTAAATGTAGAAGCAGGGTATGAAAAAGTTGAGATAAGAAATCTTTTTGAAGATGATTTGGACATTATTATTAGCGATCAAATAAACTATGAGATATTGAAAAAAGTTAAAGATGATAAGGATTTTATATCGCTATATACAATTACCAAGGGAAGGAATGCATTTGGTGTTATTGGAAAGAAAGATGTTGTTGAATCAATTTCCTACACGGAGAGAAAAGATGATGCTATAGAATTAAGATGTATGGCAGATGAAATTAGATGGACAAAGAGAGAGTTTATAACAAAGAATGTTGATTTAATTGATAAGTATAAAGTTTATATATCAAAATCTGCTGGAAACCCTAATAAAGATAGAAAAGTTATAGGAATACCTTATGTTGGAGGCATTGGGTCAGTTTGTACAGATTCGTTATTTCCTATTGGTTCTTTTGAGACGGAAATAGAGGCTATAAATTTGGCCAAATATATGAAAACGAAATTTTTGCGATATTTGGTTAGTATAGTTAAGATGTCACAGAATGTAACACAAATAGTATATAAGTTTGTGCCACTACAGGATTTCACAAGTAAATCAGATATTGACTGGAATTTATCTATTAGTGAAATAGATAAAATTCTATACGCAAAATATAATTTGTTGGCAAATGAGATTGAGTTGATAGAAAGTAGTATAGAAGGAGTTGAATAATATGATTACACCAAACATTAAAACAACTGAAAAGATTGTTCCAATGATTTATGCATATACTACTCCTGAAATTGTGAGACATAACGGCTGGACTAAGATTGGATATACAGAGCAGGATGTTATTACACGAATCGAGCAGCAAACTCATACTGCAGATATAGAGTATAACCTTGAATGGCAGGGAAGAGCTGTATTTGATGACGGGTCTGAGGAAAGATTTACCGACAAAGATTTTCATGCATATCTGAGAAAAGATGGTGTTGAACAAGAAGAAGGTAAGAATAATGAATGGTTTAAAATTACTGGCCCGGATTCAAATGTAAAGTTCAATACATTTAGGCAGAATCATGGAATAGTAAAACTAAATCATACTATTATTCCGTATCAGTTAAGAGATGAGCAGATAGATGCAGTAGAGCTTACCAAGGAGTACCATGATTCTCATTCTGAGGGTGAATTTCTTTGGAACGCAAAACCTAGATTTGGAAAGACGCTTGCGGTATATGATTTTTGTAAGAAAATAGGCGCCACTACTGTTCTCATAGTTACAAATCGCCCTGCTATAGCTAATTCATGGTATAGCGATTACATGAGATTCTTGGGCACAGAATCAGGTTACTACTTTGTCAGTGAAGTAGAAGCTTTAAAGGGAAGGACAGGGGTCTTAAGTAGACAAGAGTATACCAGAGCATCTAGGGATGATGAGTTGGGATGTATCGAATTTGTAAGCCTTCAAGATATGAAAGGCTCAGTATACTTTGGTGGTCAGTATGATAAGCTTTCAGAGATAAGCAAGTCTAAGGGAATGGAATGGGATTTGCTGGTAGTAGACGAGGCGCATGAAGGTGTTGATACATATAAAACTGACGTGGCCTTTGACCAAATTAAGCGAAAATTTACATTGCATCTTTCTGGAACTCCATTTAAGGCTCTTGCAAATAATAAATTTGCTGATGATGCAATCTATAACTATACCTATGCAGATGAGCAGAAGAGAAAAAGAGATTGGGATGATTCCAACGAACATGAAAATCCTTATGCTATATTACCAAAGTTAAATCTCTATACATACCAAATGTCAGAGATTATTAAGGATGAGCTTTCGCAGGGAATAGAAATACAGGGAGAGACAGTAGAGTATGCATTTGACCTTAATGAGTTCTTTGCTACAAATAACGGAAAGTTTATTCACAATAGTTCTGTAGATAAATTCCTTGATGCGTTAACCAGGAAAACGAAATTTCCTTTTTCTACTGAAGAGTTAAGAAATGAGCTTAAGCATACTTTCTGGATTTTGGACAGAGTAGATAGTGCAAAAGCTTTAGCAAAGAAGCTACAAGAGCATCCTGTGTTTAGCAATTACTTTATTGTACTTGCAGCAGGTGATGGAAAAATTGATGATGACGATGAAAATCAAAAGTCATACGACAAAGTGGTAGATGCTATATCGAAATATGAGAAAACTATCACTATATCAGTAGGCCAGCTTACCACAGGAATAACTATTCCAGAATGGACTGGTGTATTAATGTTATCAAACATGAAATCGCCATCATTATATATGCAAGCTGCATTCCGCGCTCAGAATCCATGTTTATTTATGGAAGGAAATGAATTTAGACGTAAAGAAAATGCGTATGTGTTTGACTTTGATCCGGCTCGTACTCTAATAATCTTCGAGGAATTTGCTAATGACTTATCCGTAAATACGGTATCGGGTAGAGGGGAGATTAATACTAGAAAAGAGAATATCACAGAGCTTTTAAACTTCTTTCCTGTAATAGGTGAGGATGAAAATGGTGAACTTGTTGAGCTTGATGCAGAGCAGGTATTAACTATCCCTAGAAAGATCAAATCTGTAGAGGTTGTTCGTCGAGGATTTATGAGTAATTTTCTTTTCCAAAATATAGGGAATGTTTTCTCGGCGCCAAAAGAGGTAATGGATATTATTGAGCAGTTCACAGCCTATTCAGAGCCTAAGGAAAAAGTAAATCTTACAGACGAGGTAAAAAAAGATTTATCAATTAACGAAGATGGAAATGTTGAACTACCAGAGGAATACGTAATAGGTTTGGCAAAGGACATTTTTGGAGATAAGGTAGTTGATACAACTGAGCTTAAGCAGAAGGTAGAGATATTTGGTAAAGAGCCTGAGACCAGTGAGCGCAAAAAGAAGATGGCCGAAACACTTAAAAAGATTGCAAAATCTGAAGTGGTAGATTCTATTATTCAAACAACTAAAGATAACTTTAAAGAAGATCTACGTAAGAACGACGCTAAGCAATTGGAGTCTAAGCTCACTCAGGATGTGGATAGAATTATCGATAAAGCAGTTACTGAGCTGACTATCCAGGAAAACACCTTGGAGATAGAAAAGAAAGAAGCCTTACAGGCTCGTCATGAGACTGGTAAGACTACTGATGAAATCGAGAAAGAGTTTGAAGATAAAAAGCAGGATGTAATAGAAAGATTCCAAACAGGTTTAATGGATGCTATTGAGCAGTTTGATAAAGAATCAAAAGTGGAGACAACTAGAACTGTTGAGACTAAGATAAAAGAACGTGAAAAGGATACTATCGAAGATGGCATCAGAGATCACCTTCGAGGATTTTCACGTACAATTCCATCTTTCCTAATGGCATATGGTGACGATACGGTTACACTAGCTACATTTGATAATATTATTCCTGATAAGGTTTTCCTAGAGGTGACCAGTATAACACTGGAACAATTTAGATTTCTTAGAGACGGTGGAGAATATATTGATTCAGAAACAGGAGAAAAGAGATACTTTAATGGTCATCTCTTTGACTCGGTTGTATTTGATGATTCAGTAAAAGAATTTTTAAATCTCAAAAAGAAGCTTGCAGACTATTTTGATGAGAAGAGTGTAGAGGATATATTTGATTACATTCCACCTCAGAAAACAAATCAGATATATACACCAAAGGATGTTGTAAAGCGTATGGTAGACATGCTTGAAGAAGAAAATCCTGGATGTTTCGATATGCCAGATAAGACATTTATTGACTTATATATGAAGTCTGGTTTGTATATTACAGAGATAGTGAAGAGACTATATCAGAGTAAGGAAATACAAAGACTTTATCCAGATAAGGCTGATAGATTAAGACATATATTTGAAAAGCAGGTTTATGGTCTTGCACCAACAGAGATTATATATAAAATTGCCACCAGCTTTATTTTAGGATTTGATGAAGAAGTGGCAATAACTAAACATAACTTTAAGCAGGTTGATGCTTTACCTTATGCAAAAGAAGGAACATTACAGCAGAAACTTGATGAATTATTCGATTAAAAAAAGGAGGATTCGCATATGCGAATCCTCTTCATTATTTAACTCCAAGAATCTTCTTGGCGTTTTCTATGCGCTCTGAACTTGGTGATTCCACACCCTCGAGGCGATATGGAATACCCATCTCGATGTATTTAGGAACACCGAGAGTATGATATGGAAGAACCTCTACACGTTCTACTGATTTTAAGGTGTCTATGAATTCTCTAGTCCTTCTAAGGTAGTCATCATTATCGCTACCACCTGGCACAAGCACATGTCTTATCCAGATAGGAATATTCATATCTGAAATCTCCTGAGCCATCTGAAGAATGTTGGCATTATCAACACCTGTAAGCTCCTTGTGAGCTACAGGGTCAATATTTTTAATATCTAGTAAAACTATATCAGTAAGGCTCATAAGCTCCTTCCACTTAGAATAAAAAGGTTCATCATGAGTGAAAGGCTGGCCTGCTGTATCGATGCAGGTGCTGATGCCCTGAGCCTTTGCTTTTTTAAATAAATCAAGCACAAAGTCAATCTGAAGAAGTGGTTCACCACCACTGACTGTGATGCCGCCGTCTTTTTTCCAATATGGCTTGAAGCGGAGAGCCTTTTTCAATAGCTCATCTGCAGTGAATTCCTGCCCATGACCCTCAGCCCATGTCTCAGGATTATGACAAAAAGCACATCTCATCCTACATCCATTCAAGAAAATCAGGTATCGTACCCCAGGACCATCCACTGCGCCAAATGATTCCAATTTATTAACGTATCCAATAACGTTGCTCAATTCAGTACCTCCAGTATTTCTAGTACTTGCTACTAAGATATTTAGAAAAAGGCGTAGGTTTTAAAGTGCCTCGTGGCAAGTACGAGAGATTACGTCGAGCTGCTGCTCCTTTGTTAAGTCAATGAACTTAACAGCGTATCCAGATACACGGATAGTGAAGTTAGCATACTCTGGCTTCTCTGGATGCTCCATAGCATCGATGAGCTTCTCCTTGCCAAATACGTTGACGTTAAGGTGATGTGCACCCTGATCGAAGTAACCGTCAAGTACATTTACAAGGTTGTTTACACGCTCTTCCTCAGTGTGACCAAGGGCACCTGGGTTGATTGTCTGTGTATTAGAAATTCCATCAAGTGCCTCTTCGTATGGAAGCTTAGCAACAGAGTTGAGGGAAGCGATAAGTCCGTTAACCTCAGCACCGTAAGATGGGTTAGCACCTGGTGAAAGTGGCTCGCCAGCTGGACGTCCATCTGGAAGAGCACCTGTAGCCTTACCATAAACTACGTTTGAAGTAATTGTAAGTATTGATGTTGTAGGCTCTGAATCTCTGTATGTATGGATGTGACGAAGCTTGCCCATGAATGTACGAAGAAGCCAGATAGCGATTTCGTCTGCTCTGTCATCATCGTTACCGTAACGTGGGAAATCTCCCTCTATCTCAAAGTCCTTTGTAACGCCGTTCTCATCACGAACAGCCTTAACCTTTGCATACTTGATAGCTGAAAGTGAGTCTACACAGTGTGAGAATCCAGCGATACCTGTAGCAAATGAACGACGTACATGTGTATCGATGAGTGCCATCTGGCAAGCCTCATAGTAGTACTTGTCGTGCATGTAGTGAATCATGTTAAGTGTACCTACATAGAGGTGTGCAAGCCAATCCATCATCTGGTCGAACTTCTGCATAACCTCATCATAATCAAGGTACTCTGAAGTGATAGCCTTGTACTCTGGACCTACCTGGTCGCCAGACTTCTCATCAACACCACCGTTGATAGCGTAGAGAAGACACTTAGCAAGGTTTGCACGAGCACCGAAGAACTGAAGCTCCTTACCTGTCTCTGTTGCAGATACGCAGCAGCAGATTGAGTAATCATCGCCCCATGTAACACGCATTACATCATCATTCTCGTACTGGATTGAAGATGTAGTAACAGAAATCTTTGAAGCGTACTTCTTGAAGGACTCAGGAAGACGGCTTGAATACATAACAGTAAGGTTTGGCTCTGGTGAAGGTCCCATGTTTTCAAGTGTGTGAAGGAATCTGTAGCAAGTCTTTGTAACCTGATGACGTCCATCAAGACCGATACCACCAACCTCGAGAGTAGCCCAAACTGGGTCACCTGAGAAGAGCTGGTTGTAAGACTCGATACGAGCAAACTTAACCATACGGCACTTCATTGTGAAGTGGTCGATGATTTCCTGAGCCTCTGACTCAGTGATGATTCCCTTTGCAAGGTCACGTGAGAAGTAGATATCAAGGAAAGTAGAAACACGACCTACTGACATAGCAGCGCCGTTCTGTGTCTTGATTGCTGCAAGGTAACCGAAGTATAACCACTGAACAGCTTCCTTAGCTGTGCCAGCTGGCTTAGAAATATCGATGCCATAAATAGCAGCCATTTCCTTCATGCCCTTAAGAGCATTAATCTGATCTGTGATTTCCTCACGAAGCTGGAAATCGTAACGACGCATACCCTGACGAGCAGTTGCATCGAAATCAGCCTTCTTCTTCTCGATAAGGTAATCAATACCATAAAGAGCAACACGTCTGTAATCGCCTACGATACGACCACGTCCGTATGTATCAGGTAGACCTGTAAGAATTTTATTGTGACGGGCTTTCTTCATCTCTGGTGTGTAGATGTCGAATACACCCTGATTATGTGTCTTGTGATATTTAGTAAAAATCTCGTGAAGCTTCTCGCTTGGCTCATAACCATACATTCTGCAAGACTGCTCAGCCATAGTGATACCACCAAATGGCATGAAAGCTCTCTTAAGAGGCTTGTCTGTCTGAAGACCAACAATCTGCTCGAGCTCCTTTGTCTCCTCTGAAATGTAACCTGCGCCATGAGAAGTAAGTGAAGATACAATATCTGTATCCATGTCGAGAACGCCACCCTTTGCACGTTCAGCTGCCTGAAGTTCCTGAAGCTTTCCCCAGAGAGTGTTAGTAGCCTCTGTTGGGTCTGCTAAGAAAGATTCATCTCCATCATATGGAGTGTAGTTGTTCTGGATGAAATCACGTACATCAACGTTGTCTTTCCAAACGCGACCTACGAATCCATCCCACTGTGAGAAATCGTGATTTGCCATGATTATTCTTCCTTTCTACTACAAAAACATTAAATGCTTCACGCTAGTTGGGGTTGTGTCTGCGCATATCCTTGGACAGTTAGATGCGTCTAACACGCTAGCTGAGAAATACTATAACATATGTCTGACAAAAAAATAACAATGTACCTCAATTAATACATTGCAGATATAATTTTTGTTCAATTAACCAAAAATAAAGAAATTTTTTGACCCCAGAGATGGAAACTTATTGATAATTAAGTTACTATTCACAGTAGCTCTACCCATATTCATAATGGAAGTCTTTCAGACTTCTTTCTCAGTGCTAAAGCACTTAACATTATTCATATGGTAGAGCCATTGATTCCAGTTTATAAAATATTAAAAATTATTCTTTACCAAATGAATTTGGACAGAATATCTTTTTAATATTTTATAACTGTGAATAGTAACTTTTTTAAAAATAAATAACGAAAAATTCATAAAAATAGAGTACAATAGATGCAGTCGTATGGGGTGAATTTTGTATTGGGAGAAATACTATGATTAACGGCAAGAAATTAGTGGTTCTATGCGCTTATCGTGTCTACGATGCACAGGTATTCAGTTTTATTGCAGAACTCAACAGACTACTTAATGAAAAGGATTGTTGTCTGTTTGTTTATGCATTGAATTCTGAAATAGGAAACAGCGGTGACAATCAGGCAGAGACGGCTGTTTTTGATTTGATTCCTTATGATAAGGCGGATGCTGTTGTAATCATGGATGAAAAGATAAAATGCCGTGAGCTGGTTCAGGACATCCTTGCAAAGGCAGAAATCCATGAGGTTCCATCTGTAGTCATTGATGGACATTATGATGGAGTGTCCTTTGTTAACTATGATTATGAGAAGGGCTTTGAGGCGGTAGTGCGTCATGTTATAGAAGAACATCATGTTACCAGACCTCATTTTATGGCAGGTAAACGCACAAGCGAGTTTTCAAATGCCAGAATAGAAGTCTTTAAAAAGGTAATTGCAGAGAATGGAATTGCCTTTGAGGATAGCATGCTGAGCTATGGTGATTTCTGGTCTATGCCAGCCAGACTCGCTGCGCAGGACATAGTCAGATCTGGAAATCTGCCAGAAGCTGTAATATGTGCCAATGACATTATGGCAATAAATGTCTGCGATGTTTTTCAGGAGGTAGGTCTCAAGATTCCTGAGGACATTATTGTTACTGGCTTTGATGGCATCGAGGAGGCTTTTTGGTCAGTTCCGGGAATCACTACTGCAGCCTGCAACAGCAAGGAACTTGCAGCAGCCATTATGGACGTGGTTCGCCAGCTGTTTGATGGCAAAAGAAATATTGAAAAGTGGATTGAACCATCCTTTATTGCAAACGAATCCTGCGGATGTCCTAGATGCAAGCTGGATTTGTTGTCAGTGGTGGATGGTTTGAACAATAGATTTTATCATCATCAGGATGATATCCATATTATGCAAAATATTGCATCCCGAACAATGGGAGGTCAGTCGATAGAGGAGTGCATTCATTATTTGAAGAATCCTATGACAGCCCACACCTGTTGTGTTATTGAGGAGTCCTGCTTCGATTTGGAAAACAATTTCTTCATGGAAGAAAAAGCCAGTGGAAAGAAATGCGTTTTCTTAGATTCATATTCTGAGGAGGACAGGATTGTGCTTTATAATCCAGAGACAATCATTCCTCATTTAGATGGTATTTTGGAAAAAGGATATCATTTAGTTTTTAATGCACTTGAATACATGGGAAAATCTCCAGGATTTATTTGCTATACCTATCCTCGATTTGATATTATTGACTACGCGAAAATGCCAGCCATTACCAATAGCATTGGCATGGGAATTGGCGGGTACGTTTCAATGAAATATCAGAGGTATCTCCGCGATAAGATTAGGAGAATGTATCAGAATGATGCCCTTACAGGCCTATATAATAGAATGGCTTTCAAGGGACATTTCGAGGAACTGAAAGAAGATCCAATAAATAATGGTCAGCCACTTACTGTTATCATGGCTGATTTGAATGGACTAAAAAATATCAACGACACCTGTGGTCACAGTGCGGGCGATCATGCTATTGCCACCGTTGCTAAGGCACTTACTGAAGCCTGCCCACCTAGCGCTATCAGCGTTAGATTTGGCGGTGATGAGATGTTTAGTTTCGTTATTGGTGATTGTGATACAGATGAGATTATTTCTGATATAGAAGAGGAATTAAATGATGAAAGCGAGAGGTTGGATTATACAATTTCTGCCAGCCTCGGAATATATGAGACAGTCTTCCATGAAGAAATAGATTTGGAAGAAGTTATTGGCCATGCAGATGAACAGATGTACAGCGCAAAACGCAGGGTCAAAGAAGGGCGGTAATTTAGTGAGCACAAACACAGAAAAACAAACCACAAAGAAAAAGGGGCCAAGTCAGACAGCACCTATGGGCTTCAAGGGGAAGAATCAGGCGTTTCTTGATGCTGAATACTTAAGTGCCAGATTTAAAAAGACCTCGATAGAGGATGTTATCTCTGTGGGAGTGGTCATTACTAATCCAGAGCACGAGGAGTTGGACAGATTTTATTCTACGGTTCAGCTTACAAGAGGTCACAAGCTCCCACCTCTTATTACGGAGCTTACAGGTCTTACAAATGAAGAGCTTGAATTTGCACCTAGCTACGAAGAAGTTATGACAGAGCTTATTAATCTCGTTAAGAAATGGCAGGTTGGTAAGATTTGTGTCTGGGGTGGCGATAAGAATAATTTCCAGAGGGATTTTGAATCTCGTAATCTGGAGAAGCCACTTAAGAGAAGCGTTGCAAAATTCATCAGCACCTTTGAGAATATTCAAAAGGATGTGAGTCTTGATATCACAGGCGGATTGGATGCAAATCTATCTCTGGCAGATATGAAGACCATCTGCGGACTTGGCGGTCACGTAGCACACAACGCCTTGAATGATGCAGAGGATATGCTTGAGTGTATCAGAATTATCGAGAAGGATGAGATGAAATACGATGGTGTTGAGGCTGCTGAATATAAGAGGTTCAGAGGTGAATACGTTAAAAACAGAAGTTTCGATGATCCAGAGGTGGATGAAGATTACATTATTGATTCACCACTTGGATTACAGTTCTTAGAGGAGCTTAAGGGCAGAGGCTTTGCAGATGACCCTAAGACAAAGGCATTCATGGATGACCTTGGTTTCATTCTTGGTAAAGGAAATGTCTATATGGGTACTTTCTCTGAGATGATGAACGAATAAAGATTACGACCGTTTTTCGGTTTAGAGGTTAAAATGTAGAAATCCGCGCCTGCATTTTAACCTCTTTTTTTTACAGGGAAATTAAGGTATATTGGTATAGATTTAGAGCGTTTAGGAGGTGCTTATGGCAAAGCAAAAATGGAAACCTGGAAATATGGTTTACCCACTTCCTGCGGTTATGGTTACCTGCCGTGGAAAAGATGGAAAGGATAATATTTTAACGGTTGCCTGGACAGGTACAGTTTGCACTAATCCACCTATGGCATATATTTCAGTTAGACCTAGCAGACATTCTTATACAATGATTATGGAGACAGGAGAGTTTGCTATTAATCTCACTACAGAGGAGTTGTCCTTTGCTACAGATTACTGTGGTGTTACTTCTGGAAGAGATGTAGATAAATTTAAAAAGTGCGGTCTTCACAAGGTTGAGGCTGATGAGATAAATGTTCCTCTGATAGAGGAGTCTCCAGTTAACATTGAGTGCAGAGTTCGCGAGGTCCATGAGTATGGCAGTCACACCATGTTCGTTGCTGATGTTCTTTGTGTTCATGCCGACGAAAAATACATGAACGAGACAGGCAAATTTGAACTGGAAAATGCAGGGCTTTTGGCATATAGCCATGGCACTTATTATGGATTGACAAAGCCACAGGGCACCTTTGGATATTCAGTAAAGAAAGAAGGAAAAAAATAATGAATAAGACAGTTAAGGGTTTATTTGATTTTATAGAGAAGAGTCCTTCTCAGTTTCACGTTGTAGATAATCAGCGCAAGGTTTTCTTAGAGGCAGGTTTTGAGGAACTGACAGAGGCCAGCAGCTGGAATTTAAAGCTTGGTGGTAATTATTTCGTTACAAGAAATGGGTCCTCTATTCTTGCTTTCAGAATGCCTAAGAAAGAATACAAGAGCTTCATGATTATGGCATCTCACACTGATTCACCAACCTTTAGAATCAAGGAAATGCCGGAGATGAAGGAAGGCCATTATGTAAAGCTTAACACTGAGCGTTACGGCGGCATGCTTATGGCACCTTGGTTTGACAGACCTCTTTCAATTGCAGGTCGTGCCATTGTCAGAACAAAGACAGGTATTCAGACAAAGCTTGTTAATTTAGACAGAGATTTATGTATGCTTCCATCCCTTGCTATTCACATGAATCGTGAGGCAAATGAGGGATACAAATACAATGCCCAGAAGGATTTACTTCCACTTATTTCCATGGATGAAAAGTTCAACCTTAAGGAGATGGTGGCAGAGTCTCTTGGCGTAAAGGCTGACGATATCGTTGGTTCTGATTTATTCTTATATAACAGAGATGCAGGTCGTGTATGGGGCGCTAAGGATGAGTTCATTTCTATCGGACGTCTCGATGATTTACAGTGCTCATACAGTTCAATGATGGGTATCGTAAATGCGAAGAATAGTGATTCGGCTGTAGAGCTTCACGTTACCTTTGATAACGAGGAAGTAGGAAGTGGTACAAAGCAGGGTGCCGATTCTACCTTCCTTTATGATACATTGGTTCGTATAAACGAAGCGATGAATGGAAATAATTCAAAGCTTCTTGAGACAATTGCAAATTCATTTATGGTATCTGCTGACAACGCACATGCCCTTCATCCAAACTATGCTGAGAAGAGCGATCCTACTAATAAAGTGTACATGAATGAGGGTGTTGTTATTAAGTTCAATGCCAATCAGAAGTACATGACAGATGGATTGGCTTTTGGAATATTTACAGAAATTTGCAAGAAGGCTAAGGTGCCTTTCCAGACCTTTGTTAATCGTTCCGATGTGGCAGGTGGTTCAACACTTGGAAACATCTCAAATGCACACGTGTCTATTAACGGCGTGGATATAGGTTTGGCTCAGCTTGCTATGCATTCTCCATTCGAGACAGCAGGTGTGAAAGATACCGAATATTTATTAAAAATTGCTACCAAATTTTACGAAACTGTCATTGAAAGTACAGCTGTAGACAGTTATACTTTGAAGTGATTTTTACTTTAGCGTGATAAAGAACGCAATAAATTAAATTTCACTGGGAGGATTTTGAGAGTATGGAATTTAGACCATGCATTGATATTCATGATGGTAAGGTCAAGCAGATTGTTGGTTCCACAATAGCGGATTTGTGGAAGGAGAATGGTCACCCGGAGGAGAATTTTGTAGCAGATAAGGATGCAGTATATTACGCTAATCTTTACAAGCGAGATGGACTAAAGGGTGGACACATTATCAATCTTAACAAAAAAGGGACTAAGGAATACGAGGCATCAAAGGAAGCGGCACTGAAAGCCCTGAGAGCTTATCCTAATGGATTACAATACGGCGGTGGTGTAGATGATAAAAATGCCTTGGATTTTATTGAGGCAGGAGCCAGCCACGTTATTGTAACATCATTTGTATTTAATGGTGGTCGCGTCGATTATGATGCATTAAAACATCTGTCAAAGAAGGTAGGTCGAGAGCATCTTGTTCTTGATTTATCCTGCACAAGAGTAGACGACAAATTCTACATTGTTACTGATAGATGGCAGAAGAGAACAGACGAAATTATCACTTATAATTTCCTCGATAAACTTGCTTTCTACTGCGATGAATTTTTAGTTCATGCAGCTGATGTGGAGGGCAGGCAAAATGGTATAGACAGAGATTTAGTTGGTTTGTTGTCATCCTATAAAAAGGTGCCAGTTACATATGCTGGAGGTGTTTCTGATTATGGTGACATCGAGCTTATCAGCTATCTTTCTGATAACAATATGGATTTCACTGTAGGTTCTGCTTTGGACTTGTTTGGTGGACATCTATCATATGACAGAATAGTTAAGAGAATTGTAAGCCGATAGTTTTTTTAATCGGTCACTTAAGGAGGTAAACATGTTCAAGGTAAACACTAATTTTCAGAAGCTTCCAGGCAGCTATTTATTTTCAACAATTGCAAAAAAGGTAGCGGCATACAGTGAGGCTAATCCAAACGCAGATATCATCAGACTTGGTATTGGTGATGTTACACAGCCAATTGCACCAGCAATGATTAAGGCTCTTCACGATTCAGTTGATGAGATGGGAAGCGCTTCTACTTTTCATGGTTACGCTCCAGATTTAGGATATCCATTCCTTCGTGAGACAATTGCAAAGAATGATTATCAGGCAAGAGGTTGTGATATTTCTGCAGACGAAATCTTCGTTTCAGATGGTGCGAAGTCTGATTCAGCAGATATTCAGGAGCTTTTTGCAGCAGATGTTAAGATTGCAGTTTGTGATCCTGTATATCCAGTATATGTTGATTCAAATGTTATGGCAGGACGCCTTGGTAATTACGATGAAAAGACAGGTAAGTGGTCTGATCTTATCTACATGCCTACAACAGCAGAGAACAAATTCGTTCCAGAGTTTCCAAAAGAGACTCCAGATGTAATTTATCTTTGTCTTCCAAACAACCCAACAGGAACAACTCTTACAAAGAGCCAGCTTCAGCTTTGGGTTGATTATGCAAATAAGAACGGAAGCCTTATTATCTTTGATGCAGCTTATGAGGCATACATTTCAGAGGCTGATGTTCCTCACTCAATCTACGAGTGCACAGGTGCAAAGACATGTGCAATCGAGATTCACTCTTTCTCAAAGAACGCAGGCTTCACAGGTGTTCGTCTTGGCTACACAGTAGTACCTAAGGACCTTGTATTTGACGGTGCTTCACTTAATGCTATGTGGGCTCGTCGCCACGGTACAAAGTTCAACGGTGCTCCTTACATCATTCAGCGTGCTGGTGAGGCTGTTTACTCAGCAGAGGGACAGGCTCAGATTAAAGAGCAGGTTGGCTACTACATGAACAATGCAAAGACAATCTACACAGGTCTTAAGGACGCTGGCTTTGAGGTTTATGGTGGTGTGAACGCACCTTATATCTGGCTCAAGACTCCAGATAACATGACATCTTGGGACTTCTTCGATTACCTTCTTGATAAGGTTCAGATCGTTGGTACACCAGGCGCAGGCTTTGGTCCTTCCGGTGAAGGCTACTTCAGATTGACAGCATTTGGTTCTGCGGAGAATACTGCAAGAGCTATTGAGAGAATTAAGACTCTCTAATTAAAAAAATAGATTATTTATGAGAGGTTTGGGCAGCGCCCAGACCTCTTTTTGCTTGAGAGGAGAATAAGCCTTTGATAAGATAAACTTATTAAAGAAAAAATGGATTTATTTAGGAGGGAATAATGCCTAAAACTAATAAGAATAATATGATTTCATTTTGGAGAGTCGTTTTTACATATCTAATAATTCTCCTTCACTTATTTAATCAATATTTTCATATAACAGGATGGACAATAGGCGTAGAGTTCTTTTTCGTTGTTAGTGGTTGGCTTTTGGCTGCAGATTTGAAGAAAAAAGACAGGACTCCTTATGGATATACCTGGCACAGAATTAAGCGTTTGTATCCGGAGTATTTCCTTTCATTTTTGGTCAGCGGAATTTTCTTTTTGGTATTCAATGGATTTTCTGCAAAGGATAGTCTTTTCTGGTTTGAAACAGTCGGTTTTAGAGAACTATTATTGATTCATTACTGGCCATGGCAGGAAACTCAGATTGCAAATGTAGTCACCTGGTATGTTTCTATACTGGTATTGGCAGGATTACTTTTATACAGTTTGTGCAAACGTTTGCCTGATATTACAAGAGAAATAATTATTCCTTTAGCTATAATCATAGGCCTGACCTTCTCGTATAGAGTTACTGGCAGTCTGGTAACAGATTACTATGGTGACTTCATCTACTCTCAGAAGTTTATGAGAGGTTTTATGGAGATGGGAATAGGAATATTACTGTTTGATTTTAACGAGAAATATTCTGAGTACCTTAAGAATAAGGTGGTACAGTGGATTGGATTTTTGATGCTTTTGTTCACCGCGATTTCCTCATATTTCTATGCGGGTAAAGTGGAGTATTTTCATTTACTGCTCATCTCAATAGGTGTGGCTATTGCCTTCAATACAAAGCTTCCATTTGAGTCGAAGCTATTAGCCTTTTTGGATACAATATCATATTCAATTTTTTTGAATCATGTTATTTTCAGAGCATATATTATGCCTAAATATTTTGAGTCATTATCCGCTAAAGTTATAGTGATATATATAATTGCGGTTACGGTTTTTTCTATTGTTATGTATTATTTAAGCAGATTGATGATTGTAGGTATTCGTAAGCTTCAAAATGCTTAATTCAGGGGGAATATGGTTTCTACTAAGTATGAGTTTATAGTTAATGACATAAAGAAGCAGATTAATCTGGGGGCTTATTCTGTTAACGAAAAGATTCCATCTGAGAATCAGCTTGCGCAAAAGTATGATGTGACACGTCAGACGGTGAGACATGCTCTATCGGTTCTTATTAGTGAAGGATATCTATATTCAAAACAGGGTAGTGGTACCTTTGTGGCACCTCAATTAAAAAAACGAGGCAACAGTAAAAATATAGCTGTTGTCACAACTTATATGTCCGATTATATTTTTCCCAGGGTCATTCAGGGAATCAATAAAGTTTTGTCAGAAAGTGGTTATAGTATTCTCCTGAAAACCACCAACAATTCCCGTAAGGGTGAAGCCTGGTGTATGGAGGAGCTTCTGTCAAAGAATATCGATGGAATGATTATTGAGCCTAGCCAAAGCGCCATCAGCTGCCAGCATCAGGTGCTTTATGAACAGATGGATTCTATGGGAATTCCCTATGTTTTTATACAGGGGTGTTATGAGGCTATGCTGGACAAGCCGCACGTTATGCTTGACGATGTGGAGGGCGGAAGGCTTATAACAGAGCATTTGATAAAACTGGGGCATAAGAATATCGCTGGAATCTTCAAGGCTGATGATATGCAGGGAATATTCCGTCACAAGGGATATGTAAAGGCTCTTACTGAGGCAGGGATTCCTTACAATCCTGATCTGGTGGTTTGGTATCACACGAAGGACAGGACAATGCGCCCACTGGAAGGCATACTTCATATTTTGGAAAGTGGCATCAGCTGTCACGCTGTGGTTTGCTACAATGATGAGATTGCAGCAGATGTTATAAAGGGGCTCACAGGCATAGGACGCCAGGTGCCACATGATATTTCAGTTACAGGTTTTGACAATTCATTACTTGCTAAGAGCAGGGGAATTACCACTGTTTCCCATCCTCAGGAGGAAATGGGGAGAAAGGCAGCAGAGACTCTTATTGGACTTATCGAAGGGAATGTTACAAGAAAGGATGCTCATATCCTGCTTACCCCAGAGCTTGTGGAAAGAAAGAGTACATTATAACTTGTATATATAAAAACTAACTTGTACACTATGCTTATAGTCTGTAAATATAAGGATTGTTGATAACGAGGATACAACTTGTGCACGAATGTGTACAAGTTGTATCCTTTTTATTAGCAGGAAAATAGTTTTTTGTATTGGAGGATAATTTATGAAGACACAGCTTAATTACAAGTTCTGGTTCTGTACAGGTTCGCAGGATCTCTACGGTGATGAGTGCTTATCACACGTAGCAGCACACTCAAAGGAAATCGTTGAGTGTCTTAACAAATCAGGAAAGCTTCCATTTGAGGTAGTATGGAAGCCAACAATGATTACAAACGAAGTAATCAGACGTACTTTTAACGAGGCAAACAATGACCCAACATGTGCTGGTGTAATTACATGGATGCACACATTTTCACCAGCAAAGTCATGGATACTTGGACATCAGGAGCTTAGAAAGCCACTTTGCCACTTACACACACAGTACAACCGTGAGATTCCATACGAGACAATGGATATGGATTTCATGAATGAGAATCAGGCAGCTCATGGTGACAGAGAGTATGCTCACATCCTTTCAAGAATGGGCGTTGAGAGAAAGACAATAGTTGGATACTGGCAGGATGCAGAGGTTCAGGAGAAGCTGGCATCTTGGATGCGCACAGCAATCGGTGTTGTAGAATCAAGCCATATCCGTGTTATGAGAATTGCTGACAACATGCGTAACGTTGCAGTTACAGAAGGTGATAAGGTAGAGGCTCAGCTTAAGTTTGGCTGGGAGGTAGATGCTTATCCAGTAAATGAAATCGCAGAGGCAGTTGCTGCAGTTGGTCAGTCAGATGTTAATGCACTTGTAGATGAATATTATGGTAAATACGATATTTGTCTCGAGGGACGTAATCCAGAGGAGTTCAGAAGACATGTAGCAGTTCAGGCTCAGATTGAGCTTGGCTTCGAGAGATTCCTTGAGGAGAAGAACTATCAGGCAATCGTAACTCACTTCGGTGATCTTGGCGCATTACAGCAGCTTCCAGGTCTTGCTATTCAGAGACTTATGGAAAAGGGTTACGGTTTTGGTGCAGAGGGCGACTGGAAGGTTGCTGCCATGGTTCGTCTTATGAAGATAATGACTACAGGCATGAAGGATGCTAAGGGTACTTCAATGCTTGAGGATTACACATACAATCTTGTAAAGGGCAAGGAGGGCATCATTCAGGCTCACATGCTTGAGATTTGCCCAACTATTTCAGATGGCCCAATCCAGATTAAGTGCCAGCCACTTTCAATGGGAAATCGTGAGGATCCAGCACGTCTTGTATTCCAGTCCAAGGAAGGCAAGGGTATTGCTACATCACTTATTGATTTAGGAAATCGCTTCCGTCTCATTATTCAGGATGTTGATTGCAAGAAGGTTGAGAAGCCACTTCCAAAGCTTCCTACAGCTATCAACTTCTGGACACCACAGCCAGACTTCTATACAGGAACAGAGGCATGGCTCCTTGCAGGTGGTGCTCATCATACAGCATTTACATATGATCTTACTGCTGAGCAGATGGGAGACTGGGCTGCAGCTATGGGAATTGAAGCTGTTTACATTGATGCTGACACAAAGATTCGTGACTTTAAGCGCGACCTTGCACTTGGAAGTCTCGTATATGGAAAGTAAAAATCTTGCCATTAGTTAGTCATTAATTTGATTGTGGAGGTTTTAACGTAGTAATAGAATTACTAGCATAACCACAATTGATTAAAAATATGGCTCAAGTATTTGAGCAGGTAAAAAGAAGGAGAAAAAGAAATGAAGTTATTCGTTGACACTGGAAAAATTGAGGACATTAAGAAGGCAAATGATCTTGGAGTAATCTGTGGAGTTACAACAAACCCATCACTTATCGCTAAAGAGGGTGGTCGTGCTCAGGAAGACATCCTTAAGGAAATTGCTTCAATCGTTGATGGTCCTATCTCAGGAGAGGTAAAGGCTACTACAGTTGATGCTGAGGGTATGATTAAGGAAGGCCGTGAGATTGCTGCTATGCATCCAAACATGGTTGTAAAGATTCCTATGACTGCAGAAGGTCTTAAGGCAGTGAAGGTTCTTTCAGCTGAGGGCATCAAGACAAATGTTACACTTATCTTCTCAGCAAACCAGGCTATTCTTGCTGCAAATGCTGGAGCTACATATGTATCACCATTCCTTGGCAGACTTGATGACATTAACATGGCAGGTATTGATCTTATCCGTGATATCGCAGAAATCTTCGACATCTATGGATATGATACAGAGATTATTGCTGCATCAGTTCGTAACCCAATCCACGTTACAGACTGCGCACTTGCAGGTGCTCACATTGCAACAGTACCATACTCTGTAATCGAGACAATGATTAACCATCCATTAACTACAGCTGGTATTGAGAAGTTCCAGAAGGATTATATCGCTGTATTTGGTGAGTAAAATAATATTGGGGGAATTTTACTTATGAATATTAATGAGATTATCGCTGAGGGCAAGAAGACAGCTCTCGGTATCGAGTTCGGGTCAACACGTATCAAAGCTGTGCTCGTTGACGAGGACAATAAGGTTCTTGCTCAGGGGGATCATGAGTGGGAGAATCACTTAGATAACGGCATTTGGACATACCCACTTGAAGAGGTATGGGAAGGCGTTCAGGATTGCTATGCTAAGCTTAAGAAAGATGTTAGCGACAAGTATGACGTTAAGCTTACAAAGCTTGGTGCAATCGGATTTTCCGCTATGATGCATGGTTATCTTGCATTTGATAAAGAGGATAATCTTCTTGTTCCATTTAGAACATGGAGAAATACAATCACAGGTGAGGCTGCGGCTGAGCTTTCTAAGGAGCTCAACTTTAACATGCCTCAACGCTGGAGTATTTCACACTACTATCAGTGCATCTTAAATAAAGAGCCACATGTTCCAAATGTAGCTTACTTTATGACTCTTGCATGCTACGTTCACTATAAGATGACAGGCAGAAAGGTTGCAGGTGTTGGCGAAGCATCAGGTATGTTCCCAATCGACTCAACAACCTGTCAGTATGACAAGGCTATGCTTGAGAAGTTCAACAAGCTTGCAGCAGCACATGGTGTTAGCACAAAGGTTGAGGATCTTCTTCCAGAGGTACTTGTAGCAGGTGATGATGCTGGTACTCTTACAGCAGCAGGTGCAAAGCTTCTCGATCCTACAGGAGAGCTTGAGCCAGGTTGCCCACTTGCTCCACCAGAAGGTGACGCAGGTACAGGTATGGTTGCTACAAATGCTGTTTCAGTTGGAACGGGTAATGTATCAGCTGGTACATCAGTATTCTCTATGGTTGTTTTGGAGAAGGCTCTTTCTAAGCCATACGAGGAAATCGATATGGTAACAACACCTACAGGTGAGGCAGTAGCTATGGTTCACTGCAACAACTGTACATCAGATCTTAACTCTTGGATTGGTATCTTCAAGGAGTTTGCTGATGCCTTTGGTGTAGATATTTCAATGAATGATATTTACGGTACTCTTTATCGCAAGGCTCTTACAGAGGATGCTAACTGCGGCGGAGTATTATCATACAACTACTTCGGCGGCGAGCCAGTTGTTGGCGTAAACGAAGGTCGTCCAATGGTGGTTCGTCAGCCAGATGCAAAGTTTACACTTGCAAACTTTATGCGTTCAAACCTTTATGGAGCTCTTGGTGTTCTTAAGATTGGTAACGATATTCTCTTAAAGCAGGAGAAGGTTAACATCAAATCTATTACAGGACATGGTGGATTCTTTAAGACAAAGGGGGTTGGACAGTCAGTACTTGCAGCTGCTCTTAATGCACCTATCACTGTAATGGCAACAGCTGGTGAAGGTGGTGCATGGGGTATGGCAGTACTTGCAAATTACTGCATCCGTGATGATAAGTCACAGAACTTCCAGAGCTACCTTGATGAAAAGGTATTCGCAGGACAGGAATCTACTACAATGGAGCCAGATCCAGAGATGGTTAAGGGCTACGATGAGTGGATCGCAGAATACAAGAAGGCACTTAAGGCAGAGGCAGCAGCTGTAGAGAATTGGAGATAATGATATGTTAGAAGAATTAAAGAAACAGGTTTACGAGGCTAACATGGAGCTTCCGAAGCGCGGCCTTGTTACTTATACCTGGGGAAATGTTTCTGGTATCGACAGAGAGTCTGGAATCTTTGCAATCAAGCCATCAGGCGTTGAGTACGAAGATTTAAAGCCAGAGGATATGGTGCTTGTTAATCTTGATGGTGAGGTTGTTGAAGGAAAGTATCGTCCTAGCTCAGATACAGCTACTCACTGCGAGCTTTATAAGAAGTATGAGAATATCGGTGGTGTTGTTCACACTCATTCTACCTATGCAGTAGCATGGGCTCAGGCTGGCAGAGATATTCCTCTTTACGGTACCACACATGCAGATTATTTCTGTGGAACCATTCCATGTACAAGAAACCTTACAGAAAAGGAAATTAATGAAGCCTATGAAGTTAACACTGGTAAGGTTATTATCGAGACTTTCCAGGAGAGAGGCATCAATACAAAGTATGTACCAGGTGTTATCTGCAAGAACCACGGCCCATTTACATGGGGTAAGGATGCAGATCAGGCTGTATACAATGCAGTAGTACTTGAGGAGGTTGCCAAGATGGCACTCTTCACAGAGCAGGTAAATTCACGAGTTCAGCCAGCTCCAGATTGCATCCGCGACAAACATTTCAACCGTAAACACGGAGCAAACGCATACTACGGACAAAATTAGTGATAATCTCAGGCTTGAGAGCGTAACTTGATGAATAATTAAGAGAAAGTTCTTATTTTTTACTCAGTTTCTTCACAATTAGAAATAAGTGAAGTTATATAATGGTATCACTAATAATAGATTAAGCCATTCGTTACCGAACGGGGTAGCGGGTGGCTTTTTCGTATGTTGGCAATAAAAAGGAGATGGCTGATAAGCCACCTCCTGTAACTTCATTAAGATTTATTTCTGAGAAAAATAACTATCAATTCCGGCCACGATTCCTTCAGCAACCTTCTGCTGATATTCTTCCTGGGAAAGATTTTCATCGTCCTCAGGATTGTTCATATTGCCAACATTTACAATAGCATTTGGAACGGAGCACCAATTGATTCCCATTAGCTTATCAGATTCTACAACCTGATAGTTCTTGGCACCAGTTTTATCAGCAAGGCTTCCAAGTAACGTATCTGCAAGCAATCTGCTGTTTCTGTAATTAGTAATGCCATAAGGATTATCCTCTGTCTGGCAAATTACTGTAATACCGCTGGTATCGTCCTTAGGTGAGCTGGCATGAATACTGATGTAAAGGTTTGCTTTAAGTGCATTAGCAATCATGGCTCTGTCTGAGTTTGACATATCCACATCATTTGAAGTGCGAGTAAGCTCTACCTTGTAGTTGTCTCCAAGTAGTTCATTAACCTTTAAGGCGATACGAAGATTGATATCATACTCATTGTTTTCGGAAACAGTACCTTTTGCACCAATCATGTCTTCGGAAACACGCTTCCAAGCTCCTGGTCCGATTGATTCTTTTTGGTTATTTTCAATAGCCTGACAACCAGGGTCTATTACGATAACACGCTGTTTCGCATGTACATTAATAGTGGAAAGACTAAATGCGGCAAATAGGAGAATTACCAAAGCTATTGAGTTGAATTTTTTGAGATTTTTAACCATGGAAAACACTCCCTTCATACAAAATTCTGAACCTAAATATATTATCGGCTTTTACTGTGAAAAATGTATGTTATTTTTCCATTAAAAAACATGTTAAACGATTAAGTTTCTAAGGTTTTCATAAATAATAGTTTTGGAAGCCCATATTTATCAATCTGTTAGTTTCGTAGTAGCGCATGGATATTGTATTTCCATCAAACATAGTTCGATTTTTAGCCCCTAAAACTACAGAAATTATCGATTTTTCATTCTGCTTTGCCACACAGACCAAACATTGACCAGCTCGGTTTGCAGTACCAGTCTTTCCACCAATTACATATGGATTGTAATAGCCGCTGGCAGGATTGATTATTGAATCTGTATTTTCAAGCAATCTTGGTGTAGGACATAGATTAGTGGCTGGCAGTACAGCAGTAGTAACATTAAAGTACTTATTAAATAAAGGATGCTGAATACCATTTGCTGCAATTAAATATAAGCTGTATGCATTGGTGTACATGCTTTTGTCAGGATAACCTGAAGGATTAGTGAAATTTGTATCAACACAGCCTAGCTGAGCTGCCCTTGTATTCATCATAGCCACAAAGTTTGGAACGGAGCCAGCGATTAATTCTGCCAGCACATTACAAGAATGGCAGTCTGAGCTTACCATCATTGCGGTAAGAAGTTGATCTACATTAAATACTTCCCCAGCCTGAATACGTGGAGATACATGGCTTGCATCTCTTGGCATCCCCGCAACGGAAGTAGCTGAGACCATTACAGGCGTATCCAGAGAAATTTGTCCTGCTTCAATAGCTTCTATTGTAAGCAAAGCAGTCATCATCTTTGTGGTGCTGGCTGGCTCTAATCTGTCAGTGGCTCCCTGAGAGTAGAGCGGCTTACCGTTGCTAAGGTTCATGACCAAAGCGGCTTTTGCATCCATGGATGTAAGCTTATAAGCTGTAGTATTAGGCTGCATTGAAAGAGCCTGCTGTGAAATAAAAAAAGGTGAGCCACCTATATCGACACGCCAGTAACCGTTGCTGGTTAATCCTGTTACTAGTACAGGCTTGTTGGCTGTTAATGTAGTTACATATGTTGATGGATCTGCGTCAGCGAATACTTCTGTACCATTACAGGACAAAAGTGTGCCATTTGCCTCTGAAATAGTGTAGGATGCTGCTCTTGCATAAATTGAATTTTCAGGAATGAACCCCATCAAAAGTGTGATAACAAATACTGATAATAGAAGATTTAAGACAATCCTCGCAGAATAAAAAGACTTTCTCATTAATCACCCCTCCCCAATGTAAATATACTATAATTATTTTAGCAGAAGTGGATATTAGAGCTCAATCGATAAAAATTCACAAAAAAGATGTTGACAAACAAAATTGAATTGCGTACAATCTAAAATATAAATCGATTGCGCACAATTAAATTCAAAACAAAAATATAATCAAAAGGAAATGGAGGATTATAAAGATGGGATTCTATGATTTATCAGTTGAGCAGACAAATGGCGAGATGCTTTCAATGAAGGAATTTGAGGGCAAGGTTGTTATGGTAGTTAATACAGCTACAGGCTGTGGCTTCACACCTCACTACAAGGATATTGAGCGTATCTATGAGTTGTATCATGAGAAAGGCTTCGAGGTAGTAGATGTACCTTGTAACCAGTTTGCAGGACAGACACCTGGAAATGATGAGGAGATTCATGAGTTCTGCCAGCTTAATTACAATACTCAGTTCCCACAGATGAAGAAGGCAGACGTTAATGGCGAGAATGCTAATGAGTTATTCAAGTATCTTAAGTCTCAGAAGGGCTTTGAAGGTTTCGGAAAGGGACCTGCAGCACTTGCTATGGGTGTGATGCTTAAGAAGATTGACAAGGATTACAAGAATAACCCAGAAATCAAGTGGAACTTTACAAAGTTTATCGTTGACCGTCAGGGTAATGTAGTCGCTCGTTTTGAGCCAACAGCTGACATGAAAAAAGTAGAAGAATGTGTCGCTTCTCTTATTTAATATAGGGGTAGTCTTTTTGGGGCAAAATCGTTACAATTAATTCGTTGGGGATTATGACGAAATGGAGAATTGTAATGAGTTTTGAATACGTTTTTGACAAGTTAAATAATTATAAAGCTAATCTGGACAAGGAGTGGCTTTTGACAAATGGCCTTGGTGGCTATGCTGGAAGCACCATTATCGGTGCGCACATGCGTACCCATCAGGGCTATTTGATTGCTAGCCTTCGTCCACCAGTGGATAGATACCTGGTATTTTCTAAGACTAATGAAAGGCTTGTTTGCGGCAGCAGAATCTATGATTTGACTACTGCTCAGCACAAAGGCCCATATACCAGTGAGTTCAACCAGGGCAATATGCATCTGAAGTATTTCAAATATGATGGCACCATCACTTATGTTTATGAGGCAGGCGGCATGCGTCTTACCAAGACTATCTCATTGGTTTACGGTAAGAATCAGTGTGTTATCGCATATACGTTAGAAAACAATGGGCCAGCTGCAGGAGTAGTCATCACTCCACTTATGAATTTTAGAGAGCATGGCCAGCACATGACTGTTGATGATTTACGATGGGAGCTTCCAGAGGAAGTATTCCAGGAGGTTAGGGATGAAGCTAGTGGAAATATTGGCTTCTTCTACAAGCCGGTTGGGCATTCAAACGTGCGTATTTCTCTTATCAGCGCAGGCTGCGAGATGGTTAAGCGTAACAACATCTACGATGAAAATATGGAGCTTCAATTTGAGTTGGATAACGAAGCAGATGGTCTGGATTGTCACCTGAAGCCATACGATTTCGTTATGGAAGTTGAAGAAGGAGGAGTATCAAAATGTTCCTTCGTATGTACTGTAGATGTTCGTGAAAATGTTGGTAAAAAGAAAGGTGCTTTCGAGAAGCTTCCTGCTATAGAAAAGGACACAGCCTTTGTTGAGATAGAGAAAGCTAAAAAGAGAGTTGCCGAATTAATCGAAAAGGCAGAATTCACAGAGGAGGATGAGCTTGCACAGCTTCTTACAGTTGCCGCTGATCAGTTTATTGTGGATAGACGCTCTACAGGTGAAAAGACTATCATGGCAGGCTATCCATGGTTTACAGACTGGGGCCGCGATACTATGATTGCTTTCACAGGTCTTTGCCTTGAAACAGGAAGATTTGACGATGCTAAATCAATTCTCCTTTCTTTTTCAAAGTATATAAAAAATGGTTTGGTTCCAAATATGTTCCCTGATGACGGAAAGGAACCACTTTACAATACAGCAGATGCGTCCCTTTGGTATTTCTATGCAGTATACAATTATCTGAAATACGTAGATACGGATGAAGCATGGAAGTTCGTGGAGACTGAGATATACCCTGGACTTCAGGAAATCATGGGAGCTTATCGAAAGGGAACCTTGTTCTCAATCGGAATGGATGACGATGCTCTTATGCGTGCAGGATCTGGTCTTGATCAGGTTACATGGATGGATGTGCGTATCAATGATGAGGTTGTTACACCACGTCACGGCAAGCCAGTTGAGATTAACGCACTTTGGTATAATGCGCTTATGACCATGGAAGAGATTTCTCGCGGCATTGCAAGGAGAACTCACAACAAGCCAGAAAATTATCTTGCTTACGCAGGCGGCTGCAGTCAGCTTGCTATGTGGGTAAAGGAAGCCTTTAATGAGGAATTCTGGTATGAAGAGGGCGGTTATCTTTATGATGTAGTAAGCGATGATTTCAAGGATGTCAGCCTTCGACCAAATCAGATTTTTGCAGTCAGCCTTCCATTTACAATGCTTGATCCTGAAAAGGAAAAGTCAGTTGTGCGTGTGGTTAAGGACAGACTTTATGTTGGAGTGGGACTTCGTTCACTTGATGTGGATGACCCACAATATGTTGGTATTTATAAGGGGGCACTTGAAAAGCGTGACCATGCATATCATCAGGGAACAGCTTGGGGATTTTTACTTGGTGCATTCATTGAAAGCTACTTAAAGGTTGGTGGCGGAAGCCCTCAGTCTATCGAGGAGGCAAAAGCTTTCTTTGAGCCAGTAGAGCAGCATCTTGTTAAGAATTGCATCGGTTCAATCTGTGAGATTTTTGACGGAGACGAGCCACACTACGGACGTGGCTGCTATGCCCAGGCATGGTCTGTAGGCGAGGTGCTCAGAGCCTATGCGTTGCTAAAATCTGAATAATTATGGAAATGGTTAGAATTAACTTACTACCTTTTTTATAAAACTTATGGTAAATTATACCTGTTTAAATAATAAATTTTGGAGGACAAAAATATGTTACCAGAGCAGTCAATTGAATTTAGATATGATACACAGCTTCTTATCGAAGGTGAGGACCTTGATGAGGATGCAATCAACGATTATATTACAGAGAACTTCAAGGGGGATTGCCTTCTTGCAGTAGGTGATGAGGAGCTTATTAAGATTCACTATCACACAAACGAGCCATGGAAGGTATTAGAGTATTGCCGTAGCCTTGGCGAGATTTATGATATCGTAGTTGAGGATATGGATAGACAGGCAAGAGGTCTTCAGGGCTAATGAGAGATAATAGCAGTTTTGTACTTAGGGGAGGCATTGCCTTTCCTGAAAGTAAAAAAAGTATAACTACATATTATAGAGGATATATTGTCTGTGTAGATGGCGTTTGCGTGGGTGCGTTCCCTACCTTGCCTGAGGAATACAAAGGCCTTCCACTTTATGATTACGGCGAGAGACTTATCATTCCGGGCATGACAGATCTTCATGTTCATGCGCCTCAGTATACATTCCGTGGAATCGGTATGGATGAAGAGCTTTTAGAGTGGCTTTCTACATACACTTTCCCAGAAGAAGCAAAGTATGCTGATTTGGAGTATGCGCGCCGCGCTTACAAGTATTTTACTGAGGATTTACGCCGTTGCTTCTCTACACGTGCAGTAGTCTTTGGCACACTTCATAATGAAGCAACTCTTGAGCTGATGGATCAGCTTGAGGAGACAGGCCTTATCACATATGTTGGTAAGGTAAACATGGATAGAAACGGTGGAGAGATTCTACAGGAAGAGAGTGCTGAGGCATCACTTCAGGCTACAGTTGAATGGCTTGAAAAGTGCAAGGGCAGATACGTAAATACGAATCCAATTCTTACACCTAGATTTATCCCATCATGCTCTAATGAGCTTATGCAGGGATTGGGAGATCTTTCAAGAGAGACCGGACTTCGTATTCAGTCACATCTTTCAGAAAATCTTTCTGAGATAGCATGGGTTAAAGAACTGGTTCCATCATCAAGCTGTTATGCAAATGCCTACGAGCTTTTTGATACAATGGGTACTCCAGAATGTCCTACAATCATGGCACACTGTGTTCATTCGGATGAAAAGGAAATGGAGATTCTCAAGAAGCATGGAGCTTACATTGCTCACTGTGCAGATTCTAATATGAATCTTACATCAGGTATTGCACCTGTCAGAAAGTTTCTGGATGCAGGTATTAACATTGGTCTTGCTACAGACGTGGCAGCAGGTTCATCTATGAACATGGTAAAGACAATGCTTATTACCCTTCAGGCATCAAAGATGTACTATCGTCTTGTTGATCAGAACGTTAAGCCACTTACTTTTGAAGAGGTATTCTATATTGCAACAGAAGGTGGCGGAAGCTATTTTGGTAAGGTTGGTTCTTTCAAACCAGGCTATGATTTTGACGCAGTAGTTATTGATGACAGCAAGATGTATTCTATGCGAGATATGTCTATTCGTGAGCGCATTGAGAGAATGTGTTATAACGATGCAGACGCAGTTATAAAAGATAAATTTGTTAAAGGACGTAAGGTCTATACAAGAACAGAGTAATGAAAACAGAGCGGTGAAAGCTGCTCTGTTTTTTGTTTGCCTAAATTAAAAAGATAACAGATAAAACACAGTTCTAACAAAAACTTCTACTATAATCCATTAATGTAGAACTATAGAGTGGTGAGTTATACAATATCAATAATTTGTATCTTATATTTTTGTCTAAAAAGTCTAAAATAGAGGACATATGAATAAGATAAGGAGGTGTTTTCTTGAATTTAGCAGAAGAGCTTATTGAAGAGCTAAATTGTGAAGCCGTTTTTACCCTCCACATAGGCAGCTATGAAATTCCGGTTATGGAGTCAGTAGTAGTTACTTGGATTGTAATGGGCATTCTTATTCCGCTAGCCATATTCTTAACGGCCGGATTAAAGACACAAAACATAAGCAAGAAACAGGCTTTCGCTGAGTTTATCTACGAAAAGCTACACAGCATCGTAGGTGGAATGCTAGGCGAGGAAGCAAAGCAGTACACGGTCTATCTTTCCACAGTCCTTTTATACATTGGCTTATCAAATATAATTGGATTGATTGGATTTAAGTCACCAACTAAGGACTTAAACGTAACATTAGCATTGGCACTTATGAGTATCATTCTTGTTGAAGGTGCAGGTATTTACCAGCACGGGGTTCGAAAGTGGCTCCATAATTTTACAGAGCCGGTTGCCATCGTAACGCCATTCAATATTCTTGATGTATTCACAAGACCATTGTCATTGTGCATGCGACTTTTCGGAAATGTACTTGGTGCATTCGTAATCATGGAATTACTTAAGATTGTATGCCCACCAGTTATTCCAGCAATCTTCAGCGTATATTTTGATTTGTTTGACGGATTGCTTCAGGCATATGTCTTTGTATTCTTAACATCGTTATATATTAAAGAGGCAGTAGAATAAACTTCTAGGAGGAAAAATTTATGAACACAATTATCGCAATTGGAGCAGGTATCGCAGTTGTAACAGGTCTTGGAGCAGGTATCGGTATCGGTATCGCAACAGGTAAGGCTTGCGAAGGTATCGCACGTCAGCCAGAGGCAGAGAGCAAGATTCAGAAGAACCTTATCTTAGGTTGTGCCCTTGCAGAGGCAACAGCTATTTACGGTTTCGTTATCGCACTTATGATTATTGTTATGCTTCAGTAAATGTATCAAGGAGGGGCCCTTTAGGGAAGATTCCTTGATATCCAGAACTGCCCATTGCTGAAAGCAATTATAAATGGCAGTTCTTCCTTGAAAAAATGTAGATAAATAAAAAATTTAAGAGGATATAAAAATGATTAACGTTTCATTTTGGAATATACTCTGGACTGTTGTGAATCTTTTGATTCTTTGTCTTGCATTCAAGAAATTCTTCTTCAAGCCAATCGACAACATCATCGAGAAGCGTCAGGAAGAAGCTAAGGAAATCTACGACAAAGCAGAAGAGACAAACCGACAGGCAGAAGAGTACGCAAAGCAGTACGAGGATAAGCTTGCTAATGTTGAGTCTGAGAAGAAGCAGATTATTCTTGAAGCAAGAAAGAATGCAGATAATCATTATCAGAAGATTATTGCAGAGGCTCAGGAAGATGCAAAGACTATCCAGGAGAATGCTATTGCTGAGGCTACAATCGAGAAGAATAAGATTATTTCTAGCGCAAAGAAAGAAATTGCTGATATGGTTGTAGAAGCTACAGCAAAGGTTATCGGAGGAAGAACAGGGGCTGATATTGACAGCCAGCTGTTTGATGATTTTATTGATAAAGCAGGTGAATAACAGTGACAGATAAGTCTTTTAATTACATTAGTGATTTACATAGTATCAAAAATGCGGGATCTCATCTGCAGAATGCTGCGTCTATCATTGAGATGATACCAGCAATCGGTGAGGAACTCGCGGATCCTACTGTGCCTGACACTAAAAAGCACATGATAGTTGATAAAATCTTTCCACGTGAAATTAGAGATTTTATGAAACTACTTTGCGATAATGGTGATTTTGACTCATTTGGTGAAATCGTTTCTGATTACAAGGCATTCCTTGAAAATCAGGGTGAAAGCATTGAATATGCAACACTTAAATATGTTACAGCACCTACAGATGAGCAGCTTGCAGGAATCAGAAAGTTCCTTGCAAAGGAATTTGGCAGTGAGGATATCCTTATTAAGAAGGAGGAAGATCCTTCACTTAAGAGTGGTTTCGTTCTTACAGTTGGCTCAAGAGAGTATGACTGGAGTGAGCAGAGCCGTATCGAGCAGCTTTCACAGAAGATTAACGAGGCTGTTCAGAAGAGTACAGTAGATGAAAATATCCTTTCCATCTTAAGATCAAGTATTGATGATTTTGAGGTTAAGGATAAGGAAGTTGGTATCGTTAAATGGGTTGGTGATGGTATCGTCAACGTAAATGGTATCGACCACGCTTTTTATGGTGAGATTGTTATCTTTGACTGTGGTGTCAAAGGTATGGTTCAGGATATTCGTCGTGATGAAATCGGTATTATCCTTTTCGACCGCGATGTAGATATAAAGGAAGGCTCAAAGGTAGTACGTACTGGCAAGATGGCTGGTATTCCTGTTGGCGAGGGCTTCCTTGGAAGAATCGTAGATGCTCTTGGTACTCCTATCGATGGTAAGGGAGAAATCGATGCAGATGGCTTCCGACCAGTTGAGTGCCCAGCACCAAGCATCGTAGATAGAAAATCGGTTAGCCAGCCTATGGAGACAGGTCTTCTTTCTATTGATTCAATGTTCCCTATCGGACGTGGTCAGCGTGAGCTTATCATTGGTGATAGACAAACAGGTAAGACATCAATTGCTACAGATACAATTATCAATCAGAAGGGCAAGGATGTTGTCTGCGTTTACGTTGCAATCGGACAGAAGGCATCTACAATTGCAAAGCTTGTTAATACATTAAAGGAGCACGGTGCTATGGATTACACTATCATCGTTAGTGCCACAGCAGCAGATCCAGCTCCACTTCAGTATATTGCACCATATGCAGGTACAGCTCTTGCAGAATATTTCATGTATTCAGGCAAGGACGTACTTATTGTATATGATGATTTATCAAAGCACGCAGTTGCATACCGTGCTATTTCACTTTTGCTTGAGCGTTCTCCAGGACGTGAGGCATATCCAGGTGATGTATTCTACTTACACTCAAGATTATTAGAGCGTTCAGCTAGAATTATCCCAGAGGCAGGTGGCGGTTCTATTACAGCCCTTCCTATCATTGAGACACAGGCAGGTGATTTATCAGCATATATCCCTACCAACGTAATCTCAATTACTGATGGTCAGATTTTCCTTGAGTCACAGCTGTTCAACGCAGGACAGAGACCAGCGGTTAACGTAGGTCTTTCTGTATCCCGTGTAGGTGGTGCAGCTCAGACTAAGGCTATGAAGAAGGCCGCAGGTTCAATTCGTATTGATTTGGCTCAGTATCGTGAGATGGAAGTCTTCACACAGTTCTCATCAGATCTTGATGATGCTACAAAGAAGCAGCTTGCTCATGGACGTGCTCTTATGGAGCTTTTAAAGCAGCCACTTAACAGACCTTTCTCAATGGCAGAACAGGTTATTATTCTTGTGGCCGCAAATGCACATATTTTTAGTGATTTAGATGTTATGGCAATTAAGAAGTTCAGATTAGATATGCTTGCTTTCTTCCATGAAGAGCACAGCGATATTATCAATCAGCTTAATTCAACTAAGAATATGACAGATGAGTTAAAGGAAAGTATCATCGAGGCAGCTACTGAGTTTAAAAACAATCAGGAGTAAGCTATGGCAAGTACAAAAGAAATCCAGAATAGAATAAATAGTATTCAGGATACGATGAAGATTACCAATGCCATGTACATGATGTCCTCAATGAAACTTAGAAAGGCAAAGCAGAAGCTTGCCGATACAGAGCCTTTCTTCGATGCAGTTCAGCGAGAGCTTGCAGAGAACCTTGTTCATTTCCCAGATATCAGACATATATATATTGATAATCGTGTGGAGGATGAGCAGGAGTGTTTAAAACACAGAGGCTTCATTGTTTTCACTGGTGATAAGGGCATGGCTGGTGCTTATAACCATAACGCCATTAAGATGGCCCTTGATCGAATTTCTGATTTGCAAAAGGATGAGTACACATTGTTTGTTGTTGGTGAGGTGGGACGAAATTTCTTCCTTAACGGCGGCTACAATGTGGATGAGAATTTTAGATTTTCTTCAAATAATCCATCCATGCACAGAGCCAGAGTTATCTCAGAGTACATGATTGAAAAGTATAACAATGGCGAGCTGGACAGAATTGATGTTGTCTACACTAAGATGCTTAATTCTGTAACAGAGGAAACCTGTGTAGAACGTCTTCTTCCTCTTAGAACACACAAGTTCATTAAGGAAAAGGCTAAAGAGATTGAGGAGGATATTGAGGGAACAGGTAAGGCTGCTCAGGAAATGAAATCCGGAGTTAAGCACGTTCACTCAATTAACAGTTACGAGTACGAGGCTGTAACAAAGGGTGGCGACAAATGGATGCCATTCTTCCCATCACTTAAGGCTGTTTTGGAACAGCTGGTTCACAATAATTTTACAGGCTTCATTTATGGAGCGCTTGTAGAGTGTTCAGCCAGTGAGGAAAACGCCCGTATGATGGCTATGCAGTCCGCTACAGATAATGCAGAGGCAATTCTTCGTGAACTATCTATTGAATACAACAGAGTGCGTCAGGCTGCTATTACCCAGGAAATTACTGAGGTAATTAGCGGTGCTAAGGCACTGAAAAAGAAGAAAGCAAAAAAGTAAAGGTTTTTGATTTCAAATTTTTTGTAGGCAGTTCTACATTAGGAAAGGAACAAACATGAAATTAAAAGGAAAAATCGTACAGGTTTCAGGACCTGTCGTAGATGTAGAATTTTCAGGGAATGACCTTCCTGCCATCAGAGATGCCCTTTACGTAATGGTAGGGGACGAAAAGAGAGTAATGGAGGTTTCTCAGCACATCGGTCTTGGTGTTGTAAGATGTATCTTACTTGCACCTTCTGAGGGACTTGCCCGCGATATGGAGGTAGTAGCTACAGGAGAGAGCATTACTGTTCCTGTTGGTGAATGTACTCTTGGTAGATTATTCAATGTTCTCGGTGACACTCTTGATAAGGGTGAGAAGCTTGATAACGAGGAGCATTGGAGTATCCACCGTGAGCCACCTACTTTCGAGGATCAGAGTCCAGTTGTTGAGATGCTTGAAACAGGTATCAAGGTTATCGATCTTCTTGCTCCTTATGCTAAGGGTGGTAAGGTCGGACTTTTCGGTGGTGCCGGTGTAGGTAAGACCGTACTTATTCAGGAGCTTATCCACAACATCGCTACAGAGAGTGGTGGTTATTCCATCTTTACAGGTGTCGGAGAGCGTTCCCGTGAAGGTAATGACCTTTGGACAGAAATGGCTGAGTCAGGCGTTCTTGATAAGACAGCCTTAGTCTTTGGTCAGATGAACGAGCCACCAGGAGCACGTATGCGTGTTGCTGAGACAGGACTCACAATGGCAGAGTATTTCCGTGATGTTAAGAATCAGGATGTGCTTTTATTCATTGATAATATTTTCCGTTTCGTACAGGCAGGTTCTGAGGTTTCAGCCCTTCTTGGCCGTATGCCATCAGCTGTAGGTTATCAGCCTACACTTGCAAACGACTTAGGTGAGCTTCAGGAGAGAATCGCTTCTACAAAGAACGGTTCGATCACTTCAGTTCAGGCGGTTTATGTACCAGCCGACGATTTAACTGACCCAGCACCAGCTACTACATTCTCACACTTGGATGCTACAACAGTTCTTTCGCGTAAGATTGTTGAGCAGGGTATTTATCCAGCTGTTGATCCACTTGAGTCAACATCACGTATCCTTGAGCCAGATGTTGTTGGTGAGGAGCACTATGCAGTTGCTCGTGGCGTACAGGAAATTCTTCAGAAGTATAAAGAGCTTCAGGATATCATCGCCATCCTTGGTATGGAAGAGCTTTCAGACGAGGATAAGCTTACAGTATATCGTGCCCGTAAGGTACAGCGTTTCCTTTCACAGCCATTCTCAGTTGCTGAGAACTTCACAGGCGTAAAGGGGCAGTTCGTTACTGTAAAAGAGACAGTTCGTGGATTTAAGGCTATCTTAAATGGTGAGATGGATGAATATCCAGAGGCAGCATTCTTCAATGTAGGTACAATTGAAGATGTTAAGAAGAAGGCAGCAGACCTTGCAAAGGAGTAATCTATGGCATCTTTATTTAATCTTAAAATAATTGCCTGTGATGGAATCTTCTACGACGGCCCATGTGAGATATTAGTATTTCCAGGTTCCGATGGTGAGTATGCTATTCTTAATCATCACGAGGTATTTACCGGTATTGTGGAGATTGGTAACATCCGCTTCACAACAGGTGATGGCGAGAAGAGAAATGCTATTATTTCCGATGGACTTGTTACAGTTGAGCCAGATGGTTCCGTTGTAATAGTTGCATATTCATGTGAGCGTCCAGAGGATATTGATACCTTCCGTGCTCAGGAAGCGCTTGAGCGAGCACAGGAACAGCTTCAGCAGAGACAGAGTCGTATCGACTACCAGATTTCTACAAACAATATGGCTCGTGCTATGGCGCGACTTAAAGGCGCTGGAGCGAAGAATCTATACAAAATATAACGTTGAATATACCTTAAAAATACCTTAAAATGATAACTACTCGGAGTATGGGTAGTTATCATTTTTTTTGGGAGGAAATGGTATGATAAGGCAAGAGGAATATACATTTAATTCAGCCGATGGCCATTCGGTAATTCACTGTAGAAAATGGCTTCCAGAGGGTGAGCCAGTTGCAGTATTGCAGCTTGTCCATGGAATGCTTGAATATATTGAAAGATATGATGAGTTTGCTACATTTCTTGCAGAAAAGGGTTATGTAGTTGTTGGTCATGATCACATCGGTCATGGTCATTCTGTTACTAGTGAAGAAGAGCTTGGCGTTATGACTGGTGTTCATCCATCAGATGATATGGTGGAGGATATTTACACCCACTATTCAATGACAAGAAAAGCTTATCCATCTTTAAAATACTTTATTTTAGGACATTCTATGGGTTCATACATGGTTAGAAAGTTCCTTTCAGTAAAGTCTGCATATATCGAAGCTATGAGTGGCGCCATTATTATGGGTACTGGTCAGGAGTCAGCTGCTACATGTAATGGTGGCTTGGCAGTTATTAAGTTTATTTCTTTATTTAGAGGAAAGAATTATAGAAGTACTTTGGTAAGGGATATGAGTTATAGTGCCCCCTATAAAAAGTATGATTGTTATGGTAAGGATTATGGCAATTCATGGCTTACCAAGAATGTTGAAGAGGTAGAGAGATACTACCACGATAAATATTGTACATTCCTGTTTACAGTTAATGCCTATAAGGGATTGGCTGAGGCAGTTAAATATGTTGCCACTCCTGAGTGTGTTTCAAAGATGCGTTCAAGTATGCCGCTACTTGTGGTTTCAGGCGATTCTGATCCAGTTGGAAATCTTGGCGCAGGCACTACAGCTGCCTTCGAGGCTTTCAAGAAGGGCGGAATTAAGGATGCTACTTTGAAGCTCTATATGGGAGACAGACATGAAATCCTCCATGAGATGGATCGTCAGCAGGTTTTTGAGGACATCTATCACTGGTTGGAGACACATAGATAATTAATTTGGAGTATATATGGATTCACTGGAGCATTTAATTACAAGGTCAATAAAATCATATTACAAAAATAGGCTTTATGCTCCTATCATATTTTTAGTTATACTTCTGGCATTAGCTGTGATTTTCCCGGTGCGATACATGCTGTTTCCGCGAAATTATTCAGCTGACAGCGTCAGTCTGTATCAACTCTATAACAATAAAGAGACTTATGGCAGATTCAAGATGTCTAATCTTTATTTTACAGGCTACACCAGCAAGTGGCTGGACAGAACCAGAGGATATTATTACTACACCATGCTTGGTCCAGAGTGTGTCATCGTTCTGTTAGATCCAGATACCTGTGAGCAGGGTGCACCTACAATAGAAGAGCTTACAGTTAAGGGCGAGGTTTTATATGAGTCAGAAGCTGCAAGATCCCTTCTTTCGAATTTGGCCAGAGATCTTAACTGGAGCGAGGATGGCATTATGTCCACTGTTTCCAGCTACACTATTTCAGAGCCAGATGCCACTGGATTTGTGTCAGAAGCCTTTGAGTTTTTCTATGTAGTATGCGGATTTTATAGTTTGATATCCATTATTATATATTGTCTTTTTATAGCTTTTCCTGTATTATCTGTTCCTGTCCAAAAGACCAGGGCTTATGGACGTCCAGCGGAGATTCTTGCTGAGGCAGAGGAAGAGCTTGCCACACTTCCACAGTTAGCAACTGAGGATATGTTCATTACTGAGCATTACTTCATTGAGACCAGCAGCTATGGCGTGGCTATTGTTCCTATTGATGCCATCATTTGGATTTATAAGTATTCTACTATGCACAAATTCCTATGGCATCACTTTTCAATCACCTACACTCTTTATATCACAGCGGCTAAGCGTCATTACATCAAGTGCCCTAAGAATATTAAGAGTGATATTGACGGTATCATGGACTACTTGGCAGAGGCTAATCATGATATTTTGGTGGGCTTCTCTGAGGAGAATCGTCTCAAGGTGGAAGAGATTCAGGACGATTTTGAAATTATTAGAAAGATATCAGGCTTTTTATCTAAGAGGGTATAGAAGATGGAAGCTTATACAAGCTTTGCCAGTGTATATGACAGATACATGGATAATGTACCTTACGATACATGGGCGGAAAATATAAAGACATTATTTGAAAAATACAATATGCCAATGGAGATAGTTTGCGACCTTGGCTGTGGCACTGGTCAGATTACCAGAAGGCTCAAGGCAGCAGGCTACGATATGATTGGCATTGATGTTTCCTATGATATGCTTATGGAGGCAATGACAGCTGAGGATTCCGAGGGGATCCTTTATCTATGTCAGGATATGCGCGAGTTCGAGCTGTATGGTACAGTTGGCGCAGTTGTCAGTCTCTGTGACAGTATTAATTATCTTCGTAATTACGAAGAGCTGCTTACAGTATGTAAGCTGGCAAACAATTATCTGGATCCAAAGGGGCTCTTTATTTTCGATGTAAAGACTGAGCATTTTTATCAGCAGCTTGGTAGTAGTACCATAGCTGAGAATCGTGAAGAAGGCAGCTTTATCTGGGAAAATGATTACGACCCTGAGACACGAGATAATGCATATTACCTTACGATTTATGAAGAGAATGAAGAAGGTACCTTCGACAGATATGAGGAGGAGCATCTTCAGCATGCATTTTCCATTGATGAAATCAAAGCAGCCATTAAAGAAAGTGGTTTAGAGCTTTTAGATATTTTAGATGTTGCCACTATGTCTGCACCGGCAGAGGATAGTGACAGGTTGTATTTTATAGCAAGAGAGGTAACAAAATAATGAGTGATTATATAGTTAGAGCAACAGCAGCAAACGATGCCATCCGTGCATTTGCAATTACAAGCAAGGATTTAGTTGAGGAGGCTCGCGAGCGCCACAACACTTCTCCAATAGTTACAGCAGCCCTTGGCCGTATGCTTTCAGCAGGCTCAATGATGGGTGTTATGCTTAAGGGAGAGGATGATTTAGTCACTCTTCAGATTCAGGGTTCTGGTCCAATGAAGGGTATCACAGTAACAGCAAACAGCAAGGGTGAGGTTAAGGGCTTCCCTAATGTTTCTGTTGTAGATTTACCTCCTAAGAACGGAAAGCTTGATGTAGGTGGTGCTATCGATCTTGGTATCATGCGAGTTATCAAGGATATGGGACTCAAGGAGCCATATGTTGGTACAGTAGAGCTTCAGACAGGTGAAATTGCAGAGGATCTTACATATTACTATGCAGTATCAGAGCAGATTCCATCCTCTGTAGGTCTTGGAGTTCTTATGAATAAAGACAATACTGTAAATTGTGCAGGTGGATTTATTATTCAGCTTATGCCTTTCACATCTGAGGAAGTTATTGCAAAGCTTGAGGAAAACCTTCAGACACTTCCATCTGTAACAGATATGCTTTCATCTGGAAAGACACCTGAGCAGATGCTTGAGACAGTTCTTGCAGGTCTTGATATCGATTTCAAGGAGACTTACGAGGTATGCTACAAGTGCGATTGCTCAAGAGACAGAGTTATTAAGAGTCTTGCTTCTCTTGGTAAGGAAGACATGGACGACATCATTGCGGATGGCAAGCCTGTTGAGGTAAGATGCCAGTTCTGTAATGAGGCTTATGAGTTCGCTATCGATGAATTAAAGAGCTTTAGGAAAAATTAATGATATATGTGGTTTTGCAGGACAAACTTTAGTATTTTTTACTTCTGTTTTTCCTGTAAACTAACACACGGAACAAGTATATACTTATTTATAGAGGAATATAGATAATGAGTGGAGTAAAGAGAAAAGTAAAAGCTCAAAAGAAAGCTCATAGATTTTATTTAGATAAGAAAACAATGCTTCGAATAGAAATTATTGCAGGCATTGTTTTATTTGTGTATTTGGCTGGAAGCGTTTTCTTCGAGAATCACTTCTATATTAGAAGCAAGGTTAACGGCGTTGGCGCCTCTTTTAGAACAGCAGAGGGTGCTTACGAAAAGATTCTTTCAAATGCAGATAAATACACTATCACTTTCATAAATGACGAAGGGGATGTTGTGAACGAGGTTAGTGCAGCAGACCTTGGAGTAGAGGTTAATTATCAGGTTGATGAGGTTCAGTATCTTCTGGATCAGCAGACTGGTATGAATTGGATTGGTCGTCTTTTTGTACCAGCAGAAAATTACACAAAAACAGGTAATGCCTACGATGAAGAAAAGGTTAAGAAGGTTGTTTCAAGCCTTGATTTTAGCCATCAGAAATCTACAAAGGAATCAGAAAATGCATACATCAAATTTGATGGTGACAAGTTTGTTATTGTAGATGAGGTTTACGGTGACGTAATCGATGCTGAGGGTGTAGAAGAGGCAATCATCTTCGCAGTAGAGAATCTTCAGACAAAGATTAATCTTTCAGATGGTACCTGCTATCACAAGCCAGCAGTTAAGGCTGAGGATGTTAATATTAATAAAGCCACAGCCCTTCTTAATAAATACATGGATGTTAATATTCACTATGATTTAGGTGAGGGTATCACAGAAGAGATTCCTACAGAGGTTAAGGCTAAGTTCTTCAAATGGGATGAGGACTTTAAGATTGATTTTGATAGAGAAGCTATCGGTGAGTATGTTAATTCCATGGGCGATAAGTACAACACCTATGGAAAGAAGAAACAGTTCGTTACTACTGAGGGTGAAGAAATCGAAGTACCAGCAGGTTCATTTGGTTGGAGAATAGCCTATGATGGTGAGATTGATGCCATCATCGCTGATATAAAAGCAGGCCAGGATGTCACCAGAGATTTCACATATCTTTATCGTGGAACCAGCCATGGCGAAAAAGATTATGGTAATTCATATGTTGAGGTAAATCTTACAACTCAGCATGTATATGTTTATAAAGAGGGTGTCATGGTACTTGATACCAGTTGTGTATCCGGTAATGTATCAAAGGGACACGGCACCCACACAGGAGTTTATCCTATTGCCTACAAGCAGAAGGATGCTACTCTTAGAGGGGACAATTACGAATCACATGTTAATTTCTGGATGCCATTCAACTTAGGTGAAGGACTTCACGATGCTACTTGGCGTTCGAAGTTCGGTGGCACCATTTATAAGACTAGTGGTAGCCATGGATGTGTAAACCTTCCACTTTCACAGGCAGAGAAGATTTACGATATCGTTGAGGCAGGATGGCCAGTAATCGTATTTTACACAGGTGATACTGAGGAGGAGAACTTCCGTCTTCAGAATCCACAGATTGATGCTATGAATCTTATTGCTGATATCGAGTCAGTTACACTTGAATCAGAAGCAAAGATAGTAGCAGCAAGACAGAAATACGATTCACTTACTGAAGAGCAGAAAGCTCTTGTAACAAATTATCAGGACCTTGTTAACGCAGAGACTGTACTGCAGACATTAAAGGCACAGGCAGCAGAGACAGCAGAAGCAGCACCTACAGAGGGAGAAGTTGTAGATGGAAATGCAGTTATGGAATAACAACGTTAGAAAAGTTACACCTTACACACCAGGCGAACAGCCAAAAGTTAAAAACATCATTAAGCTTAATACAAATGAAAATCCATACCCACCAAGTCCTTTGGTGGGTAAAGCTATATCTGATGTTAGCATGGATTCACTTAGAAAATATCCGGATCCAGCCTGCTCGGTATTGATAAAAGCAATCGCTGATTATCATATGCAGGATGTCTCAAAGGTATTTGTAGGAGTTGGCTCAGACGATGTTCTGGCAATGAGCTTCCTTACATTTTTCAATTCGGACAAGCCAGTTTTATTCCCAGATATCACATATTCTTTCTATGATGTTTGGGCAGATTTATTTAGGATTCCTTATGTTCAGAAGCCACTTGATGATGCATTTAAAATTAAGGCGACCGATTATGAGGAGCAGTGCGGTGGAATAGTTATTCCAAATCCAAACGCACCAACAGGTGTGGCTGAGCCAGTAGAATTTTTTGAAAAGATAGTTGCGGCTCACCCAGAATGTGTAGTTATTATCGATGAGGCATATGTGGACTTTGGTTCAAAATCCTGCATCGATTTAACTGATAAATATGATAATGTGTTAGTAGTTCGCACATTCTCAAAATCAAGAGCTATGGCAGGCAACCGTATTGGTTACGCCATCGGTTCACCAGAATTGATAAAGTATTTGTCTGATTGCAAATTCTCGTTCAATTCCTACACCATGGATACTATCACCCTTGCAGCAGGCGTTGCTTCAATAGAGGATGATGAGTATTTCAAAGAAAAGGTTGATGCTGTTATAGCCACCAGAGAGTGGACCAAAAAGCAGCTTTCAGCAATGGGATTTACCTTCCCAGATTCAATGAGCAATTTTATTTTTGCAAAACATGAATCCGTAAATGCGGTACACATTTTTGAGGAGCTTAAAAAGAAGGGCATCTATGTCCGTCACTTCTCAAAGCCAGAGCGCATTGCAGATTACCTTCGTATCAGTATTGGTACAGATGAGGAGATGCATACGCTAATAAATTCACTTAAGGAGATCATTTGATGAAGAACTATTTATACGTATTTTTTATTTCGATGGTACCACTTATAGAGCTTAGAGGTGCCATTCCAGCAGCATATTTCATCAAGGCAAATGACCCTACATTTAATTTGCTTACTGCTTACATTATTATTGCAATAGGAAATATGCTTCCAATGCCAATCATTTATTTCTTCGCCCGTAAGGTTCTTGAGTGGGGTAAGGATAAGCCAGTTATCGGTGGTTTCTTTACATTCTGCCTTGAAAAGGGTGAAAAGGGTGGACAGAAGCTTCAGGAAAAAGCAGGTCGTGGTCTTTTTGTAGCCCTTATGCTTTTTGTTGGTATTCCACTTCCAGGAACTGGCGGTTGGACAGGTACACTTGCTGCATCAATACTTGATATGGATTTCAAATCTACAATTCTTGCAGTTGTATGTGGTATTGCATTAGCAGGTTGTATTATCGGATTAGTTTGTGCATTAGGCCTTGGTGCTTACATAGGAGTGGCAGCTTAGTATGGATACAGCAAATATGTTAATAAACGTAGTTGCAATTTTATCAGGTTTATTTCTCTACATTGGTATTACAAATACAAAGTGGGGAAAGGAGCATGAAGGATATCAATATGCTATCATGCTTGGAACAATTCTCTGTGCGGTTTTAATAGGAGGATTTATCAGATGGCTGGTGTAAAAAGTTCTACAGCATGTGAATACTGCAACAACTTCGTCTGGGACGAAGAGGATGAGCAGTATTATTGCGAAATGGACATGGATGAGGACGATTATGTCCGTCTTGTTTCAGGACACTATAAGGAATGTCCATATTTCGTAGATGGGGATGAATATAAAGTTGTTAGACATCAGAACTAGTAAATGTGTTAGAATGAACTTAGTATGATTGAGGAGGGTAAGTTCATGGTTTTAAAACGTTTGGTAAAGGCGTGTGCTGCGCTAATGCTTTCAGCAGCACTTATGGTTTCAGCACCAATTTCAGCTAGTGCTGCTGGTATTCAGGGTATTGATGTATCTAAATATCAGGGAGCAATTAATTGGGCAGCAGTTGCCCAGTCAGGTGTTACTTATACTTTTATTAAGGTTGGTAGCACAAACAGTGGAATAGATCCATATTTTGCAGCGAATGTAAAGGGAGCTCAGGCAGCGGGTATTCGTACAGGTGTATATATTTATTCCTATGCTACATCTGTAGAGGCAGCTATTCAGGAGGCTCAGCTGGTAGTACAGTGGATTGAAGGATACAATATCAATTTCCCAGTAGCCTTCGATATTGAGGACAAGACTCAAAAGGGATTGGATGCTAACACATGTACAGCTATGGCAAATGCATTTGCAAGTGTTATCAATGCAGCTGGTTACACACCAATTCTTTACACATACACAAATTTCTATAAGGCACATTTCACATCTGCACTTGCTTGCGATAAGTGGATTGCACAGTATGCAGACCACAACGATATTGCAGGTTGGGCTATTTGGCAGTACTCTTCAGGCGGAGCAGTACCTGGTGTAAATGGTCGTGTAGATATGAACGTGGCAGTTAAGGATTACACTGCTTTCATTCCACAGGTTGGTTTGCTTGACCTTGGACAGGGCAATGTATTTTTCTTTAATAACTTCCGTAAGCAGTATGGTTGGGTAGACATTGCAGGAGTTAAATATCACACAGATCCTGCTACAGGTATTGTCACCACAGGCTGGTTTGCGGACGAGACTGGTGCATACTACTTCCTTCCAGGAGCAGCTAATGCAGTTACAGGTCTCAACACAATTGACAATGGAATTTATTACTTCAACGAGGCTGCACAGCTTCAGACAGGTTGGATAGAGCTTAGCGGAAACACATTCCTCTTCAATCCAGCTGAAAATGGTAAGCTTTACACAGGATGGTGGAACGATGCCGAAGGTGTTCGTTACTTAGATACTACAGACGGACATATGGTAAAGGGGCTTAATGCCATTGATAAGGATGTTTATTACTTCAATGAGAAGGGCTTCCTTCAGGTTGGCTGGGTTGTAATCGATAAGATTACATACATGTTCAATCCTCTTGATGGTGGTAAGTTATTCAAGGGTTGGTGGAAGGATGCTACTGGCGTTTACTACTTAGATCCTACAGATGCTCACCGTGTATCAGGTCTTACAGCTATCGATGGAGCAGTATATTACTTCAACGAGCAGGGTCAGATGCAGATTGGCGTTATTAAGGTCAACGGAGCAACCTACTTCTTCGGAGCTGACGGTAAGATGCAGACAGGAATGCAGACTATCGGAGATGGAATCTTCTACTTCGGTGAAGACGGAGCGATGGTTACAGGTACCTTCGCTACAAAGGATGGCATCTACTATGCAGGCAAGGATGGCAAGCTTGTATTCAATCAGGTTGTCACACTTGATAAGAAGCCATATCTCTTTGGAGCAGATGGCAAGCTCGTAATCAACCAGCTTGTACAGGTTGGCAACATGTACTATCAGACAGACGAAGCAGGTATCGTAACAGCTCAGGCTCCAGCAACACCAGCACCTGCAAAATAATTAAAAAATTAATGGCTGTGGGGATTTTCCACAGCCATTTTTTTATTTCTTTCCAGTGTATTTCTCTTCGCAGTATTTGCAGCGATATACCTCGTTTTCTTCGTCGGTTAATACGAAGATTTGGTCGAGGCCCTGCTCTACGGTGCTGATGCAACGAGGGTTCTTGCAGGAGATTACGTTCTTGATTTCTTTTGGAAGCGCAAGCTTACGCTTTTCCACGATGGCATCATCCTTGATAATGTTGCAGGTGATGTTGTGGTCGATGAAACCAAGGATATCTAAATCAACGCGCTCGATAGGGCATTCGATTTTGATGATGTCCTTACGACCCATCTTGTTAGATTTGGCATTCATAATCATGGCCACGGTGCAGTCACAACCAAGATTGCCAAGCTGAAGATCATTGTATATTGTCATGGATTCGCCAGCCTTGATGTGGTCAAGTACGAATCCCTGATGAATTCCAGAAATATTAAGCATTTGTATTCCCTCCCTATACTAATTCAAGAAGCGTCAGTATCAGCGCCATTCTGATGAATACACCGTACTTAGCCTGGGTAAAGTACATTGCTCTTGGGTCGTCGTCCACATCAACAGAGATTTCGTTTACTCGTGGAAGTGGATGAAGAACCATCATATCTTTCTTGGCAAGACGCATCTTCTCAGGAGTGAGAATGAAGAAATCCTTCAAGCGAATGTAATCTTCTTCGTTGAAGAAACGCTCACGCTGAACTCTTGTCATGTAGAGGATGTCCAGCTCGCCCATAACATCATCTAAGGAATCTACTTCCTTATATTCATATCCATTTTTATCTAGTACATCCTCGCGAATATACTCTGGAACACGAAGCTCCTCTGGTGAGATAAGAACGAATTTAATTCCCGGATAACGAACAAGTGCGTTGATAAGAGAGTGCACTGTACGGCCGAATTTCAAATCACCACAAAGTCCGATAGTAAGGTCTTTGATTTCGCCACGTAAAGAGCGAATGGTAAATAAATCTGTAAGTGTTTGTGTGGGATGTTGATGACCACCATCACCGGCATTGATAACGGGAATAAGAGATCGCTGAGAAGCGACTAATGGAGCGCCTTCCTTTGGATGACGCATAGCGCAGATGTCTGCGTAAGAAGAAATTACACGAATAGTATCAGAAACACTTTCGCCTTTTGCTGCTGATGAAGAATCAGCTGAAGAAAAACCAAGGACAGAACCACCAAGATTAAGCATGGCAGCTTCAAAAGAAAGTCTTGTACGGGTGCTTGGTTCATAGAAACATGTAGCTAGCTTTTTGCCGTGGCACTTCTCGCTGTACGAGCTTGGATGAGCTTTAATATCATCCGCCAGGTCCATAAGCTGCTCTAGCTCCTCTCTGGTAAAGTCCAGAGGGCTCATTAGATGACGCATATGTATCCTCCCTGATAATGAATGATTGTTTTCAAATCAATTTATTCTACCATATTGAATTCAAAATAAAACCCTTTTATGCTAAAATATTTTTTATGAAATACGCAGACGTTATTATTGATATCTCTCACGAGAGATTGGATAAAACATTTGAATATATAATTCCAGATGAGTTGGAAGAGCAGGTTACAGAAGGGGTACAGGTAGTTATTCCCTTCGGTCAGGGCAATCGTGCTATCACAGGTTATGTGGTGGATTGCCATGATAAGCCGGGTTTCGATGTTACTAAGCTGAAGCCTATTGCGAGAGTTGTAAAGGACAGTATCGCCATAGAGTCTCAGCTTATTTCTTTGGCTGCCTTTTTAAAACGTAATTATGGTAGCACAATGAATCAGGCGCTTAAGACTGTCATTCCTATTAAGAAAAAAGAGAATGAGAAGATGAAGAAGGAAATCGCTCTTGCAATCTCTTTGGAGCAAGCGAAGATTGAGCTTAATGAACTCATGGCCAAGCCACGTCACGCCCTTGGTAAGGAACGACTCTTAAGAGAGCTTCTGGAAGTAGACACTCTCGACTGGGAGCTTGCCACAAAAAAGCTTCAGGTTCCTACAGCAAACATTCGTGATTTGGAAAAGAAGGGGATTATCCACATAGAATCGGTGAGAACCTTCCGTAATCCACATCTTAATAAAGATGCTAACAGAAAGCAGATTACACTTAATGAAGAACAGGAAGCAGCGGCAGAGCAGATAAAGGCAGACATTGATACAGGACGCCGCAAGACATATCTCATACATGGCGTCACTGGCTCAGGAAAGACAGAAGTCTACATGGATGTTATGGAGCATGTGATTAACATGGGGCAGCAGGTTATCGTGTTGATTCCTGAAATTGCGCTTACCTATCAGACGGTCATGCGTTTCTACACCCGTTTTGGTGATAAGGTCAGCATTCTGAATAGCCGCATGTCACCTGGCGAGCGTTTCGATCAGTTCGAGCGTGCCAAGTCAGGTGAGATTAGCATTATGGTAGGACCACGTTCTGCTTTGTTCACACCTTTTGCAAATCTTGGTCTTATTATCATAGACGAGGAACACGAGCCAAGCTATAAATCAGAAGTCATTCCTAGATATCATGCCAGAGAGACAGCGGTGTATCGCGCAAAGCTTTCGGGGGCTACAGTAATTTTGGGTTCAGCCACACCAAGCCTTGAGGCATATAGCAGAGCTACATCAGGAGAGTATCAGCTAATTACTCTTCACAATAGAGCTATGGGGCAGGATATGGCCAGCTGCGAGATTGTAGATCTTAGAGCAGAGCTGCAGTCTGGTAATCGCTCCATGATTAGCCGCAGGCTGAAGGAGCTCATGGCTGACAAATTAAGCAAAAATCAGCAAATCATGCTGTTTTTAAATAGAAGAGGCCTTATGGGCTTCGTTTCTTGTAGGGCTTGTGGTCATGTGTTAAAATGTCCACATTGCGATGTTGCCCTGCATTTGCACAATGGCGGTATTATGAAGTGCCACTATTGTGGATTTACTACCAAGGCAGAAAAGATTTGTCCTAGCTGCGGCAGTAAATACATCGGCAGTTTCAAGGCTGGTACTCAGCGCTTAGAGGAGATTGTAAAAGAATCCTTCCCACAGGCCAGAGTACTTCGTATGGATGCTGACACCACCTCAGGTAAGAATGGTCATGAGGAGATTTTGGCAGCCTTTGCAGCCCACGAAGCAGATGTGCTTATCGGCACACAGATGATTGTTAAGGGCCATGATTTTGCCAATGTTACACTGGTAGGAATCATCGCAGCAGATATTTCTTTGAATGAGTCTGATTTCCACAGTGGAGAGCGTACCTTCCAGCTACTTACACAGGCGGTAGGACGTGCAGGCCGTGGTGTTGAGCCAGGTATCGCTGTTATCCAGACTTATCAGCCAGAGAACTATGCTGTAGTATCATCAGCAAATCAGGATTATGACAGCTTCTATTCACAGGAGATTGCCTACAGAAGACTTCTGTCATATCCACCATGCTCACACATGCTTGGTATTCAGGTGAGCTGCGACAAGCAAAAGGATGCCTATGGTCAGGCTGATGTTCTGGCGGACCTGATTAGACGGACCGACCCTGAAATTGTTATAATGGGTCCAGAGGATGCCTATATCGGAAAGCTCAAGGATGTTTACCGCAGGGTAATATATCTCAGGGCAGATGATTATGACAGGCTTGTCCGAATTAAAGATGCAATCGATAAATTTTTATTAGAACAAAAGCAATATCGAAACACCAGCACATGGTTTGATTTCGACCCAATTAATACATTATAGAAAGAGGTATAAAATGGCAGTTTTAGACATTAGAGAATATGGTAAGGATGATGTCCTTTTAAAAACATGTAAGCCTGTAAAGGAGCTTACTCCAAAGCTTAAGACATTAATCGAGGATATGTACGACACAATGTATGATGCAGACGGTGTTGGTCTTGCAGCACCTCAGGTAGGCGTACTTCGTCGTATCTGTGTTATCGATATCGGTGAGGGTCCTGTTACTCTCATCAACCCAGTAGTTCTTGAGACATCAGGCGAGCAGACAGGTAACGAGGGTTGCCTTTCGGTTCCAGGAAAGACTGGCGTTGTTACTCGTCCTAATTACGCAAAGGTTAAGGCTCTTAATGAAGATATGGAAGAAATCATTGTTGAGGGTGAGGAGCTTATGGCTCGTGCACTTCTTCACGAGATTGATCATCTTGACGGCCACATCTACACAGAAAAGGTAGAGGGCGAGCTTTACGATGTTGAAGATTTATTAGAAGAAGTAGAAGAGGATGAAGAGTAAATGAAAGTTGTTTTCATGGGTACACCGGATTTTGCGGTGGAGACTTTAAAAGCAATATACGAGGCTGGGCACGAGGTTATTCTTGCTGTGTCTCAGCCGGATAAGCCAAAGGGACGTAGCGGAAAGCTTCAGCCTACTCCTGTTAAGGAGTTTGCTATGGAACATGATATCCCAGTATATCAGCCAGTGAAAATCAGAGCAGAGGAGTCTGTTGAGGAACTTCGTAAATACGAAGCAGATGTTTTCGTGGTAGCTGCCTTTGGACAGATTTTACCAAAGGTAATTCTTGATATGCCACGTCTCGGTTGTGTAAATGTTCATGGCTCACTTCTTCCAAAATACCGTGGTGCAGCACCTATTCAGTGGGCAGTTATCAACGGTGAAAAGGTATCTGGAAACACTACAATGCTTATGGGGCCAGGACTTGATGATGGAGATATGCTTCTCAAGTCTGAGATAGAATTGGCTGCAGACGAAACAGGCGGAAGCCTTTTTGACAAGCTTGCATTAGATGGTGGTAAGCTTGCAGTAAAGACTATCGAAGCTTTAGACCGTGGAGAAATCACTCCACTTCCTCAGGATGAATCACAGGCTACTCACGTAGGTATGATTTCCAAGGATATGGGAAATATCGACTGGACAAAGACAGCAGTAGAAATCGAGCGTCTTATCCGTGGTCTTAATCCATGGCCATCAGCCTTTACATTTGTAGACGGAAAGCAGCTCAAGCTTTGGAAAGCTACAGTAGTAGAAAAGTCTGGCGAGCCAGGCACTATCATAGATGTAAATAAAAACGGATTTATCGTAGCCTGCGGAGAGGGAGCTCTTGAGATAAACGAGCTTCAGCTTGAAGGCAAGAAGCGTATGGCATCAGGAGATTTCCTTAGAGGCTATAGCTTAGAAGCAGGTAAGAGGTTTGTAAATGGCAGGGATTAATTTAAGAGAAATCGCCATGGAGACTGTCATTGAGATTCTTGAAAATGGTCAGTTCTCTCATATCTATCTAAAGGCAGTTTTAGATAAATATGGGTATCTTGAGAAGAACGAGAGAGCCTTTTTGAATCGTCTTGTTAATGGAACAGTAGAGCGTAAGCTTCAGCTGGATTACATTATCGACAGCTTCTCCAAAACAAAAGTAAAAAAGATGAAACCTCTCATTCGCACCATAATGCGTCTGGGAGTTTATGAGATTTATTACATGGATGCAGTTCCAGATTCTGCTACCTGCAACGAATACGTTAAGCTTGCCAAAAAGCGTGGCTTCGCAGGACTTTCAGGATTTGTTAATGGCATCCTTAGAAACATCGCCAGAGAGAAATCCCACATGGAGTTCAAGGAATTGTGGATAAAGTACTCTATGCCACAGTGGATTGTTGATAAATGGATTGCAGACTATGGCAAGGAGCAGACAGAAGAAATACTTAAGGGCTTCCTTGAGCCAGAGGAGCTTTGTATCAGAGTTAATCTCAATAAGATTTCCCGTGAGGATTTGGCAGAGCAGCTTAAGGGACAGGGAATCACTGTTCGTATATGCGATACAGTTGAAAGTGCATGCTATATTTCAGATTATGATTCTTTGACAGCAATACCTGAGTTCAACGAAGGACTGTTTTATGTTCAGGATTATTCCTCGCAGAGGGTTCCTTACATGGCAGGAGTTGCAGCAGGTCAGCAGGTAATTGATGTTTGTGCTGCGCCTGGAGGAAAGGCACTTCATTGCGGAGAGCTGGTAGCGGATGGTTCGGTCCTAGCCCGAGATCTTACAGATCAGAAGGTGGCATTGATTCAGGAAAACATTAACAGAACTGGAGCTACAAATGTGAAAGCCCAGCAGTGGGATGCCACAGTTTTAGATGAAGATTCAATTCGTAAATACGATACTGTAATTGCGGATTTGCCATGTTCCGGTCTTGGCATTATCAGAAAGAAGCCAGATATTAAATACAATCAGACAGAAGAATCACTATCTGAGCTTACAAAGCTTCAGAGTCAGATTCTTGATACAGTTTGTCAGTATGTGAAGGATGGCGGTACACTTTGCTACAGCACCTGCACAATTAATAAAGATGAAAATGAAAATCAGGTGGAAAACTTCCTGTCATCACATTCGGAATTTACGATCGAAAAGATGACTCAGCTTTTCCCTGACAAAGAACACGATGGATTTTTTATATGTGTAATGAAAAAGAATTAACCGATATTCGGTCACTTAATTTAACAGAGCTTACAGACTATGTAACAACAGAGCTGGGAGAGCCAAAGTTCAGAGCAAAACAGCTTTATGAATGGATGCATCAGCATTTGGCTTTAGATTATGATGAGATGAAAAACATCCCAAAGTCTTTAAAAGAAAAGCTTCAAGCCAACTGCAATTATCATCCTCTTAAGAAGATAGATATGCAGGTTTCCAAAATCGATGGCACTCGTAAGTACTTGTTTGAGCTTTACGATGGCCAGATGGTGGAAAGCGTTTGGATGAGCTACAAGCATGGTAATTCTGTATGCATCAGCTCCCAGGTTGGTTGTAAGATGGGCTGCCGTTTCTGTGCATCTACTCTCGATGGATGGGTTAGAAATCTTACTCCTTCAGAGATGCTTGGACAGATTTATGCTATCCAGAAAGACACTGGAGAGCGTGTATCCAACCTTGTTGTTATGGGTACTGGTGAGCCTATGGACAACTATGACAACATAGTTAAGTTTGTCCGTCTGCTTTCAGATGAGAACGGCCTTAATATTTCACAGAGAAATATTACTGTTAGTACATGCGGTATTGTTCCACGCATCAAGCAGCTGGCAGAGGAGGATTTGACAATCACTCTTGCGATTTCTCTTCATGCGCCAAATCAGCAAAAGAGAGCAGAGCTTATGCCAGTAGCAAATAAATATGAGATTCATGAGCTTATTGATGCCTGTGAATACTATTTCAATAAGACCGGACGCCGTATCACCTTTGAGTATTCATTGGTGGGGGGAGTCAATGACAGAGATGAAGATGCAGCTGAATTAGGACAGCTTATTGGTCATTTAAATTGTCATGTAAATCTTATTCCGGTTAACCCTATTAAGGAGCGTGATTTCGTTAGTCCTTCAATGGACAGAGCTTACGCCTTCCAAAAAAAGATTGAAAAATATGTCAATAATGCTACTATTAGAAGGGAAATGGGTCGCGATATAGACGGGGCCTGTGGACAACTTAGAAAGAGGCATTCAGATGCCTTGAAAGGGAATAATTAATGATAAGTTACAAGATAACTGATGTTGGCATGAAACGAAAAGTCAACCAGGACACCGTTTATGCCAATGACAGTGGAGTTGGCAATTTACCAAATCTTTATATAGTCGCCGACGGTATGGGTGGAGAATTAGCAGGTGATTATGCCTCTGCCAAATGCGTCGAGATTGTCGTAGATGGTGTCACAACTTCCAAAGAGTCAGAGCCTGTAAAAATTCTTGAGCAGGCAATTCAATCAGCAAATCAAATAATATATCACGAGTCCAAAAGTGATTCTTCCAAAGCTGGAATGGGCACTACCCTTGTTCTAGGCACTTTCATTGATGGGCATCTTTATGTTGCCAATGTGGGTGACAGTCGTCTTTATGTTGCTACTGCCACAAAGCTTTTGCAGATCACTAAGGATCATTCTGTGGTTGCAGAGCTTGTTCGTACAGGAGAGCTGGATGAGGATGATGCTCGCACTGATAAGCGTAAGAATATGATTACCAGAGCCATCGGTGCAGAAGAAAAAATCAATCCAGATTATTTCGACGTAATCCTTAAGGGTGGAGAAAAGGTTCTGCTCTGTTCTGATGGTCTTACAAATATGGTTGAGGATAATGAGATATATTCAGTCATAACAAACTCAGATACTCTTGAGGCCAGAGCAAAGGAATTAATCAAACGAGCTAATAGTAATGGTGGTAAGGATAATATTTCGGTTATTGTTATAGAATAGATATCGAGTAGAAGGAGAATACATGATTACACAAGGCGTATTTATAGCAGATAGATATGAAATTATAGATAAGGTTGGTTCAGGCGGAATGTCTGATGTATATCGCGCAAAGGATCACATCCTTGGCCGCGAGGTAGCTATTAAGATTTTAAAGCCAGAGTTTTCCGAGGATGCTACATTTGTTGCAAAGTTTAGAACAGAGGCTCAGTCAGCAGCTGGTCTTGAGCATCCAAATATCGTAAATATATATGATGTAGGTTCAGAGAATGGTTTATACTTCATCGTTATGGAGTATGTTGAAGGTATCACTCTTAAGACTTATATCGAGAAGAAGGGACAGCTTAATTTCAAGGAAGCTATCTCTATCGCTATTCAGGTTGGCCGTGGTATTGAGGCTGCTCATCAGAAGGGTATCATTCACCGTGACATTAAGCCACAGAATATTATCATTTCTACAGAGGGTAAGGTTAAGGTTACAGACTTTGGTATTGCCCGCGCAGCAAGCTCTAACACAATCCATGCAGATGTTATGGGTTCTGTTCACTATTCATCACCTGAGCAGGCTAGAAATGGTTTTGTAGATGGCAAGAGCGATATCTATTCACTTGGTATCGTTATGTATGAGATGGTTACAGGACGTGTACCATTTGATGGAGACAACACTGTAGCTATTGCTATTCAGCATCTTCAGGAGGAGATGGTGGCGCCTAGCGCATATGCACCAGACCTTCCTATTTCACTTGAGAAGATTATCCTTAAGGCTACCATGAAGAAGGCAGACAGACGTTATGCCACTATTTCAGATATGCTTATGGATTTAAAGAAGGCACTTGTTAGTCCTAACGAGGATTTCGTTACTATCGTAGAGTCAGACCTTGGTCAGACACGTGTCATGCACAAGGTTACTCCTGAGCAGGAGGAGAGTCTTACAAAGCGTGCAGCAGAGGCTCTTACCTTTAATGATGATTACGATGACGAGTACTATGATGATGAGTACTACGATGACGAATATTATGATGACGACTACGATGATGAGGAAGAGGAAGATTCAAAGATGGATCGAATCCTTACAATCTCAGGTATCGTTGCAGCAGTAGCTATCGTTGCTATCGTGGTAGCTATTGTAGGAAACGTTGTTGGTCTCTTTAACTTCGGTTCAAAGAAGGTTAAGATGATTAACGTTGTTGGTACTCAGTACGAGGAGGCTCTTCAGCAGCTTGAGGGTATTGGTCTTACAGATAAGAATGTAGTAGTTTCTTACGAGGACAATGGCAGTGATGTAGCCGATGGCATCATCACAGAGCAGTCTGTTCCAGAGGGCAAGGAGTTCTCACTTAGCGATACACTTCGCCTTACAGTTGAGGGTTCTGATGGTTCTTCAGATTCAGGTAAGTCAGATTCAGGTAAGTCAGATTCAAGTAGCTCATCAAGTGAAGGAACAGTTTCAGTTCCAAGCGTTGTTGGAATGACACAGGCAGATGCTACACAGACACTTAGCAACTCTCAGATTATTGTCACAAGCACAACACAGGAATTCTCTGATGAAATTGCCAGTGGTTCTGTTATCAGCCAGTCTATCGAGGCAGGCGAGACAGTAACACCAAATACAAGCATTACTCTTGTAATCAGCAAGGGCAAGGAAGAGGTTACATACAGCTACAGCATTCCAAATCCATATGACGGTGAGTGTACATATGAGATTGCTGAGCTTGGTAAGTCAGGTACAATACCAAAGAATGGTTCTATCAACATCTCAGAGGTAAAGGTTGATACACTTACTGTGACACTTACATACACTCCTTTATATCTTTCAGGTGATGGAACTATGCAGCCAAACCCTAATGCAAAGGAAACATCAACACAGACTGTTAAGGGAACAGCAAACTAATATATGACAGGAAAGATTATTAAAGGTATCGCTGGATTCTACTACGTTCAGGTAGAATCCGGCGTATATGAGTGCAAGGCCAAGGGCGCCTTCAGAAAAGATAAAATAAAGCCTCTTGTAGGGGACGACGTGGAAATCGACGTTATTTCAGAAGAGGAAATGACGGGCAATGTTATCAGCATTCTGCCAAGAAAGTCTGAGCTTATCAGACCTGCCGTGGCGAATGTAGATCAGGCATTGCTCATTTTTGCTACTAAAAGCCCTGAGCCTAATCTCAATCTTTTAGATAGATTTTTATGTATGATGGAGGAGCAGGAGCTTCCTATTATCATATGTTTCAACAAGGACGATTTGGCTGATGAAGGTTTTCAACAGCAGATGCGAGATACCTACGAGCCTGCTGGCTACAAAGTAATCTTTACTTCCGCAAAGGAAGAAGCAGGCATCGATGCCATAAAAGAGATTTTAAAGGGAAAGACTTCCACTGTTGCAGGTCCTTCAGGTGTTGGTAAGAGTTCAATTGTTAATATCCTTACCGAAGGTCAGGTTATGGAGACTGGAGAGGTTTCAGAGAAAATCGGAAGAGGCAAGCACACCACAAGACATTCAGAGTTGTTATATCTTGGGGATGATACCTACATTATGGATACCCCAGGATTTTCATCACTGTTTGTACCAAGGGTGGAGCCGGTGGATTTATACACGCTATTCCCTGAGTTTATAGAGCCTGCTGGAAATTGTAGATTTACAGGCTGTGCTCATCACAAGGAGCCTGACTGCGGAGTCAAAGCTGCTGTGGAGGCAGGAGAGATTGCAGCCAGCAGATACGAAAACTATCTACAGATTTACTCTGAGATGGTTGAGCAACAAAATAATAAATATCGATAGGAGAAGACTATGGAAAAATGTCTTGCACCCTCAATTTTATCTGCGGATTTTGGAATACTTAAGGAGCAATTAGAGCTTATTGATGAGGCAGGCGCCCAGTACGTTCATTTTGACGTAATGGACGGTATGTTTGTTCCAAGTATCAGCTTTGGACTTCCTGTTCTTCGCTCTATTCGTAACTATACCGACAGACTTTTTGATGTACATCTTATGATTATGGATCCAGAGCGCTACATTAAGGATTTTGTTGATGCAGGAGCTGATATTATCACAGTTCATGCAGAGGCATGTAAGCATTTGGATGCAACAATAGATTTAATCAAAAAATCAGGAGTGATGGCAGGTGTTGCTATCAATCCAGCCACTCCACTTACAGAGATTATGCATGTTCTTGAAAAGGTGGATATGGTTCTTATCATGACAGTTAACCCAGGCTTTGGTGGACAAAGTCTCATTCCTTATACAATAGATAAGGTAAGAGAACTTTCTGTTATGGCCCGCCAGAGAAAGCTGAAAATTGATATAGAAGTAGATGGTGGTATAAACGATGACACCATCGAGGATGTTTTAGAGGCTGGTGCCAATATTATAGTTGCAGGCTCAGCTGTATTTAACGGTGATGTTAAAGCCAACGCAGAGAGATTATTGGAGAAAATGCAGTGATTGTAGTTATAGTTGCCGGTGGTAGTATTGATGAAAAGTTTACAGGAGGATTCATTGAGGATTTAGATGAGTCCTCCTTATTTTTGATTGCATGTGACAAGGGTTATGAGGCTTGTGAACGCATGGGCTTTAAGCCTGACATTCTGATAGGAGATTTTGATTCTGCATCGTCAGATGTTAGCAGAAGGGCAGAAAAAGCTGGAGTACAGGTGATAACACTTAATCCTGTAAAGGATGACACTGATACTGAGGCAGCCCTGGATTTGGCCATAGAAAGGACTACTGAGGAGGACGAGATTTTCCTTCTTGGAGTTACTGGAACGAGGCTTGATCATGTTCTTGGCAATATCAGTCTTGTTGGAAAGGGCTTGAAAGCAGGCAGAGTGGTTACAATGCTGGATTCCCACAATTCCCTTCAGATGATTCAGCCAGGTGAGACTTATGTGGTTGAAAAGGGTTATGAATTCGGAAAGTACATTTCCGTATTTCCGTATATGGGACCAGTGAAAGGTCTTAATATGACTGGATTTAAATATCCTGTAAAAGATGGAGAAATCCAGGGATTTAGTACCCTCACAGTCAGCAATGAGCTGTTAGAGGATGAGGGCGAAATCAGTATAGAAGAGGGAACTTTGATTGTTATTGAGTCTTTGGATTAAATGACATTGGGTTATATATTATGGACATTAGAAAATTTGTGAGAGGCTTATTTCAAAGAAAGATGGTTGTATTACTAGTTGCGATAGTTTTACTTTTTGTTGTGCTTTTTAATTCAGGTATGTTTGGCGGGAAGGATATCAGAGTTCGTATTACCTGCGCTGGAGACAGCCTTACCTACGGCAGTGGAGTATTGAAATCCAGAGAGATAGACAGTTATCCTTCGCAACTTCAGGTAAAGCTGGGAACTGGTTATTTGGTATCTAATTACGGTCTTAGAAATGCCACAGCAGCATCTACAGGAGATTTGCCTTATGTGGAGTCTGAGCAGTATAAGGAGTCGTTAGATTCAAATCCTGATATTGTTATCCTGATGCTTGGTACAAATGATACTAAAGTTGATAACTGGAATCCATCAGATTACCGTGAAGGATTGTTGAGCATTGTTAAAACATATCAAAATCTTAAATCAAAGCCTGTCGTATACCTTATGAGAAGTCCTTATTGCTTCCCAATAGAAGGTAATGAACATGCGGAATACCAGGTTCAGGAAAACATTGTTAATGGAGAACTGGGTGATATTATTTCCGAAGTGGCAGCAGAGACTGGTGTGACTATGATAGATTTAAAGACTGTAACAGAGGGAAAGGAATACCTGTATACTGACGGAATTCATTTTACTGCTGAAGGTTATGATTTGATTTCAGATACAGTATATGATGAGATAAAGAAAGAAGTTAAGGAAGAAAAATAAGAAAAATTAATGAACCCCATTGACATATAATGTTGATGGGGTTATATTTATATCAACATATGAACAATCATTCAAATGTTCAAACGAGGAGGAAATATAAGATGAAGAAAACATACAAGATTGAAGTTGATTGCGCTAACTGTGCAAATAAGATGGAGCAGGCTGCTAAGGATACAGCAGGGGTTGCAGACGCATCTGTAAACTTTATGGCACTTAAGATGAGCGTAGAGTTCGAGGAAGGCGCAGATGTAAAGGCAGTTATGGCAGAGGTTCTTAAGAATTGTAAGAAGGTTGAGGACGACTGCGAAATATTTTTATAAGAAGTAGGTGATGGCATGACTAAGAAGCAGAAGAAAGTTTTATATAGAATAATAATTGCAGCAGTTTTGATGGTGGCTCTGTTGCTTCTACCACTTGAGGAAGGAAGCATCATCAGATTTGTGCTGTTTTTGGTTCCATATTTTGTAATAGGTTACGACATATTGCAGAAGGCCTTTAAGGGTATCAAAAACAAGCAGGTCTTTGATGAGAATTTCCTTATGGCAGTAGCTACTGTTGGTGCTATGGCTCTTGGCGAGTACACCGAGGGTGTTGCAGTTATGTTGTTCTATCAGATTGGTGAACTGTTTCAATCATATGCCATTGGAAAGAGCCGAAGAAATATTTCAGCCCTTATGGATATCAGACCTGATTATGCAAATTTAAAGCAGAATGGTGAGCTTGTTCAGGTTGATCCAGATGAAGTTGAAATAGGAAGCGAGATAGTAGTTCAGCCTGGCGAGAAGATACCTATCGATGGCGTTGTAATCGATGGCTCAGCCAGCCTCGACACTGCTGCTCTCACAGGTGAGAGCGTGCCTAGAAGCGCTAAGGTTGGAGATGAGGTAATATCTGGCTGTATTAACATGTCAGGTGTACTTACAATCCGTACTACAAAAGAGTTTGGAGAATCTACAGCTTCTAAGATTTTGGATTTGGTGGAGAATGCTTCATCAAAGAAGTCAAAGCCAGAGAATTTCATTTCAAGATTTGCAAGAGTCTACACGCCAGTTGTTTGTTATTCAGCCTTGGCACTTGCAGTTTTACCACCAGTAATCAGACTTATTATTGGTATGGACCCACTTTGGACACAGTGGATTTACAGAGCACTTACTTTCCTGGTAATAAGCTGTCCATGTGCACTTGTAATTAGTATTCCACTTACCTTCTTTGCGGGAATCGGTGGTGCCAGCCACGCAGGTGTTCTTGTTAAGGGTTCTAATTATCTGGATTTATTATCACGTGCTAAATACGTTGTAATGGATAAGACTGGTACCCTTACAGAAGGAGTATTTCAGGTTACAAAGATTGTGCCATCAGATATTTCTGAAAATGAGCTATTAGAGAAGACAGCTATGGCAGAGGTATTTTCAAATCATCCTATTTCAAAGAGCCTTAAAGAGGCTTATGGCAAGCCAATTGATTCATCTAAGGTTGTAGATGTTCAGGAGGTTGCAGGAGCTGGAATTAAGGCTAATGTGGACGGTGTTGATGTAGCAGCAGGTAATGAAAAGCTTATGACAGCTGTTGGTCTTTCTATTAATAATGTGAAAGAACCTGGTACTGTTATTCATGTTGCTATTGCTGGACAGTATAAGGGATATATTCTTATCTCAGATAAGCTTAAGGCTACTTCTAAGGATGCTATTAAGGCATTAAAGAAAGCAGGCGTGAGAAAGACTGTTATGCTTACAGGAGACAGTAAGCAGGTTGCAGATATTGTTGCAGCAGATTTAGGACTTGATCAGGTGTATTCAGAGCTTCTTCCAGCTGATAAGGTAACAAAGGTGGAAGAGCTGTTAGAATTCAAGCAGCCAAAGGAACAGTTGATTTTCGTTGGAGATGGAATCAATGATGCTCCAGTATTGTCTAGAGCAGATATTGGCGTTGCAATGGGCGCATTAGGCTCAGATGCGGCTATAGAGGCTGCTGATATTGTTCTTATGGATGACGACCCAAAGAAGATTGCAAAGGCTATTGGTATTGCACGTAAGTGTATGAGAATAGTCTATGAGAATATATATTTTGCAATTGGAATCAAGGTAGGCTGTCTTATCCTTGGAGCCTTTGGTATTGCCAACATGTGGTTTGCAATTTTTGCAGATGTTGGAGTTATGGTTATTGCAGTATTGAATGCAATTAGAGCATTAAGAGTGAAGTAAACTGTGTTATAGTATTACTATAATATTTGAAATGGAGTATAGATATGGGAAAACATGTAGAGTGTTGTGAAGAACATTGTGTTCATAAAAATTTAGTAGATAAGGTATTAACAGAACTACCAGATGAGGATGCTCTATATGATTTGGCTGAGCTTTTTAAGGTATTTGGAGATAGCACAAGAGTTAGAATCCTTGTTGCTTTATTCGAGGCAGAGCTTTGCGTATGTGATATATCAGAGAGCCTTGGAATGACTCAGTCTGCAGTGTCACATCAGCTCCAGATTCTTCGCACAAATAAGCTTGTAAAAAGCCGCCGCGAAGGCAAGCAGATATACTACAGCCTTGCTGACGAACACGTGGTAACTATAATCGCGCAGGGTCTATCGCATATACTCGAGTAGACATAACGTTTAATAGGAGATATAGCTAGCAGGTAGCTATCAATCTCTATGTGTTACTTAAGCGATGCATTCTTCTGCAGAGCGTAGTAACATCATAGGATTGAGAGCGTAACCTGCGGGCTTATAGAAGTTGTCGGAATTTCAGAAACTTCATGTTAAAATCTAACAATTAAATTTGAAAAAAGTTGTTGACATTAACGCTATTCTCCTATATACTTCTTTTTGTTCGCGAGAGAGATACGCATGAGACGCGGACATCACTTATCGGGGTGTGGCTCAGTTTGGCTAGAGCACCTGGTTTGGGACCAGGGGGTCGCAGGTTCGAATCCTGTCACCCCGACTTAGAAATAAATAATCATGCGGGTGTGGTTCAATGGTAGAACATCAGCCTTCCAAGCTGAATACGTGGGTTCGATTCCCATCACCCGCTCTTTACTTTCTAAGATTTATCAATATGTGTCAGTAGCTCAGCTGGATAGAGCAACGGCCTTCTAAGCCGTGGGTCGGGGGTTCGAATCCCTTCTGGCACATTTATACGGTTTAATTTATCAGTATGGTGGGTGTGGCACAGCTGGTTAGCGCGTCGGATTGTGGTTCCGAAGGTCGAGGGTTCGAACCCCTCTACCCACCCTGTTGCGGTAGCAACTCAATACACGTTGGGCTATCGCCAAGCGGTAAGGCACCAGATTTTGATTCTGGCATTCGCTGGTTCGAATCCAGCTAGCCCAGTTTCGGATCTATGCCTTTTTCTTTTAGGAAATATCCGCTAAACAATTTAATATGGGGTTGTAGCTCAGTTGGTAGAGCACCTGACTTTTAATCAGGTTGTCGGGAGTTCGAGCCTCCTCAGCCTCAGCAAATGAAGCCTTCAGACTTATGTCTGAAGGCTTTTTTCTTGTATGTATCTATAGTAAGATTATATAAAAGTTGTGAAAAAATCATGTGTGGGGACATGTGTGGGATTATATATGGACATACGTCTGAGTTACAATTGAAAAAATAGAAAAAATAGAAAAAGAGAAAGAGAGAATTTAATATGGCAGATGATAAGCTAGAATTATTCGAAAATCAACCAATTCGAACTGCATGGGTTGAGGCTGAAGAAGAGTGGTATTTTTCTATTGTTGATGTAGTTAAAGTTCTTACAGAACAGCCGGACATTGATGGTGCTAGAAATTATTGGAAAGTATTAAAAAATCGTATTAAGTCAGAGGGGAATGAACTGGTTACAAATTGTAACCAGTTGAAAATGACAGCTCAAGATGGAAAGAAAAGATTAACTGATGTTGCAAATACAGAACAGTTGCTTCGTATTATTCAATCTATTCCATCGAAAAAAGCTGAGCCTTTTAAGATGTGGTTAGCTCAAGTTGGTAGAGAGAGAATAGAGGAGACCATTGACCCAGAGCTTACTATTGATAGAGCCTTAGAAACATATTCTAAACTGGGATATGATGCTGATTGGATTAATCAAAGGTTACAGACAATTAGAGCAAGAAAAGAACTTACAGATCAATGGAAGAGTCATGGAGTAGAACAAGGAAGAGAATTTGCAATTCTTACTGATGAAGTAACAAGAGCTTGGTCAGGTATGAATACAAGGCAGTATAAAAATCTCAAGGGATTAAAGAAAGAGAATCTTAGAGACAACATGAGTACACTAGAACTTGCGTTAAACATGCTTGCAGAGGCAACAACTACAGAACTTACTAAAGTTAATAATCCTCAAGGACTAGAAGAAAATCAGAAAATAGCGAGAAGAGGCGGAGCTGTTGCAGGTAATGCGAGAAAGGAAATAGAAGCAGAAACTGGTAAGCCTATTATTACTAGTAAGAATGCTACTCAGCTTAATGATGTAGTCACTGGTTTTATAAATGGCGTTGTGGATAATGAGGAATAATCCTTATAATCAGTTATTCTAAATATTTGAATAACTGATTTTAGATTATGTCAAAGAATAGGGGGATATAATGGCATTTGACTACAAGAAAGAATTCAAACTCTCAGGATTTTTAATGATTAATTATTCCTAATACATTTGCAGATACGCCAAGGAACCAGTGAAGGAACCAAACACCAAAGATGGTATTTTGTTTTTCGTAAACTACTCCTAAGACTGCTCCAAGAACTGCAGCGCCAACCATGAACCAGAATCCATACATGATGTGAAGAACAGCAAAAATAACAGAAGCGCAGATTATTGAGTAAGCTGCTTTGTGCTTAGTTGCGGCTATGCGCTTTAGATTTGACTGTAAAACACTTCGTGCTATAAATTCCTGAATAAATGCTGTAAAAGCATAAATGATTTGATATGAATCTAATCTGCTTATATCTATAAAACCACTTTCCAACTGGAATAATGTTGGGTTATACAATTGAGCTGCTATTTTGATTGAAATAAGAATTCCTAAAGAAACAGTACATAAGATAAAAGTCTGAATAAATACTTTCTTTGGCTGGTCAGTTAAAAGACCTAAATCTTTAAGGGTAAAACTGGTATGACGTAAAGCTAAAACAAATAGGAAAACTCCGAGGAAATTTACCACCTGCACCATATATGCATTTGGAAATGGTCTTCCGAGATAATCCCAGAGGGCATAGAACATAATCCAGCCACCGACACCAGTCATTAGAATAGCAAGATCTACAGATGCATCATGGAACTTTTCCTCCATCATTCGAGCGTGCTCTGTAGCATGGGTTATTTTATTTTCTTCCAAAATCATTATCCTTTCTAAAACAATCCGGATGATATTCTATCATCTTTATTTGTTTATCGCATTAGAAAAATGCCTTAAGAAATAGATTTCAGCAATACGACATGGATTACTTTTAATGAGGGAATATTTTTTATTGATTCTTACAACTTAAAATGTAAAAATAAATATAATCGAGTATAAAGACTCATTAATAAAACATAGGAGAATAATGATGTTAGCAAGTTTTGGGGATCAGCCTTTAGAGGTGTTTAAGAATAATAAAGTATTCGTTTATTTAAGTGAAAAAAAGAGTCCATATGAGCAGTTTTTAACAGAGTTGTATACTGTCTGCTCTAATAGATTGAACTGGGTTACACAATACTTTCCTAATTATACAATGCATGATATTGGTCATGTGGTTCGAGTGGCGGATTATATGACGGATTTTGTTGAGGATAAAATGGATGAAATATCTGATATTCATTTGGCCATGATTCTGTGCGCAGGTCTGATGCACGATGTGGGAATGATTCCTTTTGGGAATGAAGATAAACAATTCATTTCTGATGCAATGAATAATGAAGGAAAGACTCAGGCCCAGGCGGAGCTTGATTTCCAAAATTATGTAAGAAAAAATCATGCTGCAAGAGTGGAGAAGGTATTTAATGAGCGACCATTTGATACTTTATTCGCAGATTTTAAAGGTAGCAAAGTAGTGGAGGATTTATCCAAGATTTGCAGAAGCCATACTGAAGAAATAGACTGGATGCTTAATAATATTGAGCTGGAGCATTCCTTCAGAAGTGGCAGTTACAATCCTCAGCAGATTGCCCTGCTGCTTAAATTAGGGGATAATTTGGACTTCGATGGCAGACGTGCGCCTGAATACATGGCTAAGACTCTGGAAATTACTGGGTTTAGCAAGAGCGAGTGGGATAAGCATACACCTGTTGTAAATTACGAAAAGGTTATACGTATTGCTAGAGGTGAGTACATTATTAAGTTTGAGGGTAATACCGATGATACCTGCGTTTTTAGAAATACATTAAAGCATATTCGCTGGCTGGAAAAGGAAGCAGAGAGAATTTCAAAAATTTCCAAGAAGTATCAGGATAAATATGCCTTTGAAATTCAAAAGCTTCAAAACGATGTTACTGCAAATGGATATAAGAGTTCTAAACTGGAATTCCAGCTGGATTACAATAAGGTGCTTAACCTGCTTATGGGAGAGCATATTTATAGCAGCAAAAAGGATGGCTTACGAGAATTGTTACAGAATGCCATTGATGCAGTAATGGTCATGAATGAAAAACTTAGTAGTGATCCAATGTCATCTTATAATCCTATGATTATAGTCGAAATGGATCGCGAAAAAGACGAGCTGCGAATTAAGGATAATGGAATTGGTATGACAAAGGATATATTGAAGTCCTACTTCTTTAAAATAGGAGAGTCATACTATTCTTCTGATGACTTCAAATCAAAAAAAGGAAAATATAATCCTATTGGGCATTTCGGTATAGGATTTATGTCCTGCTTTATGTTGTCTGATGTTGTCAAATTGGAGACTAAAGCACCAAAGGGACCTGATTTGGTTTATGAGTTTGATAAAGACTGTGATTTCACAATAGAAAAAACAGATACTAACGATGATACGGGTATTTCAGATCATGGAACCTGGGTCACACTGGAGTACGGAAAGGTATTTCCTGAAGTATTTGCCGATGAAGATGATTTAATCAAATATATTCGTAAATTAGTAATAACGGACAATTTCAATCTTTATGTTAAACCTAGTGATGGCGAATTAACAAAAATTGGCAGACCTGTAAATCTTCATAAAGATCTCCTTGAAATTTCAAATGACAGTTTTGATGTGAAATATTCAATCTCTGGAGAGCCATTATGTATAAGTTCAATCCAAGATTTAAATGATCATAAAGGTTTTACAAATATAATCTTCTGTGACAATGATGAAGAGTTATTTGAGTTTGAGGATGCCAGTTATGCTTTATTATCTGACATAGTGACCGGCGCTATGGAATTTGAGCTTGAATATGAGTCTGATGACCCAAATGTGACTTCTTACGATATCAAGGAGCTTATTAAATATCTGCATAACAATAAGCAGATATTTCTGGCAGATACAATTAAATTATTAAAAACATATTTGAAAGTAAAAAAAATAGAATCTGACGTTTTAGAGGAAGAACTTCTCAAACTTTTATTCGAGAATGATGGCTTTGAGCTTGTTACTTATCCAATCATAGTAGATGCAGGTGCTTTGGATTTTTACCTGAAAGTAAAGGATAGTTTTGCAGGCAAAAAATTCAGGGTAAATGGTACTACAAAAATAGATAATTCATATTTTGATTTTACCTATTTTTCTATTTTAAAGAGAAAAGACTTAGAAATACCAAGAGGCAAATTTTTTGATATGGTAACATATGTAGTCGATAATTCGGAGGTAGAGAATAAGGCTGAATATGATTCGGCAAAAGATTATCCTTTTGAGCCAGTTAACCTTGGAAATGAAGTCTGGCATATCGGCGAGGATGGGTATTGGATCGCCGAAAAAAATGTTGATGTCTTAAGGAGAGTTCCGGCTGTAAGAATATATATGAATGGCATACTGGTAAGAGAAGAAAGACCGATATTCCCATATCTATTACAGGGTACAGAATTTGACTATTTGGAGGTCAACGTAAAGTCCAGAGAATATACTTTAAATGTAGCCCGCTCAAGATTTGATGACGAATCAAGGAAAAAGATTGGAAGCAATGTTATCGCTATGATTTATGATGATTTGCTTGAACAAAAAAATACTGCTAAGGAAAATACTGATTCTCCAATGTCAGATGTAGTGGAAAAATTTAAGGAAAAAATAATCTTATAGAAAACTATCTTAAAAAAGATAATGGAAAATTTCTTGATTTAGATTACAGTTCAATATGTTTTGGTTATATTAGTTCAGATGATATAAAACAATTCAGAAAACAAATTCATTGTTTTAGGCATAGCGCTGAAAATTCAATTGCGGAGAGAAATTCATACTCGGATTTGCAAAAGAAATTTCTTATTGATTATGGATTAACTATTATTAAGGTAATAGATATGCTTGTTAAGTGACATTATAAATATGTAGATATGTGTGGGTTTAACCTGAGGTTTAACTAGAAAGTGCAGAGGCAACAAAGCCCTTTCTTTCAATATTTTTTGAGGCCGAAATCTATTCGAGCCTCCTCAGCCTCAGCAAATGAAAGACCTTGAAGCAATTGCTTCAAGGTCTTTTTGTATATTAGTTGGTGACAATTTGTCACCAACTAATAAGTGGAAGACAAAAAAGATCACGTATTGACTATCGAACATATTTTCTATATTATAAGTTTATAATTTTGTAGGAGTAAAGAAAATGGGAAAGAAAAATGTTGTTGCTGTAACATCGTCAGCCGCTGAATATTTAACATATATTGCGTCTACAGGTGATTCGCCAGAGAGTTTTGAAATGAGATACGAGGATGAGAATATCTGGTTAACTCAAAAGATGATGGCTGCACTTTATGATGTTGATGTTAGAACTATAAATGATCATATAGAAAAAATTTATAGCGATGGAGAATTATCAGAGGCGGCAACTATCCGGAAAATCCGGATAGTTCAAAGAGAGGGAAGTAGAGATGTAGCTAGAAATTTATTACATTACAACCTTCAAATGATAATTGCAGTTGGTTTTAAAATCGATAATGACCGTGCGGTTAGGTTCCGTAAATGGGCTGGTCAGATAGTAAAAGATTATACTATCCAAGGCTGGACTATGGATGCAGAGAGACTCAAAAAGGGTCACAAATTTACGGATGAATTCTTTGAGAGACAACTCCAGCAAATTAGAGAGATTAGACTTTCTGAAAGAAAATTTTATCAGAAGGTTACTGATATATATGCAACAGCATTTGATTACGATAAAGATGCTAAGACGACTCAATTATTTTTCAAGACGGTTCAGAATAAAATGCATTATGCAGTTCATAGACATACAGCTGCAGAATTGATTGTTGAAAGAGCTGATGCAAATAAAGAACACATGGGACTTACTACATGGGAAAATGCTCCGGATGGAAAGATACTTAAAGCAGATGTTTCGGTTGCTAAAAATTATCTTTCAACAGAGGAGATGGAATATTTAGAGCGAATCGTATCGTTGTATTTAGATTATGCGGAGCTACAAGCTAAAAGACATATTCCTATGAGTATGGAAGATTGGGCAAAGAGACTGGATGGGTTCCTTGAATTTAATGGTGAAGAACTTCTTACTGGGCCTGGTAAGATTAGTGCAGAAGAGGCAAAACTACACGCAGAAACAGAGTACGAAAAGTATCGTATTATCCAGGATCGATTATTCCAAAGTGATTTTGATAGATTCCTAGAATTAGAAGAATCAATAAAAGAGTAAATGGGGGATATAATGGCGTTTGACTACAAGAAAGAACACAAAGAATTTTACATGCCTAAGAATAAGCCAGCTATAGTAGATATTCCTGTTATGAATTATATAGCTGTTCGTGGGCAGGGGAATCCTAATGAAGAAGGCAGTGAATATAAGAAGTCTATAGAGCTACTATATGGCATTGCATATACCATCAAAATGAGCAAGAAAGGTAGCCACCAAATAGAAGGATATTTTGATTATGTGGTTCCTCCGCTAGAAGGTTTTTGGTGGCAGGAAAATCAAGAAGGTATAGATTATGCTCGTAAGGAAGAGTTTAAGTTTATTTCAGTAATCAGACTTCCGGATTTTGTTACAAAAGAAGATTTTGACTGGGCTATACAGGAAGCTACAGCCAAGAAGAAAATGGATTTCTCTATAGTGGAATTTTTGACATATGAAGAAGGACTTTGTGTTCAGTGTATGCACATCGGTTCATATGACGATGAGCCTACTACAGTTGAGCTGATGCATAAATATATGGAAGAGCAGGGATATATCCTTGATATTACAGATTTGAGACTTCATCATGAGATATATTTGAATGATGCTCGTAAAGTTGCGCCTGAGAAGCTAAAAACTGTAGTAAGACATCCTATAAAGAGGGCATAAAGTATATTAATTGTTTGGTTTAACCAGAGGTTTAACTTGAAAGAGCAGAGGTAACAAAAGCCTTTCTTTCAATATTTTTTGAGGCCGGAATCTGTTCGAGCCTCCTCAGCCTCAGCAATGAAGACCTTGAAGCTTTTGCTTCAAGGTCTTTTTTTAATATCTCGAATCTTATTACTGCTTTTTTATATTTCTCTCGAGTTCAATATAGTCATTAAATATTTTAATTTAGTCATTTGATAACAAAATGACTAAATTAAAGCTATTGACGACTGAAATGAAGGGGCTGTCGCACTAAGAAACTAGTGCGAGGCCCCTTTTTGTATGCGAAAATACTGTGTTTAACACAAAAATCGGGCTTCGAAAAGCCCGATTTTTGCTGTAAAATTAGTTTATGCTACTAAACAAAATCTTACAAGGAGATTATACTGTATCTTCCTTGTATCATCAAATCAAACTTCCGCTAGACATAGAAATATCCATTCCATCCGATGATCCGGTACGCCTGGTAAGTGCATTTGTGGAGGAAATGAATCTTTCTGATCTTTATGAGACTTATAACAGAATCAGAAAGAATCAGGCTACACCACGTCAGATGCTTAAGATTGTCATCTATGCAGCAATG
>NZ_FNDP01000030.1 GCF_900100545.1 Pseudobutyrivibrio sp. 49
GGCTGACTTCTCACAGTTCGTTGTTACTAGGCTAATGAAACCTCTGTGAGACCTCCACGCTTAAGGTGCACGCTCTTTCTCTCCATATATCCGCCACATTTACTCTGCTACTACAAATGTGATAGTTATTAGACTTCGTTGTTCCTTGCCAACTTATCTCTCGTAGCCTAGCCTTATATGTGATTTCTGTCCGTCGGACCGGAGATTTGCTTACAGCTTCCTTCAGATTCCACCTCACAATGGACACCCTTGCTGTTCGGCTATACACTTCCCACTATCTGGGCATGTTCGGGACTTTCACCCATTAGAGCGCGCCCATGGCGCGCAAACAAGGGGCAGGACTATAAAAATCCTGCCCCTAAATTATAACCTAAAAATATTATTTCAAAAGCTCTAATCTTGAAGGGTCGTTAGCAAATACTTCCTTTGCGTTGTCTTTTGTAACAACTACAGGTGGTAATTCGTAAATACGAACATTCTTAACACCATTGTCTACTTCTACATCTGTTGCAGGCATACCATTGCCAGCCTTAAGAGAATCGATGATTTCGATTGTCTTTGCTACAAGATCATTTGTTGGCTTTGCAACAGTAGAATACTGACGTCCTGACCATACCCACTCAACTGACTCATTCTCAGCATCAAGACCAGATACTACAGGAATTTCCTGACCAGCATTCTCACATGATGTGATAATTGCACGAGCGATACCATCGTTAGGTGAAAGAACACCGTCGATTTCCTTGTCTGAGTAGTTACCTGCAAGAAGTGAATCCATTCTTGACTGTGCCTTAGCATTGTCCCAATCAACAGTTGCGCACTGTGTGAAATCTGTCTGACCAGATACAACTACAAGTGTTCCGTCATCAATCTTTGGCTGTAATACTGACATAGCACCTGTGAAGAAGTTTGGAGCGTTAGGATCAGCAGGGCCACCACCGAAAAGCTCGATGTTGTATGGAGCCTCACCCTTCTTCTCCTCAAGACCCTGTAAAAGAGCCTGAGCCTGAAGCTCTCCGGTCTTTACAGAACCGAACTGAACTACTCCATCAACACCTGATGTGTTCTCAAGAAGACGGTCGTAACCAATTACGTATACACCAGCTTCCTTAGCCTGCTCAAGCACAGCACCAAGCTGAGAACCATCAACAGGACCTACAACGATAACCTTTGCACCGTTCTCAATCATAGACTCAATCTGCTGTTGCTGCTGAGTAACCTTTTGGTCAGCTGCCTGAACGATTGGCTTGTAGCCTGCCTCTTCAAGCTGTGCTGTAAACATTTCCTCAGCCTCTTTCCAGTTCTGAGTTCCAAGCCATGGAAGAGAAACACCAATTGTTGCTCCATCTTCGAAACCTGGGAAAGACTCCTCGGCTGTAGTCTCAGTTGTTTCTGTTGTTTCTGTAGTCTCGGCAGCTGTATCTGTTGTAGCAGCCCCCTCTCTACTTCCCCCACATCCGGTGAATGTAGCAAGTGCCATTGTTGCTACCATTGCCATAGATAAAAGTGTTCTTTTTTTCATTAAATACATCCTCCTTCTTTAATGCACTATTGTGCACCTTTGTTATATTTAAGGCCCGTGTTTTCCACAGCCATGCCTTCATTTATAAACCTTTTATTTTGTGGTTTTCTTAGCTTCATTTCCACCAAATAATCTTCCAATGATTGATGCCTTGCCTGTCTTCTTGTTGTAAACATCAAATGCTACTGCTGCAAGAAGTACAAAGCCCTTGATAACCTGAGTCTTATCAGCACCAACACCCATAAGCATCAGTCCATTGTTAAGAACTGCCATTACCATACCACCGACGATAGTCGCAAGAATTGTACCAACACCACCTGATACTGCTGCACCACCGATGAATACAGAAGCGATAGCATCCATCTCCCATGAAGTACCATCTGCTGGACCTGCTGCTGTTGAACGTCCTACAAAAAGGATACCTGCAACTGCTGCAAGGAATGACATGTTCATCATTGTAAGGAAATAAGTTCTCTTTACATTTACACCAGATAAAGCTGCTGCCGCCTTGTTACCACCAACAGCATATACGTGGCGACCAAACTTTGTACGCTGTGTAATGATGTGATAGATAATTGTTAAAAGCAAAAGTATAAGGCCTGGTACTGGGAATGATGTTCCAACTCGTCCTGAACCAAAAAGGTATGTAAAATATCCGATAAGCACAGTCATAAGTGCGATTCTTGTTACTACAGCCCAAAGTGGGGTTACACCAACCGGGGAGGTCTTTGAGCGATTGTATTTACGAATCTGGCCAACTGCGAAACATACAATTCCAATAAGTCCAAGAACGAGTGTAGAATTGTTCATTCCTGTAAATGAAGGACCCCATTCAGGTAAGTATCCAGCGCCGAACCACTTAAGCTCTTCTGGAGCTGGAACTGAAATAGAACGAGAAATCCAAATTACACCACCACGGAAAATCATCATGCCACCAAGTGTTGTGATGAAGCCTGGTATTCCAAGCTGTGACAGGAAGAAACCATGCCAAGCACCAGCTAAAATACCAATAGCAAGAGCAATAAGAACCGCTACCCACCAAGGTACATTGTAGTTTTTAGCCACCAGTGCCATTACCATTCCGGCGAAGCCCGCCACCGAACCGACTGACAAATCAATTTGACCAATTACGATTACCATAAGCATTCCAAGTGCAAGCACAAGGACATATGCATTACCAGATAAGAGATTCTGGAAATTTGATGATGTAAGCATTCTTCCATCTGAAATAACATTAAAAATAAGTATCAATAAGCCTAACGCAACTACCATTGTGTATTGGCGAAGATCTCCGCCCAATACCTGTTTTATATATTTCATAAATCTATCCTTCCTTTCAAAATACCAAACATCTATGACTTTTTCGATTTTTCTGAGTTATAATTCTAAGCTTTAAGAGTTTGATGTGATTGTCATCTTCTTCATTAAGCCTTCCTGATTTGCTTCATAGCTCATCATCTCACCAGTAATTGTGCCCTCGAAAATTGTGTAAATTCTATCTGCCATTCCAAGAAGCTCTGGAAGCTCTGAAGAAACAAGAATTACTGCTTTTCCCTGATCTGCCAACTGATGAATCAGCTTGTAGATTTCATATTTTGCACCTACATCTATTCCTCGTGTAGGCTCATCCAAAATCAAAATATCAGGCTCGGTAAACATCCATTTTGAAAGGACTACCTTTTGCTGATTTCCACCTGAAAGAGTTGTAACTCCAACATCAATACTTGATGTTTTTATCTTGAGTGATTTTCTGTATTCCTCGGCAGCTGATTGCTCCATATCAGGACTTAAAAGACCACCCTTTGTTATCTTATCAAGGTCAGCTGAAACCACTGTTTTTCTGATTGAATCAAGCAGATTCAGACCTAAGTTTTTTCTATCCTCTGGAACGTAAGCAATACCATTTTTGATTGCCTGCTCAACTGAATTAAGGGTCACCTCACGGCCCTTTATCTTTATAGAACCACCTCTGTAGATTCCATAATTTTTACCAAATATAGAACGCATCAGCTCTGTTCTGCCTGCACCCATAAGGCCTGCAAATCCTACGATTTCACCAGCCCTTACATTGAAGCTTGAGTTCTTGCAAACCATTCTGCCTGCAACCTCTGGATCCTCAATGCACCAGTTTTTTACCTCGAAAATAATATCGCCAATCTTTGGCTCATGCTCTGGATATCTGTTTTCGATTGAACGACCAACCATAGATTTAATGATTTGATCCTCATCAACCTTACCAGCCTCCACATCGTAGCTTTCCACTGTGTGTCCATCGCGGATAACTGTTACTGCATCAGATACCTCTGCAATTTCGTTTAATTTGTGGGAAATCATGATACAGGTGATTCCCTTATCTCTAAGTCCCTTCATCAGCTCTAAAAGATTTGCTGAATCTGCTTCATTTAATGCTGATGTTGGCTCATCCAAAATCAAAAGCTTTACATTTTTTGATAAGGCCTTTGCAATTTCCACCAGCTGCTGCTGACCAACACCAAGATGTTTGATTAATGTATCTGGGTTAATTGTAAGTCCTACTTTTTTGAGAATTTCGCTTGTTCTTGCTCTCTCCTCTGCCCAATTTATCAATCCCTTATGAGTAATTTCATTTCCCATGAAAATATTCTCTGTGATTGAAAGCTCAGGAATCATTGTCAATTCCTGATGAATAATTGCAATACCTGCATGCTCGGATTCTTTGATGTTTTTGAATTTCATTTCCTGGCCCATATATATGATTTTCCCATCGTAGGTACCATATGGGTAAACACCTGACAGAACCTTCATCAGCGTGGATTTTCCTGCTCCATTTTCACCGCATATTGCGTGAATGGAACCTGTGTGAACATTGAGATTTACATCATCCAACGCTCGTACACCTGGAAATTCTTTCGTAATCCCTTGCATCTGAAGGATATAAGAATTGCGTTCCATAGTTAATACTTCCTCCCTTTTATTACCTAAAACAAGCTCTATTTTCTAACTAGATACTCGCTTGGTTTCCTAAGCATTTTGTCAGTTGCTATCGCAGCTGCACCGTAAAGTGTAGGGTCGATTGTAAGCTCTGATATTTTTATCTGCACCCTACTGCTAATTTCTGGTAAAATCCTCTCCTTCACAATCCTGTTTATTGTTGGAAGCATTAGATTTCCCCCTTGTGAAATGCTGTCACCAATGACTATAATTTCTGGATCATAACAATTAATTAAAGTCACACATCCATAGCCTATGTACTCAGCTATTTCATCTACCAATTTGAGAGCTTTTTCATTACCCTCCTTTGCAGCAATAAAAACTTTATTGCATGCTTCCCATCTATTTGTAATTTCCTCCTGAAAAATTTCAGGAAGAAGCTTTTTGGCTTTCTTCAGCATGGCTGTTGCTGAACAATACAGCTCCAAACAGCCTCTGTTACCACACTCACAGGCTGGTCCCTTTACATCTATACTGACGTGTCCTATCTCACTTGCTACCCCTAAATTTCCAAGCAACATTCTGTCGTGATCAACTATCCCTGAACCAACTCCCTCTCCCACAAGGAAGTAGGTAAGTGAATTTAATGGTCTTCCATGATTTCCAAACCACCATTCAGCAAGTGCACCCGCATTAGCATCCTGCTCGATAAAAAATGGCTTATCAAATTCGTTTTGGAACTCATCTATAAAATTTACATCATGCCAGCTTGGCATCCTTGTTACCATGGCTATTCGACCTTCTTTTCTTAAATAAGGCCCAGGTACTGCCATTCCAATTGCAACAATGTTTTTGTATTTATTAAGCAGTTCATGAATTTGTTTTTTCATTTCAGCTAAAACATCTTCTGCAAATTCATCTAAACCAAATTCTGTTTCCTGCTTCGTGTAATTTTTTCCACAAATATCAAAAACCCCGATTGAAAAAACGTGCCTTGAAAACTTTACCCCAACAACCAAGTTCTTTTCGGCATTTAGTCTGAGTCCGATAGAGCGACGATTGCCGTTTCCCCTGACAAAGCCCACCTCGGAAACAATTCCCATTTCAATGAGAACTGCAACTATTTTTGTGACAGATGCTTGTGTTAGGCCTGTCATTTTTGCTATATCTGCCCTCGAGCATCCATCAGTCTGCTGGAGTATTCTAACAATAGCTGAACGATTCATCTCCACTAAATCGTTTGTATTGTTCCCCGCTACCTCTTTTATTTTATCCATACCTTCTCTCCAGAAATTGTATTTCAAGAGTTAATTACTTAACGTTGTTAATACATTAATTCATGAGTGTACTCTGGTCAATATAATTGCTAAAATTATTTGATTTTTGTAAATCTTAGTGATTTTTCCGTTGAATATTTTGTAAAAAGCACACAATTTTCAATGTTTTGCGACATTATGTGAGTATTTTCAGTCAACCTAATCATCATTTAGGGGATTTTGAGGGTTTTAGCAGATGGTTATTTGAGCGTTTTAATCAAAGATAATCAACAAAATGCTCAATTAGTATTATTTTGCTATAGCGATAGCAAAATTGTGCTATTGACTTTTCCACACAAAACTAGATTTTTTTGGAGGGCTCAAGTACGTAAGATTTTTTCTGCTAAGATTTTTAATGAAATTTATTTAGAAAAAAAAGATTCTGCGTCTGACTGTTTGCAGGCACAGAACCTTTTATATTAGAATTCTATTTTGATTTACACTTTTAAAATTAGAATAAGCTCTTTACTGTTGGGTAAAGCTTCTTGAACTCCTGATATCTCTCTTCGTATTTACGAATTAATTCTGGATCAGGCTCAACTGTTGTCTTAACCTTTACAAGCTTGTCGCAAGCCTCTTCAACTGATGCGTACTCGCCGCAGCCTACTGCTGCAAGGATAGCACCACCAAGTCCTGGGCCTTCCTCGTTCTCAAGGATATCAAGCTTAAGGTTCATAACTGAAGCGATAATCTGCTGCCATAATGGGCTCTTTGCACCACCACCACAAATCTTAGAACGCTCAATCTTAATGCCCTGGCTACGTGCTACCTCAAGTGAATCACGAAGGCCAAAAGCAACCCCTTCAAGAACTGCCTGTGTCATATCCTCACGTGTAGTATCCATTGACATTCCGATGAACATAGCACGTGCATCTGGATTGTTGTGTGGGCTACGCTCTCCCATAAGGTATGGAAGGTAGAATACACGGTTTTCACCAAGCTTCTTGATGCCTGCCTGCTCTGCTGGATAATCCTTTGTCTTAAGGATTTCATCCATCCACCACTTGTTGCATGATGCAGCTGAAAGCATACATCCCATAAGGTGATAGCCACCATCAGCATGGTCAAATGAGTGAAGTGCGTTTGCAGGGTCTACTGTAAAGTTCTTGCTAGAGATGAAGATTGTACCAGATGTACCGATTGAAAGATTGCACTTGCCCTCTCCAACTGTACCTGTACCAACTGCTGCAGCTGCGTTATCACCAGCACCAGCAATAATCTTAACATCATTTGTGAATCCGAGCTCTGAAGCAACCTCAGGCTTGATTGTACCAACTACCTCGTAGCTCTCATAAAGCTTTGGAAGCTGAGACTCTGATACCTTGCAGATATCCATCATCTCTTTGCTCCAGCAACGATTCTTAACATCAAGAAGAAGCATACCGCTGGCATCTGAATAATCTGTACAGAAGCTTCCAGAAAGCTTGTAAGCGATGTAATCCTTAGGAAGCATAATCTTTGCAACCTTAGCCCAAAGCTCTGGCTCGTTCTCCTGCATCCAAAGAATCTTTGGAGCTGTAAAACCAGCGAAAGCAATATTTGCTGTGTACTCAGAGATCTTATCCTTTCCAATTACATTATTAAGATATTCTGTCTCCTTACCTGTACGACCATCATTCCAAAGAATAGCTGGACGGATTACATTGTCATCTGCATCAAGTGTTACAAGACCATGCATCTGACCACCAAATGAAATACCAGCAACCTTTGTCTTATCTACCTCTGAAGTAAGCTCCTTGATACCAGCTACTACCTGAGTCCACCAATCTTCTGGCTTCTGCTCAGACCAGCCTGGATGTGGGAAGCTGAGGGCATATTCTTTTGATACGATTTTCTCGATTTTTCCGTTACCTTCCATAAGAAGAAGTTTTACAGCGGAAGTACCAAGATCAACACCAATGTAATACATAATATAATTCTCCTATATTTTTAAACGGGAAAGCGCACCCATTGTGATTCCCTTCGGGAAAGAGGGTGCGCTGTGGCAATAAGAAATCTTCCCAGCAAAGCTGGGCCCCTTCTTATATGCTATTTCCAAGGGTTCTCTGTTGGATAACGAACGCCTGCTGGCTGGTTGTATCCGATTTCGTCAACCTCAACTCCGATGTACTTAAATACCTCGAAGAGTGACTTTCCGAAGTGTCCGAATGCAACAGCTCCGTGATGTGGGAATCCCTTTTCGATTAACCAGTGACGGTAGAAGCGTCCCATCTCAGGGATTGCGAATACACCGATTGAACCAAATGACTTTGTGCGAACATCAAGAACTTCCCCCTGTGCAATGTAAGCGCGAAGCTTGTTGTCAGCTGTAGACTGAAGTCTGTAGAATGTGATTTCACCTGGAGCGATATCACCCTCAAGTGTTCCGTTTGTAACCTCTACAGGAAGTGCACGAGCCATAATCTTCTGGTTTCTCATCTCGCAGAATGCAAGCTTTCTAGAGCATGTATTTCCGCAGTGGAATCCCATAAATGTATCCTCAAGTGTGTAATCTGTCTTACCCTTGATTTCCTCATTGTACATATCCTTTGGTACTGAGTTGTTGATATCGAGAAGTGTTACAACATCCTCTGATACAACTGTTCCGATGAACTCTGAAAGACATCCATAGATATCAACCTCGCATGAAACAGGGATTCCTTCACCTGTAAGACGTGAGTTTACATAGCAAGGAACGAAACCAAACTGTGTCTGGAATGCAGGCCAGCACTTGCCAGCGATTGCTACGTATTTACGATATCCCTTGTGATCACGTACCCAATCCTTAAGTGTAAGCTCATACTGAGCGAGCTTCTCAAGAACCTCTGGCTTCTTGTTACCAGCGCCAAGCTCCTTCTCCATATCTGCAACAACCTCTGGGATACGGCTATCACCAGCATGCTTATTGAAGGCTTCGAAAAGATCAAGCTCTGAGTTCTCCTCGATTTCAACACCAAGGTTGTAAAGCTGCTTGATTGGTGCATTACAAGCAAGGAAGTTCATTGGTCTTGGACCAAAGCTGATAATCTTAAGATCTGAAAGTGCGATTACGGCACGAGCGATTGGCTCGAAGTCGTGAATCATATCTGCACAATCCTCAGCATCTCCTACTGGATACTCTGGGATATAAGCCTTTACATTGCGAAGCTGAAGGTTGTAAGATGCGTTAAGCATACCGCAGTAAGCATCTCCTCTACCATCGAGAAGGCTGTTGCCTGACTCCTCAGCTGCTGCACAGAACATCTTAGGTCCGTCAAAGTGCTTAGCAAGAAGTGTCTCAGAGATTTCTGGACCAAAGTTTCCAAGGTATACGCAAAGAGCGTTACATCCAGCCTTCTTGATATCCTCAAGAGCCTGTACCATGTGGATCTCACTCTCAACGATACATACTGGACACTCATAGATATGCTCTGCGCCGTACTTCTTTGTATATGCAGCGATAAGTGCCTTTCTTCTGTCTACTGATAAGCTTTCTGGAAAGCAGTCACGGGAAACTGCTACTACACCAATTTTTACATTTGGCATGTTATTCATTGTCATTACCCTCCTTAATACTACCGGCTTCCTTTTACATAAAAATAAAAGCCTCTAAAACGTTTATTTTGTATGATTATAATATCAGACAAAAAATTTTAGAGACTTTTAAAAATTTACTACGTGATGGAATTTTTTTGACCTTCTTTTGTTGATTATGTCAAAAATTTACTTCATTTCACGGATAAGATTGACCATTTCGATAGCTCCCTGAGCGCATTCAAAGCCTTTATTACCAGCTTTTGTGCCTGCTCGCTCAACAGCTTGCTCGATAGTATCTGTAGTAAGAACTCCAAACATTACAGGGATTCCTGCATTCATACTTACCTGCGCCACCCCCTTTGAAACCTCAGAACATACATAATCATAGTGAGAGGTTGCACCGCGGATTACTGCACCAAGACAGATTACAGCGTCATATTTTTTACTCTCTGCCATCTTCTTTGCAATAAGTGGAATCTCAAATGCGCCAGGAACCCATGCCACATCAATGTCCTCTTCCTTTACATTTTCACGCTTAAGACCATCGATGGCTCCGCCTAATAATTTTGATGTGATGAACTCATTAAAACGAGCCACAACAATACCTACCTTCACACCTTCAGAAACTAATTTTCCTTCGTAAACTTTCATTATCATTATCTCCTTCTTTTATTTATGCATCTTTTACTTCTAATATATGTCCCATTCTTGCTTTCTTTGTCTTCAGATAGAACACATCATATTTATTTGCTTCTATTTCAATAGGCACTCTCTTGGAAATCTCCATTCCATAATCAGACAGCTGGTAAACCTTGTCAGGGTTGTTTGTAAGAAGCTCCAGTGAATGTATTCCAAGGTCACGCAAAATCTGTGCACCTGTGTAGTACTCTCTTAAATCTCCAGGGAACCCTAGTGCAATGTTTGCATCTAAAGTATCCATTCCCTCATCCTGAAGCTTGTAGGCCTTTAGTTTATTCACAAGACCGATGCCACGTCCTTCCTGTCTCATATAAAGAAGCACGCCGCGTCCATTTTTTGCTATGGCCTTCATGGCTGCATCAAACTGCTGACCACAGTCGCATCTCATAGAGCCAAACACATCACCTGTAAGACACTCCGAATGAACACGACAAAGTACATCCTTGCCATCTGTAATATCTCCCATAACAAGAGCCACGTGATGCTCACCATTAAGCTTGTTGATATAGCAGTGTGCCATGAACTCGCCATAACGTGTAGGCATCTTCGCTATAGAAACACACTCCACCAGCTTGTCATAGACCTTTCGGTATTCCACAAGCTCAGGAATTGTAATAAAGGTTATCCCCATATCCTCTGCAAGCTTGCGCAATGCCTCGCCTCTCATCATTGTGCCATCCTCTGCCATAATCTCACAGCAAAGACCACACTCCCTAAGTCCTGCCTGCTTCATCAAATCCACAGTGGCCTCTGTATGACCCGGGCGCTCAATCACACCACCTGCTTTGGCCACCAAAGGAAACATGTGCCCTGGTCTTCTGAACTCCAGAGGACTCACGTCATCCTTCACACAGCTTCTTGCTGTAAGTCCGCGTTCTGCTGCAGATATACCTGTGGTTGTATCTACATGATCAATGGATACCGTAAATGCGGTTTCGTGATTATCCGTGTTGTGACTTACCATAGGTGGAAGTGCCAGCTTATAAGCAAGCTCCTCACTCATTGGCATACAGATAAGACCTCTTCCCACTGATGCCATAAGGTTTACATTTTCCGTGGTGGCAAACTCAGCGGCACAGATAAAATCTCCTTCGTTCTCTCGGCCCTCATCATCCATAACCATGATGACCTTGCCATTTTTTAAATCATCAATAGCTCTTTCAATCGACTCTCTTCGCATTTTTCTTCCCTTCCTAAAAACTTCTTTATGTATTTTCCAACCACATCATTTTCCAGATTTACGATGTCTCCGATTTTTTTATGACCTAAAACTGTCTCCTTTAAGGTGTGTGGTATGATACTTACTTTAAAGCTGTCACGGCTTACGCCCGCCACAGTCAGGCTGATACCATCTATAGTGATGGAGCCCTTTTCAACTATTCCATCAAGAATTTTCACGTCCGTCTTAATCTCAAACCAGACTGCGTTGCCATCCTGTCTTATATTTTTTATAATGCCCGTACCATCGATATGACCACTTACTATGTGTCCTCCAAATCGTCCATTTGCAGCCATAGCTCTTTCCAAATCTACTGGGCTTCCAACAGTAAGCGAACCTAGGCTGGAACGTGAAAAAGTCTCATTCATCACATCAGCGGAAAAACTGTTTGCACTATACTCCACCACAGTCAGGCACACCCCATTTACAGCAATACTATCTCCCATATGGATATCCTCAAGGATTCTGCTGCAATTTATGGTAATTCGCTGCTGCCTCCCGCCTCTTTCGATTCTTTGAACCTTTCCCAGTTCTTCAACTATTCCAGTAAACATTAGTAAACAACCTCATTTTCTATGATCAAATCTTCACCTGCCCAAACAGTCTCGATAGGATTCAGACGAATGGCATCATTTATATTTTCAATTCCAAGTCCTTCCACAGGTGATTTGCTGTTTCCTCCGAAAATCTTTGGAGCCATATGGACATGAATCTCATCTACAATCTTGCTTTCCAAGGCACTGTAGTTCAGCGTTCCGCCTCCCTCTAGAAGTACGCTGTCTATACCCATTTCTCCCAGTCTTTCCATCAGGATGTTTAAATCAATTCCATTTTCTGCCTGAGGAATATTAATTACCTTACAACCATTTTTCTTATACTCAGCAACCTTCTTCTTATCACATGATGATGTAGCAATTATCGTCTCGATTTCATCTGCGGTTTTTACCACCTTTGATGTTAATGGAGTTCGTAAATGCGAATCACAAATAATTCTCACCGGATTCTTTGCTGGTTCCTCAAGCCTGCAATCAAGACCAGGATCATCCATTATTACAGTAGAAACTCCCACCATAATTCCCGACAGATTCTTCCTGAGCCTGTGAACATTTTCTCTCGCCTCATCGCCAGTTATCCACTTTGATTCTCCTGTCACCGTGGCTATCTTTCCATCAGCTGTCATTGCATATTTCATAACTACGTAAGGACGTTTTGAAACCATGTATTTATTGAACACACGATTCAGCTTTTTACATTCTTTCTCAAGCAATCCCACTTCCACTTTGATACCATATTCCATGAGAATCTTGGCACCTTTGCCAGCCACTACAGGATTAACATCAAGGGTGCCAATAACTACTCGTGTAATACCACTTTCAATAATGGCCTCTGTGCAAGGAGGCGTCTTACCATAGTGACAACATGGCTCCAAGGTGACATACATTGTGGCTCCCTCAGGAGACCCAGAACAATCTCCCAACGCATTTCGCTCTGCATGTAAATCACCATATTTTCTGTGGTAGCCTTCACCAATAATCTTCCCATTCTTGACGATTACAGCTCCCACCATTGGATTCGGATTTACGAATCCAGCACCAAGCTTTGCAAGCATAATCGCACGCTGCATGAATTCTTTGTCTTCCATTCTTTTCCTCCATTAAAAAAGGCCTTGAAAAAATTTCAAGGCCCAATATAGTTCATCCCTATAACTAAGAAAGCTCTGAGACTATAAAATAATCTCAGAGCATATACGTTCCACAAATAAACTACCATCTTCTTTCATCCAGACTTTACTGTCGGCTTCGGAATCACACCGAATCATGCCTTGCGGCTCGTGGGCTATACCACCGGTAGGGAATCTCACCCTGCCCTGAAGATACTATTCAATTGAGTAAATACTACGACACCTTCTCACTGCTGTCAAGAATCAAAAAAAATTTTATTTTTTTCAAATTAGGGGTTGCAAAATTTTAAAAACCTTATATAATAATTATCGTTGCTGTTGAAAAACAGCTTTACATATAAGCGCGACTAGCTCAGCTGGCAGAGCACCTGACTCTTAATCAGGGTGTCCAGGGTTCGAACCCCTGGTCGCGCATTCAAGCATCAAGTGTTTTACTTGGTGCTTTTTTTGTGCCCAAAATATCAAAAAAGAACAGCCTCAAAATGAAGCTGCTCTGTCATGATCCTCTATTTAGTTGTTCTTTCTGTACTCACTTGGAAGTACTCCATATTTCTCCCTAAAAGCATTTGAAAATGCCTTTGAATTAGGAAATCCATTACCAAGGGCGATATCAACAATCTGTCCTCCTGTCTCTTCAAGCTCACGAACTGCATGCTCCAAACGGATGCCAAGAAGATAATCCTTGAAATTAATACCCGCATGCTTCTGGAACATACGAGACAGATAAGATGGTGAATAGTTAAACTGATCTGCCATCAACTCAAGTGAAAGAGGCTCTGCATAATGATCCTTCATGTATCTTGTAATGCTGGAAAGCTTCTTTAACTGTTTATTACTCTTTACAATTTCCTCGTTAACATTGAACTTACGATACTTGGTAACAAGGATATACAAAAGCTCGTAGTATAAACTAAGCACCTGAAGCTTATTGCCCTCTTCTCCATTTGTGTAAATAAGATACATCTCCTGAAGAAGGGTGAAAACACGGTGATCAGATTCCCTGTCGCCGTGAGAGAACCAAATAAACTGTTCATCTGTAAAATATTCCGCAAAAGTATCTTGCGGTATCTGAAGCACCACTGTTTTATTAGGGTTTGGTGCTAAAATACTGTGTACCTCATTGCTGTTTACAATAACAAATTCACCGTTACTAAGTGGGAATTTCTTGTCATGAAGTGTGAAATCAAGCTTGCCCTCCCATACTGCGAAAATCTCAATCGAACGATGCCAATGCTTGTCACGAATATAATTGCCACTTGCTCCCTCAAATGAAAAAAGCTTGAAAGGAAGCCCCGCATCAGTGACTACTACCTCGTGCTGATAATCCTTTAAATCCATCTAACATATCTCCATAAAATACCTGCAGTCTCCATCTTCCTGATAATACTGGAAGCTGAATCCCAATTTCTCTAATAACCTTCTGCTTGCTTTGTTTTCAGGGTCACATCTGGCTATGAGACTTTTCATGCCATATTCCTCCCTTGCAAGCTGAACTATTTTCGAGCAAACCTCGTAGGCTAACCCCTGCTTCCAACGGTCTGAGGCAATGCAAAACCCTAACTCTGCCTGACCATCTTCTGTGCAAGTCTCCCTTATCTCGATTCCTGCTCTACCAATTAGTCCATTCGTAATTTTATCATAAATCAGCCACATTCCAAAGCCATATAGCTTATAAATATAGTCGATATAATTCTGCTCATATGCCTTCTCTGCCTCATAATCAAAAAGCGGTTCCATATAATCAGTCATTCCCGGCTTATTGTAAAGAGCCACCAAGTCATCCAAATCTTCCATAGAAAACTCTCTTATGTATGTACGGGCGGTCTCACCTATATCCCAGGGAATACCAGCGCACCTGCGGTAGATATTTTCAAAGACTTCATCGTCAACCTCATCTACTTCAAGTAAAAGATGTTCACACTTTAGCCCTGTAATATCATCGTGCTCATAACCTGCCACCGGAATACCATTGGCAATGCACTCATCAAGAACAGCCTGGCTATCCGAGAGTACAAGAACCCCTTGCGGATAGTCAGGCTGTAATTCACCTAGCTTATTAACTTTGATAGTGCTCTTAAGATAAGTTGTCACTAATCTCTTCTCCTGCCGTTAACGATGTAAACCAATCTGAGCAACTGAAGAATTGTAGCAAACAATGCTGCAACATATGTAAGAGCTGCTGCCTTTAATACCTTTGTAGCTCCTGCATGCTCTTCACCCTCTAAAATATGATCCTGATCTAAAATACGAAGTGCTCGAGCGCTGGCATCAAACTCTACAGGTAGTGTTATCAACTGAAAAGCCACAACAAATGTGAATAAAAAGATTCCAAGCTGAGCAAGTGGTGTATAACCAATCAAAAGACCAATCAGAATAACTGGCCATGAAATCCATGAACCAATATTTGCAAGTGGCACTGATGCTGAGCGAAGCTTAAGTGGTGCATATCCCTCCTGATGCTGAATAGCATGTCCACACTCATGGGCTGCTACACCAAGGGCAGCTACGCTTGTCTGACCATAAACTGCATCTGAAAGACGAAGCACCTTTTCATTTGGAGAATAATGGTCAGTAAGATTACCTCTGATTCTCTCGATTCTTACATCATAAATACCTGCTGCATGTAAGATGTGCTCTGCCACCTCGTTGGAGGTGATTCCTCTATAATTTCTGAGCTTGCTGTACTTTGCATAGGTTCTCCTAACATTTAAAGAAGCAAGTCCGCTGATTGCAGCTCCAATTAGTACTAAGATAATTGTCCAATCATAACCATATCCGTAATACATCTGCATCCTCCTAAATAAAGAATATTTATCTTTCTTTAGTATAATTGTTTGTAGCTCAGATTACTAATAAAATAAGTATAAAAAATTTATAAAAAGGCTCCCGGCAATTTCGCCGAGAGCCCATATAATTCATTATTTATGTTACATCAATTCTACATGACATTGTGTATATCTTACCATTGGATTTCCTCATACGGACTGTTACATTGGCAGAACCTTTATTAACAGCTATAACCTGTCCGTTAGAGTCTATCGTAACTACGTTAGCATCCGAGGTGGTATACGTGCAATTGAACTGCTTGTCTGTGCTATTAAGGTAATCCATATCTATTGCAACCTGCGCCACATCTCCTGGCTTCATTGAATGATCTGAATCCTCTGGAAGAGATATGTCACCTTCGTTAGTACCGTTATTTGCATACTTTCTTGTGCTAGTGCTCTTTGCTTCCGTAGTCTCAGCCTTTGCTGTGGATGTGGAAGTCGATGATGTTGTCTTACTGTCTGAAGTTGATGTAGTTTTTGTACTGCTAGATTTTGAGGATTTACTATCAGAAGACTTACTGTCTGTAGCCTCCTCCTCAGGCTCCCCAAGCTTAACGTACATAGCTGGGCGAATCGAATCTCCTCCATAATAATACATTCTGTGAATGAGCTTATCTGTGTCATTTCCAAACAAGCCATAAGTTGGATCATCGTAGGTGTTCGTCCTCAGAGGAAACATATATAATGTCTCATTCTTAATTGTATCCTTATTAGCTGTATACTCATCACTGGAAAGGAAGAAAATATAATCTGCTGTAGTTGTCTGGGAATTGTAGATTGCCATATTTAAAGCATTCTTTTCCTTACCGCCAACATAATCTGCATCCATGGATGTATCATGGTAATAATTCATTATAGAATTCTTGGCGTCCTGCTCAGAAAGTGTGGTCTTCTGAATCATTTCACGTTCAGCATCATTAAAACACTGCTTATAAAAAGTCTGATTTAACCAGCCTCTCCAGTAATTTTCAGACCATCTTACATATCCTGCCTTAGTTCCATTTTGCTTGAACATCTGTGCAATTGCTTCTCTATAAGCTGTTACAGATTTTGAAGCAAGTGGTTTTCGTGTTGTTACAAAAGCCATCTTTGTCTTGTCATCATAGGTCAATATAGTCCAGCTAATTATTCCACCATCTATATTTCCAAAGGCTATGTTATCACCAACTGCATACGTTGCATTTCCAGAACCTTTTTTCTTTGCAGCCTCCGCTGTTATTGGATTAGCAATAAAAGAGGCCAGCATAATTACTGCCATCCCAAAAGCCATTAAATTCTTAAGATTTAAATAGATTTTTTTCATACTCAACCCCTGCTAATTATTTACATTTTTCTTCATGTCTACACTTCAAAACATTTATCGACAATTATTATTTTGAGTTTAGCCTCCCTCCTATTTTTTTGTAACTATTTCACAGTATTGGTAATTGTAAATTAGCTATTCTGTTGATATACTGAAAAAAGTTTTTCTAATCAACAAGGAGTACCAAATGACTAAAAAAGATATGCTTAATTTATTGCACAAGGAAGAACCCGTTTTACGTGCAGAAATCACTGCTCTTTACTCAGTTTTAGATCACAAGCTGGGTTTACATGGTGCAGATGTTCCTATAACCTTCGGAATGGATGAAAAAGCTTTAGGCTCTTATCTGCCACCATCTTATGATAATGAAGAACAATTTCAGTTCTCGCTTTTCTTTATTGGCTTCTGTATGAACAATCAGCTTACAAAGGCTGACAGAGTCAATCTTTACAAACATGAATATGCTCACTACATGACAAGACACATTAGCATTCCAGAAAAGTATAATTGGCAGCCAGGTGTACACGGCAGTGCATGGAAATATTGCTGTTCACTCATCGGTGCTATTCCAGCTGATTACTATATAGAAGACGCTAGCATCCAAAAAATTGACTACGATTCCGTACTCGAACGTCCTAGCGTTGACCACAAGCAGGTACAGATGCTTGATACTTATCGCACACAGAAGATGTATGCAAATATGGAAAATGCAAAGATTAAATATGAAGTTGGTGATGTGGTTACACATCCAAAGTTCGGAGAAGGCACCGTTCAGGAAATAGAACAGCAGCCTGCATCTGTAAGACTTCACATTGCATTTGGTGATGAGATTAAAATAATAGACCAGAAATGGTTGGTTAAGACCGGATATAAAAAAGTTGCAGAGCGCTAAGCGTTCTGCAACTTTTTTAATACAGCATCTAAGGTTTCTTCTAAATTCAATCCGTGTTCATCTACGATAACATCTGCGTACTTCTCATAGAGAGGTACACGCTCTTCATATAAAGACTTAAGATTTTGACCATCTTTTAACACGACCCCACGCCCTTTAAGACTTCCAAGTCTGCTATCAAGCGTTTCATAATCAAGCTTAAGGTATACTACAGTTCCAATTTCTTTCAGATGCGCCATAGCCTCGTCTCCATAGATTACGCTACCACCTGTGGAAATGACCGTCTTATCCGTCTGAATTCCAGCATTAACATCGTTTTCAATCTTCAGGAAACCATCTACACCCTCATCTGCAATTATTTCCTTTAAAAGGCGTTTTTCGCGTTTCTGAATAAGCAAATCTGCATCAACAAACTCAAAGCCTAATTCCTTTGCTAGAACAACGCCCAGTGTACTTTTTCCTACTCCAGGCATACCGATTAAAACAATGTTATTCATATGGCACCTCTTCAATAAATATTTTTAATGTGTATTATGCCATAGTGTTTTTTTCTTTGCCAGTTGTTTTTCAAATCTATCATCACTTTTTGACAAAACTGTTATTTTATTTCTTAAGAGATCGTGTGGTTTATTTAGTCGTTTGAGTTATAAAACATACTTAAGAAAACAATGTGAATAATTACGATGATTTATAAACAGGATGTGCATAGTCGGGATGCCAATATAAAAAAAAGATGATAGAATGCTGAGTTGTTGTTTTTATTGAAAGGGAAAGAAATGGATATTAACTGCGGTAATTCCTCTTATGAGGATAACAGAACAGCGGAAGTAAAGTTTCGTGATGCTTCTATTGTTTTAACAATTCTCTTATCTGGTGTTGGTGTTTGGATAATCATATATGCCTTTTGGGAACACCTGGGTCGTCCAGTTCCTGTTTCATATATGGTTCAGGCTGTTGATTTGCTAGGTGTGATTATGTGTGCCACCGCATGGCATTTCACATCAACCTTCTCAATAAAGGAGCTTGGCTTAATACCAGATAATCCAAAAAAGACTTTTTTACAGACATTAATCATATGTGGATTCTCCCTTGTAATCCTTGCAGCAATAAAAATATTTGGACAACTATATGATCCTAGCTTGTTTCAAACCGAGAGAGGCTTCTTCGATATTCGAAGATTTAATTCATATCAGGTTCTCTATCTTATTACTTCTTTCATACAGGAATTTACAGCCAGATGCATCATGCAGACTGGCTTAAAAAGAGTTTGCGCAATAAAGCATAAGACCATTTATGCAATAATACATGCATCAATTATTTTCGCAATCTTCCATATTGAATATGGCTTTTGGTTCATGATTGGAGCTGCTGTCCTTGGCGGTATTTTAGGAATCATTTATGAAAAACAAAAGACCATTTTTGGCGTTTGGTTTATTCACTGGTTCTTGGGAGTTGCAGCATTTTTGTTCGGAATAATTAATCAGTAAAAGCCTTCAGAATCGTTGATTCTAAAGGCTTCATTTGCTCTCGATACATTATCACTTCAATTTACCATATTTTTGTATGTACTTCATAACAACCATCGTTATTATCAAAACTATAAATATTGATATAGATAAAACACCTATTGATTGCAATGCATCTTCATAAGTTACTAATGAACCCATCCATTCTCTATAAGAAATACATAAAAATATATTAGCTACGCTTACAAAGACTGCCGAAGCAGCTACTATTTTCATATGTTTTAATTTATACCATTCATATTCAAATAATCCTATACTAGCTAATGTAATACTGCCCAATATTTTTGAAAGAAGCGGTCCATAATTCTCAGGTGCAACATAAACAGCTAGCAAATCGAAATAATAAATTGCTCCAATCATGATAACTACACTCGCTACGAATAATAACAATGTAATTAGACTAATGATTCTATACTGATTATCTCTTTTATCCTCACACACCAGACTTTTTCTAGTGGTACTTCCAATCAATATCAAATTGCAAATCACTAGGAACACAATATCATACTTAAAATTCCAACTGTAGCCCTTTCCTGAAACAAAAGCAAAATAAAACCGTATTAAAATAATAATTAAGATTATTATATTTGAAATTATATCTATTTTTCTTCTGACCGAATCTCTTGCCTGTATTTTGACTATCCTTAATAACTCTGAAAGTGCTTCTTCTTTATCCTCAGAAGATTCTCCACTAACAAGCTTTTCGATACTGATATCAAGACAATTAGATAAATCTTCTAGAATCCCTACATCCGGAAAACTGTCCCCATTTTCCCAACGTGATATTGCTTTATTTGATACCCCTAAAATATCCCCTAATTCAGTTTGTGTATATCCCTTTTGAAGACGTGCACTCTTTATAAGTAAACCTGTCTTTTCCTTATCCATGGATATTCCCTCCTAAGATAAGGATGCAATATTAAGAACATTTATGCAATCTATTTTAGCGAGAACAATATAAATTGAGTCGGTTACATTTTGACACCAACTGGAGACAACTTGTCACCAGTAAATAATCTTACTATAGATACATACAATAACAAAAAAAGCCTTCATATGAAGACTATTTTTCAAACAACTCTGGCTCTGTCTCTTTTAATATATCCGCAAGTACCTTGTAGTCTAGATACTGCATTCCTTCATTGCCTTGATTTATTTTATTTGAAAGCTTACTACCATAATAGATAGCCATTGCTTTCTCTAGAGAAACATTGTTTTCTTTTGCTATATAAGAAATCAATCTCTCTTCCAAGCTTTCCTGGTATACCTGTTCTAATACTTTATCATCCATTATTTAACCTCATATGAAGAACTATAAGTCAAAAGATTATCTATAGCTTTTTGCGATATAAAAGCTATCTGGTCATAAGTTTCATATACCTTGATTTCTTTCAAAGCTCTATCTCTATCCCAGATGCCTTGATGATACATATCTACAACTCTAAAAACCTTATCATCAGCTACTTTTCCAATGATGATATCATATTGTTTGTATTCTTCATTTCCATCTCTACATGAGCATACAAAATCTATCCACTCTATCAAATCATCAGAAAATGTTTTTACCTTAAAGGAATCATAATCAGCTTTCAGTTCGTAACAGTTAACTATAGACACATCCTTATTAAAGATATCAGCCTTTCTTCTAGCCCATTTTTCAGCCTGTTCCTTAACTGTAGTAATATAAAAACCTTTACCAAAATCTAATGGTCTATATGAGTGATTAATATCTGGCTTCTTAATTACATCAATTCCTCCATGGTAAACAATCATATTTTAACACCTCTTGCATTTAAATAATCTGTAATGTCATCAATAACATAGGACGTGCTTTGAGTATGAATTATATCAAAATGCTTAACTAAATAATTATTTATACAATCAACACTACTAAGCATAGTATAAACCTCGGATGGTAGTTTCCCCCACTTATTAGCACAAGCATGAATCATGTAGATTACAAACGAAAAAGATTCTTGATTCATCTATTTAATCTCCTTTGTTAAATTAACTCCTACATAAATAATATAACAGATTCCTACATAAAAGAAAAAGGGGCTGTCGCTTTAGATGATTAAATCATCTAAGCGAGGCCCCTTTTTCTTACCATAAATTGTGGATTTGAGAAATGGTTTTCATTGTTATTGTGAAAAATTGAGTACTTTAACAAGCCGATGTGATAATCGGCGCATTGTTGCCTTTTTCATTTTGAAGTGTCAAAAATTATGAGGCTTTTTTCAATTCAAACAGGTGTGTTCCTGTTCGCTCAGCAGCAATCTTATGATGTAGCTTATTTATATCATAGCCGATTGCCAGCAGTATGCTCTGTGCAAGAACATTTTCTTTTCCACGATACAGATATCTTCTGAAGTTCATGTCTTCTTTCACGTT
>NZ_FNDP01000010.1 GCF_900100545.1 Pseudobutyrivibrio sp. 49
ATCAGATTCAGACTTCGTATGTGTATTTGGAAGCATTGGAAGACTCCGCAGAATAGAGCTAAGAATTTGATGAAGCTGGACGTACCAAGATGGGCAGCGTATAACATCTCCTATTGTGGAGACAGATATGCAAGACTCGCTCACAATGGATGGGTACAAAAGGCTATAAGTACAAAGAGACTAACCTCATTTGGATTAGTCTCAATGTTAGATTACTACACCGAAAGGTGTGTTACTTGTTAAGTTGATTGAACCGCCGTGTACCGAACGGTACGCACGGTGGTGTGAGAGGTCGGAATTTCTCACTTATGAGAAATTCCTCCTACTCGATTTTTTAGGAATTTTTAATTACTGCAACCTGGTATTTGGTAAGGGTTAAATCTCCAGATATTTCATCTCCTGTAAGCAAATCTATGCCGGAGATATCACTAATAGTTTTCTCATCTTCTGTGCAGTTAAGATAGAAATCATAGCGGGCATCTTCTGAAAGTCTACTATGCTTTTCAATGCCTTCAGGCAACTTCGTAAATGCGATATTTGCATGTGTCAGCATCTCTCTATAAATGAATTCAATATCGTGCTGGTCAGTACGGCAGGCAACATAATATGCGTGGCCTTTTCCGTATTTATTGCAGGTAATAGCAGGTAAGCCTTCAAGGTAATCATTTTCATAACGGGCTAATATATCAGCTGATACATCCCTGAGCATCTCCTGATAATCATGAACAGCTATTGAATGATAACTGCGATTTGCTTTATCATGAATCTTGATAGTAATCTTGTCTTCTGGATAGAGAGTGTCGATTTCTTCAGAGCGAAGACCGAATACTTTATCAAGGTCATCACCAGGGAAACCACCAAGATTAGCAAGCAAATCCTTATTAACGTATCCAGTGAAATATGTAGCCATAAATTCACCACCAGCACTGACAAAATCTGAAATTTTCTGACCAATTCCATCGTGAAGAACATAGAGCATTGGTGCACAAATAATATTATATTTGCTCCAGTCACTGTCCGAGGAAACAATATCAGGCTCAATTCCTAGATGCATAAATTCGTTGTAGATGTTCATGCAGGTTTCATCGAATTTCTTAGTTTCGTTGGCAAGAGCCCAAGCATCATCTATAGCCCAACGGTTATCCCAGTCGAAAACAATAGCCACTTTGTTGTCAGAAACAGAACCAGTAACCTCAGAAAGCTTTTGTAAATCTGCGCCAAGTGAGGCTACTTCCTTAAATATTCTTGTATCGTTTGTTCCAATGTGGTCGATGACAGCTCCGTGCCACTGTTCAGAGGAGCCGCGACTCTTTCTGATCTGGAAATACTGAACAGTATCAGAACCAGCGGCAACAGCCTGCATGGAAATAAGCTTATGGATGCCAGGACGACGATATTTGTTATATGGTCTCCAGTTTACCAATCCAGGAGCAGATTCCATCATCATAAATGGCTGCTCAGGTTTTAGGCTTCTAAATAAAGCGTGGTTAAAGCTGCGTTCTAAAAGATGAGCAGAATCGGACTGCCAGTTGTTATGTATCTCAGGGTAATTATCCCAGCTGATTACATCTATAAACTGGCTCATATACCAGTAGTCATAATCATAGAACATTTCCATGAAGTTGGTAGTAGTAGGTTCTTTGGCACCTGCTGCCCTAAGAGTATCGATTTCAAAGCGCATGAAATCTGTAGCTGACCAGGTAGTAAATCTCTTCCAGTCAAGATTCAAACCAAGGACGCAGTTTTCTCCGTTAGCGTAAGGTGGATCAATCTGGTCAAAGCTGTTAAAGGTGTGAGACCAGAAGGTGGTCCACCATGCTTTGTTGAGCTTATTAATATCATGGTCGTAGCGGTCAGCCAGCCATTCCTGGAATTTCTTGCGGCAGGTATCACAGTAGCAGTATCCGCTAAGCTCATTTGAAATGTGCCACATTAAAAGACCTGGATGATTTGCAAATTTCTGAGCAAGTGCAGTGTCCATGATGCGAACCTTTTCCCTGAATTCAGGTGACTGCATGCAGTGATTATGACGTACGCCGTGATGATTTCTAACACCGCGCTCATCACATCTCATGGCTGATGGATATTTTTCATCAAGCCATGCTGGTCTTGCTCCTGTAGGTGTTGCAAGTACTGTATAAATTCCGTTTTCGTATAGTTTATCCATGATGGCAGCAAGCCAGTCGAAGCTGATATTCCCTTCTGTAGGTTCATGAACTGCCCATGAGAATACACCCATAGTAACGGTGTTTATGCCAGCTTCCTTCATGAGTTGAATATCTTTTTCTAGAATGTCAGGTCGATCAAGCCACTGCTCTGGGTTGTAGTCTCCACCATGGAGCAGGCCATTCACCTGAGGAAATAAAATCTTTGTCATAGTACCTCTCCTTTTATAAAAATCCTAACATAGAAAATGTGCGAAAACGATTAAAAATAGGTGAAATAATTTATATTTTCGCTCATAGTCTAAAGATTGATTATGGTGACCCTATCACTTATAATTAAAGAAGCTAAATTGCAGCTTATGCTGCGCGGCTCCTTTGGAGCTTAGATTGGAGATATACATGAAGTACATTAACACCCTCAGAGAGGGAGACAGAGGCACAGAGACATACCTGTGCAAAAAGAAGACTCAGGGCATCTCAAAGACAGGAAAGGCTTTCGAGTCACTTACATTATGCGATAAGACAGGCACTATCGATGCTAAGATTTGGGATGTTGATTCCGAAGGCATCAGCGATTTTGACGAGTTGGATTTCATCACAGTTACAGGTGATATTACCAGCTGGAATGGTGCATTACAGTTTAATATAAAGCGCCTTCGCAAGGCTAATGAGGGAGAGTTTGACATTGCAGATTACATCCCAGCCAGCAAGAAGGACGTTGGGGTGATGTGGAATGATTTGACAGCTCTCATCAATTCCATCAAGTCTCCATACATGAAGGCATTACTTAAGAAATATTTTGTTGATGATAAAGAATTTATCGAGGAATTCAAGGCTCACTCAGCTGCAAAGTCAGTTCATCATGGCTTCACTGGTGGTCTTTTGGAGCACACTCTTTCAGTTGCTACAAACTGCGACTATTTCAGCAGACAGTATCCATTCCTGGATAGAGATTTACTTATTACAGCCGCTATCTTCCATGATATCGGAAAGGTTAAGGAGCTTTCAGAGTTCCCACGTAACGATTACACAGATGAGGGACAGCTTCTCGGTCACATCTATGTTGGCGCTACAATGGTAGACAGAGCCATCGATGAAATCGAAGGATTCCCAGCTGTAAAGCGTAAGGAGCTTATCCACTGTATCCTTTCACATCACGGCGAGCTTGAATTTGGTTCGCCTAAGAAGCCAGCTATTGCAGAGGCCATCGCACTTTCATTTGCTGATAACATCGATGCAAAGCTCGAGACTATCTACGAGGCTCTTGAGAATGTTGAGGAGAACAATTTGACATGGCAGGGATTTAATCGACTGCTTGATTCAAACATCCGTAGAACAGGAAAGAATTAATGAATAAAAACGATATTGTAAGATTAACAATAGAAGATATGTCCCTTGAAGGGGCTGGAATTGGTCACACTGATGGTGTGACCATTTTTGTCAAAGACGCAGTTGTAGGAGATGTGTGTGATGTAATTATCACAAAGGTGAAAAAGACCTATTGCTTTGCAGCATTGAAGGAAGTTGTGGAGGCTAGTTCATATCGTGTTCAGCCAGCCTGCCCTAATGCAAAGCAATGTGGTGGCTGCCAGATTATGCAGGTTTCCTATGAAAAGCAGCTGGAGATAAAGGATAATATCGTAGCCAATAATCTTGTTAAGATTGGTGGTTATGACCGTGCTTTTGTAGATTCTATTCGTGAGCCAATCCTTGGTATGACTAATCCACTTCGCTATCGAAATAAGGCACAGGTGCCTGTTGGAATGGATAAGGATGGAAAGATTATCGCAGGCTTTTATGGCGCCAGAAGTCATAGGATTGTGCCATCAGATGATTGTAAGATTTGCTCTGAGAAGAGTATGAATATCGTATATGCGGTAATCGATTATATGAATGAAAATAAGGTAGCCGCCTACGATGAATCTACTGGAAAAGGTTTGATTCGCCATGTGCTTGTCCGAGAAGGTAAGGCTACTGGAGAGACAATGGTTTGTGTGGTTGTTAACGGGGATAAGCTTCCAGCGGTGGATTCTTTAATATCGCATATACGAAATGTGGAACCTTCACTTGCATCATTAGTCCTTAATATAAACACACGTCGTGATAATGTCATCATGGGCTATGAGACTAAGGTGCTCTATGGAAAGGAAGCTATTCGAGACACAATAACTCTTACAAATGGTGACACCATCGCTTTTGATATCAGCGCAAATTCCTTCTATCAGGTCAACCATGACCAGATGGAACGTTTATATAGCAAGGCCTTAGAATATGCAGATTTACACGGCACAGAAGAGGTTTGGGATCTTTACTGTGGCATCGGAACCATCTCACTTTCAATGGCAAAACACGCCGGAAGAGTAATTGGAATCGAGGTCGTTCCACAGGCTATTGAAAATGCCAAGGCAAACGCAAAGCTTAACGGTTTAGACAATGCAGAATTCTACTGTGGAGAGGCAGAAGTTGTTCTTCCAGAAATCTACGAAAAGATGTCTCATCCAGATGTCATCATGGTAGATCCACCACGCAAGGGATGCGATACAGTAGCACTTGAAACAATGGTTAAAATGCAGCCAAATCGTATCGTCTATGTCAGCTGCGACAGCGCCACACTGGCCCGTGACCTGAAGTACTTAGAGGAACGTGGTTATCACATTCAAAAATACACTGTATGCGATCAGTTTGGTCATACCATGCATACAGAAACCTGTTGTTTGCTCGAACGACTTCGAAATGCAAAGGATCATGTCATGTTTACGCTTGATATGGAAGACTATTATAGGATTAAGGACGCAGAGTCAGATAAAGAAAAACGATAATACAAACTAATCGTTTTTGGTCAGCTGATGGTAATAACTAAGCAAGCGTTGCAAAGTAGTGTCATCTGCGCTTTGAGTGTTCTTTATCAGTTCAAATAAGATAGGATCACTATTTTTATGAATGTTTATTACATCAGGGGAAATATCATCTGTTTCTCCTGATAAATAGGCAACTGATGTATTCATTTTCTCCGCTATCGATATTATGACTTGTGGAGAAGGCCTGCGGTCACCTGCTTCATATCTAACGTAGGATGCTGCCGTTAATCCAATCCGCCTTGCAGCTTCAGCTTTGGAAAGGTTAAGCCGTTCTCTTGCTGATTTGAGGCGTTCAGGAATAAGAGTATTGTTCGTATGGTTCATAATAACCCTCCTTGACAATTACCAATGGTAACACTATAATATTACCATTGGTAATATTATATAAATCCAGATTATGAATGTCAACGAAGATTTGACGTGTTCTCAGGCATCTTCAATATAGTATTTCTGACAATATTGATAAGAGCCTTTATGATGTGAGAGCTTACGAACCATACCACGGTGGAACTGAACCGCTTATGAGGGTTCGTATTATGGAAAAGTTGGAAGTAGCAGGAGGGGAAAGACTTGGAGAAAAAAGCAATAATACAGTATAAGAAAAGATTTGATGATATCAGGCATGAAGAGAATGGCATTGAATTCTGGTATGCACGAGAGTTGATGGAACTGCTTGAATATGCTCAATGGAGAAATTTTGAGAAGACCATAGAAAAGGCAAAGACTTCTTGTGAAAACAATGGGATAACTGTAACGGATCATTTTGCTGATGTCAGCAAAATGATAAAAATCGGTAAAGGCGGAAATCGAGAAGTTGATGATTATATGCTCACTCGTTATGCCTGCTATCTCATTGCTGAGAATGGAGATCCCCGAAAGGAACAGATTGCATTCGCGCAGAGTTATTTTGCGGTGCAAACAAGAAAGCAGGAACTTATTGAAGAACGAATTGCATATATAGAAAGAACAGAAGCTCGTGGCAAGCTTAGGGAGTCGGAAAAGCGACTATCTCAGAATATCTATGAGCGTGGTGTTGACGATGCCGGGTTCGCAAGAATACGCTCAAAAGGTGATCAGGCTTTATTTGGAGGATATACCACCAAAGAAATGAAAGAACGTCTTGGTGTCAAGGACTCAAGACCGTTGGCGGATTTTTTGCCGACACTTACAATAGCCGCCAAAAATCTTGCAACAGAGATGACAAATTACAATGTTGAAGAAAAGGATTTACAAGGGGAGTCTGCTATAACGGTTGAACATGTTGACAACAACAGTTCAGTAAGAGAGATGCTGGGGCAAAGGGGAATCAAACCGGAGAATCTTCCTCCTTCTGAGGATATTAGAAAACTGGAAAGAAGAGTACAAAAGGAAGATAAGCAACTTGCTAAGAAATCGGGGAAACTTCATGAATAGAATCAGTCTGTTTAGAACCAGAATAGTGATTGAAGACAAGGTATACTTATTAGCAAAGGATGTCTGGAAAGCGATTTTAATACTATCATAACGTCTGACATAGACGTTATGAAAAAGCTTAAGCATATAGAGATAACTCGTGTTGAGACTTTGCGAAATAACACAGAAGCGATAAAGAGTATCTATCCGCTCAAGTTTATTGTAGCAGGAAAAATGTTTGAGAGTGAAGCTAGGATGGCTGGTTATCAGAGTGTTAACGAGTATATGGAAGAGGTTGACTATGTTAAGGAAATCAATAACGAAAAAGAAAAATTGATTTCAAAGAGGGATTTGATAGAGAGTATAAGTCTAAGCAGAGTTAAGCTTTCCGAGTTGATAGACGCTGATGTTCTTGGCAGGAATGACCTTCAAATTCAACAGTATATCCATATCAATAATGGAACTCCTTATATTGAGAGTTTTATAGTTGGACGGGGCATATTTTTTTCTGTATATGATGACGGCTACGCATTTGATGAATTGAGGGTTGAGAACAACGACCTGATCATTCCAACATATGATTATGATGAAGATAATCCTAATAAGAATTATAGTCATGAACAAATTCCGGAATTGACTCTTTTATAGAATAAAGAATATTGCTGAGGTAGCCACTCTATGTCATTATGAAATTCGGTTGCTCAACGAAACAACAGTCGAGACGGTATGTTTATTGTCCAAGAATTAATTCTCACAGAAATTTCACACTGTACACACCATTGCTAACGAAAAATCTGATAGATTAAAGTTAGCGTTACTATGTGCATTTATTGTAGTGAGAAAAGGTAAAGTGTAATGTCAAAAGTGTATAGGGCTGTGACCCGGCACAAAAATAAAAACGAAGATATACGGGAATATTTCAGTATATGTATGGAAGCCATTAACGAGGGTAATCTATACATGCTTCGTCGCGCCTGTATGTATATTTCTATCATATATCTGATTATGATAGGAATAGCTCTTGTTTTTGTGCCAGATTTTAAAATCTCTTGGGTTCATGTTCTGATGCTCCCACTGATGGTTGTCCAGTATCGTGTGAATTTGTACATTATGAGACACGGTCCTATTAGTACCAAAGCTACTGGGATAGTTTGTTGTTCCTTTTACTTTTGGCTTTCAATGATTTTTATCCTGATAGATACATATGTCTATTCGGATAAGCAGGCATATTTTGTTCCAATGCTGATACTTGTATATCCAACGTTATACATAGACAGAATGTATAAGTATGGCTGGGAGGAAATGGTTGCCGCTATTACCTTTGCAGCCTTTTCTTACAATTACAAAGAATTTGCATTATTTAGGCGAGATGTTTATATGGTTCTTGGTGCGTATTCTGTATCAATGGTCCTTGGCCATCTTGTTCTTGAAGTGCGAAGCAGAGAAGCTTTAGCTATGAAGGAACTTAAGGGCGAGAGTTCCTTGGATAAGCTCACACATGTATTTAACAAGGATGCATTATTATCCAAGATTGACTCATATTTCCTTCAAAAGGCAGAAGATGATTATTGTGCCATGATGGTTTTGGATTTGGATGATTTCAAATCTGTAAATGATAATCTTGGGCACAATACAGGTGATATCCTGTTGGAAAATGTTGGAAGATTATTGCTGGATAGCTTCAGAGCCTATGATATTACAGGGCGATATGGTGGAGATGAATTTGTGGTAATGATGCCACAGATGAGTGATGTGGCAATACTTCAGTCTCGTTGCAGGACACTTCAGAAGCTTCTTGCTGAAATAAATTTGGGAAATAGCGAACCATTTACGATGAGTATGGGTGCGATTATAAGCAATAGTGTTCGTGATACCAACGAACTGTTCATGATGGCAGATGATGCCCTTTATAAATCTAAAATCGGTGGCAAAAATAATTGCACTATATGGAGTGTTGAACAGCGTAATTATGAGCTACCTATTCTGCTGAGTATTAATGACGGTAGGGTGGAAGCAATTAAGAAGTTGAAAGAATTTAAAGGGGAAGAGTTTGAAATTCTTTCTGCAGCCAGTGATAGTGATGCGCTTTGTGTTATAAGCCAGTATCATAAACAGCTTAAGCTAGTATTACTGGAAGTAAATGAAGAAAATGAATTTGGAGTACTTACAATGAAATATATGAAGCAAAGAGAAAGCTTCAACAGAATCCCAATCCTTGCAGTTGTTAAATCCCAAGAGGGCGAACGAATTGCGAAGGAATGGGGAGCTGATAAAGTTGTGATGTACACTTCAACGGATGAAGAGTTTGGAGATGCAATTAATACTTTAGTAAGTATGTGAGAAATAAGCTTCGGCGGCCAGGACAACTGTGTCGCCGATTTTTAATGTCAAATCCTGTACAGGAATCAGTGATTCACCGTCACGAGTTATAATTGCAGGAAGATAATGATCAGGCACACCGATTTCTTCAACCTTCAATCCATTCCAGCAATGTCCTTCTGTGACATGAATTGTAAGCAAATCAATGTGTTCATCTCTTGCAAAATTGTTCATAAGCTTCATTTTTGCATAGTGTTCCACGAATCCAGCAGATAAGATACCAGTAGGGATAGCTACAACACCTACGCCCAGGAAACCAGTGAGGATTGCCATAATTCTGCCTGGTGTGGTGATGGGATAGATGTCGCCATAGCCGACCGTAAGAAGAGTGGACACGGACCACCATATTCCAGAAAATGCATTTCTAAAAACTCTAGGCTGTGCTTCGTGCTCTGCATAGTAAATTCCGATTGAGCTGGCAAGCATAAGAATCATTAGGATTACAAGAGAAGATGTAATCTGATTTCTCTTTTCCTTCAAAACTGAAAAGATAACAGCAAAGGAATCATACTGTCCGTTAATTCTAAAAAGATGGAAAATTCTTATTACCCTAAGTATTCTAAATGCCACAAATCCAGATAAAAAGAAAAATGGAAGAATGGTAAATAAATCTATAACACCGTCGAAGGAGAGCAAGAATTTGATTATAGCCTTTTGGCGTGATACCTCCGGATATAATAAATCTGCAGTCCATATCCTGAGTGCATATTCCACGCAGAAAATGAGAATGGTCACAAAGGCGATAACATCAAGAATTGGAAAAATAGGGGTGAATTCCTCGTAGGTTTGAAGAACCATCACTGCCACATTTAAAAGGATTGTGACAGTGATGAAAATATCAAAGGTTCTACTGGCAATATCACCTTTATTTCCTATCTGTATAACATGAAAGATTTGTTCTTTGCTAATCTTTTTCAACTTACTATTCTCCCAAAATCTAAGTAGTTATTTTAAAGAAAGGCCATAGTACTTAGCTATTCCTGTAGCATCGGCTACTCCAAGCTGTTGATATTGTTCAGGTGTGCTAAGATGATTGATTCTATCAGATTCGTTTGTGCAGAAGGCGTGCTCTACGATAATGCAAGGGAAGCCCAGAGTCTTTGCTTTATTTATAAGAGCATAATAATCCTTTGCTGAACCATCAGGATAAGTGCCGCTTTCAGAGTCTCTTGTAACAATACCTGTGCCATTAGGGCAGAGCTTCCAATTGTTTACATTAAGTCCTGTAGCTGTAAGCTGAGCGAGGATTGAGTTACCTAAATCAGAGCCCTTTACACAGATATCTGGTCTGTAGTTTGGATTAGGAATGATGACTTTTGAACCATTTTGAGACTTATCTAAATCTGGATCATAGTCATTATGAAGACTAATAAGCACATCCGCATTTACAGATTTAGCATAGTTGACTCTACCAGTGAGGCAATCTCCTGAAGAATCAGGATTAGCACCATAAGGACAGTCAAAACCGTAGCGAGTCATATAAACGGTTACTCCATTATATTTCTCAAGCTCCTGCTTGCAATAGTAGGCAATGTAAAGGTTTGCGATACCTTCTTCAAAGTTTTGATAGTGACATCCTAAGTGAGTGGTATCATGGCCTGCATCGAGAACTACAACAATGTTTTTAGTGGCTTTTGCTGCCTTCTTTTTTGCTTTCGCATCTACACTAAGAGTTGAGCTGGCAAAAAGTGATAGAGCGATAGAAAAGCAAAGGGCAATTGTTACTATTCGCTTGATTGAAGTTTTCATATTCTTTTTCCTTTCTTTAGAAAAAATCTTAAAACAATTTTACCATCCTACAGTTTGTTTATCAATTTGATGTTGAATAGTAGCCCAAAAAGGAATTATGTAGAAAAAAATCATAGTTTATTCACACTATGGGCAATAAAATACACGAATAATTTGATAGATTAAATTAGGAGCGTGTATGCCATGGGACTATTTGGAAAATATTCAAAAATTAATAGAGAAGAGCTGGATTCGATAAAGCGCTATCTATGGGAATGCCTGCCATCTATTGATGACAACAATCTCCATATGCTTAGGAAAGCCTGCATGTACATCTCCATGGTGTATGTAGGAATGATTATTGTAGGAGAATTATTGCTGGAAGATTTTACCTTTTCTATTGAGCATTGTGGCATGATTCCCCTTATGATTGTGTACTTTTTTGTGAATTTATATACCTTGAGACACAGAGGAGAAATCAGCACAGCAAAGACAGCGGCTATTTGTTGCACCTTTTATTTTTTCCTAGGAGTAGATTTGGCGCTGATTGATGTATTTGACTCGCCAACAGGTCAGGCTCTGTGGCTGCCGCTGGCTTGTATTGGTCTGCCAATGATTTTTATTGATAGAATATACAAATATGCTTTTGAGGAGTCTGTTGTATTATCTATCATGCTAATCATGTCATATTTTCATAGAGATCATGAAGGCTTTTTGAAGGATTTGTATATTTCAATCGCCGCATTCATTGTTTCAATTCTTGCAGCCCGCATTATCCTGGAGGTGCGTGCCAAAGAAGCTCTTGCTATGCAGGAGGTAACAAAGCTTAGTTCGCTTGATAAGCTGACGCATGTACTGAATAAAAATGCATTGATTGAAAGAATCGATAACTATTTTCATAGAAAGACATCAGATGAATTCTGTGCCATGTGCATAATTGATTTGGATGATTTTAAATTGGTCAATGATAATTTAGGACATAGTACAGGCGATATACTACTTGAAAAGGTGGGACAGCTTTTGATTGAAAATTTCAGAGCTTATGACCTTGTGGGAAGGTATGGTGGAGATGAGTTTGTGGTACTCATGCCAAGAATGGGCGATATAAATATTCTCGCCAATAGATGTAAAGCTCTCCAAATGTATATCAGTGATCTTGATATAGGCGCTAATCATATAGTGACAGCCAGCATCGGAGCCGTTATATGCAAGGGGGAGGGCGATTGGAAGGCTATTTTTTCAATGGCAGATGACGCGCTTTATAAGTCAAAAATTCTGGGGAAAAATTGCTGCACTACCTGGGTGTATGTGGACGAACCAAAAGAGAAGGATATTTTGGTGCTGATGGCTTCAGAGATAAATGAAGGTGTTAATAGTCTTTTTGAGGGGGAAGGGGATAGATTTGATATTATCCATGCTACAAATGATGATGAGGTAATTCGAAATATCTCCAGATATCGTGATGGAATAAAAATAATAATGCTGGAGGTAAATGCAGGAACAGGATCTGGTGTTTTCGTCCTCAAGTATTTAAAGAAAAGAGAAGGCTTCGCAAAGATTCCTGTGATTGCAGTGGTCAACACACAAAGGGAAGCAGCTATGGCTGAGGATTTGCAGGCAGATGCAATTATAGGCACTGATGAACCTGATTCAAAATATAAAGAGACAATTGATAAATGTCTAAATAAGTGATAAATTTGCTGTTGACAGAGAATAGACGCTGATGTAGTATAATTTCAACTTAATAAAAGATAGAGGTTGCGAGAAACATTAGTAATCTCATTGATGGGACAGGCCCAAGTGATATGAGATAAAAGGGGATTTCGCCGAAAGAGAGCACACTCCTGTGTGTGTTTGTCTTGGGCATACGAAGAATATTCGTATGACTGTCACTTAGTAATAAGTGGGGAGCTATCATACGATTACGCGATTGTAGGCTGACCATTTATTATGGTCAGCTTTTTTTATTGGATTAAGGAGGATAAAGAAATGAGTATTTTTACTGGTGCAGCGGTAGCTATTGCAACACCTTTTAATGGTGACGGTTCGGTTAACTATGAGAAGCTTGATAATCTGATTGAGTTCCAGATTAAAAACAACACAGATGCAATTGTAATCTGCGGTACAACTGGCGAAGCATCTACACTTTCTCATGAAGAGCATATAGACGTAATTAAGCGTTGCGTTCAGACAGTTAATAAGCGTGTGCCTGTAATTGCAGGAACTGGTTCTAATTCAACTGAAACAGCAATCTATCTTTCACAGGAAGCTGAGAAGGCTGGAGCAGATGCAGTTCTACTTGTAACTCCTTATTACAATAAGGCTACTCAGAAGGGACTTTACGAGCACTTTAAAGATACTGCTGATGCAATTAAGATTCCTTGCATTCTTTACAATGTTCCTTCACGTACTGGTTGCAACATTCTTCCTGAGACAGCAGTAAAACTTGCAAAAGATGTGGATAACATTGTGGCAATCAAGGAAGCATGTGGAAATATCAGCCAGATTGCAAAGCTTGCACAGTTGGCTGATGGATGCATAGATATTTATTCAGGAAATGATGACCAGATAGTGCCTATCATGTCACTTGGAGGACTTGGGGTTATTTCAGTTCTTTCAAATGTTGCACCACAGCAGACACATGATTTATGTCAGGCATGTCTTGATGGAGATTTTAAGAAGGCAGCTGCAATGCAGCTTAAGGCACTTCCACTTATAGATGCACTATTTTCAGAAGTTAATCCTATCCCTGTTAAGAAGGCTCTTAATATTATGGGATTTGAGGCTGGTCCTCTTAGAAAGCCACTTACAGAAATGGAGGAGGCTCATGCAAAGGTTTTAGAAAGGGAATTAAAGAACTATGGAATTCACTAACACAATTTGGTCGCTATTGCCACCACTTGTAGCCATTTTATTGGCACTTATTACAAAGGAGGTTTACTCTTCTTTATTTATTGGAATTTTAGCAGGTGGTCTTTTATATTCTAGCTTTAATCTTACAGCTGCCATGGAGCACATCTTTGTAGATGGTATGATTGGTCAGCTTTCTGATAGCTGGAATGTTGGTATCCTTATCTTCCTTGTAGTTTTAGGAAGTATGGTAATGCTTATGAACAGAGCCGGAGGTTCTGCCGCCTTTGGTAAGTGGGCAGTTACCCATGTTAAGACAAAGGCAGGAGCACAGGTTGCTACAATTGTACTTGGAATGCTTATCTTCATCGATGATTATTTCAACTGCCTTACAGTAGGTTCGGTTATGAGACCAGTTACTGATAAGCATGGTATTTCAAGAGAGAAGCTTGCATATCTTATTGATGCAACTGCAGCGCCTATCTGTATCATCGCACCTATTTCTTCATGGGCAGCGGCTGTAACAGGCTTCGTTGATGGGGCGAATGGACTGACACTTTTCATCAGAGCCATCCCTTACAACTTCTATGCATTGCTTACACTTGTAATGATGTTTGCAATTACTTTCATGAATTTTGATTATGGTTCAATGAATTTGGCAGAGCTTAATCACAGAGCTCAGTTAAAGGAGCGCAAGAAGAAGGATGCTGCATCACTTACTGGTGCAGAAGATCAGCCACATCCACCTATTTCAGAAAAAGGAAAGGTTGCACATCTGGTGTTCCCAATTCTTTCTCTTATTGTTTGTTGTGTAATCGGAATGATTTACACTGGCGGATTTTTCGAGGGTGCGAACTTTATTGATGCATTCTCAAACTCAGATGCATCTGTTGGACTTGTTTATGGTTCGGTTGTTGCTTTGATTCTTACAATCATCAACTATCTTATAACAAAGGTATTAAGCTTTAACGAATGTATGAATGCTATTCCTGAAGGTTTCAAGAGTATGGTGCCAGCTATTTTAGTTCTTACTTTTGCGTGGACACTTAAATCAATGACTGATTCTCTTGGAGCAGCAGAATACGTAGGTGGACTTGTTGCTAACATTGCCGATAACAGAAATCTTATGAGCCTTATTCCTGCAATCGTATTCTTAGTAGGAATCTTCCTTGCATTTGCAACAGGAACATCATGGGGTACATTTGGTATCCTTATTCCTATCGTAGTAAATGTATTTGGTGGCGATGTTAACAATGAGCTTATGATCATTGCCATCTCAGCATGTATGGCTGGTGCAGTTTGCGGTGATCACTGTTCACCTATTTCAGATACAACAATCATGGCCTCTGCAGGTGCTGATTGTGACCATATCAGACACGTAAGCACTCAGCTTCCATATGCATTTACGGTTGCTGCAGTTTCACTAGTTTCTTATATTGTTTCAGGATTTGTGAGAAACTGGTTCATCTGTCTGGTTATTGGTATTGTAATAATGATTGGAACTTTATTCGGAATAAAGGGTCTTTCAAAAGGACAAGAAAAAGCATAGTGTGGTATAATCTCCTTGATGTGTGTTACATCAGGGAGATTTTTTTTGAGAAGGTTTTTGAAAATGGAGAATAAAGTTAGCTTTGGAATAACGGGGAATACATTAAAGCTTATCGCAATAATCACAATGTTAGTGGATCACGTTGCCTATGGCTTGTATTACACACAGGGCATGGCAGACAACAGCTTGAATTGGGAATTCTATCGTTTCTTAAGGGGCGTTGGGCGAATGGCCTTTCCGATATACTGCTTTCTTTTGGTGGAGGGATTTTTCCATACCAGAAATGTGAAAAAGTATGTTATACGTGTGTTTATCTTGGCATTGATTTCAGAGATTCCTTTTGACTGGAGTTTATTTGGAATACCTTTTAACTGGGGAAAGACCAATGTAGTATTTACTCTTTTAATAGGTCTTATTTTGATTTGGATTTTAGAAGAGTCAAAAAAAGAGAAATTCTGGGGTATTGAAAATTTTATAGTGAAAAAGCTTGTAGTACTTATGTGCTATGCAGCGGGAATTCTTATCGCGTATTTTGCTCATGTTGATTACAACATGGTAGGTGTGGCTGTCATAGTTTTAATGTATGTTTTTCATGGGAATGACAGAAATAAAAGATTGCTTGCCTTTGCAGCGGGTGTAGCTATTCTCGCTCTTGGATGCGGAACAATGGAGGCATGGGCATTTTTGATGCTTATTCCGATCGCCTTATATAATGGAAAACGAGGTAGTTCTTCTAAAATTATCAGATATTGTTTCAATTATTTTTATCCTGTGCATCTTTTAATAATTGGGATTGTCAGAGCAATCCTGTTGTGATAGAATACTGAAAGTTTAAGCAAGATTTCATTAATCAGGCTGGTTAATGTAATCACGAAACGTATCAATTCATATTCATGGGAGGAAATGTATGAACACACATGCACCAATCAAGGATGCCTCTACGCTAGGTATTCCGAAAATGCTCATCTTAGGTCTTCAACATTTATTTGCAATGTTTGGAGCCACTATTTTAGTTCCAATTCTCGTCAATAATTATTTCAATGGCGAAGGTCTTTCAATTCAGGTTACTTTATTTTTCGCAGGTGTCGGCACCTTATTTTTCCATTTATGTTCTAAATTAAAAGTTCCAGCTTTCCTTGGTTCCTCATTCGCTTTTCTCGGAGGATTTCACACAGTTGCTAATTTAAATACAGGTATTTTCAAAAATATGACTATGGGCGAAAAGCTTCCATATGCATGCGGCGGTATTGTTGTTGCCGGAGCTCTTTACCTTTTTCTTGCACTTATCATCAAGCTTGTTGGTATCAACAAAGTTATGAAGTATCTTCCACCAGTTGTTACTGGTCCTATCATCATTTGCATTGGTCTTTCACTTGCACCATCAGCAATCACTAATGCATCTTCAAATTGGCTTCTTGCCATCATCGCACTTTCAGTAGTAATCATCTTTAACATCTGGGGAAAGGGATTATTTAAGATTCTTCCTATTCTCATGGGTGTAGTAATTTCATATGTATGCGCTCTTATCTTCAACGCACTTGGTATGACAAATGCAGACGGCAGTGCAATCCTTGATTTCACAGCTGTTAATGAGGCAGCCTGGGTTGGTCTCCCAGATTTCTTCATCTGCAAGTTCAATATCTCAGCAATTCTTGTTATGGCACCAATCGCCATTGCAACAATGATGGAGCACATCGGAGATATGTCAGCAATCTCAGCTACAGTTGGAGAGGATCTTGTTACTGATCCAGGTCTTCACCGTACACTTGTAGGTGATGGTCTTGCTACAGCTCTTTCAGCATTCTTTGGTGGTCCAGCTAACACTACTTATGGTGAGAACACAGGAGTTCTTGAGCTTTCAAAGGTTCACGATCCAAAGGTTATCAGAATTGCAGCAGTTTACGCTATTGTACTTTCATTTATTCCTAAGATGGCCGACATCATCGGCACAATGCCTAGCGCAATCGTAGGTGGAATAAGCTTCATGCTTTATGGTATGATTAGTGCAATAGGAATTAGAAATGTGGTTGAGAATCATGTTGATTTCACACATTCAAGAAACCTTATTATTGCAGCAGTTATCTTAGTTTGCGGTCTTGGTTTCTCTGATGGACTTACCTTCACAGTAGGTTCTACAGACATCACACTTACAAGTTTAGCAATAGCTGCAATCGCAGGTGTAGTTCTCAATGCGATTATCCCAGGAAGAGATTACGAGTATGGTAATCCTGAGAGATATCGTTTTGATAAAGAGGGATGGTAAAGGCATATTTAAATGGCCCGAATCACCTTGTTAATAAAAGAAATTTTAGGAGGAAATTATTCTAATGGAAAAGTTAGATAACGTAGTAGAGTTAACACATCCTTTACTTCAGCACAAAATTACAATGCTTAGAGACAAGAACACAGGTACAGCAGAGTTCCGTGCACTTGTAGAAGAAATAGCTATGCTTGAGGCTTTTGAGGCTCTCAACGATTTACAGACAGTAGAAATCGAGTGCGAAACACCAATCGAGAAGTGCATGGCACCAGTTATCGCTGGTCGTAAGATGGCAATCGTGCCAATCCTTCGTGCAGGTCTTGGAATGGTTAATGGTATCCAGCGTCTTGTACCAACAGCTAAGATTGGTCACATCGGTATGTATCGTGACGAGGAGACACACGAGCCACACGAGTACTACTGCAAGCTTCCTAGCCCAATCGAGGAGCGTCTCATTGTTGTTACAGATCCAATGCTTGCTACAGGTGGTTCTGCTATCGATGCAATCAACCTCATCAAGCAGCACGGTGGAAAGCGCATTAAGTTCATGGCTATCATCGGTGCTCCAGAGGGAGTTCGTGCTCTTCACGAGGCTCACCCAGATGTACAGATTTACATCGGACACATTGATCGCGAGCTTAATTCAGATGCTTACATTTGCCCAGGTCTTGGCGATGCAGGCGACAGAATCTTTGGTACAAAATAATCAAGTCTTGCATTTCCCTCTTATCGTGATACTCTTATGTCTAGGGTATAAATGATAAGGGGGAATTTTATATGGGAAATAATACTCTTGAGAAGGAGGCCAAGGAGTTAGTGCGCCTTAGAAAGGCTGCCAGTGCATCTAAGCCTGCTTACTATCTTGGTATGATAATGGTGGTTCTTACTATTATCTACATCGTTGATGAGGTTACATCTAACATCAATTCGGCTATGCAGCCATACATTATTTTTGATTTATTCAAAATATCATCCAGGGACGTTAATTCAACAGAATATAAGGAGTCGCTAAACTACGTGGCAAGTTGGAATTTACTGTCAAACCTATTCCTGATAATAGCGCCTTTTTATAAGGCTCTGTCCGATCGCTATGGAAGAAGATTATTTCTTATGATTAACACCATAGGTATGGGTCTAGGTATGCTTGTTGTTATGACTTCAACAAGTGTTCTTCAATACATAATAGGTATGCTTTTCATGCTGTTTTTCACACCAAATGATATGCAGGTTCTTTATATTATGGAGACAGCACCAAAGGAGAAACGTGCCACCTACAGCTTTGTAGCTAAGGGCATAGCCCTTATTTCAGTGTCATCTATTGGTGTTCTTTCGAAAGTTTTTTTGAATGATGGAGTCTCATCAAGTTGGAAATATGTATATGCCATACCTGTTGTAGTGGCATTAGTGGTAGGAATTTTATCAGTGGTTTTTGTTAAAGAAACACCTGTGTTCTTAGAACAAAGAATATTTTATCTTTCTTTAACTGAAGAAGAGAAGGAAAGACGCCGCCAGACAGAAAAGGAAAACAATACCTCCAGCCAAGGTGGAGTTTTTAATGCAGTTAAGTTTATATTTACAAACAAGCAATTGAGATGGATTTTAATCGCAGGATTTTTATTCTTTGCAACAACCTTCTACACATCCTACTATGCAACAGTTTTAGAGGGAGCCATGACAACGCAGATGGTGTCATTGGCACTTTTGATATATCCATTCTGCAATGGAATTGTTACTATACTGAGCGGTCTTTTCTCGGACAAATTAGGAAGAAAAAGAGTATGCCTTTTACTTGGAACAATAGCTTTAGGGGGACTTTTAATTTTTGTATTAGCATGTAGACTAGGCTGGGGTCCAATTACAGCAGGAGTAGCTTATGGTTGTTCTATAGGTGGCCTTTGGTCCATGTCAGATACACTGATTCTTACAATGCCTGCAGAATCATCTCCATCAAGCATGCGTTCATCTGTTATGGGTACCATATCAGTCCTTATTGGAGCCGGCATGTTTATAGGACAGATTGCATTTATTATAGGTCAAAAGTTTATTCCTATTGATGTGCTATTCTTAGTAATCTGTGTTCCGTTTATGGCATTATCACTTATAATATTAATGACCAAGGTTAAAGAGACCAAGTTCGTTAATCTGGATCAGGTTACAGTGGATACATTTAAATAGATTTAAATAAATAGAGGTGGGGTTTTGTGAAGATTTTATTGATTATTTTTATTGTGTTATTTGTGATTTTACTAGTTTTAGTGGTGTTTTCTGTTGGCCTACTAAGGTTCGTTACTTTGCCTAAAAATCGTGTGCCAGTTGATAAGGCACCTGAGATAGAAAAAAGCAAGGATTTGTGGGGACCATATGATTCATATGAAAAGGTCGAAATGAACTTCACAATGGATGATGGATATCTTATTCATGGCACATACATCCCATCAGGAGATGATAACAAGTTTGTAATTATCACCCATGGCTATACCTACAATCGATTGGGTGGAGTTAAGTATTTAAACATTTTCCATGAGCTTGGCTACAATGCTTATATATACGACATTAGACATCATGGTGACAATGCAGATTGCTATTGCTCAATGGGATATAAAGAGAGCAGGGATATTGTTAATATAGCCAGACTTCTCAGGGAAAAGTTTGGTCGTGAGATAAGCATAGGTTTACATGGGGAAAGTTTAGGCGCAGCCAGTTCGATACTTGCACTTGGTTTGGATGAATGTTTTGAGTTTTGTGTTGCCGATTGCCCTTTTACAGACCTTTCAGTGTTACTAGAAGATTTGGGGTGGAGCTGGTTTCATATTCCAAAGCCTTTATCGCATTTGGCATCTATAGCAAGTCAGATAGTACATGGTTATCGTTTGGATAGAATCAGACCAATTGATTCATTTAAGAAAAATACTACCACAGCGGTTTGCTTTATTCATGGAGCTGATGATAAGTTTATTTTACCTAAACATAGCAAAGCAGGATACGAAGCCTGCCAGCAGTACAAGGAAATTCATCTGATTTCAGGGGCAGGCCATGCAGAAAGCTACTTGTATGCAAGGCAGGAGTATCACAACATAGTAAGCAAGTTTTTGGAGGCTATATATTAGCCTCCTTTTTTACACTCTAGAGCCCTGTTAGTGAACGGGTTTTTTAATTTTTTGTGAAATGATTTACGTAAGATTGCAATAGTTTTCTGACAATTTTATAATTAAGCTATGAAATATTGGGGTATAATGCACACCTTAAGGAGAAAAGATTGGAATCTATTAATGTTGCGCAGGGGAAAAAGTTAATTAATGAAGGCGATCCTGTAGATAGCATGTATGTAATTGTGACAGGCACTATTGAGCAGGTGTGGAAGGACCAGCATTTGACACTGGGGCCAGGTACAATTGCGGGCCTTTCTGATGCGCTGAATGTTTCTTATGAGGCAGATTATACTGTGGCAGAGGATGCTATGGTAATTAAATGTCCATACAAGAACATGAATGATTTCGATGCTATTTTTGAGGCGCAGCCGGTGTATATATTTGGTTTCTCAAAGGGCGCATTTCGTCAGTGCCGTGATGTTTTCAAGATTTACGATGACAGAAAAAAACAGGTTGATGATTTCTATAGCTATTGCCGAGGAATCAATAACGAATATAAGAAGCAGTGCAGAACCATTGGTGCAGAAATCCAGGAAATTCCAATGTTGGAAGAAATAGAACCGCTGGATTTAAAGGATGAAATTCTTAAGTGGGAGCATGACTACATCGATAGCCTGAATTCCGTTGATAATAAAGAAATTGAAAATATTTATGGAAGCCGCAATGAGATTGCTACAGGTGTTATTGGAATCAGCTGCGGCTATATGAAGCGTGCCATCGAGTGTATCGAGACAATGGGCTTTTATTTGGAGGAATTTTCATCAATTCTTCTTTCACCAGACAAAGGGGATATGTTTGAGCTAATCTTTAATCTTCAGATATATGCTGCTCAGCATGGAGCAAAGCAGGATGACATAAAGAAGCTAATGAAGATGCTCTATAAGTTCATGTCCCAGTCAGGTCTTTATGACAAAGCTTTGATAAAAGAGCGCTGGACAGAGTATGATAGTCATGACTTTGCCGCTACAGCTGCAAACTTCGATGAGGCTAAGATGATGAAGCAGGCTGAATTTACTCAGACCTTTGAGCATATATGTGAATTTGCTGAGATTGATGAGGATAAGACTGCTGAGTATAAAGAGCAAATTGCTGAATACCTTGCCCTTTCAGATAGAGAAGGAAAAGAGGATAACGAGCGTAAGGTTCGTAAGAAAGCTGTGGATCTATTCTATGAGATTTACAAGAAAACCTTCTTTAGAGCTTTGGAGTTCGAAGCATACGGTGGAGAGCTTGATACCATCATAAAGATGTTCCTAAATATGGGATATATTGAATATGATGCTGTTGGTGATGACCTAACTAATGAGTTGGCCGACATCATGGATAGAATGGAAACGCTGTGTCAGGGAGAGCATGTATTCACAATCTATACCTGGCTTAGAGCTGTTTACGCTGGTGAGCGTGAGCCTAGTAGAAACGAGCTGGATCTTGATTATAGAGGCTTCGTTCTTGAGGAACGTAAGGCTGGAAATATTTCCGAAGCAGATATGCCAAATTGGATGAACGACCAGGAGCAGAAGGTAAAATTCGAGATGGACAATTTTTTCATTTCTGCAAACAGAACTACTTCTGGAAAGATGTCATCATTCTGTCCAATTCTTACCAAGGAAGATTTTGGAGGAGATGTTATGAAAACACTTCTGACAAAGGCAAAGCTTGAAGAGGCTATGGGCAAGATTGAAGAAGTGGATTATGGCATTTTCCTTCGCGAAGGATTTTTCACAGATATGGAGGCTGGAGTTAAGAGTGAATCCTACTTGAAGCGTGTCCAGCCGGATATTGTGCTACTTCCAAACTGTGGAATGCGTGCTATGATGTGGCAGGAGTGCGGTGGTATTAAGGTGGATTCACCAGGACGATTCGTATTTCCGATGTTCACTTTCGATGATTTGGATAAGCTGATGATATATTGCTGTGGTGCTTTCCGTTGGGAGATTTGCAGAAAAGAGCAGGGCTCTCGTTGGAACGATATTGGTTCAGAGTGTCTTACTTCAGATTTCTACGATTACTTCACTTTCTATCGAAAAAACAAGGAATTGTCGGCTGAGAATAAAGAGAAGGTAAAAACATTGCTTAAATCTTCACGTAATAATATGCGTGAGGCTTTCACAAAGCAGTACACCATTTGGATTAACTTCGAAGCCCAGGGCAGTATCCGCTTGAATAAGGCGGAGCGAAATATCCTGAACAAGCATTGTACCTTCGCAAAAGCGTATCGTTCAAAGGTAGCAAATCATCCAATGTACGAACAGGTTATTTCCCGGCATGAGATAAAATGCAGCCAGGCGTATAACCATTTGAAAACCATGATAGATAAGGTGGAAAAGAACGAAGGAGAGGTTCCTGATGAGGTGCGTCAGGGATTAGAATATTTGAAAATGTAATGCGATTATGGCAGGTCCGATGGACCTGCCATTTGTTTGACCACAGTATTATAGAATGATAAACTAATTGGGCAAAAATTAAGTTATGGAGTTTAATGTATGAAAACAAAGATTAAAATGCGAGCAGTATCCTGCTTGCTTCTTGTTTCATTACTTTGTAGTGATAGTATCGTTTCCATTGCTACAGAAACTGCAGATATATCGCAGGAAGAAACAACAGAAGTTACGCAAGAAGCTCTACAAGACAATTCTAATGACAGTTCAGAAGAAATTTCTAAAGAAAAATCAGACGATAATTCAAAGGATATTTCCCAGGAAGAATCTACAGAGGAATTAGAAGATAATTCATCTGAAAACTCAAAGAAGGAATTAGAAGAATCCACAGAAAAAATCGATATTCCAGAATTTGAGGAGAAAGCTGAATCAAAGGAGAGTTTGGTAAAGGATGATTCCGAAGAAGAAAACCAAGACGAATCCAAGGAAGATTCAGAGGAAGAAGATCAAGAGGAATTAGATGAAGAGGAGCTAAAGGAAAAAGAGCTAGAAGAAGAGGAAGAAACCTCAGAACTTATTACAGGCTTTGACGAACTTGAGCCTATAGAAACAGAGTATAAGCTGGCTTTCTTCAGCCTTAAAAAGAAGTTTCCAAAGAGTCTTGTGGCCTACACAGAAGGCGATGAGATAGATATAGAAATCTCAAAATGGGAGCCGGTTACTGATTATAATGAGATGCTTGGATCCTATACATTTGCACCTGTTATTGATGGTGATTATGAAATAGATGAAGAGGTTTCTATTCCTGAAATTACTGTAAAAGTTAATAATGAAGATATTCCATCTGAGGGAATAGAAAATCCCGAAGTGGAAAGAGATACAGTAGAAGAAGAGGCTCCAGATAAAAAGGAAAAGACTGGATTATTTGCGTCTTTGTTTCATAAGGTAAGAAGTTTCGCAGGGGAAAAACTTGCTAGATTTTTTGACTGGGATGACGAGGAAGACGATTCAGAGGAATCAGAATATGAGGAGTTGGGGTGTCCAGACTGGCCAGAGTATGATGAGAATTTAGATTGCCCGGACTGCCCAGAGGAAGAGGACCCAGATTGCCCGGACTGTCCAGAGGAAGAAGACCCAGACTGTCCGGATTGTCCAGAGTACGAGGATCCGGACTGCCCGGACTGTCCAGAGGAAGAGGACCCAGATTGTCCGGATTGTCCAGAGGAAGAGGACCCAGATTGTCCGGATTGTCCATATGTTGAGCATAATGAAAAAGAAATTTACGAGGGTCCTGAACACGAGCCTCCTGCAGCTTATAATGGTTACGAGCAGGGTAACTTGCCAGCGGTACGAGATCAGGGGGATTATGGTACCTGTTGGGCACACGCAACTGTTGGGGCTATCGAAACTGATGTTATAAATCGAAACACTTGTGTTGATAGCGGTTTTGATTTATCAGAATTACAGTTAGCATATTACTGTGCTCATTATTATGATGATCCTAAGAATTGCCATGATAACGATGTATATACTGTTGGCGAAGGAAGTGATTATCTCCAGGATGGTGGACATGATTCATATATTTATAACGCAATGTTTAATGGTGTAGGAGCTGTTCCAGAGTCGGTAGTTCCTTATAGCAGGGCAGAAGAGGATGTCGATTCCAAATATGCTATGGACTACAATTGCGTAAGACTGGAAAGTATTAATCGTATAAAGACAAGCGAAAGAGATAACGTTAAAGATGCTATTTTAAAGCATGGCTCAGTATATACACTTGTCTGCACCAAAGGCGAGTATTTTAGTTGGATGGAAGATTCCATGTATAACTATAGTGATGGGGAGGATTGTATGCCGGATCATGCGGTTACTATAGTTGGATGGGATGATAATTTCCCAGCTGAAAACTTCAAAACCACTGCGCCAGGCGATGGTGCCTGGTTGATTAGAAATAGCTGGGGCCTAAATGATTATGGAATGAATGGTTATTTCTGGGTATCCTATTACGATAATGGTATTAACTGGACAGGTACTGTTACAGCGTTTACAACTAGTCTTCATCCTTATGACAATACATATTCATATTCATCATCTTTGATTTGGGATAACTATTATGTTGATTCAGAGTCGGCAACTGTGACAACAGATTACAAGGTGAATGCAGGAGAAACAATAGAAGCTGTTGCAGCATATATAGATAATGCCTATTCGGAAATGGATGTTGAAGTTAAGGCTGCGGGAAAGACTGCAAAGGGGCATTTAGCCAATAAATATAAGGGTGTTTATACCCTTCATTTAGATAATCCAATTGAGATAAAAAAGGATACTAATGTAACGGTTTCCCTTACTTACACTGACAAGAATAATGGTTGGGTTAGTGTTCCAGTGGAGTACAATTACACTCTCACAAGTGAATCCTATAAAATCGATTGCCCAGTTGATCATGGATGCACAATAAATGGCGATGAGTATGAATATGATCCAAGAGTTTTCCTTTACACAAATAATAATGAGGAATCCTCTGACGAGAAAAAAGCACTTACAGTCAAAGAAGAAAGCATTCGAGGACATAAGGATGATACCTACCAGATTGTAATGGGTGCAGATTCAGTTGTAGATGATGCTTCAAAGGTTACATGGGAGTCTAGAAATCCAGATGTGGCGGACGTTGATGAAAACGGACTTGTTACCTTTTATGGGAAAAAGGGAAATACAGCAATAATAGGAACCTACGACAGCTATAGAACCGTATTCTATGCATCGACTGAGCCATACAAGCTAAAGTATGTGTTTGGTGATGATGTTGAAGTAACTAAGTTGCCAAAATATTATTATCCTGGTGATTCTGAAAATAGCCCTTATTACATAGGTGGAGGCTTTTACAAAAAGGGATATACGGTTTACGACTGGTATTTAGATGAGGAATTAACTGAGCCTGTGCCAAATTGTGATTTGGCAGAATTAAGTGGTGATTTGGTTTTATATCCAAAGTGGGGATATCAGTATGGAGATTTAGCATACTATGCCCCAAATGAGGATTTAAAGAGCTATTCAGATGAATTAATGTATATTGATTATGAGATTAGTATTGATGATATGCCTTATGAAATCCCTGATCTTGATAATGCTACGCAAAGTGTAATAAAACCGGAAAGCTATATTCCTGAGGGCTCAAATATGGAATTTGCATATTGGTCACTAGACCCTGAGGGAGAGCAGCCTGTTACTGAAATAACAGAAGATCAGATGTTTAAATGTCATTACAGTAGCTATCAAAAGTCATTTATAGTTGATGCAGAGGTGATACTTTATCCTCAGTACAGGGAAAAAAAGAAACCTGAGGAAGAGAAACCTGAGGAGAAAAAAGAAGATACTAAGGCTGATGAGAAGACTGATACTCCGGAGAAAAAAACAGTAGAAGCAGAGCAGGTAATTAATCAGAGTTCAAGTCTCTTAGTGGAGGAAAATTCAACACAGATAGATAATGAATCTTCAAAGAATGTTGAAAATGAAAAGATAGATAATAAGAAAGATTCATCTAAGAAACAGGTTAATAAAAACAAACAGACAAAGAATAACTCCGAGAAGAGCTCAAAAAAGAAAAAAGACAAAAAGAAGTATAAATCTTCGAAAAAGCAAAATAAAAAGAAACAGACCAAGAAGATTGAAGCTAAAGACAAAAAGACTAAAAAGAAAAGTAAGAGTAGTAAAAAATCCTCTATATGGTCAATTATTTCGCAAAAATTGAAAGATATACTATTTTAATTTTCTTAACCAGATATGTATAATTGGTGAGTAACGCTATAACATATAACTATCAAGAGATAGTTATAGCGACCTAGTCGCAGAAGGAGGAAATGTATGGAACTTATCCCTATTATTGCACTAATTATTGTACTTGTATTAATCATTGTAGCAGGTTATGTAAAGGCACCACCTGATAGAGCATTTATCATTTCAGGTCTTAGAAAGAATCCTAGAATTTTAGTTGGTCGTGCTGGTATCAAGATTCCATTCTTTGAGCGAGTTGATAAGCTCTATCTTGGACAGATGACAGTAGATATTAAGACAGAGCAGTCAGTACCTACAAACGATTTCATCAATGTAAATGTTGATGCAGTTGCAAAAGTAAGAATTGGTACAGATCCAGCAGCTATCCAGCTTGCAGCAAAGAACTTCTTAAATAAGAACCCAGAGCAGATTACTCAGGATTTACAGGATTCATTACAGGGTAACATGCGTGAGATTATCGGTACCCTTTCTCTTAAGGTAATCAACACTGACAGAGATAGCTTCTCAGATCAGGTTATGGAGAAGGCTTCACGCGACATGAGCAAGCTTGGTATCGAGATTCTTTCTTGCAACATCCAGAATGTAACTGATGAAAATGGACTTATCAATGATCTTGGTATGGATAACACAGCTAAGATTAAGAAGGACGCAGCTATTGCAAAGGCTCAGGCAGATAGAGACGTGGCAATCGCACAGGCTGAGGCAGATAAGGCAGCAAACGATGCAAGAGTTACAGCTCAGACAGAAATCGCTGAGAAGAACAATGCACTTGCTATTAAGCAGGCAGAGTTGAAGCAGCAGGCTGATACAGCAAACGCTGTTGCAGATGCAGCATACTCAATCCAGCAGCAGGAACAGCAGAAGACAATCGAAGCAGCTACTGTAAATGCTCAGATTGCTAAGGCAGAGCGCGAGGCAGAACTGAAGCAGAAGGAAGTAGTAGTTAAGCAGCAGGAGCTTGCAGCCCAGATTGAGAAACAGGCAGATGCTGAAAAGTATCAGGCAGAGAAGAAAGCTGAGGCAGAATTAATTCAGAGACAGAAGAAGGCTGAGGCTGCTAAGTACGAGCAGGAGCGTGAGGCTGATGCAAAGAAGGCGCAGGCTGAGGCTCAGAAGTTTGCTGCAGAGCAGGAAGCAGCTGGTATCAAGGCTAAGTATGATGCTGAGGCAGCTGGTATCGCAGCAAAAGGTAAGGCAGAGGCTGAAGCAATCAAAGCAAAGGGTCTTGCTGAGGCTGAGGCAATGGAGAAGAAGGCAGAGGCATATCGTAAGTACAACGGTGCTGCTATGGCAGAAATGATGATTAAGGTAATGCCTGAAATCGCAGCTGAAATTGCTAAGCCACTTTCACAGATTGACAAGATTAACATTTACGAGACAGGTGATGGCGGCGAAGGCGGAGCAGCCAGAATTTCAGCTAACATGCCAATCGTTATGAAGCAGGTTTTTGATACCATGAGCGAGGCAACAGGTGTAGATTTCACAGAGATTATGAGAGCTAACACATACGATGCTAAGGTAAACAAGAACGTAAACATCTCTGGCGCAGATGTAAGTGTAAAGACTGAAGAAAAGTAAATATAATTAATGTGTAGGGCTGACTTTAAATAGTCAGCTCTATTTTTATTGCCTATAAGGAGGAGATTATAGCCATAAAAGAGATAATTTGGTAATATTTTAAAGAAAGATATAATATTTTATTATGAGATTTGAAAGGAAATGATGTAATGAAAAAGAGATTATTGGCCTGTGTTATGGCGGTGGCATGTTCACTGTCGCTAGTAGGCTGTGATAAGATGACAATGGGTGATAACGATGATACTAAGATTGGTATTACAGTTGTATATCATCCACTTGAGGCTAAAAAAGATGAAACTGTTTACGCTACGGGGTTTTACCCAGAGGTAATTCTCTCTGAGGAATACGCAAACAACTATCCAAATCTTGCAAGTAGCATAGATGACTATAATTTGAGCTGGGCAGAAAGTGCAAAATCAGCAGTAGCGGATTTTGGTTACATGAAGCAGGAGTACGCTGAGGAGGATGGCGAAGAATACTCGGTAGACTATGTGGATGAGACTTCTATTGAAATAGTTCGTGCAGATGACAGATTGTTTTCAGCGCTGATTTCGAGTTATTCGGATGCAGGTGGAGCTCATCCTAGTCACTATACATATTCAATTAATATTGATACAAATACAGGACACAGCATAAATCTGTCAGAAGTGGTTACTGACAAAGAGGCTCTTTGGAAGAAAATTCGTGAAAAGATTTTTGAAAAGTATCCTGAAAATAAAGAGGAAATAGAAAATTACCTGGTATGTGAGTGTGCTATGGATGGAGATCCATTCGAAATCAAGATGAGCGAAGACAGCTATACTTGGACCATGTCATATGAGGGTATTCATATATATTTTTCACCATATGAAATTGCAAGCTATGCAGCGGGTGATATGGATGTAGTTATTACTGAGGATGATATCGCTGGAATTATCCAGAAAAACTATAAGCCATCTGGAAAACAGGATATGGACTCAATCGTTACTAAGGAGACAGCTGAGACAGAGACAGTTGAGCCAACAAAAATGGGTGATGGCGAAGACTATGGATATGATGATGGCGCTGCAGGTGTAACTGTAGCCAATCCAACCTGGCATAAATATGTTAGTGATTCGGCAAAGCCAGCAGCTGCTAAGCACATTACACTTACTGAGACAAGTAAGGATACGAGTGAATGGCTTGATACTTCAGTATGGCGAGAGAAGAATGGTTTTGAAGAACCATTCTTAAGCTATGGTGATGGAAACTATTATTACGCACCAGGTGATGGTGGCGATTGGGGATATGAGTTCACAACATTATTCCTGTATGATTATGAAACTAATGAGCTTCTTCATACTTATGATATGTCTGTTCTTTGCAATGGACCTGATGAAGAGGAAGGTAAAGAATCCAGTCAGTATATTCATTGGGCAAAGGCTATGGATGGTGTGCTTTATGTATCACTGGCACATAATGGATATACTTCCGAAGCACCATGGTCAGGCTATATGGTGGCCATTGATATGAGCACAGACAAGGTGTTATGGAGAAGTGAGCCACAGGTAAGCAATGCCTGCAATTTCCAGATTGTAGACGATACAATAATTTGTGGATACGGCTTCACAGCAGAGCCAGATTACTTATATCTTCTTGATAAAAATACTGGAGAAAAGGTAGAACAGATTAAGCTGGAATCAGCTGCAGATCAGTTTGAAATAAAAGATGATACACTTTATGTGGCTACTTACAATACCGCATATACGTATCAGATAAATAGATAGTTTTATTAGTAAGGGGAGGGGAAAATGAAACTCAAAGAAATCAATATAAATTCTATAGGTAATGTACGAATTGGTCAGACGGAGGACAAAAAGGCTGGAACAGGTGTCACTGTCTTTGTGGTTCCTGAGGGAGCTCCCTGTGGTCTTGATATCAGAGGCGGTGGCCCAGCAGGTCGTGAGTCGGGATTACTTGATCCACTTGCAGCAGCAGAGGTGATTCATAGTGTTGTTCTTGGTGGAGGCTCAGCCTTTGGACTTGAGGCAGCCAGTGGTGTAATGCAGTATCTCTCAGAGCATAAGATAGGTTTTCCTGTTGGGGATGTTGTAGTTCCTCTTGTTTGTCAGTCAGATATTTTTGATTTGCAATATGGTCGCAGCGATGTATATCCTGATAAGGCTATGGGCTATAAGGCTACAGAGCTTGCTTTCAAAGGAAAGCATGGAAATTATAAAGATGGAAGTGTTGGCGCAGGATGCGGTGCCACAGTAGGAAAAATGCTTGGTCCTGACAGATGTTGGAAATCTGGAATAGGAAGCTATGCTGTAGAGCTTGGAGAACTGAAGGTTGGTGCAATCATCTGTACAAATGCTATCGGTGATGTGTACGATGCTAAAAATGGCAAGAGAATTGCAGGCGTCAAAAATGAGAAGGGTACTGGATTGAATAAGGTATCCTGCGAGGAGCTTTTATATGATATGTATGTGAATCCTCCAGCAGGTATGACCACAAATACAACCATAGGAATCATTCTTACAAATGCCAAGTTTAATAAGACACAGCTTTGCAAGCTTGCAGGAATGGGACACGATGGATATTCACGTTCTATTCGTCCAGTTCATACCTCTATGGATGGTGACAGCATTTATGCTATGTCACTTGGAGATGTGCAGGCGACCCTTGATGTAGTGGGAACTCTTGCAAATCATGTGATTTGTGAAGCGATAAAGAGAAGTGTAACCATATTGTAGGAGGAGAAGTATGGGGAAGAATTATTTTGATTTATCGGGACAAGTTGCACTGGTAACAGGCTGCTCATCAGGTCTTGGAGTGCAGATGGCAAAGGCACTGGCTGCACAGGGGTGCAACATTGTTGCAGTAGCCAGACGTCAGAATCTAATCGAAGAGGTTGCCGCAGAGATTACAAAGGAGTTTGGAGTAAAAGCTATAGGAGTTCCTTGTGACATCACTGACACTGACAGAGTAAATGCAGCAGTGGATGAGGTGCTTAAGGAATTTGGCAGAATTGATATCCTTATCAATAATGCAGGCACCGGTTCGGGAGCTACATCTGCTGAAGATATGGAAGATTCGCAGTTTGAAGGTGAGGTTGCAATCGACCTAACTGGGAGCTTTAAGATGGCAAGAGCAGTGGCTAAGAAGGCAATGCTTCCTGCTGGTTATGGACGTGTGATAAACATTGCTTCAATGTATGGTCTTGTTGGAAATAACATTGCACCAGCCGCAGCCTATCATGCTGCAAAGGGTGGTATGGTTAATCTGACAAGAGCACTTGCGGCTGAGTGGGGCGCAAAAGGAATTACCGTAAATACGATATGCCCGGGTTATTTCGAAACACCACTTACAAAGGAGACTCTGGATAGTGAGTTCTTCCAGCAGTACGCTAAGACAATGATTCCACTTAGCAGATATGGTAAGGAGGGCGAGCTGGATACAGCCGCAATTTTCCTTGCATCACCTGCAAGTTCATACGTAAATGGTGTTATTCTTCCAGTAGATGGTGGATATACTTGTATGTAATAAAAAAGGTCTGCTCAGTTTGAGCAGGCCTTAATTTTATTTTACATCATAATAAATTCTTGATTCTGGTGGAACAGATTCTGTGATGAAGGTAGAACCTCCAATAATGGAATCATGTCCGATGACTGTATCGCCACCAAGTACAGAAGCGTTTGAGTAAATAGTAACGTTGTCTTCGATGGTAGGGTGACGGCGTACACCACGAAGATTCTGACCGCCTCTTGTAGAAAGAGCTCCAAGAGTAACACCTTGATAGATTTTTACATTCTTTCCAATTACAGTAGTCTCACCAACGACGATACCTGTACCGTGGTCGATGAAGAAATATTCGCCAATGGTAGCACCAGGATGAATATCAATTCCTGTAAGAGAGTGGGCATGCTCAGTCATAATACGAGGGATGATAGGTACTCCTAAATCGTAAAGCTCATGAGCCAGACGGAAAATAGTAATAGCTAAAATTCCCGGATAAGCAAAGATGATTTCATCGATGCTTGTTGCAGCTGGGTCGCCATCGTAAGCAGCCTGAAGGTCAGTATCCAGCAAAGCACGAACCTTTGGAATACGCTTAAGGAATGCAAGGGAAAGCTCCTCAGCCTTTGTTGCGCACTCATCATCACAACATCCACAGTAATCTGCACTGTAGCAGAGGATAAGCGCAATCTGTTTATTGAGATTGTAAACAACATCCTCCATTAAAGTGTTAAGGTTTGTCTCTACATTGTAAACCTTGTAAACGTGGTCTCGATAGTAGCCAGGATAAACGATTCTAAGAAGCTTCTTAGTGATATCGATTATGCTGTCCTTGTTTGGCTGATGGAAAGTGTCCATCTTATCAATCGCACGATCTGATTTATAATCCTTTATGAGCTCTTCGGTGATTTCTAAAATCTCCTGCTCAATTTTCTTACCATCCATTATATTTCTCCAATCATTAATAATGATTATATTTTAACATATACCTTCACAGATTTCTTTTGTCATTTTAGGTTTGTTCATACAGTAGATGTGAATGTGTCCCATTCCGCAGCGCTTCAAGTCATTGATTTGGTCTATCGCATATGCGATACCAGCCTTGCGCATATCCTCTGGCGACTCTCCGTATTTTGCACAGATATCGGCAAGCTTCTTTGGAACAGAGGAACCAGCAAGAGTAACCGTAGAGCCAATCTGCTTAGCAGAGGTAATAGGCATGATTCCAGCTACGATAGGTACTGTAATCTCAGCGCGACGGGCACGTTCAATGAATCTGTAAAAATCCGAATTGTCGAAGAAGAGCTGTGAGATAAACATCTCAGCGCCCATATCCTGCTTCATTTTCATAAAAGCTATATCAGAATCCATGGAAATTGCTTCTGGATGCTTTTCAGGGTAACAAGATGCTGATACAATTAAATTAGTATTTTGATTAATAAAATGTATTAGGTCGGTTGCATGAGGAAAGATTCGCTGCTCAAATTGTTCATCTGACATATCTCGTGGCTTATCTCCGCGAAGGGCAAGAACGTGATTGACGCCAACAGCCTCGAGATCCTTTGTGACAGCTAAAATATCTTCTTCAGTTGAGCCTACACAGGTCATGTGTGCCATGGCATCTATCTTTAGTTGATTCTGTATATACGAAGCAATATCAACGGTTTTTTTTGGAACGACTGCCGCCAGCACCGTAGGTTACACTGATGAAATCTGGATTGATTTCAGCAAGAGAATCCAGAACCTTGTAGCAGTTTTCAAATTCATCATCTTTTTTAGGCGGGAATACTTCAAAGGAAAGAGATGAATCTCTCTCAAACATATCTTTAAACATGCAGACCTCCTTAATCCTTTTAAAATGCGCAAAAATCACTTTTTTTCACATTTTTTAAATAAAAAAATATTATCATATAATTTGTCTAAATGAAAGATTTCTGGGGAGGGATTTTTCGGGGTTATGTAATTGCTAAGGAGTACTTGAAGATGAACCTAAGACAATTGAGGGGAATAATTACTAAGGGTGGAAAAATGGCGTTTCCTGAACACAGGGACTTAGTCCGCCAACTTGGTGCCGACAGTATGGTATTGCTGAAAAATAATGGCATTCTTCCTATTCAGCGAGGTAAGATTGCGTTATTTGGATCAGGGGCTGTTGACACTCTTTTTTGCGGCATTTTTTACAACCGAGTTTACACAGATAAAAATGTAAACGTCAGGGATGGCCTCGAAAATAACGGATTTACGTTTAGCACCGATAGCTGGCTGAACAAGATGGAAAAGGCTGTGAAGCAGGCTGAACGTGAGTATTCAGATTCGAAAAATCGGGTGAATATTATGTTTGGCGGAATGAAAATGCTTTCACCTGAGGTTCCAATTTCAGAGGCTGATATGGCAGAAGCTATTCTTGGAACTGATACATGTGTATATGTAGCCAGAAGACCTTTTATAGATGATCCTCAATTTTTTGAGAATAATAAAACATATCAGTTTTCTCCTGAGGAGATGGATAATATTAATCGTATAGCATCATCCTTCAAGAATGTAATTCTGGTATTAAATTCCAATGCTTTAGAGATTGCAGCTGTTGCAAGAATGAAAAGCGTAAAGGGTATTATCCTTATGGGAGTTCCTGGCATGGAAGCGGGAAATTCCCTTGCAGATGTTCTAACGGGAGCAGTGAACCCAAGTGGACGTCTGACCTGTACATGGGCGAAGAAATTCAAGGATTATTCAACCTGCTACAATCATTCTGCAACCACGAAGGCAGTCAGGGAAAACTCAATAGACTATAAAGAAGGTGTCTATGTAGGATATCGTTATTTTGATGCCTTTGATATCACGCCGTTGTATCCATTTGGCTTCGGTTTGAGTTATACCAGCTTTGATATGAACCTTGAATATTTCGAGGCAAGCTGGATATCAATAATGATGAGAGTGAAGGTGACAAATACTGGAGACTGCGCTGGTCGACAGGTGGTTCAGGTATATTGCACTCTTCCAGATGGCAAGCTTGATAAACCATACCAGGTACTTTGCGGCTTTGGAAAGACTGGTAAGATAAAGCCAGGTGAATCAGAGGAAGTAACTGTAAAGATTCCAATGATGGCGCTTACTTCCTTCGATGAGGAAGAATCTCTATTCCTTATGGAGGAGGGCGATTATATATTCAGATTGGGAAGCGATTCTCGAGATACAAAGATTTGTGCAAAGATGGTTTTGGACAAAACAACTATCTTGAAGAAGGTTACTCAGTTTGTCGAGAAGCGTGATTTTGGAAATTATCTTACACCACCTCCACGAAAGGAAGAGGAGACAGGATACATACTTGTGGCATCCCTGTCAGGTGACGATTACAATTCCTTGAACAGAGACGTTGTGCCACAGGATGAATTTACTACCTATGTCACCGAGGGTAGCAATTATCTCTCATATGTTAACAATAATGCCTACGATATTCCTTTCAGGGCTTATGAGAAAATCGAAAAGGTGAAGCCTTGCGGAAGCGCTACGTTTATTGATGTGGTTAAGGGCAAGGTTACAATGGAGGAGTTTGTCGCTTCACTATCACCAGAAATTTTAGCGCGAATCGTAATTGGTTCTGTGGAAGAATCGAAACTTGATAACGACAGTAGATTTGGTTTCAAATTTAATATTGATGACAAGAAGATTGATATCGCCGCTAAATCCACTAATCAGTTTGAGACTACCTTGGGTATTCCAAGAGTTAATTTCGCGGATGGTCCATCTGGACTAAGAATAGTTGGTATTCCATGTACCTGTTTTCCATCACCTATGAATATGGCACAGACCTGGGATATGAGTGCCATGGTTAGAATGGGCCGCGCCTATGGCCGTGAGATGGAGGAATATGATATTGATTATTGTCTTGCTCCATTTTTAAATGTAAATCGAAATCCTATGTGGTGCAGAAGCTTTGAATTCTATTCTGAGGATCCTGCATTATCAGGTGTTCTTGGTGCAGGCTTTATCATGGGTGTAAAGAGATATGAGGGCAGAAATGTCATATTAAAAAATCTCGTAACCACCAATCAGGAGACCTTTACATGGGATGCAGATATTAACCTTACAAGAAGAGCCTTTGCAGAAATTTACTTAAGACCATTTTCTGCATGTGTAAGCATAATAAAGCCTGCAGGATTTTTAACTTCTGGAAACAGGATAAATGGCAAGTTCACCTCATCTCAAAAGGGACTTATTACTGATATAGCAAGAGTTGACTGGGGCTTTAACGGATTTATCATGTCCGACTGGGGCTCAATGTCAGATAAGGGCGAGGATATTCATGCTGGCTGCGATTTGATTATGCCAGGTTATGATCCAGACAAGCTTTTGGAATCTATGATGAATGTATCTCCAACCTTTGAGCCAGATGGTTATGTCTCTGTTGTCGAACGAGCACATCTTTATGGAATGCCAATGATTAGATATGAAAAATGGGGTTCTTTCAAGTTGGATAAAAAGGGTGATGCCCGTGTAACTACTATTGTTGAACCGGGAAAGAAGGTTAGCGAGAAGGCAATCGAATTACAAAAAGAAGGTCTATGTAAGATTAAAGAGCAAGCGGATGGAACAAGGCAGATTACCTATAAAGGATTTAATCGTGGACCATATCTTGCACTTGGCGATTTGCAGCAGGCGGCTATTCATTTGTTAGAGGAATACAAAAATACTGCATCGATGAAAAAATTAATAGAAAACGCAAACATTTAGTGCAAAATGTTTATTCAAAATCAAACTCTCTTCGTATACAATATGTTGGAAAAATAAAGTATATGAAGGGAGTTTTTATGTTAGCAGAAATATTTGCTATAGTCATTTTTTTGGCTATGTTCGTACTAATCGTATGGGATAGATTTCCAAAGCATTATGTGACATTGGGCTGTGCTGCTCTTACCAGTATTTTTGTATTTGGTATTGGTATGAGAGACGCTCATGCATTCGTAAATACGTTAGCATTTAAGAACATTTTTAAAACTAGTTTTTGGTATTCAGCAGGAGAGGCTGCTGAGCAGACTTCAGGTATCAACTGGGCTACTATCATTTTCCTTTGGGGCATGATGGTAATGGTAGAAGGTATGGCTGCGGCAGGCTTCTTTGATTGGCTTTGTCTCAAGATTGCAAAGCTTGCAAATTTTGAGCCTAGAAAGATTTTCGTAGCATTCATGGTACTATCATCTGTACTTGCTATGTTTATTGATTCAATCACAGTTATTCTGTTCCTTGCAGCAGTTACAATCCGTTTGGCACGTACATTAAAGTTTAATCCAGTGCCAGTTATCATGGCGGAGATTTTCTGTGCAAACCTCGGTGGTAGTGCCACAATGTGCGGTGATCCACCAAACATTATTATCGGTACATCTCTTGGATATTCCTTTGCAGATTTCGTAATGAATACAGGAGCCCTTGCTGCAGTGTCCCTTGTGATTATCATCATCTATTTTTACTTTACAATGCGTAATCGTCTTCAGAATCCAGCGGACAAGGTAGACCCTAGCACAATCGATGTGGATATTAAGATTAATGATAAGAAGATGTTCTTCTGGAGCGTAGTTATTTTTGCCATAGCAGTAGGTCTTCTTATTACACATGCTATGACAGGTCTTACTGTTGCATTCATCGGTGTGTTTGTAGCTATCATCACACTTTGTGCAGGAAGAAAGAGATTCAAAGAGCTTATCACAAGAGTTGATTATGAGACTCTGTTTTTCTTCATCGGACTTTTTGTTGTAGTTGGTGGTCTCGAGGAGACAGGCGTACTTGTTACTATCGCAAATGTTATCGCAAAGATTTCAGGTGGTAATGCACACGTTATGATTGCCATCATACTTTGGGTAAGTGCAGTCGCATCAGCCTTCATTGATAACATTCCATTCTCAGCTACTATGATTCCTGTTATCAATGCTTTGGCACAGACTACAGGTGTAGATCTTTCGACAATGGCATGGACACTTGCTGTTGGTACAGATATCGGTGGAAGCATGACTCCTATCGGAGCTTCAGCTAACGTAGTTGGTATCTCTACTGCAGGTAAAGAAGGTTATCCTATCAGCTGGGCAACCTACTGCAAGGAGCTCGTACCAGGCACCATCATTGTAATTGTCGTATCAATGCTTAATATTTATTTAAGATACTTATAGAATTTATAAAGCCACCAGTAGCTATCAATCTCTAAGTGTTACTCAAGCGAAGCTTTCTTCAGCTGAGCGGAGTAATATCTTAGGCTTGAGAGCGTAACTGGGGGCTTTAATTTATTTAGTGAATCATATAAAATAAAATTAACAAAATACTGAAGGGGGTTAGTTTATGGGGCAGTTTATCATTTCAGTAGGTAGAGAGTACGGCAGTGGCGGACACTACATCGCTTCAATTTTGGCAGAGCGTTTCAATGTTCCTATGTATGATCGAAACATGTTGGATCAGTGGGCAGAGAAAAACGGCATTGATGCTGAAAATCTGTACAAGCATGAAGAGATGAAGCGTCAGGGTCTTCACCGTACTGTCAGAGGCCATTCTTCTTCTGTTCAGGATTCCATTGCACAGCTTCAGTTCAATTTCATAAGAGAGAAAGCAGCATCAGGAGAGAGCTTCGTGGTAGTTGGACGATGCGCAGAGAATGTTTTGCGTGACAATCCAGCATTGATTTCTATTTTTGTCAGAGGTGAGGAGGATGCCAAGGTTGAGCGTATCAGCCGCCTGTACAAGCTCAATAAGCTTGAGGCAAAGGCGAAGATGTTCCGTCACGACAAAAAGAGAAAGGCATATCACAACTATTACTCTAAGATGAAATGGGGCGATAGCAGAGGATATGATTTCTGCGTTAACAGTTCTTTGATGGGTGTAGAGGCTACTGCGGAGGGCCTGTATCACCTGATTTCAGAATACCTGAAAGAAAAAGAGAAGTAGTATTAGTTTTAGTAAGTTTTAGAAGGATTTTGGGGAATAATGTATAGTGTATTTTTGGTCGAGGATGAAATTGTGATCCGCGACGGGTTAAAGGCCAGCTTTCCATGGGAACAGTATGGTTTCGCTTATGTAGGAGATGCAGCTGATGGAGAGATGGCATTGCCACTTATCAGACAGACTAAGCCGGACGTTCTAATTACAGATATTAGAATGCCTTTTATGGATGGCATAGCCTTATCTAAAATGATTAAGAAGGAGTTACCTAATACAAGAATAATAATTATTAGTGGCTTCGATGATTTTTCTTATGCCCAGGAGGCAATAAGCATTGGTGTAGACAATTACCTGTTAAAGCCTATCACTAAGGATAAGCTGAAGGAGGTTATGGCAGATGCTAAGGCCAAGCTGGATAAAGAAAATGAGAAAGATAATTATCTAGAGCAATTCAAAGCAGAAAGTCAGGAGTACGAACAGTTCGCTAGAGTAAGATTCTTTAATCAGCTTGTAAGCGGCGCCATGTCTGTCTCAGAGGTTTATGAGAAATCTGAGGAGCTGGGGCTTTCTCTTGATGCCACAAACTATAATCTTGTGCTTCTTGATTTTTCACCTATGACAGAGGTGGCAGCAGCGCCTGTATATTCAAAATACATGGCTCGTCTTTCAGAGCAGCTGATGCAGTTTTTGAAGTGCTGTCCGGAATATATTGTGTTCCACTGGAACATGGATACCTATGCGATTATTGTAAAGGGAGATGTGGACACAATAGCAAGTCATACTACAACACTCATCGAAAACATACAGCGTCGATGTATGGTTTATGAGGATGAGATTAATTGGTATCTTGCTGAAAGTGGACCTATTACGAGATTCTCCGAATTCTCTAAAGCATGTCAGATTGCAAATAAGAGACTTAGCTGCCGATACATGAATCCATCAGGTCATATATTTACAGATTTAGATATTGAAACCATTAGAAACAATAATGAGGAAAGCGATACAGCAACCATCGACCAGCGACTGGTTATGTTGTTTTTGGAAAATGCAGAGGAATCCGAGATACAGGGATTCCTTGGAAATCTTATAAATAAGCAGACGAAGAATGCTATGAAGTCTGTTTTGTTTAGCAAGTATTTTGCTATGACTATGTACATGTGCGTATGCGATTATTTACGTAAGCTTTCGATGGACCCATCTACAGCCCTTGAAACAAATACCAGAGCTTCCATAGAAAATGTGGAGCCAGAGACTGTAATGGAATTGGTGGAGCGCATGTTTGCCATTGCCATTTCAAAACGTAAAAACGTAGTAGGCACACAGTCTAAATCACAGCTTTCTGCTGCTATTAAGTATGTGGATGAGCATTACGCAGATAGCAATCTTAGCTTAAATGAAGTGGCTAAGGAGGTTAATATTTCTCCAAGCTACCTGAGCGCAATGTTCTCAAGAGAGAATAAAACAACCTTCGTGGAATACATGACAGCAAAGCGTATGGAGCATGCCAAGAATATGCTTCTTACTACCGGAGAGAAATCTCAGGCAATTGCTGAGCAGGTGGGTTACAAGGATCCACATTATTTCAGTTACATCTTCAAAAAGACTTATGGCCTTAGCCCTAAGGAATTCAGAGCAAAGGGGCAGGGCGCATGAGAGTGAATACTGCATTTATGAAAAAGTCTACCACCAGCAACATGCTCAGAAGACTTATAGCAGTTACCCTTGTTCCCATGAGTATAGTTGTAGCCGTTCTCATAGGTGTTTTGTGTTGGTATTCCATTCAGTATAGGACTATTCTGCAGAATGTTACTTCTGCATCAGCCTTCAGTCAGAACTTCAAAAATGATGTTGATTTGAAGATGTTTTATTACGTAAGTGACAGTGCCTATTCTGAAGGAAAGCCTGTGGACGAGGTAGAACGCGCCAGAGAACTGGCAGATACCTTACTGTTACACACTACTCAGAAGAAAAGCATCGAGGCTATAGAATCAGTTCGTGATTTGTGTGTGACTCTGGAGCTTCGCATGGATGAAATCGATAATGCAGGTTCCTATGATGAGGGCATGACTCAGCTGGAAAATAATATTTATATTTTGACCGAGCTGATTCAGAGCTATATGTATGATTATCTGTATTATGAGTCTGCACATCTGAGCCAGCTGCAGAATGAAATCACTGAGCAGTTGCAGTATGTGATACTTGGTATTTTTGGTCTGTTTGTAGTTTTGATAGTGACAATTGCTGTGTATACCTCACATCTTACTGAGCAAATCAATTCACCTCTTACCAAGCTTACCAATCGTGTAAAGGATATTCAGAGGGGGGATTTTGAACAGCATATTCCTGTTGAAGCCACGGCGGTAGAGATTCAGACCTTGTCCGATGGTTTTGAGGAAATGGTTGGTCAGCTTAATTCTCTCATCCAGGAGAATAAAAAGGCTGAACGAAGAAAACGTCATGCGGAGTTAGAGCTTTTGCAGGCCCAGATTAATCCGCATTTCTTATACAACACATTGGATACTATTATCTGGCTGATAGAGGCAGATAAAAAACAGGATAGTATCGAAATGGTTAGTGCCCTGTCAGATTTCTTTAGATTCTGTCTTAGCAGGGGCAAGGATGTTATTACACTGGAGGAAGAGCAGAAGCACGTACTGAGTTATCTTTCCATCCAAAAAACAAGATATCAGGATCGTATGGACTATGATGTTAGTATTCCAGAAAGTCTTTATGGATATTCAATTCCAAAGTTGACATTACAGCCACTGGTTGAAAACAGTATTTACCATGGCATTAAGCTTCAGCGCGAAAAGGGAGTAATTAAAGTAAGCGCGGTAGACTTGGGAGATATTATCGAGCTTACTGTAAAGGATAACGGCGCAGGCATGAGTGAGGAGCGTCTTGCGGAATTGAGAAATGCCCTTGAAAATGGTGAGAAGATAGGCTTTGGTCTTAGAACTGTTCACCAGAGAATGCAGCTTTTATACGGAGACGAATATGGTCTTAAGATATCAAGCTCTGAGGGGGTAGGCACCACCATAACAGCGGTAATACCAAAGGTGGAGAGCAGTGAAAAGGGGATAATAAATGTTTAGGGTTAAGAAAAAAATAAGCGCCTTAATGGCGGTAATGCTGGCTATAAGTATAACGGCTTGTGGTTCTCAGTCAGCTTTTGGAGAATTTGATGAAGATAATGGAAATCTGATAGTGGTGGGATTTTCCCAGCCAGGAGCAGAATCAACCTGGCGTGTTGCTCTTACAGATTCTGTTAAAGAGAATTTTACTGAAGAAAGAGGCTATAAGCTTATTTACAAGGATGGCCGCTCGAAGCAGGATAATCAGATAAAGGATATTCGTACCTTTATCCAGCAGGGAGTGGATTACATAATTATTAGTCCTATAGTAGAGACTGGATGGGATACAGTTTTGTCCGAGGCAAAGGATGCAGGGATTCCAGTTATTATTTGCGATAGAAATGTTGTTGTAGAGAATGAATCCCTTTACACAGCTTTTGTGGGCTCAGATTTTACAGCCGAGGGAGAATGTGCAGTTTCGAATCTGGAAAAGTATATACAGGATGATGAGGATGGACAGATAAATATTGTTCATATCCAGGGAACTCTTGGTTCCTCAGCTCAGTTGGGAAGAACCAAGGCAATCGAAGAAGCAGTTAAGGAACATAGCAATTGGAATATTGTGGCTCAGGATTGTGGAGAATTTACAAAGGCTAAGGGTAGAGAAATAATGGCTCAGGCTATAGAGGAGCTTGGTGCTGAAAACATTGATGTTGCTTACTGTGAAAATGATGAGGAAGCCTATGGTGCCATTCAGGCAATGAATGAGGCTGGCGTTAAATATGGAAATAAAGAAGGAATAAAAATAGTATCCTTTGATGCCATGAACTCGGCAATGGTACTATGTATGAACGGACACATCAGTGTGGAGGTGGAATGCAATCCCCTTCAGGGCCCTTACATCTATAATCTTATAAGTCGCCTTGAAAAAGGAAATGCAGTTCCAAAAATCACATACGTTCATGAGGAATGTTTTACAGCTGACAACCTCGCACCTGAAATAATAGAAAAAAGAAGATTCTAATTATATTTTAATGATAAGGAATGGTAATGCCTGTTGCGTTGCCATTCTTTTTTATTTCGATAAATTTTTTTGCGGCCTCTTTGCCAAGTGGCTTGTTCAGTTCAAGCTGATTCGTCTTAACAGGGAAGAGCCACTCTGTGCCAATTCTTTCATCATCTAGATAAATAACCTCTGCCTCCTCGCAGGCATGCTTAAGAAATTTATTGATGAAGGTGACATTTCTGGTGTTGATTCCCTGTGGGTCCACAGAGTTGCACCATAGGAAGCAGGAATCACATATGGCAAGGCCTGCATCCCTTATGGCATCCACATAACCCGAAAAGGCTGCTATGGATGCAACGCTGTCGTGGATAAATATTCCACCAAGTTTTTTTCTTCCAGAATTGATAAAGCGTCTTGCCATTTGATAGCCTCGGCCGTAGTTGTCGGAAGCTACTACAGTGGCGTTGTACACACCAGTCGGTGCTGCTTCTAAAAAGATAATAGGAAGCTGACGTTTCAGTAAAAGATGAATCAAATCTGAGTTGGTGGATGGCAACGCAGAAAGGGCAGGGGCGATGATAAGACCACTGTATATATCTGTCAGCATTGTTGATAAATACTCTCGCTCGAGAGAGTACTGTTGAAGAGTCTCGTGACCTTCTATTGCATAGCCTTCCTTCAATAAAGTGGAGGTAAGATCATCAAGAATAGACTGAGCCTGTGCAGATTTCATTTCTGGCATGAGAATCATGACAGTCTTCTTTTTAGAAGAATCACTTTTGGAAATGACTGTGTTTCCGCTTCCCCAACGTTTGCTGATAATACCATCATTTACCAATAGCTCCAAAGCCTGTCTTACAGTAGAACGACTGACCTTATATTTCTCAGCAAGCTCTACTTCGGTAGGTAATTTTGAATCCAGTGGATAAATATCTGATAAAATATCCTCATTTATTTTTTCTTTAAGAACTATATATTTTGGAACCATAAAAAATTATTCCCCTTTATTCAAAGAGTTTCCACGAGTCTACATAAGATTCTAGCATAATCAGGATAAAATTGGTATGAAATTTGTAGGAATTGAAAACATACCAATCATAAAAATATCTTATATCGATTAAAAAATATTCAACACTTTTTGGAAAGAATCCCGTTAAACGTAAAATTGGTATGTAAAAAACTCAAAAATGCAAAATTGGTATTATCTCAAAAATAGAAACCCTTCTTTTTGATTCTATTTCATTGTTGTAAAAAATTCATAATGCTAAATTAGTATCAGAAAAACAAAGGGGCCAGGAAAAAGGTTGCCTGGCAGGAGAAGGAAGGAGATAACCTTATGAAAAAAAGAATAGTAGCAGGAATGCTCACAGCACTTATGGCTGCATCAATGGTAGCTTGTGGAAGCTCAGATACAGCAGCAGACACATCAGCAGATACAGCTGCTGAGACAACAGAGGAAGCTGGCGATACAGCAGAAGACAGCGGGGAAAAGATTACTGTTGGTTTCGCACAGGTTGGACACGAGTCAGATTGGAGAACAGCTTCTACAAATTCAGTTCAAGATGCTTTCTCAGAGGCTAATGGATATGATTTACAGTTCGTTGACTGCGATAACGATTCAGCTAAGCAGATTGAGGCAGTTAGACAGTTCATCCAGAACGACGTTGATTACATCGTAATCGATCCTATCGTTTCAACAGGTTGGGACACAGTTCTTACAGAGTGTGAGGATGCTGGTATTCCTGTAATTGTAATCGATAGAACAATCGAAGATTCAGATAAGTATGTTTCATGGGTAGGTTCAGAGTTCATGAACGAAGGTCTTGCATCAGGTGCTTGGTTAAAGGCATATGCAGAGGCTAAGGGTATTACAGACCTTAACATCCTTGTTATCGAGGGTTCTAATGGTTCTTCAGCTCAGATCGGACGTACAGATGGTTTCAAGAAGTACGCAGATGCTGAGGGATGGACAATCCTTGATTCTCAGGATGGTGACTTCACACAGGACGGTGGACAGCAGGTTATGGAGTCTTACTGTAAGTCTTATGCAGGTAAGTTCAACGTAGTTGTTTGCCAGAACGATAACGAAGCTTTCGGTGCTATGGATGCTATGAAGGCAGCTGGTGTTTCTTACGGTGTTGATAAGGACGTAATCCTTATTTCTTTCGATGCTTGCAAGGCTGGTCTTGAGTATGTACAGTCTGGTGATATCAACGCAGACTTCATGTGCTACCCACTTCAGGGTTCTTACTGTGCAGACATCGTTAAGGCTCTTAAGAACGGTGAGACAGTTGCAAAGCAGACATTCATGACAGAGCCATGGTATGTTGCAGAAGACATTCTTAAGTCAATCACATACACAAACAACGCTGGTGACGAGGTAACAGAGGACCTTATCCAGGTAACAGATGCAGCTTCACAGGCTTCATACTAAAATTTAGATTTTGTTATGGGGGAAGGACCATCGCCTTCCCCTTATTTTTAAAGAAAGTGGAGAAAGATTATGGATGAAAATTTACTGATTACAATGCGCGACATATCCAAATCCTTTCCAGGCGTAAAAGCATTAGATCATGCACAGTTTACTCTTAGAAAGGGTGAGATACATGCGCTAATGGGAGAAAACGGTGCTGGTAAGTCTACACTCATCAAGGTGTTGACTGGCGTTTATTCTCTCGATGCAGGCGAGATACATGTGGCTGGAGTTGAGGGTCCTGTAATTAATCACTCAACATTGGAAGCACAGGAAAAGGGAATTGCCACAGTTTACCAGGAGGTAAACCTTTGCCCTAACTTGACAGTAGCAGAAAACTTATTTATTGGCCGTGAGCCAAAAACAAAAATAGGAACCATCGACTGGCGCGCAATGAACAAGCGTGCAAAGGAAATTATGGATGGTCTTGATTTAAATATTGATGTAACTATTGCACTTGAAAATTATTCTCTTGCAATTCAGCAGATGATAGCAATTGCAAGAGCTGTAGATATGGATTGTAAGGTTCTTATTCTTGATGAGCCAACATCATCACTTGATGATAACGAGGTTGAAAAGCTCTTCAAGGTTATGAAGGATCTTAAAACAAAGGGAGTTGGAATAATATTCGTTACACATTTCCTTGAGCAGGTATACGCAGTGTGCGATACAATCACTGTTCTTAGAAATGGAGAGTTTGCAGGAGAGTACTCAGTGGAAGAGATGCCACGTGTCAAACTTGTTGCGGCAATGTTAGGAAAAGACTTCGATGACCTGGCAGCAATTAAGAAAGAAGGAGCAGGAAATGTTTCTGAAGATGTTGTTGTTGATGCAAAGAATCTAAGTCATAAAGGAACTATTAAACCATTTGATTTCCAGATTAAAAAGGGCGAAGTTGTTGGTGTTACCGGTCTTCTTGGCTCTGGTCGTTCGGAGATGGTTCGCTGCATTTATGGTGCAGATAAAGCTCAGACAGGCACTTTAAAAGTAAATGGTAAAGAGATAAATATTAAGGAGCCACTTGATGCAATAAAGGCTGGAATGGGATACCTTCCAGATGATAGAAAAGCGGATGGTTGTATCGGTGATCTTTCAGTTAGGGAGAATATTATCCTTGCCCTTCAGGCTAGAAATGGAATGTTCAAAAAAATTCCAATGTCAAAGCAAATTGAAATAGCTGATAAGTTTATCGACATGCTTCAGATAAAGACAGCATCCAGAGAAACTCCTATCAGCCAGCTTTCTGGTGGTAATCAACAGAAAGTAATCTTGGCAAGATGGTTATGCACACATCCAGATTTCTTAATCTTAGATGAGCCAACAAGAGGTATCGATATCGGTACAAAGACAGAATTCCAAAAGCTTGCATTAAAGTTTGCTGAGGAAGAGGGAATGAGTATCGTATTCATCTCATCAGAAATTGAAGAGATGCTTCGTACCTGTTCTAGAATGTATGTAATGCGTGATGGCGCTCAGGTTGGAGAAATTTCTGGAGACATGACTCAGGAATCAGTCATGGCAGCTATCGCAGGAGGTGGAGAATAATGGAGAATTTTAGAAAGCTTACAAAAAAGCCACTGTTCTTGCCAATTTTCTGTATGATATTGGTACTGTTGATAAACTTGATTAAGTCACCTGATTTTTTTGCAATCAGTATCAACAACGGTGTTTTATTTGGTAGATTAATTGATATTTTAAATCGTGGATCAGAAATCGCGATTCTTGCAGTAGGTCAGACATTAGTAGTTGCTGTATCAGCTGGTACAGATATTTCAGTTGGTTCAGTAATGTCACTTTCAGCTTGTAGTTGCTGTATGTTACTTGCAGGTTATGGTAACAACTCAGTTTCAACACTTGCAGTTCCAATGCTTGTAGGTATGCTTTTTGGTGTACTTATGGGTGGTGTCAGCGGTGCAATGAATGGTGCACTTGTTGCAAAGCTTAAGATTCAGCCAATGGTTGCTACTTTGATTTTATTCACAGCAGCGCGTGCTATCGGACTTCTTCTTTGCAACAATCAGATTACGTATATACGATATGAGCCATACAAATATCTGGGCAACTTTATACCGGGATGTCCAATTCCTACCCCAGTATTTGTGGCTGCAATTGTTATCGCAATTGTTGCAGTTCTTCTAAAGAAGACAGCTCTTGGTCTTTATATCCAGTCTGTTGGTATCAACGGAAGAGCAGCTAGAATTTCAGGAATTAATTCAGATGTAATCTGCTTTATCTGCTATGTAGTTTGCGGCGTTTGTGCTGGTATCGCAGGTATCGTTGCTTCATCAAGAATCTATTCTGCAGATTCAAACAACATTGGTCTTAACTACGAGCTTGATGCTATCCTTGCAGTTGCTCTTGGTGGTAACTCACTTGGTGGTGGTAAGTTTAATCTTGCAGGCTCAATCATCGGTGCTTACACAATTCAGGCTATCACAACAACACTTCTTGCTATGGGTGTTTCAACTGATAAGGCACCAGTATTTAAGGCAATCATCGTTATTATTATTGTAGTTGTGCAGGCTCCAGCATTTAAGGCTTACATGGCTGCCAGAAAGGCTCAGAAAGCTTCAAGAGCTCAGCAGCCAGTAGTAAAGGAGGCAGCATAATGAAGACAAAAAAGAAATTAGATTCAAATACAGTACTTATTTTTATTACAATTGCATTATTCGTTTTCATGTATGCAGTTGGTTGTGTAATTTATGCTGATAAGGGATTCGGAAATCTTCAGACTTTTCTTAATGTACTTATCAACAACGCAGGTCTTATCTGCGTAACCTGTGGTATGACTTGTGTAATGCTTACAGGTGGTATTGATATTTCAGTTGGTTCAGTAATTGCTATGGACTGTATGCTTCTTGTATTTGGTATGACAGAGTGGCATATGGGTGCAGTTCCAATGGTAATACTTGTTCTTGTTATTGGTTTGGTATTTGGTGCAGTTCAGGGCTTCCTTGTAGGATATCTTGAGATTCAGCCATTCATCGTAACAATGGCAGGTATGTTCTTCGCAAGAGGTATGACAGCAGTTATCTGTTCAGGTCAGATTTCAATCACAGAGGCAGACAACCCATTATTCTATGCTTGGGCTAACTCAAAGATTAATCTTCCAGAGTTCCTTGGAAAAGCAAACAAGCATGGAAAGATTGTTGCTCCTTACATCAGACCAACAGTACTTATTGCTTTAATCGTACTTGTACTTATCTTCTTAATGCTCAAGTACACAAAGTTTGGACGTAACCTTTACGCAGTAGGTGGCAACCAGACATCAGCTACTATGATGGGTCTTAATGTTAAGAAGACAAGAATGCTTTCACATATCCTTTCTTCATTCCTTTGCTCAATTGGTGGTATTCTTTACTGCTTGAACACAATGTCAGGTTCAGTTAACCAGGCAAAGGGACTTGAGATGGATGCAATTGCATCAGCAGTTATTGGTGGTACACTTCTTACAGGTGGTGTAGGTAACGTTATTGGTTCACTCTTTGGTGTTCTTATCAACGGTACAATTACAGTACTTGTTAATACAAACGGAAAGCTTCTTTCAAGCTGGGCTAACATTGCAACAGCAGCTCTCCTTTGTGTATTCATCATTTTGCAGTCAATCTTTGCACTTGTTAAGGCACAGAGAAATAAATAAGCTGATCTTTTTCATATTCATATTTTCATAATTCAAATCCACGGGAGGGCGGACCAATATCAAGTATTGGCCCGCTTTTTCGCATTTTTATTGCACATTATATTGCATATTGTTGAAAAAAATAATATACTAATGAACTGTAAAACCTTGTTGTTTTGCTGCAGGGATCCTTAACCCTGCAAAATTTTTTTGATTCCATCGTAAATGCTCCGCGATGTAAAACAAGGGGGCATTTTTTTTGTTTTCTTTTATGTTTTATATGAATCAAAAATTGAAAGAATAGGAGCACAACCTTTTGTGAACACTCCTATTTTTTTCTATAGAAATTGATAATCTGTGTAAGATATGAAATAATTGGAAAAGAGTCTAAAAATGGAGAATGTCATAATGAAAAAATATAAAAAGGGATTAACAAATGCGCTACTACAATTTATATGGGCGGTGGTTGGATATATATATCTTACAGTGTATGAATACGACATCTTTATTGCTGTTGTTTTGCTGATTACATTTACAATTTTTGCATGGAACAACCATGATTTTGTAAATACCAGCTTGTTCTTTAAGATTAACAGTCTTGTGTTTGTAATATTTATGGCTGCAGTTACATTATTACATTTGGCAGCTCATTTTAATTTGATTCCTAATATGTGGTGGATACCTTATACCTTCGCAGTAAGTATCGTGTACACCTTTGCAGAGCTTATAGATTTTAGCGGCATGGAATTATAAAGATTTTGAAGGAGATAGGTGGACATGAATTTACTTAATTCTATAGGTTATTATGTATTAATAATCTCGGTGTTATTAGGAGCAGGGCTTGGATTTTTAGGGAAGCTTTATGAGAAAAATCATCCTGAAACAAAGGAAAAGGAACAGGTAGAAGAATAATTGTGAGGGTTAAAAATGCTTATAAGTGAATTTCAAACAACAGCGATTGCCTTATGTCTTGCGGTGATTTGGGTTGTCGTTAAGCTTGTTTTGGATAATATGGAGAAATAATATTTTTAGTATTGAGGAGAATATACTATGGGATTTCTAAATAAACAAAAGCTTAATGAGAGACAGATTTCAATATTAAAAAATGCAAATCTACCTACAGAATGGAAGGATCTTAACTCTGCAGGCCGTATTGGTATAACAGCTATAGAGGAGATGCTTCAATATCTGGATAAAAAATATGGGAAGACCTTTTGCTATAACGGATATGTTCCAGAGAATAAGGTTTTTCTAGATAATGGATGCCTTTATGCTTATGCAGAGGGAGATGATCCAGACATTGATACATTCACTGTGGAGCGAGATGGGAAAGGTTTTAAGGATGGCTATCAGTGGGTACTCAAGGCACCTGGTGTGCAGCAGGAGATGGAAGAGAGGCTGGAGCCACTTCTTCAGGGACAGGCACACAAGATGTTTACAGAGCTGTTAGGTGTGGATGCAGATGGCAATGTAAAAGCTTTTAGTGTAAATATTTATATAGAGAATACGGATAAGGCATACATTGAAAAAACAATGGACAGCATAATCGATGAGATTTATGAGGATGCCAGAGTTTACGATGTTAATTTCTATTGTTTTGACAAGCCAGTTACAAGAGATATGAATGCTAAAAATATAAGAGACTGTTACAAGTATGAGGACATAGTTTTACGTTATGCTAGTTGTACTGCTGACAGGAAAAATGAGACCTGCAGGTGGGTGTGCTTATGACAGATGAAAAACTGGCTTTGCTAGAACTGATTACTTATATTGACAGCAATGTTATGGAAGCAGCCGATATAAATGTAGCGTTATTGCCAATTCTGGTGAAGAGGCATACGGAAGAGTTGGATTGATATATGCTCTTCATTATTCTGTTCATGGTGATGTGACTACATATTATACAGTTACCTTCAATGAGATTATGGATTCAGAAGATGAGTTGACTGACAGCGATATTTATCCATTTAATACATACCTGGAATGTAGCATCGGTAACAGACTTTATGAAGGTGCGGAGAGTATTGAGGACATAAAAAACAGTCAGTGTGAGATAGTAGGTACCACAAACTTTGTGGTAGATGAGTCTAGTTCACTATAATTACATAAAAATGTGGCAAAATAGGGTCACGGAGGCAGTTCTATGGCGAAGAAAAAATTTAGTAACAGTCTAAATAGTCAAATGCTTCGTATGACCCTGATACCACTTACATTGATGGCAATCATCATTATTTCAGTAAGTGTCAGCGGTCTTTATCAGCTTGTTGCTAATAAGACTAAAGAGGAGCTTATCCGTGATGCACAACTGGCACAGTATGTATTAAAAGAAGTTTATGTGGGTGATTATTGGGCTGAGGATGCCGATGATGATGGAATCCCTGAAATGTATAAGGGTGAGCAGCGTATCAACGGTGAGGACACCATGGTTGATGATTTGGCCAAGATGCTTGAGATAGATATATCTGTTTTTTATGATGATGTTCGCTTGATTACTACACTTAAAGATTCAGATGGGAACAGAGCTATTGGTACCAGTGCATCCGTAATTGTAAAGAAGGAAGTTTTGGAGGAAGGTGCCAGCAAATTTTATAGCAATGTTCTCGTATACGATAGAAAAAGCTACGCCTATTATATGCCGCTGTTTTCTGAGACAGGAGACATTAACGGAATGATTGCTGTTAGTCGTTCTCAGGAATCAGTTAAGCAGGAGCTTCTACAATATATCTTTCCTATTTGTGTGACCTGTGGCTTGACTGCATTTTTGATGGGTTACATAATGATCTACTTCAATAGAAAGCTTGCAGGCAGAATCAGGAAGATGGACAAGTATATGAACACCTTGGCAGATGGCAACTTCGATGTGGATATGCCAAGAGAGCTTATGCTTGAGGATGATGAGATTAAGCATCTTGCCAACGATGGAAAACGAATGGCTAAAGCTATACAGACGCTTGTTGAGTTTGATGCTTTGACAGGATTAAACAACAGACGTTATGCTGATAAGAAGCTGGAGGAAATTAGAGTTCGTTCAGTAGAATCAGGTATACGATATTGTGTATGTATATCAGATATTGATTTCTTTAAAAAGGTTAATGATACCTTCGGCCATGAGATGGGTGATTATGTTCTTAGGAAGGTCGCTGGAAAGTTAAAGGCTGGAATGGTTGGGAAAGGTATAGCGGCCCGTTGGGGTGGCGAGGAATTCCTTCTTATATTTGAAAATAGAGAGCTGGACATAGCTCGACGCGAGCTTGAGATTATTATGGACGAGGTTCGCACCATTTGGGTACCAGATTCAGACCGTCAGATTACCATGAGTTTTGGTCTTACAGCCTTGGAACCAGGCGAGACAGTGGATGAAGCTCTTAGCCGCGCCGATGGCAATCTTTACGAAGCCAAGGAAGGCGGCCGTGACCAAATCGTATGTAAATAAGAAAAAGCCAATACTCATAGTCTAGGCAAGCGCGAGTATGGAGGGTGCCCTGCGGGAGCATGTAAAACTTGGAGTATTGGCTTATTTTTTATATATTCTTAAATTCTGGATGATTAAATTCCTTCTTAACAAGAATCAAACAAATTGTAAAGGATAATACATCTGCGATTGGTCCAGCGTAAAGAACTCCATTGAATCCAAATATCATAGGTAAGAAGATGATAAGTGGTGCAAGGAAAAGTACCTGTCTTGTAAGTGACATGAAGATTCCTTTATATGGCTTTCCAATTGATGTAAAGAAGTTTGATGAAATAGGCTGTAAGAAGGCACTGCAAATTCCAAAGAGGAAAATTCTGAAGTACTTCTCACAGAACTGGAAGTATAACTCATCACCTGAACCGAAGATTGAAACAATCTGGCGTGGGAATAACTGGAAGCATGCCCAGCTTGTGAAGGTGATGCAGGCAGCCAATTTTAAAGCAAGTATAAGAGCATCTTTAACTCGCTTATACTGCTTTGCACCATAGTTAAAGCTGATGATTGGCTGTAAGCCCTGTGAAATACCAATAACAAAGGAGAAACAGATTCCGTTAACCTTTGAAATGATTCCTGCGCAAGTAATTGGAATATCTGAACCATAGATTGACTGTGCACCATAGTGACCCATTACATGGTTCATTGTAATCTGAACAAGCATCATAGCAATCTGATTGATAAATGGAGCAGTACCAAGTGAGGTGACAGCTGCAATCATTGCTGGGTTAGGAATGAAGTGTTCCTTGTGAAGCTTGACTGTCTTAAATTTTGTAAGGTAAACAAGCACCATGATACCGGAAATGCACTGTCCGATAATTGTGGCAACAGCAGCACCAGTCATACCCCATTTAAATACAGCTACAAAAAGGAAATCTAAAACGGTGTTGATGATGGCACCAGTCATGTTGATTGCCATTGTCATGTTTGGGCTACCGTCAGCTCTTACAATGTGAGCACCACCGGCAGATAATATGAATAGTGGGTATCCAATAGCACAGATTCTGGAATATTCCATAGCATATGGAAGAATGTTTTCAGTAGCACCACATCCTAAAAGAATTGGCTCAAGGAAAAGCTCTGTAATAATGGAAAGAGCAAGTCCACCAATAAGCATAAGTGAAACAGCATTTCCTATATAATAGCCAGCTTTCTCTGTCTCGCCACGACCCATTGCAAGGTTGAAGGTAGAAGCTGCACCGATACCACAGAGTAGAGCAATTGATACATTAAGTATTGAAAGTGGGAACTGGATGTTTGTAGCACCATTTCCGAGAGGTCCTACAAAGTTTCCGATGAAAAGCTGATCTACCATGTTGTAGAGTGAACCTACAAGCATGGCGATGATGCTAGGTATTGCAAATTTTCTAAGTAGTGTTCCAACTGGCTCTGTACCAAGTGGATTCATTGCTGTCGATTGATTCATAAAATTATTTTCCTTCTAAATAAATGATAGACATAATTATAGTATTTCTTCTATATAATATGTAATCATTTGTTGTTCCTATTTATTATTATTTTCTTACCCATCTACCGCTGGCTCCACATGGAAGTACAAGACCAGATTCAGTAACAGGAAGTCCAATCTCATCAGCAGTAACTTCTCCAGGATGATTCTTAAGAAGAGCAGTGCTAATCATGTAATTAAGAACTGCTGGCTGAAGACCAGTTGTGTATGAGTTAACGAGGAAGAAAAGAGCATCATCTGCAAGTATCTCTTCGCAAAGCTGGATGAATGGGAAGATATCATCTTCAATCTTCCAAACCTCATTCTTAGAACCTCTTCCATATGAAGGAGGATCCATAATGATACCGTCGTATTTATTTCCGCGACGAATCTCTCTCTCAACAAACTTACGGCAGTCGTCGACAAGCCATCTGATAGGTGCATCAGAAAGACCAGATGAAGCTGCATTTTCTTTTGCCCACTGAACCATACCCTTTGAAGCATCTACATGAGTAACCTGAGCGCCAGCTGCAGCAGCTGCAAGTGTGGCACCGCCTGTGTAGGCGAAGAGGTTAAGAACCTTAACTGGACGATTCTTCTCTTTTATTTCCTTATTTATAATAGAAGAAAACCAATCCCAGTTAACAGCCTGCTCTGGGAAAAGACCTGTGTGCTTAAAAGCGAAAGGCTTCAAATTAAATGTAAGCTTCTTATCGCAGATAGGGTAGCTGATAGTCCACTGCTCTGGAAGGTCAAAGAATTCCCACTCACCGCCGCCCTTGTTTGAACGATGATAATGAGCGTTTAGCTTCTTATAATAAGGAGAGCTTTTCTTTGTGTTCCAGATAACCTGTGGATCTGGACGAAGAAGAACGTAGTCTCCCCAGCGCTCAAGCTTCTCGCCAGAGCTACAATCTATTATTTCGTAATCTTTCCAATTATTTGCTGGTTGCATTTTTATACCTGTTCTTTCTATATATAATATGTAGTCTTGACATAACTAGTTGCCTTGACTATTATACTTAAAGATTGTCAATGTTCAATGACTTCTAGTTCAAAAAATTCAATTTAACCACTAGATTTAGTAGTTCTTAAAATTGTACTTAATAAAATACAATTATTTTTATCTTTTTCTTGCATATATCCCTGTTCGCGTGTATATTATAACTTGCTGTGACATGATAGCTATGAAGCGTGAGGTTGCAACCTAGTTACTCAGGTTGGTTTTCCGTGGAGCGAATGTCAAGTTAGGAAACTGACGACAAGTCACTGTACAACAGAAAACCGTCCGCATTCGCGGAGACGACGTGTGAGAACTTGGTTCGAACTTTGAGTTTTAAACCATGATACACACGGGTAAGTGTACAGTCGCCACTTGTTCGATTTTTCAGAAGTCAGAAAAAACGAAAAAGGAGGAGACTTTTTTTATGGCAAATCAAGTTATGAGAATCACACTCAAGGCTTATGATCATGAGTTAGTAGATTCATCTGCCAAGAAAATCATCGAGACTGTTAAGAAGAACGGAGCACAGGTTAGTGGTCCAGTACCTCTTCCAACAAAGAAGGAAGTTGTTACAATTCTTAGAGCTGTACATAAGTACAAGGACTCTCGTGAGCAGTTCGAGCAGAGAACTCATAAGAGATTGATTGATGTCATCGACCCAACACAGAAGACTGTTGAGGCACTTTCTAAGTTGGAGATGCCAGCAGGTGTTGAGATCAGCATCAAGAACAAGTAATTGAGTTCAACCAATTTTAGTTAACATCCAAGATGGTTTTATATAGAAGCAACTCAGAATTCTTATCTGGTTCCACTTATATGATACTGTTCTAGGATGAACGGTTCCGCTACCCCGATAAATAAGTTGGGCAAGAAGCGTTCCGCTGTAGAAAATGGAGGTAAGAAAAATGAAGAAAGCTATTTTAGCTACAAAGGTCGGAATGACTCAGGTCTTCAATGAAGGCGGCGAGCTTATTCCTGTAACTGTACTTTCTGCTGGTCCATGTGTTGTTACACAGATCAAGACAGTAGAGAACGACGGTTACGATGCAGTTCAGGTTGGCTTTGTTGACAAGAAGGTTAAGCTTGTTAATAAGGATGCTAACGGACGCAAAGAAATCATTCATCGCAATGGCGTAAACAAGCCAGAGAAGGGTCACTTCGATAAGGCTGGTGTTGAGCCAAAGAGATTTGTTAGAGAGTTCAGATTTGATAATTGTGCAGATTACGCACTCGCTCAGGAAATCAAGGCTGATATCTTTGAGGCTGGCGACAAGGTTGACGCTACAGCAACATCAAAGGGCAAGGGATTCCAGGGTGCTATCAAGAGATTAGGTCAGCACAGAGGACCTATGGCTCATGGTTCTAAGTTCCACAGACACCAGGGTTCAAACGGTGCATGTTCATCACCTAGCCGTGTATTCAAGGGCAAGGGTATGCCTGGTCAGATGGGCGGAACAAGAGTTACAATCCAGAATCTTGAGATTGTACGTGTTGACGTTGAAAACAATCTGCTTTTAGTAAAGGGTGCTGTTCCAGGACCAAAGAAGTCTCTTGTAACAATCAAAGAGTCAGTTAAAGCAGGAAAGTAATCTTACGATAGGAAAGGAGGAACTTAGCAATGGCTAAAGTATCCGTATTTAATATGGAAGGCAAAGAAGTTGGCAGCATGGATCTTAACGATAGCATCTTCGCAGTTGAGATCAATGAGCACTTAGTGCACATGGCAGTTGTCCAGCAGCTTGCAAATAACCGTCAGGGAACACAGAAGGCTAAGACTCGTTCTGAGGTTTCTGGTGGTGGTAGAAAACCTTGGAGACAGAAGGGAACAGGTCATGCAAGACAGGGTTCTACAAGATCTCCACAGTGGACAGGTGGTGGCGTAGTATTCGCACCAACTCCAAGAGATTATTCATTCAAGCTTAACAAGAAGGAGAAGAGAGCAGCTCTTAAGTCTGCACTTACTTCAGTTGTTAACGAGAACAAGTTCATCGTTGTTGACGAGCTTAAGCTTGATTCTATTAAGACAAAGGATTTCGCAAAGGTTCTTACAAACCTTAACGTTGAGAAGGCTCTCGTAGTTCTTGATACAAACGATCAGAACGTAGTTATGTCTGCAAAGAACATTCCTACAGTTAAGACAGCTCTTACAAACACAATCAACGTATATGACATCCTTAAGTACAACACAGTAGTAGTAACAAAGGCTGCTGTTGATCAGATTCAGGAGGTGTATGCATAATGGCAAACGTACAGTACTATGACGTAATCCTTAAGCCTGTAATCACAGAGAAGTCTATGAACGCAATGGCTGAGAAGAAGTATACATTCCTTGTTCATCCAGAAGCTAACAAGACTATGATTAAGGAAGCTGTTGAGAAGATGTTCGACGGAGTAAAGGTTGCATCAGTTAACACAATGAACGCTGATGGCAAGACAAAGAGACGTGGAATGACATACGGAAAGACAGCAAAGACAAAGAAGGCTATCGTACAGCTTACAGCTGATAGCAAAGATATTGAGATTTTCTCAGGTCTTTAAGATTTAGGTCTTTTATAGACAAGAGTTAATTAATTTTATGTGCAGTCGAGCACGACAATAAACGAGTTTTTGAAAGGAGAATCAAAATGGGAATTAAGACATATAACCCATATACACCTTCGAGAAGAAATATGACTGGTTCAGATTTCTCAGAGATCACAAAGAACTCTCCAGAGAAGTCACTTACTGTTTCACTTAAGAAGCACGCTGGTCGTAACAATCAGGGTAAGATTACCGTAAGACACCACGGTGGCGGTAATAGACAGAAATATAGACTTATCGATTTCAAGAGAAATAAGGATGGAATTCCTGCAAAGGTTATCGGTATCGAGTACGATCCAAACAGAACAGCTAACATCGCTCTTATCTGCTATGCAGACGGCGAGAAGGCTTACATCCTTGCTCCAGCTGGTCTTACAGACGGCATGACAGTTATGAACGGTGCTGACGCTGAAGTTAGAGTTGGTAACTGCTTACCACTTGAGAAGATTCCAGTTGGTACTCTTATTCACAATATTGAGCTTTATCCAGGTCGTGGCGGACAGCTCGTTCGTTCAGCTGGTAACTCAGCTCAGCTCATGGCTAAGGAAGGAAAGTATGCAACTCTTCGTCTTCCTTCAGGCGAAATGAGAATGGTACCTCTTAACTGCCGCGCATCTATCGGTGTAATCGGTAACGGTGATCACAACCTTGTTAAGATCGGTAAAGCTGGTCGTAAGAGACACATGGGTATCAGACCTACAGTTCGTGGTTCTGTTATGAACCCTAATGACCATCCACACGGTGGTGGTGAGGGCCGCGCTCCTATCGGACGTCCAGGTCCATGCACACCTTGGGGCAAGCCAGCTCTTGGTCTCAAGACAAGAAAGAAGCACAAGCAGTCTAACAAGCTCATCGTAAGAAGACGCGATGGTAGAGCAATCAAATAAGGAGGATACACATGGCACGTTCATTAAAAAAAGGACCATTTGCTGATGCAAGCTTATTAAAGAAGGTTGACGCTATGAACGCAAACGGCGACAAGTCAGTTATCAAGACATGGTCACGTCGTTCTACAATCTTCCCACAGATGGTTGGACATACAATTGCAGTACATGACGGAAGAAAGCATGTTCCAGTATATGTTACAGAAGACATGGTTGGACACAAGCTTGGTGAGTTCGTTGCTACTAGAACCTACAGAGGTCACGGTAAGGACGAGAAGAAGTCAAAGGTACGCTAATTAGAGGAAAGGAGTTTTAATCATGGCTAAGGGACATAGATCTCAAATTAAACGTGAGAGAAACGATGTAAAGGATACAAGACCTTCAGCAAAGTTATCTTATGCTAGAATGTCAGTTCAGAAGGCTTGTTTCGTACTTGATGCCATTCGTGGTAAGGATGTTGATACAGCTCTTGCTATCGTAATGTACAATCCAAGATACGCTTCAAGTGTTATAGAGAAATTACTTAAGTCTGCTATTGCAAACGCTGAGAACAATAACGGCTTAGATCGTAAGGACCTTGTAGTAGCTGAGTGCTATGCAAACAAGGGACCTACAATGAAGAGAATTAGACCAAGAGCACAGGGTAGAGCTTACAGAATCGAGAAGAGAATGAGCCACCTTACAATCGTGCTTGATCAGAAAAATTAAGGAGGCAAAACATGGGACAGAAAGTTAATCCTCATGGCTTAAGAGTCGGTGTTATTAAGGACTGGGATTCTAAGTGGTATGCTGAGGGCGAGAACTTCTCAGACTACTTAGTTGAAGACTATAATATCAGAAAATTTCTTAAGAAGAAGCTTTACGCTGCAGGCGTTTCAAAGATTGAAATCGAGCGTGCTGCTGGTAGAGTAAAGGTTACTGTTTACACAGCAAAGCCAGGCGTTGTTATCGGTAAGGGCGGCGCTGAGATCGACAAGATTAAGAGTGAGCTCCAGAAGCAGACAAGCGATAAGCTTGTAGTTGATATCAAGGAGATCAAGAGACCAGATCGCGATGCACAGCTCGTTGCAGAGAACATCGCTGGTCAGCTTGAGAACCGTGTATCATTCCGTAGAGCTATGAAGTCTTGCATGGGTCGCGCTATGAAGACAGGTATCAAGGGTATCAAGACAAGCTGTTCAGGACGTCTTGGTGGTGCTGATATGGCTCGTTCAGAGTCTTACAATGAAGGTACTATTCCACTTCAGACACTTCGTGCTGATATTGATTATGGATTCGCTGAGGCTGACACTACTTATGGTAAGGTTGGTGTAAAGGTATGGATCTATAAGGGTGAAGTACTTCCAAAGAAGAAGAATGTGGAAGGAGGAGCCGAATAATATGTTAATGCCAAAGAGAGCGAAGCATAGAAAGCAGTTCCGTGGAAACATGGCTGGAAAAGCTTCAAGAGGAAATAAGATTGCATACGGTGAGTATGGTATCGTTGCAATGGAGCCAGCTTGGATCAAGTCTAACCAGATCGAGGCAGCTCGTATCGCTATGACACGTTACATTAAGCGTGGTGGTAAGGTTTGGATTAAGATTTTCCCAGACAAGCCAGTTACAGCTAAGCCTGCTGAAACTCGAATGGGTTCAGGAAAGGGTACACTTGAATATTGGGTAGCTGTTGTTAAGCCGGGCCGTGTATTATTCGAGATCTCAGGAGTATCTGAGGAAGTTGCTAGAGAAGCACTTCGTCTCGCTACACATAAACTTCCTTGCAAGTGCAAGATAGTTTCCCGTGAGGATTTAGAAGGCGGTGAAGCATAATGAAGAATACAAAGTACGTAGAAGATTTAAAGAACACTTCAGTAGCAGAGCTTAATGCTCAGCTCGTAGAAGCTAAGAAAGAACTTTTCAACTTAAGATTCCAGAATGCTACAAACCAGTTAGATAACACAGCAAGAATTCGCGAAGTTCGTCGTAACATCGCTCGTATTCAGACTGTTATCACAGAAGCTGAGAAGAACGCATAATTAGTTTAGAATCTTAATTATTTGAAAGGAGATCAAAAACGTGGAAAGAAACTTAAGAAAAACACGTACAGGTGTTGTTGTAAGCGACAAGATGGATAAGACAATCGTTGTTGCAATCCGTGACAATGTAAAGCATCCACTTTACAACAAGATCGTTAAGAAGACATATAAGCTTAAGGCACACGATGAGAACGGCGATGCTCACATCGGTGATACAGTAAAGGTTATGGAGACAAGACCACTCTCTAAGGATAAGAGATGGAGACTCGTTGAAGTAATCGAGAGAGCAAAATAATTAAAGGAGGCTACTATAATGGTACAACAGGAAAGTAGATTAAAGGTAGCTGATAATACAGGTGCCAAGGAAATCCTTGTTATCCGTGTTATGGGTGGATCTACAAGAAGATATGCCAACATTGGCGACGTAATTACTGCTACCGTTAAAGATGCAACACCAGGTGGCGTTGTTAAGAAGGGTGACGTTGTTAAGGCAGTAGTTGTTCGTTCAGTAAAGGGTGCCCGTCGTAAAGATGGTTCTTATATCAAGTTTGATGAAAATGCTGCAGTCATCATCAAAGATGACAAGACTCCAAGAGGAACTCGTATTTTTGGACCTGTAGCTAGAGAGCTTCGTGAGAAGCAGTTCATGAAGATTGTTTCTCTCGCTCCAGAAGTATTGTAGGAGGAAGAACGAATGGCAACAATGAAAATTAAAAAGGGCGATACAGTTCGTGTCATCGCAGGTGGCGATGTAAACAACGAAGGTAAGGTTATCGCAGTAGATAAGAAGAATAACACCGTTACAGTTGAAGGTGTTAACATGGTTAAGCGTCATGTTAAGCCTAGCATGGCTAACCAGGCAGGCGGTATCATCGAGCAGGAAGCTCCTATCGATGCTTCAAATGTTATGTTACTTCATAACGGTCAGCCTACACGCGTTGGCTTCAAGATGGACGGAGATAAGAAAGTCCGTTTCGCTAAGAAGACTGGCGAAGTGATTGACTAATTGAAGAAAGGAGAACAGTTCGTTGAGTAGATTAAAAGATCAGTATCTTAATGAGATCGTACCAGCAATGGTAGAGAAGTTTGGATACAAGAATATTATGGAAGTTCCTAAGATCGAAAAGATCGTTGTCAACATGGGTGTTGGCGAAGCAAAGGACAACGCAAAGCTTCTTGAGTCTGCAGTTAATGATATGGAAAAGATTACAGGCCAGAAAGCTGTTACAACAAAGGCTAAGAATTCTGTTGCTAACTTCAAGATTCGTGAAGGTATGGCAATCGGATGTAAGACTACACTTCGTGGAGAGAAGATGTATGAGTTCGCAGATCGTCTCATCAATCTTGCACTCCCACGTGTACGTGACTTTAGAGGTGTAAATCCTAATTCCTTCGATGGTAGAGGTAACTATGCACTTGGTATCAAGGAGCAGATTATCTTCCCAGAGATCGAGTACGATAAGATCGACAAGACTCGTGGTATGGATATCATCTTCGTAACTACAGCTAAGACAGATGAAGAGGCAAGAGAATTACTTCGTTTATTCAACATGCCTTTCGCTAAGGAAGCATAGGAGGAAAGTTATGGCAAAGAAGTCAATGAAAGTAAAGCAGCAGCGCGCAGCTAAGTTCTCTACACAGGAATATAGCCGCTGCAAAATCTGCGGTCGTCCACATGCATACCTTAGAAAGTATGGTATTTGTAGAGTATGTTTCCGTGAGTTAGCTTACAAGGGTCAGATCCCAGGCGTTAAGAAAGCTTCATGGTAAGATAACGAGCACAGATTGAAAATTAGGAGGAAATTGCATCATGAATATGAGTGATCCAATAGCAGATATGCTTACAAGAATCCGTAATGCAAATACTGCAAAACATGATACAGTAGATATTCCTGCATCAAAGATGAAGCTTGCAATTGCAGACATTCTTGTAGATGAAGGATTTATCACAAAGTACGACATCGTTGATAATGGTAACTTCAAGGATATCCGTGTTACATTAAAGTACGGTGCAAACAAGAACGAGAAGATCATTTCTGGTATTAAGAGAATCTCTAAGCCAGGTCTTCGTATTTACGCTGGTAAGGACGATATCCCATACGTTTTAGGTGGTCTTGGTATCGCTATCCTTTCAACAAACAAGGGCATCATCACAGATAAGGAAGCTCGTAAGCTTCAGGTTGGTGGCGAAGTTCTTGCATACGTTTGGTAATCAATTCCAAACAATAAGTAACTAATTACCAAAAAGTATAACCCGGTTACAGAAGCCGGACATACAGTGCATTAAGAGGGGACCCATTTATGGGGAGATTTCTTATTGCTAACACATATTTAAGGAGGTACGGGCATGTCACGTATAGGAAGAATGCCAATCGCAGTTCCAGCTGGTGTTACAGTTGAGATTGCAGAAAATAATCATGTGACTGTAAAAGGTCCTAAGGGTACTCTTGAGAGAACACTTCCATCAGAGATGGATATTAAGCTTGAGGGTGCAGAAGTTGTTGTTACTAGACCTAATGATTTAAAGAAGATGAAGTCTTTACATGGTCTTACAAGAACACTTATCAACAACATGGTTGTTGGTGTTACTGATGGCTATGAGAAGACTCTTGAGGTTAACGGTGTAGGTTACAGAGCATCAAAGGCTGGTAAGAAGCTTACTCTTAACCTTGGTTACTCACACCCAGTTGAGATGGAAGATCCAGAGGGTATCGAGTCAACTGTTGACGGAAATAAAATTATCATCAAGGGTATCGACAAGGAAAAGGTTGGTCAGTACGCTGCCAACATCAGAGATAAGAGAAGACCTGAGCCATACAAGGGTAAGGGTATTAAGTACTCTGATGAAGTTATTAGACGTAAAGTCGGTAAGACCGGTAAGAAATAGTAAAGGAGTGAATGTAAAATGGTAAGTAAGAAATCTAGATCAGTAGTTCGCCAGACAAAGCATAGAAGACTTCGTAACACTCTAGCCGGTACTGCAGAAAGACCACGTTTAGCAGTGTTCAGAAGCAACAATCACATGTATGTTCAGGTTATCGATGATACATGTGGAAATACACTCGTTTCAGCATCTACTCTTGACGCAGACGTTAAGGCAGATCTTGCAAAGACAAATAACGTAGAAGCTGCTTCAAAGCTTGGTACAGTTATTGCAAAGAAGGCACAGGAAAAGGGAATCAAGGAAGTCGTATTCGACAGAGGTGGTTACATTTATGCCGGCAAGGTTGCAGCTCTTGCAGACGCAGCTAGAGAAGCTGGATTAGAATTCTAGGAGGAGAACACATGAAACGTGAAATCATTGACGCTAGCCAGTTAGAGTTAACTGAGCAGGTTGTAGAAATTAAGCGTGTAACAAAGGTTGTTAAGGGTGGACGTAACATGCGTTTCACAGCTCTTGTTGTAGTAGGCGATAAGAACGGACACGTTGGCGCTGGACTTGGCAAGGCAGCTGAAATTCCTGAAGCTATCCGCAAGGGTAAGGAAGATGCAATGAAGAAGCTCATCACAGTTAAGCTTGATGACAACCACAGTATTACACATGACATTCAGGGTAAGCACACAGGTGCTTCTGTCCTTCTTAAGAAGGCTCCAGAAGGTACTGGTATCATCGCTGGTGGTCCAGCACGTGCCGTATGTGAGCTTGCAGGTATCGGAAACATCCGTACAAAGTCACTTGGATCATCAAATAAGCAGAACGTTGTTCTTGCTACTATCGAAGGACTTAGACTTCTTAAGTCACCTGAGGAAGTAGCTAAGGCTCGTGGCAAGAAGGTTGAAGACATTCTTGCTTAAGGAGGAAAGTTAAAATGGCAGAGAAGAAGTTAAGAGTAACACTCGTAAAGTCTACAATCGGTGCTGTTCCAAAGAACAAGAAGACTGTAGAAGCACTTGGCCTTAGAAAGGTCAATAAGACTGTTGAGCTTCCTGACAACGACAGCGTTCGCGGAATGCTTAGAATGGTCAATCACTTAGTAAAAGTTGAAGAAATTTAATAGAAGGAGGTGCCATAATGGATTTATCTAACTTACAGCCAGCAGAAGGCTCAAAGCATAGCGATAATTTCAGAAGAGGCCGTGGACACGGTTCAGGAAATGGCAAGACTGCTGGTAAGGGTCATAAGGGACAGAAGGCTCGTTCTGGCGGAAGCATTAGACTTGGATTCGAAGGTGGACAGATGCCTTTATACAGACGTCTTCCTAAGCGTGGTTTCAAGAACAGAAATACAAAGGAAATCGTTGGTATCAATGTTTCTTATTTAGAGAGATTTGATAATGGTGCTACTGTAACTGTTGAGACACTTATCGAGAGCGGTATCATTAAGAACCCTCGCGATGGCGTTAAAATCCTTGGTGGCGGCGAGCTTACAAAGAAGCTCAACGTTAAGGCTAACGGATTTAGCGCAAGTGCAAAGGAAAAGATTGAAGCTTTAGGCGGAACTGTAGAGGTGATCTAATATGCTTCAAACACTACGCGATGCTTTTAAAATTAAAGATTTAAGAAGACGAATTGGTTTTACATTTTTAATGCTTATTGTTGTTAGGCTTGGAAGCTTGCTTCCAGTGCCTGGCATCAACGGCAGTGCCTTTAGCAGTCTCTTCGCGGATAGTGACAGTGCATTGAATTTCTTCGATTCAATCACTGGTGGTTCTTTTTCAGCAATGTCAGTATTTGCACTGAACATTACACCATACATTACCTCTTCAATTATTATGCAGTTGCTTACAATTGCATTTCCTAAATTAGAAGAGATGCAGCGAGATGGTGAAGCTGGTCGAAAGAAGATGACTCAGATTACACGTTATCTTACAATCGGCTTAGCACTGGGGGAATCTATTGCTATGGCAATTGGTTTTGGAAGAAGCGGATACCTTGTAGCTTATAATCCATTATATGTTATTTTAGTTGTAGCTTCTCTTACAGCAGGTTCTGCAGTCCTTATGTGGATTGGTGAGAGAATTACAGAAAGAGGAATCGGAAATGGTATTTCAATAGTTCTTACTATTAACATTATCAGCCGTATCCCATCTGATTTAACAAAGCTTTATGAGCAGTTCATGAAGGGTAAGACAGTACCAAAGGCAACTCTTGCTGGAATTATTATTGCAGCAATCATCGTTGCACTTGTAGTATTTGTTGTTATTTTACAGAGCGCAGAAAGACGTATCCCAGTACAGTATTCCAATAAAATTCAGGGTAGAAGACAGGTTGGCGGAAATTCATCTGTAATTCCTATGAAGGTTAATACAGCAGGTGTTATCCCAGTTATCTTCGCACAGTCCCTGTTACAGACTCCAATAATGCTTGTTCAGCTTTTCGATAAGAACGGCGTTCAGGGATTCTGGGGTAAAGTATTAAATGCTATGAATCAGTCTAACTGGTTTAACCCAGGAAATTGGGTAAATACAATTGGTGCAGTTGTTTATGTACTTCTCATCATTGGATTTGCTTATTTCTACACAGAGATTACATTCAATCCACTTGAGATTGCTGAGAATCTTAAGCGTTCAGGCGGATTTATCCCTGGTATTAGACCAGGAAAGCCAACTTCAGATTACTTAACAAGCATTCTGAAGCACATCATTTTCATTGGTGCTATTGGCCTTTCAATCGTAGCTATCCTACCACTCATCTTTAATGGTTTACTTGGCGCTAGCGTTTCATTTGGTGGAACATCAATCATCATTATTGTTGGTGTTATCGTTGAGACACTTAAGCAGGTTGAATCACAGATGATGGTTCGTAATTACAAAGGATTTTTAAATGACTAATCGTCATTAAGATACCGAGGGAGATACGTGATTTTCACGTATCTCTTAAGGTGTTTTTAAGAGAAAAATTTATATGACAATCTACTATGCAGGAGGTTTTTATAAAAATGAAGATTATTATGTTAGGTGCACCTGGTGCAGGCAAAGGAACACAGGCAAAGCAGATTGCCTCTAAGTATTCTATTCCTCACATTTCGACAGGTGATATATTCCGTGCTAACATTAAAAACGGTACAGAACTTGGCAAGAAGGCAAAGGAATACATGGATCAGGGTTTGCTTGTTCCAGATGAACTTACATGTGATCTTGTTATGGACCGTATTGCACAGGATGATGCAAAAAATGGATTTGTATTAGATGGATTCCCAAGAACAATTCCTCAGGCAGAGGCTCTTGACGCAGCTCTTACAAAGATTGGCCAGTCAATGGACTTCGCAATCGATGTAGACGTTCCAGATGAGAACATCATCAACAGAATGTCAGGGCGTAGAGCTTGCCTTAACTGTGGTGCTACATATCACATCGTTTCTATTCCACCTAAGAAGGAAGGAATTTGCGATACTTGTGGTAACGAGCTTGTACTTAGAGAAGATGACAAGCCTGAAACAGTTAAGAAGAGACTTGATGTATATCATGATCAGACACAGCCACTTATTGATTACTATAATGGTAAGGGTATTCTTAAGTCTGTTGATGGTACACAGCCAATGGAAAAAGTTTTTGAGGATATCACAGCTATTTTAGGAGCTTAAGATGTCGGAAGTTATAACTATTAAAACTGAAGAAGAAATTCAATTAATGAGAGAAGCTGGAAAGATTCTTGCTCAGGTTCATGAGACTCTTGCAAAAGAGATTCATGAAGGTATGTCTACTTTAGATGTAGATAGACTGGGTGAGGAAGTCATTAGAAGTTATGGCTGCGAGCCAAACTTCAAGGGCTTATATGGCTATCCAGGAAGCGTTTGTGTTTCTGTTAATGATGAAGTGGTTCATGGCATACCAACAGCAGATCACATTTTAGTAAATGGTGATATTGTTAGTTTGGACACAGGAGTTTTGTATAAAGGCTATCACTCAGATGCAGCTCGTACAGTTGGTGTCGGAGAGATTAGCGAAGAAGCAAGACTTCTTATAGAAAGAACACGACAGTCTTTCTTTCAGGGAATGAAATTTGCTACAGCTGGAAATCATCTTTATGATATTTCCGGAGCGATTGGCGATTATGCCGAGAGCTTTGGATATGGAGTTGTCAGAGATTTGGTTGGCCATGGTATTGGTCGTTCCTTACATGAGGCTCCAGAGATTCCAAACTTCCGTCGTAGATTTAGAAAAGGACCTAAGCTTTTAAAGGGTATGACTCTTGCAGTTGAACCAATGATTAATGCAGGTGGTCCTGATGTAGCTTGGATGGATGATGAGTGGACAGTTGTTACAATGGATGAGTCTTTATCAGCTCATTATGAAAATACAATTGTTATAACAGATGGAGCTCCAGAGATTCTTACACTTACTCCAACAGAGCTTTCAAATCCGGAGGGAAATAAATGGATTTAATGCTTGCAACATCAAAGGCAGGTCATGATAGAAATCAGGTGTTTGTTATTATTGAAGAAACAGATGATTTTTACTTGATTGCAAATGGTACAACAAAGCCAATTGCAAAGCCTAAGAAAAAGAAAAAGATTCATTTACAACTTATAAAAAATATTCCATCAGAAGTGTTGGATGAAATCCAGGATAAAGAAGCGCTGGATGATATAACTATTAAAAGAATTCTTAAGGTTTATAATAGGAGGAACCAAGATGTCTAAGGCAGATGTTATTGAAGTAGAGGGAGTTGTTGTTGAAAAACTTCCAAACGCTATGTTTAAGGTAGAGCTTGAGAATGGTCACCAGATTCTTGCTCACATCAGTGGTAAGTTAAGACAGAATTACATTCGTATCTTACCAGGTGATAAGGTTACAATCGAAATGAGTCCATACGATCTTTCAAAAGGAAGAATTATTTGGAGAGATAAGTAACAAATAGTTATTGAAAAAAGTTATTGACATACTGACAAACGGTCGCTATACTATTAAGCGGACGTTTTTAGAATGTTCAAATAAAAGTTGACCACAACCTTTGAAAAAAGGGCATGGAAAGGAGGAAAATCGTGAAAGTAAGATCTTCTGTAAAGCCTATGTGCGAGAAGTGCAAGGTCATCAAAAGAAAGGGTAGCATTCGCATCATTTGTGAAAACCCAAAGCATAAGCAGCGTCAGGGTTAATTCCTGATTAGTTTATGTAATGCATTTATTATGTGCGGCTGCAGCCTAAAGAGTATCTAATTTAGGCTGTTCATAATAAAACGGCCCATCATACCGGGGCCACTTTGGACAAGATATGGGATATGCACACATTTCAGGCCGATTTTTCGGAGCTGCATTATTTTATATCGCTTATTAATTGTAGAAATATTTATGGAGGTGTAAACACACATGGCTCGTATTGCAGGTGTAGATTTACCAAGAGACAAGAGAATTGAAATTGGTTTAACTTACATTTACGGAATTGGTAGAGTAAGCTCAAACAAAGTTCTTGAGGCAGCTGGCGTAGATCCTAACACACGTGTTAAGGATTTAACTGATGAAGAAGTTAAGAAGATCAGCACAGTTATCGATGAGACATTAACTGTAGAAGGTGATCTTAGAAGAGAAGTTGCCCTTGATATCAAGAGACTTCAGGAAATCGGATGCTATAGAGGAATCCGTCATAGAAAGGGTCTTCCTGTTCGTGGACAGAAGACTAAGACAAACGCTCGTACTCGTAAGGGCCCAAAGCGTACAGTAGCAAATAAGAAGAAGTAATTATTTTAATAGAAAGAAAGTAGGTTAGTTTAATTATGGCTAAAGTTGCAAAGAAGACAACAAAAAAGCGTGTAAAGAAAAACGTTGAACACGGACAGGTACATGTTCAGGCATCTTTCAATAACACTATCGTTACTATTACAGATGCTCAGGGTAATGCTCTTTCATGGGCAAGTGCTGGTGGTCTAGGATTTAGAGGTTCAAGAAAATCTACTCCATATGCTGCACAGATGGCAGCAGAGACAGCAGTTAAGGCTGCATTAGTTCACGGTTTAAAGAGTGTAGATGTATTCGTTAAGGGACCAGGTTCAGGACGTGAAGCTGCAATCAGAGCAATCGATGCAAATGGCGTTCAGGTTCTTACAATCAAGGATGTTACTCCAGTTCCACACAACGGATGTCGTCCACCAAAGCGTAGAAGAGTCTAATTAGGAGGAAAATCTAATGGCAGTTAATAAGACACCAGTTCTTAAAAGATGTAGATCTCTTGATTTAGATCCTACATTTTTAGGATATGATAAAAAGTCACGTAGACAGAAGAATAGAGGAAGAGGTAAGAAGTCTGAGTACGCTCTTCAGCTTCAGGAGAAGCAGAAGGCTAAGTTCATCTATGGCGTACTTGAGAAGCCTTTCCGTAATTATTATGAGAAGGCAGACCGTCAGAAGGGCATGACAGGTGAGAACCTTATGACAATGCTTGAGAGCCGTCTTGATAACGTAGTATTCCGTATGGGATTCGCACGTACAAGAAAGGAAGCTCGTCAGGTTGTTGATCACAAGATGTTCCTTGTAAACGGAAAGCCAGTTAACATCCCTTCATACCTTGTAAAGGCTGGAGATGTTATCGAAGTTCGCGAGAAGTCAAAGAGCATTCAGAGATTCAAGGATATCACTGAGGTAACAGCTGGTAGAACAGTTCCAGAGTGGGTTGACGTTGACGCTGAGAACCTTAAGGGTACAGTTAAGGAGCTTCCTAACAGAGAGCAGATCGATGTTCCTGTAGACGAGATGCTTATCGTCGAGTTATATTCAAAATAATAAATTTTAGTAAATTATTACAAAAAGCACTTATACAAGCTTGCTTGTATAAGTGCGATTTGTTAAAATTTTTCTATACGGCATAAGCAGATTCAGAATATTTTTAAAATATTCTGTTTTTTAGAGTCTAGCAAACTATATTAAGGAGGCAATGTAGTGTTAAATTTTGAAAACCCAAATATTGAAATCGCTGAGATTTCTGAGGACAAAAAATACGGCAGATTCGTTGTAGAGCCTCTTGAGAGAGGTTATGGTATAACACTTGGCAATTCTCTTCGTAGAATTATGCTTTCATCTCTGCCAGGAGCTGCAGTTAGCCAGATTAAGATTGAGGGCGTTCTTCATGAGTTTAGTGCCATCCCAGGCGTTAAGGAAGACGTTACAGAAATCGTTATGAATATCAAGGAGCTTGCTATTAGAAATAATAGTAGTTCAGATGAGCCAAAGACAGCATATATCGAGTTCGAGGGAGAAGGAGTAGTAACAGCTGCTGATATCCAGGTTGACTCTGATATCGAGATTATTAACCCTGATCTTGTAATTGCTCACCTTAATGGTGGCAATGATTGCAAGCTTTATATGGAGCTTACAATTACAAAGAACCGTGGTTATATTTCAGCAGATAAGAACAAGACTCCAGATACTCCAATCGGCAAGATTGCAGTTGACTCAATTTACACACCAGTAGAGCGTGTAAATATGACAGTTGAAGACACTCGTGTAGGCCAGGTTACAGATTATGACAAGCTTACACTTGATGTATACACAAATGGTACTATGGGTCCTGATGAGGCCGTATCTATGGCTGCAAAGGTACTCAGTGAGCACCTTAACTTATTCGTTAATCTTTCAGAGGCTGCTCAGGATCTCAGTGTTATCGCTGACAAGCCTGATGATACAACAGGTAAGACTCTTGAGATGAGCATTGATGAACTTGAGCTTTCAGTTCGTTCATACAACTGCTTAAAGAGAGCTGGTATCAACACAGTAGCAGAGCTTTGCGACAAGTCACCTGATGATATGATGAAGGTACGTAACCTTGGTCGCAAGTCTATGGAAGAAGTAGAGCAGAAGCTTAGCGAGCTTGGTCTTTCACTTAGATTAATTGAAGACTAATTCGCTTAGTGATATTTAAGTAACAGGAAATAATACGTGAAATATAAGACCGATGAGCATTTTCGCGCATGCCTTTCCATTAATCGAGTTACGGGGTAAGACCGATGAGCACCTGTGACGCCAGTTTTAAGGAGAAAAGAAATGGCAAAGTACAGAAAGTTAAGCAGAACATCTTCACAGAGAAAAGCACTTTTAAGAAATCAGGTAACTGAGCTTCTTTATCACGGAAAGATCGTTACAACTGAGGCTAAGGCTAAGGAAGTAAAGAAGATTGCAGAGCACATCATTACACTTGGTATCAAGGAAAAGGATAACTTCGAAGAGGTTACAGTTCAGGCTAAGGTGGCTCGCAAGGATAAAGATGGTAAGAGAGTAAAGGAAGTTGTTGATGGCAAGAAGGTTACTGTATACGATACAGTAGACAAGAAGATCAAGAAGGATTCAGCTTCAAGACTTCACGCTCGTCGTCAGATGATGCAGGTTCTTTACACTCCAACAGCTAAGGGTGCTAAGAAGTCAGAGTCACACAAGGTTGACATGGCTAACTTCGTATTCGATGAGATCGCTCCAAAGTACGTTGATCGTAAGGGTGGTTACACACGTATCGTTAAGATCGGACCACGTAAGGGCGATGCAGCTATGGAAGTTGTTCTTGAGTTAGTATAATTTGAGACTTTCATTAATCCCAGAACAGATATTGTTCTGGGATTTTTTTGCACATTTTTTAGGAAAAATTCATATCAAATAAAAATTAGATATTGTATTATGAAGGCATAAACAATTAAATGGAGCAAAACACATATAGTCTTCAAAATTTAATTAATCTATAGATAAAAGAGGGAATGCTATGGCAGCTGATTCTACAAAAAAGTTAACTGAGGGAAATCCATTAACTCTTATATTGGGATTTTCTATCCCTATGTTGGCAGGTTTATTATTTCAACAAATGTATAGCTTGGTTGACACAATCATTGTTGGACAGACCTTAGGCGATAGCGCACTGGCTGCTGTTGGTTCCACTGGCTCTATCAATTTTCTTATAAATGGATTCTGCATAGGTGTATGTTCAGGTTTTGCTATTCCAGTTGCACAGCGCTTTGGAGCAGAGTCTTATGATTCTATGAGAAAGTTTGTAGGTAATTCTATAATTCTTTCAGTAATATTTTCTCTTATGCTCACCATAATTGTCTCAATCTTTTGTTATCAAATATTAGCGATAATGCAGACTCCTGATGACATTATCGATTTAGCGTATTCATATATTTCAATAATATTCTTTGGTATTCCAGTAACTTTTCTTTACAATTTAACAGCAGGTATAATGCGCTCATTAGGAGATAGTAAGACACCTACATATTTCCTTATTATGGCGGCAGGCATCAATATCGTACTTGATATTGCCTTTATTTTAGGCCTTAAAATGAATGTGGAAGGTCCAGCCTTGGCTACAGTTATATCACAGCTTATTGCAGGTCTAAGCTGTCTTATCTATATGAGAAAGAAGTTCCCTATTTTAAAGATGGCTAAAACTGATATGGTGCTTGGCAAGCATCATACTCAGGTTTTAATTTCCATGGGAATTCCCTTTGGACTTCAATATTCCATTACAGCCATTGGATCTGTAATTCTTCAGACAGCTGTTAACGGACTTGGCACAATTGCTGTAGCATCCATGACAGCAGGTGTAAAAGTATCTATGTTTGTAGTATGTCCGTTTGATGCTTTAGGCGGTACTATGGCCACATATGCAGGTCAGAACGTAGGCGCAAAGAATATACAACGTGTAAAAAGGGGTGTTTGGACAGCACAGCTTCTTGGAACAATATATGCTGTTATTATATTCGTGATTTTATTCTTCTCAGGAAGATATATCCTTAGATTATTTACGGCAACAGATATAGTAATTGAGCAGGCAATGATGTTCCTGTTAGCAAATGCCATTACCTACACTTTACTAGCCGCAGTTAATATATTTAGATTTGCAATTCAAGGTATGGGATTCTCCACCTTTGCTATATATTCTGGAGTAATGGAAATGATTGCAAGAATTCTAGTAGCCTTTACTTTCGTGCCAATGATAGGTTATGCAGGTGCAATATGGGCCAGCCCTATTGCATGGCTATTTGCAGATATCTTTCTTATCCCAGGATTCTACTGGTGCTGTAAAAAGCTTGATAAGATGTATTAAATACAGAAATAATTTTCCTCCAAAAGCCTTAATTTGACTAATTGACTTTAGCCGTTAAAAGTGCTAAAGTGTACACATTGAATACTAAGGAGGAGAAAAATATGAAGAAGATTGTTAGTCTGATTGCAGTAATGACAATGACACTTTCTTTGGTGGCCTGTGGAACTGATTCTGCTGCTCAGAAAGAAGCTGAGAGCGCATCAGCAGAAGCTGCTACAGAGGCAGCAGCTGATTCGACAGTCGATTCAAAGACTTATAATGTAGGGGTTATTCAGCTTGTTCAGCATCCAGCTTTAGATGCAGCTACTCAGGGCTTCCAGGATGCTTTAGTTGAGAAGTTAGGTGACAAGGTAACAGTCACAATCGAGAACGCATCAGGTGATAACGCTACATGCGCTACAATTGCCAATACCTTTGTATCTGATAATGTAGATTTGATAATGGCAAATGCTACACCAGCGTTACAGGCTGCAGCTACAGCTACAAATTCTATTCCAATCGTAGCCACATCTATCACAGATTATGCTTCAGCACTTGATATCGAGAATTGGAGCGGCGCTACTGGAGTAAACGTAACAGGTACATCTGATCTTGCACCGCTTGATGGCCAGGCAGAGATGTTAAATGCACTTTTCCCAGACGCAAAAGAAGTTGGTCTTATCTATTGCTCAGGTGAGAAAAACTCTTTATATCAGGCAAAGGAAATCACAAAGTACTTAGAGGAGTACGGTTACAACGTAACAGATTACACATTTGCAGATTCTGCAGATGTTGCAACAGTAGTTCAGTCAGCATGTGGCTCAAGCGACGTTTTATATGTGCCAACAGACAATGTAGCAGCAAACGCAGCTGAGACAATTAATAATGTAGCATTAACAGCAGGCGTTCCTATCATCGCAGGTGAGGAGGGAATCTGTAAAGGCTGTGGTATTGCAACACTTTCGATTTCATATTATGACATCGGGTATAATGCAGGTCTCATGGCTTACGAGATTTTAGCAAACGGAAAAGATCCAGCCACATATGATATTGAGTATGCTACAGAGTTTACAAAGGAATATAACAAGAATATCGCTGATAAGCTTGGTATCGAAATTCCAGATGACTATGTAGAAATTGAAATGGAATAAAGAGAAGTATTAAAAATATAAAATTTATTAATACGGGCAAGGCCAGAAGTTTTGGCCTTGCTCTTTGGAGTTTAAAATGGGAATTGAAACATTAATAGCAGGAATGCCAGGTACCGTAGCTCAGGGTATCATCTATGGAATTATGGCACTTGGTATCTTCATCACATTCAAATTATTAAATTTTGCGGATTTGTCAGTGGATGGCTCATTTGCAACGGGCGGCGCAGTAGCTGCTATGGTAATTCTTTCAGGTCACTCATGGGTACTTGCACTTGTGCTTGCCTTTATCGCAGGCGCAGCAGCAGGTCTTATCACCGGAGTGCTTCATACAGTACTTGGAATACCGGATATTTTGGCGGGAATATTAACACAGCTTGCATTGTATTCTATCAATCTTCGCATAGCTAACAATCAGCCTAACACTCCTATTTCTGTAGATAAATATAATTTAGCAGTATCACTTCGATACAAGACAGACGCGCTTATTACAGTAATTGTAATGGCTGCCTTTATCATTGCTCTCATGTACTGGTTCTTCGGTACAGAGATGGGTTCAGCTCTTCGAGCAACAGGAACAAATCCAGCCATGGCAAAGGCGCAGGGAATTAATGTTAATGTAATGAAAGCATTGGGACTTATCATTTCAAATGCATTAGTTGCATTCGCTGGAGCGCTTTTTGCACAGTTTAACGGAAATGCTGACGTAAACATGGGACGTGGTGCTATCGTTATCGGACTTGCATCAATCATCATTGGTGACGTTTTGTGTACAGCGCTGTTTAGAAAGAAGTCTAATTTTGCACTGACACTTGCATTCGTTATTGTTGGTGGAATTCTCTACTATTTATTTATTGCAATTGTACTTTGGCTCAAGATGCCAGCGAACGATATGAAGCTCTTTACAGCAATTATCGTTGCGGTATTCCTTGCAGTACCATATTTAAAAAATAAGGCGAACAGCTCATTCAGAAAGGCTGCCAGAAGAGGAGGTAAAGGAAATGCTTAATGCTTTTAACTTACAAAAGACCTTCAATCCTGGCACTATAAATGAAAAGATAGCATTGGCTGGTGCCACACTTAATCTTGAGGAGGGAGAGTTCTGTACTGTAATCGGTGGTAATGGTGCAGGAAAATCTACATTCCTTAATGCAGTTGCAGGCGTTTGGCCTGTAGATGGCGGAAGCATCACTATTGATGGAATTGATGTTACAGGACTTCCAGAACATAAGCGTGCAAAATATCTTGGAAGAGTTTTCCAGGATCCAATGACAGGAACTGCAGCCAACATGCAGATTGACGAGAATATGGCTCTTGCAGCCCGCCGTGGAAAAGGCAGAGGCCTTGGCTGGGGCGTTACACGTGCAGAGCGTGCTCGTTATCATGAAATGCTTAAGGAATTAGACTTAGGCCTTGAGGATAGACTTACAGCAAAGGTAGGACTTCTTTCAGGCGGACAGCGTCAGGCTCTTACACTCTTGATGGCTACACTTCAAAAGCCAAAGGTGCTACTTCTTGATGAGCACACCGCAGCTCTTGATCCAAAAACTGCATCAAAGGTTCTTGAAATCACTGATATGCTTATTAAAGAGCATGGCCTTACAGCAATGATGGTCACACACAACATGCGTGATGCTATTAATTACGGAAATCGACTTATCATGATGAATGAAGGTCGAGTAATCCTCAACATCAGCGGTGAGGAAAAGAAGAACCTTACAATTGAAGATCTTCTTCATAAATTTGAAGAAGTATCAGGTACAGAGTTTACTAATGATACAGAAATCCTTTCGAAATAAGATAATAAGATTTAGAGACCTCCAGTTTATGTCTAAACTGGGGGCTTTTTATTTTAATTCTATTAAAAAAGTATTAAATTCGATACTTTTGCCACAAGATATGATAAATTAATATCGTACAAAATTTAATTACGACACGGAGGCAGATGTGAACGAAAATAATAACAACCAAAATGGTGGGGATAAAAAGAATAATCGTCAGCCTTTTTATACATTAGGAATTCTTGTACTTATAGCGCTTTTCTTTACAAGCATGATGTATAAGGGCTCAAGTTCCGGTGGTAATCAGGAAATCACTTACACAGAGTTCTTGACACTGGTTGAGGACGATAAGGTAGATAGCGTCACTTTTAAGGATGATGTTATTAACATTGAGCTTAAAAAGGGAGAGACCTACGGCGTTTCAGAGGAAGATGCAGCAAAGCTTCAGCAGCTTTACGAGGCTACAGGCCAAAGCGCAAAGGCAAGCTTATACACAGCCTATATTAAGGATGATGAGCTTCTTCCACTTTTAAAAAAGCATAATGTTGAAATCGATGGTACAATTGCTGATTCCACAGCAGCTATCATCTACAATATCTTATCCTTTATTCTTCCATTGGTATTGCTTTGGGTAATCCTTGGCTACCTTATGAAGAAAATGGGTGCAGGCCCAATGGGTGTTGGCAAGTCAAATGCCAAGCTTTATAACATGGAAAAAGCTACAGGCATCACCTTCAAGGATGTTGCTGGACAGGATGAGGCTAAGGAATCAGTTCAGGAAATGGTTGATTTCCTCCACAATCCTAAGAAATATACAGAAATCGGTGCCAAGCTTCCAAAGGGTGCACTTCTTGTTGGCCCTCCTGGAACAGGTAAGACTCTTCTTGCAAAGGCAGTTGCTGGTGAGGCGGGAGTTCCATTCTTCTCACTTGCAGGTTCTGATTTCGTAGAGATGTTCGTTGGTGTAGGTGCATCACGTGTGCGTGATCTTTTCAAGGAGGCGCAGAAGGTAGCACCTTGTATCGTATTTATCGATGAGATTGATGCCATCGGTAAGAGCCGTGATGCTCATTATGGCGGTGGTAATGATGAGCGTGAGCAGACACTTAATCAGCTCCTTTCAGAAATGGATGGATTTGATTCTAACAAGGGTCTTCTTATCCTTGCAGCTACAAACCGTCCAGAGGTACTTGATAAAGCATTACTTCGTCCAGGTCGTTTTGACAGACGTATTATCGTAGACCGTCCAGATCAGAAGGGACGTCTTGAAATCCTTAAGGTTCATGCCAAGGATGTTAAGATGGACGAATCAGTTGATTTGGATGCACTTGCTCTTGCATCCGTTGGACTTGTTGGTTCAGATTTGGCTAACATTATCAACGAGGCTGCAATCCTTGCAGTTAAGGACAAGAGAAAGTTCGTTAATCAGAAAGACTTATTTGAGGCCTTCGAGCTTGTTGCTGTAGGTGGCAAGGAGAAGAAGGATAGAGCAATGAGTGAGAAGGAACGTAGAATCGTATCTTATCACGAGGTTGGTCATGCACTTGTATCAGCACTCCAGAAGGATGCTGAGCCAGTTCAGAAGATTACAATCGTACCACGTACTATGGGTGCTCTTGGCTACACACTTCAGACTCCAGAGGAGGAGAAGTTCCTTGAGACAAAGGACGAGCTCATTGCAAAGATTGTTACATACATGGGTGGTAGAGCAGCTGAGGATATCAAGTTTGGTTCATTTACATCAGGCGCAGCAAATGATATCGAGCAGGCTACCAAGATTGCCAGAGCGATGGTTACTCGTTTTGGTATGTCAGAGAAGTTTGGCATGATGGGACTAGCTACAGTTGAGAGCCAGTACCTGGATGGCCGTGCATCTCTTATCTGCGGTGAGAATACTGCAGCTCAGATTGATGATGAAGTTCTCAAGATGATTACCGATGCCTATGCAAAGGCTAAGGAGCTTCTCTCAGATAACATGGAAAGCCTTGATAAGATTTCTGAGTATCTCTTTGAAAACGAGACAATTACTGGTAAGGAATTTATGAAGATTTTCAGAGAGATTAAGGGTATTCCTGATCCAGATGCAGAAAAAGAGAAGGAAGAAACATCACAGTTTAAGAGCATCTTTGAAGATGATCCTAATAACGTAGTTACAGATAGTATTTTTGATGAGTAATTTATGGTAACAGAACAAGACTTAAGTAAACTCCCGGACCAACCGGGAGTTTATCTAATGCATGGGAAAAATGATGAGATTATCTATGTAGGCAAGGCGCTGTCTTTGCGCAATAGAGTCCGTCAATACTTTCAGCCTAGTCACGATGAGGGCCTTAAGAAAAAGCAGATGGTTCAGAACATTGATTATTTTGAATTCATTGTTACTGATTCCGAGATGGAAGCCCTCATTTTAGAGTGCAATCTAATAAAGGAATATCGTCCGAAATACAACACAATGCTTCGAGACGATAAGACCTATCCTTACATCGAAGTTACCCTCACAGAGGCTTATCCGAGGGTTCTATTTTCCCGTAAGCTCAAAAAGAATGGAAGCAAATTCTTTGGCCCATTCACATCGGCGGGAGCAGTTCACGACACAATTGATTTAGTTCAGAAATTATATAAGATACGCACTTGCGCGCAAAAGCTTCCTGAGAATTTTGGGAAGAACAGACCATGCTTGAATTATCACATTGGTCAGTGCTTAGGCCCTTGTCAGGGAAATGTTGATAAGGATGAATATCGTAAAAACGTAGACAAAGTGATCGAATTTCTTAACGGAGATTATTACGATACTCTGAAGGATTTAGAAGCAAAAATGTATGCCGCTTCAGAGGAAATGGATTTCGAAAAAGCAGCACTTTATCGTGATTTAATTGAATCTGTCAAGGCATGTGCAGGAAGACAGAAGGCTACACAGCTTGATGGCGAGGATAGGGATATTATTGCTATGGCAAAAGCCACAGAGGATGCTGTTGTTCAGGTATTCTTTATCCGCGGTGGAAAGATGATTGGCCGTGAGCATTTCTTCATTAATGTCAGAGTGGATGACACAGATGAGGAATTATTGCAGTATTTCCTTGAGGATTACTATACAGGAACGCCATTCGTTCCAAGAGAAATTTATGTTCAGTATGATTTGGAAGAAGCCGAGTTGATTGAAACATGGCTGACCAATAAAAAGGGAGCCAGAGTATATCTTAGAACTCCTAAGCGAGGAGCTAAGGAAAAGCTTGTGGAGCTGGCAGCCAAGAATGCTCAGATGGTTCTTGATCAGGACAGAGAGAAAATCAAAAAGGAAGAGGGCCGCACTATTGGTGCCATGAAAGAAATATCAACGCTACTTGGTCTTCCAAATGCCAGCCGAATGGAGGCTTTTGATATTTCCAATATATCTGGCTTCCAGTCAGTAGGTTCAATGGTAGTCTTTGAGAAAGGTAAGCCTAAACGCTCAGATTACCGCAAATTCAAGATAAAAACTGTGGAGGGCCCAAATGATTACGCCTCCATGTACGAAGTCCTTAATCGCCGTTTTTCGCACGGATTAGAGGAATTAGAAGAGAATGGCGGAGTGATCGAGGACAGTTTCACCAAGTTTCCAGATGTAATCATGATGGATGGTGGTAAGGGACAGGTGCACATAGCAGAGCAGGTGCTTGCTGAATTAGGACTTCATATTCCTGTCGCCGGCATGGTAAAGGACGACCATCACAGAACCAGAGGGCTATATTTCAGAGATCAGGAATTGCCTATAGACACTCATTCAGAGGGCTTTAAGCTTATCACAAGGCTTCAGGATGAGGCACACAGATTTGCCATTGAGTATCACAGAAGCCTCCGCAGCAAGGGGCAGGTTCACAGCTTCTTGGATGATATTCCGGGAATTGGCCCAAAGCGAAGAAAAGCTCTCATGAAGAGATTTGTGTCAGCTGAGAAAATGGCAGAAGCTACCCTTGAAGAGTTGGCTGCCACAGATGGAATGAATCAGGAGGCAGCTGCCAACGTATTCAATTACTTTCACCCTATGAATTAATTAGAAAATGATATATCATATACTAAGCGATAAGCATTTATAATGGAGGGAATTTTATGGCAGCAAACAAATATGTTACAGTAGCTACTGTCCAGGAAAGATTTAATCTTACAAATTACACACCTGAATTAAACTTGGAGGAGGTAAAGGTTACTTGCTCCGACGTCAACAGACCAGCTCTTCAGCTTCACGGATTCTATGAGCATTTCGAGCCAAGCCGTATTCAGGTTATCGGTAATGTTGAGGCTGCATATATATCAAAGAAGACTGACGAGGAAAAGATCGAGAGCTTTACACAGCTTTTCTCATACGACATTCCTTGTATCATCTTCTGTAGAGGAGAGAAGCCAGCAGACGTTCTTTTAAAGGAGGCTGTTAAGGCAAATGTACCTATTTTAGGAACAGACCGTGCTACATCAGAATTCATGTCAGCACTTATCTTCTCATTGAACAAGGACTTTGCTCCATACACCACTATCCACGGAGTATTGGTTGATGTATACGGCGAGGGCCTTCTTATCACAGGTGAGTCTGGTATCGGTAAGTCAGAGGCAGCTCTTGAGCTTATCAGACGTGGTCACAGACTTGTATCTGATGATGTTGTTGAGATTCGTCGCCCTAACAACGAGAGATTATATGGTCGTGCACCATCTATCACTCAGTACTTAATCGAGCTTAGAGGTATTGGTATCATTGATGTTAAATCTCTTTACGGTGTTGAGGCTGTTAAGGATGAGCAGAGAATCGACCTTGTAATTAAGCTTGAGGATTGGAGCAAGGAAAAGGAATATGACCGTCTTGGCATGACAGATGAGTACATGAATATCCTTGGTATTGATGTTACATGTCATTCGCTTCCAATCAGACCAGGTCGAAATCTTGCAATTATCTGCGAGGCAGCAGCTGTTAACCATCGTCAGAAGAAGATGGGCTATAATGCAGCAGAAGAGCTTTACCGCAGAGTTCAGAACAATATTGCAGGTGAGCAGTAAAAAAACAATTGCCCTTTAAAGGGTGATTGAGATATATTAAGAAATATTTATTAGAAGTAGGAGTTATTTTTAAGAAATGGAACGTACTAACGCTTGGAGTAAGTATACTTCAGAAAAAGATTTGAAAAAGGTAATGGCATTTGGAGAGGATTACAGAAAGTTCCTTTCACAGTGCAAGACAGAAAGAGAATGTATTGATTTCTTCGTAGAGAAGGCAGAGGCAGCAGGATATATTAATCTTGAGGATGCCATTGCAAAGAATACAAAGCTTAAGGCTGGCGACAAGGTTTATGCTGTAAACAAGGGCAAGATGATGGCTGTATTTAACATCGGTTCTGAGTCTCTTGAGAACGGTCTTAATATCCTTGGTGCACATATCGATAGCCCAAGAATGGATTTAAAGCAGAATCCATTATACGAGGATTCAGATATTGCTATGTTAGATACACACTACTATGGTGGTATCAAGAAATATCAGTGGGTTACTATTCCACTTGCTCTTCACGGTGTTCTTGTTAAGAAGACAGGAGAGGTTGTTAAAGTTAACGTTGGTGAGGACGCTGGAGATCCTGTATTTGGTATCTCAGATCTTCTTATCCACCTTGCAGCAGATCAGATGGACAAGAAGGGTGCTAAGGTTGTAGAAGGTGAAGACCTCAACCTTATCGTAGGAAGCATTCCAGGTTTTGATAAAAAGGGTGAGAAGGAAAAGGAGTCTGTTAAGAAGAACATCCTTAAGCTTCTCAAGGATAAGTATGATGTAGAAGAGGAAGACTTCATTTCAGCAGAAATCGAAGTTGTTCCAGCTGGTGAGGCAAGAGATTTTGGCTTCGACCGTTCTATGATTTTAGGATATGGTCACGATGACAGAGTATGTGCTTACCCATCCTTCATGGCTCTTCTCAACACAACAAAGAAGCTTCCAAAGACAGCTTGTGCACTTCTTGTTGATAAGGAGGAGATTGGTTCTGTTGGTGCAACAGGTATGCAGTCTAAGTTTTTCGAGAACACACTTGCAGAAATCTTCAACCTTATGGGTGATTATTCAGAGCTTAAGCTTAGAAGAGCTCTTACAAACTGCAAGGTACTTTCTTCAGATGTATCTGCAGCTTTCGATCCAAACTATGCATCAGCATTTGAGAAGAATAACTCAGCTTATCTTGGACGTGGTCTTGTATTTAACAAGTACACAGGTGCAAGAGGAAAGAGTGGTTCAAACGATGCTTCAGCAGAGTATGTTGGAGAGGTTAGAGCAATCATGGATAAGGACAAGGTATGCTGGCAGACAGCAGAGCTTGGTAAAGTAGACCAGGGTGGCGGCGGAACAATCGCTTATATCATGGGCAACTACAACATGCAGGTAATTGATTCAGGTGTTGCAGTTCTTTCTATGCATGCACCATGTGAGATTATTTCAAAGGTAGATTTATACGAAGCTTTATTAGGATACGAGGCATTTATTAAGTATGCATAATAGTTTTTCTAAAAAAGATTTTTATAATGAACTGCAGAAGCGTTTTCCTGAGGTAGAGTTCCTTCTTGATGAACCAATGAAGAAGCACACTACCTTCAGGATTGGCGGTCCTGCGGATATTTATGTGGAGCCATCTGTTTCTCAGGTGGTTCCTCTTATTGCTTTCTTAAAAGAGTCTGATGTACCATTTATGGTAATTGGAAATGGAAGTAACCTTCTTGTTTCTGATGATGGAATCGAAGGTGTGGTTATTTCTATGGGCAAGAGCTCCTCAGAAATAATTATTGACGATGCAAAAGGCGAGATTTATGCAGAAGCAGGAGCTATGCTTTCCTCAGTGGCTAATCGTGCTGCAGATGCTGGACTTACAGGCCTTGAGTTCGCTTCAGGTATACCAGGGTCTATCGGGGGTGCTGTGTATATGAATGCAGGCGCTTACGGTGGAGAAATGAAAGATGTTCTTACATCGGTTCAGATTTTAAAAGCCGACGGACAGGTGGAAGATGTATCTGTAGATAAGCTGGATTTATCCTATAGACATTCAGCTCTTATGGAGAATCCTGGAATTGTACTTGGTGCAAAGCTTCAGCTTACGGTTGGAAATGTAGCAGATATAAAAGCAACCATAGATGATATCCGCCAGAAACGCATCGAGAAACAGCCGCTTAATTTCCCTAGCGCGGGTTCAACTTTTAAGCGCCCTGAAGGATATTTTGCAGGAAAACTTATTGATGATACAGGTCTTAGAGGCTATACTGTAGGAGGTGCGCAGGTTTCTGAGAAGCACTGCGGCTTTGTAGTTAATAAATCAGATGCCACAGCTTCAGATGTATTAAAGCTTATGAAGGATGTGGACGAAAAGGTATATGAAAAATTTGGAGTACACCTTACTCCAGAGGTTAGAATTATCGGGAGGAACGTCAATTGAAGCTACTAATTCTTACTGGAATGTCCGGTGCAGGTAAAAGCACAGCGTTTAAAATGTTCGAGGATATGGGATATTATTGCATGGATAATTTGCCTGTACAATTACTGAAGAGTGTAGTGGAATTGGCTGACAATGGCTCCTTTGATAAAAATATTGTAGTCGGAATTGATGTACGTAGTGGCAATGCGATGAAGCTTTTGCCTGATATCCTGCAGGAAATGGACAATGATCAGAAGCAATTTAAGATACTATTTCTCGATGCTGAGGATGATGTCCTTATAAAAAGATATAAGGAGACAAGACGAAATCATCCACTTTCAGGTCGTGAAAGAATTGCAGCAGGAATCAAAGAGGAGAGAGAGTCCATTGGCTTCCTTAGAGAGGATGCAGATTACGTTATTGATACAACACATCTTCTTACCAGAGAGCTTAAGGCAGAGCTGGAGAAGATATTTGTTGATGACGCAGAATACAAGAGCCTGTTTGTTACAATAATATCCTTCGGATTTAAATATGGAATTCCAGAGGATGCGGATTTAGTGTTTGATGTACGTTTCTTACCAAATCCATATTATGACACAGAGCTTCGTCCTTTTACTGGTAACGACCAGCCTATAAAGGATTTCGTATTAAAATATGATGAGGCTAAAATCTTCCTAGAGAAGACAACAGACCTTATCAAATTCCTGATTCCAAACTATATTAATGAAGGAAAGAATCAGCTTGTAATTGCGGTGGGATGCACAGGCGGCAAGCACCGTTCTGTATGTCTTGCAGATGAAATTTTTGAAGCATTAAATGGAGATGAGTCTTACGGACTTAAAATTGAGCATCGAGACATTGGAAAAGATGCTTTGAGAGGGAAATAATTGTCATTTTCAAAAGATGTAAAAGAAGAACTTATTTTGGTTGTTCCAAAAAGTCGACATTGTGTCGTCGCTGAGCTTGCTGGAGTCTTTATGTTACAAGGGCTCGACAGCTTCAGAAAAAAAACAGAAGACCATTTAAATAGAAAAGTCTTTACTTTATTAAAAAATGTATGTAATATAGGGAAAGATGTCATCGTTATTTCTGACGATGTTTTTTTTGAGACGCAAAAAATGCTTAAACTTTCTGAGGATGGACAGATTGTTGATGATATAGTCATTCAGCAGACCTGTTGTAAGAGAGCATTCATCAGAGGCGCATTTTTAGCTGCGGGTTCAATATCAGATCCTAACAAGGGGTACCATTTTGAGATAGTGTGCAACATTCCTCAGCAGGCTAAGCTTTTACAGAAAGCCATGAAGGCCTTTGATGTTGAGGCGAAAATTGTTAAGCGCACTGGTAAACATGTTGTTTACATTAAAGATGGTGCACAGATTGTAGAGATTCTCCGCGTTATGGAGGCAGCGCATTCTGTTATGGATTTGGAAAATATCAGGGTTGTAAAGGAAGTAAGAGGCACCATTAACCGAAAGGTAAACTGTGAAACAGCAAATATTGGAAAGACAGTAAATGCGGCAGTACGTCAGATTGAAGAAATTAATCTGATAAATGAAAAGCTGGGTTTAGAAAACTTACCAGTTCAGTTGCAGGAAATAGCCAATATCAGACTGGCATATCCAGACACGCCATTGGCTGATTTAGGGCAGTTATTGGATCCACCAATCGGAAAGTCAGGAGTTAACCATCGGTTTAAGAAGCTGGCTGCAATAGCAAAGGAATTATAATTAGTCAGCATTAGGTTTTATTAGAAATTCAGGAGGACGTCATGCAAAAAGAAGTTACTATTCAGATGTCAAATTCAATGGAAGCTACACCTATAGCCCATTTAGTTCAGTTAGCAAATAGATTCTCTAGTTCTATTTATTTTGAAATGGATGAGAAAAAGGTCAATGCAAAGAGCATTATGGGTATGATGAGTTTGGTATTAGCTTCTGGCTCGCACGTTGTAATTGATGCAGCAGGAGATGATGAAGAAAAGGCAGTAGCAGAGCTTTCTGATTTTCTTACAAAATAAAGTAATACTTAAGAGGGACATATGTCAAAAAGATTATTATTTATAGCAAACCCTCGCTCAGGCAAGGGGCAAATAAAAGAACATCTGGCTGACATCCTAGATATTATGATTAAGGCTGGCTATCAGGTGAGTGTTCATATCACTCAGGCTGGTGGTGACGCTACAGATCAAACAATTGCACAGGCAGAGAATTTCGATAGAATCGTATGCTCTGGTGGTGATGGTACCTTGGACGAGGTTGTTACCGGTATGATGAAGCTACCATTAGAACAGAGAAAGCCTATAGGATACATTCCTGCAGGCTCTACTAACGATTTCGGAAACTCTCTCGGTATAGATAAGAACATGTTAAATGCAGCGCGTATGAGTGTTTCTGACAACCTGTTTCCATGCGATATAGGCCGTTTTAATTCAGATTCATTCGTTTATGTGGCTGCATTTGGTCTTTTTACAGAGGTTTCTTATGCTACACCACAGGACATGAAAAATATTCTAGGACATGCAGCATATATTATAGAAGGAGCGAAGCAGCTCAGAGATATACCATCTTTCAGGATGCAGGTTGAATATGATGGAAATGTCATTTATGACGAGTTCATTTTTGGAATGATTACCAATTCAAAATCCGTAGGAGGATTCCAGGGTATTATCCGTGGTGACATCGGTTTAAATGATGGTGTATTTGAGGTTACCCTCATAAAAATGCCTCGTAATCCTATTGAGCTTAATGAGATTCTCGGTTTTATGACTGGTATCATTCCAGATTCAGATATGGTTTATGCTTTCCAGTCTGAGGAGATCAAATTTCTAAGTTCTGATGTAGTTCCATGGACTCTCGATGGAGAGTTTGGTGGAAAACATGACGTGGTTGTCATAAAGGATGAGAGCCACGCTGTGGAAATTGCTATTGAATAGAAATTTAGCTTATGCTAAAATTTCGTTTAGATAGGGTTAAAAAGCCTAAAACGAAAATATGGAGGAATAATTTTATGTTAGTTTCTGCAAAAGAAATGCTTGATAAGGCAAAAGCAGGCCACTATGCAGTTGGTCAGTTCAACATTAACAATCTTGAGTGGACAAAGGCCATTCTTCTTACAGCACAGGAGCTCAACTCACCTGTAATTCTTGGTGTTTCTGAGGGTGCTGGCAAGTACATGACAGGCTTCAAGACAGTTGCAGCTATGGTTAAGGCTATGGACGAGGAGCTCGGAATCACAGTTCCTGTAGCACTTCACCTTGATCACGGTACATACGAAGGATGCTACAAGTGCATTAAGGCTGGCTTCACTTCTATCATGTTTGATGGTTCACACTATCCATTCGAGGAGAACCTTGCTAAGTCTACAGAGCTCGTTCACGTAGCTCATGAGCTTGGTCTTTCTATCGAGTGTGAAGTTGGTTCAATCGGTGGTGAGGAAGACGGTGTTGTAGGTATGGGCGAGTGTGCTGATCCAGAAGAGTGCAAGACAATCGCTGACCTTGGCGTTGATATGCTTGCAGCTGGTATTGGTAACATCCACGGCAAGTACCCAGAGAACTGGGCTGGTCTTTCATTCGAGACACTTGATGCTATCCAGCAGAAGACAGGTGCTATGCCACTCGTTCTTCACGGTGGTACAGGTATCCCAGCTGATATGATTAAGAAGGCAATCGAGCTTGGCGTTTCTAAGATCAACGTTAACACAGAGTGCCAGCTTTCATTCGCTGATGCTACACGTAAGTATGTAGAGGCTGGTAAGGATCTTGAGGGTAAGGGATTTGACCCACGTAAGCTTCTTGCTCCTGGTACAGACGCTATCAAGGCTACAGTTAAAGAAAAGATGGAGCTTTTCGGTTCAGTAGGAAAGGCTTAATTCATTATGATTATTTGGCTCTAGTATGAGCTTTGGAAAAGGCAATCGGTATATTTTATATGCTGATTGTCTTTTCTATTATTTTGTGTGAAAGGATACATATAGAATGGAACAATATTTTAATGTGGCTGACATCTTTGGAGAAAACGTTTTTAACGATACAGTTATGCAGGAACGCCTTCCAAAGAAGACATATCAGAAGCTTAAGCAGACTATCTCAGAGGGGAAAGAACTTGATTTAGAGACAGCAGATGTAATTGCTCATGAGATGAAAGAATGGGCAATTGAGAAGGGTGCGACTCACTATACACATTGGTTCCAACCACTTACTGGTATTACAGCAGAAAAACATGATTCCTTCATTTCTGCTCCACTACCATCAGGAAAGGTTCTCATGAGCTTTTCAGGTAAGGAATTGATTAAGGGTGAACCAGATGCATCATCCTTCCCTTCAGGTGGTTTACGTGCCACATTTGAGGCTAGAGGATACACTGCTTGGGATCCAACTTCTCCTGCCTTCGTAAGACAGGATGCAGCTGGAGCTACACTTTGCATTCCTACAGCTTTCTGCTCATATACTGGCGAAGCACTTGATCAGAAGACTCCACTTCTTCGTTCAATGGAGATTCTTTCGGAGCAGGCAATTCGACTTCTTAGATTATTTGGTAACACCACATCACAGCGTGTTACTCCATCAGTTGGTGCAGAGCAGGAATATTTCCTTATCGATCGTGAAATGTATCTTGCACGCAAGGATTTAATGTACACAGGACGTACATTATTTGGCGCTATGCCGCCTAAGGGACAGGAGATGGACGACCATTACTTCGGTTCTATTCCAGAGCGCATTGAGGCATATATGCGCGATGTAAACATTGAGCTTTGGAAGCTTGGTGTTTCTTCAAAGACACAGCACAACGAGGTTGCACCAGCTCAGCATGAGCTTGCACCTATCTATGCACAGTGTAATGTTGCTGTTGATCACAACCAGATTATTATGGAGACACTTAGAAAGGTGGCTAACCGCCATGGCCTTCAGTGCCTTCTTCATGAAAAGCCATTTAACGGCGTTAACGGCTCAGGCAAGCACAATAACTGGTCACTTGTAACAGATGATGGTATCAACCTTTTTGAGCCAGGTAAGTCACCACATGAGAATATCCAGTTCCTCCTTGTTCTTTGCCTTGTGTTAAAGGCAGTAGATAAGCATGCAGATCTTCTTCGTGAGTCTGCAGCAGATGTTGGTAATGACCAGCGTCTCGGAGGCAATGAGGCACCTCCAGTTATCATCTCTGTATATCTTGGAGAGCAGCTTGAGGATGTACTTACTCAGCTTATTTCCACAGGTACAGCTACAAAGTCAAAGAAGGGTGAGAAGCTTGCTACAGGTGTTAAGACTCTTCCTGATTTTAGAAAGGACGCTACTGACAGAAACCGTACATCACCATTTGCCTTCACAGGAAATAAATTCGAGTTTAGAATGCCAGGTTCACAGGATTCCGTAGGTGAGCCAAACGTTGTTTTAAATACAATTATGGCAGAGGCTCTCTGTGAGGCATGTGATGTTCTTGAAAAGGCAAAGGATTTTGATGCTGCTGTTCATGATATGATTAAAGATCTTGCTACAGAACATCAGCGAATCGTATTCAATGGTAATGGATATGGTGAGGAATGGATTGCAGAAGCAGAGAAGAGAGGCTTACCTAGCATTAATTCCCTTGTAGAAGCAATTCCAGCTCTTACTACAGATGCAACTGTTTCAATGTTTGAGAAGTTTGGAGTATTCTCTAAGGTAGAGCTTGAATCACGTGCAGAAATCGAATATGAGCAGTATATTAAATCAATCAACATCGAAGCCCGTACAATGATAGATATGGCTTCTAAGCAGATTATTCCAGCTGTTATCAGCTATGCTACAGAGCTTGGGCTTTCTATTGGCACCATCACAGATGCATGTCCAGAGGCTGATGTAAGCACACAGAAGGAGCTCCTTCTTAAGGTATCTAATTACCTTCGCGAGGCAAAGGATGCTCTTATCACTCTTAAGGAAACTAACGAGAAAGCATATACTATGAAGGCATCTAGCTGTGAGAAAGCTAACTTCTACCACTCAGATGTTGTAAAGGCTATGGAAGACCTCCGTCGTCCAGTAGATGCACTTGAAATGATTGTAGACAAAGATGTATGGCCAATGCCAAGCTACGGCGATATGATCTTTGAAGTTTAATAATAAGCATATAAAAAAAGAGCTTCATTTGAAGCTCTTTTTTGGTTGCCAAAGCGAAGCTTACTCTCCGCCTATAACCTGAATCTTAACTCCGTCAGAGGTGGTCTCTGTGGTGCCTGTGGCGCTTCCGCCGAAGGAACCTGAGTTAGGTAATGGCTCGCCTCCATGATATGGACAATACTGTCCGAAGGTGGCTGGATCAACGCCGAATGGTTCATCCTGTGAACCGGCACCTGCTCCAATTATGAATACACCTGAGTAATGTGGACATCCTGATGTTGCGAACATGTGAGATTCTGTACATACATTACCAAGATAATGCTTATCACAGTATTCTGTAGGCTCTGTGCCTTCCTCAAAGTATTCGGTGTAAACCTGTGAACCTCGAGGATCGCAATCACATACACCTGGTACTGCAATCTTTCCGGATTTCTTACATACGGTGGCTGTTACAATGCCTGATGGCTGTGTGAAGCTCTTGTAAGGCAATTCCTTATGAATTCTGCTCATTACAGCCTTCCAAATAACCTTTGAATAAGTAGTGTAGCTCTGAGGTGTATTGTCATCAAAACCGCCCCAAATAACGCCTGTATAGTATGGTGTGAAACCAGCAAATACTGTATCTTTATTCTTTGTGGTAGTACCAGATTTACCTGCTACAGCCATTCCTTCGAAGTTGGCAACCTTACCAGTTCCAGCAGTCATAACATCCTGCATAGCGCTTGTAAGAAGCCATGCTGTTGTTTCTTTTAATACTCTCTTAGGAGTGTTTTCTCTGTTATCAAGAATTATATTTCCCTGATGATCAACTACTGTAGTGTAGAAGATTGGTTTGTTGTATTCGCCGCCATTTGCGATGGTTGCATATGCAGATGTCAAATCAACATTTGTAACACCATCAGTGATACCACCTAAGGCAAGGGCCTGATTGTTATCGCCGTCAATAAGAGTGGTAATTCCTAAATCCTTTGCATATTGGAAGCCTAGACTTGTTCCAATATCTGCCATTACTTCTATAGTAACTACATTAATTGAATTGGTAATCGCTGTACGGATGTTGGTCCATCCAAGGTAAGAGTTATTATAATTCTTAACTGGTTTACCATTTCTATAGGTAGTAGGCATATCGTTTTCAACAGATGCAAGAGTCATTCCACCGGCATCAAGTGCTGCTGCGTAGCAGGCAATTACCTTGAAAGTAGAACCAGGCTGTCTCTTGATACCTGTAGCACGATTCAAAGTTTTAGCGGCTGTTTTATCACCACGTCCACCAACCATGGCAACCACTTCTCCAGTGGATTGATTAATGATAGTCATCGCTGCCTGAGGCTGAAGTGTGTAAGTGATTGATTCTCCGGCTACTTCATCGCCTTCTTCCATAATAGCAGCTTTATAGGCTTCGATAGCTTCTGCTGCCGCTTCCTCTGATTCGAACTCAAGATTGTAATTACTATTATTCTTTGCAGCCTGATAATAAGAAAGCATTGTAATATCTGAATAATTCTTTGTAGAACCATCAGATTTGGTTATAGTCAGTCTGTAAGAGAATGAAACCTTTTCAAGCTTGTTGTAGTTATCGGTATTATTGATTTCTTCCTCTACAATGTTCTGTATATTTGAATCCTGAGTAGAATAAATTGAAAGACCGCCTGAGTATAATAATGAATATGCCTCAGACTCAGAGTATCCAAGTTTTTCTTCTAAATCAGTAACAATTTCATCTGTAAGAGCATCTACAAAATATGAAGTAGAAGATGATGATAATTCAGTATTAAGAACCTGAATTCTGTCATAAACATCATCAGCTAAAGCAGCTTCATATTCGGAATTAGTAATGTAACCCTGATTTAGCATGTCACCGAGAACTTTTTTACGGCGTTTTGCATTTTCTTCAGGATGTGTAATAGGGTTATATCTTGAAGGGTTCTGAGTAATACCTGCAATAACTGCACTTTCGGAAAGTGTCAAATCGGATACAGATTTATTGAAATATCTTTCTGCAGCTGATTCAACACCTAAAGTATTTTGCCCAAGATTTATACTGTTAAGATAGTTCTCTAAGATAACAGATTTCTTAACGATTTTTTCAAGCTGTACTGCTAAGTATTGTTCCTGAATCTTTCGGTTTATGCTGTCTATTTTTGTGTGTTCAGAAGTCCAGGTTGTAAAATAGTTATTTTTTAGTAGCTGCTGTGTGATTGTGCTGGCACCCTGTGAAAAATGGAAGCCATTAGCTATGCCTGTTACAGCCGCTCTAACAATACCCTGTGGGTCAATTCCATTATGTTCATAGAAACGAGAATCCTCAATTGCAACAAAAGCATGTTGTAAATGCTCAGGAATTTGATCTAGTTTGACATAAGTTCTATTGGCACCTGTGGAAGCAAGAGTCTCAATTTCATTTCCATTTGAATCATAAACTGTACTCATATATCCAGTAGGTGAGATGTCGATTGTAGATACATCTGGCAACTGGTCAATAAGATTTTTTGCATAGAGATAAGCAATAACACCGCATGCAATTACTACAGAAACTATACATATCAATGCGATACGAATAACAGCAAGTCCGGCACTATGGCGTTTACGCTTGCCTCGTCCTGTAAGCTGAGCGGATTGCTTAGCTGCATTTTCTTTTCCGTAATTCATATTTACCTCCAAATTTAGACTTCATTATAGCAAAAAATTTGATTATAATAAAGAGAACTAAGCATTGGAAGGAAGGGACATGGCAGATAAGGAATTTAGAATAGTTTACAAAGGTGGCACAGGCGAGATAGAAGAAAAGAAATCTCGATTCATTGCCCATATAGCTCCAGTTACTTCCGAGGAAGAGGCTGTACAGTTTATTAATGGAAAGAAGAAAGAATTCTGGGATGCCAGACACAACTGTTCTGCTTTTGTGATTGGACAGAATAATGAAATAACAAGATGTAATGATGACGGCGAGCCAGCTCAGACTGCAGGTCGTCCTATGCTTGATGTTTTACTCAGAGAGAATATCCATAATTGTGTTGTGGTTGTTACACGTTATTTTGGAGGAGTACTACTTGGTACAGGCGGACTTGTCCGTGCGTATCAGGCAGCTGTTCAGGAAGGCTTGGCAAATTGTCAGCTTCTTTCTCCAAAAACAGGAAGAGAATGTTCCATTGCCACTGACTATAATGGCTATGGAAAAATTGAGTATGTTCTCAGAGAAAAAAATCTTCCAATTTTAAATACGGATTTTGGAGCTGATGTTGTAATTTCATCCGTTGCACCATCAGAAATGGTAGAAAATTTAAATACAATTATTGCAGACAAAACTGCCGGAAACGCCATAATTACGTGGGATGACGAGATTCGATATGACATACTGGATGGTCAAATTTTAAAATTTTAAAAAAAGTTGAAAAAAGTACTTGCACTTTTAAAATTTATGTCCTATAATAGCATTCGTTGACGCGGTAAAGAAACAAAAACACAGCGGAAACGAATAGTAATGGCCCATCGCCAAATGGTAAGGCAACGGACTCTGACTCCGTCATTTCAAGGTTCGAATCCTTGTGGGCCAGCTTCGAAGACCTAAGCGAAAGTGCTTAGGTCTTTTTTGTATCTAAAGGAGTAGATATGTATCAGTATAATAGCAGAGTAAGTTACAGCGAGGTTGATGCTAATCTTAATCTTACTTATTTTGATTTGGTAAATTACATGCAGGATTGCAGTTGCTTTCATTCTGATGATGTAGGAGTTGGAGTATTTTATCTTGCTCCTAATCACATGGGTTGGTTTGTCACTGCATACGAAATTCATATAAACAGAATGCCTAAATATATGGAGAAGATTGTTATTAAGACTTATCCATATCAGGTTAAGGGTATGCTGGCAAGACGTATCTACACTATAGAAAGTGAAGAGGGCGAATTGCTGGTTTATGCAGATTCGCTTTGGGTATTAATGGATTTGGAGAGTCAGCGTCCAGCTCGTCTTACAGATAAAATGATTGAGGCTTATCCAGAAGATCCAGACAGACCAGAATTTGATTTCAATAGAAGCAAATTAAAAATCTCATCGGAAGGTGAGCAGGTGGGCACATTTGTTGTCAGTGAGTTCCATCTTGATACAAATAGTCACATGAATAATTCCTACTATATAGATGTGACAAGACGATTCCTTCCAAGGGAGGATTTCTCTACCATCACTGTTAATTATAAAAAGGCAGCATTGCTATTTGATGAATTACAGGTTTATTTGGTAGAATTAGAACAAGGTTACCAGGTCGTTCTAAAAAAGGACGATGAAATTTATACAATTGTGGAGTACAAATAATGAAGCTAGGAGAAATACAGAAGCTTAAAATAGAAAAGAAGGTAGAGTTCGGAGTATATCTTTCCGACGGAACAGATAGAGTTCTTCTTCCTAAGAAGCAGGTCCCAGAAGGATCTGGCATAGGAGATGAGGTTACTGCCTTCGTATATAAGGATTCAAAGGACAGACTTATTGCCACTACCAATATGCCTAAGTTAACACTTGGACAGTACGGCGTGCTTTCAGTCAGCCAGGTTAATAAGGTGGGCGCCTTTTTGGATTGGGGTCTTGAAAAAGATTTATTCCTTCCATTTAAAGAAATGACACGTCAGCCATCAGAAGGTGATGAGATTCTTGTCAGAGTATATATTGATAAGAGTGAGAGACTTTGCGCCAGCATGAAGGGCATTTATGAGCTCCTTTCTAAAAAGCCACCATATCAGGTAGGCGATGAGGTTGAGGCTCGTATTTATGAGTTCGGTCATGACTTTGGTACTTTCGTTGCCCTTGAGGACAAATATTCATCTATGATTCCTCGTCATGAAGATGTTTCAAAATATCGTATCGGTGACGTTATCATGGTTCGCATCACTGGAATCAAAGAAGATGGTAAATGTGATGTCACTATCAGAGACAAGGCATATGTCCAGATGGAGGATGATGCCGAGGCACTTCTTGAGCTTATTGACAGCTACGCAGGAGTATTACCATTCTCAGAAAAGGCTTCTCCAGAAGTTATCAAGAGAGAGACTGGTCTTTCAAAGGCTGCCTTTAAGCGTGCAGTAGGACGTCTTTATAAGGAAAGAAAAATAACTTTAACAGATGGCAAAATTCGTCGTGCCGTCGACTAAATTACGTGGTATAATGTAACCAGTAATATCAGCGGTTAAAAAAGGGGAGAGGAAAAGGAGGATATTGGTATGAAAAATGTAATTTCTACCGAAAAGGCTCCGGCAGCTATTGGCCCATATTCACAGGCTATTGAAGTGAATGGTATGGTCTACACATCCGGTATTATTCCTGTTGATCCAGCTACAGGAGTGATTCCAGAAGGTGCAGCTGCTCAGGCCGACAGAGTATTCAAAAGTATGTCTGCTCTTTTAGAGTCAGCAGGCACATCTATGGCTAATGTTGTTAAGACTACTGTGTTCATCAAGAACATGGAAGACTTCGCAGCAATTAATGAGGTGTACGCTAAGTACTTCCCAGAGCCATTCCCAGCACGTTCGTGCATCGAAGTTGCCAGAATCCCAAAAGATGTTCTTTTAGAGGCAGAGGCTATTGCCACTAAAAATTAGGATTTTGGAGAATAAGTTATGATTTATGACATAGTTGTTATTGGCGCAGGACCAGCTGGTCTTGCGGCGGCTATCTATGGCAAGAGAGCGGGAAGAAACATTCTTGTCTTAGATACCAGTTCTATCAGCGGTGGACAAATACTTAGCACTTACGAGATTGATAATTATCCAGGAATGCCAGGTGTCTCAGGTGAAGGTTTGGCAGAAGCCATGAGAGCACACTGTGAAAAGCTTAATGTTGAGTTCGCACGAGGAAGAGTTACTTCTATTATAGATAAGGGCGACACAAAAGAGCTTGTCACTAAGAAAGCTACCTTTGAGACTAAAACCGTTGTCATTGCTACAGGCGCTTCTAATAAGAAGCTTGGCTGTCCAGGCGAGGAGGAGCTTTCAGGAATGGGAGTTTCATACTGTGCTACCTGCGACGGTGCCTTTTTCAAAGATAAGGTGGTTGCTGTAGTTGGCGGTGGTGACGTTGCCTTGGAGGATGCTCTTTATCTTGCAAGATTTTGTCAGAAGGTATACCTGATACATCGTAGAGATGAATTCCGAGGAGCAGTAGTTCTTCAGGAGCAGGTAAAAGCTACAGACAAGATTCAGATTATTTTCGATTCTACAGTAGAGGAAATAATCGGACAGGATAAGGTTGAGGCTGTTAGTGTAAAGAATAAAAACACTGATGAAGTTCAGAAGATTAATCTTGATGGTGTGTTTATTGCAGTTGGTAATGTTCCAAATACTGGGGCGATTGAGGGGTTACCAGCTCAGGACGATGCAGGATATATCATTGCAGATGAGACCTGTGCCACATCCATTAAAGGAATTTATGCCGCCGGAGATGTTAGAACAAAGCAGTTAAGGCAGGTTATTACAGCCACTGCAGATGGAGCAAATTCTATTGCTTCTATAGAGCGTTATTTATAATCACAAAATATTACAAAGACACACATGTCAATAAACTTGGGCATTAGTTCGAAAATTCTTCACTTGACAGGATAGGAAACAGATTATATAATGTTCAAAGTTGTAATAAAGTTGTAACATATTGGAGGATTTCTTACGAAAATGAAATTAAATTTGACAAGAGCCGTTAGCTACACCATTGCTGCTTGCGTCGTTGTTTCTAGTATATCACTTACCTCAGATGCAGCTAGTGCTACATCGGGTGTTAGCGCACTATCAAGTGCTACAGGCGTTTTAGAGACTACTAATTATACTGCTTTTGCAGGAGCACAGCTTACAGTTAATGATATGCTTGCAAATGCAACAGTTATAGCAGCAGATACACAGTTAGCAGATAACGGAGCTGATGCGGTTGCCGCAGCAGAGAATCCATATGCTAACATAGCTATCGCACAGGTTGATAATTACGTATATATTCGCGAAACAGCTTCAGCTGAGAGCGAGTACGTTGGAAAGCTTTATAATAATTCAGCAGCTACAGTTTCAGATACTGTAGAAGCAGAAGATGGTACATGGTTACTTATCACTTCTGGTGATGTAACAGGTTATGTAAAGAGTGAATATGTAGTACAAAATAATGAAGAGCTTGCAAAGCAGGTTTCAAAGCGTCTTGCTACAGTTACCACTACCACACTTCACGTTAGAGAGTCAGCATCTACTGATTCAGCAGTTATTGATTTACTTCCTATCGGAGATGACCTTGTAGTTATCGACGAGTCAGATATTGATAGCGGTTGGGTTAAGGTTACATGTAATGAAGGTGAAGGATATGTCAGCACAGATTATGTTGATATTTCTACAGACTTCACAGTTGCAGAATCTAAGGCAGCAGAGCAGGCTCGTTTAGCAAAGGAAGAGGCAGAGAGAAAGGCAGCAGAGGAAGCAGCTAAGAAAGCTACTGCAGCTGCAGCAAAATCTTCATCTAAGTCTTCATCATCTTCATCGTCTTCATCAGGAAAGAGCTATTCAGCACCATCTGGTTCAGGCGGTGGATCAGTTGTTAATTACGGATCACAGTTTGTTGGTAATCCATATGTATATGGTGGATCATCACTTACAAATGGTACTGACTGCTCAGGTTTCGTAATGAGTTGTTATTCAGCATTTGGTGTAAGCCTTCCACATTCATCAAGCTCAATGCGTAGCGTTGGATATGGAGTATCTTATGATGATATGCAGCCAGGAGATATCGTATGTTACTCAGGTCACGTAGGTATTTACGCTGGTAACGGTACTCTTCTTCATGCATCAAATAAGAGAACTGGTATTACATACTCAAATGTAAACTATAAGAAGATTTTAGCTATCAGAAGAATCTTCTAAATATCTAGAAATTAAAATATTTAGGCATCACCCAGGTGATGCCTTTTATTATGGTTATATATTCTGAAAACTTATAGAATTGTCAGAGAATTATATTTGCTATTCCGGAGAAATTTTAGATAATATTGCACAAAAGAATTGAATGTTAAAAATACATATAATATTCCATTGTGTGTAAATGCAACATTTTATCAACAAAAATTCAAACAATCAAAACGAAAAAACAGACTTGTTAACGACTTATCCACTTTATCCACATTATTTGTGAACTAGTTTGAAAAGTTATCCACAAAGACACTAAACATTTGTTTTGTCCTAAATCAACAAAACTTGTGAAATTGCTTAAAAGTCTTGACTTTAGAAGAGAATAACTTCTATCAGATTTATCTGAGTATTATCAGACAATTTAACTTCTGTTGTACACTTTTGTAAAACCTCACAATAAAAAATATATAGTAAAAATTGTAAATTTGCATAAATAATCATAATATTTCTATTCACATTATTGGTAATTTATATTAGAATATGGATAGGTTATGTGAATTTGTATGCAAAACGGGAGTTTTACATTGTTGATATTGCATATATACTCAGGAGGTATTCGATATGATTTCGAATCAAATTATGCAAAATACACTAGAAGGACTTCATCAACTTACAAAAATTGATTTGGCTGTTATGGATTCTGATGGTGTTATGTGCGCAGCTACATTTGGGGATACTGCACAGTATTCTGATGCAGTAGCTGTTTTTGCGGCATCTGAGGCTGAAAGTCAGGTTGCGTTAGGTTGCCATTTCTTTAAGGTCTTTGACGATCAACAGCTGGAGTTTGTTGTACTTGCAATGGGTGATAGTGAGGAGTCTTCTACAATTGGAAAGATTGCTGCTTTTCAGATACAGGAGCTCATGATTGCTTATAAAGAGCGCTTTGACAAGGATAATTTCATCAAGAATTTATTATTAGATAATCTCCTTTTGGTAGATATCTATAATCGTTCAAAGAAGCTTCATGTTGATATAAATGCTCGTAGAGTAGTTATGATTGTTGAAGTGGGCCCAGAAAAAGATGGTGATGAGCTTGATAGAGTTCGCTCTGTCTTTGGTGGCAAGAATAAGGATTTCGTTACAGCTGTTGATGAGAGAAACATCATCGTTGTTAAGGAATTGGGCGAGAATGATTCTAATGCTGAAATCGATAAGATAGCTGCGGTTATTATCGATGCTTTCCATGATAAGGATACAAAGAAGGTTAGAGTATCTTACGGAATAGTTGTTGGTGAGATTAAAGAGGTTTCACGTTCCTATAAAGAAGCTTCTATGGCTATGGACGTTGGCAAGATTTTCTTTAATGACCAGAATGTTATTGCATACTCACAGCTTGGAATCGGACGACTTATTTATCAGCTTCCTATTCCTCTTTGTAGAATGTTTATCTCAGAGATTTTTGAAAACAAATCTCCTGATGATTTTGATGAGGAGACTCTCACAACCATCAGCAAGTTCTTTGAGAACAGTTTAAATGTATCTGAGACATCACGACAGCTTTATATTCATAGAAATACCCTTGTTTACAGACTAGATAAGCTCGAGAAGAGTACAGGACTTGATTTGCGCGTATTCGAGGATGCCATTACTTTCAAGATTGCATTAATGGTAGTAAAATATATGAAGTATATGGAGAGCGAAAAGTTCTAATATAGTAATTGTTATGGAAATGAGGTAAAAAATTGATACGATTAGATCATGTTAGTAAGTCCTATGAGGCTGGCAAACCTGCCCTCGAGGATGTAACTATTCACATTGATCCAGGCGAATTTGTTTTTGTTGTTGGAGATAGTGGTTCTGGTAAGTCTACTCTTATCAGATTATTATTGAAAGAATTGGAGCCTACAAAGGGCAAGATTTACATTAACGGTCAGGATTTAAAAAAGGTTACTCACAAAAAGGTTCCTATGTATCGTAGGAATGTTGGTGTAGTATTCCAAAACTTCCGACTCCTTCCAGATAGAAATGTTTACGAGAACGTAGCATTTGCCATGAAGGTAGTTGAGTGTTCAAATAGAGAAATAAAGAAAAAGGTTCCAACAATACTTTCACTTGTTGGACTTGCAGCTAAATATAAGTCAAAGCCAAGCCAGCTTTCAGGTGGAGAGCAGCAGCGTGTAGCTATCGCTCGAGCTCTTGTTAATGAGCCAAAGATTATTTTGGCAGACGAGCCTACTGGAAATCTCGATAGTGATAATACATGGGAAATCATGCGACTTCTCGATGAGATTAATCAGAGGGGCACCACAGTTGTTGTGGTAACTCACAATATGGAAATCGTCAGAGCTATGAATAAGCGCGTCATCACCATCAAAAAAGGTGTTGTAGTTAGTGATGTGGGAGGTGACGACTATGAAGATTAGCACTCACATCTATAATATTGGGCAGGGATTAAAGAACATTTGGAGAAATAAGATGTTCTCGCTTGCTTCAATAGCTACCATGACAGCATGTATTTTTCTTTTTGGAATTTTCTTTGCTTTGGGAACGAACTTCCAGTCTATGGTGAGAACTGCAGAGGAAGGTGTCGCAGTTACAGTTTTCTTTGATGAAGGACTTCCTCAGTCTCGTATAGATGAAATCGGAAACGAGATTAAGAAGCGAGTTGAGGTAAAGAGTTTCAATTATATTTCTGCCGAGCAAGCCTGGGCAGATTATCAGGAGGAATATTTTGGCGGCAATGAACAGCTTGCTGCCGGTTTTGCAGATGATAATCCACTTGCTAATTCTGCAAACTATGAGATTTATCTTAATGATGTTTCAATGCAGCCTACATTGGTTTCCTTCCTTCAGGGACTTGATGGAGTTCGTCAGGTAAATCAATCAGAAGTTGCTGCAAAGACGCTTACAGATATCAACAGAGCGATTACAATCGTTTCGATGGCCATTGTCATCATACTTCTTGCTGTATCAGTTTTCCTTATCAGCAACACAGTTATGGTTGGTATCTCTGTTAGAAGAGAAGAGATTGCAATTATGAAGCTTATTGGTGCGAAGAATGCTTTCGTCAGAGCGCCATTCGTAGTTGAAGGTGTTTTCATTGGTTTGATTGGTTCGATTATTCCATTGGTGCTTCTTTTCTTCATATATGAAAAGGTAATTGAGTATGCTAGTTCAGAATTCAATTTCCTCAGTAATATGGTTACTTTCATACCAGTAGAAGAAATCTTTAGAACTTTGGTTCCGGTTTCTCTTATTCTTGGTATTGGAATCGGCTGGTTCGGTTCTCGTGTAACTTTGCACAAGCATTTAAGAGTTTAGTATAAAATGTTTAGTTTTAGGGAGTGCCTTGGCGGATGCTGAGGCACTCCTATATATAATGGAGGAATAATAATGTACGAAGAACAGAATGAACAGAACAAGCAGGTCGTAGATCCAGGGGTGGTAAATTACTACTACGAAGAAAAAACAGAGAAGAAGGCTAAAAAATGGCCTTACTTTTTGGTGGGATTTATTTGCTTACTGATAGGTTGTATCGCTACGGTTATTGTAGGGGTCAGTGTGATTGGTTCGAAGATTTCCTTTAAGGACGAATCCTCTGAAGAGGTACTTGAGTCTTTGCAGTCTGGTAAATCTGGCGATTCAAAGTTCAGCACAATTCTTTCTATAATAGAAACTTATTATTATCAGGATGTAGATAATGATAAGCTTGTAAACGGTGTTTACAAGGGTGTTGTAGAGAGTCTTGATGATCCATATTCAGAATACTATACAGCAGATGAGTACAAGGACCTTATGACTACACTTACAGGAAATTATGCGGGAATCGGAGCTTTGCTTCAGAAGAACGCAGAGACTGGTGCTGTAACCATCACAAAAGTGTACAAGGAAACACCTGCTGAAAAAGCCGGACTGAAGGAAGGCGATTATATTGTTTCTGCTGATGGCTATCTTGCTACAGATGAGGGGCTTGATTCCTTTGTTCAGCACATTCGTGGCGAAGAAGGAACAGATGTTGAGCTTGTGATTTCAAGAGATGGTGAGGAGCAGACAGTTGTATGTACTAGAGCTTCTATTGCTACACCTACTGTTGAACACCAGATGCTTGAGGGAAATGTAGGATATATTGCAGTTTCTCAATTTACAGAGCATACCTACAAGGATTTTGTCGAGGCTTACAAGGATCTTGAAAAGCAGGGAATGACAGCCGTAGTCTTCGATATGAGAAATAATGGTGGCGGTTTACTTGACTCAGTAGTTGAGATGCTTGATTATCTTCTCCCTAAGGGTACTGTAGTTTATACAATGGATAAAGCTGGACATCGTGAAGATTTCCTTTCAGATGAGGGTTCATCCAAGGATATTCCTATGGTTGTTCTTGTAAATGGTAACACAGCCTCAGCAGCAGAAATCTTTACAGGTGCCATCAGAGACTTTGAGTATGGAACTATCATTGGTACAAATACTTTTGGAAAGGGAATTGTTCAGTCTACAATTCCACTTAGCGATGGCTCAGCCTTAAAGCTTACAACTCAGACTTATTACACTCCAAGCGGCGAGTGCATCCATGGAAAAGGAATTGCTCCAGATATCGAGCTTGAATACGAATTCCAGGGTGGCGAAGACGACGAGTATTCCGTTGATCTAGACAATCAGATTCAAAAAGCTTTAGAAGTATTAGCAAAATAATAGTAATAATAGTATTATAAGATAGCTTGTAGCTGACAATCTCTGTGAAATGCTTTAGCGAATCGTGTTAGATGAGCGGAGCATTCACAGGATTGTAAGCGTAACAAGCGAGCTTAAGATAAGGAAAGAGGTGATTTCGTGATAGAACTTGATCAGTTCAAGCAGCGACTTACGTCGCAAAAAAACTCTATGACGGAAGTGAGGGATTCACTTTGACGTCGCAGCTAAGAAAGCTCGCATAGAAGAGCTTGAGCGCGAGATGGAGGCTCCAGATTTTTGGACGGATGCTACCACATCTACAGCCAAGATGAAAGAGCTTAAATCTATGAAGGATGACGTTGCAGTCATAGATAAGCTTGAAGATTTATATAAAGAAATAGAAGATTACATCGAGCTTGGAAATGAAGAAGAGGATCAGGAGATAGTTGATACTGTTTCACTTCTTATAGAAGAGTTCGAGACAGATTTAGAGACTCTCAGAATGAAGACACTTCTTTCAGGAGAATACGATGGCGATAGTGCCATTGTTACTTTGCATTCAGGGGCAGGCGGTGTCGAGGCATGTGACTGGGTACAGATGCTTTACAGAATGTACAGCCGTTGGGCTGGTGATATGGGCTTTGCAGTGGATGAGCTGGATTATCAGGAAGGTGATGAAGCTGGAATCAAATCAGTTACCTTTCAGGTGAATGGTGAGAATGCCTATGGATATCTTAAATCAGAAAAAGGTATCCACCGTTTGGTGCGTATTTCTCCTTTCAATGCACAGGGCAAGCGACAGACTTCCTTTGCCAGCTGTGATGTAATGCCAGATATCGAAGAAGATGTTGATGTTGAGATTAAGGACGAGGACATCAGAATCGATACCTATCGTTCTTCAGGTGCCGGTGGCCAGCATATCAACAAGACAAGCTCGGCTATAAGAATCACACATTTCCCTACAGGAATTGTTGTAACCTGTCAGAACGAGCGAAGCCAGTTCCAAAATAAAGACAAGGCTATGCAGATGTTAAAGACAAAGCTTCTTCTTTTAAAGCAGGAGGAGAATGCAGCCAAAGCTAATGGTATTCGTGGCGAAGTTTCAGAAATCGGTTGGGGCAATCAAATTCGTTCCTACGTCCTTCAGCCATACACCATGGTCAAAGATCTTCGTACAGGTGAAGAATCTGGAAATGCAGATGCAGTCCTTGATGGAAAGCTCACACCGTTCATGAACGCGTACCTGAAATGGTTATCATTAGGTTGCCCAGACCGTAATACATCAGATACGGATTAGATATTAAGCATTCCATAGAAAGACTTGGCAGGCGCGAGCAAGAGGGTGCTAAAGGTCCAGTGGACCTTTGTCCAGCACCGACCGGAGTGAAACGGAGAACCCCGCTCAGGTTATTTGACATCTAGTCAAATGTTCTGAGATGGGAGATGGCTTGCGGGAGTTTTGAAAGAGTAAATCTGGAATGCGTAAGTATTTAAAATACTTTCACAATTTAATATGATAAAGTACTTGAATTTGGGTAGTGTTTAATGTTATTATCTTTGAAGCGTGTACAAATGTATTTGTACAAAAGACACTTGTGGAGGAGATATGGCAGAGAAGACTACCTATTTTGTATTAAAAGAAAAAGCTGTACCAGAAGTATTGCTAAAGGTTGTTGCCGCTAAAAAGTTACTTGATACTGGTAAATGCGATTCAGTCCAGGAGGCTACCGAAAAGGTTGGCATAAGCCGTAGCTCATTTTATAAGTATAAGGATGACATTTTCCCATTCCATGAGGATATAAAGGGAAAGACAATTAATATGGTTATCCAGTTGGAGGATGAGCCAGGAATTCTATCCAGAGTTTTGGAAGAGATGGCCCACTTCCATGTGAATATTTTGACTATACATCAAAGTATTCCAGTCAATGGTTTTGCCACCCTTACTATATCGGTGGATGTACTAGAAGATTCAGGGGATTTCTCTGATTTGGTTAGTGCGATAGAGGCCGTTGATGGTGTTCATTATGTAAAGATTTTAGCAAGGGAGTGACAACAGGATGAAAGCAGCGATTATGGGATACGGAACAATTGGTTCCGGTGTAGCAAAGGTTCTTGAGACAAACAAAGACGTCTTGGCAGAGAGAATTGGTGAGCCACTTGAGCTTAAATATATTCTCGATCTAAGAGATTTCCCTGGAGATCCACATGAGAAATGCTTTGTTAAGGACTATAAGGAAATAGTCAAGGACAAAGAGGTTAAGATTGTTGTGGAGACTATGGGTGGTGTTGAGCCTGCATTTACCTTTGTGAAGGCAATGTTGGAAGCTGGCAAATCAGTTACCACCTCAAACAAGGCACTTGTTGCCGATAAGGGTGCTGAGCTGATGCAGATTGCAGAAAAGCACAATGTAAACTTTGTGTTTGAAGCAGCTGTAGGTGGCGGTATTCCTATCATTAGAACCCTGACCGCCTGCTTAACTGGTGATGTTATAGAGGAAATCGATGCTATCTGCAATGGAACTACAAACTACATGCTTACAAACATGGAGCAGTTTGGCAGTGACTATGCAGAGATTTTAGCAGAGGCACAGTCATTAGGTTATGCTGAGAAGGACCCTACAGCAGACGTTGAAGGCTTCGACAGTTGCCGCAAGATTGCCATCCTTACATCTCTTGTCACAGGAAAGAATGTTGATTTCAATGATATTCCAACAGAAGGAATCAGCAAGATTTCTGCTACTGATTTTAAATATGCAAAGGCTATGGGACGAAGCATTAAGCTTATCGCTCGTAGCGTGAAGGCTGGCGATAAATATGCATGTCGTGTCGCACCATATTTAGTAAAGCCAGAGAACATGCTTTATCATGTCTCAGGAGTTATGAATGCAGTTTCTGTAAAGGGAAATATGCTTGGCGAGTCTATGTACTATGGCGCCGGCGCAGGTGCCCTTCCTACAGCATCAGCTGTTGTAGGAGATATGGTTTTCCTCGCAAAGAATATTGATAAGTACATAAAGCTTGGCTGGACTGATGAAAAGTATCAGCTTTCAGATCCTACTCAGGAGAAGTTTAGATATTTTGTTAGAACCACTGCTTCTCAGTCAGATATTGAGAATGGTTTTGAAAATGTTGAATATTCAAATCTCGACTTGGATGATGAAGTGGGTTTCATTACTTCAGAGATGACAGAGCGTGAATTCAACGAGCGTAAGGCTGCGCTTGGTGGTATTATTTCAGTAATTCGATTGGCATAAGGAGAATAAGACATGTATGTTACTTGCTTAGATTTAGAAGGTGTACTGGTTCCAGAGATTTGGATTGCTTTTGCCGAGGCAACAGGGATCCCAGAGCTTAAAAAGACAACAAGAGATGAGCCTGATTACGACAAGCTCATGAATTATAGAATTGGTATTTTAAAAGAGCATGGACTTGGACTTAAAGAGATTCAGGACACCATCGCTACAATTGATCCACTTCCAGGTGCAAAGGAGTTCTTGGATAAGCTCAGAGCCTTTGGACAGGTTATAATTATTAGCGATACATTTTCACAGTTCGCTGGACCTCTTATGGAAAAGCTTGGAATGCCTACCATTTTCTGCAACGAGTTGATTGTCGGAGATGATGGAGAAATCACAGGCTACAAGATGCGCTGCGAAAAGAGTAAGCTTACAACAGTAAGAGCATTGCAGTCATGTGGCTTTGACACTATTGCCAGTGGCGACAGCTTCAATGATCTCGCAATGATTGAAGCATCAAAGGCAGGCTTCTTATTTAGAACAACAGATGCAATCAAGAAGGACTATCCACAGTATCCAGCCTTCGAAGAATATGACGATTTATACAACGCTATAGTAAGCGTTCAGAAATAAACGGTTTCCCATTGAGACAAAAAGCAAGTTTTGGTATCAACTATCAAAACTTGCTTTAATTTTACTTAAATTCTTTCTCGCAAATACAGTTGTCTATTTTCGCTAAACACTATTTCCTTAAAATAAGCCTATTTATACATAATTTACAGTTTGTTAATATAGTAACAATGACAATTTTGAGCAATTATGAACAGATAATGATAATTATGTGAAAAATATATGTTGAATTTTACCCATATGTCGTGTATCATTTAAACATAAAAGTTAATAAATGCCCGTGAGAAGATGAGAATGTGGCTGTGTCGAGAGTTGGAGCTCTTGTATCTTTAGGCATGTTCTTTTTTTGTGCCTAAAACAATAAGGGTATTAGAGGGAGTAAATTTTCAATGCATAGAGACTTCATCGAAAAGCTGGAAGCAAATCCAGTTATCGCAGCCATAAAAGATGATAAGGGGCTTGAGAAAGCGATTAAAACGGAATGCGAGATTATATTCATACTTTATGGGGATGTATGTACGATTCCAGGTATCGTGCAAAGAATAAAATCAGCAGACAAAATCGCAATGGTTCATTTAGATTTGATTACAGGTCTTAATAACACCAAAGAAATCTCAGTAGACTTCATCAAAAATAACACCCAGGCAGATGGAATAATTACCACCAAGGGTAATCTTATCGGAAGGGCAAAGGAGTTAGGCTTATATACAGTGCTCAGATATTTTGTAATCGACAGCATGGCTCTTGTAAATATTGAAAAGCAAGACCGGCACGGAATATCTCAGCCAGATGTCATCGAGATTCTCCCAGGTATAGTCTTACCAAAGATTATCAAGAGAGTTAACAAAGCCAGCAGAGTTCCTGTTTTGGCAGGAGGACTTATTGGTGACAAAGATGATGTAATGAATGCACTTAATAATGGGGTGCTCGCCGTATCTACCACGAATGAAGAGGTATGGGAGCTTTAAGGGATTCGTTAACAGCCACTCCTTAGTATTAGCCAATGCCACAAGGCAAAAGAAGGAGGAGTAATAATGGCAAAATACGTAATGGCGCTCGATGCCGGAACAACTAGTAACAGATGTATTCTTTTCAATGAGAAAGGTGAGATGTGCTCTGTTGCACAGAAGGAATTCACACAGTACTTCCCACAGCCAGGCTGGGTAGAGCATGATGCTAATGAAATTTGGCAGACACAGCTTTCTGTAGCTCGTGAGGCTATGAGAAAGGTTAATGCTAAGTCAGAGGATATCGCAGCAATCGGTATCACTAACCAGCGTGAGACAGTTATCGTTTGGGATAGAGCAACAGGACAGCCTATCACACACGCTATCGTATGGCAGTGTCGTCGTACAGCTGACTGGGCTGAGCAGATGAAGGGAAAGATTCCTGGTATCGTTGAGAAGTTCCAGCAGAAGACAGGTCTTAAGTTTGACCCATATTTCTCAGGAACAAAGATCCGTTGGATCCTTGATAATGTAGAGGGTGCTCGTGAGAGAGCAGAGAAAGGTGAGCTTTGCTTCGGTACTGTAGATTCTTGGTTAATCTACAAGCTTACAAAGGGTAAAGTACACGTTACAGATTACTCAAATGCTTCACGTACATTATTATTCAACATCAACACTCTTGAGTGGGATGAGGAGCTTTGCCAGATTCTTGACATTCCTATGAGCATGCTTCCAGAAGCTAAGCCTTCAAGCTGCATCTATGGAGAGACAGATCCAGAATTCTTCGGTGGTCCTATCCGTATCGCTGGTGCTGCTGGTGATCAGCAGGCAGCTCTTTTCGGACAGACATGCTACAAAGAGGGTGAAGCAAAGAATACATACGGAACAGGTTGCTTCATGCTTATGAACACAGGTGAGAAGCCAATCTTCTCTAAGAATGACCTTCTTACAACCATCGCTTGGGGATTAGATGGAAAGGTTACATACGCACTTGAAGGTTCTGTATACGTTGCTGGTGCTGCTATCCAGTGGCTCCGTGACGAGTTAAAGATTGTAGATTCTTCACCAGATTCAGAGTACTTCGCTACTCGCGTTAAGGATACAAACGGATGCTATGTTGTACCTGCTTTCACAGGTCTCGGCGCTCCTTACTGGGATCCATACGCACGTGGAGCTATCACAGGTCTTACACGTGGTGTAAATAAATATCACCTTATCAGAGCAACACTTGAGTCACTTGCTTATCAGACATACGATGTTCTTCATGCTATGGAGCTCGATTCTGGAAAGCACCTTACAGCTCTCAAGGTTGACGGTGGTGCATCAAACAACAACTTCTTGATGCAGTTCCAGTCTGATATCATCAACACTGACGTTCTTCGTCCAAGCTGTGTTGAGACAACAGCTATGGGTGCTGCTTACCTTGCAGGTCTTGCAGTTGGATACTGGAAGAGCAAGGAAGACGTTATTAAGAACTGGTCAGTTGACCGCGAGTTCAAGCCAGAGATGACAAACGCTGACAGAACAGCTGCTCTCAAGGGTTGGACAAAGGCTGTTGCAGCTACACGTGGTTGGGCTAAAGAATAAGTCGTTAAAAAATTGAACAATAAGCACCCTTCGGAAAGTTGGCAAGCGCGAGCAGGAAGGCTCCATGCCGGGGAAGGAGGGTGCCCCTTTAGGGGAGTTCCCTTGCCCGAGTATGGAAGGTGGCCTGCGGGAGCATGTTATATTTATTGGGTGCTTATAAATATTATATTTTAAGTAAGGGGGAAATTTTTATGTCAGTTTATGTAGGCGAGTTTATAGGTACTATTTTACTTGTATTACTCGGAGATGGTGTTTGCTGTAACGTTTCATTGAACAAGTCAGGTTTCAAGGGCGGCGGAGCTGTTCATATCCTCATCGGTTGGGGAATGGCAGTTATGGTTCCTGCATTTGCAATGAGCAACTTCACAGGATGCCCTTCAGCGTTCAACCCTGCTGTTACAATCGGTCTTGCTATCAGAACAGGTGACTGGAGCACAGTACCTGGACAGATTGTTGCACAGATGCTTGGCGGTTTCGTAGGCGCAGCAATCCTTATCTTCCTTTATGGAGATCACATTAAGGAAACAGCTGATGATGCAGTAGTACGTGGATGCTTCTGTACAGCACCTTCTATTCCAAATCAGGTTCTCAACTTTGCTTCTGAGTTCGTAGCTACATTCGTGCTCGTATTCACACTTGCACTTATTCCAGCTGGCTCAGACAGAACAGTTTGGGTTCTTGTTTACGGTGTAATCGTTGCTTGCGGTGCTTCATTTGGTGGTCTTACAGGATACGCTATGAACGCAGCAAGAGATACAGCTCCTCGTATTGCTTACCTTTGCCTTGCACCAAACTTTGGTAAGAAGGATGGTAACTGGAGCTATGGATGGATTCCAGCAGTAGCACCTATCTGTGGCGGTATTGTTGCATCAGTTCTTTACAATGCACTTGCAGCTGCTCAGATGTTTGGCTAAAATATTAATTAGAATTAAATACTGAATCATTGAGGCGAGAGAATAGTGAGACTACGGGGGACGTAGTTTATTTCTCTCGCCTTGTTTTATAAGAAGGAGAAAAATTATATGTTGTACGATGTCATAATCATAGGCGCAGGCGTTTCAGGTAGCGCAATCGCAAGAGAACTTTCTCGCTATGAGGCAAATGTCTGTGTATTGGAAAAATGTGAAGATGTATGCGAGGGAACTTCAAAGGCTAATTCAGCGATTGTTCACGCTGGCTTTGATGCAGCAGCAGGCTCCCTAATGGCAAAACTTAATGTACGTGGAAATGAGATGATGGACGACCTTTGCCGCGATTTGGACATTCCATTTAAGCGCAATGGTTCAATGGTAGTTTGCATCCACAAGGAGGCACTTCCAGGACTTCAGGACCTCTATGACAGAGGTGTAAAAAATGGTGTTAAAGATTTGAGAATCCTCAGCCGTGAAGAGGCTCTCGAGATGGAGCCAAATCTTTCAGATAATGTAGAAGGTGCTTTATATGCACCAACTGGCGGAATCATCTGCCCATTCAAGCTTTGCATTGCAATGGCAGAAAACGCAAATGTAAACGGAGTAGATTTTAGATTTAATACAAAGGTAGAAGCTATTACAGCTGGTGAAGACGGATTATGGCACATTCGCACCAACAATGGTGAGTATGTTTCTAAATATGTAGTAAATGCTGCAGGTGTTTACTCAGGTGTTATCCACAATATGGTATCTCAGGATGATGACAAAATCGAAATCATCCCACGTCGAGGTGATTATTGCCTCCTTGATAAAGAGGTTGGTGGACATGTTAGCCACACAATTTTCCCTCAGCCAACAAATCTTGGTAAAGGTGTTCTTGTTTCTCCAACAGTTCACGGCAACCTTATCGTTGGTCCTACAGCTATTGATATTGAGGATAAGGAAGGCACCAACACCACAGCAGATGGAATTAACGATTTGATTGCAAAGGCAAACGATCACGTAAAGAATCTTCCAATGAGAAAGGTTATTACATCCTTCGCAGGCCTTCGTGCACACGAAGCTCGTCACGAGTTTATCATTGGCGAGGTTAAGGGTGCTAAGCACTTTATTGACTGTGCAGCTATAGAATCACCAGGTCTTACATCAAGCCCAGCTATCGGTGAGATGGTAGGAAATATGTTGAGAGATATGATGGCTCTCAAGCCAAAGGCTAACTGGATTAGCACACGTAAGGATGTTATGAACCCAGCAGACCTTTCAGTTGAAGAAAGAAATGAGTTAATCAAGAAAAATCCAGCATATGGTAACATCATTTGCCGCTGCGAATCTATTTCAGAGGGAGAAATTCTTGATGCAATCCATAGACCACTTGGTGCTCGTTCTCTTGATGGAGTTAAGAGAAGAACACGTGCTGGAATGGGAAGATGTCAGGCAGGTTTCTGTTCTCCAAAGACAATGGAAATTCTTCACAGAGAGCTCGGCCTTAAGTATGAAGAAATCACAAAGAGCGGTGGACGTTCAAATATCGTAATTGAGCGCACCAAAAATCAGAAGGGAGGCGAGCAGTAATGTTGAACTATGATATTGTTATTGTTGGCGGTGGCCCAGCAGGTCTTGCAGCTGCAGTTGCAGCAAGAAACGCTGGTGTAGATAAAATTCTTATTTTAGAGAGAGATAAAGAACTTGGTGGTATCCTAAATCAGTGTATCCACAACGGTTTCGGTCTCCACACATTCAAGGAAGAGCTTACAGGTCCAGAGTATGCTTATCGTTTCATCGAGAAGGTTCTCGATGCTAAGATTGAATACAAGCTCAACACAATGGTAATGGATATTTCAGGCGACAGAGTTGTTACAGCTATGAGCCGTGAGGATGGTATGTACCAGATTAAGGCTGGTGCAGTTATCCTTGCAATGGGATGCCGCGAGCGTCCAAGAGGAGCTTTAAACATTCCTGGCTACAGACCAGCTGGTATCTTTTCAGCAGGTACAGCTCAGCGTCTTGTAAATATCGAAGGCTACATGCCAGGCCGAGAGGTAGTTATCCTCGGTTCTGGTGATATCGGACTTATCATGGCACGTCGTATGACACTTGAAGGTGCTAAGGTTAAGGTTGTAGCAGAGCTTATGCCATACTCAGGCGGATTAAAGAGAAATATTGTTCAGTGTCTTGATGACTTTGGTATTCCACTTAAGTTATCACACACTGTTGTTGATATTGAGGGCAAGGAGCACCTTACAGCTGTCACAATTGCAGCAGTTGATAACAAGGGCAAGCCAATCCCTGGCACAGAGGAAAGATACACTTGTGATACCCTTCTTCTTTCTTGCGGCCTTATTCCAGAGAATGAGCTTTCAAGAACAGCAGGTGTTGAGATGAGCCCAATCACAAGTGGCCCAGTTGTAAATGAGTCTCTTGAGACAAATATCCCTGGCGTATTTGCTTGTGGTAACGTTCTTCATGTACACGATCTTGTTGACTACGTTTCTGAGGAAGCAGACAGAGCTGGTCAGAACGCAGCTAAGTTTGTTAAGGGAGAGCTTTCTGATGGTGCAGCTGATATCGAAATCGTTGCAACAGAAGGCGCTCGTTACACAGTTCCATCTACAATTAACGTAGACAGAATGGATGACAAGCTTACAGTTCGTTTCCGTGTTGGTGCTGTTTACAAGGATTCATATGTAAGTGTTTACTTCGATGATGAGAGAGTAATGCACAACAAGAAACGTATCATGGCACCAGGCGAGATGGAACAGGTAATCCTTCTCAAGGACAAGCTTGCTGAGAAGCCAGGATTAAAGAAAATCACAGTTAAGATTGAAGCAGAGTAAAAGGAGGCGGCAGATAGATTATGGAAAAAAGAGAATTAACTTGTATCGGCTGCCCAATGGGTTGTCAGATTACAGTAGAATTAGAAAATGGCGAGGTTTTATCTGTAACAGGTAACACTTGCAAAATCGGCGAGAATTACGCTAAAAACGAAGTAACACATCCTGAGAGAACAGTTACATCTACAGCTGTTATTTTAGGCGGCGACAAGCCACGTGTTTCAGTTAAGACAAAGTCCAACATTCCAAAGGACAAAATCGCTGATGTTATGAAGGAGATTGATGCAGCAGTCATGAAAGCTCCAGTACATATCGGAGATGTAGTTGTTAAGGATGTTTGCGGAACCGGCGTAGACGTTGTAGCAACAAGAAATGTAGAGACATTATAAAAGGAATCAGCTGGCACCTTGTGGTGCCGGCTGTTTTTTTATATACTTAACTAGAAAATAAAACTAGGAGAGTATACATGAAAAAACGAATCATAGGCCTTGATATCCTCCGCGATATCGGCGTCATTTTCATATTCTTTTACCACTTCTTTGTGGAGTATATTGTTACAGCCCAGGGGACAGATGGTGCCATGTACGGCTATAACTATTTCTTTAATATTTTGGCTCGTCCAGCCAGCCTTTTTCTTTTTGTAATTTCAGGCTATGCCCTTATGTATAATCATGAGGATGAGCTGCCACTTGGGAAATATTATTTAAGAAGATTCAAGGGATTGTTTATTCCATTTTATGTAGCTTACACAATAATGTTTGTGGTTTGCTTTTTGGTGGATAATCAGGTGGTAGGTCACGATCTTCCAATCAGCAGATTTATATTTACCATCCTTGGTGTAGACGGAGTGGCTCAGCTTATAAAGGCAGACTTCTACCTTATTGGTGAGTGGTTTATGTCATGTATAGTAGTTTGCTATGCACTATTCCCTCTTCTTGCCAAGCTACTTAAGAAATTCAAATTCATCACACTGGGAGTATTGCTTGTATGGTATGTAATTGCACTTTTGGTTTACAATCCATTCCCATTTACGCAGTTGATGAATCCACTTTTTATCATCGTGTATTTCTATCTTGGAATGCTCCTTCAGGTACAGCTTGGAGACGAGAAGATTAATTCAAAGCTTAGAATAGTTTGTGCGATTTTATCGGCACTTATCTTTATTTACTTCTGCCTTATAGGTTTCGTTCCATCCTTCGAATGGATGAAGCTTACACAGGAGCAGAATGAAATTATTTACTTTGCAATAAGCATGACTATGCTGGTTGCACTTCGTGATGTGGAAATCTCATCAGAAAAATCCGTATATACGATAATAACTTACATCTCCGGCATCAGCTGGTATGTAATTTTATTACATCATAGAATAATGATTTTATTCTATTCACACTTATCAGTAGAAGCATATAACCATCGAGAAATTTTCGCGTTGCTCTTAGCGTGCATTTTCATCACCTGGTCAGCGTCTATTCTCGTACGTAATCTTTCTTCACGTGTGAAAAAAATATTTAAATAGGAGTACATCATGGATATTACTAAAAAGATAGCAACTGAACTTCAAGTTCGTCCACAGCAGGTTGAAGCTGCTATAAAATTATTAGATGAAGGCAACACTGTTCCATTTATCTCACGATACAGAAAGGAAGTTACAGGTGGTCTTAATGATGAGCAGCTTCGTGCACTTGCAGAGCGCCTCACATATTTAAGAAACCTCGAAGATAAAAAAGCTACTTGCCTTGCTTCTATCGAAGAGCAGGGACTTCTTACAGAGGAGCTTAAGAAAGCTATTCTTGAAGCAGAGACACAGGTAGCTGTAGATGACTTATATCGTCCTTACCGTCCAAAGCGCCGCACTCGTGCAACTATCGCTAAGGAAAAGGGCTTGGAGCCACTTGCAAACATCATCATTCTTCAGATGACAGATAAGTCCCTTGCAGACGAGGCAAAGGCGTTCATCAATCCAGAGAAGGAAGTAAACACACCAGAGGAAGCTATCGCAGGAGCTTGCGATATAATCGCTGAAAGCATTTCTGATGATGCGGATTATCGTACCTGGATTCGTGAAAAGACTTTCAAGAATGGTCGTATCGTTTCTAAGGCAAAGGATGCCGAAGCAGAATCTGTTTATGAGAATTACTATGATTATGATGAAGCTATCGCAAAGCTTCCAGGTCATAGAATTCTTGCTCTCAATCGTGGTGAAAAAGAGAAGATTCTTAAGGTTAGCATTGAAGCTCCTGTAGAGGATATTCTTAATTACCTTCAGAAGAAAATTATCAGCCGTGATAACGTAAATACGAATCAGGCGCTCATCGATACAATCGAGGATGCATACACAAGACTAATTGCACCTTCCATTGAAAATGAAATCAGAAACAATCTTACAGAGATGGCAGAAGACGGAGCTATTAAGGTATTTGGCAAGAACCTTACACAGCTTCTCATGCAGCCTCCAATTGCTGGTCGCAATGTTCTGGGTTGGGACCCAGCTTTTAGAACAGGTTGTAAGATTGCAGTAGTTGATGCAACAGGAAAGGTTCTCGATACTACTGTTGTTTATCCAACTGCACCTCAGAACAAAGTAGAGGAGACAAAGAAGGTTATCAAAGGCCTTATTAAGAAATACAACGTTTCCCTTATCTCTCTTGGAAATGGTACTGCTAGCCGTGAGTCTGAGCAGATTATCGTAGATATGCTTAAAGAGATTCCAGAGAAGGTTGAGTACATTATCGTTAATGAGGCAGGTGCTTCTGTTTATTCTGCCAGCAAGCTTGCCACAGAGGAGTTCCCAAACTTCGATGTAGGACAGCGTAGTGCAACATCTATGGCGCGTCGTCTCCAAGATCCACTTGCTGAGCTTGTAAAGATTGATCCAAAATCAGTAGGTGTTGGCCAGTATCAGCATGACATGAATCAGAAGAAGCTTGACGAGACACTTGCAGGTGTTGTAGAGACTTGTGTTAACGCTGTTGGTGTAGATCTTAATACAGCCTCTGCTTCACTTTTAGAGTATGTATCTGGTATCAACAAAACTCTTGCAAAGAACATTGTTGAATATCGTGAGACAAATGGTCGTTTTAATTCACGTGCAGAGCTTAAGAAGGTTCCAAAGCTTGGACCAAAAGCATTTGAGCAGTGCGCAGGTTTCATGCGTATCACAGGTGGTAAGAATCCACTTGATGCCACAGCTGTTCATCCAGAAAGTTATGATGCAGCCAAGGCTCTTCTTGAGAAGCTTGGCTTCGACACAAAGGATATTGCAGCAGGAACACTTAAGGATATCCACAAGAGTATTTCTAATATTAAGGCTTTATCCACAGAACTTGGCGTTGGTGAGATGACTTTGGAGGATATCGTTAAAGAGCTTGAAAAGCCAGGTCGTGATCCTCGTGAGGATATGCCAAAGCCTATCCTTAAGAGCGATGTTCTTGAGATGAAAGATCTTAAACCAGGCATGCAACTTAAGGGTACTGTTCGTAATGTAATCGATTTTGGTGCCTTCATCGATATCGGTGTTCATCAGGATGGATTAGTTCATATTTCTCAGATGACAGACCGTTATATTAAGCATCCGCTTGAGGTAGTTTCAGTCGGAGATATCGTTGATGTAGAGGTTTTATCTGTTGATGAGAAAAAGGGCAGAATCGCTCTCACAATGAAGCTCAATAAGGCCAAGAAAGCTTAAAGGTTTAAGTGTTGTAATCATACACAGATATTGATGGCAGAAATTGTCATAATTTTACAAAATAATACTCTCCAAGAGGCAAACTGTTGACATTAATTACTAGTAATTCTATACTTTCTTTAGTCGAGAAAAGTAACAGTGAGTTTGCTTTTTAGGAGATAAGGTTTTGACGAGTCGTTAGGGGTTTCGGCTCGTCTTTTTTTATGCACAAATATATGATAAACTAATAGAAAAATAGGGAGAATACGTGCATTATGGATAACATTAGCTTTGAAACCCAAATTAAAGAAGAAGATTTATTCAAATTCAATTGGCACCACGCCTTGGGGCAGCGTATTATGTCCCTTGCACTTGGAATACTTTTACTACTTGTATTAATGCTGAAATTTGATACACTACCAGTGTTTTGGCGAATGTCCTATGTGTTGTTTGCGGCTATTATAATTTTTTACATGCCATTTACATTAAAGACAAGAGCTAAGCTTCAGATGCAGCAGGAGGTGTTCAAGCACCCAATCAGATATCAGCTCAAGGATACAGGCATTGTTGTCACATCCCCAGCATCAGAGGAGCCAGCAGAGCTTCCATGGGAGTATGTGTTCAAAGTAGCTACTTGGAAGAAATATCTTCTTATCTACAGCAACAGGGTTAATGCTTACATCATTCCTAAAGAGGATATTGGAGATGCGTATGAGCCAGCTGTTGAATATATTAAAAATCACGTAGAGGATTACAAAATACAAATAAAATGATAGAAATATTTGAAACTAATTCACCAGAAGAAACAGATGCCCTTGGCAGAAAGCTTGGCGAAGCAGCTACACCAGGGCAGGTATTTACACTTATTGGAGATTTGGGTGTTGGCAAGACAGTGTTCACTCAGGGCTTTGCCACAGGTCTTCACATTGATGAAGCTATCTGCAGTCCGACCTTCACTATTGTGCAGGTATATGACACAGGCAGATTGCCTTTCTATCACTTCGATGTATATCGTATAGGCGATGTAGAAGAGATGGATGAGATTGGTTACGAGGATTATGTTTACGGCGATGGAGTCTCACTTATCGAGTGGGCAAACCTCATCGAAGACATTCTTCCGGAGCACTACACTCAGATTACAATTGAAAAAGATTTAGAAAAGGGATTTGACTACCGCAAAATCACGGTAGAACAGATATAGAATATGAAGATTTTAGGAATAGATGGCTCAGGACTTGTTGCCTCAGTTGCCATCGTAGAAGATGATAATTTAATTGGCGAGTACACCACAGGCTACAAGAAGACTCATTCACAGACCTTGCTTCCAATGCTTGATGAGCTCAAAAAGATGGTAGAGCTGGATCTTAATTCAGTCGATGCCATTGCAGTTTCAGCAGGCCCAGGTTCTTTCACAGGACTTAGAATTGCTTCTGCCACAGCTAAAGGCCTTGGTTTATCTCTTGGCTGTCCAATTGTGTCAGTGCCAACAGTAGACGCCCTTGCTTATAACATGTGGGGAAATGATGGGATTATTTGCCCAATCTTAGATGCAAGACGTGGTCAGGTATACACTGGCCTTTATAAGTTCGAACAGTCTGGTGAATTCACAGTAGTACACGCTCAGTGCGCAGTTGATTTTGCTGAAATAGCAGAAAAGATAAATGAAGCTGGTCAGCCAGTCACCTTCCTTGGCGATGGTGTTCCAGTTTTCAAAGAAAAGATTGCAGAAATTATTAAGGTTCCATATAGATTCGCTCCAGCTCATCTCAATCGTCAGCATGCTTCAGCAGTGGCATGCCTCGGTTCAATCTACTATGCAAATGGAGATTGTGAGATTGCAGCAGATCACAGACCAGAATACCTTCGTTTGTCTCAGGCTGAAAGAGAGCGTATGGAAAAGGAAGGAAAAGCTTAATGGCTTTTACATACAGATTTGCAAATGAAAAGGACCTTCCATCGATAGTAGAAATCGAAAACGCAGCCATGAGCTGTCCATGGTCCTTGAAGTCTTATGAAGAAGCGGTTGCTTCAGACCACTCCTTTATAATGGTGGCAGAAGATGATGGGCAGATAGCAGCCTTCAGCGTTTACTATCTCACACCGCCAGAGTCAGAGCTTCCAGATATTGTCGTAGATGAAAAATATCGAGGTCAGGGATTAGGCCGTCAGCTTCTTGTCAAATCAATAGAGGAACTTGAAGCACGTGGCGTTGACACTATCTTCTTAGAGGTTCGTGTCAGCAACGCTCCAGCCCGTCGCTTATATGAAAGCTTCGGTTTCGAAGAAATTGGCGTACGTAAGTATTTCTACTCCAATCCAGTGGAAGATGCCATTTGCATGAAATTTGAAAGGACTATTTAATGTTAGACGTTTGTTTACTAGGCACAGCAGGCATGATGCCGCTGCCTAATAGATGGCTCACTTCATGTTTATTTAGATTTAATGGAGCGGGCTTGTTAGTGGATTGTGGAGAGGGCACACAGGTTGCTCTAAGGGAAGCAGGCTTCTCTCCAAACCCAATCTCAATTATATGTATTACACATTACCATGCTGATCACATCAGCGGCCTGCCAGGATTGCTTCTTTCCATGGGCAACTCAGACAGAGTAGAACCAATTACCATCGTAGGTCCTAAGGGACTTGAAAAGGTGGTTAATTCTCTCAGGGTAATTGCTCCAGAGCTTCCCTTTGAGATTAAATTTCACGAGATTACAGAAGCAGATGAACGCTTCGAATTATTAGGCTACCATATCCATGCATTCAGAGTTAACCATAATGTTCTCTGCTACGGATATACGATAGATATTCCAAGAAAGGGTCGATTTGATGTAGAAGCAGCCAAATCTCTTGGACTTCCTGTTACACTTTGGAATCCACTTCAAAAGGGCCAGACAGTGGAGCACGAAGGAAAGACTTTCACTCCTGAAATGGTAATGGGAGATGCCCGCAAGGGTATAAAAGTTACCTATTGTACAGATACCCGTCCTACCAAATCTCTTGTGGAGGCGGCAAAGGACGCTGATCTTCTTATCTGCGAGGGCATGTATGCAGAGGAGGATAAATTAGCAAAAGCAAAACAGAATAAGCATATGACCTTCTATGAGGCGGCTCAGGTTGCCAAGGATGCAAATGTAAACGAACTTTGGCTTACACATTTCTCACCATCCATGACAGGTCATAAAAGATATATGAAAGCTGTCTGTGATATTTTTCCACAGGCTAAGCTCGGGGAAGATGGCAAGTTCTTAGAATTGGATTTTGCGGAGGAGTAATATGAAAAAGGTACTGCGAATAGGAATAGCGGTTATCTGTATGGTATGCCTAATTGTGGGCTACTATACCTACTTATCACGCCGTAATGCCACGGCTAAAGCAGATGAAAATGTAGAGTTATCCGAAGTGCAGACTATCATTTCGAAGAATTTTAAGAATGATTATCCTGCCACACCTAGAGCAGTAGTAAAATGGTACAATCGAATTATTTCAGCCTACTATGCAGAGGATTATGATCAGGCTCAATTAGAAAAAATGGCAGACCAGGCCAGAGTCCTTATGGATGATGAGCTATTGAAATATAATCCTAGAGATACATATATAGCTTCTCTGAATCTGGAAATACAGGATTACAAGAATCGTAAGCGGACTATTGTGTCTGCAACGGTCAGCGATTCTAAAGAAGTTCAATACAAAACCGTTAATGGATATGAGTGCGCTTTTGTTTCTACCTACTATTTTATGAGAGAGGGAAGCACTTACGATCGAACCTACGAGGACTTTTGTCTGAGGAAGGACAAAAACGGTAACTGGAAAATCCTTACATGGAGGCTGTCTTCAGAGGATAAAGTAAATGGATACTAAAGAAATTAAAATATTAGCAATTGAAAGCTCCTGCGATGAAACTGCAGCAGCAGTAGTTATCAACGGAAGAGATGTTAGAAGTAATGTGATATCCACACAGATACCACTTCATACACTATACGGCGGTGTTGTTCCAGAGATTGCATCCCGTAAACACATAGAACGTATAAATCAGGTTATAGAGCAGGCTCTTGAGGAGGCTGACATGGGACTGGAGGATATGGACGCTATTGCGGTTACATATGGTCCAGGGCTAGTTGGCGCCCTTCTTGTAGGTGTTGCTGAAGCAAAGGCTATCGCATTTGCGGAGCAGCTCCCTCTTATTGGTGTTCATCACATCGAAGGCCACATCAGCGCTAATTACATCGAGAATAAAGAATTGAAGCCACCATTCCTTTGCTTGGTAGTTTCAGGTGGTCACACACATCTTGTTCGTGTGGCAGATTATGGTAAATACGAAATTCTTGGTCGCACCAGAGATGATGCAGCAGGCGAAGCCTTTGATAAGGTTGCCCGTGCCATCGGCTTAGGTTACCCAGGCGGACCAAAGATTGAGAAGGCAGCCCACGAGGGAGATCCTTTTGCTATTCAGTTTACTAGACCTAAGGTGTCTGATGGAGTATATGATTTCTCCTTCAGTGGTTTAAAATCTCAGGTATTAAATTATATTAACGGTGCTCAGATGAAGGGCGAGACTATAAACGAGGCTGACGTAGCTGCGTCCTTCCAGCAGACGGTAATTGACACATTATGTGAGCATGCAGCCCTTGCTATCGATGAATTTGGCATGGACAAATTTGCCATCGCCGGAGGTGTTGCATCCAACCAGACTCTTCGTGCAGCTATGGAAAAAATGTGTAAGGAGAAGGGCGTAGAATTCTATCACCCATCCCCAATTCTTTGTACAGATAACGCAGCTATGATTGGTGCAGCAGCATACTACGAGTATCTTGCAGGCCGTCGTGATGGCTGGGATCTTAATGCTATACCAAATTTGAAGTTAGGTGAAAGATAATGAATAAATTCACAGCAATAGTTCTTGCCGCTGGCTCAGGCAAGCGAATGGAACAGGAAATACCAAAACAATATATGAAGATGGGTGATGCACCTCTTATGGTACATTGCTTACGTACATTCCAGGAAAGTAAGGTTACTCAGATTGTTCTTGTAGTAGCTCCTGGTGATGTAGAAAAATGCCGTAGGGAAATTGTTGAGAGATACGGTATTACAAAGTGCGTTGCCATTGTAGAAGGTGGTGAAGAGCGCTACAACTCCGTTTATGCAGGTCTACAGGCTATAAATGATGGCTATGTACTTATTCATGACTGTGCCAGAGCTTTTGTTTCTATAGATGTTATTCATAGATGTATGTCGGCAGTTATGCTTTATGAGTCATGTGTTGTTGGCATGCCTACAAAGGATACAGTCAAGCTTACAGATGATCATAGAAAGGTTCTTGATACCCCGGATAGAAATAACGTCTGGATTGTTCAGACTCCTCAGTGTTTCGAATACAATCTTATCCGTGAAGCCTACGATAAGGTTATTGCTTCAGCTGACAAATCTATTACAGATGATGCTATGATTGTGGAGCGCGCTACTAATCATGAGGTGCATATGATTCCAGGCTCTTATATGAACATTAAAGTAACTACTCCTGAGGACATTGCTTTTGGTGAAGCAATCCTTAAAAATCAGGGTAAAATATAGTGGTTTTCAGGCTCTGAAATATATGCCAGAAAAGTTAGGAAAAACCTGATATTGTCGCAATATTCCGAATTCAAAATTTTATAAAAAAACTTCAAATATTTTGTTGACATATGGGTAGACGGATGGTATTATACTATTCGTGTCCGAGAGATACAGATGCAGAGGTATCGAAGTGGTCATAACGAGGCGGTCTTGAAAACCGTTTGTCCGCAAGGGCGCGTGGGTTCGAATCCCACCCTCTGCGTTAAGGCAATCGCGAAAGCGGTTGCCTTTTTTCGTATATACGTATATATTCTTTTAAAAGATATTATGTAGACTGAGCTTCTAATTAACAATCTCTATATATTCTGAGCGATACATCTAGTTAAGCGAAGATTATATAGGAGTGTTAATGTAAGAATTGGAGATTATAGAGGAGGTAGGATATGTTATATTTTTCATGTGATTATGCAGAAGGTTGTCACCCTAAAGTTCTTGAAGCATTAATAGAATCGAATCTTGTTTCAACACCAGGTTATGGTGAGGATAAATATTGCGAAGAGGCGAAGAAGAAGATTCGTGATTATATTAAATGCCCAAGTGCAGATATTTATTTTCTGGTAGGAGGCACACAGACTAACCAGGTGGTAATTGATTCCATGCTTTCTAATTATGATGGCGTTGTTGCAGCAGCTACTGGTCACGTAGCCTGTCATGAAGCAGGTGCTATCGAGTATAGCGGCCACAAAGTTATCACTATACCTGCTCACGAGGGTAAGATTGATCCCGTTGAGCTAAAAGATATGTTAGAGACACATTACGCAGATGACAGCTGTGAGCATATGGTTAATCCTGGTATGGTATATATCTCTTATCCAACAGAGTATGGAACACTATATTCTCGTAGTGAACTTGAAGCTGTTTCTTCTATATGTAAGGAATATAATATTCCGTTGTTTATAGATGGCGCACGTCTTGCCTATGGCTTGGCGGCTCAGGATGATTTAACAATGGCAGATATCGCTTCCTATGCAGATGTATTTTATATAGGAGGAACAAAGGTTGGTGCCCTCTTTGGAGAGGCGGTTGTTTTCACAAAAGGAAATACACCTAAGCATATGATTACACAAATAAAACAACACGGTGCTCTTTTGGCAAAGGGCAGACTCCTTGGTGTTCAGTTCGGCGCGTTGTTTACAGATGATCTATATATGGAGATGGGACGTCATGCTGTTGAGCAGGCTTCTATAATAAGAGAGGATCTTCGTGCTAAGGGATATCAGCTCTTCATGGAGAATCCTACAAATCAGATCTTCGTGGTGATGGAGAATGAGGCCTTGAAATCCTTTGGTGAAAAGGTGTCTTATGGCTTCTGGGAGAAGTATGATGATAGCCATACAGTTATTCGAATTGCTACTAGTTGGGCAACCACAAATGAGGCTGTAAATGCACTGAAAAACATTCTGTGAAAAAAGTAAAAAAATATCGAAAAAGTTGTTGACACATAAGGGGCTGGGTGCTATTATAAACAAGCTGTCGCGTGAGCGAGAAACACTTGAAAAAGTGATAGTTATAACTCACAAAAACAGCTGAAGAAATTAGTAAAAAGTGCTTGACAAAAAGCCATCCACTTGATACTATATACAAGCTGACTCGAGAGAGCATCAGCCCTTGATTTTCTAAGAAAGTCAAGAAAAAAATAATTAAAAAGTTGTTGACAAAAAGCCGACATCGTGATAATATAAACGAGTTGCTGCTGAGAGCAACAACAAAGCGAAGATTGATAACTGAACAGTGAAACAAACCTTGAATTAATACAAGTTTTTAAAACATGTATCCTTGAAATTCATTTAAGTTTCTTAATGAAACGAAACCTTTATTAGTAAACAAGTCAGTTTTATACTGATTCGGAATTAAACTTTTAAACATGAGAGTTTGATCCTGGCTCAGGATGAACGCTGGCGGCGTGCTTAACACATGCAAGTCGAACGAAGCAGTTTATCACGATCCCTTCGGGGTGACGATTTACTGACTGAGTGGCGGACGGGTGAGTAACGCGTGGGTAACCTGCCTTGTACAGGGGGACAACAGTTGGAAACGACTGCTAATACCGCATAAGCGCACGGAATCGCATGATTTTGTGTGAAAAGATTTATCGGTACAAGATGGACCCGCGTCTGATTAGCTAGTTGGTGAGGTAATGGCCCACCAA
>NZ_FNDP01000011.1 GCF_900100545.1 Pseudobutyrivibrio sp. 49
CAATACATTTGCATTGGGGACATGAAATTTTGTAAATTTGGAGGTCTTCAATTAATTCATTATAAAAAGTTTGAGATAAAGGGTTGTTTTCATTCACGAGTAAAGTTATCATAGTTTCCTGTAAAGGGTTGTGTATAGTTTAATTTATGCATAACTAGAAAAGGCGGGAGCGGACTGTGGTAGGTGCGGCTCCTGCTTTTTTTTAGCAGTATACACAACAAGAGCTATAATAATCGAAGAAGGCAAGGAATGGAACAATCTGACAAAAAATGCTTCAGATTAATCTATCCTTGCCTTCATTTATTTTGAAGAAAAAAAGAAATTTTTATTGCAGGTAAAGTTACTTTCAACAAATAGGCAGGGGCGTGAAAACGCCCTTGTTTTATGCACATAATATTGAACAGGATGGTAGATATAGGTATAATTATAAACAGTTGCTACAAAGAAAAAATTTAAGTATTTCTGAATAGATTAACTTTCAGGATAATGAAATAAGCAAATCGGGATTTTAAGAGGTAACTTGTTATGCAAAAAGGGACAATTGATGATTCAATAGGGAGAATCGTTTATTGGAAATCGGATGTATTTGACATGTCCAGATACACCCTATTTTTCCTTCATGGACTGACCGCAAATCATACTATGTTTGAACAGCAGTTTTCCTTTTTTGAGGGGCTGTACAATATCATTGCGTGGGATGCTCCTGCACACGGAGAATCACGACCATACAAGGATTTCACCTATGAAAATGCTGCGAATGGATTAAAGAAAATACTTGATGAAAATAAAATTTCGACAGTCGTGTTAATTGGACAGTCAATGGGTGGGTTCATCGCTCAAGCTTTTATTTGCAGATTTCCGCAAATGGTAAAGGCTTTTGTGTCTATAGACTCTTGTCCGTATGGTGAGTATTATTCAAAATCTGACATTTGGTGGCTTAAGCAGATTGAATGGATGTCCAAGTTGTTTCCGAAAAAACTTCTTAAGTCTTCTATGGCAAAGCAAAACGCCTTGACAGAAAATGGGCGAGAAAACATGGCAAACATGATTGAACCATATAATAAAGCAGAACTTTGCCACCTCATGGGTATTGGATACGCTGGTTTTATGAATGACAACAGAGAGTGCAAAATCTCATGTCCGGTTCTTCTGGTTGTTGGCGAAAAAGATACTACCGGAAAAGTAAGAGCATACAATAGAGAGTGGGCACGGCGTACTGGATATCCATTGGTCTGGATCTCGGGCGCAGCACATAATTCTAATGTGGATAATCCTACTGTAGTGAATAAAAGAATACTGGATTTTATTAAGAAACTGAAATAGACAAATTCGAGTTTGTCGGGCTGAAGTTGGCGTGTTATATCGGAAGATAATCTTACAACAGATAAAGATTTAATGAGCAGAAAGTAAAATCAGAGTATTATTTTTGATCGTGGTTATTAAAGTTGCCACCAGCCGCATACAGTAGCCCTGAGCTTTCTACCGTACGCAGCAGGTAAACAGCAACTCGTCCTAGAAATGCCACAAACACAGCACTTAGGACATTGAAAAAGTTCTCAAAGAGATAATCATTCTGCAGATGCAGATTCGAAACCCCCAGATTTTATCTGGGGGTTTTCTTATATTAATCAAGTAGTTCAGATATGCTACGGCCGTTCTAAATCTTCATCGTTGCCTTGTTCTTAATTATTACGGTATTCACGAGGTGAACAGTGGAACAGTTCCTTAAATGATTTAGAGAAATAACTGTTGTTATCAAATCCACATAACTCATAAATTGTTTGAACTGAGTAAGTGCTGCTTTTAAGCATATATGCCGCATTTTGCAATCTGAAATTCTTAAGATATTTAATTGGTGAAATATTGATAATTGACTTAAAGCACCTAAGAACTTCACTTTTACTAACATTTGCAGCATTAGCCAGGTCATCTAACGTTATATTTTTAGAATAGTTTGAATGGATGTAGTTTAGGATTATCTGTACGCGCTCCTCTAACAGTGGATTTACTGTGTGGGTAAGCATACTTTCTGTTAGATTCATATGATTTAGTACAGCAAAAAAATCAGATAATTCATTTCTAACTGATATCTCGTAATCCTCTGGTTCATGATTTATTATTTCCCATACAGTTTTGATAATATTGTCCAATTTGCTAAAGAATATGGAATCTGACTTCAGTATAAAATCTCTAATACTTGCGCTATGGATGATAGGATGTAAATACTTTTTATAATAAATACTTTCTGTATTGCTGCTTATAACAGAGCTGTCAAATATGACAGATTTAAAAATTGCTGCATTGACGGGGGTATGATTACGCATGGAATGCAAAACATTGGTATTTATGAAAAATAAGTCTCCTTCTGAAAGTATATATTTTCTGTTACCGCATTCTAAAAGAATAACGCCCTTTTCGACATGGCCTATCTCAATTTCAGCGTGCCAGTGCCAGTTGACAAAATCTTCGGTGATATCATCTCTATATATGGCAACTGGAAACTCTACAGTTCCATGGGTTCCAGTTTCATCTATATTGAATGGAGTTGCTTGTTTTGATAATGATATACATGATGAGAGTGCCATAATTATTCCTCTTGAAGATATAGTTATACTATTTGACCATTTTATTCCTTTTATTATATTAATAATACGATATAATTACAATAATTTCTTTCGATTAACAAAAAAGCACTAACAAAAAGAGGAGGCTGTAGATTATGTTTGATAATTTTAAATGGATCAATAAAGGTGAGATAAAAATTGAAGAGAATAAGGTTACAATAAAAGCACCGGCTTTGACAGATTTCTTCTGTGGTGGAAGTACAACAAGTGAAGAAGGAATTCTTCCTGAATCACTTTGTAATGCTCCATATTTCTACACAGATGTTAAGGGCGACTTCGTTCTTAATGTAAAGGTATCTCATGATTTTAAGGAAACTTATGATTCTGCATCTGTAATGGTTATGCAGGATATGGACAACTGGGCTAAATGCTGTTTTGAACTTACTGACTTTGGAACACACGCTGCTGTAAGTGTTGTAACTAAAGATGGTGAATCCGATGATGCTAATGGATGCGATATTGAAGGACAGAATTTTGCATATCTTAGAGTTTGTCGCGTGGGCAGAGCATTTTCTTTTCATTACTCCCTGGATGGAGTGCATTTCCACATGACAAGATATTTCTTAATGAAAGATGCTGAGTCTGTGAAAGTAGGTTTACTTGCTCAGGCACCTACAGGCCAAGGTGGAGACAGAATATACGAGAATCTTTCTATTGAAAGCAAAACGGTAAAAAATATCAGGGCCGGGGAATAAAAATGGAAGTAGAAAAGAATTATAAAAAAACACAGCTTGCATGCTATCTGGGATTTGTAACACAGGCCATCTGCGCTAATTTTGTACCGCTATTGTTTATAACATTTCATAATACATACAATATATCATTTGGAAAGCTGGCCGCTATTTCAACAGTATTCTTTGTTACACAGCTTGTAGTTGATTTTTTATGTGCAGGTATAGTAGATAAACTGGGTTACAGAGTATGCGTAATAGCTGCAGAGATTACATCAGGATTAGGACTTGCAGGACTTGCTGTATTACCTGACTTATTGTCAGTACCATTTTGGGGAATCCTTGTGTGTGTATTTATATATGCTGTTGGAAGTGGATTGACAGAAGTGCTGGTAAGTCCAATTGTAGAAGCATGTCCATTTGAAAATAAGGATACAATGATGAGTCTTCTTCATTCCTTTTATTGCTGGGGATGGGTTGGAGTTGTCTTGGGCTCCACAGCCTTCTTTACGGTTTTTGGTATAGAAAAATGGAGAATAATGGCACTTATATGGTCGGTCATTCCGCTTTATAACATTTTCAATTTTGCAACCTGTCCAATCGAACCACTGGTAGAAGATGGTAAGAGCATGACAATGCCCCAACTGTTGAAAACAAAAGCATTTTGGATTTTTATTATACTCATGATCTGCGCAGGTTCTTCAGAAATAGCGATGGGACAGTGGGCATCCGCCTATGCTGAATCAGCACTACATGTTTCCAAAACAGTTGGAGATTTGGCTGGACCCTGCGGATTTGCAGTGTGCATGGGAATCAGTAGACTTCTTTATGGAAAGTTCGGTGAAAAAGTTGATCTGACAATTTTCATGATGGCATCCGGAGTAATGTGCCTTATGTGTTATCTGGTTGCCGGACTGGCAAATATACCATGGGTTGGATTGATTGGATGTGCATTATGCGGATTTTCTGTAGGTATAATGTGGCCAGGTTCAATTAGTATATCATCACAGATACTTCCAACTGGAGGTACAGCAATGTTTGCACTTCTAGCGCTCGCAGGAGATTTAGGGGGAGCAATGGGCCCTGCTATTATTGGAAGTATATCTGAAAAAGCGGCTAATAATTTGCAGGCAGGAGTATTGGCAGGTATAGGTTTTCCTATCATTTTAGTAATTTCAGTGTTCTATATTCGAAATAAGTATCGATAGATATTCAAATTGGTGGAAGTAATATAGCAGGCAATATCGTCATATTATAAACTTTCGTTGCTAACAGCCTCGCACAGTAGCCCTGAGCTTTCTACCGTACGCAGCAGGTAAACAGCAACTTGAAAGAGAAATGCCTAAAATAAGGCACATTCACTTCATTAATCGTTCTCAAAGAGATAATCATCTGCTATTGCAGATTTCAGTTTTTTGCGTGTTGAAAGTGGACCAGGGGGACGGGGTCCCTAGCTCATTTTGCAAAGGCTTGAATATTGAAGAGTATAAAGGAAATACTTATACTATAAATTATTGATTATAGCGCAAGGCTTATATATACAAATCGAAGGTTGTCGAGATAATTGAAGTCGATTCTTATGTTGATTTTAGTACGGAGGGAAGGAAAAAGATGAAATACCAATACAAAGAAATGCCGGAATCTATGAAGGGGACATACGGAGAATTTGCAAAAAACTTCGGCTTTGATTGGAAAGAGTTTATTATGGGAATCCCGACGCCGATGTTCCTTGTCACAACATATAAATCTAACGGACAGCCCAATGCTACGATGCAGTCATGGGCAGGGTTTACGAGTGCGAATCATGGGTGCGGGTATTACGTGATTCTATGCAGCGTGAATAAGTGTGGACATCTTTACCAAAGCCTAAATGAAAAGAAGGCAGCAGTGCTGAATTTCATGTCTTCTGATTTATACAAAGCCTGCATGAAGACGATACAGAATAATCAGCTCGAGGCAGATGAGATAACTTCATCAGGGCTTACTGTGGAGAAAGCCTCATGGATAGAAGCACCGATGGTCGCTGAATGTTTCATGAACCTTGAGTGCAAGTATTTGTGGGAGAAAGAAATCGTACCGGGTGATGATCATGTTATGATTTGCCTTGAAGTTGTAGGCGGGCATATAGAGAAGGATTATATAGAGGATATGTTCGGAGACAAAGGGATTCTTTACAATGTCCATTATCCTATAAATCCGGAAAATGTGAAAGAAAAAGGCTGCGATTATGTAGCTGCACTTAGGAAAGTAAATCAATCCTACGAATATTGATCATATACAAGGCAGCGCAATGCTAAAGCAGTGACAAATTCCAATTTTGTCTGGATGAAGGCATAGCCTTTTATCTCGCAATATAAATGAGTACGACAATTACGGTTTGTAAAAAAATAGATATAAAGTTGCCACCAGTTGCGTACAGTAGCCCTGAGCTTTCTACCGTACGCAGCAGGTAAACAGCAATTTGCCTTACAAATGCCCAAAACAAGGTATTTAAGGCAGTGAAATAGTTCTCAAAGAGATAATCGTTTCTCTATACGAGATTACAAAGCATTATACAAGAGAGTCATCCGATTGGATGGCTCTTTTTTATGTTTAATAATAGAGAAACATTGATTCTATGGGATTTTCAGTGGGTTTGTAGAGGGGATAAAACTAAATGAGAGGGAGAATTTTTTATATTCTTCCAAACAGTAGGTAGATTTGAAACTAACAAAAAATAACTTAAAATTACTATAACATTTGAAAAGATTTACACATTTTTACACGCGGAAAAATGGGTGTGTAAATTTGGGCATAGTAAACACGATAAATAGCAATAAATTGTTTGCTGTAAATACATATTTGTGAAAAACAATTTATTTTTCCCTTGGCTATAGAGAGGCACGCACTCGCAACGCGCTTCTTAGCACAGTTGAAGATAAGACCGGAAAAGTTTATGATCAATACAAGAATAAGGGCATAGAAACTACGTTTGAAATGAATCCCGGAAATCATTTCAAAGATGCGGATCTGCGTCTTGCAAAGGGAATAGCCTGGATACTAAAATGATCTTAACTATTAAATAATTAACATCAAGAGAAAGACCAAAGAGAGCGGCCATGACAAATACAGAACAGACCACACAAAATATGACCTCAGGAAACAGTATGAAACAGATCATACTGTTCTTTTTGCCATTATTATGGGGAAATCTTTTCCAACAACTATATAGTCTTGTGGATAGCATTATAGTTGGCAAGGGAATCTCGGATCAGGCGCTGGCTGCTGTTGGGGCAACCGGGACACTTAACTTCCTAATACTTGGATTTGTTGTGGGGATGACCAGAGGATTTGGCATAACCTTTGCCCAGAGCTTTGGAAAAAACGATATGGCTATGCTGAATGCATACATCAGAGCAGCCAAGAAGCTCAGTATCACGTTTGGAATAGCCTTTACTGTTGTATGCGTTTCTTTGCTCAATAAGATGCTGATGTTCTTGAACACTCCTGAAGATATCTTTGACGATTCGTATAGATATTTTGCTGTGATATTATTGGGAATTGTAGTGACGGTTATGAATAACCTTGAGATTACAATTCTCCAGTCAATGGGAGATTCCAGAACGCCCCTCACTGCTATGATCTGTTCATCACTCGTGAACATCATGCTTGATATTATTTTCATAATGGCCTTTGGCACAGGAGTTGTCGGAGCAGCAGCGGCAACAGTGGTCTCTCAGTTTGTATCATACCTTTTGTGCCTTAAAAAGCTTAGAACCATCGATTTTATGAGTCTGGGAAAAGACACGTCAGAAATAGCAGATGAAAAGAATATATTGGTTGAACTGATGAAAATAGGACTTCCTGTGGCACTTATGAATTCGGTCACAGCTGCAGGGGCCATGGTATTGCAGTACTTCGTAAATCTTATGGGAAGCGCATATGTGGCAGCCTATTCAGCCTGCATGAAATTTGCATCACTCTTTGAGCAGTTCGGAATGTCCGTAGGTCTTTCCATGATGACCTTTGTGGGGCAAAATAAGGGCGCTGGCAAATATGACAGGATACGCACAGGAGTAAGACAGGGCCTGATGCTCTCTACACTTGTGAATGTGCCTATATCGCTCCTTATGATATTTGTGCCCGGAAGCCTGGCAAGGATGCTGCTGACTGACAACATGATAATCGGTTATTGTACCGATTTCATGCCAATCATGGGAATAAGCTTTTTTGCCCTGGGCTGGCTTTTTGTATACAGATATTCTGTTCAGGGGTTGGGCAATACCTTTATACCAATGCTCTCAGGCGGGCTCGAAGTCATTATGAGACTGATCTTTGGCTTTTTGGTAGGAAGGAACGGATTTAAGGGAATTGCCATTTCTGAAGTATCTGCATGGATAGGCGCTTTTCTGATGCTCATGGTGACATACTATTGTTTAATTGGTAAAAGAACTAAAGCAATAGCATAAAGTAGCAATAAAAAGACTCCCTGGATTTTTTATAAAAATGTAAGAAAGCACCATGGAATAATATTGGATTAACCGATGAGAGAAGATAGATTATGGATAAATCATGGTCAGAAAACAATAAAGAAATACAGAAATTGCTGACGAAGGAAGCAACCTTTAAAGATGCTATTCAGAAGCTTTTGGCTTTCCGTGAGGAAATGTTTGAGCAGATCACACAGATTGTGAGTGGATATCCGGATGAGGCCTTTGCCAAAATGCCGTTTGCGGGTGCAGATGGATATCACAGTAAAACCCTTGCCTATTCTATCTGGCATATTTTCAGGATTGAAGATATAGTTGCCCATGAGATGATAGCAGAGGATAATCAAATTCTTTTTACACATGACTTTCATAATCGCATTGGCGCATCTATTATTACTACGGGTAATGAACTTCAGGGAAACGAGATTGCAGAGTTTTCAGAAAAACTGAATATTAAAGAACTATATCTGTATGTAAAAGCTGTAAAGGAGTCTACGGATCAGATTCTTGGAGATCTGACATACAAGGATTTAAAGCAAAAATTCGGCGGCGATGTAAAGGAAAAACTTATCCGCAGTAAATGTGTCAGTGAGAATGAGAATGCCTTTTGGCTGATTGATTACTGGTGCGGTAAGGATATAAAAGGACTGATTCAGATGCCATTTAGCCGTCACTGGATCATGCATATCGAAGCCATGCGCCGCATCAAGAATAAACTCTGCAAGATAGCACGAAAGGGTGTTGAGCCTATTGCTTATTGTGGTTTTTCCTGTAAGCACTGTTTCCTTTCAGAGTGGTGCGGATCCTGCAGAACGAAGTACAATGTTTGCTCTTTTGCCACCTGTGCTGAGGACAGAATATGTCCGAATGTGAAATGCTGTAAGGAAAAAGATTTGGACGGATGTTATGAGTGTGATGAGCTCGAAAATTGTAATAAAGGATTCTATATCCCATCAAATGACGGAGCAAATGCAGCAAAGGCTCAGGCATTATATATAAGGAAATACGGAAAGAAAGAGTTCTTAAAGGTTCATGACAGACTACATGAGAAGTATGACTTCCAAAAGACACAGGAAGTTTTGGGACAGGATTATAAAGAAGGACTGAGAATTCTGGAGGAAACTTGAAAAAGCCTATAAATATGCTATTATTGAGACTGAAGAAGAAAAAGATTTCTATGAGATGGTAGGAGATTTTTTACTACAAAGAAGGCAAAAAGAAGTTGTTGAAAGGAATCTTTTTTGAGTAGATGAAAAAGTCAGCAGCACACAGTAGCCCTGAGCTTTCTACCGTACGCAGCAGGTAAACAGCAACTCGCCCTAGGAATGCCCAAAACAAGGCACTTAAGACAGTGAAAAAGTTCTCAAAGAGATAATCAATCTGCATTGCAGATTTCAGAAACCCACAACCATTTGGTTGTGGTTTTTTTGTTGTCTAAAATAGTGTAGAATATAAACATGACATATAGATGACATGTTTATACATGTAAGATAATCATAGAAGGTGATCAAATGAAGATAGACAGATTGATTGGCATACTATCAATTCTTTTGCAAAAAGAGATGGCAACAGCTCCTGAGCTGGCTGAGCATTTTGAGGTATCAAGAAGGACAATAAACAGAGATATTGAGACTCTTTGTCAGGCAGGAATACCAATCAAAACGACCCAGGGAGTTGGAGGCGGTATAAGCATCATGGATGGCTACAAGATGGATAGGACTCTTTTGACATCCCGTGACATGCAGATGATCCTGGCGGGACTACGAAGCCTTGATAGTGTTAGTGGAAGCGGATATTATGGGCAGCTTATGGAGAAGCTCCAGGCAGGTTCTTCGGAGTTTATCAGCGGTAGGGATTCTGTCCTTATCGACCTGTCTTCTTGGTACAAGACATCGCTGGCTCCAAAGATATCTACTATTCAGGATGCGATAGAAAACAGGCATCTTTTGACCTTCCACTATTATGCTCAGGCGGGAGAAGGAAAACGAACTATTGAGCCATATTATGTAGTGTTTAAGTGGAGCAGCTGGTATGTCTATGGATGGTGTCAAAAGCGCAAAGATTATCGTCTATTTAAATTAAACCGCATGGATAAAGTGGTTGAAACGGATAATGGATTTGTCTGCAGAAACGCTCCATTACCTGATCTGTCTACAGAAAAGATATTTCCTGGTGGAATCAAGGTAAAAGCGCTGTTTTCAAAGGATGTAAAGTGGCGCCTGGTGGAGGAATTCGGACCAAACTGTTTTACGGAAACAGAGGATGGTAGACTTATGTTTACTGCGGATTACACGGACTCAGATAATTTGATCACATGGATAATGACCTTTGGAAATAAGGCAGAAGTGCTTGAACCGGTAGAAGTCAGGCAGCAGATTTCAAAGATGGTACGGAAAATGACAGCAATTTATAAGGAGGACTAAAGACATGGCATTTGATTACAAGAAGGAGTACAAAGAATTCTACGAGATTTACCTTAGTGATGCAAGGAAAGTGATGCCAGAGAAGCTTAAGACGGTTATAAGACATCCTATTAGAAAGGAGAGCTGAAGATGGAGTATATAAGAGTATCCAAGGATAATCTTGAAGAAGAACACATCTGTTGTGCTATATCAAACAATAAAGATATACAGGTATCATCCAAGAAAGCCTGGCTTGCTGACAGATTTGATGAAGGGCTTGTTTTCTTAAAGAGTGTCGAACGCGGAAAATGCTTTATTGAATATATCCCGGCAGAGTATGCGTGGAATCCGATAAATGCACCGGAATATATGTATATCGATTGTCTGTGGGTTTCTGGTTCCTTAAAGGGACATGGATATTCAAGTGATCTTCTTAATGAGTGCATAAAGGATAGTAAGGAAAAGGGGAAGAAGGGAATTTGCATATTATCTGCTGCTAAGAAAAAGCCATTCCTTTCTGATCCAAAGTTTCTAGCATTCAAAGGCTTTCAAGTTTGTGATGAAGCCGACAATGGAATCCAGCTGTGGTATCTGTCCTTTGAAAAAAAGTGTTGAAAGACCATGCTTCAAGGAATGTGCAAAGCATCCTCGTATCGATGAAAAAGGATACGTGCTTTATTACACGAATCAGTGCCCATTTAATGCCAAGTATGTGCCTGTTTTGGAAGAGACTGCAAAGAACAATGGAATACCGTTTAGAGCGATCAGAATAGAGACCAGAGATCAGGCTCAGAATGCTCCAACACCAATTACCACATATGCACTGTTCTGTGATGGGGATTATGTAACTAATGAGCAAATGAATGATAAGAAGTTTTTAAAACTGGTCAATGCAAAAGCTAAGAGAAAGCCAGGCGATAGTTGATCAGAGGAAGGAGCAGCAAAGTCCAAATCTTAATAGGAATAATCTAAGACCTGAGAGATGAATAACTGATAGTGCAATAGGCAGGGGCGTGAAAACGCCCTTGTTTTATGCACATAATATTGAACAGGATGGTAGATATAGATATAATTACAAACAGTTGCTACAAAAAAAATTTAAGTATTTCTGAATAGATTAACTTTCAGGATAATAAACTAAGACAAATCGGCAGTTTGTTGAGCTCTTTTGCTAGAGAAGAGCTCGATAACTTCCAGTTTGTCGGGATGAACGTTGGAGCATAAAATTGGAATATATTCCAGGTTAAGGAGGATAGATTGAAGAAAGTATTAGTTTTAGGCTGCTCCGGCAGCGGGAAAAGTACATTCTCCATAAAACTTCAGAAGAAGACTAAGCTTCCTTTATATCATCTTGATAATATTTGGTGGAATGCTGACAGGACACATATTTCAAGAGACGAGTTTGATGCGAGTCTTGCTGATGTTGTGAAGCGCGACACTTGGATTATAGATGGTGATTACAGCAGAACATATGAAAACCGTATTAAAGCTTGCGATACCATCTTTTTCCTGGATTATGGAGAAAAAGTTTGCATGGATGGAATTACCGGAAGAGTAGGTCAGGAGCGTCCTGATATGCCATGGGCAGAAAGCGAGCTTGATCCAGAACTTGTAGAACTGGTTCAGAACTACGAGCATAAGAACAAACCAAAGTTGATGGAACTATTTTCCAGATATCCAGATAAGAATGTAATTACATTTTTTAATAGAGAAGAAGCAGAAAAGTGGATTACAGAAGGACAACCAGAGGTGTAAAAAGTGATAAATTTAAATTTAGTAAATGTTCTATGGACAGTCGGAAATATTGTACTGTGGATTGGGATAATAATACTGATTGTAAATTTCATTAAAAAGTTAAAGCTATAACCAAGTAGAAATTTATTAATATAGAATTATATAAAAGGGATGAGAGGTTATGATAATAGAACACATAGCTATGTATGTAAATGACTTAGACGCTGCAAAAGATTTTTTTGTAAAGTATTTAGATGGAAAGCCTAATGATGGATACCACAATTTCTGTAGGAAGCAAGGAGCGTGTAGATGAACTTACAGGGCGCCTTAAAGCTGATGGTTATGATGTTGTAAGTTGACCAAGAGTAACAGGGGACGGCTATTATGAAAGCTGCATTGTTGCAATTGAGGGAAATCAGATAGAATTAACGATTTAGCAGATTAATTAAAAGCCAACATAAGCGCGGTTTTTATTGTTGAAAATACTGTAAGAATCTTTACATATTATTTGTTTGGAGTATTTACACTTAATTCATTGAAACAAACAGTAATCCTTATTCCGTTCATGATTATTGGATTGTTTGCTGGAATGGAGAGTTCAAAAGTCTTGGATGAAAGTGTTGTAAAAAAGATTGTTATAGTTCTTTTGGTAATATCAGGGTTATTTTTAGTTGGAATGAATTTATAGTGTTAAAAGACAGCGGCAACGTTAAACTTGCCATGTTTTTTTGTAGAAGTGGCAACTTGACACTATGAAATCTATCTAAAAAAGGTAGTTGTGGCATAACGCATAAACTGTATTTAAGAATTATTAGTGTATTACGGTAAAAACTTATAGATAAGCTTGTTTTTCCGTAGTGATTTACTAGTATTGCAGGCATCTGGTGTGTATGATTTGATATATGATATTCATTTCATGAAAAGATGTGCATTATAAGACTGAGATAATACACACTATGCGTTTTTTTTGCAAGGCGTCTACGGAAAAAATGTGGAGAACTCATGATATTGCCGTAAACAAGGGTGAATTACCATTGTAAACCTCTAAAATGAATAAAGAACTTGATAGAATCCAAGTTTGTAGGGGACTTTTGTATGAATAAAGATATTCCAGAGATGCTTATTCGGGCACAGGAACTCCAAAAGGGCGGAGACTATACTTATTCCCGTAAACTGTATAAAGAATTCTTTGAATGCAATGATACGCACCCTCTACGCTTTAAGGCTTTGTTTGAAGTAGCTGATAATTATTATCATGCTAAGGATTATAAATCAGCGATGCATGGGTATGAAGATTTCTTGGAATATTGCTCAGTTCAAGAGGATGTTACAGAGCAAGAATCGGGATGGATTGATGCATATACTAAGTTGGCTAATAGTCGGTTGGAAATGATTGAGCAAGCAAAGAACAAAGGAAAATCAGTTATTATAGAATGTTCACCCGAACAATTTGTGACTAGGCATATAGCGATGTCTTTCGGATTTAAATATCAAGGTGAACAAGATGAATGCAGCATTTATAAATTGCAGGTTATAAAGTAAATTGGGTATGCAAATTAATTGGAGGGGAAATTGAACATAGTAAATGATGACTAATAAAGAAATATTTAAAGAAATAGTTGAAATTATGCGAGAAGATTCCGCAACCTGTAAAGATTACGGAACGGGTAATTCTCAGGAATATGAAAGCCAGATATCTGATGACATGGATCGAAAGGATTTTTTACATCTGGTACAGGAATATCTGGCTACTTTTGGTGTAGAAGGACATCTTTTATTTACAGATTTCAGTCTTGAAAAAATTGGTTTTTCAGTGATGAGGCAGGACGATGTACTATACGTGATAAAGGCAAATAAAGATACAGGGCTTGTCTCGGAAGATAAAATAGTTGCAATCGATGGTTTTTCAATAAAAGAATTATTTCAAAGAGAAAAAACATTTTTTATGGGGGAAACAGCGGAGCGTGAAGGGAAAATTTGGTCTGCAGTGCTAAAGTTTTACAACGTTTTAACTGTTATTCATCCAGATGATTCAAAAGAAGATATTTCTATTATTCATAATACAAAGGGGACAGAGACGGAATGTTATTCTTTTGAAGAATATGATGATACGCTTTATCTAAGATTTGCAGATTTTGCTGATTTGGACGCGATAAATCAGTTATTTAGCAAATGTAAGTACCTTCTGGAAAAATGTAAAAAACTTATTGTGGATGTCCGTGGAAATGGTGGAGGTGCAGATTCTGCATTTGTACCGCTCCTGGAGTATTGTTTTCCAGAAGGAGAATTCGTTACAGATTATTATAAGCCAGAATATCCTATTGAAATTAATTATTCTGTTAGAAATTGTAAAGATCGAATCGAGAATCTAAAAAAATATTTGGTTGGGGATATACCAGAAGAAATGACAGCAATGCTAAATACAATGATTGCCAATAACACTGAAAATATGGGCAAAGGATTTCTTGATGACGATGACGAATTTGCAAGTGGAATTATAGGGAAAAAAGGTCCTGAAAAGGTATTGATTATTACGGATGAAAGCTGTGGTTCTTCTGGGGATGCATTCGCAGAGGTTATGTCATGTTCTCCTAAAGTGACTTTAGTTGGAAGACCTACTATGGGAATTACAGATTTTTCAAATTGTAATGTGGTTTCCTTTGATGATTTTAGATTTGTTTATCCGACGTCTAGAGACAAAAGAATTGATTATGGCAAAGGGCTTGCGCATAAAGGGGTACCTGTAGATTATTATATCCCATGGTCTCCTGAGCATATAGGTAAGGATGTGGAGTTAGATTATTGCTTGAATTATTAATAATTTGAAATCAAAGTGCCTGACCACATTCAATAATCGGAATCGTGGATATGGAACAGAGGGATTAAAACTTCTATGTGATGCTGCCAAAGACAACGGGATATTATATTTCCGTTTATAGCGTTACACATGGGATGATTAAGATGCAGTTGGGAGATTTAATGAAAAGAATTTTTAAAATTATAGGATTTATTATTTGCGGAATTATCTGTGTGGCATTAATTGCATTATTAGTATCTGGTATTAGGACAAAGCTGATTCAGAATGATTATTCATCAGTCTATACAAATCCTAAGTACCAGAATCCTGTAAAAATTGAAAACATCGATGTGATTACACAGCATGTGTCGTGTGGCTATGCTGTTATTGAGATGTTCTCTACATGGGATGGAAAAAACATAACAGAAGACAGTCTGTATGATGAATATGGAACCATAGTTACTTCTACAGGAAACAAATTCTGCGAGGAGATGAATAAGCAGTTCCCTGAATATGACACAGAGATTCATAAGTATCAGAAGAATACTGAGTTCATTGACATTATGTATGATACTCTGTCTTCAGGAAAGCCAGTTCCATTTGAGTGGGCAGCTTTGTATGGGGACGAGTGGACATTGCACTACTCATTAATCATTGGAGCAGATATTCCAAATGATAAAATTACCGTGGCAAATCCTTACGGTTACTATGAGGAACTTACATTAGAGGAATTATTGGATAGAACCAGCTTTAAGGCCTATGAGAATATGCCACTTTTCATGAAAATGGGCTTTGCAATTGGCATGTTTGAAAAGAATACTCTTTTTTCAATTAAATAACTTCACGATTCATTGAAAGGTACTATATTTTTTCACTCTGCTTGTGATACGGTTAAAGCAGGACAAGGATAACCTGATTGTGAAAGGAGTTTTGCCATGAAAAGGAATATTCGATTAGTTCTGTTAGGAGAATTACTATTATTTGTTGCCGTATTTGCACTAAATATTATAGGTGGGAACTGGGGCGCCAGTGCCATATTATGGTTTATTGATCTACCATCTTTTCTTCTAATTGCGTTAGTTCTTATACCAGGTCTTTTGATAATGGGAGAGTGGAAGAACTTTACAAAGGCTTTTTCTGTGGGATTAAAGCCTTATAGCTTACTAGAATTGAAAAATATTATTGGGGCTGTGGAAGCTGCTCAGAAATTAACAGTTTTTGCAGCATTGTTTGCTATTATCATATCCGGAGTTTTACTTCTTGGAAAGCTGGATGATTTATCTACCATAGGAGCTAATCTTGCAATATGTTTTCTGTCGGGGTTGTATGCGGTGATTCTTGAATTTTTCCTTTTGCCACTGAAGCTTAATGCTGAGCACAAGATGAATGAGGAAATGGATTTTGGAGAATAATATCAATATCTCTAAAGAGCAATATCTTGCAGTAGCCCAGAAATTTGGACTAACAAAGCGTGAACTGGAATTGGGCTTTATGAAGGTATCAGGATTTTCAAATCGTAGAATTGCTTATATGTTAGGTATTTCAGAGCAGACAGTGAAAAATCATTTTACTCATATTTACGAGAAGGCATGGGTTCCAGGTAGAAAAGAATTTATAGAATTATTTATTCCCAATTAACAAAGGAGATTATATTGCCCCAGAAAGCCGTGTCAGCGGCGGAAAAAAGCATGGAAAAAATCAGGTTGTGGCCGAAATTAGTTAATGTTAAAATTATTGGAATGCAGTTCTAAATGTATTTGGAATTATATCTATGTAACAGTATTTTCACAGAAAATCTGTTTATATACATTGTGTAAAATGCTATTATGTAAAATAGAAGGTAAACATCTAGTATTTTCAATGGGAAAAGTATTGTAGGAGGGGTCTTATGAAATTTTTTGTATGTGAAGTATGCGGTAATTTTGTAGGCATGATCAAAGAGTCTGGCGCTCCAATGACATGCTGCGGGCAGAAAATGAAGGAGCTTGTACCTGGTACATCTGATGGTGCGGTTGAAAAGCATGTGCCTGTTTTTACCGTAGATGGAAACAAGGTAACAGTTACTGTTGGTTCGGTAGAGCATCCTATGGCTCCAGAGCATTACATCGAGTGGATTGCACTTGAGACAAAGAAAGGTGCTCAGAGAAAGGTTCTTAATCCTGGTGATAAGCCTTGTGCTGAGTTTGCTCTTACAGATGATGATGCAGTAGTTGCTGTATATGCATACTGTAACCTTCATGGCCTTTGGAAGGCAGAATAGTTTGAATTTTACCTCAGAGACATCAATTGGTGTTTCTGAGGTTTTTTGTTACCATCTTCACTTTAACATACTAAAGTGCTACTATTAGTCTATACTATTGGCAACATGTTTTAGGAGGCAGTTATGTACGAGAAGATTTCAAGACTATTAATGTATGGCGATTTAACTGAGAATAGTATTCTTTATAAATTAGGCAGGGCTATTGACTCAGTTGAATCTAGTGACTATAACAAGCGAGAGATTACCCGCGAGATTAATGCGATTTCAAAGGAACTCCTTATGCTTGCTACTGATTATGGCTTTGATGACAATCTTTGGCATAACTATATAGCCTTTTATATTATTACAAATGAGAATCCATTTTCTTTGGTCACAGAGAAAACTGATGTTAAGCCAGGTTCTGTGAATCATTTGGTGGAAAATGATTTTAAAATTCTAAAGGAACTATTTGATTACGATTTTTCTGCCCTGGAAAAAGAACTTGGAATTCAGAGCTTTTCTGTATTTACCAATTACAGCGCTGTACAGAAGAATCAGCAGATGTATAACCGAAATGTCAGCGAGAAGGTTAGAAATCTTTCAAAGGCTCTAGAAAATGCCAAGGATGAAAAGGAATTCTTTAACGTAATTACGGATTTCTATAAGGCCTATGGCGTGGGAATGTTCGGTCTTAACAAGGCATTTAGATTAGAAGAAATTGGAAATAATGATATAAAATTTGTTCCTATCAACAACATGGATGAAGTAGTTTTGGATGATTTGATTGGCTACGAGTATCAAAAGCAGCAGCTTATCGCAAATACGGAGAGCTTTGTTCAAGGAAAGAAGGCTAATAATGTACTGCTTTTCGGAGATAGCGGTACAGGAAAATCTACAAGTATCAAGGCTATTGTAAATCAGTATTACGACCAGGGGCTTCGAATGATTGAAATATATAAGCATCAGTTCAGATATCTTTCGAAGATTATTGCCAGCATTAAAAATAGAAATTACAAATATATCATATATATGGATGATCTTTCCTTTGAAGAGCATGAGATTGAATACAAATTCCTTAAGGCTGTTATCGAAGGCGGCGTGGAAACAAAACCTGATAATATCCTGATTTATGCCACATCTAACCGTCGTCATCTTATCAAGGAGACTTGGAACGATAGAAATGACCAGACTAATACTGATGACCGTCATCATTCTGATACGGTAGAGGAGAAACTGTCGCTTGTCCACAGATTTGGTGTAACAATCAGCTATAGTAAGCCAATGCAGAAGGAATATATCGATATTGTAGTGGGACTTGCAAAGCGTGCTGGCATTACCATGCCTGAGGAGGAGTTGATTGCCAAGGCGAAGATATGGGAGCTGGAGCAAGGTGGCTTATCCGGAAGAACAGCACAGCAGTTTATAAATCATATTGCTGGTACTCAATAGTGAAAAGTAACCTTTTTACCACAATGCTGAAATTTTTGTGAAAAAGCCTAATAGCATTTACTAATGATGTAAAATGTATTATGTATAGGTGTCGAATAATTATTTACTAATAATTTTTATTCCAAGCGGGGGCATTATGGGAAAAGAGGAGTATATCGAAACTGGTGTGGGCGTGGTGCCTACGGGGTTGCCAGGCGGATTTTTCATCTATGAAGCGGAAGGTGACGAGAAGATTCTTTTTGCAGATTCAAACGTCATTAATCTTTTTGGTTGCCAAACTTTTGATGAATTTATGGAGTTCGTAGGCGGAACCTTCAAGGGGCTTGTTCATCCAGAGGATTTATATAAGATTGAAAACCAAATTCAGGCACAGACTATATTTGGTGAAAAACGTCACGATTATGTTCGGTACAGAATTATTACAAAGCAGGGTGAGGTTAGATATATAGAGGATTTTGGTCATCTCCTTCATTGGATGAATGGAAAGAGCTTCTTCTATGTATTTATTGTAGACGTAGACCAAAACGAATACTTGAATAATGCCAGTAATTCCTATGCAGAAGCTGAGTTACTTGCTGGAGACAGAGAGACGGATAAGCTGACAGGCTTATTTAATATGTCTTTCTTCTATCATAAGGTGCAGATGCTTTTGACATCCACAGAAGTTGCCCGACAGGAAAGTGCCTTTATACATTTCGATATTCCTAATTTTAAGCTTTATAATGAGCGTCATGGTTTTAAGATGGGAGATGAACTCCTATGTGATATGGGAAGAATTATTAAGGATGTATTTTATAATGCTACAGTTGCAAGATTTTCTGATGATCACTTTGTAATATATTGTAATGATCCGAAGGATGCAGTAATAGAAAATGTAGAGGAAGTATATAAGCGTATGCTTCTTCAGGATGATGTAAATAAGAAGGTAAGAGTAAAAGCGGGTATATATTTCCTTGATGATCAGCGTGCTGAAGTTGGTCTTGCCTGCGATCATGCAAGACTTGCATGCAACAGCATCAAGAATCGACATGATTTAAATTATTGTATTTACGATGATATTTTAAGAGATAAGCTAAGACGTCAGCAGTATGTTATTGATCATATTGATGAGGCTATAGCTCTTGATTATATTAAGGTATTTTATCAGCCTATTATCAGAGTGGCCACCGGTGAGGTTTGCGGAATGGAGGCCCTGGTGCGTTGGGTTGATCCATCTGTAGGAATGCTTTCACCTCTAGATTTTATTGAGACACTTGAGCATTTCCACCTGATTCATCTTGTGGATGAATTTATGGTTAAGAAGGTTTGTCAGGATATGCGTATGCTTATGGATGAGGGACTTCCTGTAGTTCCTGTGTCTGTAAATATTTCCCGTTTGGATTTTGATGTATGTGATGTTTTGAAGCTTTTGGATGATTTCTGTGAGATATATGAAATCACAAGAGATTTGATTGAAGTTGAAATTACAGAGAGTGCCTTTAATGATAATACTGGTCTCATAAAGCACGAAGTGGCTAAGATTCGAAATGCAGGTTATGAGGTTTGGGTAGATGATTTCGGAAGTGGATATTCATCTCTAAATACTATAGCAGAGTATGAATTTGATGTTTTGAAGCTGGATTTGATTTTCCTTAGAAGCTATCATAACATGCACACAAGAAAGCTTATGAGCTACATCATAAAGGGTGCTTCAGACTTAGGAATTAAGCCTCTTTGCGAAGGTGTTGAGACGGAAGAGCATTATCAGTTCCTTAAGAGCATTAATTGTGAACGAGCTCAGGGCTATTATTTCGGAAAGCCAGCGCTTTTGGATGAAACCCTTGAGACTATAGCAGAAAAGGGAATGACCTTTGAGGGTTATGGAGAATAAATAGTATATGATTAATTCACTACTTGATTATTTGCAGAGCATGAATGAAATAGCAGTAATTCTCAGATTGGTACTTGCTACGGTGTGTGGCAGTCTGATTGGTTTGGAGAGAGTGGTTAGGCGACACAGTGCAGGAATAAGAACCTTCTCCCTTGTAAGTCTTGGCTCTGCAGTTGCCACAGCCCTAAATCTGTATTTGGCAGCCATGCCGGGATTTGACGCTGATGTAAGCCGTATACCTGCAGGAGTTGTAAGCGGTATAGGTTTCCTTGGCGCAGGTACAATCATAGTAACTGGAAGAAATCAGATAAAGGGTCTTACCACAGCAGCTTCCCTCTGGGTGGCTTCTTGTATGGGTATGGCTTTTGGAGCAGGTTATATTACCGTTGGCCTAGCATGTTTTGCCCTTGTTATGCTTGCAAATCTTGTGCTTGTGAGATTCACTCAGCAGATAGAGGAAAACAGCAGATACATCAGTATCTATATCGAGGTGGAGGAGACCAACGGAATTAAGCGACTTAGGAAGAAGTTTGCTGATCTGGGATACCAGATTACAAGTATTAATAAGACTAAGGACAAAACCTTATCTGGTAATGATACAGCTTTGATGGTGGAACTGGATTTTGGAAGCAGGCATTCCCACCAAAAGCTTTTTGATGAGTTGAATAATTTAGATTTTGTAAGTTATGTTGAGGAGGTGTAATCGCCTCCTCATTTTGTTATAATTATACTCAAGATTAAATTTGAGTTGAATAATTCGGGAGGGTTATTATGGTTAGAGATGGTAAGCTTTGGATTGCAAATACAGAAAGTGGTACACCAGTTTTTGTTTTGCCGAAGATGGCTAACAGACATGGTCTTATAGCGGGAGCTACAGGTACAGGAAAGACCGTTACCTTAAAGGTTCTTGCAGAGTCCTTCTCTGATATGGGTGTGCCTGTTTTTTTGGCTGATGTAAAGGGCGATATAGCCGGAATGCTTGAAACTGGCGTAGACAGCGAAAACATGCAGGAGAGAATCAAAAGATTTGGCTTGTCAGACCATGGTTTCTCATATCAGAAATATCCAACAACCTTATGGGATGTATATGGAAAGAATGGTATTCAGATTCGTACATCTATCTCAGAGATGGGACCACTTCTCTTGGGAAGAATATTGGATTTAAATGAAACGCAGAAAGATATCCTTACAATTGTTTTCAAAATTGCTGATGAGAATGGTTGGTTCCTTTATGACACCAAGGATTTAAAGGCTATGCTTAATGAGGTGGCAGAGAACAATAAGGAATATGCAGCTGAGTACGGAAATATTGCAAAGCAGAGTGTAGGTGCAATTCAGCGAGCAGTAGTAGCTCTTGAAATGGCAGGAGGAGACCAGTTCTTTGGACAGCCTGACCTTGATATCAGAGATTGGCTTACACCGGACGCATCTGGCAAGGGCATGATTCACATCCTTGACAGTCAGAGCCTTATCAATAATGGTACTTTATACTCTACCTTCCTTCTTTGGCTTTTATCAGAGCTCTTTGAGACTATGCCAGAGGTTGGAGATTTGGAAAAGCCTAAGATGGTATTCTTCTTCGATGAAGCGCATCTCCTTTTCAAAGATACTCCAAAGGCTCTTCTTGATAAGATTGAGCAGGTGGTTAAGCTTATTCGTTCAAAGGGAATAGGAGTTTATTTTGTTACTCAAAATCCTAGGGATATTCCTGATGGAGTGCTTGCTCAGCTTGGAAATAAGGTTCAGCATGCTCTTCATGCTTACACTCCAGCAGATCAGAAGGCTGTTAAGGCGGCAGCAGATTCTTTCAGAGAGAACCCTGCATTTAAGACAGCTGATGTTATCGAAGCTCTTGGAACAGGCGAGGCTGTTGTATCCTTCCTTCAGGAGGATGGTACACCATCTGTGGTTGAAAAGGTGTTTATTCTTCCACCACAGTCTAAGATGGGAGGCATAGATGCAGCTGTTAGAGAAGGTGCCATTAAAGCAAGCAATCTTTATTCTAAATACGCAGTAGCAGTTGATCCTGATTCTGCTTACGAGATGCTAGGAAGAAAGAATGAGCAGGAAGAGAAGGCAGCCGCTGAGGCAAAAGAGGCAGAGGCAGCTGCAAAACAGCAGGCTAAGGAAGAGGCTGCAGCGGCAAAGGCTGAGGCAAGAGAGAAGGAAAAAGAGGCTAATCGTAAGAAGCGTGCAGCAAAATCAGTAGGAACTACTGTTGCAGGAACAGTTGGCCGTGAAGTTGGTAAAAAGGTGGGCAAACAGCTGGGAGGAAAGTTTGGTCAGACTCTCGGTGGTAATACAGGAGCTCAGCTATTTAGAGGCATCCTGAATACCCTTTTGAAATAAGTATCTGCAATGTCGAAAATTTGACTCTAAACTCTATGATTGTTAAAATTATATCCGAGTGTAACGATACACTCGGGAGAATAATAATTATGGAAACGACTGTCAAATATAGAAGACGTTATAATAAGAGAAAAAGAAAAAATAGGCTTCTTATTTTCATAGGCGTAGTGGCTTTATTTTTAGCCTGCGCTGGGGTAGGAGCCTATTTTTATTATGATTATTCACATCGAGTTTACGATACCTGTGTGATTGAGCTTGGTGAGACAGTACAAGCCAGCGATTTCTTAAAGGAGGAATCCAAGGAAGCAGAATTTACTCCTGAAACAGTATTTTCTACTGATATTGCAGGTGAATACCAGGTTGGCATTTCTTCAAAACCTTTTACCTATGAGTGTACCTTACAGGTTCAGGATACAGTAGCACCGGAACTTACTGTACAGCCTCTCACCCGTACTAAAGAGGAGGCTCCTGAGGCAAAGGATTTTGTGGAGTCGGTCAGTGATTTGTCTAATGACGTAAATATATATTTTGCAGAGTCGGTAAGTTTTGATAACTACGGTGACATTCCTGTTAAAATAGCTGCAGAAGATCCATCTGGAAACAGAACCACAGAGGATACGGTTTTGCATCTTGTGGAAGAATACGACATCACTCCTCCTATAATTGAGGGGCAGCTGGATAAAATTGTATATGCAGGACAGGGTGTCAGCTTCAAGAAAGATGTAGTTGTCACTGATAATGTGGATAATAATATCGAGGTGCAGGTAGACAGCAGCCATGTTAATCTTGATGTTCCAGGAGAATATCCTATTATATATACTGCGTCAGATTCCATGGGGAATATGGATTTAGCAGAGGGAACCATCACCGTTATTGAGGTGGTATATTCCGAAGAACAGGTAAATGAACTGGCAGATGCTGTGCTGGCAGATATTATCAAGCCTGATATGTCAGATTATGATAAAGCCCACGCCATCTACGTATGGATTCAGGGCAATATTGGTTATAGTGAAAGTGAGGACAGAGGCGACTGGTTAAAGGGTGCCTATGATGGCTTAAAGAATCGCCACGGTGATTGCTACAATTACTTTGCAGTTGGAAAAGCGCTTCTCACCCGAGCAGGCATTAAGAATGAGGATATAGAAATCATTCCTACAGCTACCCGTCATCATTTTTGGAGTGTAATAGATTGTGGAGAGGGATGGAGACATTTCGATTCCACACCACGTACAGATAAAACCTTCAAGGGATTTTATGTTACAGATGAGGATTTGATGGCATACTCAAACGAGCACTATCGTTCTCATAACTACGACAGAGAGGTGTATACATACTTCAATGACTAAGAAATTAGGAATCATTGGTGGTCTCGGCCCAATGGCAACAGCATATTTCATGCGTAGAATCATTGAGCTTACAGATGCAGCCACTGATCAGGAAAACATCGAAATGATTATATATAACTGTCCATCTATTCCGGACAGAACAGGATACATACTTGGCACCAGTGAGGAAAGCCCACTTCCTAAGATTACGGAGCTTGCCCACAATCTGGAGCATGCAAATGTAGATTATATTGCCATGCCATGTATCACAGCCCATTATTTCCACGACCAGCTTGCCGACAGCGTGTTTATTCCTGTCAGCAACGGAATCAAGGAAGCCGCTCAGTATATTTATGAGAGGGGGATTACAAAGGTTGGCATTATGGCCACAGATGGTACTGCATCAATGCATTTATTTGATTCAGTATTTAAAGATTACGACATTAAATGCTTATATCCTGACGAAGCTGGACAGAAGCAGGTTATGAGCATTATTTATGATGACGTTAAGGCTGGAAAGCCTGTAGACATGGATAAATTCTTTCAGGTTAAATCTCAGTTGTTGGAGGCAGGTGCAGATATTATTATTTTAGGTTGCACAGAGCTTTCCATTGTAAAACGAGACAATGAGGTAGGACCAAAGGTCCTTGATATTGTTGATGTGCTGGCTGCAGATTGTGTGAAAAAGTGCGCTAAAGCCCGACCTGAATGCGATAATTTGATTACAGAGGTATAGAAATGCAAAATAACGTACTAGATTATTTGGAGGGAAGTCTGGCCCGTGTTCCAGACAAAATCGCATATGCGGATGATGAGGTCACCCTTTCATTTGCAGATGTAAAAAGAATTATGGATTCGGTGGGAACAGGATTATTGAATCGCGGTTGCAAGCGGGAGCCAGTAATTGTTTTCATGAAGAAGAGTCCAAATACTATCGCTACTTTCTTTGGTGTAATCAATGCTGGTTGCTACTATGTTCCAATTGATAGCGAGATGCCAGCTACACGTATTAATCTTATTCTTGATAATTGCAAGCCTAGAGTAATTATCTGTGATGATAGCACAGTTGGGATTGCTGAGGGCTTTGATTATAAGGCAGATATCGTTCTCTTTTCAGATATCGCAAATACGAATCCTGATGTTGATGCGCTTGCGATGGTACGAAAGAAGGCTATTGATACTGATCCAATCTATATCGTATTTACGTCAGGTTCTACAGGAGTCCCAAAGGGCGTTTGTGCCTGCCATCGCTCTGTAATTGATTACATCGAGCAGCTTTCAGAAACACTCGGTTTTAACGAGGATACAGTCTTTGGTAATCAGACACCATTATATTTTGATGCATGCCTAAAGGAACTTTATCCTACGTTGAAATTTGGTGCTACTACATATCTTATTCCACATTCTTATTTCATGTTTCCAATTAAGCTTGTGGAATACATTAACGAGCACAACATTAACACTGTATGCTGGGTAGTTTCAGCCCTTACTATGATTAGTGCTTTTGCAACATTCGATACGGTTGTACCTCATACACTTAAGACTATCGCTTTTGGTAGTGAGGTATTTCCTATAAAGCAGTTCAGACTTTGGAGAGCAGCAGTGCCTGAGGCAAAATTCTTCAATCTCTACGGACCAACAGAAGGCACTGGAATGTGCTGCTATTATCCAGTTGAGAGAGAGTTTGCTGATGATGAAGTAATCCCAGTTGGATTCCCATTTAAGAATACGGAGATTCTTCTTTTAAAGGAGGACAATACTCTTGCGGCAGATGGAGAGCAGGGTGAGATTTGTATCCGTGGTACATCTGTGACACTTGGCTATTACAACAATCCAGAAAAGACAAGCGAGGCCTACGTACAAAATCCGCTTAATACTGCTTATCCGGAAATCATCTATCGCACAGGAGACATTGGTCATATCAATGAATATGGCGAGCTGATTTTCCATTCACGCAAGGATTTCCAGATTAAGCATATGGGACATCGCATCGAACTTGGGGAAATCGAAGCCAATGTAAACCTTGTACCAGAGATTAAGCTTTCAGGCTGTATTTACGCTAAGGAACAGGGCAAAATAGTCCTCTATTATGTGGGGGATATCACGGAGGGCGACCTTATTAAGGCTTTAAAAACAAAGCTTCCACGTTACATGTTACCAAATAAGGTAAATCGTCTCGAAGAGATGCCTTTTACAGCTAACGGCAAGATAGACAGAGTAACACTTACAAAAATGTATGAAAATAAATAACGGAGGATTATAAAATGAATGAATTAATCGAAATCTTAAGCGACTTACATCCAGAGGTAGATTTCACTACCGCAAAGGATCTTGTAACAGGAGGAATCCTTGATTCCTTTGATATTGTGTCTCTTATTTCAGAGATTAATGAGGCGTTTGATGTTACTATTGGAGCAGCAGAGCTTACTCCAGAGAACTTTGATTCAGCTGAGACAATTTACGCATTAATCAAAGCTAAATTAGATGATGAGGATTAATAAATGTTATTTACAAGCTACGAATTCCTTGGATTTCTGTTAGTAGTATTTATAATGTATTATTTGTTGCCAGGAAGGGCCCAGTGGTCCTTCCTGCTTCTTGCAAGTTATGCATTTTATTTCATGGCAGATCCAAGATATTTGATTTTTATTGTAATCACTACTGTCAGTACATATCTTGCAGCTAAAAACATTTCCGATAAGAAGCAAGCCTTTGATGTTTGGTTCAAGGAACACAAAAATGAAATGGAAAAGGAAGAGCGCAAAGCAGTAAAAGCTAAGGAGCATGCTGCTGAGAAGAAGATTTTCCTGTGCTGCCTTCTTTTTAATCTTGGTATTTTGGCAGTTACCAAATATACTAACTTCACCATTGCAAATATCAATTCTATTATTTCTGCTTTTGGTAGTCCTAGTGGGATTTCTTTTGTAGATTTGATTATCCCTATGGGTATTTCATTCTACACCTTCCAGTCTATGGGTTACCTTATTGATGTTTATAATGGTAAGTTTGAGGCTCAGAAGAACCCATTTAAGTTTGCGTTGTTTGTATCATTCTTCCCTCAGCTTGTTCAGGGACCTATCAGCAGATATGCAGATTTAAGCCAGACACTTTTTGAGGAGCACAGATTCGACTGGAAGACAGTATCTTTTGGCTTAGAGCGTATCATGTGGGGCTTCTTCAAGAAGCTTGTTATTGCAGACAGGATTCTTGTGGCAGTACAGGCAATTATCGCATCACCTGATACCTATAATGGCTTTTATGCTTTTGCAGGTGCCATGTTCTATGCCCTTGAGCTTTACGCAGATTTCACCGGTGGTATTGATATTACAATCGGCGTGGCTGAGACAATGGGAATAAAGGTTACTGAAAACTTCAGACGACCATACTTCTCAAAGAACATTAAGGAATACTGGAACAGATGGCATATCACCATGGGTACCTGGTTTACTGATTACATTTTCTATCCAATCAGTGCCAGCCAGTTTATGATGAAGCTTTCAAAGAAGTCACGTGCTCGTCTTGGAAACAATCTAGGTAAGAGAGTACCAGTTTATCTTTCAAGCTTTATTGTATGGTTTACAACAGGTATCTGGCATGGTGCCAGCTGGAATTTTATCGTATGGGGACTTGGCAACTTCGTAGTTATCATGATTTCTCAGGAACTGGAACCATTCTATAGATGGTTCCACAGCAAGGTAAATGTAGACGGAACCTTCGGATGGAAATTATTCCAGGTTATCCGTACCGTACTTATTATGTCTTCACTTCGTATGTTCGACTGCTATAGGGATGTACCACTTACCTTTAAGATGTTTGGAAGCATCTTCACAAAATCGAGCCTGTCACAGCTTAATGCCGATGCATTTATTGGAATGGGTCTTGATGCATACGATTATGCTGTTGTGTTTATTGGCATGCTTGTACTTGTGACTGTCAGCCTTATACAGCGCAGTGGAAGTGTTCGAGAGAAGATAGCAGCTAAGGCTGAGCCAGTTCGCTTTATAGCCTGGTATGGTTTATTTATGGCTACATTAATCTTCGGAGCATACGGAATCGGATACTCCGCAAGTCAGTTTATATATAATCAATTTTAAGGTGTATTAATATGAAAAAGCTTTTAGCTATTATTTTAACTTTATTCATAGCTGTTGCAGGCCTAGCTTTCACCAACAAACTGTTAGAACCAAAATACATGTCTGGTGTTTTGGAAGGTGCGATGATAGAAGAGTACTATGATGATCCTACAGATCACAACGTAGTATTCATCGGTGACTGTGAGCTTTATGAAAATGTTTCACCAGTTTATCTCTGGGAGAACTTTGGAATTAATTCGTATATACGTGGCAGTGCCCAGCAGCTAATATGGCAGTCGTACTATCTTGCTGAGGAGACTATCAAGACTGAGCATCCAGATATCATCGTATTCAATGTTTTATCTATGAAGTACAACAAGCCACAGAAGGAAGCTTACAATCGTATGACAATCGATGGTATGAAGTGGTCTTCAAGCAAGGTTGGTTCGATTAATGCTTCGATGACAGAGGAAGAGCACTTCATAGATTATGTTTTTCCATTACTTAGATATCACAGACGTTGGAGTGATTTGAGTTCTGAAGACCTTACTTATTTGGGACACAGGGATAAGGTTACTTTCAATGGATATTACATGCGTGTAGATGTAAAGCCAGCAGAGAATGTTCCAGAAGGAAAGCCGCTTGCGGATTATCAGTTTGGTGATAACGCATATGCGTATTTAGACAAGCTCACAAAGCTTTGTAAGGATAATGACGTGCAGCTTATTTTAGTTAAGGCACCAACTCTTTATCCATACTGGTACGACCAGTGGGAAGAGCAGATTGTGGATTATGCTGCCGCCAATGATTTACCTTATATCAATTTCCTTGATTTACAAGATGAGATGGGAATTGACTGGAGTAAGGATACTTATGATGGTGGTCTTCATCTTAACCTTGCAGGTGCAGAGAAAATGTCTCAGTATTTAGGAAAGGTGTTGTCAGAGGAATTTAAGGTTCCTGACAGAAGAGGAGAGGCAGAGCTTGATTCATACTGGAAGCAGGTATCTGAACGATATAACGCTGAAATAGAGCGTCAGAATACTAATTTGAAGTTATACGGAACAGTTCACGAGCCAGAGGAGAATTAATAATGAAGTTTGTAATTCAGCGTGTAAATGAAGCATCTGTTGCAGTAGATGGAAACACTATTGGTGCTATAAAGAAGGGCTTTCTTGTCCTTATAGGAGTATCAGATTCAGATACAAAAGAAATAGCTGACAAGATGGTAAAGAAGCTTTTAGGACTTCGTATTTTCGATGATGAGAATGATAAAATCAATCTTTCACTTACAGATGTAGGTGGTGAGCTACTTCTTATATCACAGTTTACCCTTTATGCTAACTGCAAGAAGGGATATCGTCCATCCTTTACAGATGCAGGAGCACCAGATTTCGCCAATGAAATGTACGAGTACATTATCAGCCAGTGTAGAGCTGCTAGCTACCATGTAGAGACAGGAGAGTTTGGAGCAGATATGAAGGTGTCCCTCTTAAACGATGGTCCATTTACAATTGTATTAGACTCAGCAGAGATATGCTAAGGCGAAAAAAAGCTACCCGTGATGATGGGTAGCTTTTGCTTTAATGTATTGATACCAAAATATTGGCAATTGATTTAAATACACTTGGCTTCTTGGTAACCATTTTAACCAAGGCCTCTTCATAGTGTCCCTCTTTGTAGGCTCTTACAAGTTTCGATTCTCTTCTTTTAATGTTTTCCTCCTTCATAGCATTTACCTCCTCAACATTAGACTATGAAAATAAGTAGAAAACATTAATCTCCCCAAAAATAAACAAGTAATGTATTAGGTGTGTAATAAGACTATACATCAAAACTCGTGTATTAATTGTGAAGTAAGTGGGATATCACTGTGATTTTTTAGTGTTCTCAGATTTTTCTTCTGTGGAAGCCTCTTCTTGTTCTACCATATACTCTAATAGAGCATTAAATGCGCAAACTTCATTTCCACAACATGGACATTTCATATGTATGCCTCCTCTTATCATGGCAGTATTAGAAACAAAATACTGAATCACATGAGGATTATACCACAAGAATATAAATAATTGTAAACATCAATGAATGTTTTTTATGCGGAAGGCGGGTCCAAGGAACTCATCGGCACATAAAAAAATAACCAGAGCTTTATGCTCTGGTTATCTTTTTATCATGCGGAAGGCGGGACTTGAACCCGCACGCTCGCAATGAGCACAAGATCCTTAGTCTTGCTCGTCTGCCAGTTCCGACACTTCCGCTTGTCTTAGCGACAAGAAGTATAATATCAAAGAGCTAGCAGATAGTCAACACTTAATTCACATTTTTTTTATAAAATTTTTTTACAGGTTTTATTTACAATTTTTTTTTATGTGATATGATATATGAAAAATTGAGATAAATTTAATTGCGTAAAATCGAGGGATAGATATGATTTTTTCGATATTAGTTATTCTGATTACATTAGTATATTTGGTTATTTTAGAGCTTTCTAAAAATTTATTGGCCGGATGGGTGGTAGGTGTTCTTGCTGCCATTATCATGCTTTTGGAAAGACACATGTTGAAGAAGCAGAATATTGTTTCTAGAAAAGCTAAAACTATTTCATGGGTAGCTTTTATACTGGTTCTTTTTGTAAATCTAATATTTACAAAACCTCCAATTAAGAATGTTCCAGCTGTTGATGTAAAGAATCCACAGATTACTGAAGTGGTTCAGGTAAAGCAGGGATATCTTAGAGGAGTTTATAATGAGGATAAGTCAGTAAGAGTTTATGCTGGTATTCCGTATGCGAAAGCGCCAGTTGGTGATTTACGCTTTAGAGAGCCTCAGGAACCAGAGAAATGGGATAGAGTAAGAGAATGCGATGAATTTGGCCCTATGGCTATGCAGACTCGTTCCAATCCGTTCGTAGACAGTCTGTCGCATATACTTGGCTGGCATGATTATCAGGTTAAGTTTGGGGATGAATATCTGGAGGCCATGAGTGAGGATTGCCTTTATTTAAATGTATGGGCACCTGAAACAGAGGATAAGGAACTGAAGCCGGTTATTTTCTATATTCATGGTGGAAGTCTTACAACAGGTCAGTCTTCCTATTCCGAGTATAGAGGTGAAGATTTGGCGAAGCAGGGTGTAGTATTTGTAAACTTTGCATATCGCCTTGGCACACTTGGCTATTATACTGCTGATGACTTAAAGGAAGAATCACCTAATGGTACTACAGGCAATTATGGTTTATTGGATCAGATTGCAGCTTTAAAGTGGGTTTATGAGAATATTGAGCAGTTCGGTGGTGACCCAAATCAGATTACAATAGCTGGTGAATCTGCAGGATCATCCAGTGTAAATGCGTTGTGTGTATCACCACTTACAGAAGGATTATTCAGATATGCTATAGCAGAATCTAGTGGAATAACTGCAATCGAGCCTTTCCATACCTTCCGTTCTTATGATATAGCATTGGAGGAAGGTAAAAAGGTTCGCGATGCGTTCGGAGTATCCTCATCAGCTGAATTAAGAGACATTTCTCCATGGGAGCTTATCAAAAACGACAGTAATCAGTCAGCAATGACAATCGATGGATATGCTATTGTTGAACAGCCATATCTTACATATGAAAAAGGTAATAATCACGAGAAGGCTTTGCTTAATGGTTTCAACGTAAAGGAAGCTGATGCCTTCTTATTGACAACAAAAGCAACAGCTGATAATTATGTTGAACTTTTGGCTGAAGATTTAGGGGAACAGGCAGAGGAGATGGCTAAGGTAGTTCCAGCAGACAGTCCACAGCGTGACCAGCATTTTATTGTGGATGCTATGGGAGATGCTAAAGGGGCACTTAATAAGTCGTACTCTGCTATATGGTTTAGCTATTCACATTATCTTTGGAATAATTACTTGATTGAACAGGGCGTTCCAACCTACGAATACTATTTCACCAAGACAAATAACGTTCTTTCAAATTATCATGCTGGAGAGTTGCCATATGCTTATGGAAATCTTTGGAGACATCCTGGGCTCTATGATGAGGAGGACTATAAGCTTTCTGAGGTTATGCAGAAATATTGGGTGAATTTTGCCAAGACCGGGAATCCTAACGGAGAGGGACTTCCAAAATGGGAGATGCGTTCACCTACACAGGATAAGCTGATTCAGCTCGATACTGAAATAAAAATGGTAGATGACCCAAACATGGAAATTTATAAAGTGATTGATAAATATCAAAAAACATTAAAATAATTGTTAAGGCAACCTCAAAGCGGGGTTGCCTGTTTTATTTTTTCGTAACAAAAAGGTAATTTTAATTTTATGGAATAGCGTATATTCTTAGGGTATACTATAAATATGAGTAGGGAGAGATAGTATGACCTTTTCGGATTTGAATTTCATTTTTAGAGCAGTGCCTCTATTTTTATTAATATATTATGTTTTTCCAGCCAAGGTTAGACCTTGGCTTCTTATAGTTGCAAGTATTGCCTTCTATGTGGTAAATGACTGGAAGTTTGTCGCTCTTCTTGTGGGGGCTACAATTATCAATTTCGGCTTTGCAAAGTTGGTTTCTAAAAAGAAAAAAGCTGCGCTTGTTTGCATTATCATTTTTAATGCTGGTTTATTATCCTTCTTTAAGGTGGCGGGAAGGTTGAAGCTTGGAATCGCATTTCCGTTAGGGCTTAGCTTCTATATTTTCAAGATGATTTCCTATCAGGTGGATTTGTACAGAGAGCAGATTAAGACAGTCAGCTTTAGGGATATGTCCGCTTATTTCACTATGTTCCCACAGATTTTATCAGGACCTATCAGCAGATATTCATATGTGGAGGATAACAGTTTTTGGGCTGTTGTGCAAAAAGAAGAACGTCCATCTAGGGGCCAGCGTTTGCTGACTGTACTGGCATCAGTAGAAGATGGATTAAAGTATTTCGTCATCGGTCTTTTTATGAAGGTTATGATAGCGGATCATTTGGCAGTTCTTTGGTCAGATATCAAGACTATTGGATACGAGAGTATATCTACACCACTTGCATGGCTTGGTGCTTATGCTTACTCCATGAATCTTTATTTTGATTTTTGGGGATATTCCCTTATGGCTGCTGGTATAGGTGTCATGTTGGGATTTCCTTTTATTGAGAACTTTATCCAGCCATATGCTGCTAATTCGGTTTCAGATTTTTACAGACGCTGGCATGCTACGTTGGGAAGCTGGTTCAGAGATTATATTTATATCCCTCTTGGCGGAAGTAAGAAGGGCAATGGCCGTACCATTTTTAATTTGCTGGTGGTATGGTTGATAACAGGTCTGTGGCACGGCATGACTACAAACTTTGTTTTGTGGGCAATGGTTCTTTTCGTGATTATACTTGTGGAAAAGTTCATTCTTTCAAAGTGGAATATTGCCTTCAAGATTATTGGTCACATAAATGTCTGGGTGGTCATTCCATGTACATGGGTAATCTTTGCTATTCATTCAGTAAGAAGACTATGTACATATGGTCTTCGCTTATTCCCCGTTATAAATAATGGAATTGCAGTAAATAAGAACGATATCCTTTATTTATTACCATCTTACTGGCCATACTTATTGATGGGATTAGTTTTAGTTATTCCTTTTGTGCAGACATTTTATAGAAAGCACAAGGAAAATATATTAGTTACTTTGGTTTTATTTGTGATGTTTTGGATTTCAATTATTAGTCTTGCAAATTCAGCTGGTAATCCATTTATGTATCTGAGATTCTAGAGGATTTGGTTATGAAGATTAAAAGTTATTTATTGATTATCTTAATAGTGATATCTGCAGTGGGGCTTTCGGTGTGCAGCTACATTTATACACCTGAAAAGTATCAGGAATTTTCTGCAGGTGTTGATAAGGAGCCGGTTATGGCGCCCATGCTAAAGGGGGCAACAGCAGGTGTATATCCTTGGAGCCCTGAAGAAAAACAGGAGGAATCACAGCCTAAAGCTCAGACGACGGAGGAAGAGAAGCCAAAGCCAGAGGCAAAGATTGAGGTGGTAGAGCCAAAGTCCTTTACAAAGGTGGAGGATTCCTACTTTGACGATGCTGTATTTATCGGTGATTCCAGAATGGTAGGACTTTCTCAGTATTGTCCTGAGATTGATTCAAGGGCTACCTTTTTTGCAAAGAAATCACTTACTATATACAACCTTCAAAAGGATGCCTGGATTGATGTGGAGAATGGTCCAAAGGAGACTCTTTTCGAAGCACTGTCTAAGATTTCCTTCTCTAAGGTCTACATCATGGTGGGAATCAATGAGATTGGCCGTGGTACCAACGAGACATATCATGATGCATACGCAGATGTTATCAACAGGATTTTGGAGATTCAACCAGATGCACTTATCTTTATCAACAGTACTATGCATGTGACTAAAGAGAAGAGCGAGGGCGATCCTCTTTACAATAATGGAAATATAAATGTAAGAAATGCAGCTCTGTTTGATTTGATAGATTATCAGCACATTTTTTATCTAAATGTTAATGATATGCTTGATGATGGAGAAGGCAATCTTGATGATTCACTTTCCGGTGATGGAGTGCATTTAAAGGGCTCTTGCTACGAGCCATGGCATCAGTATTTATTGTTCAACGGAGTGGTTGATTAAGGTGTCAGAATTATCTGATTTAACGGAGTAAAGTTAGTCACTTTAATTTGCCAAAAACCGTTGACGCATGCCGGTTTCTCTGATATATTATGTCTTGTCGTTGAGACAAGCGAACTTCAAAAGAGTTCTTGCGGAAGTGTCGGAACTGGCAGACGAGCAAGACTAAGGATCTTGTGCTCATTGCGAGCGTGCGGGTTCAAGTCCCGCCTTCCGCATTGTTTAAAGGAGAGTAACCAAGTAATTGGTTGCTCTTTTTTGTTTTATATAAATTGTGTGGTTCAAGGTTCAAAATGCATCCCAAAGGCAATTTTATTGTAAATGGGATGTATTTTTTCTTTCAGTGTCCATAAATTAATTCTCATATTATATAAAGGTGTTTCTTAAAATATGCTATTCCCAATGTTTGAATGATACTAAATACTTAAATCTGCGATTTGTGAACTGAAAATGTTAATTTCTTACATCCCAAAATGAATTTTTAACGGTTTGGGATGTATATGCGAAAAAGATATGCCACACTAAATAAATCTTCAATTGCAAAATTACCATTCTTAAGATATTGTAGAATAATGAAAATATGGGGGAACTAGCTGTGAATAATGTATATAACGAATGTCCAATTATTGAATTTGAAGGAAAGGTTTGAGATGGATAAAATAATAGGCACGATTGTAAAAGGTCATATCGATCGTCCATTAGGCTCGACACATCCAGATTATCCAGACATGATTTATCCAATTAACTATGGCTTTGTTGATGGGATTTTTGCAGCTGATGGAGAGGAACAGGATGTATATATATTGGGCGCAGACGAGCCTTTAGAGACCTTTGAAGGAAAGGTTATTGCAGTTTATCATAGGACTAATGATAATGAGGATAAATGGATTGTTTCATTGGATGGCATAGAATATTCGGATGAAGACATTTTGTCTGCAATTGAGTTTCAGGAACAATACTTTGAAGGGGTACTTTTGAGATAATACAAGAACAGGGGGAATAATTATGGCAGCAACAATAATCTATTTATCTTAAGAAGAAGTTAATAATAAAGGATATTGCATAAACTGTTTCTAAAATGTATGATAAACACATAGATTACAAAGAAAGAGAGGTGTTCAATTATGATGATTAGAAGAATGAATATAACATCTGAATATCTGTTGAAGACCTCGGCATATTTTTAATAAGATTTTATTTTACCGTGGTTTATTAAGCCGCGGTATTTTTTTGCCAATACTTCTAGGATATTCATACAAGCCTTTAGTTATCAATTATGTAATTACATTTTATGGAGGAATCATATGATTAATCTTAGAAAAATCACAGAAGAAAATTTTATTGATGCATTTAATTTGCATCTTGCAGCAGGACAGGATAAGTATGTTTCTCATCCAATTCGTAGCCTCGCCCAAGCCTATGTATACAGAAATCAGTGTCAGCCATTTGGAATATATGATGGTAATGTTACGGTTGGTTACGTCATGGTAATCTATGATTATGATATTCCGGAGTACGATATCTGGCATATGATGATTGATGAAAAGTACCAGGGAAAAGGATATGGAAAAGCTGCTCTTGAGCAGGTTATGTCCTACATAGGTACAAAGCCTTTTGGAGATTCTAATAGAGTTACACTTACTTGCAATAAAGAGAATAAGCTGGCGCTGGCATTGTACAAAAATCTAGGTTTTGAAGAGACCGGTGTGGTAGATGATGATGAGATTGAGTTATCGCTAAATATATCAGCATAGGGAGAAAAATGTAAATTGGTTTATTTAAAGAATTTTTATTTTGCATCAGGCATAGCTGAGGACTTGTATTTAAATGATATCCGAAGAACCTGCTATGACAGCTCTTATCAGTTGAAATCAATAGATGATATCGCAGAAAACAGCCTGTCGCCAGAGATGCAGTTGGAACTGGTGAATTTCCTAGAGCAGTCCGTCCGTGCATTTAGATGCCAGTTTATTATTGCAACACATTCTCCGTTTATCTTGTCATTAAAAAATGCTCTTGTTTATGATTTGGATAAAGAACCTGCAGGCCCTAATGATTGGCACAAGCTTAAAAATGTGCAGGCCTATTACAAATTCTTTATGGATAGAAGAGATGAGTTTGAAAACTAGTTGGTAAGGTGTGCCTCTAATACTTCCACTGCATTTCTAACGCAGTCATCACATTCGCATTTTACCACACCAGTTTCAACACCCTTAAGGTCCTTGCAGATTGTAGCACCGCATTTGCTTTCAAAAGCCTTTGCTACAGCTGCAGCGTCCCTGAGGATAGGCATACCTTCATATTTCTTCATGCCAAGAACCATCTGTGCACCACAAAGGGCACCGCAGGTAGCTTCCATGCATCCCATGCCGACACCAAAGGAAGCACCCATTTTCTTTAAATCTCCCTCAGCGCAAGAAAGCTCATCCTTAAAAGAACAAAGTACTGCCTGACAGCAATTGTAGCCGTTGTGCTTAAGTTCTACTGCTAATTCTTTTCTTTCCATTTTTAGACTCCTATTTATCATTATTTTTTAATTTACAGATTCCCTGTGTCATTGTGCCCATAGGACAAAATGTACACCAGGTACGTTCTTTATATAATACCATAACAATCAATCCGATTAACGTTGAAGTTAACATGAGACTGTAGAATCCAAATCCAAACTGGGCTACCCAGTCAGGAAAAAGGCTTCCATTATAAGCCCACTGCCAAGGGACTTTAAAGGTCCAAAATAGCTTGATGGCTTTTCTTAGAGTGCCAGCACCAGAGAATACAAGATAGGTCTGGAATACCATTGTTCCAAACATTGTAAGGAAGAATGACAAAAATCCATATCTGAACCATTTTGATGATAGCCATGCAGGTGCAGCCTTACCTCTGGAACATTTCATATTTCGTCCTAAAACCCAGAACAACTGACCTCTACCGCACATGTGATTACAGAACCATTTATTTCCACCTACAATTGCAAAAATCAAAGGAAGAATGAAATCAATCATTCCAAGCCATGCAAAGAGAATATTGAAAAATCCTAAGGTAAAATAAATGATAGACCAAATCCATAGGTACTCATACCAATGTCGTTTCACTTTATTCTTAGCCATTTGTTACCTCCTGCTTAATTTCATTAATTGTTATTGCATTAGCGGGACATGCCTTGGAACAAATTCCACATCCTACACATTTTTCTAATTCCACAACTGCATAGCATCCCCTATAAATGTTGATAGCCTTTCGCGGACACTGTAGTGCACATACTCCGCAGGCCACACATCTGTCCTTGTCTGGAATTGCTTTTTTCTTAACCATATAGACTCCTATACTTGCTTTGTTTTTGAACTACGTTTATTATATGTGGTAAGAAAAATATATCAACTACGCAAAATAAATTAACCTGGTAAGAAAAAACTTACCAGCACGAGGAAAAGAATATGAGTAAAGAAAAGAAAGAACCATTATGTGAAGATATAGCAGGTGAGAGCTGTGGACTTAAGAAGGTATTAAATATTGTTGGTGGAAAATGGAAGATTATGATTCTTTGCGTCATCGATAATAATGAAGTAGTGCGCTATGGAGATCTAAGGCGTTCCGTTTTTGGAATCACAAATACTATGCTGGCTCAGTCTTTAAAGGAACTGGAGGGGGATGGTATGATTTCACGTGTGCAGTATGATGAAATGCCTGTGAGGGTAGAGTATTCTCTTACTGATAAAGCAAAATCATTAATTCCTATTCTTTTAGAACTAAAGCGTTGGGGAGAGGAAAATATTTAAGAAGTTATTGCAAATAACATATGAATATATTATCATATGTTCAAGGGTAAGGCTAGACTAACTATGACGAGCTTGGAAAGGAGGACTTATTATGCCAGAGAATTTCTTAGAGGTAAAACAGATTTATAAAGCCTACGGGGAAGGTGATAGTAGGCAGGAAGTTTTAAGGGGAACAGATTTCTCGGTGGCTAAAGGGGAGTTTTGTGTACTCTTAGGACCATCAGGTTCAGGAAAATCTACACTGCTAAATATCATCGGGGGTGTTGATAGTGCAGATTCTGGTTACATTTCTATTGATGGAGAAAAGCTTGAGGATATGAATGAGAAGGCGCTGACTAATTACAGACGTAAGCACCTCGGATATGTATTCCAGCTTTACAATCTTATTCCAAATCTTAATGTGAAGGAGAACATCGAGGTAGGTGCATATCTTTCAGACAATCCACTTGATATTGATGATTTACTTCATACGCTTGGTCTTTTCGAACATCGCTATAAACTTCCAAACCAGCTTTCTGGTGGACAGCAACAGCGTACTTCCATAGGTAGAGCAATTGTGAAAAATCCAGATATTCTTCTTTGTGATGAGCCTACAGGAGCCCTTGATTACAACACATCAAAGGAAATCCTTGGACTTATTGAAAGTGTAAATCAGCGATACGGAAATACGATAATCATGGTTACTCACAACGAAGCGATTTCTCATATGGCTGACCATACTATCAAGCTCCGTGACGGTGTTGTCCGTAAAAACATAGTGAATGAGAACAAGATTAGCGCAGCTGATTTGGATTGGTAAGGGGGTGATAAAATGAGATCACCACTTATTAGAAGAATTCCAAGAGAGCTACTTGGAGAATGGAAAAAATACTTTGCCTTATTTGGAATTATGGTAATCACCATAGGATTCGTTTGTGGTCTGTTTGTGGCTAACAATAGTATGGAGACAGCAGGCAACGAATCCTTTGAAAAATACAATATCGCAGATGGCTATTTTAACTTAAGGGATGAAGCTACAGACAAGCTTATAGACGCCATTGAGGATGAGGGAATCACCACCTATAAGCAGTATTATAAGCAGGTAAGTGAACGCATCCCAAATAAGAAAAACGCAGAGAAATCTGATATCAGAGTCTTTGTAAACAGAGACCAGGTTAATAAAATTTGCCTTATGAAAGGTGAATTTCCAAAAGCTAAGGATGAGATTGCTATAGACAGAATGCACGCTGAAAATGTTGGTGTAAAGATTGGTGATTACATCAGAGTTGATGGTAATAACATGAAGGTTACTGGTCTGGTAGCTTTTTCTGACTATAGTGCCCTTTATGAGGATAACAGCGAGATTATTTTCAATGCTATTACTTTCGATGTTGCTGTAGTCGCTCAGGAAGGTTTTGACAGCATTAAAGGCGCTACAGTTTATCAATACGCATTTACGTACAATGATAAACCAAAGGATACTGAGGATAAGAAATTAAAATCCGATGATATTGTTGAGCGACTTTATAAGCTTGCTGCTACTGGAGGAGATGAGGATAATCCTGATTTTGAGCATCTAAATGAGGTTACAGGATATCTCCCTGAATATCTCAATGAGGCTATTCATTTCTCCCTGGATGATATTGGCAAAGATAAGATAATGGGAGAAGTTTTACTTATTATCCTCATAGCAGTTATCGCCTTTATCTTTGCGATAGCAGTAAGTAATACTATCGTAAATGAAGCATCGGTAATCGGAACCTTAAGAGCCTCGGGCTACACAAAGGGAGAACTCTTACGACACTACGTGACAGTTCCTATAATAGTAACGTTGCTGGCAGCTGTTATCGGCAATGTTTTAGGATATTCCTGCTTTAAAAACGTAGTTGTAAACATGTATTACAATTCCTATAGTCTGCCTACTTATGAGACCTTGTGGAATTCTGATGCTTTTATCAAGACTACCGTATATCCGGTATTACTTGTAATAGTGATAAACTTTGTGGTTATTTCTGGAAAGCTTCAGTATTCGCCATTACAGTTCCTAAGAAGAGATTTGAGTAAATCAAAAAGAAAAAAGGCTATTCGTTTGCCACGTTGGAGCTTCTTAAATCGCTTCAGGCTTAGAATATTAATGCAGAATGTGACAGGCTATTTCACCCTGTTTATCGGAATATGGTTTGTAATGATTTCTCTTAGCTTTGCAGTAGGGCTACCTGCTACATTAAAGAATTATCAGAACCATGCCATTGATTATATGATTGCTGATCATCAGTATATTCTTAAAAAATCTGTGGATGCAGATGGAAATAAGATTACAACTGATGAGAAATCTGCTGAAGAATACAGCTCCCGCATTCTTCTTACAATAGATGGAGTGCATGTTGATGAGGAAGTGACAGCATACGGATATACGAATAACAGCAAATACTTTAATCTTCCTTATGATGTTGATAAATATGAGGTATGGGTATCTGAACCTTTTGCTGATAAGTTCTCTCTCCAGGAAGGTCAGAAGATTACCTTAAAGGAACACTACACCAGTGATACCTATGATTTCACGATTAAGGGAATCTATAATCAGCCTGGCATAGTGGCTATCTTTATGCCAAATGACAAGTTTAATGAAATCTTTGATTACGATGAAGATCATTTCACAGGCTTCATGTCTGAGAAAAAGCTGGATGATTTGGACGAGGATAATATCCTTACAGAAGTTACCGTGGATGATATTTTAAAGATGGTAAGACAGCTTGATCATTCCATGGGTGGATACATGGATTATTTCTCATATGCATGTATGGCCATAGCGGTACTTTTGATACTATTGCTTACCAAAATCATCATAGAAAAGAATACAGTCTCAATCTCCATGCTAAAGGTATTAGGTTACACTTCTGGAGAAATTAACAGTGTATTCATCCGACTTACAACAATTATGGTTGTGATATTTGCAGCCATTACAGCAAATCTTAGTACTTTTGTTATAAGTGAATTTTGGAAAATCATTATGTATGAGATGAATGGATGGTTTACATTCTATTCAGGACCAAAGGACTATCTTAAGATGGTAATTATGGTTATAGTCTCTTATTTGATAGTAGTACTGCTTGATATGCGCAGAATCAAAAGAATACCAATGACAGACGCTCTAAAGAGCGTAGAATAACGTTTATTTATCAAGACGTCCTCCTTATGAGGGCGTCCTTTTTGAATGACAAAAATCGTTTTATAACATAATTCTTGTTGACAAAAAAGAAGTTATGGGGTAGATTTTACATGAAAAGGTTAGTGAAAACTAACGCGGGGTAGACGTATCTAATATAAGGAGAAAAACAATGAAACAGCAAGATAGCAAAGGGGTAATAAAACAATTATTCGTATATGCGAAGAATCATAAGTATCTTACCATTGCCTCATGGATATTGGCAGCTATATCAGCACTTCTAGCGTTGGCGCCATTCTACTACATATGGGCAATTATCAGAGAGGTAATTGAGGTGAGACCTGATTTTTCACAGGCAGTGCACATCAAGGCATATGGTTGGACCGCAGTTGGAATGTCCCTCCTTTCCATGTTGGTATATATAGCAGCTTTGATGTGCTCTCATATTGCTGCCTTTAGAGTTCAGGTAAATATGAGAGTTGCAATGATGGAACATATTATGAAGCTTCCTATGGGATACATCGAATCGGAGGGCAGCGGAAAGATTAGAAAGATAGTGGCAGATTCAAGCGCTGCCACAGAAACCTTTTTGGCGCACTCACTTCCAGATAAAGCGGTAAGCTATGTCACTCCAGTTGGTCTAATCTTTATGCTTGTTTACTTTGATTGGAGAATTGGACTTGTCTGTCTCATACCTGCACTTTTAGCATTTTTATCTATGGGCTTTATGATGGGCGATAAGATGAAAAAAGCCATGGCAGAGTATCAGGATGCCTTAGGAGACATGACATCAGAGGCAGTAGAGTATGTAAGAGGCATTCCTGTTGTTAAGACCTTTGGACAGACAGTATTTTCTTTCAAGCGCTTCAAAGAAGCCATTGATAAATATGAGGCATGGACAGTTGGTTATACCACTGCTGTAAGAATTCCTATGACAGCTTTTGTAACCTTGGCAAATGCAGTTTTTGCAGCACTTGTTGCCTGTGCCTTTATCTTTGGTGGAGATGGTATCGCAAATACGTTTATATTTAATATTCTATTCTACATTATCATCACACCAATCCTTACAGTCACACTTATGAAAGTGGCATACTCAGGTGAAAGTGAGATGATTGTAATGGATGCCTTAAACAGAATGGATTCTATTCTTAATGTAGAACCTCTTCCTGAAACTAGCACTCCTAAAACACCTAAGGATGCAGGCATTGTTCTTGATAATGTTAATTTCTCTTACGATGACAAAAAAGGAAATGCCATTGATGGAATCAGCCTTTCAATTAATCCTGGTGAGCACATCGCATTCGTGGGGCCATCAGGTGGTGGAAAGACAACACTTGCTTCACTTATTGCAAGATTCTGGGATGTGAAAAGTGGTTCTATTAAAATCGGTGGCGTGGATGTAAAGGATATTGCTACTCCTGAATTGATGCAGAATGTATCCTATGTTTTTCAGGATAGTAAGCTTCTAAAAATGTCTATTCTGGAAAATGTCAGAATGGGAAATCCTAATGCTACAGATGAACAGGTTGTGCAGGCTCTGAAGGATGCACAGTGCATGGATATCATTGAAAAATTCCCAGAGGGAGTTAACACAATGATTGGAACAGAGGGCGTATATGTATCCGGTGGTGAAGCACAAAGACTTTCCATCGCAAGAGCATTTTTAAAGAATTCACCAATTCTTATTCTTGATGAGGCTACCGCATTTGCGGATCCAGATAACGAGGCAAAGGTACAGCAGGCTTTTGCAAATTTGTCAAAGGATAAGACAGTGATTATGATTGCTCACAGACTTTCAACTGTTGTGGATGCAGATAAGATTTGCGTTCTCTCAGGTGGAAAAATCGTGGAAAGCGGTACACATGATAGTCTTATCAAAGAAGCAGGTATTTATAACCACATGTGGTCAGAGTATAACAAGTCAATCAATTGGAAGGTAGGTAAGGGAGCATGAGAAGATTAGAAGAAAAGTTACAACACAAATATGCCCTTTCTGAAAAAGGTGCAAAGGATATGGTAACAGCATTTGTGGCTTGTACTATCGGAAACCTTGCTCAAATGTTACCTGTAGGAGTTTTGTTTTCATTTTCATCAGATTTGTTAAGCGGTAAAACCCCTGCGGAAAGACCAGTGTTTTATATCGTAGGAATTCTGATTTGTCTTGCAGCAGTATTTATATCTCAGTATTACCAGTACGGCGCAACCTTCTATTCGACATATATCGAAAGTGGTGTCAGAAGACGAAGCCTTGCAGAAAAGCTTAGAAGAATTCCACTTTCCTTCTTTGGAAAAAAGGATTTAGCAGACCTCACAAACACAATCATGATGGATTGTGCAATTATTGAAACAGCATCCTCACATTGGCTTCCAGAATTAGTGGGTGCCATGATTTCTACTGTCATTATCGTAATCAGCTTATTCTTCTTTGATTGGAGAATGGCTCTTGCAGCAGTGTGGGTAGTACCTATTTCATTCTTCATTGTTTTTTATTCTAGAACAATGATGCATAAGCTTAACAGAAAAGGAAGCAGATATAAGGTCGCATGCCTTGATGGAATTCAGGAAGCTTTGGAGACTGTTAGAGATTTAAGAGCTTACAATGCACAGGAAGCATACATGGTTGGACTTACAAAAAAGATTAAAGCTGTAGAGACTCACAACATTGTTTCCGAGTTTGCTAATGCAGCATTTGTATGTAATGCTCAGATGATATTAAAATTTGGAATTGGAACAGTAGCAGTTGTGGGTTCGTCACTTCTCATAAAGGGAGAGATTAACGTATTTACGTTTTTCATGTATTTGCTTGTAGTGTCAAGAATGTATGAACCACTTCAGATTTCATTACAGAATTTTGCAGCACTTATTGCTACAGACACACAGTGTGAAAGAATGGACGAAATCCTTTCACATCCAGAACAGACAGGTATCTCTCAGTTATCTAATAATGGATATGACATTGAGTTTAAGAACGTTAAGTTCTCCTATGAGGAGGGAGAGGCTGTTCTTCGAGATGTAAGCTTTGTTGCGAAGCAGGGCGAAGTAACAGCTCTCATAGGACCATCAGGTGGTGGCAAGACTACAGTGTCAAGACTTGCAGCAAGATTCTGGGATATAGACAGCGGAAAGATTACTGTTGGCGGAATGGATATATCAAAGATTGATCCAGAGACACTTTTATCAATGTATTCTATCGTGTTCCAGGATGTAACTCTTTTCAATAACTCAGTTTTGGAGAACATCAGAATTGGTAACAAGGATGCAACAGATGAACAGGTTATGGCAGCAGCAAAGCTTGCCCACTGTGATGAGTTCGTGGAGAAGTTACCTGATGGTTATAACACTTTGATTGGTGAGAATGGTTCAGAGTTATCAGGTGGTGAGCGTCAGCGTATTTCTATTGCAAGAGCATTCCTTAAGGATGCACCAATTATTCTTATGGATGAGGCTACAGCGTCCCTTGATGTTGACAATGAATCCCTTATTCAGGAGGCGCTTTCAGCTTTGATTCAGAACAAGACAGTTCTTGTTATTGCCCATCGTATGCGTACAGTAGATGGTGCAGACAAGATTGTTGTTCTGAAAGATGGTATCGTGGCAGAGCAGGGCTCACCTGAGCAGCTTCACGGAACCAAGGGAGTGTATGCTCATATGCTTAATAAGCAGATGGTCACTGATGGGTGGAAATTGGCATAAAAAACTTATTGTAGATTTAACTAACTTGTGTTATCCTTTTGAATTGGCGGTTAGATGTGCATAACTCTAATCAGAAATATAAAACCAAAAGGAGAGCATGTATGAAAAATAAGGGATTATGTAAGCAAGTAAAAGCAGGTGCCTTGGCAGCTGCTTTACTTGTGTCTTCATTTTCCGCAAATGTCGTCGTTTCAGCGGAAGAAATAATTTCTTACGAAGATGGCACCTACACTGGTGTCGCAACTGGCAAGAACGGAGAAGTGTCTGTTTCAGTTACAATAAAAGATGGAAAGGTGGTAGAAGCATCTGAAGTTTCACAGCAGGAAACCCCAGGGCTATGGGCTAAGGCTACAGCTTTATTTACTACAATAAACGAAAAACAGCCAACCTTTTCGGAGATTGATGAAATAGACGGAATCAGAGGAGCTACTATTAGTTCTAATGCCATAAAGGCTGCAGTAAAGGATGCTTTTTCACAGGCTGAGAAAAAGAACAATCCTGAAGAGCCGGAGGAACCAGAAAATCCAGGTACTCCAGAGGATCCGGAGAATCCAGAGAACCCAACAGACTCTGATGATACTATCAAGGGTGAAGGAACAGAAGAAAATCCTTATCTTATTAGCAATGTGAAGCAGTTAGAGCTTTTTGCCAAGAACGTTGATGAAGGAAATTCATATGCAGGTGAGTATGTAAGTCTTACAAATGATATAACTTTATCGTCTTCACAGAACTTCAATTCTATAGGAACATCTGATGGTTTTGATATTTTTGCCGGAACCTTCGATGGAAATAATTACTCAATTTATAACATGACAATTAATAGTGAAAATGTATCTGACGAAGGTCTTTTCACAGCTTTGAAGGCAGGTGCTGTGGTAAAGAATCTTAAAGTAATGAATGCATCAGTCACAGCTACACCAGATTATGGCCTGAATGCAGGCATTATTACTGGAGATTTAAAAAGAACAGCAGTTATTTCAAACTGCCAGGTAAGTGGAAAGCTTAATGTAAAGTCTGACTCAGCAGCTATTTCTGTTGGAGGAATTGCTGGTAACATGATGGTTAAGTCAGAGGTAAAGAGTTGCTATTCTGATGTAGATATCATTGCAGAACTCAATGATGGAGTGATGGCAGATATTGGTGGAATCGCAGGTCTTACCAAGATGAATTCAAAAATAATTGATTCCACTTCAGCAGGAACTATTAGCGCAAAAGGTGATACAAGTGTTAATGCAGGTGGAATCGTTGGTACTGCTATGGGAACTACAGAAAATGTTGTTTCTAAAATGACCATAGAGACAGATGGTACTACTAACACTATAGGTGATGAGTGGAAAAATAAGGATGTAGATTCATCAATCTTTGAAGCAGGAGATGGTTCAAAAGAGAATCCTTATCAGATTTCAAATGTAGAGCAGCTTGTAGCTTTTGCAGGTTCTTTAGAAGATTCTGTTTTGTATGATAATAAGTATGTGGAACTTATATCGGATATTGATATTTCTGGAATAGATAACTGGGAGCCAGTTGGTGGTAGTCAGTACGCTTTTAATGGAACTTTTGATGGTAAAGGACATACTATTAATGGATTAAAAGAAGGAACAAAATCAAATCCAAGAAGACTTAGTAAAAACGTGGAAGATTTTTCAAACGCCCTTGGATTCTTTGGAAATATTGGTGTAGATGCTGTCGTTAAGAATTTACATCTTACAAATGTTGCAATTTATGCATATCGTGAGGATGCCTCTTTTGTAGGTGGAATCGTAGGTTATATGCAGGGACTTAGTGATAGTGGTTCTTATAAGGGCGCTGTTATTGATAACTGTTCTGTTCAGGGAATCATTGAATCAACAACTGCCGAAAAGAATGCCTATGTAGGTGGTATAGCAGCCAGACAGTATAAGGGGGCAATCATTAATTGTCATACAGATGTAAGTTTGCGCTCAAAGGTAGAGTATGGTGAATCAATTGCTTCTGTTGGCGGAATCACAGGTATGACAAACAGAGGTCTTGTGGCGAACTGTTACTCTAATGGAACATACTTTGGAAGTATGGCTCGTGATATTGAAAATGAGATAGAAGGTATGTCAGCGGTAGGTGCTATTGTGGGTGTAAATGCCGGAGATTTGGTTAATTGTTACGGTAGAGGTGATACAGAATCAGAGCATTATAGTATTTACACAGGAGCAATTACAGGCTGGGTAACAGGTATTGGTAAGGCTTATCAGAGTTATTATGATATAGAAAAGACAATGAAAATTGCAGGCCGAAAAGAAGCTCAGGTTCAGCCTTACGGTACTAAAACAGTTGGTGGTGTAAATGAAGAAGGAGTGGCATACGAAGGTGGTGTAGTAGGAAGCCTTGAGAGTTTCACCGCTGAAACATATAGCAAATTGGTAGAAAAGCTTAATACAAATTTTGAGACCTTTGGAATTGATATCTCAAAATATGGTTTGAAGAATGATTGTTTTAAAAAGTGGAAATTAGAAAACAATATTGTTACCCTTTCAGATGAATTCGTAAATACGATATACCTTCAGCCAGAAGAGGAGAAGGTACCAGTTACTCCTGTTGTTATGGGAGATGGAGATTGGTACGGAAGAGATAATGCTGGAAAGGTTACTTTAAAAATTACAGTAAAAAATAATGAGCTTGTTTCAGAAAGTATAATTTCTGGAAGTAAATCTGATTCTGAAAACTATGAGAAGGCTCTTGCACGTGCTAAGGATAAGGCTATCTATGGAGATAGAACAGGTTACGGCGCAGGAGACGAAAAACAGTTTGCAGGAGGAAATGGCACAAAAGAAAATCCTTATCTGATTTCAAATGAAAAGCAGCTTCGCTATATAGCTGAGGCTATTAATGCCGATGAAACATGGGAAGGAAAATACTTTAAGCAGACAGCAGATATTAAGCTTTCTGATAAAGAATGGCTTCCAATAGGATTTGCAATTAAAGCAAAGATTAAGGGTGATCCGATATTGTATTCAGCTTATCCTTTCAGAGGAAATTACGATGGAGCTGGTTACACAATTACAGGTTTAACAATTGGAACAAGAAGCAATCCAGCAAGTCAGTACACGGCAGCAATGTTCGGATTTACAGGTGGAGATTACGAGACAAATCTTACATATGGCGATGATACTTTAAAGGTTGAATTAAAGAATATTAACCTTCGAGATATCTATATCAACAATGAAGTTTCTTATGACACATACACAGCAGGTCTTGTAGGAACTGGCCAGAATGGTGTTTTCATAGATAACTGTTCTGTGACAGGTAAGATTTCTGTAAAAGCAGATGATATTGCATCACGTGGTGCAGGTCTGGCTGCAAGCATGCTTAGAGGCGAGGTAACAAACTGCTATACAGATGTAAGCATCAGAGCAATTACCGAAGAAGGTGATGTTTATGCTGGTGGAATGTTCTCAGTAACAAATCGTATAAACGTATTAAATTGTTATGCTCTTGGTGATGTATATGGTAATGCAAATACAAACAACAAGGTTCACATCGGTGGATTTACAGGAATGGCAGGAGCATTCCAGTACAACTGCTACGCTATGGGAAATGTAACTTCAAATCGCCCAACAGTAGATATTGGTATTATGGACGGCAGAATTGCCAACATAGCCTATGATAGAAATTGCTATTTCAATCAGGATGCAAAAATTATCGAAAATGGTAGCGAGATTAAAGCTGTTTACACTGGCGCAGATGGTACGGGAAGCAGTAAAGATGTTACTTTTGGAAAGACAAAAGAAGAAATTGGTTCAAAAGACTTTGCAGCCTTGCTTAATGAGAATGTAAAGAATGTAGTCAGCGAACTTGAGACTGCTGATAACGAGCTTGGTGGTATTATGAGCATTTACTACAATAGAGGTTCAGCAGGACTTAAGAGTTGGATTATAAAAGACGGTATTGCGGTACTAACAGCTAAAGAAGTTAAAACAGATGATAACAAGAAGGCTGAGACTGGAAACAGCTCAACAAAAAATAGCTCAACTGAAAAATCATCAGAAAGCTCTTCAGGTACATCAAATAAAGCTTCATCAGCAAGCTCTACAACTAAAATCTCAGAGCTGGGAAATAACAATACAGCTATTATTCCTGAAACACAGGTGCCTATGGCAGAAGAAAAGATTACAGCAAAATCTAATGCTAAAGCAAAAAATAATGGAGATTCTGAGAACGCAGGAAAAACAGAAAATCTCCTTGAAAATGAAGATGAGGAATCCGTGGAGGCTGCTGTTTCAAAAGAATCTGAATTAGAAGAGGAAGTAGAAGATGCAGTTGCTGAGATTTCTCCAGAGGAAGTACCAACTGCAGCAGAAGCAGAATCTAATACTGGAATAATCATTTTTATCATTGTTTTAGTACTTGTAGTGTCAGGTATTGGTGCAATTATTTTAAGAAGAAAAAACTTTAAATAAATTTATAAATATGCTTGACAAGTTAGCACGTGCTAACTATACTTAGTAATGGTTAGTGGTTGTTAGCGACTGCTAACCATTATTTAGGGTATACGGTTAGGTAACACTAATCGAAATTAGATAAAAGCGAGGAAATGTATGATGCCATTGATTTATGCAGAACCAGGGGAAACTCAGATAATTAAAAAAATCGGTGGAAGCCCTGAGGTGAAAAAACATTTGGAACACCTAGGCTTTAATGTAGGCGGTGAGGTTAGCGTAGTGAGTACACTTGGCGAGAATCTTATCGTAAAGGTTAAAGAGAGCAGAGTGGCAGTCAGCGATGAACTGGCTAGAAAAATTATGATCTAGTAAGAGGAGGAATAATCATTGAAAACATTGAGAGATGTAAAAATCGGAGAGACAGCTACTGTTGTAAAGCTACATGGTGAAGGCGCTGTTAAGCGTAGACTAATGGACATGGGTATTACTAAGAATACTTCAGTATTCGTACGCAAGGTAGCACCACTTGGTGACCCAATCGAGGTTACAGTAAGAAATTATGAATTATCACTTCGCAAGGCTGATGCGGAAATGATAGAAGTGGAGGAGAATTAATTATGAGCATAACAATTGCACTTGCAGGTAATCCAAACAGTGGTAAGACCACATTGTTCAATGCACTTACAGGTTCAAATCAGTTCGTTGGTAACTGGCCTGGTGTTACAGTTGAGAAAAAGGAAGGTAAGCTTAAGGGACATGATGACGTAGTTATCACTGATCTTCCTGGTATCTACTCGCTTTCACCTTACACTTTGGAAGAAGTTGTTGCCAGAAATTATCTTATCAACGAGCGTCCAGATGCTATCTTAAATATCATCGATGGAACAAACCTTGAGAGAAATCTTTATCTTACAACACAGCTTACAGAGCTTGGAATTCCTGTAGTTGTAGCTGTTAACATGATGGATATCGTTAGAAAAAATGGCGATCAGATTCATATTGATGAATTATCTCGTCAGTTAGGCTGCAAGGTTGTTGATATTTCAGCACTTAAGGGCGACAAGACAGCAGAGGCTGCAGAAGAGGCTATCAAGGCAGCTAAGAATGGCAAGACAGTTCCTCTTCATACCTTCTCAGGTCCAGTTGAGCATGCAATCGCTCATATCGAGGAAGCAGTTGTTCACAATCTTCCAGACGAGCAGCAGAGATGGTATGCTATCAAGGTATTCGAGCGTGATGATAAGGTTTTAGAGCAGTTAAATATTGCTGCTGATAAGCTTGAACATATTGAAAAAGATATCAAGGCTGCAGAAGCTGAGATGGATGATGATTCAGAGAGTATTATCACAAATGAACGTTATGTTTACATCGCTCAGGTAATTAAGTCTTGCTACAAGAAAAAGAACGAAGGCTCTCTTTCAGTATCAGATAAGATTGATAAGGTAGTAACTAACAGATGGCTTGGTCTTCCAATCTTCGCAATCGTAATGTTCCTTGTATATTGGATTGCTATGGTAGGCGTAGGTGCACCTGCTACTGATTTTACAAACGATTGCATCTTTGGTGATGGTTTCCATCTCTTTGGTATGGATGGCGGATATGGTGATATCTCTGAAAGATATGCTGATGCTTCAGCTATCGTTGATGGATATGACGTTTTTGTAGAGGAAAATGGAAGTGCTCCTGTTGATGAGTTCACATACGAAGTAGAGGATGAGGAGACACTTGAAATTTCAGAAGAGACAGCAAGTATTTCTGATTATGAAGCTGCTGTAAAGACTCTTGAAGAAATCGGCGATGAGCCAGATCCATCAGAGTACGGTACATGGGTACCAGGTATTCCTGCTCTTGTTGAGTCAGCACTTGATGCAGCAGGTACTGCTGATTGGCTTAAGGGACTTATCCTTGATGGTATTGTAGCTGGTGTAGGTGCAGTTCTTGGTTTCGTTCCACAGATGCTTGTACTCTTCCTTATGCTTGCATTCCTTGAGGCATGTGGTTACATGGCAAGAATCGCTTTCGTTCTCGATAGAGTATTTAGAAAGTTTGGTCTTTCAGGTAAGTCATTTATCCCTATGCTTGTTGGTGTAGGTTGTGGTGTTCCTGGTGTTATGGCCAGCCGTACAATCGAAAACGAGCGTGATAGAAGAATGACAATCATGACAACTACATTCATTCCATGTGGTGCCAAGGTTCCATTTATCGCTATGATTGCCGGAGCTATCTTTGGTGGCTCAGCTTGGGTTTCAACATCAGCATACTTTATTGGTATGGCAGCAATCGTTATTTCAGGCGTAATGCTTAAGAAGACAAAGATGTTCGCAGGCGATCCAGCACCATTCGTTATGGAGCTCCCTGCATATCATATGCCTACACTTGGTAACGTACTTCGTTCAATGTGGGAGCGTGGCTGGTCATTTATCAAAAAGGCTGGTACAATCATTTTACTTTCAACAATCGTTGTTTGGTTTACAAGCTACTTCGGATTCGCAGAGGACGGATTCAGAATGCTTGCAGAGGATGAGCTTGAGTTCTCTATCCTTGCTAAGATTGGTAATGCTATCGCTTGGATCTTCATTCCACTTGGATGGGGTAACTGGCAGGCAGCTGTTGCATCAATCACAGGTCTTGTAGCTAAGGAGAACATCGTAGGTACAATGGGTATCCTTTATGGTGGCGGAGAGTTGACTGCATGGCAGGCGCTTTCACAGGCATTTACAGGCATTACAGGATTCTCATTCCTCGTATTCAATCTTCTTTGTGCACCATGCTTCGCTGCAATCGGTGCTATCAAGCGTGAGATGAACAATGCAACATGGACATGGTTTGCAATCGCATACCAGTGTGGATTCGCTTATGTAGTAGCATTAATGATTACACAGTTTGGAAATGCATTAACAGGTAATGTAAATATTATTGGTCTTATCGTATCAATTGTATTATTAGCAGGTATTATCTACATGCTTTTCTTCAAGAAGTACAAAGAGGCATCAAAGCTTGAGATTGCTTAGATATAATTAAGAAGGTAATAGATATGATTTCATGGATTACAGAAAATATTGGAACAATAGTTGTTTTAGCAGTGCTTATCTTAATCGTTGCTGGCATTATTCGTTCAATGATTAAGACAAAGAAGCAGGGTGGATCTTCCTGCGGCTGTGGATGTTCAGGATGCAGTGGATGCTCATCTTGTGATTCCACATCATCAAAATAACAGTAGATAAATGTGATTGAGGGACAAAATGAACAAGGCATCAGAGGATTATATCAAAAACATATATATACTTAAGCAAGATAAAGCCCATCTTCATTCTGTTGATTTGGCTAAAGAGCTGGGACTTTCCAGAGCCAGTGTTTCCAGAGCCATGTCGAACCTTCGTAAAGACAATATCATCGTCATGAAGGAAGACGGAGAGATTGAGTTCACTATCAAGGGTCAGAAAATCGCAGAAGTGATTATTGATAAGTATGTGACTCTCACCGGATTCCTTCAGGATGTTGCTGGGGTGGACGAGGAAACTGCCAAAGAGGATGCTTGCAAAATCGAGCACTATATTAGTGACGATACCTACGCAGGGATTAAGCAGTTCATCATCGCTCATTCTGAGTTGTAAATTTATAAATGAAAATAAGCTATTTGAGATATACCGGTCTTGAATAGCTTTTTTTAAAGATGTAGAGTTAGCGATGACTAACTAAGACTGAATTAACCAAAAAAGGGAGGACTTGAAATGAAAGCAGATTACAAAAATTGGATGCCTAAGGGAAAATATGGAGATATGAAAGCAAACCTTGGATTACGGTGATTGCAGAGAAATGAGGTTGATGTCATGAGCGCAAAATATGAAATACTTAAGTTTTTGGTGAAGGCTTTAAATTTGAAAAAGCTTTACTTTGGTGGTAATGATGAGGATTTTATTGATAGTAAAAGAAAATTAAATGCCAGAATTACTGTTCCTGATTTACAGGATGATGAATTTAACATAAGTCAAATTCAGGTTATGGGATGTACAGTTCTGAAATTGATTCATAAGAAAAAAGTAAATAGAGCCAATATGTTTATCATAGGTGGTGGTATGGTTATAGCGCCTAGAGCCGGTTCGATTAAAAAAGCACTTAGATTTGCAAAGGAAACTGGTTTAGATTTGTACATACCTTATTATCCTTTATGTTTAGATTATCCAATTTCAAAAGCCTATGAAATGATACATGAAACATACAAGGAGATGCTTAAAGATTATGATGAAAAGAATATAAGCATACTTGGTTCTTCTTCAGGCGGAAACTTAGCTTTAGGCTTGGTGTCATATATTAATGATGGCCATAAAGATGTTCCAATGCCAGCACATATCATTGCTCTTTCGCCAGGCACTTGTGTAAATTCAGAAGAAGAATGGAAGCGTATGCTTGAACTTGAAAAAAAGGATGTCATGGTTCCGGCAGACTATATGAAACGAGCTGTGGATATAATGAGACATGGTGATAATTCAGTTCCTGATTACATGATTTGGTTACAAAAAGGTGACTTTACAAATTGCCCACCAGTTACTTTTATTTATGGTTCTGATGAAACCTTATATGCTTGTGCACCATCTTTTGAGCATGTAATGAAACGATATGGTGTTAGCTACAATATGATTGTAGGAAAAGGAATGTTCCATTGTTATCCAGTGTTCCCAATAGTAAAAGAAGCAAAAGAGGGTTGGAAGCAGATGGTTCAATTGGCAAGAGAGGCTTAGATATTATGCAATTTGAAGAAATAGGAAACATGTCAGGAAAGACGCTTATGCTACTTCCTGGAACGTGCTGCGATTGGCAGACAAATTTTGGAACAGTCATATCGGAGCTTGCTGAAAAATATCATCTTATATGTGTAAACTATGATGGTTTTGATGGAAGTGATGATATATTTCCTGACATGATAACTGTAACAGAGAAAATTGAGAATTATATAAGGGAGAATCACTATGGCAGACTTGATGGTGCTATAGGTTCTTCTCTTGGTTCTAGTTTTGTTGGACAGCTTGTACAGAGAAGAAATATTCATATAGACCATGCAATTTTTGGAAGTCCTGACCTTGACCAAAGTGGAAAGGTAGCTGCCAAACTTCAATCTTTGCTTGTGGTCCCGTTACTTACCAGCTTTACAAAGAGCGAAAAGAAACGAAATAAGACAAAGGAAAAACTGAAGAGTTTCTTTCTAATGAATGATGAGACTGCTGAGAAGTTCATAAATTGTTTTTCTAAGTTCAGTCCTGAGTCTATTAAGAATGAGTACTACACAGATTTATTGACTTATCTTGAAGATGATATTGAGGTAGAACATACACGGGCTCATTTTATATATGCCAATAAAATGGGTGAGAAGTATTTAAAGCGCTACAAAAAATATTTTCATAACCCTGATATTAGAGAGTTTGATATGCAACATGAGCAGTGGCTTTTCGGAGAAAAAGAATATTCTGAGCCTGTGCTTAGGGCAATAGATGAATTTATGAATATGGCAGTTTAAGGGCGGCCAGAATTTTAGAAGCCATTTCTATTAGAATATTGATGGCATCATTTATTTACTAGAAGAGGTGATGGTTTTATGAGAACGGCAGAAGAATATAAGGACTTAACAATTAAAGAGTTTACCAAGGCAGCAGATATATATGAGACAGATCAGGCTGGAATCTATGAGATGTGTAAGGATGATTATCCATACATAGCAGCAGAGTTGGAAAAAGAAGATTATCAGGATTTGCTGGACTGTGGATGCGGAACGGGTCCAATGATTTCTCTCCTACATGAAAAGGACGCCACAAAGCATTACACAGGTTTGGACATCACTCCTAAGATGATTGAGGTGGCTAAGGCTAAGAATCTTAGGGGTGTAGATTGGGTTGTGGGAGACTGTGAAAACCTGCCCTTTGAGGAAAATTCATTTGATGTAATTATTTGCTCAAACAGTTTTCATCATTATCCAAATCCACAGAAATTTTTTAACAGTGTGAAGCGTGTATTAAGACCAAATGGAAGGCTAATTCTGCAGGATTATACAGCTCCAAGTATCGTTCTTTGGTTTATGAATCATACGGAAATGCCACTTGCAAACTTAATCGGACATGGAGATGTTAAGGCATATTCATTAGATGAGATTAGAAAGTTTTGTTCTGTCGCAGATCTTAAGATAGATAACCTAGAGGCATGCGAGAAATTTAGAATGCATTTGGTAGCAAGAAAATAGTAGAGGTCGTAAAAATGTGGTAGTATGTAGTTAGGAAAACCTAACTAAAAGAGGAAGGAGGATTTCAGTATGGATACAAGTGGAATTCTTATTTCGATTGTGATTGTTGGGGGGTTAATATTTTTGATACATACGGTAAAGAGAAAGATTCATTAATTGGGAGGAAGCTATGAAAAGATTGTCATCAAGACAGAAGATATTAATGGGTTGTGTCGCCATGGTATTAGCTATAATCGGAGATTATTTGCTGGGATTTGGTGTGTTTGATGCATCGACATCTTCTGATGCATATATGGGCTATGAATGGCACGTTGTTCCAGACTGGAGATTTGCTGTTTCATCGATTCTTGGTTTTTCATGTGTACCATTCTTCGCAATTGCGGTAATCGAGCTTCTTAGAGTCATGGAAGAAGAATATGGCCTAGGATATTCGAAATTATATAAGCTCTTCAAAATTGCAAATTGGGCAGGAGTTTTCTATTTTGCATTTATCCATATTGGAATATGTATGCTACCAGTAGTTTTCAATGCTGGCATGGATGCTACAGGAGATATTCCAACTTCTGTTGGAATGGTGGTTAGAGTTTTAAAAAGTATAGCAGTTCCAATGGCGGCAGGATTTATTATTTGCGATGGGTTTGTAACTATAGCCTGGATTGGAATGATCATAAAAGGATTGATTCCAGTAAAGAAAATACTATTGATTTGTAATCCTATCGTAATTGCGTTATTAGGAAACCTTGCAAATTATATTGCAGGTGGCTTGGATTCAGGATTTGAATCCTTTGGATGGTTGTTGATGTATCTGGTATGTGCAATGAGTTTAACTAAAGAGTAAGTAAAAAAGTGTGATGTGGCAGCGGTAGTGGAGTTTGATAAAACGACCGTAAGTTATTGAAAACTTCCTGAGGTTATACTATACTAACTTGGTTGGTACATATTACTCAAAATGAGTAATAAATATACTGTACCCAGGAAGAGGATATATATGAAAAGAAAGGTATTAAAATTACTTCGCTCAGGTGTTGCGGTTATGGGTGTGGTAGCTATGCTTAGCACGATGCAATCATATACTTTGACTGTTGCAGCAGCTGAACAGGGAGTCATCAAGAACCACGAAAGTATCACTCTTGAAATTGGAGATACCGTCATTCTCCAAGGTGAGCGTGCTTATGGTTACAGTGATTATGAAATCTCATGGACTTCAGACAATGATGGAATTATTAGTATTGAGTCTACTGATGATGGTAATTCATGGGATAAATATACCACTGCTAAGATAAAGACTGTTTCATCAGGAACTGCCACAGTTAATCTTAAGGCAGATTATCACGGAATGTGGTCATACGATGAAAGCTTTACAATCAATGTAAAAGGATCTTCAACAGAAGAACCATCAATAGATGAGCCTGTTGTAGTTGAAGATAATAAGAATCTTTTTATCAGACTTGTGGGTAGCTTTGAACACAAGATGGTAGGAGAGGAAGATGTAGATGCAGTATCAAGTGCTACTACAGGATCTTATGTATCAACAGGTGCAAATGCAGTGAAGCTTGAGGCTGCACTAGTTGATAAGGATGTAGATAGAGATTCAGTACCTGAGGAAAGCTGGCATCCGCTTAGCTATTTTGAAAATGCCGAAGATGCAGTAAAAATCAATCCAGACCATACCAAAACAAAGGTGCTTGTTGAGCCAGAATGTCCTGGTGTAGAAGTAGGGTACAATGTTTGGGATGGAACAGTTGCAATTACTGGAAAACCAGAGCAGGCTGGTGACTATAAGATTTCAGTTCAGTTTACAGATACAGAAAATCGTGTAGCTATCAGTAATGCAGTAGACTTCACAGTTTATGAGCTTAATGGAAAACTTGTTGAAGTACTTAATTATGATAATGCTACTCAGACTAGTGATGGCAAATATATTTACGATCAAAAGCCATGGTATATAAGAGATTTAGGTGCTGATGTTGTTACAGTTCCAAAGGATATTAAGGCATGGTATGGTAGCCATACCACAGGAACATATGCAGAACTTGGTTCGGTAATATCCCTTACAAATGGAGAGGTGCCACTACAAACTCTTGTTATTCCTAGAGGATGTAATCTTACAATGCTTAACACTCGCGTTCACAGTGGTGTGAAAATTGTTGTTGAGAATGGTGGTAAGTTATCTTTAAGACAGTCTACTATTGAAGGTATCTTAGAGGTTCGTAGAGGTGGAACACTTTCTGTAGATTATATTGACTATGGTGAGGATGCAGGATTCACTCATGGCTCGGTAATCAATGGTCAGATTAGAATGATGAACGGTTCAACATTGGAAAATGCCAGAATCGTTTCTCATACAAATTATTCAGCAAGAGATGATATCAATCGAAATAACAGCAATCCGGTTGTCGTTACGGATGGAACTGTTTACGTTAAAGGTAATGTATATATAAAAGGCGACGAAGCTGCTGACTATGGTGTTGGTCAGAAGGGATTGGCAGTTAAAGGAAAGCTTATTGTTCCGGATGGGTCTGTTTTAGCTGTTTTTGGCGGTGGAGAGTCTCAGCTTTCTTCTATGGGAGGAGATGCTATCACTCTCAACAATGGCACGATTTATGGCGATGGAAAGGTGATTGCTGTAGGTGGATTTGGAATGAATCTTACAGGCAATCGTGACATTCTCGGAGGTGGAGCAGCTGTTTCTGGAAGAGGAACAATCGACACAGACAGAGCATACCTTGAGGGCGGTTATAGTTTTGAAAAAGAGACCCAGCCAATCAATGGAAACATCACTTTGTCATATAGAACAGACCGTAACCTTGTTACTGGTAAATGCATTATGGGCACAGGAGAAACTACCAGTCCTAATTATTGGCATGGAACAGGTGATTCAGATGGAATCTGCCCAGACTTAAGTAAGTATGTTGTGGAGGATAATGCTCCAATAAGAAGACATTCATACCGCAATTCATACTGGTATCCAACATATGCCAGCAGCTATTACAATTGGTATTCGAACTATTTATTCAATACTATAATGTGGTATTGGTTCTTCTAAATTCTAATAAGTATAAAATGGGCGTGGTTACTAGATGTAGCCACGTCTTTTTTATGTTACTATATGATGTAGTTCAAGAAATGAGAAAAAAGAAGGTATTTATATGATTAAACTTATTGCAACAGATGTAGACGGAACCTTAGTAAAGGATGCGTCTCCTGATATTTATCCAGAGATTATCGAGATGGTAAAGGAGCTCAGAAAAAGAGATATTATTGTTTGTATTGCCAGTGGCAGACAGTATTCCAGCATTGAAAAATTATTCAAGGAAGTTAAGGATGATTTGATTTTCATTGCTGATAATGGTGCTCATGTTAAGTGCCGCGGCAAGGATTTAAATATCGTAAATATGAATCCAGAATATCTTGATGAGCTTATAAAAGAGCTTAGAACTTTTGAAGACTGTGAGATGATTTGCGAGGGACCAGGAATTACTTATATCGAGTCAGAAAATCCAGAGTTCATTAATTTCATCGAGACACAGTATAAGTGTGACTACAAGCAGGTAGATGACGTTTTGACAGAAGGTTCAAATATTATCAAAGCCTCTATTTTCAAAAGACCATCTATCAGATCAATCGGTGATGAGATTCTTATTCCAGAGTGGAAGGATCGCCTGAAGGTCACTATGGCTGGTGAAGACTGGGTAGATTTTATGGATAAGTCTGTGGATAAGGGAAATGCTCTTAAGTTTATCCAGAAGTTTTATGGTATTTCACCAGATGAAACTATGGTATTTGGTGACAACAATAATGATATTGGTATGCTTAAGTGCGCTACAGAAAGCTATGCTGTTGAGACAGCACCTGACGTGGTTAAGGATGTTGCAAATCACATTTGTCCTTCATGGAAAGAAAAGGGAGTATACCAGGTATTAGCTGCTAATTTTTCGGAATAGTTATCGTATATACGGAGAGATAGTCATGAGTTTGTTTGCTATCGGAGATTTACATTTACATTTTCAGTCAGAACTGAAAGCCAGAAATCAAATTGAAGATAAGATATGGCAGAATCACGAGGTGATTTTCCAAGAAAACTGCCTTAAGGCAATGAAACCAGATGACACCCTTGTACTTGTTGGTGATCACAGCTGGGGCAAGAATCTGGATGAATGTCAGATGGATTTGGAATATATCGAGAATCTTCCAGGAAGAAAAATTTTACTTCGCGGAAATCACGACATGTTTTGGGATGCCAAGAAAACTAATAAGTTAAATGAAATGTTTAAGGGCAGACTGGAATTTTTGCAGAACAATTATTTCACTTATGAAGATTATGCTCTGGTGGGCACAAAGGGCTACACTTTTGAAGGACCATTTTATGTGGATAGCTATGGAAATATTCAGGGCTGGGATGAAAAGGAAGCTGAGCATGCTGAGAAGCTAGTTAAGAGAGAGTCAGAAAGATTAGTGGCTTCTTTCGAGGCAGCAAAGGCAGATGGATACAAGAAATTCATTATGTTTTTACATTATCCACCTACCAACATTATACAGACAAACAGCATCTTCACTAAGCTTGCTGAGCAGTATGGTGTATCGCAGGTGATTTATGGACATTGTCATGGCGAAACCAGATTCCACGACAGTATCACGGGAAAGAAAAGAAGAATCAGATATTCACTTGTGTCCGGTGACGCTTTGAGATGGAAGCCACTTAAGGTTTTGGACTAGCCCATACAGCTAGTCTATATATGCAATTCAATAAAAGCAAATGCAAATGGAGTAGATTGGCACAGCAAATCCAGTTCCAATATCTCAGTTCAGCGGAATCTATGCAAAGAATTTGCCTGTTTGGCCAATTGTGGCTGCAACGTATTCGTTAACTAATTGATATTAATATCTCTGTATTTCAGATAAATCCAGTATTAAATCATCGTAGATTCCAACTGGAACTGGCTCAGAAAAGCCATAGATTTTAACTTCCATATTTTCAGAATCATCAAGGTGCGAGTACACAGTTACTCGCTCTTGTTTTCTGTCGATAATCCAATATTCCCTAACACCTGCATTCTGATATTTTCCAAGCTTAACTATGTAGTCTTTGGTCTTTGAACTAGGAGAGACAACCTCAAGAACCCAGTCTGGTGCACCATAAATAACCCTGTCTTTTACTTTATCAGGGTCACAGACTATAACTACATCTGGCTCCACAACAGTTTTGTCATCCTTGTCTAGCTGGACTCCAACTGGCGCGATTAGAGGCAGGCAATTTCCACCTTTTTCTCTGACATATTTAATGGCTTCAAAATAGACAAGACCTGCTACACGCTGGTGCCAAATAGTTGGCTCAGCCATATCATAGAAAACACCATCAATAAGCTCAGCCCTTCTATCATCGGGAAGGTTTAGCCAATCTTCTACAGTATTATATTTTTTCTTTGCAAAGACACTTAAATCCAATGCACCGGATTCATCATTTATAAAATCCCTAATGGCATTTTCGATGGCCAATAGTTTATCTGCACGAGGTCGTTTTGTGGCACCGCTGAAAATCTTAGTAATAGTACTATATGAGACGCCTGAAAGCTCGGAAAGCTTTTCATTTGTAATTTGTTTTTCTTCCTTTAATTTTTTTAATTCTAAAATTTCCATATATTTCCAAACGCCTTTCCATTTCTTTCTTGATTTTACCATCTGAATTTTGCTATGTCAATAAATCGTATAATCATATACAATATAAGTCATTAGTGTAAAATCGAAATAGGTAAGATATAAGAGAGTAAATGAAAAATGGAGAAATGCTATGAATAAAGAAGAAAAAAATGGTGTCACTTATATGACATTTAATTCACTTAAAAATGCTGGAGTTAAACATGCATTTTCTACTAGGCTAGGAGGTGTAAGCAAGGGCGTTTTTGAATCCCTTAACCTGCACACTAACAGTGAAGATAATGTTGATAATATACATGAGAATTATAAGATAATGTGCAAAGCAATTGATATGAATTATGATCGCATGTGTTTTTCAATGCAGACTCATACAGCAAATGTAATTGTGGTAGATGAAAAGGATGCAGGCAATGGAATTACAAAGCCTCTTCCATATAAGGATGTGGATGGAATTGTCACCAATGTTAAGGACATGCCATTAGTTACAGCCCATGCGGATTGCGTACCGCTGTTTTTTTATGACCCAGTTAAGCAGGTTGTGGGGCTGTCACATTCTGGCTGGAAAGGAACCGTTGGAAAAATCGGTAAAGTCACTGTAGAAAAAATGACAGAAGCTTTTGGCTCAAAGCCAGAGGATATCTTGTGCGGAATTGGACCAAGCATATGCAAAAACTGCTATGAAGTTAGTGCTGATGTGGCAGAGGCAATTGTTGGTGCATTTGGAGAAGCTCACAAGCCACAAATTCTTAGTAAGTCTTTATTTAATCCAACAGACAATAATAAATACATGCTTGATTTATGGGTAGCTTGCAAAATCGCACTTTTAGAGGCAGGTGTTATAGAGGAGCACATAGAAGTTACCGATTATTGCACCAGATGTCATCCAGATTTATTCTTTTCACACAGAGTGATGGGAGCAAACCGTGGAGGACAAGCAGCTTTTATTTCGTTGTAACTTTAATAATTTTTTTGGAGAATATTAATTATGAAAAAAGTTATTTTTATAGATGTTGATGGTACTTTGGTAGACTATGAAAATAATCTGCCAGAGAGTGCTGTTTCTGCCATAAGGAAAGCTAGAGAGAATGGGCACAAGGTATATATCTGCACAGGAAGAAGTGAGGCAGAGGTATATCAGAATATTTGGGATATTGGATTAGATGGAATGATTGGCGGAAATGGTTCCTATGTCAAAGATGGAAGCACAGTAGTTATGCATCAGCTGATAACAGCAGAACAGTGTAAACATATTGTTGACTGGTGTAATTCAAGAAATTTGGATTTTTATCTTGAAAGTAATAACGGACTTTTTGGCAGTGAGCATTTTGAAGAGAATTCCTTGCCAGTTTTACAGGAGTATTCATCACGTAAAGGAAGAGGTACAAACATAACTGTCCGTCAGATTTTTCCAGATATGATTTTTGATGGCGAGTTGTATCGCGGGGATGTAAATAAAGTATCTTTTGTTCTAAATAGTTATCAGGATCATTTAGATTCAATTGAAGAATTCCCTGATTTGACTGCAGGCACCTGGGGCGGTGCAGGTGAGAAAGCACTCTTTGGAGATTTAGGTGTAAAAGGAATATCTAAAAAGCACGCGGTAGATGTTTTGTTGGAGCATCTTGGTGTATCAAAAGAAGATACCATAGCCTTTGGCGATGCTAAGGTTGACATTCCAATGTTTGAGGCTTGCGGTTATTCTGTAGCCATGGGCTCAGGCGGAGAGGAATGTAAAGATGCCGCAGATTATATTACAGATGACGTGGATAAGGATGGATTGTATAAAGCCTTTGAATATTTGGGACTGATATAAATCGGGGAGGTAACTATGCACTTTGTGGATGCAAAAGGAATATTAACAAATAGTGGTGGACACTGCGGTATGAATATTTACCGTGGCTGTTCTCATGGTTGTATATATTGTGATAGTAGAAGCAAGTGCTATCAGTTTACTCATCCTTTTGAGGATATTGAGGTGAAGCAGAATGCACCTGAGCTTTTGGAGAAGGCACTAAAATCTAAAAGGCAAAAGTGCATGATAGGTACAGGCTCCATGTCAGATCCATATATGCACTGCGAGAAAGAACTGGAGCTGACAAAACGATGCCTGGATGTGATTCGTAAATACGAATTCGGAGTCACCATAATTACTAAGTCAGATTTAATTCTAAGAGATATAGATTTATTGGATGAAATAAATCAAACGGCGAAGTGTGTAGTTCAGATGACACTCACTACCTATGATGATGACCTATGCAAAATTCTTGAACCAAATGTTTGCAACACAAAACGCAGAATAGAAGTTCTGGAGGAAATGCAGAAGCGTGGAATTCCTACAGTTGTATGGCTTACTCCTATATTGCCATTTATAAATGATACTGAAGAAAACATCTCAGCTATCTTACAAGAATGTGCTCGAGTTGGAGTAAAGGGAATTATAGATTTTGGAATGGGACTTACTCTTAGAGAAGGTGACAGGGAATATTATTATGATGCTCTCGATAAGTATTTTCCAGGCTTAAAAGAGAGATACATTAAAACTTATGGAAATGCATACGAATTGCCAAGCGCTAATGCAAAGGTGCTGAGCAAGTACTTTAAAACTTTTTGCAAAGAACATGGAATAATGTCAAAATCAGATGAGTGCTTTGAATACTTGGGAGAATTCCCTGAAAAATATTCCCAGTTAAGTATATTTGATTTTTAATTGTCACATATACTGCGCCGAATCAATTAACTAGATTACAATTACTAAATACATAAGGAGCATAATATGAACACAGAAAGAATAAATGAATTAAGAAAAGAATGGGAAGCTGAGGAGAAGATAGCTCATATCCATGGATGGGATTTTTCACATATCCACGGTCGCTATGAAGAGGAGGAAGACCTCCCTTGGGATTATGAAAGAATAATCGCTGAGTACCGCACTGATGACAAAAAGATGCTTGATTTTGACACAGGCGGCGGTGAGTTTTTATTATCTCTTAAGCACCCATATGAAAATACAGCAGCTACAGAAGGTTTCCCACCAAATGTGGAATTGTGCAGGGAAACACTTTTACCACTTGGCATTGATTTCAGGGCGTGCGATGATGCTGCAAACATTCCATTTGAGGATGATTCTTTTGATTTAGTCATTAACCGACATGGTGATTTTGATCCAGAGGAGACACACAGAATCCTAAAGCAAGGTGGTTTGTTTATCACTGAGCAGGTTGGTGCAGATAATGACAGAGACTTGGCAGAGATGGTATTACCGGAAGTAGAAGCACCATTTCCTGAACTTAAATTATCTATCCAGAAGGAGAAATTTGAGAAGGCAGGATTTGAGATTGTCAGAGCCGAGGAAGCATATCGACCAATTCGTTTTTACGATATAGGTGCTTTTGTTTGGTTTGCACACATCATTGAATGGGAGTTCCCAGGCTTCTCTGTAGACAAATGTTTTGACAAGCTTTTAGAGATGCAGGAAATAATAGATAAAAATGGAGTTTTAGAAGGAACAATCCATAGATATCTTATTGTTGCTAAGAAGAAGTAATAATATATAATAGATATAAAAATACTAGGCAGGGCAATTAGCTCTGCCTAGACGTATATTAAGGGGGAATAATATATGAAGCTAGTAATCCATGATATGTCGGAAGAAGAATGGGAGAAGATATCAGACGACTATTTTCATTGGAAGGTATTATCACAAAGGAGAACTATACAGCCATGTGTAGGCTGTTTTGGTTGTTGGGTTAAGACTCCCGGGCAGTGTGTTCTTAATGATGATTATGCGAATATGGGCTCGCTTATTCATGAGGCAGAGGAGATTGTAGTTATCTCCAAATACACCTATGGCGGCTTTAGTAGCTATGTGAAAAATGTGTTTGATAGATGTATAGGCTGGCTGTTGCCATATTTTGAAGTGGTAAATGGCGAGACCCATCATAAGAAGCGCTACCCTGAGAAGAAGCCTATGACCTTCATTTTCAGAGGTAATGGTCTTACAGAAGAGGATAAGGAAAAAGCTAGAAGATATGTAGAGGCGGTTTGCCTTAATTTCCGTGGAATCATCAAAGATATTCGTTTTGAAGAATGTGAAGACGAAATAATCACAAAACAAAGCGAAAGCAATCCAGTCGCTCAAAGCCACAAGGTAATCTTACTTAATGGTAGTGTGAGAGGTAATGAAGCCAACTCTAAGAAATTTTTAGACAGAGTAGCCAAGGAGATAGAAGGGGCTGTGGAGTCTATAAACTTAGCTTCATACAACAACAATTATGATAAGCTTCTGGAAAAGCTGTCTACTGCAGATAGATTAGTCCTTGGTCTCCCAATGTATGTTGACGGAATCCCATCAGCCCTTCTTAGGGTGATGGAAAGGATAGAGAAGACTGATATAGGCTCGGGCAAAAAGATTTATGCTGTTGTAAACATGGGATTTTATGAAAGTTCGCAGATTAAAAATGTTCTTAGTTCAGTTAAAGACTGGAGCGATAAATGTGGCTTTGAATATTGTGGCGGTTTGGCAATCGGTGCAGGGGGAATGATGGGCACGATGTCAACAGTACCAAGTTACGTAAAATGTCCTGCGCAAAATGTTGTTAACGGTTTGGAAGCCATTGGAATGTTAGTTAACACCTCACAGAAAACAGATGATATTTATGCTGATGCTTTTAAGTACCCAAGATTTCTATATATTAAGGCTGCTAATGCAGGTTGGCATAAATATGCTGAACAGTACGGACTTAAAAAGAAGGATTTAAAGAAGCGCCTAGGGTAGATAAGCGCAAAAAACGGGCGACACCAACTCGAAATCTCTTGATTCCTAGCTGATGCCGCCCCTGAAATTCGATCCCAATGGACTGTACCTCTCATTCAGCTTTATTTTTCATTGTTGCTGTCCATTTGAAAACTTTTAATCATTGATGGACCTCATAATGAAATTGTCGCGTGTGTTAAATCTTAAATCTCTGGTGGACTTTACCCCCATTCTCTAGATTTTAACAAATAACTTTGGTTTTAAAATTAATCCTCTGGTGGACCATACCTCCAATCACTAGATTTTAATAAAACCATTTCAATAACTACTTAATGTTTTGGTGGACCGTACCTCCCTTTCTCTTTTTTTTCTATAACATCTTTTGTACTTATTATTATAACGCGCACTCTTTAAATTGCAAGATAAAAATAGTGTATACAAGAGAATTGTCAGATAGCTCAATGTTCGAGAGAATGTTTTGTGAAAATTAACGATTGCATTTTCTGAAATGCCCATATATCAAGTAATGTAGTTGTGTGACACTATTATGACACTTTGTGTCGTATAGTTTTCCGTAGGAACTAAAAACTACAATGGAAAATATGGGGGTAACTATGAGAGCTATTGAAAAAGGTTTTAAAGGTTTAAAAATTGCAATTCTTTGCACAGTGATTGCTATATCTACATTATTATCAGTAGTGCCAGTTAGTGCAGCGGAGGCAAATCCACTTTCACTTTGGACAGAGGGGGCTACCTCAAAGGCAGCACTTGTGAATTACATGAATGATATCACTAACGAAGCAAGTCCTAATTATATTCCAGTTCAGGACAGAGTAGCTGTTTTTGATTTGGATGGTACACTTTTCTGTGAGACAGATCCAGTATACTTCGACCACATGTTATTGCAACATCGTGTCCTTGAGGACCCAACCTATAAGAATAAGGCTACAGATTTTGAAAAGGAAGTAGCCAACAAGGTAATCGAGTTTGCCGAAACAGGAACATATCCAAAGGGTATGGATAACGACCATGGCAAAGCTGTGGCATCAGCCTTTTCAGGAATGACTGTAGATGAGTTTACTTCATATGTAATTAAATATAGAGAGACTCCAGCTAATGGCTACAATGGTATGACAAAGGGTGATGCCTTCTATAAGCCAATGGTAGAGGTTATTCAGTATCTTCAGGCAAATGGATTTACTACCTATATTGTTAGCGGCACAGACAGACTTATTGTTCGTGGCTTAGTTGCAGGTAAACTACCAATTCTTCCAAGAAACATTATTGGCTCAGATGAGACAATAGTTTCGAATAATCAGGCAGATGCAGATGGTCTCGAGTATGTATTTACAGAAAAGGATAAGCTTGTACTTGGTGGCAATTTTGTAATCAAGAATCTTAAGATGAATAAGGTGGCAGTCATTGCACAGGAAATCGGACAGCAGCCAGTGCTTTCCTTTGGAAATAGTACAGGGGATGCCAGCATGGCAGAGTATGTAACTAGCAACAATAAGTACAAGAGCCTAGCATTTATGCTTTGCTGTGATGATACTGTACGTGAAAATGGAAAGCTTTCTTCTGCTGAGAAGATGTATAAGCTTTGCGAAGAATTCGACTGGATTCCAATTTCCATGAAGAATGATTGGACTACAATTTATGGAGATGGAGTGACCAGAAAATAATCTTAATAAATGGCTTGAACTCACTTGACATAAGGGTGTCAATTCCTTAGAATACTAAATGTTCGCAGGAATGGCGGAATTGGCAGACGCGCAGGCTTCAGGTGCCTGTGGTAGCAATATCGTGTGGGTTCAAGTCCCATTTCCTGCACACATAACCTAGACACAAAAAAGTGCCTAGGTTTTTTTATGCAAAAAAAAGGATATCCTTTTTTTCTGTGTAATTTGTTTTATAGAAGTGTCGTGTAATGCATATTTGGGAGGCTAAAATGGGCACAATTCGAGAGATGATTGAGCAGATGGAAAGGGAGACTTTGAGCCCTTATGCCACACTCAATGAAAATTCACGTGGCCGCGAAAAAGATGAGCCACAATGTGATATCCGCCCTCTATTTCAGAGGGATCGAGACAGAATTCTTCATAGCAAGGCGTTTCGCCGTTTGAAGAACAAGACTCAGGTTTTTCTCACTCCTCAGGGAGATCATTACAGAACCAGATTATCTCACACATTGGAAGTTTCACAGAATGCCAGAACCATTGCAAAGGCTTTGAGACTTAACGAGGATTTGGTAGAGGCAATTGCTTTAGGGCACGATTTGGGTCACACCCCATTTGGACATGCAGGTGAGGCGCAGCTTAATGCTATGTGCTCCACTGGCTTTGTGCACTCTGAACAGAGTGTCCGCATTGTAGAAAAGCTTGAGAAGGGCGGTCAGGGCCTTAATCTTACATGGGAGGTTCGCGATGGTATTCGCAATCACCAGACAGAAGGTCATCCAGCCACTCCTGAGGGGCAGATTGTTCGCCTATCCGATAAGATTGCCTATGTAAACAGCGATGTGGATGATGCTATCCGCGCGCAGATTCTTACCGAGGAATCTATTCCTATGAGCGTAAGAAAGACTCTTGGAATGACTTCTGCAGTTCGTCTGGATACACTTATCCACGACGTTATCATCAGCAGTCAGAACAGCCCAGAGATTAAAATGTCACCTGAAATTGCCGAGGCCATGAAAGAACTCAGGGATTTCATGTTTGCAAATGTCTATAAGGATTCTATTGCAAAGGTGGAAGAGGTCAAGGCAAAGCGTATGATTCGTGAGCTTTTCGAGTATTATCAGGTTCACTTTGATGAGTTGCCTGACAGATATCGTGCCATGGAGGACGATGGAGAGACTCAGGAGCGTATTATCTGTGATTACATTTCAGGTATGACAGATCAATATTGCATCACAAAATTCAACGAATATTTTATGCCAAAGGCTTGGATTGTAGATGGATTTTAAAAATATAAATATAGTAAGTTAGGAAGAATAATGGCGATTTATCCAGAAGAAGTTGTTGAGGAGGTGCGTAATCGCACCAACATCGTTGATGTAATCTCACAATATGTTAACTTACAAAAAAAGGGCAGCCAGTATTTTGGTTTATGTCCCTTTCATAATGAAAAGACAGGTTCGTTTTCCGTAAGCCCTCAGAAGCAGATGTATTATTGTTTCGGTTGTGGCAAGGGAGGAAATGTTTTCAGCTTTTTGATGGATTATGAAAACATGACCTTCAAGGAAGCTGTGGAGGAGTTGGCACCGAAGTGTGGCGTCACCCTTCCTCAACGAGAAATGACTGCTCAGGATCGACAGCGAGCCGACAGGCGCAGCCGCCTATTTGAAATTAATAAGGAAGCGGCGGCCTACTATTATAAGATGCTTCGTTCAGATGCTGGAAAGCAGGCTATGGAGTATTTCACCAAGCGTGAGCTGACACCAGATACCATGCATAAGTTTGGTTTGGGTTGCACCAGCAAATATTCTGATTCCCTATATAAATATCTCAGGGACAAAGGCTACGATGACAATATTTTAAAGGACTGCGGTCTTATCACTATTGATGAGAAGCGAGGCGGTCATGATAAGTTTTGGAATCGAGCGATGTTTCCTATATTTGATGCCAACGGCAAAGTAGTTGCCTTCGGTGGTCGAGTAATGGGAGATGGAGAGCCTAAATATTTGAATTCTCCAGAGACGGAGATTTTCAACAAATCAAAGACACTTTTTGGATTGTATTTTGCCAGAAAGACAAGGCGCGAACAGTTTATACTGTGCGAAGGCTACATGGATGTCATTTCCCTGCATCAGGCAGGTTTTGATAACGCAGTTGCATCTCTTGGCACTGCCCTTACAGCAGGCCATGCCAGCATGCTCAAAAGATATGTTAAGGATGTTTACCTTAGCTACGATTCAGATGGCGCAGGTCAAAAGGCAGCACTTCGCGCAATACCAATTCTTAAGAATGCAGGTATTTCATGTCGCATCATCAACATGAGCCCTTACAAGGATCCTGATGAATTTATTAAGAATCTAGGGGCTGAAGAATATGAGAAGCGCATTCAGAATGCTGAAAACAGCTTCATGTATCAGGTGCGCATGCTTCAGAACAATTACGACATGACCGATCCGGAGAAGAAATCAGACTTCCAAAAGGAAGCGGCACGTATGATTGTCACAGAATTCCCTACTCAGCTTGAGCGGGAAAACTACACAGAGTCTGTAGCAGCTAAATTCAACATCCCTAAGGATGCCTTGGCTAAATATATATTGGAGCTTGGACAGTCAGGCATTACAGCCAGAAGAGACACAGGCTCAGGTGAGGACTATCAGAAAAAGTCCTTAAAGCCTAAGGATGATGGCATGAAAATGTCACAAAGGCTATTACTTACATGGCTTGTTGAGACCCCAGATGTTTACCCAAAGATTTCACTTTATGTGAATCCGGAGGATTTCGAATCTGGTGTATACCGGACAGTAGCAGAGGAAGTTTTCAAATACTGTGATGAAGGAAATCCAGTGGACACCGCAAGAATCGTGGATTTGTTCATGGAGGACGAGGAGCGCAAGACAGTTGCAGCCCTTTTCAATACCACAGTTGGAGAGCTTACCGATAACAGTGATCTTAGCAAGGCTCTTAAAGAGACCCTGCTTAGAATAAAGAAGAACTCCCTTGAGCTGGCTCAGAAAAATGGAGCCGATTTAAAAAGCCTCGTGGAGGGAAAAAAGACACTACAACGCCTTGAGCGTTTAGACATTTCACTTTAGAAAGGAATAAAAATGGCAAAGAAGAAAGTAGATGAGTTAATCGAAAACGGAGATTTAAATGCTGCTGCTGAGGCATTCTTAGCTGAAGCAGAGGCAGATGCTGAAGACGCAGAGGACATCGATGATGCTGAATCAGATGATAAAGATGTAGACTTTGGCGATCTCGAAGAAATTTCAGCTGAGGACCTTGAGTTCGATGAGCATGATTTCGACAACATCGATGAGACAGAGGATGACGATGATGTAGATGAGTTCCTTGCATCAGTAGGTGCAAAGACATCTATGGATATGGATGATGAGGACGAGGATGATGATATTGATTCCTTCGGTAACGATGAGCTTGACTCAAAGGTTACTGAGCTTATCAAAATCGCAAAGTCTCAGAAGAACATCCTTGAGGACTATGAGATTTCTGAGTTCTTAAAGGATTACAAAATTGACGCAAAGCAGATGGAGCGCATCCTTACTTACCTTGATAAGAAGGGTATCGATGTAAACTTCTCATCTGGCCCTTCAGATGCACTTTTACTTGCAAGTGATGATGAGGATTTAGAAGACATCGATATGTCAGTGCCTGATTCTGTCAGCATTGAGGATCCTGTACGTATGTACCTTAAGGAAATCGGTAAGGTACCACTTCTTTCAGCAGAGGAAGAGGTTGAGCTTGCTCAGCGTATGGAGGAAGGTGATCAGGAAGCAAAGAATAAGCTTGCTGAGGCAAACCTTCGTCTTGTAGTTTCTATCGCTAAGCGTTATGTAGGTCGTGGTATGCTTTTCCTTGATCTTATTCAGGAAGGTAACCTTGGTCTTATGAAGGCTGTAGAAAAGTTCGATTATCACAAGGGATACAAGTTCTCTACATATGCTACATGGTGGATTCGTCAGGCTATCACACGTGCTATCGCTGATCAGGCCCGTACAATTCGTATTCCTGTACATATGGTTGAGACTATCAACAAACTTATCAGAGTTTCTAGACAGTTACTCCAGGAGTACGGCCGTGAACCGACTCCAGAGGAAATCGCTGCAGCAATGGGTATTACTGTAGACAGAGTACACGAGATTCTTAAGATTTCTCAGGAGCCAGTTTCTCTTGAGACACCTATCGGTGAGGAGGAAGATAGCCACCTTGGAGATTTCCTTCCAGATGAGAACGTACCAGTTCCAGCTGAGGCAGCTACTTTCACACTTTTAAAGGAGCAGCTTCACGAGGTTCTCGATACACTTACAGAGCGTGAGCAGCGCGTACTTATCCTTAGATTCGGTCTTGAGGATGGCAAGGCTCGCACCCTTGAAGAGGTAGGTAAGGAGTTCAACGTTACACGTGAGCGTATCCGTCAGATTGAGGCAAAGGCACTTAGAAAGCTTCGTCACCCAAGCCGCAGCCGCAAGCTTAAGGATTATCTCGATCAGTAAAATAAACATTTTGGACATAGTTAAATGATAAAATTGTCACCAAGATTACAAATTGTATATGACATGATTCCTGCCTGTGACACTGTTGCAGATGTGGGCTGTGACCACGGATATCTCAGCATCGCACTCCTTGAAAACGGTGTTGCAAAAAAGGTGATTCCAATGGATGTAAACAAGGGGCCTCTCAGTAAGGCCTCAGAAAACCTTCAGGCAGCAGGCTTTATGGCTCAGGCAGACCTTAGATTGTCAGATGGTCTTGCAAAGCTTTCGCCAGAGGAAGCAGATGTCATATGCATTTGTGGCATGGGCGGCGCTCTTATCCAGAGAATAATAGGAGCGGGTATTACTGTTGCCAAATCAGCCAAGCTAATGATTATCGAGCCACAGTCAGAATACCTTGAGCTTAGAACCTTCCTTATGGAACATGGCTTTGTTATTGATGACGAAGACCTTACCTGTGAGGAAAACAAAATTTATCCTATTATTAAGCTTCATTATGAAGCTGATGAGAGCAAACGTATTGCCTATAACACCGCTCAGCTAGAATATGGACCTAAGGTTATTGAAAAAGCACCAGAGCTTTTAATTAAGCTTTTGGATAAAAACGAAAGTGAATATAGCTCAATTATTAACAAGCTTGAGCAAGGGGGCGCTTCTGAAGCTGCAGCTGCAAGATGTCGGGAGCTTAGAGCCGAGCTTGAAATAATAAACCAGATTAAAAATTCACTGTAGGAGGAGAAGGGACTATGGCGAAAGTAATCATAGGCGGTAAGGAAGAAACTTACGAGGAAGGCACACGCTTAGTTGACATTGCAGAAAAGCACCAGTCTGAATACAAGGATGATATTGTGCTTGCAAAGTACAAGGGCAGCCTTACTGAGCTTAGCAAAGCTGTTACAGGTGTAGCGGAGTTACAGTTCCTTACCACAGCTGATAAGGATGGACGCAGAGCCTATAGACGAAGTGTAGTATTTCTTCTTCAGCGTGCCCTTATGGATGTTTATCCATTGCCAGCAAATCCATATCTTAGAGTTGAACATTCTCTTGGACAGGGCGATTTCTGTACTTTAGAGGGTGTTGGCGAGATTACAGAAGAGGATTTGCAGGAGCTGAAAAAGGTAATGCTTGATTTGGTCGAGAAGGACGTACCTCTTAAGAAGTATTCCATCAAGACTACGCAGGCCAAGGAGATGTTCCACAGCTTCAATATGAAGGACAAGGAACAGCTTTTAAAGTACCGTACCAGCTCAAATATTAATGTATATGATTTAGATGGCTGTATAGACTATTTCTATGGATATATGGTCCCATCTACCAGATATCTTAAGTATTTTGATTTACTTAAATTCGAGCATGGCTTCATGCTTATGTATCCAGACGGAAGTCTTCCTGGCATAGACACCAGAGTAGTTGCAGAGTTTAAAAAGCCTATGAAGCTTTTCAGCGTTCAGCAGGCTGCCTCTGATTTTGGTCAGATAATGGGAGTGCCTACAGTGGGTGCTTTAAATGAGGTTATTGCCAAAGGAAAGATTAGGGATTTAGTTCTTTCCCAGGAGGCCATTTTTGAGAGAAATATCGGTGAGCTCGCTGGTATTATCGCTTCTAATAAGGATGTTAAGTTTGTTATGATGGCAGGTCCTTCATCATCAGGTAAGACCACATTTTCTCACAAGCTTTCAGCTCAGCTTAGAGCTTTAGGCTGCGTGCCTCATCCGCTTCCACTGGATGATTTCTATTTAAACAGAGATCAGATGCCAATTGATGAGTATGGCGAGAAGGATTTTGAGGCTATAGAAGGTCTTGATATTCCTTATTTCAATGAATGCATGGTCAAGCTCCTCAAGGGAGAGCGTGTTCTTTTACCAAATTTCAATTTCAAAATTGGTAAAAGAGAGTATAATGACCATTATATGCAGCTTGGCAAGAATGATATTCTTGTTATCGAGGGTATTCATGGTCTTAACGACAGAATGAGCTCATCGCTTCCAGCAGAATCTAAGTATAAGATTTATCTTTCAGCGTTGACACAGCTTTCTATTGATGAGCACAATCCACTGTCTACAGCAGACGGTAGATTGATTCGTCGAATTGTCAGAGATGCTAGAACCAGAGCCACAACAGCAGCTGAAACTATTGCTATGTGGGATTCAGTTCGCCGCGGAGAGGAGAAGAATATCTTCCCATTCCAGGAAAAGGCTGATTATATATTTAATACAGCTTTAATTTATGAGATGGCTGTGTTAAAATTGTATGTCGATCCGATGCTTTACGCTATTGAGCCTGATCATCCTATGTATGCTGAGGCAAAGCGTCTTATAAAGCTTTTGGATTATTTCCTTCCAATGGCACCAGATGTTATTCCTAACAATTCACTGGTTCGCGAGTTTATTGGAGGTTCATGTATTCTATAAGAGTACACCTAAAAAAGTTCATAAAGGTCCGATGAGTAGTCGCTGCATAGTCGTAATAGCTATGGAGAGGAAAGTCCGGGCTTCACAGGGCAAGGATGCCGGCTAACGGCCGGTGGAGGTAACTCCAAGGATAGTGCAACAGAGATATACCGCCCGCTTTTGCGGGTAAGGGTGGAAAGGCGGTGTAAGAGACCACCGTGCTGCTGGTAACAGCGGTAGCCATGTAAACCCCATCCGAAGCAAGTTCTAAACGGTGCGTACGCGGCCCGCCAGCACCAGGTTGAACGCTTGAGGCTGTTGGCAACAGCAGTCCTAGATAGATGACTACTTTAAATGACATAACCCGGCTCACAGTCGGGCCTTTTTTTATCCGAATGAATTGTCTGACTATAGTTCATTTCTACCAATAGAGTATAGAGTTTCGTTAGTTTTCGTGTGAATTATTAACGAATGTGAATTTTCTGTGTCCTGATGACTAAAATCGTGCTATAATTACATTAAGTAATGGGAGAAAACGAGTTATGGAGGTACATATTGTTTATGCTTTAGAAGGATGGTGAAAAATGAATTATCAGGTAGGCGATTTTTTAGTTCATGAGGGAAGTGGTGTTTGTAAAATTGAGGACATCGATGATATGGAGCTTATGGGCAAGGGTTCAAAAAAGACCTACTACTGCATGGCACCTGTATTCAAAGCTGGAGCAAAAGTATTCACTCCAATTACTGGTTCTACAATCAGATTACGTCCGGTAGCAGAGGAAACTACATTTACTAAAATTCTTGATAATATTGATGATATCGAATGTATCAATGAGCCAAACGACAGAATGCTTCAGGAGAAGTTCAAAGAGGTTATGGCTGAGTTTACACCAGAGTCTCTTGCACGTGTGGTAAAGACGGTTCTTATCAGAAAATGGCAGCGTATTGAGTCAGGCAAGAAGGTTATGGCCTTAGATGAGAAGATTCTCAGTGTGGCAGGTCGTAAGCTTTACGAGGAAATGGCTTTTTCAATGGGAAAGGATATCCCTTATGCACAGCATTTGTTTGAAGATGCCGTTAAGATACATTTCTCAAATAAATTACTCATAGGTGCATAAATTTAATGAAGATTTCATATTCTGATTTATCAGCTTCAATAAAAAATAATAGTGGTCTTGTTACAGCGCTAAATGTGCTGGACAAGGCCATTACTTATATTACGATTTTATTTTATCTTGGGCTGCTAGTATACGCAGCTATCTCTATTCCTAAAATGGGGGCTACCCTTTTGTACAGAAGTATTGTCATTCCAGGTGTTTCCTTTATTATCGTGAGCCTTTTTAGAAAGGTTGCCAGCACACCTCGCCCATACGAGGTTTATGGCTTCACACCAGCTCTCAATAAGGACACTAAAGGGAAAAGCTTTCCAAGCAGACATGTTTTCTCTATTTTCATGGTAGCAATCACATTTTTCCAGGTTTCCATTCCCGTAGGAGTATTTTTATTAGTGCTTGGCGTAGTTCTTGCAGTAATAAGAGTGGTAGGAGGAGTTCATTTTATAAGGGATGTCATAGCCGGAGCCATCATAGCCATAATAATTGGTGTGACCTGCTTTTGGTTTTTTTGTGGCGTTTTTGGACTCATTATGCTACCATTTTAATAGATACAATTTTACGGAGATTATATATGAAGAAGAATGCAAAGAGGGCGTTAGCTGTGCTGTTTAGCATTCTTGGCACAGTTTTAGGGTTGTACATAGGCGGATATCTTTTATTCGTACGCTCTGTTTATTGGCTTATTATTGGATTTACAGGAGGCACTCTCACAGCGGGGATGATTCTTGTAAATGTTATTAAGATTTTTATAGCATCGACAGTTGGAGGAGCTATTTGGTGCTTGTGCGACATCATTGCAGGACATTTTCGCGATATTCCAGAGGATGATTAGCATATCAGCGGGTCTTTATCCTTTAATGGGGATTTGGGATAAGGGCATATGATTATTGGTCTTAATATTTTATGACAATAAATGATTGGGAGGTAATATGTAATGACTGGAAACGTAATTGTGGGACAATCAGGCGGACCGACCGCCGCAATTAACTCTTCTTTAGCAGGAGTTTACAGGACAGCAAAGGACCGTGGCGCTGGAAAAGTTTACGGTATGCTGCATGGTATCAAGGGCTTGATGGATGAGCAATACATCGACCTTTCTGATTACATCAAGAACGACTTGGATGTAGAGCTCTTGAAACGTACCCCAGCAGCTTATTTAGGTTCTTGCCGTTTCAAGCTTCCAGAAATCCACGAGGATATGGAAACTTACGAGAAAATCTTCGCTATTCTCAAAAAGCTGGAAATCGAAGCTTTGATCTACATTGGTGGAAATGATTCCATGGACACCATCAAAAAGCTTTCCGACTATGCTATTCTTACAGGTTCTGACATCAGGTTCATTGGTTGTCCAAAGACAATCGACAACGACCTGGCTCTTACAGATCACACACCAGGCTATGGCAGTGCCGCTAAATACATCGGTACATCTGTCAAGGAAATCATCCGTGATAGCTATTGCTTAGAGTATGACAAGGGACTTGTTACAATCGTTGAGATTATGGGACGTAACGCAGGTTGGCTTACCGGAGCTTCCATCCTTGCAAAGGGAGAAGATTGTGAAGGTCCTGATTTGATTTATTTGCCAGAGGTTCCATTTGATATTGAAAAATTCAAAGAGAGAGTTCTCAAGCTTTTAAAGACACAGTCATCTGTTGTAATTTGTATTTCTGAAGGTATCCATACAAAGGACGGAAAATATGTATGCGAGCTCGGAAATAACGTAGAGTTTGTCGATGCTTTTAATCATAAGCAGCTTACAGGTACAGCAGCATATCTTTGCAATTACATTGCAGCTGAGGTTGGCTGTAAGACCAGAGCTATCGAGCTTTCTACCTTACAGCGTGCAGGCTCACACCTTGCATCACGTGTAGATATCCTTGAGGCTTATCAGGTTGGTGGTGCCGCAGTTCTTGCCGCAGACGAAGGCGATACAGGTAAGATGGTTACACTTACCCGTCATTCAGATGATCCTTATCAGTGTGGAACAGAGGTTAAGGATGTACACAAGATTGCTAACGACGAGAAGCTCGTACCTCGTAACTGGATCACACATGATGGCACATATGTCACAGAGGCATTTATTACATATGTAAGACCACTCATTCAGGGTGATGTTTCACCAATTATGGTTGATGGTATTCCACGTCACATCTACAGACCAACAACCACAAAGAAATAATTTTTTAGATTTATTATTTTTTGGAGGGGACAAATGCAGGTATTTCATGGAACAATTTTAACTTGTGATGAAAACAATACCATTGCTAATTATTTGGTAGAGCGCGAGGGTCGTATTGCATACATAGGAACAAAGCTTCCTACTCAGTACGAGGTGGTTCCACCTATCGAGTTGGGAAATAGTGTTTTGGTTCCTGCCTTCGCTGATACCCACATGCATTATTCGGGCTTTTCCGTTTTGCATAAAATGTTTCCTATCAACGATACGGATTCCAACGCTAAGATTTTGGATCAGCTGAGAGAATACGCTACTCGTACCAGAGAAAATATAATTGTCGGCTTTGGCGCTACAGAGTTTGCCGTATCTGAAGGGCACCTTATTTTAAAGGAGCAGATGGATGTGGCATGCCCTGATAAGCCAGCCTTCATTATCAAGCATGACGCTCATTCTGGCGTAGCCAATAGCCTGTTTCTTGATGCAATCAAATCCAAGGTTTCAAATCTCAGAGGCTACAATGCCACCACAGGTGAGTTAAAGCAGGAGGCTTTCTTAGCAGCCTGTGAATTTATTACTCATGGTATGTCTACAAAGAAGGTAATCGATTCCATGGTTGAGACTTCTGATTTTCTTGCCAGCAAAGGTATTGGCTTGATTTGTTCTGCCAGTGGAATGGGATTTATTCGTGATTATGATTTCGATATGGAGCGTTCAGTTGCCAAAGGTCTTGATAATGGAATGCAGGTAAGGGTTGCTTATCAGTGTTCTAATATCGACAAGCTTGCCAAGAAGGATATGACCAGAGTCGTATTCGGCAACCTTGATGGAACCCTCGCTAATAAGGATGCAGCATTAAATGACAACTATGTAACTATAAATAATAAGGGTGTTTCCTACTTCAGCGATGCTGATGTGCAGGAGTTCTGTATCAATGCCAACAGAGCAGGCTATCAAATTGCTCTTCATGCAGTTGGTGATGCTGCATTTGAACAGGCTGTCAATGCTATTTCAATGGCCTTGGAGGATTATCCAAGATACGACCATAGACACATAATTCTTCATGGTACGTTGCCTACTGAAAAGGCATTGAGAATTTGCGCTAAATACAACATTATGATTTCTGTACAGCCATCGTTGCTTTCGCATATTGATGGCGTTAAGGAATTTGTTGATGGAATACTTTCGGAGGATAGAGCAAAGGGAATTAATCCTCTGAAGACTATCACTGATATGGGTATCAAGGTTTGCTTCAATTCTGATGCACCAGCCTCTGATCCAGACCCAATCATGTGGATTCATGACGCATGTAATAATCCAAATCCAGAGGAGTCAGTATCCGTCTATGAGGCTCTTAGAATGGCCACCATTAACGGTGCGCTTTCTTGCTTCGATGAAAAGGAGCGTGGTACTCTCGAAATGGGAAAGAGCTGCGATTTGGCAGTTCTTGATAAGAATCCATATGAGATTCCGGTAGATGAGCTAAAGACTATAAATGTGTCCGAGCTTTATCTTAAAGGAAAACCATATAAACGTTCTCGAACCGGCTCAATGGCCACAATGCTTCGAGGAATGTTTCCACAATAGCGTAAATACGCACTAATTACAAATAAGAGAGCACCCGTAGCTATCAAGCTCTAAGTGTTGCTGAAAGGAACATCTAGTGACTGAAAGCAATATCTTAGGCTTGAGAGCGTGACGAGGTGCTTTTGTGTTTAGGAGAATTAAATGTCATTATCTTTAATAGTCGGTAGCTCCGGCAGTGGCAAATCTACAAATATATACAGCAGGATAATTCAGGAATCCATGGAGCATAAGGATAAGAATTATCTTGTTATTGTTCCGGAGCAGTACACCATGTCCACACAGCGTCTGCTTGTATCCATGCATCCCAACAAATGCATTATGAATATAGATGTCCTTTCCTTCAATCGTCTGGCCTACAGAGTTTTTGAGGAGCTTGGCACTGCGGTGCAGTCTGTTTTGGATGATACGGGAAAGTCCCTTGTAATCCGTAAGTTGGTAAATAATAAGCTAAACGATATCAAGGCCCTTAGGAACAATATCACCAGAGTCAGCTATATCACTCAGATAAAATCTCTTATATCAGAAATGACTCAGTATAATATCACCCCTGAAAAGCTTCAGGAGATGATGAGCTCGCCGGTGATGTCAGAAAGCTTCAGAAGAAAAGCCTCCGATTTGCTGGTAATCTATCAGGCATTTCTGGATTTTATCGAGGGCAGATATGTCACCACAGAATCCATTTTATCTACTTTAAATGAGATGCTGGACAGCTCTGATATTGTCACAGGCTCTACCGTAGTTTTAGATGGATTTACAGGTTTTACACCTATCCAGTATCAGCTTGTGGAGCACTTGCTTCAGATTTGCGATGAGGTAGCAGTGACAATTACTGCAGATGAACATACTGCGTTATTCGAGATGAAGTCTGAGGATGATGTTTTTGCCATGTCTTCAGAATTTGCTGTAAAGCTAAATCAGATTGCTAAAAGAATTGGAAAAGAGATTAATGAGCCAGTTTTCATTTCAGATGAAAATGGGTGGCTTTCTCAAAATCCTGCACTCCAGTTTTTAGAGAGAAATATTTTTAGAAATGACCTTCAGTTTCAGGGTGATAATGCTCCTGAAGCTATTAAGCTCACCAGTCTTCGCAGTCCAAGAGATGAGCTGAAATTTGTGGCAATCACCATCAACAAACTTGTCCGAAACGGAATGCGTTACAAGGACATTGCCGTGGTTGCACCTAACATGGAAAATTACAGATATCTATTGCCAGGAATTTGGTCTGATTACCAGATACCTTTCTTTATTGACGCCAAAACCGAGATTTTATTCCACCCTATGTCTGAGGCAATAGATTCTTTATTTGATATTTTCGACAATGATTTTAGAAAAGAAGATGTCTTTAGATTTTTAAGAACAGATCTTACAGTTTTAGAAACCGATGAAATCGATTATCTTGAAAACTATATTCTTGCAACGGGCATCCGTGGAAAAAAGAAATATTTTCATCCTTTTGCCATTCGTTCAAATCAGTTCAAAAGCGATGAAGATTTAATTCGTGTAAACGAAATCAGAAGTAAATTCATTCAGCCATTTATCGATTTTGATAATGCCGTAGGCAAGACAGATACTGTTCGAAACATTGCCACAGCCCTTTATAAATTTCTTCTATATTTTGATGTGGAAGGAAAGATTAATGAACGTGGAAATCGCTATCAGGATAGTAATGCGGTAAAGGCTAAGGAATACAGTCAGATTTATCCAATCATCATGGATATTTTGGACAAGATGGTTAACATTCTTGATCAGGAGACTATGAAGCTGGATGAGTTCCACGACATCTATGAGGCGGGGCTTTCAGCTGCATCCATAGGTGTTATTCCGCCTGCAAATGACAGCGTAATTTTAGGAGACATTGAGCGAACCAGACTTTCAAATATCAAGGTTCTTTTCTGCCTTGGAGCATCAGATGACGCCATCCCAAAGAAGGTGGAAAATGGTGGTATTCTTTCTCAGCTGGAGAGAGAACAGCTATTGGAGCAGGGCTTCGAGTTGGCACCTTCTGACAGACAAAAATCCTTCAGACAGCGATTTTATTTATATTTGATGCTGACAAAGCCAAATCAGAAATTGTATATTACAATGCCACGAGTGGATGGAACTGGAAAATCTGTAAATCCTTCTTATCTTGTGGAGGTAATCACAAAGCTGTTTCCTCAGGTGGCGCTTACTGAAATAGAAGAGTTTGAAACCTCTGACAGACTTTTGTCTAAAAAGAGTGCTTTGAATTATCTTATAGAGTTGATTAATCAGGCTTCGGCGGAAGGTGTTGAGTGCCTGTCTCCTGAGGAATTAAATACCTTTAAGGGGCTTATTGAGTGGGCAAAGGCAGAGGACAGTCTGTCCCTTGATACTATCCTTTCTGGAGCATTCTATCAGCATCAGCCAGAGTCAGTTTCAAAGGATATCATGTTGGCAGTTAATGAGGCCTTTAATTCAGATGAAACGGTATCTGGCTCAGTATCTCGTTTTGAGCTTTACAACGAGTGTGCTTATAAGTATTTCCTTACGTATATTATGAGGCTTCAGGAAAGAGAAAAATTCGAGTTATCCAGCATGGATATGGGTAACTTTTACCATGAGGCTATCCAGCGTTATTCTGATAATCTAAAAGCAGATGGAAAGAAATGGAAGAATGTATCAAAGGAAGAAAGAGATGCATATTTAGATACTGCTTTCAATCAGACCTTTGAGGCAATGTCAAAGGTTTCTACCCTGGAGGATTACACTCAGAAATATATTGTGGAATCCATGAGAGAGACCTTGCGTCATACTGTGGAAATCATTACCACACAGGTTTCCAGAGGTGAATTTGAACCTGCATTTTTCGAGGAAAAAATATCCGCTGAAATTAGAGATAGAGAAAGTGATGAGCTGGTTGCAAACCTAAAAGGTAAGGTAGATAGAATTGACCTGACAGACTCAGCTGACATGGCAGTTCGTATCATAGATTATAAATCCAGCGGTCATAAGCTGGATTTGGAGGAGTGTTATTACGGTCTTTCTATGCAGCTTCCTATCTACATGAGTGTAGTTCTTGATAAGCTGAAAGAGAAATATCCAAATGCTACACTTCATCCATCCGCCATGCTTTACTATGAAATGGCAAATAAATATGTTGAACGTACAGGCACCCTTGCAGGCACGAATGAAGAGCGCTTAAAGCTCAGTCGAATGGAAGGTCTGCTGTCCGCAGAAGAGAGCGATTTACTTGCTAATGATTCCACAGTTGGTACTGAGGATGGACAGACATCTAAATCATCTATCGTACCTTACGGTGTGAAAAAAGATGGTGAGGTAGATGCAAATACCAATGCCGTCAGTCTTGAGGGCATTAATACTGTTTTAGAGTATTCTAAATATTCGGCAGCTGAAACTGCCAAGCACATAATTGATGGTGATTTTGATTGTGCACCAGCCAGATTAGGTAATATCGATGCATGTCAATATTGTAGCTTTAAGAGCGTCTGTCATTTCAATGAAAATGAGGAAGGCTTTAAGGCTCGCAACCTTGAAAAGCTTGGTAAAAAAGATGCAGTAATAGAACTTATGAAAGAATCAATGGATTCAAAGGAGTAAATTAACGTGGGTCTTACTAAAGAACAGGAAAAGGTAAGGGATACCAGAAATAAAAATATGTTGGTCAGCGCTGCCGCAGGTAGTGGTAAAACCTTCGTCCTTGTACAGCGAATTATTTCAGAAATTTTGGACGAGAAAAATCCTATCGATGTAGACAGGATTTTGGTGGTTACCTTCACCAACGCTGCCGCAGCAGAGATGAAGGACAGAATTCGTCAGGCCATCGATAAGGCTGTTTCTGAAAAGGGTGTGGATAAGCGAATCAAAGCTCAGGCCACACTGATTCATAGCGCCCATATTCGTACCATAGACAGTTTTTGTAGCTGGATTGTTAAGAATTATTTCTATGAAATTGACCAGGAGCCATCCTTCAGAATTGGCACCACAGGAGAGCTGAAAATGCTTTCTGATGAGGTGTTTGATGACCTTCTTAGCAAGTATCTTCAATCAGATGATAAGGAGTTCAGACTTCTGGCAGATGCATATATAACAGGTCGCAGAACAGATGAATTAAAGAAGATGGTATTTGAGCTTCATGCGAAGGCAGCAAGCTATCCATGGCCTCATGAATGGTATCAGGAGGCACTTCGTTTATACGATATTAATTCTGTGGATGAGCTGGAAGAAAGCGAATTTGTTCAAAGTATAATCAGAGTCACTGATTTGGTTTTGGCAGATTTATTAAAGCGTTTAGAACCTTTAATGAAGTTATATAATGGCGATTATTCTACAAAGGATGGAACAATTATTTCTGAGGAATATTCCTATATTCAGGCAATTATAAATGCAAAAACTTATCGTGAAAAAGTTGTCTTATATGCTGGCTTTGCACCAGTAAGATGGGATGCAAAAAAGACACCTTTAAATCCTGATGAGATACAGCGAGTAAAATCTCTTAGAGATTTATATAAGGATGTTATTTCAGGCTATGCAGAAAAGTTTTTTGCAATGAATCCAGAGGAATTATTTGACTGTATTTCCTTTGTCAAAAAGCAGGCTACAGCTTTGATTCGATTCACTCAGGATTACACTGATACGCTCTTAAAAATGAAGTCGAAGAAAAATATTTATGACTTCAACGACATAGAACACATGGCCCTTGAAATCCTCAGGAACAAGGATTCAAAAGAGCATGAAAGACGACCAGTTGCTATCGAGCTTGCCAACCATTTTAAGGAAGTAATGGTGGATGAGTATCAGGATTCCAATGAGCTTCAGGAGCAGATTCTTACAGCCATCACATCGGGAAATAATTACTTCACAGTAGGAGATGTAAAGCAATCTATTTATGCATTCAGACAGGCCAACCCAAAGCTTTTTATTGAAAAGCTTGATTCTTATCCTATGGATGACACGGCAGATTCTATACGAATAGATCTTGATTATAATTTCCGAAGCCGTGGTCAGGTTCTGAATTTCTGCAACTACATTTTTGCACCACTCATGCAGGCTGATATGGGAGGTGTAATTTACGATGAAAGAGCAGCTCTTAAGGTGGGAGATAAGACCTTTAAGGGTGATACGAGCGCCTACGAGTCCGAAATAATTGTAGCCTCTCAGGATAGCGAGGCTATGAAAGAGCTTGATATTGAGGATGGAGATTCTCTTGAGGCTCTTGTGGTTGCAAAGCGAATTAAGGAGCTTAAGGAAGAAGATTTTCAGGTAAGTTACAAGGATGGAGACGAGCGTGCTCTTCGTCCTATGAAATATTCTGACGTAGTGATTCTTATGTCAGCTGTAAGTGGTCACGCTGAAAAGTTCATTAGCGTTTTGAAAGAAAAAGGAATTCCTGCCTATGTTTCTGAGGAGACAGGATTCTTTGAACGCGAGGAAATAGAGACGGTTTTATCAATGCTTACCTGTATTGATAATCCCTTCAATGACATCCCATTGGCGGCAGTTTTACATTCGCCAATGTTTGGTTTTTCCTCAAACAGACTTGCTCAGATTCGTGCAACAGACGGTGATGGCTTTTTATATAATTGCTTGCTTTCATATCAGGAAAAACATCCTTCTAAGGATATAGAAAAGTTTTTAGATATGTTAAATCGCTTCCGTGATATAGCAATCGACACACCTATCCATGAGGTTATTGAAATGCTTTTGGAGGAGACTGGTTACGGTTTATATGTACGTTCTCTTCCTATGGGAAAGATGGCTTATGCTAATCTTGAAAAGCTTGTGGATGAGGCTGTAAGCTTTGAAGGAACTAGCTTTAAGGGCTTGTCGCGCTTCGTAGAATACATTGAGGGACTTCGTACTTACGAAGAAGACTTGGGTCTTGCAAAGTCCGTGGGAGAGAATGACGATGCAGTAAAAATTATGACCATTCATAAAAGTAAAGGTTTGGAATTCCCAGTTGTTTTTGTCAGTGGATGTGGTCGTGGCGCAAGAGATGAGGGTGGAAAATTCTGCTATGATGACACCCTTGGTCTCGCTCTTAATTATCGCAATCCAGAAACAAGAATCAGCTGCACCACACCTTTTTACTCTATCGTAAAAACGAAGCTAAATGACAGTGCAAAGGGCGAGTTCTTTAGAAAGTATTATGTAGCACTTACCCGTCCTGTTGATAAGCTTATTATCACTGCCACAATCAAGCCTACCAAGGATAAATCTGTAGCAGATATTATAGAGGGATATACAGCCTCATCATCGGTAATTGACTATCTTACTAAGGCACGTGCTCAGTCTGCAATTGAGCTTATGATTCGAGGTTTAAATGCCTCCGCAGTGCCTTATAAAAAAAGAATTGTTGATTGCGGTGAGCTTTTTGTGGATGAGGTTGAACGAGCAGTTCTTCGAGAGGATGCAAAAAAGGTAATTGAGAAATTAGTGGATGAGGCTACGCTGTCATCAGATAACGAAATCGTAAATACGTTGTCCTTTAAATATGACGAAATCGAAGACAGCAAATATAAAAGTAAGTATTCTGTTTCTGAGATTAAGCATAATGCAATGGAGTCTATTTACGAGCAAAATTTAGATGCAGCACCAGCCTTCATCCACCATGAAGAGGAAAGATATATTCCTGAATTCATGCGCACAGAAATCTCTGAGGAACAGGATGAAAAATCTGGTTCAGCTATTCCAACAGGTGCTCTTTATGGAACAGCCATGCACCGCTTTATGGAATGTTTTGATTTCGCCAGAAGTGATTTTGAACAGTCCTTTGATGAGCAGCTTTCTTACATGAAAAATGTTCATATGCTTTCAGATGATGAGCAGTCCAGAATCAGTCCATATAAGCTTAAAAAATTCCTGTCAGATGACATAGCAAAGCGTATGTCTCTTGCCGCAGAAAAGGGTCTGTTATTCAAAGAAAAACCATTTGTTTTCGGAAGCAATGGAAGAGATTTATTTGATGATAAAGATGCCTCTGACGAGCTGATTTTAGTTCAGGGAATCATCGACGTTTTCTTCCAGGAGGAAGACGGAATTGTACTTTTAGATTATAAGACGGATAGAGTAGACTCGGATGAAGCTTTAGTGGTAAGATATGAAAAGCAGTTACAGTTATATAAGTCTGCTATCGAAAAAGCATACAACACCCCAGTGAAGGAAACTTTGCTATATTCCTTCGCGCTAGAGAAAGGAGTTACCATATGTACGACAAATTAACAATCAAGGCTTTCCTTGACAACCAATTAAAGTTATTCCCAGAAAAGGTAGCTGAAGATGAGCAGGAGGCTGCAGAGTTTTTAGAGGACGTTTGTGCCACTGTTTGCAAAAATAAAAAAGAAGTAATGGAATATCTCGAAGATGCAATGGATATCTCAGGAATGTCTGAGGAGGAGATTCTTTCCTCTGAGGAAGTTTTTGCCATTGGCGATGGAAGATATCTTATTGTAGAGGGATAGAAATGAAGTTTATAAAAAGAATCTGCGCAGCATGTCTTGTGGCATCACTTTCTTTGTCATTTTCGGCATGCACCTTTCAGGATAAGACAGTGTATTTTGACACCTCCAGCAGACGAAATACAGTGTTCAAAATTGGTGATATGAAGTGCTCAAAAAAGGAGGCGCTTCTTTACCTTTTAAATGAAAAAAATATCTATGGTTCAGTTGATGGAGTTAACCTTTGGACAGATGATTTTGACACCGACACCATGACTGGTTCAATTAAGGATCTGACCATAGAACATCTCACTCGTGTATACGTTTTAAATTTATATGCTGAGGAGCAGGAAATCACTCTTACTGAAAAAGAAGAAAAGGCATGTGAAGATGCAGCAAAGGAATATTATTCTTCACTTAATTCTGCTGAGAAATCTTTCACAGGTGCGAAGAAAAAAGATGTGCTTAAAGCATACAAAAAATATGCTTTAGCAACAAAGGTTTATGACGAGCTTATGAACTCAGTTGATGAAGAAGTTTCTGAGGATGAAGCACGTGTTATGGAAGCATTCGTTTTGTTTGTTTCTGACAAAGCAAAGGCAGATGAAATCCAGGGAATGATTGATTATGGATATACCTTTGAGCGTCTTGCATCCACATATACAGAGCTTGATTCATATCAGGTTACCTTTGCTCGTGGAGAGTATTCAAAAGAGATTGATGAAGTCGTTTTTAATCTTGATACAGATGAAGTTTCTACTGCGATTTCTGCTGATGGTGGCTATTATTTTTTCCAGTGCTTGGATAAGTACAATGAGGAATTATCAGAGGCAAATAAAGAGGTCATTATTGAGAAAAGAAGACAGCAAGTTTTGGAAGATATTGTGAAAGATTTAGAGGAGAAAAATTTCTCAAATATGAATACAAATCTTTGGGACAATATCGTATTTACGGATGACGTTTCTGAACTTACAAGTGCAACTTTTTTTGAAACATTAAATAAATATTTATAAATTATAAGTGCAATTTGTATTAAATCCATTTTATAATTTGTTTTTTATTGTTAAATTGGTAGAAAATTTTCATAATAGACTAGCATTTAAATAGAAGAATGACTATAATACTAACTAAATAAAAAACAAAAACTTTTATTGCTCAAATAGGAGGGTGAAAAATGGTAACAAATGCAAAGGTTACAGTTGATGATGTAAAGAAGTCTGCAGCATCTGCAGCTACAACTGTTAAGACTGCAGTAGCTAGTGCACCAGCGACAACAAAGAAGGTCGTTGACGAAGTTAAGAAAGAAGTAGCAACAAAGAAAGCAGCAGCCGCTAAGAAGGCTCCTGCAAAGAAGACAGCTGCAAAGAAAACAACAGCTAAAAAGACAACCGCAAAAAAGGCAACAGCTAAGAAAGCTACAACAAAGAAAAAAGCAGTTGCAACAACAGCAGTTGTTCAGTATCAGGATCGTGAGTTTACAGAGGCTGAGTGCTTAAAGAAAGCACAGGCACAGTTCAAGAAGGATTACAAGGGTAAGACTCTTGAAGAGTTAAACATTTATATCAAACCAGAAGAGCGCAAAATTTATTACGTAGCTAATAAAGATAGCGTGGGATCAGTAGAGCTTTAAGATTTTGTTTTATTTATTTGTGACGTAGCGTAGAGCTGTATCGTATATACGATACAGCTCTTTTTTTACGCGTTGCACACGTTATTAGCACTCTTATCCGTAGAGTGCTAATTTTTTATTGACTTCTCGTATACGTAGTATTATCATAATTTCTAGCGAATAGCTGTAGCGAACAAGCTCTTAGGTTTTTGAATGAGACATGTTAGTCGAATGAAAAAACACTAAGGCTTGTTGGCGTAACAGCGGATTAGAGAAGGAGTGAGGATAATGAGTAATAAAAAAGGTAGTTTATCAATTACAAGTGAGAATATTTTTCCAGTAATTAAGAAGTGGTTATACTCAGATCACGACATTTTTTATAGAGAGCTTATTTCAAATGGCTGTGATGCAATCACAAAATTAAAGAAGTTAGATATGATGGGAGAGTATTCTCTTCCACTTGATTACAAAGCAAAGATTCAGGTCATCGTTAGCCCTGAGGACAAGACACTTACCTTCATCGATAATGGTCTTGGTATGACATCAGAAGAGGTAGATGAGTACATCAATCAGATTGCATTTTCAGGTGCTACAGACTTCCTTGAGAAGTACAAAGATAAGGCAGATTCAGATCAGATTATTGGTCACTTTGGTCTCGGTTTTTATTCTGCATTTATGGTTGCTGATGAGGTTCACATCGATACACTTTCATACAAGGAAGGTGCTACTCCAGTTCACTGGGAATGTGATGGCGGCACAGAGTTCGAGATGGGCGATGGTGAATGGGATCAGGTAGGAACAAAGATTACTTTATTCTTAAATGAAGATTGCCTCGAGTTTGCAAATGAATACAGAGCAAGAGAAGTTATCACAAAGTACTGTTCATTCATGCCTACAGAGATTTATCTTTCAAAGAAGGGCGAGGAGCCAAAGAAGGATGATGACGGAAATGTAATCGAGCCTACACCTCTTAACGAGACACAGCCACTTTGGACAAAGTCTCCATCAGAGTGTACAGATGATGATTACAAGGCATTCTATAGAGACGTCTTCCATGACTATAAGGAGCCACTTTTCTGGATTCACCTTAACATGGATTATCCATTCAATCTCAAGGGTATTTTATACTTCCCTAAGATTAATACAGAGTACGATTCTATCGAAGGAACAATCAAGCTTTACAACAATCAGGTATTCATCGCTGATAACATTAAGGAAGTTATTCCAGAGTTCTTAATGCTTCTTAAGGGTGTTATCGATTGTCCAGATCTTCCACTTAACGTATCACGTTCTGCTCTTCAGAATGATGGTTTCGTTACAAAGATTTCTGAGTACATCACAAAGAAGGTTGCAGACAAGCTCACAGGTATGTGCAAGACTGATAAGGAATCTTATGAGAAGTATTGGGACGATATCGCTCCATTCATTAAGTTTGGTTGCTTAAAGGATACAAAGTTCTGCGATAAGATGAACGACTACATCTTATTCAAGGACATCAACGATAAATACACTACACTTCCAGAGCTTCTAGTTAAGGAAGATGAAGAGAAGGCTACAGATGAAAATGGTGAGACTGTAGAGGCAGAAGTTGTAGAGGATAATAAAGACGCAGACGAGACTAAGGAGCCAGAGGATACAAGAAAGACTGTTTATTATGTAACTGATCTTCAGCAGCAGTCTCAGTATGTAAATATGTTCAAGGAGCAGGGAATGAATGCAGTCATTCTCGACCACGCTATTGATACCTCATTCATCACACAGCTTGAGCAGCGCAATGAGAACTACAAGTTCTGTCGTATCGATGCTGATGTTACTGACACTATGGTTGAGGAGACATCAGAGGACGAACTTAAGACTGAGACAGAGACACTTACAGATGTATTCCGCAAGGCACTTAACAATGAAGGTCTCGAGGTTAAGGTTGAGAAGTTTAAGAACAAGGATCTTTCTTCTATGCTTACAGTATCAGAGGAGAGTCGTCGTATGCAGGATATGATGAGAATGTACGCTATGGGTGGCATGGATATGAACATGTTCGGTTCTGCATCAGAGACACTTGTACTTAATGCAAACAACGACCTTGTTCAGTACATTCTTAATAACAAGGATTCTGAGAATGTTCCTACCTTTGCAGCTCAGCTTTATGATCTTGCTAAGCTTGCTAACGCACCTCTTTCACCAGAGGCTATGACAGAGTTTGTAGCTCGTTCTAATAAGATTATGATGCTACTCACAAAGTAAAAAACGTTACAAAAATTAGAGATTTTGCACTTGCAAAAAACTATAACGGCAGACGGATATGTCTGCCGTTTTTTTACTATTATTACGAAAACACGCTATTTGTCGCAATAATTAATCACTAATGTGATGATTGTGTGATGAAATTGTTGAAAAACTATGTACTTTACTTTATTATAAATCTATGGGGAGAGCGCAGATGGGATTTATACTGCGCATGAGTATATGGGGGAACGATATGGCCGCAGCTGGTACAAAAAAATGGTGGAAGAACGCCATCGTATATCAAATATATCCGCGTTCATTCTGCGACAGCAATGGTGATGGTATTGGCGATATACCAGGCATCATTTCTAAACTTAATTATCTAAAGAATTTGGGAGTTGACGTCATATGGCTCAGCCCTGTCTATCCAAGCCCAGGCTATGATAATGGCTACGATATTTCTGAATATAAGGGCATAAATCCAGAATTTGGTACAATGGAAGATATGGAACGACTCATTAGTCGTGCTAAGCGTCTAGGCATAAGAATTATTATGGACCTTGTTATAAACCATACCAGTGATGAGCACGAATGGTTTAAGAAGGCCCTTGCGGGAGACCCTAAGTATAGGAAGTACTATTTATTCAGCGACAAGCCTAACAACTGGGGTTCTTTCTTCGGTAATCGCACATGGACTAAAACAGAAAATGGAGATTATTATCTACATCTGTTTAGCGAAAAACAGCCAGATTTAAATTGGCAGAATCCAGATGTTTATGATGAGATTGCAGATGTGATGCGCTTCTGGCTTGATAAAGGAATATCTGGGTTCAGATGTGATGTAATTAACATCATATATAAGAATTCTCTTAGTAACGGTAGGCGAAGATTAATTCTCACAGGTCGAGAGCATTATCTTAATACAGAAGGCTGTCACGAACTGCTACAGAGATTTAATAAGGAAATATGGTCAAATTACAAGACCTTTATAGTTGGGGAGACAATCCTTGTTACTCCAAATGAAGCAAAGCTTCTCTGTGATGAAAACAGAGGAGAGCTGGATGCTATCTTTTTCTTTGAACACATGGATGTTGATAGCAGGGGCGGTGTTAAGTGGCTCAAGAAACGATATAAACCTGATAAACTGATAAGGATTTTAGATAAATGGCAGAACGCTCTTGAGATTCCTGCCAACTATTTAGAGAACCATGATCAGGTTCGTTCTGTAAATCACTTCGGAAATACGAAGGAATATTGGGAGAAGAGTGCAAAGCTATTATGTGGTTTGAACCTTTCTCTAAAGGGAATACCATTTATTTTTGAAGGGGAAGAAATCGGAATGACCAACGGTGATTTCCGAGGACTTAGAGATATAAAGGATATTGAATCCTATAACATTAATCAGGCCATGAAGCGTATGCTTCTGACCCATAAGCTTAGAAGAAAGTTAATCCTTAGAACCTCAAGGGATAATGCCAGAACTCCGGTACAGTGGGATTCCTCTGAAAATGCGGGATTCACTTCAGGAGAACCTTGGCTTAGGATTAATGAAAATAAGTCATATATCAATGTGGAAACTGAGACTGAAGATGAGAACAGTATCCTGAATTTCTACAAACAGATGATAGACTTCAGAAAGAATTCCAAGGCGTTGAGCGAGGGTACCTATAGAAAGGTTGCAGCCCCAAGTGATGTGTATATTTTCACCAGAGAAGCAAAGGATGAACGCTTATACATTTACTGTAATCTTTCATCTTCGAACCGTTCTGTAGAATTCTACGGAGACAGAATAATCTTTGGAAACTATCCATCCGTTGAAAGAGATAATCAGTATCTCAAACCATACGAGTTCCGTATAATAGCATCGAACATATAACGAAAAAGCCAGCTCATGATGAGCTGGCTTTTACTATTTATGCCTCTTTTTTATCTAAGTTTTTATTTGCTGTAGAAAGCATAAGCTTAATTCTATTGAGCTGATTTACCTCTGATGCACCTGGATCGTAATCGATGGCTACAATATTTGCATCTGGATGCTCATGACGAATTCTCTTGATTACACCCTTACCTACAACGTGGTTTGGTAAGCATCCGAATGGCTGAATACATACGATATTGCTTGCACCATTTTCAATGAGCTCAAGCATCTCACCTGTAAGGAACCATCCCTCACCAGTCTGATTTCCGATTGATACAATATCCTTAGCCTGATCTGCAGTATCTTTAATGTAAGCTGGAGCTGTAAATCTCTTTGATTTATTAAACTCATCTCTAGCAGCACTTCTGAGCCACTCGAAGAATTTAATTCCAAGGTTTCCAATGTGCTTTGACATCTTGCTTGCTCCAAGATTATCAGCCTTGAAGGTTGAATCGTAGAAGCAGTAGAGTAAGAAGTCTGTAAGATCAGGTACAACTGCCTCAGCACCTTCCTGCTCAAGTAAGTCAGCAAGATGATTGTTTGCTGCTGGAAGGAACTTAACAAGAATCTCACCTACGATACCAACTCTTGGCTTAACAAGTCCTTCTATAATAGGAAGATTATCGAAATCACGAATTATCTCACGGCACATCTTCTTGTACTTTCTATGAGAAAGCATCTTTGGAGTACCAACGAATTCTACAATCTTCTTTTTCCACTTTTCATGAAGCTCATCTGTTGAACCAGGAACTGCTTCGTATGGGCGAACTCTGTAAACACAACGAAGAAGAATATCTCCGAAGGTAAGAGCGTAAAGACCATGCTGGATAAGGCTTGGTGTAAGCTTAAATCCAGGGTTTGGCTCAAGTCCGCTAAGGTTAAGTGAAATAACTGGTACATCTGGATATCCAGCCTTAGCAAGTGCACGGCGAATAAATCCGATGTAGTTTGAAGCACGACATCCACCGCCAGTCTGAGAAATCAAAAGAGCTGTACGGCTCATATCAAACTCACCTGTGTCGATGGCAGCCATAAGCTGACCAATAACCATAAGTGAAGGATAGCAAGCATCGTTGTTTACATATTTAAGACCAACATCTACACATGTACGTGTAGGGATGTCTGGTACCACAAGATTGTAGCCGGCAGCATTAAAGGCAGGCTCAATCAAATCAAAGTGGATAGGTGACATCTGAGGACAAAGAATTGTGTAATTCTTCTTCATATCCTCTGTAAACATTACACGGTTATAGTTAGCTGGAACGATAGTGCGCTCCTGCTTCTTCTTTTTCTTTACACGAAGTGCTGCAAGTAATGAACGAACACGGATACGTGCAGCACCAAGGTTATTAACCTCATCAATCTTAAGGCATGTATAAATCTTGCCAGAATGAGTAAGGATATCAGCAACCTGATCTGTAGTAACAGCATCAAGACCGCAACCAAATGAGTTAAGCTGAATCAAATCAAGGTTATCATGCTTCTTAACATAGTTTGCAGCTGCGTACATACGAGAGTGGAACATCCACTGATCCATAACGATAAGAGGACGCTCAACCTCACCGAGGTTTGAAATAGAATCCTCTGTAAGAACTGCAATACCGTAGCTGTTAATAAGCTCTGGAATACCGTGGTTAATCTCAGGGTCTACGTGGTAAGGACGACCTGCAAGAACGATACCGTGCTTTCCAGTCTCCTCCAAATACTTAAGAATCTCGGCACCCTTAGCATACATATCATTTCTGAAATGCTCCTGCTCAAGCCAAGCAGCATGGGCAGCGGCACGAACTTCACCTTCAGAAATATCAAACTCTTCCTTAAATACCTTTGCAAGCTGAGAAGCTAAAATCTCTTCGCTTGTAAATGCCATGAATGGATTAAGGAAGCGAACCTTTCCACTTGTAATCTCGTCTACATTATTCTTAATGTTTTCTGCATAAGAAGTAACGATAGGGCAGTTGTAGTGGTTATTTGAATCTGGGAACTCGTTTCTTTCATATGGAATACATGGATAGTAAATGAAGTCAACATTTCCCTCGTTGATAAGCCACTGTACATGTCCGTGAGCAAGCTTTGCTGGGTAGCATTCTGACTCTGATGGAATTGATTCAATACCAAGCTCGTAAACCTTACGGTTAGAACGTGGTGATAAAACAACTCTGAACTTCAAAGCCTTGAAGAATGTAGCCCAGAAAGGATAATTTTCATATAAGTTAAGTACTCTAGGAATACCAACTGTTCCACGAGTAGCTTCCTCCTCTGAAAGAGGCTCGTAATCAAATAATCTGTTGTATTTATAATCGTAAAGGTTAGGGATGTTTTCCTTATTCTTAACACCGCCTGCACCCTTTTCACATCTGTTTCCTGTGATGAAAGAACGTCCGCCAGAGAAACGATTGATTGTAAGGAGACAGTGGTTTACACATCCCTGACAACGTGTAAGCTTTGTATCAAATGTAAGATTGTTAATCTCATCAATGCCAAGAGTAGTGGTAGTAGGATTTTCCTCGTAGCGCTCCTTAGCAATAAGGGCACAACCAAAGGCACCCATGATACCTGCAATATCAGGACGAACTACATTTACACCAGCTGTCTTCTCAAGTGAACGAAGAACAGCATCGTTGTAGAAGGTGCCACCCTGAACTACGATATTCTTTCCAAGCTCTGAAGCATCAGAAAGCTTAATAACCTTAAATAAAGCATTCTTAATTACTGAGTAAGCAAGACCTGAAGAAATATCTGCTACTGAAGCACCTTCCTTCTGTGCCTGCTTAACCTTTGAGTTCATGAATACTGTACAACGTGTTCCAAGGTCGATTGGATTAAGAGCAAATAAAGCTTCTTCTGCAAAATCCTGTACGCTGAAATCAAGTGACTTAGCGAAAGTCTCGATGAAGGAACCGCAACCTGAAGAACATGCTTCGTTGAGCTGTACGCTGTCAACAACACCATTCTTAATGCGGATGCACTTCATATCCTGTCCACCGATATCAAGGATACAGTCTACCTCAGGATTGAAGAATGCTGCAGCATAGTAGTGAGCGATTGTCTCTACCTCACCATCATCAAGCTGGAGAGCTGCCTTTAAAAGTGCCTCACCATAACCTGTAGAGCATGAATGTACGATATGTGTATCCTCAGGCATGATAGAATAAATCTCTTTTAATGCCTTAAGGGATGTAGCAAGTGGGCTACCATTGTTGCTTGAGTAGAAAGAATAAAGAAGTGTTCCATCATCACCTACAACAGCAAGCTTTGTAGTAGTAGAACCAGCATCAATACCAAGGTAAACATTTCCATGGTAATTTGCCAAATCTCCCTTCTTTACTTCTGCTAGGGCATGTCTGTCCTTGAACTCACGGAAGTCTTCCTCTGACTCAAAGAGAGGCTCAAGTCTCGCAACCTCAAAGTCCATCTTGATCCCTTCTGAGAGCTTATCAATGAGCTCATCCATAGGAACATGATTTTCTTCCTTAGAATTAAGAGCAGAACCGATAGCTGCAAAAAGGTGTGAATTATCTAAATCGATAGTGTGCTCCTCATCTAGCTTCAATGTACGAATGAAAGCTTCTTTGAGCTGATCCAGGAAGTGAAGTGGACCACCAAGGAAAGCAACGTGTCCGCGGATTGGCTTACCACATGCAAGACCAGAGATAGTCTGATTAACAACTGCCTGGAAAATAGAAGCTGAAAGATCTTCTTTAGAAGCACCTTCATTAATAAGAGGCTGAATATCTGTCTTTGCAAAAACACCACAACGGGCAGCAATAGGATAGATAGCCTTGTAATCTTTTGCATATGTATTAAGACCAGTAGCATCTGTCTGTAAAAGTGAAGCCATCTGATCGATAAAAGAACCTGTACCACCGGCACAGATACCATTCATACGCTGCTCAACATTTCCGTTTTCAAAATAAATGATTTTGGCATCCTCACCACCAAGCTCGATAGCAACATCTGTCTGTGGAGCGTAGTGAGTAAGTGATGTGGAAACAGCAATTACTTCCTGTACAAATTCAACACCAAGATGCTTTGCGAGAGTGAGACCGCCAGAACCTGTAATCATAGGTCTTACTTCAATCTGTCCAAGCATAGACTTGGCCTGTGTTAATAAATCTGTGAGAGTCTGCTGGATATTAGCAAAATGTCTCTGATAATCTGAAAATAAAAGATTGTTTTCATCATCTAACACGGCGATTTTTACTGTAGTAGAGCCGATGTCGATGCCGAGTTTAAACTGTTTGTTTTCCATAATCAATATTATTCTTTCTTATTATATGTAATAAATTCTAACCTTAGGTATTATAAATGTAGACGGAAAAAATGACAATAAACAAAACACAAATTTTGTCCTAAGGCTTCCCATTGAGGGTTGCTAGGCTCCAGTGGAGCCTGTTTAGCAACGACCGAGCCGGGAGGCGAGACAATCTGTCAAGTTTTATTTTCCCTCTTTACAAAAATTAAACCTTGTTGTATATTCTTTAAGTACAGGGCGTACATTTTTACGAGGAAGAAATTTCTTGTAAAAAAAAACGCTTTTTTTTATTTTTAGGAGGAAATATGTGGCAGCTATACCATTGTGCAATAGTTGGATTTCATATTTGAATAGTTAGGAGTTGAAAGCACCTTAGTCTAAGGGTGTACGTTTCGACTCCTTTTTTAGTTGAATAAAAAGGGCGTAGAAGTAAAAAAGATTATAAAGGAGTATATGATGACAAAACACGTATTTGTTACTGGTGGTGTAGTATCAGGTTTAGGAAAAGGTATTACAGCAGCGTCATTAGGACGTCTACTTAAAATGAGGGGATATAAGGTGGCTTCACAGAAGCTTGATCCTTACATGAACGTAGACCCAGGCACCATGAGTCCATATCAGCATGGTGAGGTTTTCGTTACAGATGATGGAGCAGAGACAGACCTTGACCTTGGTCACTATGAGCGTTTCATCGACGAGAGTCTTAACAAATATTCTAATCTTACTTCAGGTAGAGTTTACTGGAATGTCCTTAATCGTGAGAGAAAGGGTGAGTACCTTGGACAGACTGTTCAGGTTATCCCTCATATCACAGAAGAGATTAAGAGATTCATCTACATGGGTGCTGAGACTTCTGATTGTGATGTTCTTATCACAGAGATTGGTGGTACAACAGGTGATATCGAGTCACAGCCATTCCTTGAGGCTATTCGTCAGGTTTCTCTTGAGAAGGGGCGTGAGAATTGCTTATTCATCCATGTTACTTTAGTTCCTTGGCTTTCAGGCTCAGAGGAGCATAAGTCAAAGCCAACACAGCACTCTGTTAAGGAGCTTCAGTCACTTGGTATCGCACCAAATATTATTGTTTGCCGTGTTGATCATCCACTTGAGCAGTCTATTAAGGATAAGATTTCTCTTTTCTGTAATGTTAAGAAGGACTGCGTAATCGAGAATGATACTCTTGATTGCTTATATGAAGCACCACTTATGATGCATAAGTATGGTCTTGATGATGTTGTTTGCCGTGAGCTTGGTCTCGAGAATCGTGAGCCAAAGATTCAGGAATGGGAAGACATGGTTAAGACTATCAAGGGTCTTAAGAAGACTACAAAGATTGCTATCGTTGGAAAGTATGTTGCTCTTCACGATGCATATCTTTCAGTTCGTGAGGCTCTTTATCATGGTGGTTATGCAAATAACGCTCACGTTGAGGTTGAGTGGGTTGATTCAGAAGAAATCACAAAGAAGAATGTTAAAGAGAAGCTTGGAATGTGCGATGGTATCTTAGTTCCAGGTGGTTTCGGTGATAGAGGTATCGAGGGTAAGATTATTGCTTGTCAGTATGCTCGTGAGAATGATATTCCTTACCTTGGTATCTGTCTTGGTATGCAGGTTGCAGCTATCGAGTTCGCAAGAAATGTTTGTGGTCTTGAGGATGCAAACTCTAGAGAGTTCAACAGCACAGGAAAGAACTGCGTAATCGACCTTATGGAAGAGCAGATGGCAGTACTTCGTAAAGGCGGTACAATGCGTCTTGGTGCTTACCCATGTGCAATTCGTCCAGATACAAAGCTTCACGAGGCTTATGGAGAGGATAATATTTCAGAGCGTCATAGACATAGATTCGAGTTCAACAATTCATATAGAGAGATAATGACATCTAAGGGACTTACTATTTCAGGTACATCACCTAATGATGAGGTAGTAGAGGCAGTAGAGGTTTCTACAAACAAGTTCCATGTTGGTGTTCAGTTCCATCCAGAATTTAAGAGCCGTCCAAACAAGCCACATCCATTATTTAGTGCATTTGTTAAAGCTAGTATTAAATAATTAACATAAAAGGAGGAAAATATGTTAGAGAAAAAATTCAAGCTTAGTGCGAACAACACTACAGTGAAGACTGAGGTACTTGCCGGTCTCACAACATTCATGACAATGGCTTATATCATTGCCTTGAATCCAAACATCCTTACAAACTACAAGGCAGGCGGATCTGAGCTCTGGAATGGTGTATTCCTTGCTACATGTATTTCATCTGCAGTTGCTATGTTTGTAATGGCATTCCTTGCTAACAAGCCATTCTGTCTTGCTCCAGGTATGGGTCTCAACTCATTCATGGCAATCGTTATTGGTCAGCTTGTTGCTACTACAGGAATGGGTTATGTGCAATCATTCCAGTCAATGCTTTGCATTATCCTTATTGAAGGTATTGTATTCCTTATCCTTTCACTTCTTAATGTACGTGAAAAGATTGTAGATGCAATCCCACTTGGTATCAGACTTGGTATCTCACCAGCTATCGGTCTTATGCTTCTTAATATTGGCTTTGGTTCAAATGTTTATATTGCTGATTCAAATTACAATCAGTTCTTTGTAATGAAGGATTTCTTTGGAGCTCTTACAGCTTCACATGCTAGAGACGTAATGACAGATGCTTATCCAGTAATGGTTCTTTCAGCTGTCACAATGTTCGTTGGTCTTTTCATTATTGTAGTTCTTGCTACAAAGGGATTTAAGGGTGCTGTTATCACTGGTATGCTTGCAGCTTCAGTTCTTTACTGGGTGTGCGATGCTGTTTTCCTTGGAAATAACCCATTTGCTTCACTTGAGACAGCTTCATTCGTACCAGCTTTTGGCGATATGGCAGCTACTACACTTTTCAAGTTTAATTTTGCAGGACTCGCTCAGATGGGCTGGTTCACAGCAATCACACTTGTTATCACATTCTGTATCATCGATATGTTCGATACAATCGGAACACTTGTAGGTACAGCTTCACGTGCAGGTATGGTTGACCGTGAAGGTAACATGCCAAACATGAAGGAAGCACTTCTTTCTGATTCAGTTGGTACAATCGTTGGTTCATGCACAGGTACTTCTACAGTTACAACATTTATTGAGTCAGCTTCAGGTGTAGAGGCAGGCGGACGTACAGGACTTACAGCACTTACATGCGGTATCGCTTTCCTTCTTTGCATCTTCCTTGCACCAATCGCTGCAATCATTCCAGCAGCAGCTACATCAGCAGCACTTATTTATGTTGGTGTACTTATGATGACAGGTCTTAAGAAGGTAAACTTTGATGATCTTTCAGTTTGTGTACCAGTTACTATCATGCTTATCGGTATGCCAATCTCAGGTTCAATCGGACATGGTATCGGTCTTGCAATGATTTCTTACACATTCATTAAGGTATTTACAGGCAAGGCTAAGGAAGTATCAGGACTTACTTATGTAATTTCAGTTCTTTTCCTTATCAAGTTCTTCTTAGCAGTTTAGTCTCATGCCTCCCGGCACCGAAGGTGACTGATGAGGTGTTAAAAAGCCAGTGGTTTTCATACCGCTGGCTTTTTTGATTTTAAAATAGAGAAATGATATTAAATGCAAAAATCACAAACCATCACAAACAATCACAAAATAAAAAAATAATCACAAACCATCACAAACAATCACAAGATGTTAATCTATGGCGCTGATAAAAAATAAAGCGTATTGCATTTTGCAATACGCTTTTATTTTTTGTCTTTCTCCATATTATCTAAAGCATATTCACAGGCTTGTATTACAAATCCTGAGAAGGTAACTTCATTTCCTGTAATAGCTTTCTCGATTCTATTTATCAAATCTAGTGGAAATCTTATTGTTTTGTTCTCAGTTTCTTTTTTGTCTGATTTTAGTATAAATGCCATAAATTTCTCCTTTCTTCATACTTTCATATTAATTGTGTGAAAAAATTATGAAACAACGCAAATTGCATGGCAACTGCATTGCAAATAGCAATGCATAGAGTTACAATACATAACAGACACGGGTTCATACCCGAAAATTGTAGAAAGGGGACTTTTACATGAAGAACAGAAAGTTTTTGGCAACTTTTTCGCTCTCTCTCGTAGTTGCTGCAGCAACAGTATTCTGTACAATGCCTGTACAGGCTGCAGAACTTTCAATGGCGAAAAGTGCCGCACAGGTTAGCTATGGAAATGTTTCAGCTTCTGAAAGAGCAGTACTTAAGAGTTTATTCGATTATGAGTACTACAAGAAGATGAATCCAGACGTAGTTGCTAAGTTTGGAGACAACAAAGATGCGTTGTTCAATCATTTCGTAAGATGCGGATTGTATGAGGGACGTTCTTTAAGTGCTAATTTCAATGTTAGTGCTTACGCTAGTGCTTATTCTGATTTAAAGGGAAAATTTGGATCAGATATTATTAAGTACTATATCCACTACGCAGCAATCGGTTCTAAGGAGAATCGTCCTGTTACTACATTAGCAGCAGCTGCTAAGGCTGGTGTTACAGTAACATCTATCGCAGATTCAACTGTAGTTCTTACTCCTGCAGCTATTACTTATGCTGAGGCAAATGGAATTACAGATCCTGCAGCAGCTATGGCAGCAGCTCCAAAGGCATCTAGTTCAAGCTCAAGCAGCTCATCTGGCGGATCTTCAGGTGGAAGCAGTAGTTCAAGTAGCTCAAGTAGCTCATCATCTAGTTCAAGTTCATCATCTGGTTCTGAATCGTCAGGTTCAGGTGGTAGTTCTGAATCAGGCTCAGGTGAAAGTGGTGAGATTTCAACAGATCCAACATTAGCAGCTACAGCAACAGTATATGTAGGAGAAACTACAACATTAACAATTGCGAATCTTCCAGCAGAAGCAACAGTAGTTTGGGCATCTAGTCCTGAAATCGTTGCAACAGTAGAAGACGGAGTAGTAACTGGTAAATCAGCAGGAACAGCTACTGTTACTGCAACAATTAATGATGGAGAATTAACATTAACATGTACAGTAACAGTAACAGAGCCTGAAACACCTGAGCAGATTGCAGCAAAAGTGTCAGCAGACAAGTTAGCAATCGAAGACGCTACTTATACAGCATTTAATGCTACAGTAGGAGATGATGATACAGCATTTAGAACAGCTGTATTGACAACTGCAAATGATGCAGCTACTAATTATGATTGGACTATTTCAAATGTAAGTGGATTTGTAACAACAGATGCCACAGCTGAAGCGATTGAAGTAACAGTAACATTTGCAACAACAGCAAGCGAAACTGTAACAGCAACAGCAACAGTTGAATTAAATGTAGCAGAGCCAGTAGCAGTAACAGCAATTGCAGTTACAGGAGCTGAGAGCGCTACAACAGTAGCAGCAGGTAGTTCATTGCAGATGAGCGCAGCTGTTACACCTGATAATGCAACTGATAGTTCGGTAGTATGGTCAGCAGTAGATTCATCTGATGCTGCAATTACTGGAGTTTCAATTAGTACTTCAGGATTATTATCTGTAGAAAGCACTGTAGCAGCTGGAACAGAAATCAAAGTAAAGGCAACGAATACAGCAAGTGGTGTTGTGGGTCAGACAACAATCACAACAACAGCTGCCGCTGATCCAGGAACACCAGATCCAGACCCAGATCCAGATCCAGTATCTTATATAATTACATATGATTATGCTGGAGGAACAGTAGAAACAGCTAACCCAACAAGTTATACAGTTGGTTCTGATGCTATCAGCCTAAATGTACCAACAAAGAGTGGATTTACATTTGCAGGTTGGACAATTACAATTGGTGGAAATACAACTGCTGCAAGTACAACAGTTCAGTTATCAGATGAGACAATCACAGGACCTGCAACTGTAACAGCAACATGGACAGCAAATTCAATACCTGCATCTATTCAAGTTACTGGAGTTACTGATGATGCACTCACTATAACAAAATCTGGTGACACAGCGACAGCTGATATTACGGTTACCGTAGATCCAGGAACAGAAGAGGTAACAACGTTTACTGTTGTATCAGAAAATGCCGCTGTAACAGTAGCAGATTCAACATTTACAATTAATGCACAAGGCAATATAGTTACATTAACAGGAACAGCAAATACAACAGATGCTGTTAATGTTGCAATTACTTGTGGAACAGCATCAAAGACTATTGCTGTTACTGTAGAAGGATTTTAGGATAACCCATAATATAGAATAAATTGTGCTGAATTAGCATTAAGTATTAAAAAATGGTTGGGTAAAGTCCTTACAAAAACATTATTTAAGGCACAAAGTGCTAAAACTCTTTCAATATTTTTCATGGGGTAGGGCAAATCGGTACTGTGATTTGCTATACCACAAAAAAATAGCTTTTTATATCTTCAACCAGGTATAAAAAATACATTCCTACACAAATGGGGGACCCGTCGTAATCCGCGGGTCTCCCGTGTTGTTTATATTCTAAAGTAACACCTTATCACAGAAAATCAGTTCTGTAAAAATCCTTGCTTTATCACAAAACATCCTATAAATCCTATAAATAATTTTATCTGCGATAATCTAGCCTCATTTTGCACAGCATTTATCGCAAACATTCCCAGAAATCTTAATATTAAATATCCCTGCGATAAAAGTAGCCACAAATCTCCGCATCTTTATCGCAAATAAACGAAGAATTCTCGTATGTAGACATCTCTGCGATAAACCTATCCACCCCCCCATGCAAATAAAACTCACCTCACATAAAGAGGAAGAGATATCATCTCAAACATGTCTTGACTTCTATTATCTATGATAGTAATATCCTTCCTGTGATACTGACAATTTCTATATGGTTCATTGACTTGCAAAATTGCAGGTCTCTTTTGTGGTATTCAGCCACGCAATAATCCTATTTTTAATGGAAAAATAAAGAATAAATAAGAATTGGAGGTTTATTGACGATATGATATATATATCATATAATTAAAAATATTAAATGAACGAATTTAAGGTAGAATTATATCAAAAGGCTAATTTAGAGTGCCCAGTTGAAGAATTTTTGGATGCATGCACAAAAGAAATGAGAGCTAAGATTACTGGAGATATTTTGGTTCTACAAGAAAAGGGAAATGCAATGCGTGCACCATATACAAAGTATTTGGAAGATGGAATATTTGAATTGAGAACTAAACAAGGCTCAAACATTTCTCGGGTGTTATTTTTCTTTTATTATGGTGGAAAAATAATACTTACGAATGGATTTATAAAGAAATCACAGAAAACTCCTAGAAGAGAAATTGATTTAGCAAAGAAGTATCGTTCGGACTATTTAGAAAGGAATAGCAAGTGATATGAAGAGTTTTGACAGTTATTTAGATGAACAACTTAAAGATCCTGAGTTTAAAAAAGAATGGGATGCTATACAGCCTGAGCTTGATATTAAGCGTGCAATAATTGATGCTAGGATTCAAAGAAATCTCACACAGAAGGAATTGGCCGAAATTACCGGAATAGGACAGGCTGATATAAGTAGACTTGAAAATGGAACTAGAAATCCATCTGTTAATCTTTTGAAAAGGTTAGCTGATGGGTTGGGTATGGATTTAAAAATAGAATTTGTTCCTAGGCAAGCTAAAATGAGATAGTAAAGGCGCCTTGAGTACTTGAAATGTTAATAAGATTAGTTTCATATACTTACAAACAATATCTGAAGGAGGATGTTAGAAATGGAAGAAAATATTAAAAAGCCAAAAGCAAAGGAGCCATATGCATTCTCTGTAAACATATCTGAAGAAGAGCGTGCGGCTACAGCTAGAAGAGAGGCTAGGGCAGATGAACTTGGTATAAAACTATATTTGTTGGATGCTAATGATAAAATTGATGCAGAGCTACAACAACTCGAAGATTATATCCTAGAAAATTTTATTGATTTGGATTTAGATGTTCCAGAAGATTTAAAGGAAAAATATATTAAGTTAAAGAAAATTCTTGAAGATAATAGGTGATATTTTTATGGGGCGCCCCCACACGGGCGCCTTTGATTTTTACATGAGAACAAAGAAGATTTTTTCTGTTGCTTTATGTGCAATGCTCTCTTTTGCTATGTTCTTAAGCTTTGCTCCAACAGCAAAGGCTGACGAGCTTACACAGGCAAAAGATTCAAGTCAGGTTCATTACGGAACAGTTTCTGCCGAGGACTAGGCAATGCTTGCTACACTTTTCAATGCTGATAATTACAAATATCTGAATCCAGATGTAGTTGCAGCATATCGTCATTATTCAACAACAGGTATTGCAGAAAAGAGAGACATTACCACTCTTCAAAAGGCGGCAGCGGAGAATAATATTGTTTAAATTTTTAGGATTATAGTTATAATAGGGCTCAGTGCATAGGCACTGGGCCCTGATTATGTACAAACTTTTTTAACAACTTATTGCATATCTAAAATTATTATGTTAATATTCTCATGCTCATATCTTTGAGTTTCGTTTTTTTATCTAAAGTTATATTGTTGACAGAGATTTCCCAAAGAAATTCTTAAAATTAATAGTTAAGTCATTTGTTATTTGTGTTGAGAATAGGGCAGGAGGTAATGATTTGAAGACCCTACAGGAATTAACACTACTGGACAAATTTTTATTTGATGAAGCAATGGAGGACAGCGAAACCTATGAAGCATTGCTCAGAATTATTTTAGGAGATGAGGAGCTGAATCTTCTTACGCAATCTCAGACTGAAAAGGAATTTAGAACAGCGCCATGGCTCAGATCTATAAGGGTTGATGTATTTGCCATGGATGAAAATTCCACCATTTATAATACAGAGATGCAAAAGGAAAAGAGAGATGATCTGATTAAGAGGTCAAGGTATTATCAGGCATTGATAGACTCATCTTTACTGGCGCCTGGAGAGGTAGATTTTAACAATATTAAAAACACCACAATTATAATGATTACTCCATTTGATATGTTTGGCTTGGGAAAATACGTATATGCTTTCGAATATGGATGTACAGATTTTCCAGAACTTAAACTTGAGGATGGTGCCAGACGAATATTCATTAATACTCATGGAAAGAATCATGAAGATGTTTCTTCGGAATTCCTTGCGCTCATGAAATTCATTGAATATAATGAAAATGAAGAAACTATCATTGAATCTTCGCCAAATCTGGACAAAATCAAAGCCAGAGTTTCACAGGTGAAGGCTAGTGAGGAAGTGGGTGTAAAGTTTATGCAAAGATGGGAAGAAGAAGCTATCATCAGGCACGATGCTGAAGAAAAAGGCATAGAAAAAGGGACAGATAATACCAGAATTGAATCCATCAGAAACCTCATGAAGAATCTAAAGCTCACCGCCGAAAAAGCGATGGAAGCTCTGGATATTCCTAAAACTGATTATGAAAAATATAAATCTATGCTTTAAGCTGACTTAAGAATCATAGGACTTGACGCTATCCGTCAGGTCCTTTTTGTATTTAGTAACTTGGTTCTTTCATAGAAATATGCATATGATTATTCTGCAATTATTGACGACATAAAACACTATATATAAAATAATACTCAGATATACAAAAATATGGCAAAGGGGGATTAATGTATGAATGTTGTTAGTTGGTTTGTTAAAAACTATGGTGCCATTTCAGCCGTCGTTGGCCCACTTATCATTATGGGATGGAGCCTGTGGCATGCCACGCAGATGAATGAGATAGAGGTGCTGATGGCTGGCAATGAGTGGCAGAAGAAAAAAGACATAGGAAGGGCGCTGGTAGTTTTCTTGACTATGTATTTTTGTAACTGGAGCATGGGGTTGTCTATGTCAGAAAACGTAGCCATGGTATTGTTGCTTATAGCTACATTGTTTTTAATAGTGTTTGTAGTGTGTTTGATTATTAATGCTATCAATAAAAGTAAAAAAGTTATGGGTGTAGGCAATGCTTTTTTACTTGTTAGTATTTTCTTTACAGGATGGCTTTTCTCTTGGTATGGCTACAGATATGTAAGTGATGAGAAAAACACTCTTCCTAGTGGTAAGTATGTGGTATATCTAGTGTTTATACTTGCGGTAACATTGATGGTAGGGCTTTGCACACTGTTGTTTATATCTACTATTAAAAAGCACAGCCGTATTCTCTTGCGTTTACGTGATTTTAAGCCTGAGGATAAAGAGCTCTACGTGTACTCTAGAGTAGGAGAGGATTTGATCTGTGGTACTGATTCTGATATTTATAAAGCAAAGGATATAATCATAGTACCTGCTGAACGTGTTAAGGAAAAAGGTTATTCCTACTGTTTTACCAATATCACTTCAGATGAATCTGGAGAGGATAAAAAGCAAAATAAAAAATCTACAATAATCAATATTGAAGCAGATAGTGTTATAGTGACAAAATCTGAAAAAAGTTCAGACGAGAAAGAAGATAGCGAGGCATAATATTAGGGGCGCCCATAACGGACGCCCCATATTTTATGTTTGGATTAAAGCATTTTTAAAAGACTTGCTCGCTCGTTCTCAGGAATTTCTAATATATCCATAGCCTGCTCAGTACTTATATTCATATTTTTTATAATTTTCTTTAGAGACTCAAGCTTACCTTCAAGCTTGCCTTCAAGCTTACCTTCAAGCTTACCTTTTAGCTCTTTTTCCTCCAATTCATCTTTAAACAATTCTCTTAATGCTTCACACATACCATCTTCCTCCTTTACTGAACTAAAAGATGCTCTGTTAATAGGGAAACACACATCCAATATGGCATCAATATTATTTATATCACCTTGAGTTCTATATTTTTTTGTTTCAGAAACAAATCTTTTAATATCATTGATTTTAGCTTGCTTCTTTAAAATCTTCAAAGCACAGCATGAATCATCTTTTATTTGGCTAGTTACAACTACTTGAACAGGTATTGTAAAAATCCCTTCTACAAAATAGATCCCAGGTGCAGGTTTAGAGATAGTTGCACCATCTATCTTCAGCTGCTGAAACATTTCCCTTGGATAACTATCCCTGAAAATTGAAACAGTTATGTCACATAAAGGTATTTCATTAACCTTCTTGCCAAGTCCTTTATAAATCAATGCATAGCCAACAGATTTGTAGAAATCATCTACAGATAATTCATCTTCTGGACTTTTATATTCGATTATGTTGTATCTTCTGAATATGCTTGCAAAAGAAGAGGAGATTATCTCATCTGTGTTCTTCTTTATAATAAGCATATCCATTCTTAGCGGTTTTCTTGATAGCTCGAATTCAGTGATAAATTCAAGGTTATCTCTGTAATCTCTAAGCTCCAGCTCGATACCACTATAAAAAGCTGGATGCCATTGAATTTTCTTTTTCTTCAATTAAGTTCTCCTTCATTATAATTTAAAAATTTGTACATTCAAAGGAAAACTTTATCTAGGTTTTCATATTGGTTAATGCCTCCCTTCGACAGGAAAAAATGGATATAAAAAACAGACAAACCTTTCTAGAAGTTTGTCTGCCCAATAATCAAAGCCAACCAAATATAAAATGCACCTAGCGATAAATTGTATTACGAAATCGTACTTAATGCTATACAAAAATACACTGCTTTTGTTATTAAACTATTGTTGATGATGCTATCATCTATAATAATTACAAAAAAGTTACAAAAATATTTAAAATATGTTATAATCGACAGGAACACAACTTTGTTGAAAGGAGAATTGATGAAGAAAAGATTATTATTGCTTTCCTCGGTTCTGGTAGCACTTGTTGCTTTGGGAAGTACCTCTATCACTACGGAAGCAAAGAATAGTCCAAAAGTTATCGAGGTAGGCAAGGACACTAAAACAATTACTCAGGCCATTGAAGCTGCTGAATCGGGGGATACCATTTTAGTTCCTGCCAGAGTGTATAAGGAACAGCTTTATATTGATCAGGAGAAAAGTGGAATCACTATTAAAGGTGAGAACGGTACAATTTTAGATGGTTCAGGTATCAAGCCCGGCAGAAACACTGGCACCATGGTTTACATTAATGCATCAAATGTCACTATAGAGAATCTGGAAATCACTGGTCTCTACATAAACAAGCCATCTGCGAAGGTTGCTCCTATTGGTATTGAGGTTGGTGAGTCTTCTTGTAATGTCACAATCTCCAGATGCAAAATCCATGATATGGGTTGCAAATATGTAGATGATTCCGAGAATTACAATGCTCACGGAATACTGGTTTCAAGTGATCCTGATGATAACAGGCACCCGATTTCTAATATTGATATATTAAATTGTGAACTATACAATCTTAACCTTGGCCAGAGCGAGACCATTGCCATTAATGGATATGTCAAAGGCTTTGAGATTTCAGGTAATTACATACATGACTGTGACAATATTGGAATTGACGCTATAGGTTATGAGCATTCCACTAAAAATAAAAACGATACCGCCAAAAGAGGTAGTATTCATGATAATACCGTTGTAAATATTTCTTCTGACCCAGCTACAAATGTTACTTATGATTGTAAGTGCGCCGGTGGGATTTATGTTGATGGAGGACAGGATATCGATATCTATGATAATTTTGTTATGAATTGTGATATTGGTATAGAAGTGTCCTGTGAGCACAAAGGAAAAAACACCCGTGATATTAATGTCACAAATAATACACTGGTCAATAATGATGGCTACGCTGGAATTAGTATTGGAGGTAGTGACAGAAGAAACGGAACTGCCGTTGATTGCAGATTTTCACGTAACACTGTGCTGAATTCTGAGAACAGCTGCATGGTGGTGCAGAATGCCAGCGATGCCACCAATGTCGTTGAAAACAATCTGTTTATTGCAGCCAATGATGCAAAGGTTTATTCAGAGACCCTTGGTAGAAAAAGTCATGGGAACACTATAAAGGATAATTTGGCTAATAAAAATATCCAGTCAGGCTCCAACAATCAGGTGATAAATATTGACAGCGTTGTTGTTGATGATAAGAATCAGCTTGTCACCGTAGAAACTGATGCATTCATTACTAATAACTCTTCTGATAGTACAGTTCTTCCTGGAGGAGTAGAAGATTAAACTACCTATATGATATGAAAGGATGTTGCTTTGGCGACATCCTTTTTTGTGTTCCAACACAATCAGCTGATATAACAAAAAGGAACATATATTCGTACATAAATAAGGACACTCGAAAGAATTATACTCTTATCATCCTAAAGATAGCTTATGAACGGAGGTACTTATTTATGAGAAAAAGATTAGACAAAGAACTGATAGTTTCTTTTGCTGTTTTGGCATTATCCTTTGCTTTAGGAATAATATTTCTTATTCTATTCATTTTTGGTATAGATTTGTCTGAACATACCGCTGGAATAGTAGGTTCTTATTCGGGATTATCAGGTGGTATATGGCTCTTTTTACTTTGCCGGAACTGTTGACTATGAATTGACGTTTATCTATAATTAAATTATCTATATATAGTGTGATATAAGGGGCTCAGTAGCAATCTCTAGTGTTGTTGCACCTGTCACAGGAAATGGAAGGTAATTTGTTATGAATAAATTGATGAGAAGAACAATTAGTGTTTTAGCTATAGTTATGCTCGTTTTTGCTATGAATATTGTGGTATTCGCTCAGGGCACCACTATGATTGCAGTTTCTAAGAATTCTCCTGCCGTTGGAGATAAGGTTACAGTGTCTGTTACAGCTTCAGAGTCAGGCACTATCACTGTCAAATATACATCAGCTATGCTTACCTTTGTTAGCTGCACAGGCTCTGGATACACCACCTCTGGTAATTCAGTTTCTTTCTCTGGAAAGTCAGGTGATGTTGTTTTCACAGCTGCAGCATCAGGCACAGCATCTATCATAGTTTCATCTACTTCATGCTCAGGTAGCAGTACTACACTTTCAATAGGTGGTGGTGCCGCACCAGCAGAGCCAGCAGCACAGGAAACAACAGCAGCACAGGAGACTACAGAGGTAGCAGTAGAAGAAGAGCCAGTAGCAGAGGCGGCACCAGCGGAGGAGGCTCCAGCAGAAGTTGCTGCAACACCAGCAGAAGGTGCAGTTGGTACGCTTAATGGTAGCGGCGGCTTCGATATTAATGGTGTTTCATACGTTGTATCAGAACGTTACTCAGATTCAGAAATGCCATCAGGCTTTTCAAAGACTACAGTTACAATTGGCTCTAGCACCTACAGCGAGCCTACAAATGGAAACATCACACTTCTTTATTTAAAGCCAGCTGATAATACTGCAGGTTCAGGTGTTTTCTATTTATATAATGCAGAAGCTGGTACAGTTTCAGAATTTTTAATGCTTGGTTCATCTAAGAATTATGTTATTGTTTCATCTTCAAACGAAGGTCCTTCAGCTGACTTCACACCTACTTCACTTGAGGTTACAGGTGGCACAGCTACAGCCTATACACTTGGCGGTTCAGATTTCTACTATGTATATGGTACAAATAACGCAGGCGCCACAGGTTGGTTTGTATACGATAGCGCTAATCAGACAGTTTCAAGAATGGACGAAGCGCTCCTTTCTTTAGCAGGTTCTGGAAGCAGTGCAGATGTAGACGATACAGCAGCTGCTGTAAATGATAATGTAGATATTTATGTTAGTAAGCTTGATACCTATCGCAAGGTAATCATGGGACTTATTATTTTCTGTGTCATCCTTGTATTCTTACTAATCAATTCTTTTGTTAAGTCTCGCGACAAAGAAGATGATTTCGATGGAGATGTATTTGCAGAAGCTCCAGAGAAGACAAAAACACCACGCAGATTACCTCGTTCAATTGTATTCAATCGTCATTCAAGGGAAGAGGATGAAGAGGAGGATTACGATGAAGAGGAATACGAAGATGAGAAAGAATATGATGATGAGTACGAGGATGCTCGTTCTACAACATATATTGAGTCAGCTTCAAACTATGATTCTCGTAGAAACTCAAGCTTAAATATGATGGATCTTAATGATCTTTAATAAAGGAGAAGATAATGGAATATTCAAAGCAGGCGAAACGAGCTATTTCAGGTGCATCAAAACTTTCAAAATCACTGCAGCATAGCTATGTCGGTACAGAACACCTCCTTATCTCTATCATAGAACAGGAGAATTCTCTTGCTGCCAAGGTTTTGAATTCTAATGGTGTAGACAAACAGGCTCTTCTTAAGTTAGTGGAGGAGCTTATCTCTCCAGGTGGAGATGTGGTAATCAGGGAAAGAGATGGCTACACTCCAAAGATGGAGCAGCTTTTAGACCATGCAGCTGATGAGGCTGAAAAGTGCAATTCTAAAACTATAGGTACAGAGCACCTTCTTCTTGCAATGATTCGTATGCAGGATTGTTCTGGTGCAAGACTTCTCAATTCATTGGATGTTAACCCACACAAGCTTTTCTCAGAGCTTGTAGCAGGAATGGGTGCAGAAGGCACTGTATATAAGGAAGAAATGCAGGCTATTAACAGTGGCCGTGCAAGACGTAATGAAGTATCATATTTGGATCAGTTTTCTCGTGATCTTACAGCTATGGCTGAAGAGGGCGAGTTGGATCCTATAGTTGGACGTGATACAGAGATTCAGCGTGTTATTCAGATTTTATCTAGACGAGGAAAGAACAATCCTTGTCTTATCGGTGAGCCAGGTGTTGGTAAGACAGCCATCGTTGAAGGCTTGGCTCAGCGTATAGTTGAAGGAAATGTTCCTGATTCTGTTAGCGACCTTCGAGTGCTTTCACTGGATTTATCAGGTATGGTTGCAGGATCAAAATACCGTGGTGAATTCGAAGAGCGAATCAAAAAGGTTATCGCAGAAGTTGTTGAAGAGGGGAATATCCTTCTCTTTATCGACGAGATTCATACACTTATCGGTGCTGGTGGAGCAGAAGGTGCTATTGATGCCTCTAATATTTTAAAGCCAGCAATGGCTCGTGGCGAGATTCAGATTCTCGGTGCTACTACCATTACAGAATATCGTAAATACGTAGAAAAGGATGCGGCTCTCGAGAGACGTTTCCAGCCAGTTATGATTGAAGAGCCTTCTGAGGAGGAGACTATCGAAATCCTTAAGGGCGTTAGATATCTTTACGAAGAACATCACGGAGTTGTCATCCCAGACGAGGCTGTTGAAGCATGTGTTACTTTATCAGAAAGATACATTGCTGATAGATTCCTTCCTGATAAAGCTATTGATTTAATGGATGAAGCAGCAGCTTCATTGAAGCTTTCTTTTGTAAAGCGCGTACCTAAGGATGACACTCTGATTACTCAGATTCAGCAGTTGGCTGATGACATGGAGCAGGCTATCATTGATGGTGACATAGCTCAGGCTAGTATCATCAAAAAGCAAAAGGACGAGCTCGTTGCAAAGAAGGAAGCAGAGGACAAGAAGGCTGCTAAAAAGCGTAAAGCAAAACCTGCTGTTCTTACAGAAAATGATGTTGCTACAGTTGTAGCTCTTTGGACAAAGATTCCAGTTGCAAAGCTTACAGAGCAGGAGTCTGTGCGCCTTAGAAAAATAGAAAGCATTTTACATAAGAGAGTAATTGGTCAGGAGGAAGCTGTTTCTGCGGTTGCAAGAGCAGTCCGCCGTGGTCGTGTTGGATTAAAAGAAAAGGGACGTCCTATTGGTTCGTTCTTATTCTTAGGACCTACAGGTGTAGGTAAAACAGAGATTTCCAAAGCTTTGGCTGAGGCTGTCTTTGGAACAGAATCTTCTATGATTCGTGTTGATATGAGTGAGTACATGGAGAAACACTCTGTGTCAAAGATGATTGGATCACCTCCAGGATATGTTGGTTACGATGAGGGCGGTCAGCTTTCTGAAAAGGTTCGCCGAAATCCATATTCGGTAATCCTTTTTGATGAGATTGAAAAGGCACACCCTGATGTATTCAATGTCCTTCTTCAGATTTTGGATGACGGTCACGTTACAGATTCTCAGGGACGTAAAGTAGACTTTAAAAATACTATCATTATCATGACATCTAATGCTGGTGCCCAGGCTATTATTGAGCCAAAGAAGCTTGGCTTTGCATCAAAGGAGGATGCCAACAAAGATTACGAATTCATGAAAAATGGCGTTATGGAAGAGGTGAAGCGTATCTTCAAGCCAGAATTCCTGAATCGTATTGATGAGACTATCGTATTCCGTGCTCTTACCAAGGACGATATGAAGCAGATTGCCGGACTTCAGGTTAAGCAGTTTGTTGCACGTTGCAAGGAGCAGATGGATATCGATGTATCTATCCCTGTTGCTGTAAAGACATGGATTGTAGAAAAAGCATATGATCCTAAATATGGTGCCAGACCTATCCGCCGCAAGATTCAGACTTCCCTCGAGGATGTTATGGCAGAAGAGATTCTTGCAGGCAAATTCAAGTCTGGTGATTCCGTAAAGGCTAAGGTTAAAGCGGACACTGTTGTTTTTGAAAAATAATAATTTTCACGCAGTCATTTATTGTTAAAACCAAATTCCTTTGCTATAATTTGCATAAGACAATCTGCAATTAAGCAGTGGCATAGGAGGAGTAAGGATGGCTGTTATTAGCGAGTTAATTCGCACTGAAGCAGATGGAAGTATCAGCTTTGGCGATTACACCTTGGCTGACAAGAAAAAGCTTGAGGATTTTAAACACGAAGGGGATTTGTACAAGGTAAAGACTTTTTCAGACATTACCAAGCTCGAGAAAAACGGAATGTTTGTATACGAGTCAGTGCCAGGCACAGCAGTTGAAAAGTTCAATTGCACATCAGATGCTGTTTCCTTTACAGTAGAGGGTAAAGGCGATGCGATGATTACCTTGGAGCTGGAACCAGAAACAGAGTACGCTATTACTGTTGGTGGTTCTGATGCCGGACAAATGAAGACTAATCTTGGAGGAAAGCTTAATTTATCAGTAGAGCTTGATCCAGGGGTTGCTGTTGAAGTACAGGTAAAGAGAATTTAATAAACTATAAAATCAATTAATCAATCTTCCCATTTATATAATAAGTGGGAAGATTTTTTGTAAAGGAGAGAATAATTATGGCAAAGAAAAATGTTTCAGTTTTTTTCTGTCAGGAATGTGGTAACGAAACTTCAAAGTGGTCTGGTCAGTGCCCAGCATGTGGGGCGTGGAACAGTCTTGTTGAGGAAATAGTAGATAAGACAAAAGTTAAGGCTAGAGCGAAAGTGGCAGACGTTGCACCTACAAAGCTTATTGATGTTACTGCCTCAAACGAGCATCGTATATCTACTAATATAGAAGAGTTCGACCGTGTATTAGGCGGAGGAATTGTCCCTGGCTCCATGGTACTCGTGGGAGGAGATCCAGGTATTGGTAAGTCTACACTTTTGTTACAGACCTGCCGTCTGCTTTGCCAGTCAGGTGTAAATGTCATGTATGTTTCAGGCGAAGAGTCTCTCCAGCAAATTAAAATTCGAGCTGATCGTCTTGGTCAGTTCAATGATAAGCTTGATTTATTCTGCGAGACAAATCTCGATACAATAAAAGCCGTTGTAGAACGCGAAAAGCCAACGGTTCTTATTATTGACTCTATTCAGACCATGTACAATGAGGCTGTGGGTTCAGCTCCAGGTTCAGTTACTCAGGTAAGAGAGTCTACAAGTGTTCTCATGGAAATCGCAAAAGTACAGGGAATAGCTGTGTTTATAGTTGGACACGTTACAAAAGAAGGAACTGTTGCAGGACCACGTGTGTTGGAACACATGGTAGATACAGTTTTATACTTTGAAGGTGATAGACACGCTTCTTATAGAATTCTTCGTGGCGTCAAGAATCGATTTGGCTCTACAAATGAAATTGGTGTGTTTGAAATGCGTGACACAGGTCTTGCAGAGGTTAAAAATCCATCTGCAGTTATGCTGGATGGACGCCCAGAGAATGCCGAGGGCTCTATTGTTACTTGCGCCATGGAGGGTACACGCCCAATCCTTGTTGAAATTCAGTCTCTTGTTAGCAAAACAGCCTTCGAAATTCCAAGAAGAATGGCCACAGGCTGTGATTATAACAGAGTAAACCTTTTAGTTGCTGTATTAGAGCGTATGCGCGATACAAAAGCTAACAAATCCTGCGGAATATTTCTTGGTCGTTCAGATATATATGTAAATATTGCCGGTGGAATGCGTATCAATGAGCCCGCAATCGATTTAGCTATTGCCATGGCTATTTATTCAAGCGAAAAGGACATACCTATGGATTCAGGCACAATTGTATTTGGTGAAATAGGATTGTCTGGTGAGGTACGTTCTGTGTCTATGGCAGAACAGAGAGTCAGGGAAGCAAAGAAGCTTGGATTTAAAAAGGCGATTATTCCATATTCCAACCTCGCGGGTGTCAAGGGAATAGAAGGTATAGAGGTAGTTGGTGTGGCAAATGTAAAGGAAGCGGTAGATGCTATATCTCGTTAGCTAATATTGTGATTAGAGCTACATATAGGGGTGATACAGTTTAATTGTAAAAATAATTGATACAATTCACACAAATCATACAAATTAGCCTTTTGAGGCGAATAGATTTACTTTAAAAAATCACAGAATATCTGTTGACACTGGGGTTTCAGGATGATATTATAATCGAGCACTGAGGGACAGCAAGTCACACAGAGCAAACGAAGATTGATAACTGAACAGTGAAACAAACCTTGAATTAATACATTTTCAAAATGAAACATGTATCCTTGAAATTCATTTAGTTTCTAAGACGAAACAAAAACCTTTATTAAAGGGTGAGGATTTTCAAAACTTGATTTTGAAAATCATTGCCTAGTAAGAATCTCTGATTCTTACATATCAAGTAAACAAGTCAGTTTTATACTGATTCGGAATTAAACTTTTAAACATGAGAGTTTGATCCTGGCTCAGGATGAACGCTGGCGGCGTGCTTAACA
>NZ_FNDP01000015.1 GCF_900100545.1 Pseudobutyrivibrio sp. 49
CGCCCCTGATCAGGAGAATATTTATCTCTGACTAAATCATAAATAAAAGACCAATCAATAGCTTTATCTATAATCCTAAGAAGATGATCTTGAGGAACCAAGTCATCAGTACATACAAATTCAATCTGCTTTCTTGCCTTCTCATTCTGTTCTGTAATCATTATTCTAACCCCTTGTTTTGATAGTATTATTATACCAAAAAAGTAACTAGAACGCTTGTAAAATCAAGGCTTTCTAAGGATTTGGATAATCTAAAAATGAAAGAACTGGAGTCCGCAGACTCCAGTTCCTCCTTATTAAAAAGAAAATGTCGCGGCGGAAGCCGCGACACTTTGTCTACACTCTGAAACCACCGGCTTAGCCGGTGGTTTGTTCTAGCCCTATAAGGGCTTGTTACCGGCACTGGAGTCTAAAGACTCATTGAAAGGTCCGCCAGCCGCAACATCATTTACCTACCGAGCCCCTTGGGCTCTACTTATCTGTTTTTGACTACTGGCTCACCCGTGAACGGGTCAATATACTCTTTGAGTGTCATTTGATTGTACTCTAAGTCTTCTTTTAATTGATTCCTTATGTACTCTTCAATTTTCTTTGCATTCTTTCCTACCGAATCTACATAATATCCTCGGCACCAGAAATGTCTATTCCCATACTTGTACTTTAAATTCGCATGTCTCTCAAATATCATAAGCGTACTCTTACCTTTTAGATATCCTACAAAACTCGAAACACTCATACTTGGTGGTATTCTAACCAACATATGTACATGATCTGGGCATATTTCAGCTTCAATTATTTCCACACCTTTTCTCTTACATAATGTACTAAGAATGTTTGCTATATCAGCTTTTAACTGACCATATGCAACCTTTCTCCTATATTTAGGTGCAAAAACTATGTGATACTTACACTCCCACTTTGTGTGTGATAAACTATTCATGTCCATTGGGGACTGCCTCCTTTGCTTTTACTTGGCTGACGAACCATAGTAATTCTAGCACTGGAGGTATTTTTCTGTAAGCTGAAGCATTCCTAACCACCCGCAGAGCAGGTGGTTTTATTCATTTTTCAAAGTATCTATTTTATCTAAAATATAAAAACTAAGACTTTGAAAAATAGGGCCTTGCCCTAACAATAATTTATTTTACTAGCTCCTCCAGTAAACTAATATATTTAACTGTCATTGGGGATGGTTTGATGGAGGTAGGCAGAATATAGCCTATCTCCATATAATCGTCCACATCTAAAGGCTTGGCAATAATGTTGGAGCCGTTCAATTCTTCACTAATAACACCACTGCAGATGGTGTATCCGTTTAGACCCACCAGCATATTAAATAGAGTAGCACGATCACAGACAATCAAATCCTTGTCACAATCTAGGGTGCTTAGTATCTCTTCTGAAAAATAGAAGGAGTTGTGACTTCCCTGTTCATAAGAAAGGCGGGGATAAGGCTTTAAATCCTCAGGTGTAAGTTTTTTCTTTGATGCTAGAGGCGAGCCTTTGCCAATAAATACATGGGGCTTTGCTTTGAATAAAGGCGTGAAAAATAGTCCATTATCCTTAAGTGTTTTTCGGATTACGGTTTCGTTAAATTTGTTTAAATACAGTACGCCTACTTCACTTCTAAGATGGGCCACATCATCTATAATGTCAAAAGTCTGGGTTTCTCTCATGTGAAATTCATAGGATTCACCACCATATTTTTTTAGTAATTCAACAAATGCTTCCACTACAAATGAATAATGCTGAGAAGAGACACAGAATTTGGTTTTTCGCTTAGTTTGTCCCATATATCTGTCTTCAATAAGATTTGCCTGCTCTAATATCTGACGGGCATATCCTAGGAATTCTTCACCCTCGTTAGTGATGGTGATTCCCTTTTTGCCTCTGTTAAATATGGTGATTCCATATTCTTTTTCTAGCTCTATAATTGCAGTAGTAAGGCTGGGTTGAGCTATATATAGTCTCTTTGCTGCCTCTGTGATATTTCCAATATCTGCTACTGTCACTGTGTATCTAAGCTGTTTTAATGTCATAGGAACCTCCGTATTTACGAATTAGAAATAGATATTGATAATATAATAGCTTAAACCATAGAAAATATCTATGGATATAACATAATTTTAAATATTTTACCTATTAATTCTCTAGGTTTATACTTTCAACCAATAAAATAATAAATGAGCAGGAGAAATAAGTTATGAAAACAGCAGTTATTGGATTTCCAAGAATTGGAAAAGATAGAGAATTAAAATTTACACTGGAAAAATACTTTAAAGGGGAGATAAATCAGGCTGACATCTACGGCGAGGCTGACCGCCAAAAGGAGTATGGACTTAACAGCCAGTCAGAGGCTGGAATTGATTTTATTTCATCAAATGATTTTTCATTTTATGATGGAGTACTTGATACAGCTGTATTGTTTAACGTGATACCTAAAAGATATGAGAAGCTAGAGCTTTCAGCTATCGACACATATTTTGCAATGGCACGTGGTTATCAGAAGGGGGACAAAAATGTTAAGGCACTTGCCATGAAAAAATGGTTCAATACAAATTATCACTATATTGTTCCTGAAATAGAAGACGATACAGAGGTAAGCTTCGTAGGGACAAAGCCACTGGATGAATATGAAAATGCTCTTTTAAAGGGGATTTCAACCAAGACAGCTATTGTAGGACCATTTACATTTTTAAAGCTGCTTAAGTATACAGGAACAAAGTGCTTTGAGGATTACATTGATATTTTTACAGAGGAATATATTAAGCTCATAACAGCACTTGATGAAAAAAATGTAGAGTGGTTACAGCTTGATGAGCCTTGGCTGGTTAAGGATATTGATGAAGGGGAGAAGGCAATTTTTACTAAGATTTACAATAAAATTCTTTCGAATAAAAAATCAGTAAAAGTATTGCTACAAACATATTTTGGGGATGTAAGAGATGTTTACAATGAAATCGCTGAGTTAGATTTTGATGGTATTGGTCTGGATTTTGTAGAAAGTAAAGAGACACTTTCACTTGTGCAGAAAAATGGTTTTCCAAAGGACAAAATTCTTTTCGCTGGTCTTGTAAATGGAAAAAATATTTGGAAGAACAATTATGCTAATACTCTTCAGGTGCTTAATGAACTAAAGGAAGCTGGTGTAAAACAGATAGTCATCAGCACATCGTGTTCATTACTTCATGTGCCTTATACACTTGAGAACGAAACAGAGCTTTCTTCTGATTACACAAAGCATTTTGCTTTTGCTAAGGAGAAGCTTAAGGAGCTTAAGGAACTGGCCGAATTATTTGAAACAGAGGATTATGAATCAACTGAAGTATTCAAGCAGAATAAAGAGCTTTTTAGAAACAGAAAGGATAGCTTTAACAAAGAAGTTAAGGATAGAGTTAAGGCTATTAAGGATGAGGATTATGTCAGACTTCCTGAATTTAATGTAAGAGAAAAGCTTCAAAAGGAATTACTAAAGCTTCCTGAATTTCCAACTACAACAATCGGTTCATTCCCACAGACGCAAGATGTCAGAAGAAACAGGCTGATGTACAGAAAGGGCGAGATTAGCAGGGATGAGTACATCGATTTCAACAAGAAAAAGATTGCCGAGTGTATTGCCCTCCAGGAAGAAATAGGACTTGACGTACTGGTTCATGGTGAGTTTGAACGAAATGATATGGTTGAATATTTCGGAGAGCATTTAGATGGATACGTATTTACGAAGAAAGCATGGGTTCAATCCTATGGTACAAGATGCGTCAAGCCACCAATTATCTGGGGAGATGTATCCAGAAAAGAAGCTATCACTGTACATTGGTCAAAGTTTGCTAATAGTTGTACCCCAAAGCCTGTTAAAGGAATGCTTACAGGCCCTGTAACTATTTTGAACTGGTCATTCCCTAGAGAAGATATTTCTATCAAGGAAAGCACACTTCAAATCGCATTGGCAATTCGTGATGAGGTACTTGATTTGGAGGCGAATGGAATAGGTATTATCCAAATCGATGAAGCAGCACTTAGGGAAAAACTACCACTCAGAAAGTCAGATTGGTACAGCCAGTATTTGGATTGGGCGATTCCATCCTTTAGACTTGTTACAAGTGGGGTGAAGCCTGAAACACAGATTCATACTCACATGTGCTATAGCGAATTTACAGATATTATTCCAGCAATAGATGCAATGGATGCAGATGTTATTACCTTTGAGGCATCGAGATCTGATCTTCAGATTCTAGATTCATTAAAGAAATTCAATTTCAAGACAGAAGTTGGTCCAGGTGTGTACGATATACACAGCCCTCGAGTGCCTTCAGTAGAGGAAATCGTAACAGCACTTTCGAAGATGCGCCAAAAGGTATCTGATGACAAATTATGGGTTAACCCAGATTGTGGCTTAAAGACAAGAGGCGATAATGAAACAAAAGCCAGCCTTATAAACTTAGTTGAAGCTACAAGACAATTAAGAGGAGAAAAAATTTCGTAATAATGAAGATTTCAGAGTTGTATAAAAAGGATAGAAGAACACTATCCTTTGAAATATTTCCACCAAAGAGAGAGGAAAACCTAAAAAATATAGATGAAACACTTTCTGTTTTATGTGAACTAAAGCCAGATTTTATCAGTGTAACTTTTGGCGCTGGCGGTAGCGCAAATTCAAACAATACAATAGCTATAGCTAAGAAAATAAAGAACGATTATGGCATTGAACCTGTAGTACATCTAACCTGTCTTAGCTATGATAAGCATGAAATTGACGAATTTGCAAAGATACTTGAATACGAGGGGATAGAAAATATCCTAGCCTTAAGAGGAGATAAAAACGAAAGGCTTGTTGCTAAGGAGGATTTCAAACATTCAACAGACTTGATATCCTACCTTAAGCATAATCATGATTTCTGCTTCTTAGGTGCCTGCTATCCTGAACTTCATCCAGAATCCACTGGTATTGCCGGGGAGCTTAGTGGTATAAAATCCAAAGTGGATGCAGGCGCGGAAGTGTTGTTGTCTCAGCTATTTTTTGAAAATGAGGCTTTTTATAAATACAATGAAAGATGTAAGAATGCAGATATTAATATCCCAATGATTCCAGGAATTATGCCAGTTATTAATGCAGCTCAGATTAAGAGAATGGTAAGCCTGTGCAATGCTTCATTTCCAGAGCGATTCCAAAGGATAATAAGCAAATATGAAAATAACAAAGAAGCATTGTTTGATGCAGGAATGTCTTATGCCTTAAGTCAGGTGATTGATTTGTTGGTTAATGACATTAATGGAATTCATTTATATACCATGAATAATCCTCGTGTTGCCAGAAGGATTTGCGAGGGGATAAAAAATATAATCTAATAGAAAAATGCCCTCTTTCGAGGGCATATCAGAGTGTAGACAAAGTGTCGCGGCTTCCGCCGCGACATTTTGTCTACACTCTGACAAGACCACCGGCTAAACCCGGTGGTCTTGTACTTTAGATTTCAATACTTCCTGCACAGATAAGTCTGCCAGATTTTCTATCAAACAGCAGTATATCTTTTCCTGCAATATTTATTTTTTCCTTTTGTCCAATCTGGTAAATAACTCCACCAAAAATCACACTTGTGAGAAGATATTCGCCTATACGAAGTTTAAGAGTAGATTCCATTCCAGTAGGCATAGCACCATAAATTTCTGTATCAACCGAACCTTTGTCATCAATATTTATTGCCTCTGGTCTGATACCAAGAACGAAATCCTCATCTGTGATTACAGGGTCTTCAAGGATGCTATCATCAATCTCTTCTACTCTCTGAACGTGATATCTGAATACCTCATCCTTATTACTCTTTTCTACAGCACCCTTCTTAGATAGACGAACCCTCTCAGCCTCAGCTTTTTCAGCAAAGCTTTGGTCTCTTACATGTCTCCATGCGTTCATATCAAGAGGATATTCTGGTGTAAACTTTGCTTTGATATCTCCTATTATAGTAAGGCTAAGACTTCCATCTGCTTCCTGTATTCCCTTAGCGTCTACAAAATTCATAGATGGATTTCCTACGAAATCAGCAACAAATAAATTTGATGGACGGTTATAAACAGTAAGCGGTGGTGCGTACTGCTGCAGTACACCGTTGTTTACAAGGCAAATCTTTGTAGCAAGAGTCATGGCCTCCATCTGATCGTGGGTAACATATACAAAGGTACTACCTGTTTCAAGGTGAAGTCTCTGAAGCTCATATCTCATTTCAAGACGAAGCTTGGCATCAAGGTTTGAAAGTGGCTCATCCATGAAAAGAACCTGTGGTTCTGGAGCAAGAGTACGGGCGATAGCAACTCTCTGCTGCTGACCACCTGAAAGCTCTGCTGGATATCTATCCATGAACATTCCAATTTTTACAATTCTTGAGCAGGCTCTCACTCTGGAATCAATTTCTTCCTTTGTAAGCTTTCTCTTTGAGACAACTATTTTTCCATCCTTTAATACTTCGAACTTTTCATTCAAGCTCTTACCCTCTGATGCAAGGTTCTTCTTGATAGTCTCCAGCTCACCCTCATATTTTAGAACAAAATTTGAAGCGGTTTCATCAGCATTTGAAGCGGTATGAACTCCAAGTCCCATCAATTCTTTTGCTGAATAAATTGACATTGTATAAGTATCAATAAGCTTTACCAGAGCTTTGTTGTCATCCAGCTTTCCGTTTTTATCACGACACTCTTCTACAACCTCTTTTATTTTTGCTCCTGATTTAAGAGCTCTAAGAATATCTGAAATCTGCTTAGCCTTTACATCAACATTAGGCATTTCCTCATCAATATTTTTTAGACCGAAAGAGATATTTTCATAAACAGTCATGTTTGGCCAAAGAGCATAATTCTGAAAAAGGAAGCCTACCTTTCTCTTATTGGCTGGAACATTGATTCCAGCATTGCTATCAAATACTACTTTGTCACCGATTGTGATGCGTCCCTCTGTAGGAGTTTCAAGACCAGCTATCATTCTAAGAATTGTAGTCTTTCCACAACCTGATGGTCCAAGCAATGTTATAAATGAATTGTCAGGGATATCAAGGCTAACATTATCTACACCGAAAAACTTTCCCCAACGCTTTGTTATATTCTCCAATTTGATTTCTGGCATTTTACTTTCCTCCAATTCCGCTGTCGAGGCTAGCTCCAGTCAGCTTGTTTACCAATGTATTAAAAATAAGAATTGTAACAATCAAAATCAGGTTGATTGCACTTGAGAATGCATATAATCCCATCTCATCAAAGTAATCAAGCGTTGTTGATAAAATAAATCCCTGAGTACAAAGAAGAAGGAATAATGATAATTCTCTTAAGCAGGTCATAAACGGAAGAAGATATCCACTTATGATTGATGATTTCTGGATAGGAATGATAATCTTTACCATTCTCTTTACCCATGATGCATTCTGTATAAGAGCTGCTTCCTCAAGCTCATTACTAATCTGAAGCATTGAGTTAAGTGAGCTTCTTGATGCAAATGGAATGTACTTTACAACACCTGCAAGAATAAGAAGTGTGTAAGTATTGAAAAGGTTAATCTTCTCATTTGAAAAAAGAATGAAGAAGGCGGCACCTACGGCAATTGAAGGCATTAGGTATGGAAGGAACGCTACATTATTGACATAATTTGCCCACTTGCTTCTTCTATTCTTTGCTACCGCATATCCGATAAGTGTTCCGATTGTTCCTGCAATCAAAGCACAGATTACAGCAAGTAAAAGTGTTCCAAAGAACGCATGCCAAATTGTGTTGTTGTATATAATACCTGGCTGGCCGTACATACCATTTTCTGTGATATTCTCGTTTGTAACCCACCACTTAGTTGTCAGGTGTGCTAAGTTTCCTGTGTACAGGAAACTGTAGTCACCTGGGTTAGGAAGGAAGGTTTCAAGTGCAAACAAAAGAATTGGCCAAATACTTGTAAAAAACGTAATTACGATAAAGATAATTCCTACTACGTATTTACCAGCCTTACCGATTGTAAGCTTTGTAAGCTGTCCTGATTTACCAGTAACTGTTGTGTAGTTCTTTCTACTTTTTAAACTCATCTGGTTCATTCCAAGAATCAGCACACCAAAAATCATCATGATGATTGCAAGAATTGATGCCTCGCCAGTGTACATACTGTTCATGGAAATGTACTTTGTAGAAAGAGTTGTAAGATTCAAATAATGTGGAACTGGATAGCTTCCCATTGCACTACCAAATACCAAAAGTATTGTAGAAAGGATAGCTGGCTTAATCATTGGAAGGGTAACCTTTCTCATAATTTTCCACTTTGGAGTATCAAGAATGGTTGCTGCCTCCTCGAGATTAGCATCCATGTTTTTGAAAATTCCACCGATTAAAATATAAGCAAATGGTGCATAGTGAAGACCTAAAACCATTGCACTTGGGAATACTCCCTGGCACCACCAGTTCGGAAAATATATATGAAAAATTGCTGCTAATAATCCATCTGAAGTTCCTGTAACCTTGTTACTATAGAACATGTGCTGCCATACAACAGCCAGTGTCCACTGAGGCATGATGTATGGAAAAATGAAAATTGAGCTTAAATATTTCTTGAATTTCATGTCTGTACGGGTTACAAGGAACGCAAACAGACCACCAAACAATATCGAAATAATACAAGTTAAAACTGAAAGAATTACTGTATTTAAAAGTGGAATCCAAAGATTTGTTTTTGCCAGACGGCTTGTAAACAAATCAACGTAATTAACAATTGTATATCCAGTCACACGACCTGTAAGATGCTGGTCGATAGTACCTGGATGAATCTTTAATGTATCCTGAACAATGGCAACGATTGGTGCCACAGTAGAAAAAGTCAAAACTATTCCAAACAACAAAAGAATTATATTTTGAGGTTGGGAGAACCATGTTTTGACCTTATTTGTGACAATAGCTTTTCTATTAGGTGTCATACTTTATTCTCCTTAAAAGGGGGCGCCGCAGGCGACGCCCCACCAATTTTTACTCTTCTCCTGCTGAGTAATGATCCTGAATATCAATCCAAGAACCTACAGTAAAGGATACCTCTGAGCAATATGCTGGATCCTCAAGAACAAGCTTTCCATCGGTTGTCCACCAGTCATATCCTCTATCGTTCTTTGCTGGGAACTCATCTCCGCCACCTTCGCTGTGGTGATATGTTTCCTCGATAGCCTTTGCTACTTCTGGGTTAGCTGAGTAACCACCCATATCCTTGCCCCATGCATCAAAGCCCTGCTCTGTTGTTGTCATGAAAGCAATGAATGCACATGCTGTCCATGGAAGTGGGCTGTTCTTTGTAAGGAAGAGATAATGGCAATATCCATATCCACCGATTCCTGTGTAACCATCCTGATATGCAGCTACATTAATGTTGTTTACAGAAATAGAAGCTGACTCCTCAACTGAACGAAGCTTAGAATATACTAACAATCCTGACTGATCCTTTGCTGACTTATCAACAAGTGTGTTACAGATAGGACCATCATCTGTCTGCTCGTTGTAGTTGTTAATCCAAAGCTTAATCCAAGCAAGTGAATAAGCTGCATCTGCGCCAAGTCCAAGCTCAGAAGCATCCTTCTCCATTTCCTTAACTGTTGGCTGGAAGTATGCCTGCTTTGTAGAATCAAGTGCATTGAATGACTCCTTCATCCATGCTGCATACTTGTCTTCTGTAAGCATCATAAGGAAGTTCTTACCTACGATTTCTGAATCAACGCCCATGAATAATGGATGTGAACCTTCATATACGAAATCCCAGCAGTTATTAAATTCAGCTGAACCTGTGTTGTTGTACATGAAAACCTTATTAAGTGTCTGAAGTGGAAGGAATCCCTCAAATGCATCTGGAGTAGTTCCATTTGCCTCTGCCCACTCCTTTGGTACAAATATTTTAAGGATATCTGTATCCACCATCTTTGTCTGGATCTGATTTCCATCCTGAATAAGAGTCATTGCAAATGTACCTTCACTCTTAAGTGAGTCAGATGAAAGCTGCTCAAAAATCTTGTTGTTCTTTGGCTGCTGCCACTCAAACTCCATGTTGTATGAGCTGTCGATTCCCTGAAGATATTCGATAAATAATGGAAGTGCTGATTTACCACGGCTTGAGTTACCAACACCATAGAAAGTCTTGCCGTTAGACTCCTCGATAGCCTTCTGAGCCAACTCATCAAGAGTCATTGTCTCTGCTTCAGCTATAATCTTGTCGATTCCTGTGAGCTCTGCTGCAGGTTCATCCGCTGTCTGCTCTGTAGCTTCACCTGAATCTGTAGTTGCTGTGCCTGAGCTTGCGCCACCGCAACCTACCAGGCTGGCCATCATCATAGATGCGACCATAATTAATGATAATACCTTTCTTTTCATTCTTACCCTCCTAATCATTATAGATTATTTTTACCCTGCATTTAGGGCTTCTCTCTATCTAATAGTCTATATATAGTGGATTAGAATGTGTATGAGACAAAACTGATATTATTTGTAATTTTTGAACATACTAAAAAAAGAGCTGGAATCTCATCCAGCTCTCACTCACTTATAGTCCATTACTTTGATAATCTGATGGAGATTTTCCCACCAGCTTTTTAAAGGTGTTAGAAAAATATGCTATATCCTGATAGCCCACTTTATCTGCTACTTCGTATACTTTAACTTTTATATCCTTCAGATAATCCATGGCTTTTCTTATACGTAGTCGGGTAAGATAATTGTTGATGCTAAGACCTGTTTCAGCTTTAAACAGCCTGCTCAAATGCCCCTCACTAACCCCTATAGCTTCAGCCATTGCAATGACACTAAAATCTGTATCACTATAATTTTTTTCTATGAAGTCAATTGCTTCCTTGATATATTTATTTTCCACATCAGACTTACTCGTTAGCGGAATAAGCTGTTCCTCAGCCTTGCTGCTGTTAACAGAATTTGGGTGAAGATGCAATAGTCTCTGAATAGCTCCCTCCAATGCCCCATCATCAAAAGGTTTTAAAAGATAGTCTGATGCTCCTATTCTAATCGCTGCTCTTGCGTACTCAAACTCATCATAGGCTGTCAGAAAGATTACCTTCATATCAGGATACTTTTCTAGTAGTATTTCCGACATTTCTATACCTGTCATCTTTGGCATTTTAATGTCGGAGATAACCACATCTGGCTTTAGTTCCTTCGCCTTTTCCAAGCCTTCCTGACCATTGGCTGCTTCACCTACTACCTCGCAGTCAATCAACGACCAGTCTGTATCATTTTTTATTCCGAGACGTACATATTTCTCATCGTCTACAATTAAAACCTTAGTCATTTTCTGGCTCCTTTTTTGATAGGGGCAGAATCATAGTCATAATGGTTCCACCAACCTCCAGCCTATTAGCTGTTATTCCATAATCTTTTCCGTAGTACAATTTAATTATCGTATTTACGTTATTTAATCCAAGATGACCTTCCAATCTGCTTGGATCATCTGCCTCCAAAATCTCTATCATCTCATCGCTAATACCCTTACCGTTATCTTCGATGTAGATTTTTAAAAGCTGACTTGCTCCCTGCTCTAACGAGCCTTCTGTGGACTCAGCAGAAATATACAGTCTGCCATCATCTCTATCTTCCAAGCCGTGAATAATTGCATTTTCCACTAGTGGCTGAAGAATCAGCTTTGGCACAACTGCATCCTTAAGCTCCTCTGGCACATTAATAATCAAATCAAAGAAATCATCAAAACGAATCTTTTGAATTTCGCAGTATCTCTCCACAAGCCTTAATTCAGTCTCCAACGTACAAAACTGCCTGGTGGAAATAGACATTCTGAGAATTCCTGCAAGACTTGATGACAACGTAGCTACTTCTGGCACTTGATTCGCCTTTGCCACCCATTTAATGGTATCAAGTGTGTTGTACAAAAAATGTGGATTAAGCTGCGATTGCATCATGGCAATTCGGGTTTCATTTATCTTTCGCTCTGCTGCAACTCGCTCCTCCATTGTATCTTTCAACTGGGTAGTCATTTTATTAAAGCCCGTTGCCAGCTGTTCAAATTCATCCTGTCGATTCAGCTCTATCCTGGTGTCAAAATCTCCCTTTCTGAATTGCTTCATAGCCTTGGCTAAAGCTGTAATTGGCTTTGAAAAATATTCACTTACTCTGTTTGCAGCCAGTAAACATGCAAGCACTGAAACTATCGCCATAATAGCAATAATTTGATAACCACTTTTAATGGCTGATTCGTCAAGTGCCTTTGGAGTTACATAAATTGTAATCAGCCCCGTGTTGCCCAAATCATTGATATAAATATTTGATCTTATTCCATCATTATATAGGGAGCCTCGCAACAGATTGTTTCGTATCCCACTGAGTAGCACTCCATCAGAAGCTGTTCCAAATTCACAAAAAGCTCTAAAGTGGCTGTTTACAAGGGCGAATCCATCCTTTGAATTCATTCCATCACTTACAACTTCCTTAAGATTATCCTGATGAATTCTTACAACAACTATTCCCCTATCAAGAACATTTAGCACTTCCCTGGCCATCAGTAAATCTCCAGCATTTTCAGGGCTATTGCTTAAATCAATGCCGTAAACTGTCTTTCCATGATGCTCCTTCGCTTCCTTCAAAACAGAATAATTCTTAGGTAATGTTACTGGAGTCAACCCTGTTTGCGTACTGAAAACACAATTTCCATTAGAATATAAGTCAACTGACGCAAAGTCTCTTATTGCTGCAGTTTTCTCATATAAAGCAGCATATATCACCTGATTGTTTTCTCTGCTTAATGTAAAAGCACCCATCAGGGTTTCATCTTCGGTAATCTTATCTATGGCCTCATCTGATTTGGTCATCATATCAAGAAGACTATTTCTGATTAAAAGCTCCTGTGCCTTATCTTCTCTGGCATAGTCTGACTCTAGTCTTGCCTGAAACCCCTGCACTGTTAAGACACCGCTGATAATAACCATAGCCAGCGTAATCACAAGGGTTAAAACAAAAATTTGTCTTTTGAAGGATTGTCTGATAATGTTCATAATCAATCCTCCTGACCTGTGAGCTGATGCCAGGTGTCAAAAGCTATTTTTTCATCCTCTGCTGACTGCTGCACATCAAAGTCTATAATAGTAATATCACCAAAAACTTTACGAAGCTTCACATCTTCCCTTACAGGCCTGCGGTAAAACTCATCCATTGCATAGCTTTGAGTATCATACCCTGTAATAAAATCTATAAACAGCTTTGCATTTTCTTCGTGAGGAGCGTTCACCACTATTCCACAACCATCAGGGACAGCACTAGTACCATCCTGTGGATAAATCATATCTATGTTGTATCCCTTGTTGATAGCCTTGAGGGCAGTCTCCTCCAATGTGATTCCCACAAGGGTTGTTCCATTTGAAACATCAGGAATTACATCTCCAGAAGACTTTAGGATATTACCATCTAGCTGATTATAAAGCCTGCTCACCACATTCTCTGGCGAATCTCCCGTTATTTGGGAAATGGTAGAAACTATAGTATAGCTTGTACCTGAATTATCCATATCCGCAAATGCGATTTTACCTTTCCACTTGGAATCAAATAACTGCTCCCAAGTGTGTGGCGCACTGCTTGAATTAACAAGTTTCTTATTGTAAATAAAAACAATTGGAAGTTCTGTAAAAGGAGTCCAGGTGCCATCTTTTGACATGAAATTTCTATCTAATTCTCTAGCTTCACTGGATTCGTATGACATGAAATTATCCTTCCATGCCTCATAACTTTCCACTCCGCCTCCAAACATGATGTCGCATAGTCCCTGTGCAAACGCTGCATCTGCCATCTGCATCATTTCCTGAGTTCCACCTGCTTTAATATCAACATAAATTCCCGTGCGATTTTCAAACTCCTGAATAATTGGAAGATATACCTCCTTCTTGTGAGAGGTATAGACGATAAGCTGATTTTCATCAGCCACAGAATATTTTTCAGAAACTTCCCTTACAGTTTTCTTAGGGGATATTTTTCCACAGCCAGAAAACAGAAGCAAAACTGCTTCTGTAATCATGACCATAGTTAACAATTTCTTTTTAACCCCATTCCCCATAACATTACTCACAATCTTTTAGAGATTAATCACCTTAATCTCTTTATATTTCTCATAATTGTCATGCAGCATATCTGTCTCTAGTTTACCATTTTCATATGTAAAGCTGTAGAGATTATATTCTCCCTCAAGATATCTAAAGTCTTCCCCATTATCCTGATAATGAGAGCCCCAGGCGCTTTCTCCAGCTACTAAAAGCTCTAACGTATCATATGGCTTCTCTCCCACATACTGAACTGGCTCATACATAGGAATTATGCTGCCCTCTTTAATGAATATTGGAAGCACATCAATTGGTGCATCAACAATAATGTAATTTCCACCTGCGTGACGCTGGCCTGTCCAATAATCAATCCATGTTCCTGATGGAAGATAAACCATTCTCTTAAAGGCTCCCTGCTCTACTACAGGTGCCACAAGCATATTCTCACCAACAAGGAACTCATCATTAAGATTATAGGTGTTCTCGTCATCCTCGTAATGAAGCACCAATGGGCGCATTACTGGAAGACCTGTAAGCTGACATTCAAATAATAAATCATAAATGTATGGTAAGAAGCGATAGTGCAGCTCTACGTATTTACGATATACATTTACAGTCTGCTCTCCAAAATGCCAAGGTTCCTGCATTCTGTGACCCTTAGCACAATGATTTCTAAAGAAGGTAGAGAAAACAGCTGCCTCAATCCATCTCATAAGAAGCTCTGGCTTTGTATCTCCTCCAAATCCACCTATGTCAGTTCCTGCAATAGGAAAACCGCTGATACCAAGATTACAAAGCTGTGGAATCAGCATCTGAAGATGTGGCCATACACTCTGATTATCTCCAGTCCAAACAGCAGTATATTTCTGAGAACCACTGTAGCAAGCTCTTGTGATAACAAGTGGTCGCTTTCCTGTAAGCGCCTTCATTCCCTCAAAGGTAGCCTTACTCATGAAATGACCGTATACATTGTGCATCTCACTGTGGTCTGTCTCTCTGTCATTTACATGGAACTGGACATCCAAAGGAAGTGGCCCCTTAAAGCTGGCTGGCTCATTCATATCATTCCAGATTCCCTGCATGCCCATGTCCACAAGCTTCTTATGACTCTTGCTCCACCAGTTTCTAACTTCTTCTTTACCAAAATCAGGGAATACAGAATCTCCTGGCCAAACCTCATTTACATATACCTTGCCATCCTTATCCTTTGCAAAGTAATCATTCTTTATGCCCTCGTCGTACATGAAATAGCCCTTGTCCGCTTTTACGCCGGGGTCAATGATGCAGACAGCCTTAAAGCCATCCTCAGCAAGCTCCTTTATAAGCTGTCCCTCTGGCTCGTAGTTTTCCTCATCCCATGTGAAGACTCTGAAGCCATCCATGTAATCAATATCGTACTGAACCGTCTCGCAAGGGATTCTGTTCTCACGCATCTTTGTGGCAACTTCACGGATATCCTTTGCACTTTCATAGCCCCAGCGGCACTGATGATAGCCCAGTGTCCAAAGCTGTGGCAGTGGTGCACGTCCTGTAAGATATGTATAGTGCTCCACAATATCTGTCATCTTTTCGCCAGCCATGAAGTAGAAATCCAAGTTTCCATCATCTGCACCATAGCAGAAATAATCTGTGCTCTCCTTGCCAAGATCCATATAGCTGTGGAAGGTATTATCAAAGAAAAGACCATAAGTGTATCCTGGTCGCTTTCCAATAATAAATGGAATTGATTTATAGAGAGCTGGCATGTTTTCCATGTGCATCTGAGGAATATCTGAATTCCAGTTCTCATAAGCATAGCCTCGCTTATTTAAGAAGCCAGTCTTATCACCTGTGCCGTAGAATCTGTCCTCTGGATTAAGTTTGAAAAGCTGCTGAACCTTATGATTTTTGTACTGGTCAGCATTAAAAAGATGTCCTTCCGCAATAAGAAGTGCTAACGCTTCCTCAGATAATCCTCCCATGATAGTACGGGTGCCATCATAGCTTGAAAGCAGTTCATCTGAGAATTTATCCATGAATTTAAAGCTGAAATCATCCCCCAGCTGAAGAATAACGGAGCCTGTTGTAATGGAAATATGATCCTCAGCCTGTGATACCTCAAAATCTACAGGCACCTGTGGATTACCCTCGATGGCAACTGACTTGTAATATTTTATCCAATAAGGAACTAATACCCTGATAATTTCCTCTGTAATTACCTGAATAATTACTTCCTGATTTTCATATTTGATAGTAACCTGATTGTCCTCGGTTACATATCCCAATAACTTACCGAATCCCATAAAATCGTCCTCCTAGCTAAAAACTAAATGTAGAATATCATATTGCTGGAAACGTTTCCAGTAATATTTCAAAAAATGGACTGACAATGTAATTTTACCTTATCAGTCCCATAAAAATTTTATCTATTATCAACTCTCTCAGGATACATATCGTGGTTTGCCATACGATTGAAAGCTACCTCTTCCCACTTTGTACCTGGCTTGCCATAGTTACAATATGGGTCGATGGAAATGCCTCCTCTTGGAGTAAACTTGCCCCAAACCTCGATGTACTTAGGATCCATAAGCTTGATAAGATCCTTCATGATGATGTTTACACAATCCTCATGGAAGTCACCATGATTTCTAAAACTGAAAAGATAAAGCTTTAATGACTTGCTCTCTACCATCTTTTCACCTGGAACATAAGAAATGATAATATTTGCAAAATCAGGCTGACCAGTAATAGGACAAAGTGATGTGAACTCTGGACAGTTAAACTTTACAAAGTAATCATTCTCAGGATGCTTGTTTAAGAATGTCTGAAGCATCTCTGGTGCGTAGTTATCTGGATATGTGTTGTTCTTGTTTCCAAGAAGGGTAAGTGTACCCTCGGCTGCTCTATCTGCCATAATTATTTACCTCCGTACTTCCGATATCGTATATACGATAATTAGTTCTCATATGCTATTGGGTCTGTCACCCCATTAAGTTCAAATGCTGCTTTTCTATCAATGCATGTGCCGCATTTTCCACAAGCCTTCTCATGTCCTTCATAGCAGCTCCAAGTAAGCTCATAAGGAACTCCGATTTCAAGTCCCTTCTTTACAACCTGAGACTTTGTAAGGCTTATAAATGGTGCAACAATTTCAAGCTGCTTTCCACTACCTTCATAGATAGCTGTGTTCATAGCATTGTTAAATGCCTCTGAACAATCTGGGTAAGCATTGCCTGCAGCGTCATCACTGTGTGCTCCATAATAAATCTTTGAGCATCCCTTAGAAAGTGCAATAGCACTGGCGCTTGAAAGGAAAAGACCATTTCTAAATGGCACGTATGTGCTTACGGGCTTTCCGTCTGTCTTAGCAAGCTGCTCAGCATAAGACTCCTCTGGAATCTCTCCATCAGAGTGCTGTAAAAGTGTGCAGTCACTAAACTGGAACATTGTAGATAAATCAAGTGTGATGTGCTCTACATTATAATGCTCGCAAACAGCATCTGCTGCCTTAATCTCCTTATCATGACGCTGGCCGTAGAAGATCGAAAGACCTACTACGTTCTCGCTTCCATATTCTTTTACTGCCATACCAAGGCAAGTGGTAGAATCCACACCACCACTGACTAAAACTAATGCTTTCATATACACCTCATCCGCTTTTTAAAATAATCTTGCCAACAAATCTCTGTCGGTTTTGAACTTTCCACGTAAAGTCTGTGTCTGAGTGCGAGCACCTGCATTCTTAATTCCACGTGCTGTCATGCAAGAGTGGCTAGCCTCGATAAATACAGCCACATCCTCAGAGCCTGTAACCATCTGAAGAATCTCAGCGATATCATTTCCGATTCTCTCCTGAAGCTGGAGACGCTTAGCCGCCATATCAGCGATTCGTGCAATCTTGCTGAGACCGATTACCTTTCCATTTGGAATATAGGCTACACTGACCTTCATATCATACATAAGTGCAAGATGATGCTCACAGTAGCTGAACACCTCGATGTCCTTTACGAATACAAGGTCCTGACTATTCTCATCATAGTAGTCCTCGTCAAAGGTCTTGTTGAACATATCAGCAATCTCCTGATTGCTGTAATTCATTCCCTCGAAAACCTCCTCATACATGCGGGCAACTCTGTCAGGAGTCTCGATAAGACCTGCTCTGTCAGGATCATCCCCAAGGGCAATGATAATATTTCTAATGCTTTCCTTAATTAATTCCTTATTAATTGCCATACTATCCTCTTTCTTACACTCCACACTTATTTGGATCCCAAATAAATTTATGAAGCTGGAGCTGTAATCGAATATCATTACGCTTGTGCTCTATCAGATAATTAACCATATCTGCTGGATCGATTCGTCCAAATACAGGGCTGATTAAAACTGTACATTTCATAGCCAAGCCGTATGTATCAACAAGCTCACAGACCTTATCCAGCTCGCTTACCTCTGAGCATACAAACTTAACAGTGTCCTTTGGCTGAAGAAAGGCAAAATTAGATAAATCCATCTTATCTTCCATACCAGAGCCTGCAAGCTTGTAATCCAAGGTAAATGCAGGTGCATTTGGAATAGCTGCAAATGGGACAATATTAACACTTCCATTTGTTTCTATCTCCACCTTAAGGTCTGGTTCTGCTGCAAAAGCTCTTAACAGGTCCTTTATATCCCTTGCCTTAAGTGGCTCGCCACCAGTAAGGGTGACACGGTTAATTCCAGTTGACTTTACATAATCTATAATTTCAGTTTCTGTCATCTGCTCGGCTGGTGCCTCATAGCTGCATGCCCATCTTGTATCACAATAGCTACAAGCAAGGTTACATCCACGAAGTCTGATAAATACAGCTAACTCACCAGCGTGCTGACCTTCGCCATTAATGCTGACGAACTTCTCTACTACAAAAAATACTGACATTATTAATCCTCCGAATAGCTTGCACAGTTATTTGGAGTCTCATACACTGTCACTTCTGCAACTGTAAAACCATAATCCTTAAACTTGTCAAAAAAGTACTTTGCGAAATTCTCTGCTGTAGGTCTGAAAGGCACTACATGCATCTCGAAGTCCTCTGCCTGGAGAGCTGCTACTGTAGCCTCCTTAAGAGAACCTTCTTCATATATAAAGCTGTGATCAAAGAAATCTGTTTCCTTTTTAAGAGCATTTTTCACATCGCCAAAATCTACTACCATTCCACGCTGCTGTCCTTCGCTCTGCAGCTTATCAGTCTTAATTTTTAAAATAACTCTCCAGCGATGACCATGTAAATTAGAACACTTTCCCTCATAGCCAGCTAAAAAGTGAGCTCCATCAAATGAAGCCTCTGCAGTTAAATAATACATTGAAAATCTCCTATGAAACCGGACCTAGAATATCTCAGAAATAAAAAAGACTGCGCACCGGCAGCCTCGAAAATCACATAGATAAATAACGCAAGTCCGAGTTTTGTTTATAGACAGGATGGTACAAACGAACTGTCTCTCACTCTTACGAGTGAATTTCTATTTTTTAATTGCCTGACTATAATACAACCTGAAATAAAAAAAAGCAAGCAAAAAAGCGAAAGGTCGCAACAGCATACACTATTGCGACCACATATATATATTAGGGAGTATAAAAATATGAAAAAGGTTGGGTTTTACGAAGTCATACAAACATTAACGTACTTTAACGTTTGTAAATGTGGCTTTAGAACCATCTTTCTTAGTTCCGTTAAAGCCGAATGAAACAGTCTGTCCAGCCTCTACTATACCGTTATAAGATTCGTTGGTAATTACGTAGTGCTTACCCTTGTGAGATGAAATCTTAGCATTCCAGATTGCTGTAATTTCAACATCACTATCGAATTCAACTGTCCATCCATTAAGGGTTTTGTTTGTTGTGTTACTAACTGTGTTATTTGCTGAAAAGCCTGTGCCCCAATCAGATGGAATGTCAAAAGTAACACTTCCACCTGTTGTTGTGCCTGCCTCAGGAGTAGGAGTAGGGGTAGGTTTTGAGGTAGGTGTTTGGGTAGGCTTTGGAGTTGGCGTTGGTGTTGGCTTAGCTGTAGGCTTAGGTGTTGGTGTAGGAGTTGGTGTAGGGGTAGGAGTAGGGTTTACAATACCACTATTACCTGAAAGCTCCTTACAAGTCTTCATAAGCCACTTGCCAGCCTCTGTAAGATCTGATTCTGTCCAGTTGCTAGTCTTATTACATGATGAAGAAATTACTGAAGCAGACTCATTCTTATTACATAAGCTCCATAATGCAAAACTGATGTTGTTCTCCTTGAAGAGCTTCATCCAATCATCAGCATTGCTGAAATCGTATCCGCCGTTACCAGAAGCATCACAAACACCAAACTCTGTACAGATAACTGGTGTGCCCGCCTTAACGGCCTTTCTTACGTTGTCTTTAATATTGTCATAATGTGTTGCCGCGTAGAAGTGAACTGTGTACATGATGTTTTCGAAGCCATCATTCTTAAGTGGCTTGTCAGCAACCTGATCTACTCTCTGTGACCAGTCGTTTGTGCCGCAGATGATGATGTTCTTTGCACCTGTACCTCTGATTACACCAGCAATTGTCTTGCTGTAGGTGTATAAATCCTTGCCGCTTCCGTCATACCAGTTTGTACCAGTAGGTTCGTTAGCAATTTCAAAAATTACATTATCAACATTCTTATATTTTAATGCATACTTTGTAAAGAATGTCTTTGCCGCGTCGATGTCTTCATTTGGGTTGTAGCTAAGTACATGCCAATCGATGATTACATACATGCCAAGATCCTTAGCTGCTGAAACAGCTTCCTCGATCTTCTTATCCATTAAATCCTTATTGCCCTGAGTGTATCCATTCTCTCTGGCATATACTGCAAGTCTTACAGTATCGATTCCCCAATCATCCCTCAGACTCCTAAAACTATCCTTGCTAATGTACTGTGGGAACCACTGTACACCATGTGTACTAATTCCGTGCAACTGTACTGGCTTGCCATATTTGTCTACGATAGTTGGCGCAGCGTAACCTGATGTCTTTTTTACTGATAGAGTACCATGCTGTCCAACAGGAGTCTGAGATTTAGACACAGCGTTCGCCTGTACTGTAACGCTTGCTGCATTAACATTTTGAATGCATGCGGGTCCGCTAACCGCCAATGCTGCTGCTAATGCGCATGAAGTAATAATTCTTATTCTTCTTTTCATTACATATTCTGCCCTTTCTGTTTATTAATAAACAATTTACAAGAAACTGTTTATTTTTGTTTACCGGTACAATATAACATAACACTTTTAGTTTGTAAACAATTTTGTAATATTTATGTTACAAATATACATTTTTCTGTAATAAATAATTCAGAGTTTTTCCCATGTTTACAATCGAGTAGGAGGGAGATTTAATCAATCTCCCGACCTCTCACACCACCGTACGTACGGTTCCGTATACGGCGGTTCAATCAACTTAACAAGTAACACATCTTTCGGTGTAGTAATCTAACATTGAGACTAATCCAAATAAGGCTAGTCTCTTGTTGTTTATTGCTATATTCACCGCTCCCTTGCTGCAAACATAGGCTATTCTTTGACCTGTGTATGCAACTCGTCTTGCAGTATCTCTGTCAATTCCAAGTTTTACAAGATTCTTTTCACGATTCTGTGGAGTTTTCCAGTGTTTCCAAATGCACATGCGGAGTCTGTATCGGATGTGTTTATCCATCTCCCTACATAAAGTTTTCATACTACCTATCTTGAAGTAGTTTATCCAACCTCGAATAAGCTGATTAAGTTTCTCAACTTTGTAGCTGTTGCTAACGCCCCAACTACGGCAAGTAAGGTCTTTCATTCTTTTCTTAAACTTTGCTACTGATTTTGCATGTGGTTTTGCCTTAAACTGGTGTGCTCTTGAATCAAAGTAGAATCCGAATCCAAGGTATTTAAGTCCTTGCGGCTTGTCAACTTTACTCTTGGTCATGTTGACCTTGAGACCTAGTTTCTCCTCAATGAATCGAGAGATGTTTCTCATAACTCTATTAGCAGACATTTCACTACCAACCATGATGATACAATCATCAGCGTATCTTACAAAGTTAAGCCCACGCTTTTCCATCTCCTTATCAAGTTCATTCAACATGATATTCGCCAATAACGGCGAGAGATTTCCTCCTTGTGGTGTTCCCACAATAGAGTCCTCGTACTCATCATCAATCATGATTCCACTGACTAGGTATTTTCTAACGATAGAAATAACATCTCCATCCTTAATAGTTCTACCTATGATAGTCATAAGTTTGTCGTGATTTACTGTGTCAAAGAACTTTTCCAAGTCAATATCTACAATCCAATCATTACCGTCATTCATCATGTCGAGCGCTGTTAGGATTGCTTGCTGTGTACATCTATTAGGTCTGAATCCATAACTGTGGTCATGAAATTGTTCCTCATAGATTGGTGTTAATACCTGTGCTATAGCTTGTTGGATAAATCTGTCTGTTACTGTTGGTACTCCTAGGTTTCTGACACCACCATCAGGCTTTGGTATCTCCACTCTTCGTACTGGCTGAGGTTTATACTTTCTTGTCCTCAACTGTTCCTTGATTATATCGCCGTTCTTTTCAAGGTGTTCTTTGAGTTCTGTGTACTTCATTCCGTCCACTCCCTCTGCACCTTTGTTTCGTACGACTTGCAGATATGCTCTATTGAGATTATCACTAGATAGTATCTGCTCCATTAGACTACTTGTGTCCATGCGTTCTTTCCTTTCCGTCTCGCTAGATTTGACCATCCTTCACCCGATTGGTTACGGCAGATGTTGTCATTTCTGCAATACGAGACATACTCAAACTTATTGATTGTTCACCCCTTCGCTCCATCTCCATTACAGAAATTTCTTCACTACTATGGGCTCGGCTGACTTCTCACAGTTCGTTGTTACTAGGCTAATGGAACCTCTGTGAGACCTCCACGCTTAAGGTGCACGCTCTTTCTCTCCATATATCCGCCACATTTACTCTGCTACTACAAATGTGATAGTTATTGGACTTCGTTGCTTTACGCCAACTTATCCCTCGTAGCCTAGCCTTATATGTGATTTCTGTCCGTCGGACCAGAGATTTGCTTACAGCTTCCTTCAGATTCCGCCTCACGATGGACACCCTTGCTGTTCAGCTATACACTTCCCACTATCTGGGCGTGTTCGGGACTTGCACCCGTTAGAGCGCGCCCATGGCGCGCAAACGTAAAAAAGGGACTTCCGAAGAAGTCCCAAAAAATTTCTATTAATCTAATTTCAACAGCATTTTTAGAACACGCTCAGCGCTACGTTCCAAATCTTTACGTTTAATTGCTTTTTTATCAATTGCTTCCAGTAGCTGCTCTGTATAACCGCAGCCCATCTTAATATCATTTCCTGCAAGCACTTCCTTATAGTGGTCTCCATATCCCCACCAGTCGCTGACAACAACTCCGTCAAACCCCCATTCATCACGAAGGATTCCTGTGAGAAGATCATGGGATTCTGATGCACGCTGACCATTAATGATATTGTAAGAAGACATAATGCTCCAAGGCTCTGCCTCTTTTACAATAATCTCAAATGCCTTCAGATAGATTTCTCTTATTGCACGCTCTGAAGCTCTGGAATCACTGCCCTTTCTGTTTGACTCTTTATTGTTAAGAGCAAAATGCTTAGGTGTAGCGATAATATTGTTGCTCTGAATTCCGCGAACCATAGCTGCTGCCTGCTTTCCTGTGAGGAAAGGATCCTCAGAATAATATTCAAAGTTTCTACCGCAAAGGGGACTTCTGTGAATACATACAGCTGGTGTAAGCCATGCTGCAAAGTTACATTCCTTTGCCTCTGCTCCACCTGCTTCGCCCACTGCGTAGCAAATATCTTCATTCCATGTGCAAGCTAAAAGTGTAGAACATGGGAATGCTGTAGTAGGAACTCCCACCTCAGGATTGATTCTTACACCTGCAGGACCGTCACAGGTCTGTGCCGATGGAACACCTGCCTCTGGAAGATTTCCATAGCCAAATGTATTTGCCATGCCTGTATTTGGCTGACCGCCAAGTAATGTTCCGAGCTGCTCATCTGTAAGTCCTGCCATAAAATCCTCAAGACTAACTTTACACTCGGCCACATCGATAAACTTTGTTGTTCCACCATCCTCCGGAAGGAAGAAAAGCTGCTGTCTTTCCTGTGGACGTACATCTGGAGTCTGTAATAATTCGATGCCACCTGTCTCCTCCACATTTTTCTCCTTAGGGAAAATGGATGCGTATGTATCTACTGGTGTAAGCTGTGGTAACGGCTCAAAGCTGCCATCTGAAAGCATTCTTTCTTTAAGGGATGTAGGAACAAGTCTGTTCTTTACCTGTTCCACTATCTCATTCTGCTTTAACTCAAAAACATAATCCAACTCACATACGTCTCTTACAGAGGTACCAAGGTAGAAATGATACTCACCCTTTTCAAGGACCCAAGCAGCCTTTTTCACCTTGCCTAAATCATCGTAAGACGCCATATCCTCCAAGAGAAGTGCGATGGAAACCCGCTGACTCTCTCCCGGCTGAAGCAATCTGGTCTTCGCATATCCACCAAGCTCCTTAGCTGGCTTTCCAAGCTTACCCTGTGGGGCGCTGTAATAAAGCTGTACTACTTCCTTGCCCGGGATACTTCCTATATTTGTTACTGTGGCAGAAACTACCACTGCATTTTCCTCTTCTGCTAAAACTGCAAATGCTTCTGCCTTACAGTTTTCAATGAGAAATGATGTGTATGACAAGCCATATCCAAATGGATAATTAACCTTTTTCGCAGCCTTTGGAATAGTTTCAAAATAACGGTAGCCTACGTAAATATCCTCTGTGTAATCCACGAAAGTGTCGCTCTCGTGGAAGCCTGCTGTGGAAGGATAATCCTCTAATTTTGCTGCAAATGTATCTGCCAGCTTTCCTGATGGATCTACCTTTCCAAGAAGTATTTTGGCTGCTGCAAGACCGCCTTCTATTCCACCCTGCCATGCCATAAGCACAGAAGAAATGCTGTCATCATTTTTGAACCAGCTGGTGTCAACTACACCACCCACATTCATAACAACAATAACATTGGAGAAGTTTTCCTTAACCTGCTTTACCATTTTCTTTTCAGCATTTGTAAGATAAAAATCTCCGTGCTCAAAAATCTTATTTCCAAGCTCTACCAAATCCTTGGATTCGCATTTGATTTCACGGTCTACTCCAGCTACCTTTCTATCCCAGCCTTCCCCTGAAAAACGGCTGATAGAAATAATAGCTGTATCTGTATATGCAGAGGCGTCAGAAAGTATATCCTCAGGAAGTGATGGTTCCTTTACCATGCCTGGAACTACTCCAGCTTTGTACTGGCTCTGAACATAATCCTCATAAAACTCTACAGTCTTATCATAAATAGAAATCTCCGAAGAGAACTGTGAAAGTCCCTGATAGAGATTTCGTATATACGGTACAGTGACATCACCGCTGCCACCGCCACCCTTAACATAATCAAAGGTGCCCTTTCCGAAAAGAGCAATTCTGGTTCCTTTCCTGATAGGAAGAAGGTTCCTGTCATTTTTCAGTAATACCATACCTTCACATGCAGCCTCACAGGACAGGTCGATGTGTTCCTGACTAGCTGTAACATAGGTCCTGTTCTCTCCTAAAGGAAGGTTTGGTGTATACTTGATTCTTGCCCATTTCTCCATAGCGCACCTCACAATAATTATAAATTTTTACTATATTCTATTTTACATCAACAGGTAGATTAAACACATAACAATTAAAAAAATAATATTTGCTACTGTGAAAATACCTATATATTTTTTCTTGTCCGCTCCATCTATATAGCCATACTGTTTAAAGGAAATCAGGCTGGCCATTGATGCAATAAGTGTTCCAAGTCCACCAAGGTTTGTTCCAATAATAAGCTTGTCTATCTGATCTGTAAAACCTGAGCAAAGAATAGCTGCAGGAACATTACTTATAAACTGGCTAAGGAATATAGAAACTCCCACCTCATTTACCTTTACAAGGCTGTTGATTGCAGCACTGAGCTCTGGAATTCTCTTGATATTTTCAATAAAAATAAACAGGAAAATGAATGTAAATAAAAGTGAATAATCTGGCTTTCTAAGCACTCGTCTGTCACAGATAAGTGTCAGTCCCACTACGATTACAAGACCGATTCTATAATCTAAAACCCTTGCCACCACAAGGATAGAAACTAAAAACGTAAATACGTACATTCCTATCATCTTCTTGTCTCTGTTTGTGCGCTCATATATATGCTTTTCTGCCAAAGTTACTGGAGCTGCTTTCACGAATACAAATCCGCTAAGCACAAGCATTACAAGTGCTACTACACTGTATGGCAACATAAGCTTTACGAATGCTCCAAGACTCATACCCGCAATGGAATACAGATAAAGATTCTGTGGATTACCAAGTGGTGTAAGCATACTTCCAAGATTTGCTGCTATTGTCTCAAGCACAATTACTATGATGAACAAATCCTTGCGATTTGAAATAGACAAAGTAACTATAGAAAATGGCACAAAGGTAAGAAGGGCCACATCATTTGTGATAAACATAGCTGAGAAAAAGCAAAGCCAAATGAGCACCAGAACAACTCCTCTGATGGAGCTCATCTTTGAAACTAAAAGCTCTCCTATCTGTCTGAATACCTGCAAACGCTGAAGGCCAGCCATAGTAATCATCAAGGCAAGTAAAATGCTCAATGTCCTAAAATCTATGTAACCAATATACTGACTATCTGGGTGAACAACAAAGCTGGATGCCACTGCCAAAACGAAGGCTACCACTAATACTATTTCATTTCTTATAAAGTTTTTTACTGCTTCCATTAATTTATACTCCATAATTTAAGGCTTGGCACTTGGCCAAGCCCTATAATACTATAATTCTCTAGATCTTTCTATGCAGATACGCTCAGCTTCAATAACTGCGCTTCTAAAACCAAGTGATTCAAGAGCTGTAACCGCCTCTATAGTAGTGCCTCCTGGTGAGCAAACATTATCCTTTAGCACTCCTGGGTGCTCTCCTGTTTCAAGGACCATCTTTGCTGAACCAAGAACTGCCTGTGCCGCAAACTTGTAAGCCTGTGCTCTTGGCATGCCCTCTGCAACTGCACCATCTGCAAGTGCCTCAATAAACATATATACATAAGCTGGAGATGAGCCGCTGATACCAACAACCGCATCCTGTAATTTTTCAGGAACCACCTCTGCCTTTCCGAAGGATTCAAAGAGCTCAACTACTATCTCGCACTCTTCTTCTGTTACATGCTCATTTGGACTAAGAGCACTCATTGCCTCGCCAACAAGAGCTGGTGTGTTAGGCATAACACGAATAAGCTTAAGATCTGTTCCAAAAAGACTTCTCAATCTATCTAAGGACTGGCCTGCTGCAATACTTACAACAACCTTGTCACTAAAATCCATATCCTTTATTCCTTCGATAGCATCAGGAAGATACTGAGGCTTTACCGCAAGAATAACTATATCTGCGAAATCAACTACATCCCTGTTGCTAATACTGGTGTTAACACCAAACTCTTCACTAAGCTCGTCTAAAGTAGCCTGAAAAATATCGCTAGCCATTACATCCTGGGGCTCTACTGTACCGGATGAAATTACTCCACCAATCATAGAACTACCCATGTTACCTGCGCCGATAAAACCAATCTTCATGTTTTCCTCCTTGCAATCAAAAAAGCCCTATAACAACACACTAAGTGTATCATTTTAGAATTATTCTGTACATTCATTTTTCCTTGTTTTTGTAGGTAGTAGAGCAAATCAAGTAGCAAAATATATAAAATTTCCCTCCAAAAATTGGAATGCAATCATTGGTGCTAATAGTAACACCACATTTGGATTCCAGGGATCAGGTGAAATTGGTGATGTTATTGAATATGTTTTATATTCTTGCTCCCCCGCTGGCACTACTTGTAATCAAGTTTTTTATCAGATATAATCCAATAAATATCGTAAATACGAAGCACAAATAGGAGACAAGATGAAATTATTCAGCCAATATAAGGGTTTACGTAGAGCTAATTACATACTGTTTATAGGTCGAATTGTCACCAATATGGGTGCCATGATTTGGCCTATGCTAACACTTATTCTTAATAAGAAAATTGGGTTCAATGCCACTGAAACTGCGCTTTTTACTATTTGCTCTGGCATTTTATTTTTACCTGCAAATCTTTTGGGTGGACATGTGGCTGACAGGTTCAATAAGAAGCATGTCATTATTTACTGTGACATTGTGTCTATTGTTTTATTTGTCATCAGTGGTTTCCTGCCTCTTTCAATATTCTCCATCTGCGTACTGTTGGTAGGCGCTTTTTTCCAGACTTTGGAAGGCCCTGCATATCAGGCTCTGGTTGCTGATATTACACCTGCAGAAAAAAGAGAAAAAGCATTTTCTTTATTATATTTAGGAGCCAATATCGGACTTATCCTCTCGCCTACATTAGCTGGATTGCTTTTTAATAATTATCTCTGGCTGTGTTTTGTAATCAGTGGTCTGTCTATCAGTGTATCAACAGTATTAATTGGACTGTTCGTAAAAGATGAAAAGCTGGAGGAAGCTCCTACAGAGGATGTAGAAGAATCCGCTGACGATGGCCTAAACATCTGGAGCATTATCAGAAATAGCGGTGCGCTAATTGCCTTTATCATCTCTTTGGCATTTTATCAGGGCGCGTACTCTCAATTTGGATACCTTATGCCTTTAGACATAGCAAAAGCCTTTCCGGAGAAAGGCTCTATAATATATGGAACTATCACTAGTGTAAACTGTTTCTTAGTAGTTTTGTTTACACCTATTATCACAATGATTTTTGAAAAGGTTGATCTAACCAAAAAATTCGCCTTAGGTGTAATCCTTCAGGCTATCAGCTTTGCAGCATTTTTAATGTCCTTCGGTATCATCGGAGGATACTATATTTCTATCGCCCTCTTCACCTTCGGCGAAATCCTCACCACTATCATGATGGGAGCTTTCCTAGCCGAACGTGTACCAGAGAGCCACCGCGGACGTATCTTTGGAGTAACAAACTTCGCCGGTGCTTTTATGCAGGGCATCACACAGTTCGGCAGCGGAAGAATGTTTGACGCCTTCGGCCCTTCATACGCCTGGGCATTCTCCATTGCTATGACTATGGTTGCTGTTATTGCGGCACTGATGCTTGTATACTTAGACAAAAAAGAGTTTAGCCAGCTGTATGTACAGGCTGACTAAACTCATCATCTTACGTATTTGATTACTGCACTTTTCTATTTCCTGCAAGGACCTCTTTATAGTCCTCCAGGTTCTTTCTAAGAAGTACAGGAATATTCAGTTCATATGGGCAGTGGGTCATGCATTTTCCGCATTCAATACAGTCGTTGATTTTTTCCATTTCTGCCTGCCAGTGCTCGCTGAGCCATCCGGCACTAGGTGCTCTTCTAAGCATAAGAATCATTCTGTTACACTGATTAATCTGGATACCAACTGTACAAGGCATGCAGTAGCCACATCCACGACAGAATTCTCCACTAAGATCATTCTTCTCATCCGCAATAAACTTAGCTATTTCAGCATCATATTCTGGTGTATTATCCATATATGATAGCCATTCATCCAGCTCAGATTCCTTTTGTATTCCCCAGATTGGAACTGCTCCATCAAACTGGCTGATGAAAGCCATAGCAGCCTTGGAATTTGTAATAAGGCCACCTGCCAGGCCCTTCATCCCAATGAAGCCCACATTGTTTTCATTACATAGCTTTAGAAGCTCTATCTCCTTATCTGATGCAAGATAGCTCATAGGGTATTGAACTGTTTCATATAAGCCAGACTCGATAAGCTCTTTAGCAACCCCAAGCTTATGTGCGGTTCCAGCAATATGACGTATCTTTCCCTGGCGCTTAGCCTCTACCATACACTCATACATTCCAGTTCCATCTCCAGGCTTGTAGCACTGTCCCATCATATGAAACTGATAAATATCAATGTAATCAGTTTTAAGATTTGTAAGGGATGTATCCAAATCATTCCAAAAATCATCTGGAGTCTTTGCTGCTGTTTTTGTAGCAATTACGATTTCTTCCCTTTTAACATAGCCAGTTCCAAAAGCTTCCCCCAGCTTTATCTCACTATCACTATATGCTCTGGCTGTATCGAAAAATCTCATACCTCCATCATATGCTTTTCTGAGAAGTTTTACTGCTTCTTCCGCAGAAACTCTTTGAATTGGAAGGGCTCCAAATCCGTTCTGTGGAACCTTAATGCCTGTGCTTCCTAATGTGACTTCTTTCATAGCAACACCTTATACAGCCTTCATATTGATAAGCTTCTCAAGAAATGCGATACGTGCGCAAACTGTAAATACATCAGCAGCCTGCTCAAGCTCTTCGATTGGTGGAAGTGATGGAGCGAAGCGGATGATTGAATCGTTAGGGTCCATGTGATATGGGAATGGAGCGCCTGCTGGTGTAAGAACAACGCCTGCCTCCTTAGCCAAATCTACGATACGAGTAGCTGTTCCCTTTGGTGCCTCAAATGTGATGAAGTATCCACCCTTTGGTGAAATCCAGCTACCACACTCTGGCTCAGCCAAATCTCTTTCCATTGTCTTGATTACAAGCTCAAACTTAGGACGAAGAATCTTAGCATGCTTCTCCATGTGCTTATCAACTGATTCTACATCTGCAAAATATCTTGCGTGACGAATCATATTTACCTTATCGAATCCAATTGTCTGAACTGTAAGTGTCTTCTTAAGCTCCTCACGATTTCTATGATTGCAAGCGATAGCAGCAATTCCAGCCCCTGCAAATGTAATCTTTGAAGTAGATGCAAACTCAAATACTAAGTCTGGATTATCTGCTTCCTCACACTCGTGAAGAATATTTAAAATCTTCTTCTTTTCCTTGTATAAATGATGTACCGCATATGCGTTATCCCAGAATACTCTGAAGTCCTTAGCTGCTGGCTTAAGGTTTGCCATACGTCTAACAACCTCATCAGAATATACGATACCCTGTGGATTAGAATACTTAGGTACACACCAGATACCCTTGATGCTGTCGTCTGCTGCAACTAAGCCTTCTACAACATCCATATCTGGACCGTCCTCGTTCATTGGGACGTTAATCATATCAAAACCAAAATGCTGTGTAATAGCGAAATGTCTGTCATAACCTGGTACTGGGCATAACCATCTTACTCTTTCAAGCTTGCACCATGGTGTACATCCACCGAAACCAAACATGTAACCGCGAGCCACTGCATCAAACATAAGATTAAGTGATGAGTTTCCTCCTACGATAACCTGCTCTGGCTGGCAATCCATAATCTCTGCCATAAGATGCTGTGCTTCAACGATGCCCTCAAGCTGTCCGTAATTTCTAGTCTCTACTCCGTTCATGCACTTCATAAGAGACTTGCCATCGAGAATATCTAAAAGAGGCATAGAAAGATTAAGCTGCTCTGTTGATGGCTTTCCTCTACTCATATCGAGCTTAAGGCCTTTGCGCTGCCAGTCTTTGTACTGACTAAAGAGCTGCTCTTTCTCTGCTTCTAATTCCTGTAATGACATTTCGCTGTACTTTTTCATTGCATGGTCCTTCCTTTATTACCTAATTTATTTATCATTACGTACTTTATCCAAGTACTCATTGATAACCTGTTCATATCCCAGATTTCCTGGTCGATAGAAATCACCGATTTCCAAACCTTCAGGTAAGTAGCGTTGATGTGAAAAGTGATTTGGAAAATCGTGTGCATATTCGTAGCCAATGCCGTGCCCCAGCTTTCCAGCTGATTTGTAGTGAGCATCCTGAAGGTGAGTAGGTATTGGTCGCGTGGTATTATTCTTCACCTCTGCCATAGCCAAATCAATAGCTCCGTAGGCTGAATTTGACTTTGGTGCGCAGGCTACATATGTGGCTGCATGTGAAAGAATAATCCGTGATTCCGGCATACCTATCCTTTCCACTGCAAGAAATGCATTGGTGGCAACTACAAGTGCCATAGGATCTGCATTTCCTACATCCTCAGATGCGCAGATGCAAATACGTCTGGCAATAAACTTTGGATCCTCTCCTGCGTATAGCATTCTAGCTAGATAATAAACTGCTGCATCAGGATCCGAGCCTCTCATACTCTTTATAAAAGCAGAGATGGTGTCATAATGGTTATCGCCATCTTTGTCGTATTTTATAACTCTTCGCTGAATACATTCGCTGGCCACATCTATTGTAATATGAATTTTTCCATCTTCGGCTCTGTCTGTAGTGAGCACACCAAGCTCGATTGCTGTAAGGGCACTTCTGGCATCGCCATTGGCAATGTCTGCAAGGAAATCAAGTGCGTCATCATCAATGACTGCATCATAGCTTCCCAGTCCCTTTTCGCTGTCGGTGATTGCTCGCATTATCAAAGTCTTAATGTCATCTGCCTCAAGTGGCTTCAGTTCGAAGATGATAGACCTTGATAGAAGAGCTCCGTTAACCTCGAAATAAGGGTTTTCTGTGGTGGCACCAATAAGGATGATAGTGCCATCTTCAACAAATGGAAGCAGGTAATCCTGCTGTCCCTTGTTGAATCTATGAATCTCATCTATAAACAAGATAGTCTTTTTGCCGTAAGCCCCGAGCGTTTGCTTTGCGGCCTCCACCACGGCCTCCATGTCCTTCTTTCCCGATGTGGTGGCATTTATAGATGTAAATTCCGCTGCTGTGGTATGGGCAATAACCTGAGCAAGAGTAGTCTTGCCTGTGCCAGGAGGCCCATAAAATATGATAGAAGAAAGCTTGTCTGCCTTGATGGCACGATATAGGAGCTTATCCTTGCCAATGATGTGCTGCTGGCCTACTACCTCATCAAGTGTGGTAGGTCGAAGACGAGCTGCCAGTGGCGACTCCTTTTTCTTTGCTTCCTGTCTCATGTAATCAAAAAGATCCATGTGATACCTTCCTATTTTTTCGAATTATTAGCACAAATATTATAGCACAAATGTTCTATCCTTAAAATAAAAATAGTATCAAAAGCTTTCACTTTAGTAAGCTAAAGTAATCACCTTTGATACTATACTATAATTCAATCCATATTACAATAAAAAGTTTGTCCCCGGGAGACATTTGTCCGTAGTGCACAAATTTTCATCTCTAATAATTCTATTTTGCAGCTTTTATATAGTTATGTATTTCCTCTACTGAAGGCATAACCCTAAGAGCTCCACGTCGCGTAGTAATAAGAGAAGCAGCTGCATTTGCTGTTGTTAACATCTCTTTAAGAGAAGCCTCATCATAATTGTCTATTCCAACCTCAAGAACAGAATTGATAACTGACCCCATGAATGTATCTCCTGCACCTGTTGTTTCAATAGTATTAGGATTTAAAAATGGAGCACACTCTACAACAGTATCACCATACAAGGCATAGCTGCCATCTTTACCAAGTGTGGCACATACAAGCTTTATTCCATATTTTTCCTTAATAATCTGAGCCCCTTTAAGGATATCTGTCTCTCCAGTAAAGAACTCTATTTCATTATCAGAGATTTTAAGAATATCGCATTTACGGAATCCAAAATCCATTTTTTCTTTAGCGATTTCTAAATCTGACCAAAGTGGTGGTCTAAGATTAGGATCAAAGCTTACTAAGATACCGCTTTCTTTTGCAGTATCCAAAGCCTTAATAGTTGCTTCTTCCACAGTCTTGTGTGTCATTGAAAGGGTACCGAAATGGAAAATCTTTGCGCTCTTAATAAGGTCAGTATCTACCTCTTCAGCTGAAAGCATAACATCTGCACCGGGATTTCTATAGAAAGAAAAGTCCCTGTCACCATCCTCATAGGTATGAACAAATGCAAGAGTAGTATGAACATCCTTGTCATACTTTAATCCACTTACATTAATGCCAAGACCTGCTACAGTATTTGAAAGCATATGACCAAAATTATCGTCTCCCACCTTGCCAATAAAGGCTGTGGACTTGCCATAATTTTGGAGCATTGCAAGCACATTACAAGGAGCTCCACCTGGATTTGCCTCCAGTATTGGATTTCCATGCTCGCTTATACCATTTTCAGTAAAGTCTATTAATAGTTCTCCTAATGCCACTACATCAACCATTTAATAATCTCCCTAAGCGCTTTTTATAAATCGTATTTAACAATGTTAAGAATTGCATCTTCATTTGTATTGAAGAAGATTCCATCGCATGATACATCTGTAGGAAGTGAAGCTGTCATTACATAAAGACCATCCTCAAAGAATACTTCCATACTGTATCTATCCATAACAATTCTAAGCTTGATAGAATCCTTATTCCAAGGAATATGTGCTCTACGCTGGTGCACTATTGCTCGTCTGCTACCAGAGAACTTTCTATCGATTTTTGCGATATTCTCCTTAGGTCTAAGAACAATATCGGTATGATATTTTTCATCTGCTGCAATAGAAATGACAAACTTGTCAAACATTGCATCAACATCTTTTGGTCTTACTTCAAGCTCTAAATCTACACAACGACCATTGATTCCTTCAAGAGAAATTGCTCCATCAATTGACTCGCTATCTCTGTCCTTCAAATCTGTTGTTGCTGAAATTTCAAAGTTGTTGTACTCAACCTTGCCGCTTCTCATAGCCTCTAATTCTTTGATTGGCCACTGGCGTAATCTTCCGTCTTTGATAGAGATTTCTCTTGGAAGAGCCATCTGTCCAAACCAAGGCTCTCTGGCGTCGTGAGCACCTGCTGTATCCCAGTTCTGCATCCAACCAATCATTACACGTCTGCCATCTACCATTTCAACAGTCTGCATAGCGTAATAATCGATACCATAATCTACAGCCTGAACCTTTTCCTCTGTAAAGGAATCGGTAGCATCATCATATCCACCAATAATGCAGATATTTCCATTACCATTATGGAATTCGAAGCCTTCTGGAAGCATATCCTGTGGGCTTGTAAGGAGTACTCCATTGCCATCTAATTCAAAGAAATCAGGGCACTCCCACATAAGACCATATCTGCCTTTATTAGAAGCGAAAACCTTTTCAAATTCCCATTTAAAGCAATCGTTACTCTTGAATAATAAGAGCTGACCGCTGCCATCTGCTGCACGATTAGCAACTAATACTCTGTATGTGCCATCCTTTTTCTTCCAAATCTTTGGATCTCTAAAATCAGTTTTGCTAGATCCCTCTGGAATCAAATCAGCATTAATAACTGGGTTGTTTTCGTATTTTTCATAATCAATTCCATCACCAACAGCAACACACTGTGTCTGGAATTCTTTCATCTGTCCATTTTCTACTGTGCGCTTCATAACACCTGTGTACATAAGAAGATGTCTACCATCCTCAAGTGTAATAGCGCTTCCAGAAAATACTCCATCCTTATCATAGAATTCGTCTGGAGCTAAAGCTGCAGGAAGGAACTCCCAATGAAGTAAATCAGTACTTACTGCATGACCCCAGTGCATTGGGCCCCAGTGGGCATCATATGGATGATACTGATAAAACATGTGATATTTGCCTTCATAATAGCAAAGACCATTTGGATCATTCATCCAACCAACACGTGGTGTTAAATGAAACTTTGGTCGGGTTTCTTTTGCAATAAGTTTTTCCTGTGCTTCTTCGTATTTTCTTGCTTCGCGAAGAGTCTGACTGTTCATAGTTAATTAAATTCCTTCCTAAGTTATAGCTTGTTTATAAAAACTTTGTGGGCAACTTATAAAAGCGCCCACAAAATACTTTTAGTTAGCGTAGAAATCGTCAAAGTACTTCTGATAAATATCAAGGTACTCTGCTACACCATAATCATCTACCTGCTTGAGGTAAGCATTCCAAGAATCATCTGTGATACCATCTCTGATGAACTCAGCCTTGCTTGAGTTAAGGTAGCTTACTAAGTCTGCCTGGATTGCTGAAAGCTTCTCTGTATCTTCAGAGTTCATAAATACACGTGGGTATACATACTTGCCGTGCATATCATCTGTGTAGTAATCCTTAATCCAATCAAGACGATACTGAGCATCATCTGGGCAAGTTACATACTTTCCGTAGTACTCATCTAAGATTGCAAGAGGACCACCAACGCACTCAGCCTCACGTACTTCTACTGGAGAAGCATCGCCAAGTGGTGCATGCTTAAGCATCTTCTCGCCATCAGCGTTCTCGCCTAATTCAAAGATATCGAAATCATCGTCCTCACCATATGTTCCCCAGTTGTTCTGTGGAGACTGGAATGGATCATACATCTTATCAAACCAAGCGCAAACGAATGCTGGATTCTTACATACACTTGTGATTACGCAACGACCTCTGTCGAAACCTGATGTGAATGAACCGTTCTGTGGTGTAACGTTTACTGTATCAGCCTTTAAAGCCTTAAGTGGTACATAGTCTGTAATGTTATCGATGTTAGCAACATCCCAAGAGAAGCAAACACCATATCTGTGTGACTTACCCTTTGCTACGTATGTAGCCCAGTCCTGAGTAAAGCACTCTGGGTCGATGAGGCCTTCAGCGTAAAGCTTGTGGAGCCATTCTGTACCCTTTCTGAAACCATCAGTTGTTGCTGTACAAATAACCTTCTTGTCATCTGTTACTGCAATATGCTGACCCATATCTACATCACCGATACCATCGCCAAAACCGTTTGTAAGAAGGTTTGGATCCTGATCGTTTACGATGCAAGACATAGGAATGATGTCACCATCAATACCGAATTCCTTCTGAAGCTCTGAAGCGTGCTCCTGGAATGCTAAAAGTACCTGCTCGAACTCATCAACTGTTGTAGGTGTCTCAAGTCCAAGGAAGTCAAGCCACTTCTGGTTGATGAATGTCATATTGTTACCAACTGTCTGGATAGCTGTCTTTTCGCTACCAAGCTGCTCAATCCAAGGAAGTGCCCAAATGTGTCCATCCTCGTCCTCGCACATTGTTCTGTACTCTGGGTACTTATCAAATACTGCCTTAAGATTTGGCATGTTGTTATCAATGTACTCTTCAACTGGAACGATAACGCCCTGATCTGCATATCTGATTAAGTCGTTGTCGCCAAAACCAGCGTTAAATACCATATCTGTAAGTGTGTTTACATTTGACATATTGAGGGAAATCTTATCTCCCCACTGATCAGATGAGATTGCTGTCCAATCAACGTGTACGTTTGTCTCTTCCTCAAGTCTCTTAAAGATTGTACGGTTGTTAGGATTCTCCTCTGTTCCTACAGGATAGCTGATTGTTCCTGTGATTGTTACCTGCTCTGCAAGTGGCCAAGTAATGTTACTTGCGTCAACCTTGTCTGCATTGCTTGAGCTGTTTCCACCCTTGCCACAGCCGACAAACATCGATGATGCCATTGTCATTGCAAGAGCTGCAGCTACAATACGTTTTGCACTTCTCTTCTTCATTTTCTTGTTCTCCTCCTATTTATATAACAGCTTTTGCTGCTATTTACTTATTAACCCTTTACTGAACCAACCATGATACCTGCATCGAAGTACTTCTGGAAGAATGGATACATTACTAAAAGTGGTAAACTTGAAATAATGATGGTTGCGTACTTAAGTAGTTCTGCCAATTGTGCTCTCTGAGCTGTCGACTGCATATCAGCAATCATTCCCGGATCTGGCTGATTTTGAATCAGTATAGATCTTAAAACCAACTGCAAAGGTTGTTTTGAAGCAGAATTAAGATATATCATAGCGTCGAAATAACTATTCCACATTCCAACGAACTGCCATAGACAGAGAACAGCAATTACAGGAGCACAAACTGGCAAAAGGATTTTGAAGAAAAAGGTTAGTTCATTAGCTCCGTCTACTTCTGCAGCTTCTCTTAACTCTGAAGGGATACCTCTATAATATGTTCTGGCAATAATCATATTCCAAACTGAGAATGTTCCAGGAAGAATTACTGCCCACATGCTATCAAGTAAGCCCATCTTGCTTATCAACAAATATGTAGGAATCAATCCACCACCAAAGAACATAGTAATCATAAAAATGGTGTTAAAGAATTTTCTTCCCTTGAACTCCTCCAATGACATTGGATAAGCACAAAGCATTGTGATAAACACAGATAAAAATGTAAATAATACTGAATAAAGAATTGAGTTTTTAAAGCCAACCCAAATCTGTGCATTTGAAATAACTCTTTCATAAGCGGTAAGTGTCCACTTTTCTAAATCGAATGTAAGACCCTTATTCTGAAGAGTGATTGGATCCATAAACGATGCGATAACGATGTAAATCATAGGTACGATAATCGCAAGAACGAATAGACCCAAAAGTATATATCCAATAAGTAAGAATGTCTTATCACCTAGTGAATACTTGGCGAATTTACTTTTTTTCTTCTTCTTTGTTTCCATCATAACCTCCAATTAAAGTCCCTGTCCGTCATTCATCTTTTCAACCACCTTATTAACAACGATTAATAAGATAAGGTTGATAACAGTGTTGAACAAACCAACGGCTGTTGAATAACTATAGTTTCCATCCAGAAGACCTTTCTTATATACATAGGTAGCAATGATTTCTGATGCACCTAAGTTCAAATCTGTCTGTAATGCATATGCCTTTTCAAATCCAAGGCTCATGATGTTTCCGGCCTGAAGAATAAACTGGATAACTACCATATCTTTAATTGCTGGCCACTCAACCGCTTTGATCTGCTGGAAGATGTTTGCTCCATCAATCTGAGCAGCTTCCTTAAGTTCCTGGCTGGCATTTGCAAGTGCTGCAGTGTACATAATTGATGCCCAACCTGCACCCTGCCAGATACCAGATGTAATGTAAATTGGTCTGAACGCTTCAGGTAATGTTAGGAAATTGATTGTAGTTCCAAGTAACATATTAAGTGGTCCTGTTACTGAAAGGAAAATTCTAACCATACCGCAAAGTACGATAACTGAGATAAAGTTTGGCATATAGAGCACCAACTGAATCTTCTGTTTGATTCGCGCGCTCTCTATTCTATTAAGTAGCAGTGCTAAGATAATTGGTACTGGGAAGCCCCACAATAATCCGAACACACTAAGCTTCAAAGTGTTTACCAGATATGTCATAAAATCTGGTGATGAAAGAAATTGCCTGAAATATTCAAAACCAACCCACTCACTATTTAAGAATCCTTTGAATGGACTGTACTTTTCAAAAGCAATTAGAATACCACCCATTGGTAAGTATTTGAAAATTATAGTCAGTAATAATGCTGGTCCTAAAAAGAACACATATAATCTCCAATGATGCATCACATACAACCAAGTGTTATGCATTTTCGCCTTCGTCTTCATTTCTCCTCCTTATGTTGCACTTGTTTGTGCATTTGTGCATTTGCACAAGTTTTTCGATGTGTTAAATATAACACATTTTTACATATGTCGCAATTGTTATTTCAGGTTTGTGTAATGTATACAGAATGGGCTATTTACTTTTGTTCAAATGTATCATAATTTTTTCACATTTTTACATTTGACAAAATGATTTTTACATTTTATGATAGTTAGGACAATAAAAATCAACTACGTTTGGGGGATTATTATGGCGAATAAAGTCACCATTCAAGATATTGCAGATGCCCTCGGGGTATCTAGAAATACAGTTTCAAAGGCTATCAATAATACAGGTATCTTAGCAGATGCCACCAGAGAAAAGGTTTTAGCAAAAGCTGTTGAGATGGGATATAAACAATTTTCCTATGCTAATTCTATGGAAGATTTTCTGGATAAGGCCTCAGCAAAAAAACCTATAGCAACTGGAGATATAGCTTTTTTCAGTGGCACATTTCTAGACAATTCACATTTTGCATCTACTATGCTTGATAAATTTCAATATGAAATAACACAGCTGGGCTACGGTCTTACAATGCAGCGTATCACACCTGAAAATGTAGAAAGCCTTAGTCTTCCAGCCAGCTTTAATAAGGAAAGAACTCAGGGTATTATCTGCGTAGAGATGTTTAATCAAAAATACTGCGAGATGCTTTGCGATTTAAACATTCCTATATTATTTGTAGATGCTCCCGTAGGAAGCTACAGCCATCAGCTTGCTGGTGATGTTCTTCTTATGGACAACACCACTGGCATCTTCACTATAATTGCTGAAATGAAAAAGCGTGGAATTAAGGAAATCGGCTTTATAGGAGAGTCAAACCACTGCCGTTCTTTCTTTGAAAGATATGTAGCCTTTAGAAACGCCATGTTTTTAAATGGTCTTGAGATTGACGAGAAATACTGTCTCACAGATATCCATAAGCATGGACCAGAATATTTTGCTTGCCTTTTCGAAAAGCTATCAAAGCTTGAGAAATTGCCTGAGCTTTTCATCTGTGCAAATGATTTCGTTGCTATTGATCTTGTAAACTGTCTCAAGATTCAAAAGCATTCGTATCCAGAGGATGTTATGATTTGTGGCTTCGATGATTCTGCTGAATCAAAGGTAATGACTCCTGCTCTTACCACCTGTCACATTCACTCACAGATTATGGGATTTACTGCTGCAAATCTTTTAGTATCAAGAATTGAGCAGCCAGATTTGAATTACCGCACAGTATATACAGAAGCAAATCTTATTTTAAGAGGTTCCACTAAAGATTAAAATTCACATAACAAAAGAAAGGTTGTCCACTTGATAGTGAGCAACCTTTTTTTGTTACTTTAATATTCTATCTCCAGTGCTTCAATAATGTCTTCTAGCTTAACTTTCATAAATATTTTCCATTTCGCAAATTTAAACAATTTATATTTTTGCGAAATGCTTTACGGGCCAAAACAGGGGTTTATAATGTTTTCACCTGTTCAATAAATGGTAGGTCGGTTTTATGATCACTTTTTCAAAAAATTACTCTATTGAATTTATCCATTCGGCAGCTAAATAAAGTGGCACATTTACCATCCATTCTTGTTCTTTGTATCCAGACATAGAAAATCTAACTGGTTTTAATTCATTATTGTCATCATAAACAGTTTTTAAACTTTTTGATCTTAGGTTTTCTTCGGCCTTCACTTCTATAGGATATACTGCATCTTTTTGAACTAAGAAATCTAATTCCAACGTAGAATTTTCCTTAGAATAATAATACAATTTTTCTCCAAGAGATATTAGTTCCTGCGCAATGAATTGCTCTGTAAATGCCCCCTTATATTCTTCAAAATAGTTTTCTCCAGTTAAAACCTCTTTTGCTGTGACATCAGCCATTGCTCCCAATAAGCCTAAGTCCGAGAGAAAAAGTTTAAAAGCGCTCATGTCTTCATAGAATTTTAACGGTCTCTGTACTTTGTTAACTCTTACAACTTTATGAATCAATCCTGCGTTAACAAGCCATTGGATTGCATCTTCAAAATCTTTGGCACGAGCACCTTTTTTTACTACGCCATAAACAAATTTCTTATTTTCTTTTGCTAGCTGTGAGGTTATACTATTCCAAACCATTATAACTTTAGCTAATAGCTCATCTGGCACATGTGTCGAAAAATCCTTCTCATAATCGCTTAATATTCGTTGCTGGATTTTTCTGACCTGTTTTAGATTCTCTTCTTCCAAATATTTTTTAACAACTTCAGGCATACCTCCAACATAATAATATTGACGAAGTAAATCTGTTAACCTTGATGAAAATGTTGCGAGTTCTTCCCAACGGTGTTCTCTAATCTGATCCACTAAAATACTATTACCGGTTGCCTCAACGAATTCTAGAAAGTTCATAGGATACATATTTATTTCATCAACTTTACCTACAGGAAATCCTGTCCCTGTATTTTCATCGTTGTTATTTTGACTTTTCTTTGTACGAAGTCTTACCCCCAACAAACTACCTGCGACAACAATATGGTATTCATTAGCATTTTCACAAAAATATTTAAGGCTAGTTATTCCACGTGGTACTGACTGTATTTCGTCCAAAATTATTAGTGTCTCTCTGGGATGAATTTCTTCACCTGAAATCGAAGAGAATCCACGTAATAAACGTTTTGTATCATAATCTGAAAATAGCGATAGCATCTCTGGAGAATCATCGCAATTTATATATGCAACATTTTTATATTCATTACGCCCAAATTCTTTTAAAATCCAGGTCTTTCCAACCTGTCTAGCACCATCTAGTATTAATGGCTTTCTGTCTTTATCATTTTTCCATGCTAAAAGCTGTGAATATACTTGTCTTTTCATATGACCCTCCATTTTTATGAGCGAATATCTATAGATAGAATACAATTTTATGAGGGAATTATCAAGGCTATAGAACAAAAAAATGAGGGAAATATCTAGGCGATTTAACAATTTTATTAGCGAATCTATGTACCTTTATTCTTGTTACCTACAATGACATTTCCATCGATACAACGCCATTGTCATTTCCTGTTTCTTCAAAATCCATGCGCTTATATAGTTCATATGCCGTCTTCATTACATCTGGCCTAGTAGTAAATGTCAACAACTCATAACCTAATATACGCGCTTGTTCTATCATAGAATTAAGGAAGATCCTTGCATAACCTTTACCGCGGTATTCTGGTCTAATAAACAATCGTTTACCTTCACATGTCTTTGCATCTATTTTCTTAATAGCAATGCATCCTACTGGTTCACCACCTTCGTATCCAACAAGGATTGCACCGTCTTTATAAAATCCTGCTAAATCTGCCAATTCCTTATCAAAGGAAACAAAACATCCCTCTGCTCCTTTTATTTGGGAATACTCCTTAAACAGATTTTTAATAACTGAATAATCATCTGAACATTTTACTTCTAACATTATCTTCCCCCTACAACTACGATTTACTTATTTCATCTTTTTCCAACAATATTTTTTTAGGAAATCACTAATTTCAGTAATGTCTGCACTTTCATAGAAAGCAACAAGTTTCTTTTTAAACTCTGGAACGTAATTTTCCGGAATGACAATTAAGCCTAAGCCATGAGTTATCATATAGTGATTAGCAAATATTACTGAAGCTCGCTTGTTTCCATCCACAAATATCTGAGTTCTCATGCAATACATGCACAATTCAATAGCAATATCTAACGGATTCATACCACTTTTAAGAATATCATTTATTCTTTCAATTATCTGCGATTCTATTGGTAATGGCGGTACATATTTAGTTCCTCCAATAGAAACTGGTACTCCCCTTATTCTTCCACCATCATGGAAAAATCCTTCATTTACAAGCTTTGCTATATGACACAATAAATAATAATTACTATCAGCCTGAATCACGTCATTATCAAGAATAAATTTCCACGCATGCTTTAAATTAAGAATTTTTTGTACATCGTCAGCTGTCATACCATTAACTGTACCATTCTCAATAATCTCTTCCGTCTGCGGAAATGTTGTGGCAACACCTTCCAATACAGCCTGATCATATATATTGGACTTCATATTCGCTCGTGCAAAATCAAGATTTGAAATCACTTCAGACGAAAGTTCACTCTGAGTATACCCATTTGCAGCTAGCTCTTTATCAACTCTTCGAATCTGCTTCTTGAGTTCTCTAGCTTCTTTTGTATTACGAAGCAATAACTGATACAAATCATCAGAATAAACATCCACATACGTAGAGGTTAATCTGCCATTTACTCTTTTACGAATATATAAGTATTTGCCACTACTATTTTCTTTTACTTCAGGCGAGCCATCGTAGGGAATCAAATTCAATCGTGCCTGATAATCAGCTCTTTCCTGTAACAACTTTTGGATTACATTAAAATTACTATCCATCTAAAACTCCTTTAGGGAACTTTTACATCTAAATAGTAACAAAAAGTTCCCTAAAGCACAAGAAATTTTAGGGAACTTTTTTGTCCTAATACGGTTATAAAGTTCCCTAAATTTATCCTTGGTATAACACCCGGAATATAACCGTAAGAAAAAATTAGACCTCCATCACTCTCACAGTGATAGAGGTCGTTTCGACAAACTCGAAGTTATAATACTGTTGTCGTCCTATCATTCCTTTTGAATATAGTTATGCGCTTCCCAAAAACAATCCAGTGCAGTAAGTATATCTTTTGATTTGTATCTTTTTGTTACTACTGTAAGCAATTCTTAAATCCTACTTCACTGACATTTTTCTTTTCTGAGAACAAAGAAATTGTCTTTCCCTGTTGAAAATCTTTAAACATAACCTGCTTTGTATAGTAGTTTTTAGCTATAAGCTCTGCTCTTTCCTCAGATTGACCATTATTACAATAAAACTCTTTAATCTCCGCAGGGGATGGTAACAAGTCCATCTTAACAATGTTTTTATTTTTGATATGGGAAAGCATTTTCTCTTCATTCTTATAGAATGAAGTAATCTCTCTTCCAAGCATTTCCACCCTAGTGAAAGGTCTTTTCATCAAGTCTGCATAAAACATACTATTACCTGAATCGAATATTGGGGCTGGTCCAATAAGCTTCATGGTATTGGTATCTCTTATAACTCCAAAATTCATCATATGCTCATCAGTGTTACTGAGAATGAAATCCATTGATGTCTGGAAATCCATGAACTCTTGAATCTGCCCTCTTTCTATCCCATTATCAATACAAATCTTTATGTAAGCTTCGTAATTCGATGTGTCGTTTTGAACCTTTGCGGATGAAAGAACTTCATATGCTGAAACCAGCTCAACATCCTTGGATGTAAATGCATCACAAACACTTATCCTTCCACCATCTTCAGCCAACGAACATTCATACCTTACAAATGGTATGTCATTGTTTTGTCGTTGATATAAAGTGGTTGCTACAACTTCATTTACACTCTGCTGACCATTATACTTATAACTTTCCTTTACAAGTCTTGGAATAGATTCACTCAAATCCCAATACTTTTCCATCTGGCCACCAAGAGAAGCATTTGGATCATATGATGTGCTATTATGATACGGTATTTTACCCTCGTTATACTCTTTCAGATTAAAGAAATTGATATCCTCATACTTTAGATCCATATTTACAGGACAAATCCAATATGTATCAGTAACACTTAAAGCAAGATTCTTAGCCAGGTATTCCTCTGACGTAGTTACTTCAAGACTGTTGATCAAAGACTTTATAGTATCTCTGCTGGCAGGAATAGCCCTCATCATCCACCATTTTTTTATGTTCTCTACTGTGCTGTTTCCCATATATGGTGATAAACCATTATTGTTATCCTGATAAGCTACAACACGTCCAGAGTCATCAATAACAATGGTGCCACATATATCGTTTTTATGTTTTAAATAATATGTTCCCATAATAGTTTCTCCGCTTGAGCCTGTTCATCATAGGCATCTATTATGACTTTTGTTAGTATCTCTTTTGTCTTATTGTAATCGCTATCAATAATTATGCGGTCTTCTTTGTAAATAGCCCTATACTGACCATCTTCCTTAACCAAAAGCTCTATTCCATCACTTGAACTCTTCCACTTAAAAGAATATCCCTTATATTTCCCTGCATAACCATCGAGAATACTAAAATCATTTAGCAATTCATCAATATTACATTCCAAATATATTGCTAACTTTAATACTGTTTCAGCTATTGCATTGTTTATGTTCGTTTTTCCATTACAAAGCTCATTTACAGTCGTGTATGGAATCCCTGTCTCTTTTGAAATTCTATATGCTGTTTTCCCGCTTGATTTTACAATCTCGATAAACTTATCATTCATAAAATCTACCTCTTTGGGTTTCTGATAAACATATTATAACGCATATTCGTAATATATTCAAATATCTCTATAACGAATTTACGTTATATTTTTTTGAACAATAATACTAAAACTTGAAAAAATGTGGAAGCTAACTATCTCGTCAGCTTCCACACTTCTTTTACTCTAGATTATAATTCTTCCTCTGGCTTATCCTCGGAATTCTCATTAATACTATCATCGTTTTTTTCGCCAAATTCTTCCTCAGATGCTTCCTCAGACTCACTGTCTGACTCACCCTCAGATTCTTCCTCAGACTTCGCATCTGAATCATCTGCATCAGGAGTGCCTGGTTCATTTTCCTCAGAAGTATTTTCTTCTGATTCCTCAGGTATGTCTGCATCATAAATCTTTACTTCAAGTCGACCACCATCATAGCTATCATTACCATCAGGATCGATTGCAAACATTACTGCATCGCCCTTGTGAACAGTGTATATTTCCTTGAATGTAACTGTGCGGTCCTCGCCAAAATTGCCCTGGATGTCTCCACCAATCCACTTCTTTTCTTCACCATTAATGAAGATTCTCATACAAACACCATTTGCATTTGGATCTGCACTGTTTGCAAATTTAGTGTAGCTTCCATCCACAACAATTCTTCCATTTTTGGCAGCCATCCACATGTATGCTGCATTTCTGCCATTTCCTGGCTCTACAAAATCAGGCTTAAGCTCTGGCTTACCACCATTGTAGTAGCGATTATTTTCTTCATCGAATGGAAGTCTTTCAAAGTTCTTTCCATCCCAATCGCACATACCGTAGTACCAGCCGTTTTCTCCTTGAACACCGCTAAAATCATCTGCAAGAGTTGTCTTGTTTTCTCTAGCTTCCTCTTCTGGAACATCACTTGCATCATAAATGTTTACTGAAAGTCTACCAGCGTCCCAGGCGTTGTTATCCTTTGCATCAATTACAAAGGAAATCTTGTCTCCTCTTGAAACATTTACACCTTCAAGCATGAAGTTTACAGAGTTGTCATTACCGTCGCCTCTGAGAGCTTCAACATCCTCTGTTACAACTACAGTATCATTTACATAAACAAGTACCTTTACGCCATCTGGCCAGCTTGGATTTCCATCATTTTGTCCATACTTTACATAGTTTCCAAGAACGTCTATTTTGCCATCCTCATAGACAACCCACTGGTAAATAGCTGCTGCATCCTTTGCTGGATGTACATAATCCTTCTTCATTTCAAGACCTTCATTTTTTGAAGATAGGAATGCAGAGCAATCATCATTTGTCTTCATCAAGCATCTGGCTGAATCAATGCTCTTTCCTTCAAGGAACCACCAGCCGTCCTGGCCCTGTGCAAGTGGAGTTGTAAGCGCACCAAGTGATGTGTTGTTTGAACGCTCCTCATCGCCAACTGACACTCTAAGCACATCAGAATCTGCTATGTCGATATCAAGACATCCGCCGTCCCATGCACTGTTTTTATTGCAGCCAATATCAAATGTAAGAATATCTCCAGCCTTAACAGCAAGCTTATTGAACTGAATATTTTTAACAGTTTTATTCTTTTCACCTCTTGGACAAGTCACAACCTCTTTGAGAAGCTCGCTGTCATTTTTGTAAACCGAAACAACAACACCATCTGGCCAGTCCATGTTTGGATCTTCGTTACCAAATTTTGCATAGCTTCCGTTGATATCGATATTTCCATCAACAGCTACTACCCACTTATACATTGCATGAGCGTTTAATCTAGGCTGTACATAATCTCTCTTTACTTCCAGCCATTTTGCCTTTCGCGAAACATAACCGCTTCCATCGTCAGTTTTCTTTGTAAGTATTTCTGCCTTTTTGATAGATGGACCTTCTAAGTAATACCAGCCATTGTTGCCCTGCTCACCAAAATCTACCTTGAGGTTTGCATAGTTGCTGTCACTATTGTTCACCATTTTTGTGGTCTTGTAATCAGCATCCTCAACAACGAATGTGTAATTTCCACCATCGTAAGCTGTGTTTTCCTTGCCATCTACCATAAGTGAAATGCAATCACCTGCCTTAACATAAAGGCCATTGCAGTTTAATTCTTTCTTTACTTCCTTTGAAACCTCTGGAGCAAACTCTTCCTTTTTCAGAACCTGTCCATTCTTCATCAGGAAAACATTAACACCATCTGGCCAATCTGGATTTTTATCAAGATTCTTATGCTTTGTGTATGTGGTCATAATGTCCACACAGCCTTCTTCCTTGGCAACCCATTTAACGATTGCTGAACGACCCTTGTTACCAGGCATGATATAATCACGCTTAATTTCTACGCCATCTTTTGTTGTATATTTTTCATTCTTCGCATAGGTCTCAAGATTAACAGCGTAGAGTGGGTCAAGATAATATCCCGACTGATAGCACAATCCGTTTGCTCCCTGCGAGCCGAAATCTTCAACTGTTGAGCAGTTGTTGCTTCTGCTATCTGAATAAGAAACAACATCCTTTTCAGTCTTACCTGTAAGTGGTGTAATTCCCTTAATTGAAAATTCAAACTTACCAGCATCATAAGCATTGTTTTCCTTAGGATTTACAACCATTGTTATGAAATCATCTTTTGCAACATCAACCTCTGAAACATCGAGACGCTTTGTCACTTCGTTTATACGATCTGGTGCAAATTCCTCTGAAACAAGAGTTGTATCATTATGGAAAATAGTTACCTTTGTTCCATCAGGCCAGCTAGGATTCTTATCTTCGTTCTTAAACTTTGTATAAGAAGCATCTATTTTGATTTTTCCAGTCTGAGCAACCTTCCACTTGATTACAGCAGAACGTCCCTTGCCTGTGTTTACAAAATCACGCTTTATTTCAAGATAGCTATCATCAAAATATCTGTCTTCATCCTTTTCGAAGTTTGTCATATTCAGGGTATCTGTTGGGTCGTCCTCATAACCCTCCTGGAAGAACCAACCATTGTTGCCCTGCTCACCAAAATCATACTTTATATCCGCAAAATTCTGTCTGGTTTCGGTCTCATCGATTTTTACATCCTTCTCGGTGGTAGCACCATTTCTATCTAAAATAGAAATATCAAAGGCGCCACCATCATAGGATGCGTTACCGTCAGCTGACACCATAAAATATAACTTATCCGCAGTCGTTACATTTATGTCCTTATCACGGAACTTGATTTCATTGGTTCCCTTTGAAGGAGCAGCTACTTTCTTTTTATATAAATTCTCCCCATTTTTATAAACAGAGACGGTAACACCATCAGGATAATCTGGATTTCCATCATTCTGTTCAAACTTAGAATACTTCATTCTAAGCTCGATATTTCCATCCACAGCTGGCTGCCAGCAAAGAATCGCGTTGTCATTTATTGATGGATGAATAAAGCCTTCACTCATTGTGAGATTTGGTGATGTGGCATTTAGGTATTCCTTGCCGTTAAATGTAGAAACAAGGCTTGCATCTTTAACGCTCTTGCCGTGAAGATATGTCCAGCCTCTGTGTCCCTCCGCGCCAAAATCTTCGAAGTTATTCGCATTGTTGTTTTTGCGCTCATGGTCCACTGTTGCCTGAAGTCCTTTATTGTCAACATCATTAATTGATACATAAAGCGAACCACCATCATAAGCATTATTAGCCTTGGCATCTACTACAAAATAAAGACTTTCTAGCTTTTTCACATCCAGCGCCTCAAGCTTTTGCTCAAGAACTTTTTCTGTTTCTGTACTGACATCCACATCATATCTTCCCAACATCTCGTCACCTTTATACGCATATACGGTAACGCCGTCAGGATATGATGGATTCTTATCGCCATTTACAGATTTTACATATGTAAGACTAACATTTACTTTTCCATCCTTTGCAGCACGCCACTCTAAAATAGGAGCAGCAGCTTCAGAAGTATGGATGAAATTATTTTTAACCTCAAGACCGCTTACACCGCGCTGTGAATATTTCTCTCCATCAAAATTTTCCAGGCGCTGTGAGCGACTAGGATTTTGCGCAGAACCATATCGATAAAACCAGCCATTCTTTCCCTGCTCGCCAAAATCGCTTACATTAAATGCGTTATTTGTACGATTTGGAACATCCACAAATTCTGGCTCCACATATCCTTCAACATCAAAAACCTCTGGCCATTTTGCAGATAAAAATGTAAGTCCTTTTTCCTCTAGCATTCCATCTTCGCTTAGATTTCCTGCCAAATGTATTCCCGCTGCTGCGCCGCCTCCTACAACAGCGACACCAGCCAAAGCTATAAGCGCCTTTTTTGTGATTAGCTTTTTAACCACATTATTAACCATTTCAATTCCCCCTTACTTATATACCTTCAAATCCTCCACAGAAACCTTTGATTTTACACTAAAGATGCCCCATTCCAATCCCTGTGAAAGATACATGCGCTCCGTAAATACGATATCGTTATTTACATACATTGAAACAACACCATCGGCGATAACCATTTTTACATCAAGCTCATCCATTTTTCCAAAATCATAATCAACATATGATTGTGGAACCTCGGCCATGATATTGTCTGTGTTGTAAAATTCGATACGCTTGTTTGCAGCATTGAAAACGATATTAAGCTTGCCTACATTTTCGCTATCTAAATTAAAGGCAAATCCAAACATTCCGTTTTCATCAAAGTTCTTAAATTTACCACTAACGATGTAGCTTCCAAGTAGCTTCTTGAAGCCTGCCACCTCGTATTCTTCTCCGGCAAAATTTAAAGTATTATCATCAGACTTTATTGACTCAGTCATCTTTTCAGGAGCTACTGCAAGACTATTTGTCATGCTGGCTTCCACTTCATTTACCATCACAGGGCTAAGGCTTCCGTCCTTTGCCTGGATTAATTCATGTGTAACCATGTTGCCGCCCCAGTCGTATTCAGCATCATCAGCATGTCCTACCTTTGTGCCGTTCCAACCTACTATAAAAAGTCTCTCTCCGTCTGTTTCCATTCTTCCTGCATAGAAACCATTTCCATCAAAGAAATCTCTTTGTGGCTTCTTAAAGCCAGCCTTTAAATCATCTGTAAATCTGTAGTGAACAATTCTGTTTGGCCACTGATCAGAGAATGAAAGATACCATTTATTCTTATACTTAAGAAGTGTTGGGCACTCCATATTTGAATCTGTATCCATATCGTTTTCAAAGAATACCCGTCATCCTTCCAGGTCTTTAAATCCTTTGAAGTGTACTTTGCAATTACACCAGTATTGTTGCTTCTGGTAGTAACAAGCATCCAGTAACAATCCTCATTCTCCATATATAAAACGTATGGATCTCTGAAATCATTTTTTGCATAATTCTCGTTTGCGTAGAAAGTATCCTCTGGTACCTTCTCCCAATTTTCAAGGTCATCGCTAATGGCATGCATTACAGCTTCCTTTGGTTCATATGCATCATTGTGACCTGTATAGAAAGCGTGATACTTTCCGTTTTTATCTTTGATCACACTACCTGTACCAAGTGCAATATCCTGGTCCTTAATAGTCTCTCCGTAATTAATTACAACTCCCTTGTCATCATAATTAACAAAATCCTTTGTCTGCATCATTGCCCAAGGATGATATCCCTGCTTACCATTTCTTTGATCTGCCAGGTAAAAAATATTGTAGGTACCATCATCATAAAATGGCATTGTATCACCTACGAATCCCTCGACTGATGCAGGAAAAACTACATGGTTATCTATGCTCTCTCCCAAATACTGTTCCTCCGCTTCCTGTTTTGCTTCTGATGTCCCTGCAGAACAGCCAATACAGCTTAGGCTAAGGGTGCCAAGCAAAAGCATAACGATTATTCTCCTCATATACCCTCCTTTTGGTGCTACTGCACCTTCGAATGTTACATTTATACTATCATTATGGTGCATATGTATCAATTAGTTTGTGCAAATGTATCACATTTTTGTAGAAACCATTGATTTTTCAAGGTTTGATTTTGTATAAAATGCACACTAGTATTTTTCAGAATGGTGCATTTGACACATTTTTGATATTCCTGTACTATAAATGTAACTAAAAATACTTAGGAGAATATAATGAGTAACCGTGTTACCCTTCAGGAAATTGCAGATTCACTTGGACTATCAAGAAATACTGTTTCAAGAGCTTTAAATAACACAGGCAATGTATCTGCCAACACCAGAAATAAAATCTGCCAGGCCGCACTTGCTATGGGCTACAAGCAGTTTGTATCAGCCGATTCAATTGCACCACTTTCAGAATCACCAAGCCTTACACCTGGTGCCAAATCTGAAATTGCTTTATTCACACAGGCATTTCCAGGTAATTCCCATTCTGGAACAAAAATGCTGGAAGCCTTTCATCACAAAATAGATTCACTTGGCTACAAGCTTTCCATCAATATAATTCGTGATTACGAAATAAATAACCTATGCTTTCCTGCAAACATCAATTTAGAAAACATTGCAGGCATCATCTGCATGGAATTATTTTCAACTGAATACAGTGAATTTCTGTGCAAACAGGATATCCCACTTCTTTTTGTGGATACACCTATCGCGCAAAAATGCAATATTAATGCTGATGTTTTGCTGATGGAAAATCTTTCAAGCGTATACCATATGCTTGATTCTATGATTGGAGCTGGAAATAAAAGGATTTCTTTTGTAGGAGACAGATATCATTGCCAATCCTTCTATGAAAGATGGCAGGCTTATGTTTCTGTACTTGCAGATAACCACCTTTCTGTTGATGCAAATAGCTGCATTCTAGCAGAGGATAGCTCTCCTTATTCAGATGCACAGTGGCTAAGCCAGCAGATTGCCGCGCTTCCTGCTATGCCTGATTTATTTTTCTGTGCCAACGACTTTTTGGCAATGTCCGTGCTGAAGGCCCTTAGATTATTGGGCAAGAAAATACCTGAAGAAGTTCGTATATGCGGATTCGACGATGCTCCAGAGTCAACCCTCACCGAGCCTAGCCTTACCACTGTAAAGATTCGCAGCAGCTCCATGGGCTACACGGCTGCGGAATTACTACTTTCCCGCATCGCCAATCCTTATATACCTTTTAAAAAGACTTACATAGAAACTGATATTATATATCGTGCTTCGGCACCTGAGCTTAAATAGACTTTGCTATTTTCATTCCAGTAGGCGTAGCTGCAACTCCGCCGTTTCCGGTCTCCCTAATATCAGGGCTCATGCTCTTACCAATGGAATTCATTGCATCGAATACCTCATCTGCAGGAATTCTGCTTTCGATTCCTGCCATGGTAAGCTCTGCTGATGTGACTGCATTCATGGCGCCACAAACATTTCTCTTAACACATGGAACCTCCACAAGTCCTGCAACAGGATCACAGGCCAATCCAAGAAGATTCTTAAGTGCTAATGCTGCTGCATTAGCGCTCTGCTTGCCATTACCACCCTTTAAATAAACAAGACCTGCTGCAGCCATTGATGAGGCCGAGCCAATCTCTGCCTGACAACCGCCTTCTGCTCCTGCTAGAGATGCTCGCTTTGCAATAACAGCTCCTACCCCTGCTGCCACAAAAAGGGCCTCAGTCATTTTGTCGTCAGATAATCCCAGCTTTTCCTGAGTTGCAATAAACACTGCAGGAACTACTCCACAGGAGCCTGCTGTAGGAGCTGCAACAATTCGCTTCATGCAGGCATTGCCCTCTGCTACTCTAAGAGCTAGCTCCATGACACGTCCTGTAAACTCTCCAACAAGAGGCTGTCCCTCATCCAAATATTTTCTCAGCTGGCCAGCTTCGCCGCCAACCAAGCCGCTATTACTTCGTATATGCGAATCATAATTCAAAGCAGATTCCTTCATTGCCATGTACATTTTCTTCATGGTTGCGAAAGACTCTTCATCAGATACTGCACGTTCTCTGCAATCATCCGCCTGAACTATCTTCCAAAAAGGAGTGCCAGACTCCTGCTCTTTTTTATAAATCTCTTCTATAGAATCAAACATAAACTACCTCTATCTTGGTGAATAATATGACACCTTCATAATGCCTTCCTGCTTCTCTAATTCCTGTCTTGTCTCAACTGGAACCTCATTATCACATTCGATAACCATAACTGCCTCACCACCACGATTTTTTCTATGAAGCTGCATGGTGGCAATATTGATTCCCTGCTTTCCAAGAAGGCTTGTAACCTCAGTAATATATCCTGGCTGGTCAACATTATGAACGATAAGAGTAGGGCTTTCACCAGAAAAGCTTACGTCCACTCCATCGAGCTGACATACCTCTATTCTTCCACCGCCAAGGGATGCTGCAACAACAGTAACTACTACTCCGCTAACGCCCTGCATAACAACCTTCGCAGAATTAGGATGTACATCGCCTAAATCAATGGTATTAATGGCAAACTCTAAGCCCTGCTCTTTAGCAATTGTAAAGCTCTCTGGAATTCTGATGTCATCTACATCAAGTCCCAAAAGACCTGCCACTAGCGCCTTGTCTGTGCCGTGACCCTTTCCTGTTTTTGCGAAGGAGCCATGCAAATATATATCTGCTTTTTTGATTTCCTCACCCATAAGCTTGTGGCACACATTTCCAATCTTGGCTGCGCCAGCAGTGTGTGAGCTGGATGGTCCTACCATAACTGGACCAATAATATCAAATAAATTCATCTAACTCTCCTAAATGAGATAGCCGTTTTTGCACATAAATAAAACGACTTCTTAATATATTTATTTATGATTAGAATTTTACTCAATCACATAACCTATATCAAGAAGCCGTTAATTATTTATATTGCTATTTTATTGCTCGCCAAGCTTACCGTGCTTTTCATAATTTGTAATGCGTGCTGCTTTATTTGCATCATCTACAAAAACTACCTTAGGCTTGTGGCCTTTGGCTTCTTCTACAGGAATGCTGCAATAGCACATGATGATTACATGGTCGTTTACTGATACGCAACGAGCCGCTGCACCATTAAGGCAAATCACACCGCTTCCGCGCTCACCTGCGATTGTGTAAGTCTCAAAACGATTTCCGTTTTCTACATCAACAATCTGCACCATCTCATATTCAAGGATACCTGCTGCATCAAGCAAATCCTCGTCAATAGTAATACTTCCCACATAATCAAGCTCAGCCTGTGTTACTGTTGCTCTGTGTATTTTGCCTTTAAGCATTGTCAAATTCATAATCTTAATACCTTTCTTACTTTACTGCCTCTTCAACGATGAAGTTATCAATCAAACGTACCTTGTCTCCAAAATAAACAGCTACTGCTGTAAGGATAGGGCCATCAATCTTATCCACCTTTTGAAGCTCGTTCCAGTCTACTATTTCCACATAATCAACTCTGGCAAGTGGCTCAGACTCGATGATATCTGTAACAGCCTTCTTTACCACGTTTGCATCCTTCTCGCCTGAGCGAACCATCTCTTCACCTACTGTAAGAGCCTTGTGAAGAACAAGAGCCTTCTCTCTTTCTTCCTCTGAAAGATATGTATTACGAGAGCTCTTTGCAAGACCGCTTTCCTCACGGATGATAGGACAACCTACGATTTCGATGTTGAAGTTAAGATCACGAACCATACGCTTTACGATTGCAAGCTGCTGAGCATCCTTCTGACCAAAGTATGCCTTATCAGCCTCTGTAATATTGAAAAGCTTGCTGACAACAGTACACACACCATTAAAGTGGATAGGGCGGCTCTTTCCACAAAGCTCTGTTGATAAAGTATCCACACCAACATAAGAATGGAATCCCTCAAGATACATCTCAGATGGTTCTGGATGGAAAATCAAATCAGTACCAAGACCTTCGCATAATTCACAATCAGCGTCGAAATCCCTAGGATATGTAGCTAAATCTTCCTTTGGTCCAAACTGTATCGGATTTACGAAATCAGAAACTATTACCTTATCACACTCACCACGTGCGCGTTTAATTAGGCTTGCATGGCCCTCATGTAAATACCCCATTGTAGGAACAAGACCAATTGTTAAGCCCTGCTTCTTCCACTCTCTAACATTATCCTTAACTTCCTTAATTGTTGCTGCCTTAATCATAATTATGCCTTTACCCTTTCATCCTCAAGTGTTACTGTAAATTCCTTTGTGGCTGCAGCCTTGCGAACCTCTTCCATAACCTCTGAATCAATCTTGAAATTGTGCTCAGCTGATGGGAACGCCTTAGACTTAACCTCTGAATCATACTCCTTGAAAGCACGCTTCATTTCCTCACCGATATTAGCAAAATGCTTTACAAACTTTGGCTTAAATCCTGAGAACATTCCAAGCATGTCCTGATATACAAGAACCTGACCATCACAGCCATTTCCTGCACCAATACCGATTGTAGGAATTGTAAGCTCCTGAGAAATAAGTGTTGCAAGCTCCTCTGGAACGCACTCAAGAGTAACCATGAATGCACCAGCCTCCTCTACTGCCTTTGCATCCTTAAGAATCTGGATTGCACGCTCTACATTCTTTCCCTGTACCTTGAAGCCACCAAAGGCATTGATTGACTGTGGAGTAAGACCGATATGAGCAACTACTGGAATATCCGCATTTACGATAGCACGAATCTGCTCACAAACTGAGGCACCACCCTCAAGCTTTACAGCCTGTGCATGACCTTCCTTGATGAGGCGTCCTGCGTTCTTTACTGCATCGTATACTGATGTCTGATAAGACATGAATGGCATATCTGCCACAAGAAATGTATCCTTAAGACCTCTTGAAACCGAAGCACAGTGATGAATAATATCATCAACTGTAACTGGAAGAGTGTCACTATATCCCATCATTGTCATTCCAAGGGAATCGCCGATAAGAATGGCATTAATACCTGATTCCTCCATAAGACATGCTGTTGAGTAATCATAGCAGGTAAGCATGCTTATTTTTTCTCCGTCTTTCTTCATCTGCTGAAGAGTTGTTACTGTGTTTTTCATTATTCTCCTAATCCTCCTGGGTTGTTAATAGAAGCTCCAAATCACTATAATCACTTTCGGGATGCTTATGCTTTGCCACCTCTAGGGTCTTAAGTGACAGGGTTTTATACACCTGTCTATCTATTCCCTCAAAGGTATCAAGATGCTTTTCCACTGTCCTCATATCATTTCGCTCGATAGGACCGGTTAATGCATCTTTTGTTCCAACCTTTAGAACCTTGTTTACGTTACCTGTCAAAAGTGGCGCAATAGCATCACTTAATAGTTCTTCTGAAAATCCGCATATACGAAGTTCATCTTCTGCAGCCTGAATCAGTGCAACAACAAGATTTGAGCACATAACAGCTGCACCATGGTAACGTGTTTTCACATCTGCATTTATAACTGAATATTTAAGACCACTTTTCTCTAATAGGGCCTTAATATCAGCGATGTGGGCTGCATCTCCTTCAATTGTAAATAATGCTTTTGGAAGCTCCTGGTATGATCTGTATCTATCTGATACAGCCAGTAATGGATGGACCGAGAAACCGTATGCGCCAGTCTCTTCAATATCCTTAAAGATGTTCGAAGATAAAGAACCGCTGCAATGACATATCATTTTTCCAGCGATAGACATGTGTTTTATGCTATCCCAAACTGTAGAAATAGAATCGTCTGGAACAGTGATAAACACCGTATCACATTCTTCAATTAATGTCTCTAAATTCTGAAAATGTTTTGATTTGGTAAAATCCGCTGCACTTTCCGCGGATGAAGACGTGCGGCTGTAATAGCCTGCAAGATTGTGCTGTGTTGTTTCAAAAAGCATGCCAAGAGAACAGCCTACTTTTCCAGCACCTACAAATCCAACCTTCATGGGCAACACCTCCTTATTTATCCGGGGGTGATACAGTCTCGTTCAAAATGATACGAGCATGCCATCGGGCGCACCTTTTTAAAATTTAGAAGCTAAAAGGTATAGTTTCTTTCGAATACCATCCGAAGGACACTTTATCATTTATGTTACGCCATGTAAAGAAACATTTTATATTTTTTGTTCAAAAAAGAGGCTCAAGCCTTTAAACTTGAGCCTCTTTGATAACAATTTTACTGAACCTCAACGCTAATGCTGCTTCCAACATTACCTGAGCCGTTAAATCCAAATTCTACGCTTCCGCCATTTGGAATAGATGAGTTCCAATCTACTGGTGTAAGTACATAAGAATCGCCTGATTCCTTTACATTTACATTCCAGCTAGAATCCATCTTTACTTCGCTCTTCTTAATCTTAAGTGTCCAACCATTTACAGTTTTTCCTGTATTGTTAGATACCTTAATGTTTGCGGTGTATCCGCTTCCCCAGCTGTTAACAGTAGCCTTAGCTGTAAGACCACTTTCTGTAGATGGCTGTGGAGCTGGTGTAGGTGTTGTAGTTGGCTGTGCTGTAGGAGCTGGAGTTGGTGTAGGTGTTGGCTGAGCCTGTGAACCACCATTTACCTTCTCAAACTGCCACTGCTGATTTGGATTTCCATAATATGTCCACTGACATACGTTTGTGCCATCAGCTGTCTTGTGCTCGTAAACATCTACATACTTTGTACCAGCTGATGTCTTTGTAGCGATTGTGTATACACCACTCTTGTTTGTATTCTTTACTACAAACTGCTGTGGGTCATGTGCATACGCATTGTAAATCTGAAGATTTGCGCCATCCTCATCCTTGCCATTTGCAACGTCAAGCATGAAATCTCCAAGTCCTGACTTAAGTGAAATGTAACCATTTCCTAAGTTCTGAACATACCACTTCTGTCCATCAACGCCTGTACCCTTTGAAATACATACATTTGTAGCTGCCTTAGCTGAGTTGCCCTCAACTGTAAGGTACTTCTGTGAAAGTGTATTCTTGAGATAGTACCAACCATCTGCAATGTTTGCTGTAGTATTTGCATCTACATTCTGTGATGGTGTTGGTGTTGGCTGAGCTTCGCTTCCGCCATTATCTGTGTTTGCCTTCCATCTATCAAATGCAAATGAGCCACGAAATACAAGAACAATATCCTTTGCTCCGTTTACATTTCTTACGTTAGCTGTGAAATCCTTGAAGGAACCACTTGTATTTGAAACATTAATTGTTCCAAGTAATGTACCAGACTGTGAGCCCTCTCTTACCTCGATGCTTCCATTTCCGCCACTCTGAACAGTAGCTGTGATAGACTTAACACCCTTAGAGAACTGTACACCCTTAACCTTTGTGAAATCACCATTGTTAATATCTGTTACCCATGCAGAACCATCGCCATTACCGCGAACCTTGATTCCAGCCTGTGTAAACATTGTCTCAGCCTGTACCCACTCGTATGGGTTTACTGAAGGATTCATAGGAACACCAGACATTGTCTGCTTGATTGTCTGGATTCTTCCACCAGAAACGTTAACTCTGTCAATCTGAGTTGTTCTGTAGCCAAGATTGCTCATTACTGCATTCTGTACTGTCATTGTATGATAAGCAATGTAGTAATTACCCTTGAACTCAAAAATCTGATGGTGGTTGTTACCAGCCGAACCATTGAAGAATGAGCCTGGGTTTGCCATAATTTCACCCTGATATGTGAAAGGTCCCATAGGGTTACGGCTTGTCATAACCTGAATTGTTGCATTTCTAAATCCGTTTCTGCAGTTCCAGTTTGAGCAGTATGAATAGTAGTATGTGTTGCCAATTTTGTTAATTCCTGAATCCTCGAAAAGATAAGGCGCATCAATCATAGCAGCAGTACCTACTGTACTAATCATATCGTTTCCAAGCTTGATAACTCTTGCTGTCTTTGGATTTGCATCCTGTCCTCTTGGAACACCACCACCAAAGTAGAGGTAGCCTGTTCCATCACTGTCTACTAAAACGGCTGGATCAAAAAGCCATTCTACATTACAGTTTGGAGTTGCTTTTGTAATGAAAGCATGTCCAAGTGGATCACGCCATGGACCTGTTGGGCTGTCTGCTGTAAGAACGCCAATAGAGCTTGCATTGTTTGCAAAATAAAGGAAAAACTTATCTCTTCCATTAATTCTCTTGCAGCAAATTGTAGGAGCCCAAGAATTGCTAGCCCATCTGGCAGCACCATTGCTACCACCTACATTAATCTGACCGTGATCAGTCCAGTTAACCATATCTGATGAAGAATAGCAGTTTAACTGATTAATTTTTCCATATGAATTTTGTGCATGAGTAGCCTCATATTCCTGGCTATCATTTGTTGTATATACATACACTCTGTTGTTGTAAACAAGAACTGCTGGATCTGCTCCATAGTTCTGAGTTACAAGAGGATTATTCTCATTATCTCCTTTAACATAGCTGCCGTTGATTACAGTAGCTGCTTCAGCACTAACCGCTGTACTGAAAAGCATTGTGCCAGTAATCGCAAGGCAAAAGAACTTCTTAATAAATTTATTCATACAATATCCCTCACGATATCACAATTATTTAATAGTTAGTACAAGCAGGGAAGATACTAATTATCTAGTTACTATTATTTATTACTGAACATCAACGCTAACGTTGTTTGAAACACTACCTGTTCCGTTAAAGCCGAACTCTGCGCTCTGTCCATTTGCAAGTGTCTTGTTCCAATCCATTGGAGTGATTACATAGTAATCGCCAGACTCTTTAACATTTGCACTCCAGCTTGAGTCCATCTTAACCTCGCTCTTCTTGAGCTTTACTGTCCAGCCATTTACAGTCTTTCCTGTATTGTTTGAAACCTTTACTGAAGCTGTGTAACCACTTCCCCAGCTGTTGATTGATACAGTAGCCTTAAGGCCTGACTCTGCTGGTGCCTGTGTTGGAGCTGGTGTAGGAGTTGGTGTTGGCTGTGGAGTTGGTGTTGGCTGAGCCTGTGATCCACCATTTACCTTCTCAAACTGCCACTGCTGATTTGGATTTCCGTAATATGTCCACTGGCATACATTTGTGCCATCAGCTGTCTTGTGCTCATAAACATCTACATACTTAGAACCGTTTGATGTCTTTGTAGCGATTGTATAAACACCACTCTTGTTTGTGTTCTTTACAATAAACTGCTGTGGATCATGTGCATATGCGTTGTAAATCTGAAGATTTGCACCATCCTCATCCTTACCATTTGCAACATCAAGCATGAAATCGCCAAGACCTGACTTAAGTGAAATGTAACCATTTCCTAAGTTCTGAACATACCACTTCTGGCCATCAACACCTGTACCCTTGCTGATGCATACATTTGTAGCAGCCTTAGCTGAGTTGCCTTCAACTGTAAGGTACTTCTGTGAAAGTGTGTTCTTAAGATAATACCAACCATCAGCAATGTTTGCTGTAGAGTTCTTATCTACATTCTGTGATGGAGTTGGTGTTGGTGTTGGCTGTGGAGTTGGTGTAGGTGTTGGTCTAGTACCTGGGTTTGAACCTGGCTGACCAATTACATCTGTGTAAGCCTTGATTACGCTGTTGTAAGACTGCTTAGCCTGACCTGGTCTGGAGAACAATAATGGAGCAGAATTGCTAATCCATGTTGTCTGATCAGAAAGTCCCCACCAAGTAATACTTGTAATCTTGCCACCGTTCTTCTTAGCTGTATTGATATTTTTGAAGAGCTGATAAGCGTAATTAGCCATATCATTATCGCCCTTGTTAGTAATATCCATCTCAGTAATCTGAACTTCGAAACCTGCTCTTAAGAATGAGTTAAGTGCTGTTGTATAGTAATCAACTGAAGGGAAGCCTGTTCCAAGGTGAGACTGCATACCTACACCTGCACAAACCTTTCTGCCCTGGTTGATATAGTTCACAAGTGTGATTACATCATTAACTTCCATATATGTGTTGTAATCGTTGTAGAAAAGCTTTACAGAATCTGTAAGCTTGAAATACTCAAGTGTGTCGTAAGCATAGTTGAAAGCCTTCTTTACATATGAAGCATTCTTTCTGTTATTTCCATAAACTGCTTCCCAACCTGAGTTATTTGCATGTAAAATCTCATTTGCTACGTCCCATGCATAAACAACACTACCATACTGGTTTGTGTATACATGGTTCATAACTGTCTTTACATACATTTCAAGACGTGCATCCATAACAGATGAATTAACAAAACCTGCTCCACCGCTATAGTTGCTACGGAAGAACCAAGAAGGTGTCTGTGAATGCCATACTAATGTATGAGCTCTCATCTTGAGACCATTCTGGTAACAGATTTTCATAACCTCATCAACTGTGCTGAAGTTAATCTGTGGTACGTACTGCTCTCTGTAATTATCTGGGATATAGTAGCCCTGATTCTTAGCCTGTGAAACTGAGATAAGTCTTGCAGAACCGCCAAGTAATGCATCTGGCTTCATCTCGTTTTCAAGAGTAATACTGTTGTAATGCTGCTTTAAGAAATTAAGCTGACCTGCATCTCTAAGCTGATACAGGTTAATACATGTTCCTGAATAACCATATGTGCTTCCATAGGTATTAAGGAGTGTTGCCTGTGCTGCATTTGCAGTAAGGCTTGGTGCTGTGGCAAGCATTGTAAAAGCGCATGCGACAGCAAGGAGTTTCGATGCGAAACTCTTTAACAATTTTTTCTTCATTTCATTATCCCCCATGAAATATTATTTATAACTCTCTCCCCTGCTTGTAATAATATCGTAACATATTTAATAATTCCACACATTATCAATTCTTGCGGTCTATTTATCAATTATTGCCTTATCTACATAAAAATAGACTCTGTGGTAAAATATCCACAGAGTCCATTGATTATATTTGTCAAATTGTCACTATTTCGCTGTTAGCTGAGTTCCATCGCTATCAATTGTAATGGTACTACCCTCATGAATATCTCCACCAAGGATGATTTTTGCAGCCATAGTTTCCACATTTTTTTGAATAAATCTACGAAGTGGACGGGCACCATATACTGGATCATAGCCCTGATCTATTACAAATTGTTTAGCTGCTGAGGTAAGCTCAATCTTAAGCTGTCTATCCTCGAGTCTTTGGTTGAGCTCTTCAAGGATAAGATCTACGATACCTCCGATGTTATCCTTTGTAAGAGGCTTGAACATAATGATTTCATCAAGTCTATTAAGAAACTCTGGTCGGAATGAATTTCTAAGCTCATTCATTACCAGCTCATTTGTCGCGTCGGTGATCTCGCCAGTTGCTTCATCAATACCATCAAGTAGATACTGTGAACCAAGATTTGAGGTCATGATAATGATTGTGTTTTTGAAATCCACTGTACGTCCCTGGGAATCAGTGATTCGACCATCATCAAGCACCTGTAAAAGCACGTTGAACACATCTGGATGTGCCTTTTCAACCTCATCAAAAAGTACTACCGAATACGGCTTACGTCTCACCGCTTCTGTCAATTGGCCACCCTCATCGTAGCCTACATATCCTGGAGGCGCTCCGATAAGTCTAGACACGCTAAACTTTTCCATGTACTCGGACATATCAAGACGAACCATTGCGTTCTCATCATCAAAAAGTGCCTGTGCAAGAGTCTTTGCAAGCTCTGTCTTACCTACACCAGTAGGTCCTAAGAATAGGAATGAGCCGATTGGCTTTGTAGGGTCCTTGATACCTGCCTTTGAACGGATGATAGCCTCCGAAACAAGCTTTACTGCATCATCCTGTCCCATTACTCTCTTGTGCAATTCCTCATCAAGATGAAGTGTCTTGCTGCGCTCACTCTCGTTAAGCTTTGCCACAGGAATGCCTGTCCATCTGGAAATGATTCTTGCAATTTCATCCTCTGAAACATTCTCATGAACAAGATTTGCATCCCTACTCTTTAATTTTTCCTCTGCATCAGCAAGCTTGGCCTCAAGCTCTGGAAGTCTGCCATACTGAAGCTTTGCTGCTTCTTCAAGGTCATATTTTTGCTGAGCAATCTTAATCTGGCCCTGAACGTCATCTAATTCCTCGCGGATTTTTGTAACATCCTCCACCAGCTTTTTCTCGTTATCCCATGCAGCCTTCTTTGTATTGTACTCGTCTCGAAGTTCTGAGAGTTCCTTCTGAAGGTCAGCTAGTCTATCCTGAGAAAGCTTATCTGTCTCCTTTTTAAGAGCTGCCTCTTCAATCTCCAGCTGCATAACTCGTCTGTTCATTTCATCCAGCTCTGCCGGCATTGAATCAAGCTCTGTCTTAATAAGTGCACAGGCTTCATCCACAAGGTCGATTGCCTTATCTGGAAGGAATCTGTCTGAGATATATCTGTTTGAAAGGGTGGCTGCTGAGACCAATGCACCATCTGTAATCTTTACTCCGTGGAATACCTCATAGCGCTCCTTAAGTCCACGAAGGATTGAGATAGTATCCTCGACTGTAGGCTCATCAACCATAACTGGCTGAAAACGACGCTCAAGTGCAGCATCCTTTTCAATGTACTCTCTGTACTCATCAAGGGTGGTAGCACCGATACAGTGAAGCTCTCCACGGGCAAGCATAGGCTTTAACATATTACCTGCATCAAGTCCACCGCTGCCATTCTTTCCTGCTCCGATGATTGTGTGTAATTCATCAATAAACAGGATGATTTCGCCATCTGAATTTTTAATCTCATCAAGGACAGCCTTTAATCTCTCCTCAAACTCGCCCTGGTATTTTGCACCTGCAATCATTGAACCAATCTCAAGTGAGAATACCTTTTTATTCTTAAGTGCATCTGGCACATCACCACGAACAATACGCTGTGCCAAACCCTCTACAACTGCTGTTTTACCAACACCAGGCTCACCGATAAGAACTGGATTGTTCTTTGTCTTTCGGCTTAGGATTCGGATAACATTTCGTATTTCCTCATCACGACCAATTACTGGATCAAGCTTGTTATCTCTTGCTCTTTCTACCAGGTCGTAGCCATACTTCTCAAGTGTGTCGTAGGTAGCCTCTGGATTATCCGTATTTACGGTTTGGTTTCCTCTAACTGTTGCAAGGACTGCAAGGAAGCTGTCTCTTGTTATACCAAACTGTTTAAAAATATTCTTAATAGGAGTGCTTGGCTTTTTAATCATAGCAAGCATAAGGTGCTCTACCGAAACATAGCTATCTCGCATAGCCTTTGCTTCATCCTCTGCATAGGTAAGCACATAATTAAGCTGCTGACCTACTCTAAGCTGTCCTCCCTGCACCTTCACTCTGGCACTAAGAGCAGCGTCTATCGCATTTACGAATTGAGTAGTGTCGATATTCATCTTGCTAATCAATGAAGGAATCAGACCATTCTCCTGACGCATCAGCGCCATTAAAAGATGCTCCTGCTCCAGCTCCTGATTACCATACTCCATTGCTATCTTTTCACAGCCATTTATGGCTTCTATAGATTTCTGTGTAAATTTCTGGATATTCATAAATCTTCTCCTTTCTCCCTAGCCTTCCCTTCGCCAGGGTGGCAGATGATGTACCTTCTCTTTTCTTAATTATGTTCTAACACAAAAATTAGCACTCTACAAGAGAGAGTGCTAATAATTAATAAATATTTTATATTTTGTCTATAAAAAGCCTTTATTTATGCCTTTTTTAGAATTCTATCTTTCCACTCCAAAGAGCCTTTTCATCCAAAATATCTTTTGCTCCATCACCTTCTAACTGAAGCCCCTTTATTTCGTCCATGTAATCATAGTAGTCGCAAACATAAAGCGTTATTTCAGAGATATCATGTCCATCCACTGGAACCATATCCAAATTATTAACTGCCGACATATGTTTTCCATCCTTATCAAGGGCAACAACAATATAATCCGCATTTGGATCATCATATTCTAACTCTAATTCAAATGGTGTTTTGCAAACTGTTATCTCACTAAGCCCGGATACACCTTCAACGGCAATGGTTCTTGATGTAGTATTTTCTCTATCAACCTTTACTTCAAATGAAAACTTCCAAGGACCATCAATCCACCAATTTTCATATTCATTCCTAAAGCCAAGAGAATCTTGTTCTTCTGTTGACAACTTACTAAATTCCGGATTATTAATATCAGTAACAATATCATTTAGTTCAAAATCTACTGTAAAGGAATCAGGCAACTCATAATGTGAAACTGGTGTATTGGCGTCTGTATAATAATCACTACTATCAAGCACATCCTTTGAGTAGTAATTCAGCACATAATCTAAATCGACCTTTACGACTCCCTGGAATGTATTATCATCAATAAATTCTCCACTTAAATAATCTAAAGAATTATTATTATAACTACTATCCTCTGTCTCAAAGCTATATTTTAATTTTGAATCAAATAGATAAAACATATACATGTCCTTGTTATCCAAATCAGGATACATCTGATTAATTGGGAACGCCTCTTTTGACTCAATAATCATACTTATATACATTGCTTTCTCATCGCAATAGATATCCTGCAAAGTTACAGTATTGCCATCCACAGTCTGGCTTAATGCCACAGCATCATTTAATGAATCTGATGCAATTGGTTTTGCGTATTTTTCATAATCCCCACCAAAACCAAGTTTATGGCCAATACTCGAAAATACATTTCCAACAACAGGAACCTCTTCTGCAAAAGAAGGATTTGTAATACATACACCTGATAGAATCACTACGCCAAGGGCTGCAGCTGTTGCTACTATTTTCTTAACAATTCTAAAGCTTCTCTTTTTCATTGTCCTCTCCTCTTCCTCATAAATCTGAGTAAAGGCAAGGTCTACTTTTTCCTGAACTATTGTAGGAATTTCAGCATCAGATATTATTAACTTCTTTTTATCCATATCACTGTCTTCCTTTCTACTCAACTATCTCGTAATATCTGGCCAATCTTTCTCGGCCACGCTTTAATCTGGTTTTGACTGTATTCGCCGGGAGTTCTAATACTTTTGAAATCTCATCGATGGAATAACCCTGCCAATAAAACAGCACTATGATAACTCTGTATTTCTCCTCAAGCTTACTCAAAGCTTCTTTCAGCTCTAGGTTACAGTCGTCCTCATAGGTAGGTTCATCCCATTCATGAATCTCGGCCTGATTCTGCCCATTCCTAATGATGTCATAACAATTATTCATGAGAATCTTTGTAAGCCAAGTTTTAAAATATTTGTTAAACCTAAGTGTATCAATTTTCTCCCAACAATTTAGGATTGTCTCCTGAATGGCATCGGCCACATCCTCATCATTCATAAGAATTGCCAGTGCCACCTTGTACATGTCCTGCATATGTCTATTTATTAGTTCAGTAAAAGCATCCTTATCACGCCTTTTTGCTCTTACTATAAGTTCATTTATGTCTCGCTTCTGCATTTATAGCAGCCTCCTGTTGTGCACACAGTATTAAGAATAATCAAAGCGTCCTTCAATTGTTCTTACATACATTAGACGTGTGGTGAGTGAAAAAGTTTCACTTTATAAAAAAATAATTCACAAAGTTTAAAAAGTGTTCAGCTTGAATATCTTTATCGCGATAAAAAGGCCTAAGCCGAAAGCTTAGACCTTAGCAAACACCATATTTTATAAAAACTACCAACAGAGTGAATCATCAAAGTCCTCCAGGCTTGGGTCCACTGGCTCTTCCTTGAGGATGGTGCGCATGTAGCGATTTACCTCGGTGCGCATGTCACGTCGGGTGCCGTCATAAGGTACCATCAGATTGTGATTTACCCAAATCCAGTGAATGCCGCGCTTTCTGGCCTCTTCTTCAAAAAGGCCATGGTAGCCTGCCATAGATTTGCACCCAATGTGCACATACATGATGACCATATCTGCGTTCATCTGCTCACAGATTCTGAAAAGGTCCTCCACACCTGTTTCATAGCCACCATTAGAGCGGCTTCTCATAATCATATTTTCGTAGAGATAACCTAAATCTAGAAGTGCCTGATGTTTGTCTGTGGTGCTGACCATCTCTGTAGAAACGCAGCAAAGCATGTCATTGATTGGCACGATTCCCCAGCAGTTCATAAGCCAATTCGGAAATGCGGTATAGTACGCAGCCTGAACACCCCAAAGGATTGCACGATGGCGATACTCTTTGCAGGCCATTTCCTTATTCCTATAAGCCTCAGTTGCAAGTTTTGTAATCTTCTTACTTGTCTCTAAAAAGAGCGGACTACGTCCACCGGCTGCCATATATTCACCATATCTATAGAAACCAAGTGTGGCTCCCAGCAGCTGTGGATATGGTGTCTTATTGATTTCCAGCCACTCTAAAAATTCCTTTGTTTCATCATTGAAGCGAGCCATATTTTCAAAAAGATAATCCCAATCGAATTTCTCACCTGTCTGCTCCTCGATAAAGTGAATGGCATTTAAAATTTCCTCACCTGCATATTCCTGCACACTCTCCTGGCGATGACGGATTGGCGATGCCAATTGGAATGTAGGTATACCCATACTTCTTGCCATAAGTCCACCGCCCATAAGACTGCCATCGCAGGTAGTATTACACTGAACTGCACAGGCACCTATCTTAGGCAAATCGTCATCAATGGCTGCTCCAAGCTCCGCAGCAGGCATTGGGCAAACATCTGTAGGAACTCCATATTCGTGGGTCTTGTCTACATAATGCATTACACCTTCCTGACACATAAAGGAGCTGGCATAGATGGCAGGTACCTCATAGCTGACCCACTTAAGATTGCGGAAGCCACCCATAAGAGTACTCATCATATTTTCATCGAAGATAACCATCTTCTTTGAAAGCTCGGTATCATTTCCAATTTCAGGATCAGCCTTAAACATATCTGTAAGAGATAGTGTCATATCGATAACAATCAGACCGATTCCTTCGTGAGCAAGACGAAGTGCTGTTCCACGAAGTCCTTCTGTGTGACGATCCATAAAATCCGGAACCTCAAGATAATTGCTCATCCAACGATATCTAAAGAAGCCCTTGAAATTGTTTGGCTTCATCATAAATCTAGCCAGCACTGATAGATAGTAAAGCCAGCGTGTGTAGTCGTACCAGGTATCTCTAAAGCCACGCCATTCTCTGCGGCGGCGAGGGCGACGCCCTGAATAAATCGCTTTTCCAAGTGGCTCACTTCCAACTGCTTTTCCCATTAGTTCGCCCTCCTTTCTGCCTTCTCTTGTGCAAGTTTTTTCATTTCAACTCGCTCCACGAAAGCCTGTACTCGTGTGCGAAGCTGACCTGATGAACGAACAGAATATGGTCTGTCTACTGAAAGCACTGGCCAGCCATACTCATCCTCCATAATATGAAAGGCTGCTGCTCGCTCATAGCCCCAGTAATCACAGAATTTTATCTGCTCGTAAATCAAACCATCAGCGTGATATTCCTTTGCAAGAGCATCCACATAATCACGTCTTTCAAAAATCTTGTCCTGATTGAAAAAGCGAGGGCACTTGCCCCACTGTAAATAGGTGCGACAAATCTGAGTGAGGACATCCTCCTCATCATTAAGCACAATCTCCTGTCTGCCAGGCAAAGAACCGAAACAGTATCTGTCAGCTACTACAAGAGCACCATATTCCTCTGCAAGCTTGATAAATTCTGGATCATCCACCTCAGAACCAACCACTACTACCCTGATGCGGTATTTATCAGGTGAATCAGGCTCACGAGTCTTAAGCTCCTCTAGTGTCTCCTGTAGCTTTTCTATAAGAAGATATTTAGGACAGCAGTATGTAGCAAGACACAGCACAGCAAACTCATATCCTGTAATAACAGGATTATCGCATTTACGATAATCACCAATTGCTGTAATCAATCGGCTAATCTCATTTTGCTCCTCTACTGCCTTGCGAAGTGCAGCATCAGAAATGTCGACGCCAAAATTTTTTTGAAGTGGCTCGAGCACACGAATACGCATCTGCTTTACATAGTGTCTTAGAGCAGTTTCATCAGATTTCATAGGAACATCTGCGTATGTAACAAAGAATGAATCCTTGGGATTAGTCTTTAATTTTTCTATATTTTCCACGCAACGATTCATCTGAGCGCATGCATCCGGCGCCAAAATGCAATCTAGGAAATTGAATCCACCCTCAAGAGCACGTTCAAGATATGCACGACAAGCCTCACATAAAGTGGAACTCATATAATAGGTTCCCATTTCAATGGAGCCTGTGCGAGGTGCACGTAGACGTGTGGAGAAACAACCTGGCAGATTTAAAAGTGGCTCTGGTATCTGAAAACAAACATGTCCGATTGCTTTCTTACCTTCAGACTGAGCCTGTCTGCATAAGTCGTTATAGGAATCCTCCAATAACTTTTCAAAATAATATAAATGCTTTAAGTCTTTCACAACCTTCTCCAATACTATTTTTATTGATAAATAGTATTGTAACAATAAACTAAATTTCGCTCAATCAGTTTCTTGCTCACAAAGAAAAATGCCACATCCAATAATAGATGTGGCACCAAATTTATATTTATTATAAATCTTCCCCTATACCTCTACGCAACGATATGCTGATGGCAGATACATGTTAGATCTGAGAATCTGAATGTTTACACAATCCATATAATCATTCTGCAAATCATTTATATCAGCAGCAATGTCTATATATTCCTTTGCCTTCTCGGTATCACCTTTAAGCAACATAACGTTTGCCATATTTAATAATGTACGCCCACAGCTCTTTTCAAGTCTCAAGGTTTCATAGGCACCGAGAATCTCTTGATAAATGGTAAAGGCTTCATCATAATCTTTATCTGCAACTGCTTTTGCAGCTTTCTGATCCAAATCATTAATTAACTTCGAAATACTCTGTATATCATCTTTATTCATGAATCCTTACCTCCTATCAATAAATCTCTACCATTAACTGTAATCTCGGGACCATCAATGCAGGCAATCATTATAATACACTATTTCGGCATATCTGTGTAGTTATTCACAGATTTTTCACATTTCTGCATAACAAAACTCTTTCAATTTTAGTAGTTTTCAATAAATTATCACTAAATATAGTGATAATTCTGTAAGTGCAGTACAAAATATGCTATTATTCAGTTAGTAGTGGAGGATAATTTATATGGTTATTAATGATATTATGTTTAAAACTCAGCTAAACTATCACATACAAGCGGCTATGGACGAACAAGAAGATGATTCCTTAAATATAGAAGATGTAAAACATATTGATCTTCGCAGATGTCTGTTTGCAGATTTTAAAAAAGCAATGATATATGTCAGAGAGAACTATCCTGATTATAATTACAGCGATTTCACAATCGATGCTGTAAAACCTGCTCCTGCAGACTTCTCAGAAAGTAAGAAATATGATTTCACTGAGCTTATAGATTATGCTAAACACACTGCAATCACCATAGGCAATATGACTCTCTTTAGCGAACTTCAGAAAATTGCCAGTGCCGCAGAAAAATTTAATTTGAGTGTTGCTGAACATCATGAAAAAAAAGCAGGAAATGTTTTGTCCTTTCAGGACTATGACAACTATTTTGTAGCAGATACCCCTAACACTTTCCAGGAAATTGGAAGCTGTGTCGTAGGCGGTGGAAATGCTGAGGCAGTTAAAGTTGCTGCCACCCTGCATGCCAGCAGTACAGAAGAAAGACCTATCGTTTCTGTCAGAGCCTTTTCTCTGAACACAAACACCTATCTTCCTAATATAGATATCATTGATCTGAGTACTATCTATAAGTCAAATGCATCTATTATGGAAGTCTTCGCATACATGAGTTACCACGACTACCTCAAGGGAGAGTTTAATCATTCCTTTGATAAGCTTTTGTTTAGCGGTTCTCTTGCGATTGAGTCTTTGGAGGATATGTACTCTAAACACTATGATTTAGGGACTTTCGATTATCTGAATAAGTAGATGATAGGAAGGCTTGTTGGCAATCTTGTACAAAATCGTTATAGTAATTTGTGTGTTTTGAATATTTTATGGTAATTATAACTATTGTGCAATCATCTCTGACCCTGTAAAATACCTTTCGGACTTAAGGAATTGTTTTTTATAGGAGATATCAGAAATGTTAAACCTTATCGTATTAGTTATTTTTACTGCAGTTACATTATTTTTCTTAAATTACATTGTATCAAGCGTAGCATATGCAAAGAGATCAGCTGAGATTGAAGATTCTCACTGCCTTACAAGAGCAATTGGTGCAATCATCTTAAGTGTTGCTGTTATCGTAGCACTTTGGGCACAGGCTTTTTACTTATTCTTTTTTGCATAATATGCAAATTAAAAGGACTATCAAATTGATAGTCCTTTCAGAGTGTAGACAAAGAGGATGCTGCAAAACCAAGTTTTGCAGCATCCTTTCCTTTTTTCTAAGATTCTATTTTTATTTTTGTGTAAAAAGACCTGTTTTTAGGCCATTTTCAATTCCCATTCTTGCTGTATTTTTGCTAGCTTCTTTAAATTCATACACGCAAAGGTAAGCGCAACCTTCATTACCATGCGCGCCTTACCATACATCTGTGTATATCTGAAACCATGATTCTCTTTAGCTGTCCCAAAGATTCTTTCAATGGTTTCTTTTCTGTGAGAGTATAAATCTTTCATACCTAAGGTCTGTCTTATATCTTCACATGCTTCCATGTATTCTTCCCAGACATGACGAGTTACAATTTTTACATGATTCTTGCTGGCTGTACATTGTCCTAAGAA
>NZ_FNDP01000016.1 GCF_900100545.1 Pseudobutyrivibrio sp. 49
TGACTTCTCACAGTTCGTTGTTACTAGGCTAATGAAACCTCTGTGAGACCTCCACGCTTAAGGTGCACGCTCTTTCTCTCCATATATCCGCCACATTTACTCTGCTACTACAAATGTGATAGTTATTAGACTTCGTTGTTCCTTGCCAACTTATCTCTCGTAGCCTAGCCTTATATGTGATTTCTGTCCGTCGGACCGGAGATTTGCTTACAGCTTCCTTCAGATTCCACCTCACAATGGACACCCTTGCTGTTCGGCTATACACTTCCCACTATCTGGGCATGTTCGGGACTTTCACCCATTAGAGCGCGCCCATGGCGCGCAAACAAGGTATGAGCGAGGCTTTTATGCCCCGCTCATTTTTAAAGGAGAACTATAATGAAAAATATTATAGAGAACAATCCTTTTATCTATTAATTAAACTCTACTGAGTCAATAATCATTGCAAGCTCATCACTAACCATCATATCTACTTCTTCATCAACACCCATGTATTCAACACATTCGAATAAGAGTGTCTTACCATTATGTTCAACGACGATTGCTGTATCGTATAAACCTAAGCCCTCTCCTACCTCAGATTCCATACATACCCAGTAAGCAAACTTTTCATCCATTGAAAATGGACCCTCATGAGTTGTAACCTTACCATCCCACATAGCAACTAAAGAATCTCTAGCTTCTTCCTGAGTCATACCTGTAAGTACTGAAACTGTTACCATGCATCTTCCTGAGCAATCGCCAACATAATCAAACCCAACAAAATCATTTCCTTCTTCTACTTCAAAAACCTCTGAATTGTATTCTACTGTCCATCCATCCTTGCTCTCATATGTTTTGTAATCTGGCATGCAATACTCTGTAGCAACTGTATTGTTAACCTCTGCTGCTGTTACCTCTGGAGCATAATGTCCAGTTGTTACCTCTGCAGTATCATTTGCAATTCCTGTGTACAATAACATTCCGATTATTGTTACAAGACTTAAACTCATCATTCCTTTTACAAACTTTTCAAAACTCATTTCTTTGTCCTCCTAATACCTTTTTCGTTCCCCTGTTTTTTACCTTTTCCCTTTTTCTGATGTAATAATATCATGTGATTTATCACACAAGTGTCACAGCAAATTTTTCCATAAAAAACGAGGCACCTATGATTAAAGTGCCTCGCTGTATTACGATATTACTATATGATGATATTACGATATTATTTTATTTGCTGTTAACATTGACGCTGCCAAATGAGCAATCAACATCAATATTCTTTCTATCTGTATTAGGAGCATCAATATCTACATCACCAAAATCACATTCACAATCAATCTTGTCGTATGTACCTGTGATATCAATATCGCCTGCATTTGCACTAACCTCAGCAGACTTGGCTGTAGAATCCATAAGATTGAGATCACCTGCATTTGCATCAATACTAATTTTTTCTGCTGTCGCATTCTTTACATCGATGTCACCTGCATTTGCATCAATATCAAACTTCTCGGCTGTTACATCATTTATATCAATGTCACCTGCGTTTGCATCAATATCAAAATCATCTGCCTGAATATCCTTGATATCAATATCTCCTGCTGCGATGTCAATCTTAAGAATGTCTAATTTTGTGTTGTTTGGAACAACTATATCAAGCTTGTAACCATCTAGGCTCTTCATATGCTTAGCACTTTCTTTCTGGATGATTGTAAGCTTTCCACCTTTAAGCTCAACTGTAGGCTCATACTTTTCTGGGAAAGTAGCATCTACTGAAAGACCTGTGCCATACTTGATATTAATATCAGCTGCACTCATATCAATAACAATATCGGTTACCTTTTCATTTGAGAAATCATAAGTCTTTGTATCTGAATTTCCGTTGTGCCAGCCGTCACTGAACCAGCTAAGACCACCAAAGTTCACAATGTGTCCCCACATAGCTGCTATCACAACAATTAATGTAATCAACCAAATTATAACTAAATACTTCTTAGTCCATTTCTTGTTTTCCATTCTTAATCCTCCTCCGCTGCCAATACAACATTTAATAATCTACGTAAGATTGCACCAATCACCCAAATAAGCCATGTGATATGCCAATCCATAGTAATGAAACTAATAATCAGATATAAGCAAGTAACTGTTGGCCAGTAAACTTCCATAACGCCTTCTGCAAATTTATTTACATACACGATATCATCCTCATCCTTTCCATAATTACCACTGATTGTTTTTGAATCATTAAGCTTTAAAACCTTTTCATAGCTTCCCATTACTGTAGTAGCATAGATAATCATGCAAACACCTGCACCTACGAAGTAGAATAAGCAATTAGAAACGATATCAATATCAATTGCTGCTGTAGGAATCCAAAGAATAAAGAGCATAATAGCTACTGCAATCATTACTGCGTGTGGAACCTTGAAAGCCTTTTTCTTTGCCTTTACCATATCAGCTGTTGACATATCAATCTGGCAAAGCTCTTTATCTAAGAATTTCCAATCATTTCCTCTGATACCTGCGAATACAAATAATGCAACTGCTACAGCGATGCTGATAAACATTCCTGTTACACCAAGACCATCTCCTACCTCTCCTCTAAGAAGGAATTCAAAAAGGATTGGCCATGTAACTGATGTGATGCAAAGTAGCACGCCGATACCGATTAATAATCCATTTCCCTTCATGACATTTAAGTAGTCCTCAATTTCTTCCATACGAAGGAAACGACGTGGCTTTGATTCTTCTCTCTCGTGAGTCTCTTTAAGTTCCTTAGTAAGTCCAAGATCTTCTGCAAGCTCATCAAGATTTCCGAACTCTGCAATGACTGTTCCAACTGCCTGATTTTCATTTACCCCATCAGCAATCATCTCATTAAATTTATCTTCCATCATTGAAAGCAACTCAGCCTTAGCTTTCTTAACCTCTGGAGTATTTGGCATATTTGCGAACATTGTCTCCAAATAGTTTTTTATTGTTTCCATATATGTTCTCCTATCTTCTCCTAATCCTGTTTTTCAATAAACCGTTCAACAACTTCTTTTGTTAGTTCCCACTCTTCACATTTCTCCCGGTAAAAATCTTTACCTGAATCTGTGACTCTGTAATAAGTTCTTTTCTTTCCGTTCCCCTCTGGATCTGGGTCCGCAACGAAGGATTCTATGTATCCGTTTTTCTCCATTCGGGTGAATGCCGAATAAAGTGTGGTCTCCTTGATTATGTATTTCTCCTCGGTGATTTGTTTTATCTGCTTTGATATTTCATAACCATAGGATGGCTCTTTTATCAGAATGCTAAGAATCATGGTGTCGTTGTAGCCACGGATTACGTCACTACTGATTTCGCCCATATTAACCTCCTTTATCTGTCGTACTATGTCTATCGTACTTTACCTGACGTACTACGACAGATGAAGTACTCCATGTGTTGAAGTAAATATACTACGACAGGCAAAGTATGTCAACACCTTTTTTGTAAAAATTTTTTTCAGACAAAAAAAAGCTATCTGAAACTTTCGTTCCAGATAGCTCAATGTGCGATATTTTTATACTGCATTTACAGCAACAACTCTAAGCTCATTGCTTGAGATAAACTCAGTTTTAATCCCCACTCTGTTAAGCTCAAAAGCCTTTCTAAAAACTTCCTCCAATGTTGCGCACTTAATGATTTCGCCAATTGCCATTTTCAAACTCCTCCTAAAAATTTTCTTACTGACTATTCTATCGGTCAGCTTTTTTGTTTTCTTAACTCTTTTCAGGAGAAATAATACCATGTCTTTTATCACACAAGTGTCACACTACTTAAATGTAACAATAGTAACGCCAGCATCACCCTCTCCAAACTCACCGAGATGGAACTCCGCTACGTTCTTGCACTTGCGAAGATACTGCTGCACGCCTGCTCGAAGGGCACCTGTTCCTTTGCCGTGTACTACACGTACTGAAGTAAGGTGACTGATATAGGCATCATCAAGATACTTCTCAAGCTTCGCAATACCTTCATCAACTGTGCATCCAAGAAGATTAATCTCTGGAGAGATGGATGCTGCCTTATTGAATCCACCGTAAGTCATATTCTTAACTCTTGTACCCTTCTTTGGAACAAACTTATCATCTTCCTCGATAAGCACAAGGTCCTTAATATTCACTGTGGACTTCATGATACCCATCTGTACTGTCACATCACCCTTTGAATTAGGAGCTGTGCAAACATTTCCTGTAAGATTCATAGAAAGAACCTTTACCTTATCTCCCACATGAAGATTTGTAGGTATGTTGTTGTTCTCCTGAACCTCCTGCTTTTCCTTAGCCTTGCTCTTTGATTTATTTACACCCTGACCCAGAGCCTGACGCTTTGCTTCCATGGCAGAAATATTTCCGCCACCCTTACCAAATTTATTAAAGTCACGAATGGCTTCATCAGCAATATCTTTTGCCTCCTGAAGGATAGCTGCTGCATCCTCATGAGCCTGACGAATAAGCTCCTCGCGCTGTGCCTTAATCTTTTCTTCCTTTGCTATTGCATTGGCAAGCTTAGCCTCTGCTTCCTTAAGAGCAGCTGCTGCCTCTGCTGCGTCCTCCTCTACCTGATGACGCTTCTGCTCCAAATCTACCATCAAATCTTCAAATGACTTATCGTCCTCTGAAAGTCTACCTTGCGCATCCTCAATTAAATCAGCAGGAATTCCAAGCTTTGAAGAAATTGCAAAAGCGTTAGACTTTCCTGGAACACCAATAATCAAATGATATGTTGGGCTAAGAGTCTCCAGTGAAAATTCACAGGAAGCATTTTCCACTCCCTCTGTTGAAAGAGCATATACCTTAAGCTCACTATAGTGAGTGGTAGCCATAGTTCTAACATCTAAAACGTGAAGTCTGTCTAAGATAGACTGCGCCAGAGCTGCACCTTCCTTAGGATCAGTACCAGCACAAAGCTCATCGATAAGAATAAGGAACTGAGGAACCTTCTGCTCCTCCTTTGTTCCGTGTATTACCTTTGAGTAGACAAAATCCTTCTTATTCTCAGCTATAAGCTTCTCAGTCTCCTTGGAATAGCTTCCACCATTGATTGCCTCTAAAATGTGGACAATGTTAACCATGTGAGATGAGAATGTGGAAAGTGACTGCTCGATAGACTGCTCGTCACCGATATCTGCATAAACATCATCGAATACTGCTATCTGGCTTCTGTCCTTTGCAGGAATGTGAAGACCTGCCTGAGCCATAAGTGTAAGCAGACCACAAGTCTTAAGTGATACAGTCTTACCACCAGTATTAGGTCCTGTAACAAGAAGAAGATTATAATCCTCTCCCAGCTTTATATCTGTAGCAACAACCTTCTTAGGATCAAGAAGTGGATGTCTTGCCCCACGAAGGTTTATGATTCCATCCTCATTAAACTCAGGGCTGCTGGCATTGAGCTCGATTGCGTAACGTCCCTTTGCAAGAATGAAATCAATCTCTGTAAGTAATTCGTAATTACGGATGATTCCCTCTGAAGCCTCTGCAATCTGATTAGAGAGAATAGCAAGGATTCTCTCTATCTCATCCTGCTCACGTACCTGAAGCTCACGCATCTCGTTGTTCAAATCAACAGCCTGCATTGGCTCAATAAAGAAGGTACTTCCTGTAGAAGACTGGTCGTGAACCATACCTGGAACTCTTGATTTGTAATCAGCACGAACTGGGAGACAGAAACGTCCACCACGAACTGTAACTACTGGTTCCTGAAGGTAGCCTCTTGTAGTGCTGTTGTTAAGCATAGAATTCATTACGCTTTTAATCTTCTCGTTAGTGCGCTGCATTCCCTTTCTGATGTCAAAAAGAGCTGTGCTGGCATCATCTGCAATAGTCTCCTCATCAATGATGCATCTTCTAATCTCGTTTAGAATCTTCACCTCTGGAGAAAGACCATTGAAGTAGAAGGACAGGGCATCTTCCTCCTCCATCTGGCTGCCATACTTAGCAACTCGCTTTGTAACCTCAAGGACATTTGCTACCGCAAGAATCTCCTCAATACTGAGAGAAGAACCAAGCTCCAATCTGGCAAGTGAAGGACGTAAATCTGTAGTGCCGCTTACACTTACATCCGAAAACTTTACCAAACGATTAAAGGCGCAGGCTGTCTCCTGCTGCATCACCTTAATCTCTTCGATGTCATTTATTGGAAGGAGCTGCTTACAGCGAAGCTTACCTGACTCACAGGTAGCCTTCTCGGCAAGTCGCTCTATTATTTTGTCGTACTCTAATGTTTTTAAAACTTTAAGATTCATTATTCTTCTGTTCCTCTCATATATGAACATTTACAATCTTATATCATTATATATAATCTTCGATAAATATCTACATAAAATAAGGGCTGGATTTCTCCAGCCCAATACTTATCTAGATTTCTCTATTCTTAATCTCAATATAAGATTTCACAACTTCAATCAGTCTGTCATAGTCCATAACTCCAGTATCCAGACAGAAGTCGTAGTTTCTGGCATCGTTCCAATCACGACCTGTGTAATACTTGTAGTAATCAGCACGGTGCTTATCAATATCATGCATACGCTTCAAAAGCTCTGCATCTGTTCCACTTACCTGTCTGCGCAAACGAGTGAGGCAATCCTCCTCTGATGCATAGAAGAAAAGCGAAAGCACATAGGCTCTGTCCTTCAAAATATAATCTGCACAGCGGCCTACTATAATACAGCTCTGAGTGTTGGCGATTCGCTTGATAACATCTGCCTGAAGCTCAAACAAATTGTCATCTGAGGTGAAGGCTGCATACTCTGGACTTAAAGGAAGTCCCTTGTAATGTGCCTTGGCAGAAAGGAAAATCTTTCTGACATGCTCATCAACCTCGCCGAAAAGCTCCTCGTTGATTCCACTTTGGTCTGATGCCATTCGAAGAATCTCTCTGTCATAAACTGGAAGACCTAGCTCCTTGCCAAGCTTCTTCGCAAGTGTAAGACCTCCCGAACCATAACTACGTGCAATCGAAATAACTAGCTTCTTGTCCTCTGACATGTGAAAACCTCCCCCATATTTACGCATTTCCTACGCTAAGCAAGAAATGCTTATTCTCCCAAGTATGCCTTCTTGATAGAATCATCATTCATAAGAGTTTTAGCATCTCCCGACAAAACGATATTCCCCGTCTCCAATACATACGCTCTGTCTGCAATAGCAAGTGCCTTCTTTGCATTCTGCTCTACCAAGAGTACTGTGGTGCCTGCCTTGGAAATCTCCTGGATGATATTGAAAATCTCCTCAACGTAGATAGGAGAAAGACCCATTGAAGGCTCATCCATAAGGATAATGCGTGGCTGACTCATAAGAGCTCGGCCCATAGCAAGCATCTGCTGCTCACCTCCTGAAAGGGTACCTGCCAACTGATTCTGGCGCTCCTTCAAACGTGGAAAACTTTCGTATACACGCTCAAAAGCATCCGCGATTTCCTTCTTGTTACTTCTAGTATATGCTCCCATTTTCAAGTTTTCAAGCACTGTTAATCCTGGGAAAACTCTTCGTCCTTCAGGCACATGAGCCATTCCCATAGATACTATTTTGTGTCCTGGAATCTTTGTGATATCAACGCCTTCAAGGAGCACCTGTCCTGAAGTTGGCTGAAGCATACCAGAGATTGTCTGAAGAGTGGTGGTCTTGCCGGCGCCGTTTGCACCGATGAGCGCAATGACCTCCCCTTCGTTAACCTCAAAGGAGATGCCCTTTAGAGCTTGGATAACTCCATAATTTACGATTAAGTCTTTTACTTCTAACATATTACTCTCCTAAATAAGCCTTAATAACTTCAGGGTCATTTAACACATCGCTGGTCTTTCCCTGCGCAAGCACGCGCCCGAAGTTTAATACCGTAAGCTTCTCACAGATTCCTGAAACTAGCTTCATATCATGTTCAATAAGAAGAATTGTCACGCCAAATTCTTTTCTGATGAGAGCGATTGTGTTCATCAAATCACGCGTTTCATTTGGATTCATACCTGCTGCAGGCTCATCCAATAGAAGAAGCTTTGGATTAGTAGCTAAGGCTCTTGCAATTTCAAGCTCTCGCTGTTTTCCATAAGGAAGATTAGAGGCGAGAATATCAGCCGAAGAATCAAGTCCAAATACTGAAAGAATCTCCAGTGCCTTTTTATCCATTTCCTTCTCTGTGGCAAAATACTTTGGAAGTCTGAAAATACCTGTTGCGGTGCCATATTCAAAGGAATTGTGTAATCCGATTTTTACATTATCAAGTACACTCTGGTCTCCGAAAAGACGAATATTTTGGAAGGTACGAGCTACACCAGCCTTGTTAATGTCTGCTGTTTTCTTACCTGTGACATTCTTACCATCCAGATAAATCATTCCATCTGTAGGTTTATAGATTCCGGTAAGCATATTGAAAACTGTAGTCTTACCTGCTCCGTTAGGTCCTATCAATCCATAAAGCTCTCCCTGCTCGATAGAAAGATTAAACTCATCAACAGCTCTAAGTCCTCCGAAGGAAATGCCTAAATTTGTAACTTCAAGTAAGCTCATTACTGCACCTCCTTCTTCTTAAATTTGCCAAGTATAGCTGCTGTTGTAAGACCGTGATCATCTCTCCACTTAAGGATAGCTGGTGCCCAGTTAAAGAGCATCAGAACAATCAGCACAATTGAGTAAATAAGCATTCTGTAAGTTGAAAGTCCTCTTAAAAGCTCAGGGAGCATTGTCAGAACAACTGCTGCAATAACCGAGCCTGAGAAATTTCCGATTCCACCAAGTACTACATAAACCAGTATCATGATGGACATGTTATAACCAAAGTTGTTGGTTGTAGCTGTAAGAGAATTGATGTTGTGAGCATAAAGCACTCCACCAAGTCCCGCTATCGCCGCTGAAATAGTAAATGCCACAAGCTTGTACTTTGTAACAGGAAGTCCTACTGTCTCCGCTGCAATCTGATTATCACGGATAGCCTTTACTGCACGACCAGTTCTTGAGTTAACAAAGTTGTGTGTAACAACAAGTGCCAGAATAAGCAACAATACTGCAATAGTAAATGTAGACTGACGAGGCGTTCCAGTAATACCCTGTGGACCATTGATGAGCATCTTGCCATCAATATCCATTCCGAGAGAAAGCTGATCCTTAATAGAGAAATGTACTCCCTTTGAATCCTTTCCAATGTACATAACATTGATAACATTCTTGATAATTTCGCCAAAAGCCAGCGTAACGATTGCAAGATAATCACCTCGAAGTCTAAGAACTGGAATAGCAATTAAGAAACCAAAAAGAGCTGCCATTGCTGTTCCAATTACAAGAGCTAGAATAAATCTTGGCACATCAGGAATGGTTTCCTGGAACACTCTTGAGAAAAATGCAGAAGAGAACGCACCAACGCACATAAATCCTGCATGTCCAAGAGAAAGCTCTCCAAGATATCCAACGCAAAGATTAAGTCCAACTGCCACAAGAGAATAAGCACAGACTGGAACAAGAAGTCCCTTCATAAGAGAGCTAAGATTTCCTGTGCTTTCCATAACTGACATTACAATGTAAAGTACGACGATAACACCGATTGTCACTAATAATTTCTGTGTAGATTTGTTTAAATTCTTGTATAAATTCATAGTCGCCACCTACACTTTCTCTTTGATTTGCTTGCCTAAAATTCCGGTAGGCTTAACCAAAAGTACAATAATTAATACCGCAAATACGATAGCATCTGCCAGCTGGCTGGAGATGTATGCTTTTGCTAAAATCTCGATAATTCCAAGAAGAAGTCCACCGATAAGTGCTCCTGGAATTGAACCGATTCCACCAAATACAGCAGCTGTAAATGCCTTGATACCTGGCATTGAACCTGTATAAGGAGTAAGTGATGGATATGAGGAACAAAGAAGTGCACCTGCGATTGCTGCAAGTCCTGAGCCAATTGCAAAGGTAAGTGAAATGGTTGCATTCACATTGATACCCATAAGAATTGCTGCTTCCTTATCCTCTGAAACAGCACGCATTGCCTGACCTGGCTTTGTGTTCTTTACGAACCACATAAGGACAATCATGATTACTACACATGTAATAATGGTAATGATTGCATTGCCTGTGATTTTAAGTGCGCCACCAGCAAGTGAAATTCCCTGCCACTTGATTACTGAAGTGAAGCTTACAGGATTTGAACCAAACAACATCAGCGCCATATTCTGAAGGAAATAGCTGACACCGATAGCTGTAATCAACACTGCCAGATTAGTTGCCTTTCTAAGTGGTTTATATGCTATCTTTTCTATAATCATTCCAAGTGCTGTACAGCATACAATCGAAATAACAATAGAAAGTACAGCAGGCATGCCAGAATTTGCCATGCACATGAAAACAACATATGCGCCAATCATGATAACGTCGCCATGAGCGAAGTTAAGCATCTTTGCGATACCATAAACCATGGTGTATCCCAAAGCGATTATTGCATATACGCTTCCAAGGCTTAATCCATTGATTAAATAGGTTAAAAATCCCATAACTACAATACTCTCTTTCGTATAAGATAAAATTAGATGCAGAGCTGCCCCATCTTGGAACAGCCCTGCATCGTCATTGATGCGCTAATTAATCTACTGAAGCATATGCTCCATCTTTGATAATTACGGCTTTAGGTGCCTTTGATACCTCACCTTTATCGTTCCAGCTCATTCCCTCACCTGTAAGTCCATCGTAAGATACCTTCTGGATCTCAGCGATAAGTGCCTCGCAGATTTCCTCTGCTGAAGCCTCAGGTGTAAGACCTGCTGACTCAAGAGCCTTCTTAAGGATGTAAACTCCATCGTAAGCATCAGCTGCGAACTGGTTAGGTGTTCCGCCAAACTGCTCTTCATACTTAGAAACAAAGTTCTTTGTTGCCTCATCCTCTGCGTCAGCAGCGAATGGTGTAAGAAGGTATACACCTTCTGCAAGGCTTACATCGAAGTTTTCAACTGAAAGAAGTCCATCAAAGCCATCTACACCAAACATTACTGGAGCATATCCCATTTGGTTTGCCTGTGTAAGTACGATTGATCCTTCTGTGTAGTAGAAAGGAAGGAAAAGAAGATCTGCCTCTGCGTCCTTACACTTCTGAAGCTGTGTTGTGAAATCAGTCTTTGAATCTGCAGTGAAAGCTTCTGTTGCCACGATCTCAAGTCCAATTGCCTGAGCCTCTGCTGCAAATGTCTGATATACACCTGATGAATATGGATCTGAGCTATCGTAAATTACGCCCACCTTTGTTGCCAGCTCATTATCCTTAATATAGTCTGCAGAAACCTTTCCCTGGTTAGGGTCAGAGAAGCAAACCTGGAATACATTGTCATGTCCGCTTGTTACATCTGTTGATGAAGCAGATGGTGTAAGCATAAACATTCTATCTGCGTATGTCTCAGCAGATACTGCCTGTCCTGCACCTGAAGTAACTGTTCCTTCGAGAATCTGCATTCCCCAGTCCTTCAAAGTATTATATGCATTTACTGACTTCTGCTGATCAGCCTCGTCATCCTGGAAATTGAAAGAAATATTATAGCCATTAATTCCGCCTGCCTCGTTAACTTCATCTACTGCAAGCTGAATAGCATTCATAACACCCTGTCCGTACTGAGCAGCACCACCTGTGATTGGTCCAATACCACCAATTCTCCATGTGAGTTCTCCTGATGTGTCTACTGATTCTCCACCTGTAGCTGCTTTGTCACTTCCGCAACCTACAAATAAAGAAGCTGCCATTGCTGCACAAAGTGCTAAACTTAAAGCCTTCTTTTTCATAATTATACCTCCTGTCTTTTTCGCCGGTGAAACTTCTCGTTCACTTCAACACTTTAGTTCGCGAAACTACTTTGAAGATATAATAAATCTTGTTTAAACTATTTGCAAGAAAAACTTTCACACTTTAACTCGTTGATGTGTCCCTCAGGTAGTTTTTCCTCATCAAGTACCAGTGGTCCAAATGCCGTTCTTTTAAGCTCTAGCACGGTTTTCCCCACTGCAAAAAACATCCTTTTTACCTGGTGAAATTTTCCTTCATGAATGGTAATATAACAGGATTTTCCACCTTCATATTTCACTGTAGCAGGTGCTGTGGGCTCGCCCTCACCAATGTGAACTCCCGCCTCCAGAGCTGCCACATCCTCAGAAGTTAATTCATCATCTAACTCTACATAATAGGTTTTATCCACATGCTTCTTAGGCGAAAGCATGTCGTGAGCAAGCTGGCCGTCATTAGTGATAAGCAAAAGACCTGTAGTGTCCTTATCTAATCTTCCAACAGGTGCCAGCCCCTTTGGTGCATCAGGACACTGACTGTAAAACACATCCATGATTGTTCTCTCATGGGCATCTTCTGTAGCGGTGATAACCCCCTTAGGCTTGTTGATAACATAGTATGAAAATTTCTTATATGTGTATTCTTTACCCTGATATGAAATCAGGACTGTATTTTCATCTACCTTAGTCTCAGGTTTTGTAGCTTTTTCTCCATCAACAAAAATAAGGCCCTTCTTAAGAAGAGCCTTAACCTCAGACCTTGTTCCGATATTTAATTCTACCAAAAGCTTGTCTAATCGCATCATATTCAATTCACCTTAGTATGAAATTACTTCGTAACCTGTCTCTGTAACAAGTACCTGATACTCCCACTGAGCAGATGGCTTACCATCAAGTGTGGAAACCTCCCAACCATTGTTAGGATCAGTCTTAATCTTCTGTGTACCCATGTTAATCATTGGTTCGATAGTAAACATAAATCCTGGAACTAAAAGAAGCTCTGTGCCAGGAAGTGTGTTGTAACCAACCCATGGCTCCTCGTGGAACTCAAGTCCTACACCGTGTCCGCCAATCTCACGAACAACCTGATAACCATTAGCGTGAGCGTGCTTGCAAATAGCAGCACCTACATCACCAAGGAAGCCCCATGGCTTAACCTGCTCAAGTCCAAGATCACAACACTCCTTTGTAACCTCAACAAGTTTCTTTGTCTCTGGATCAACATCACCAATCATAAACATTCTTGATGAATCAGAATAATATCCGTCTAAAATTGTAGAACAGTCTACATTTACAATATCACCGCTTTTAAGAATTACATCCTTTGAAGGATATCCGTGGCAAACCTGATCATTTACTGATGTACATACGCTATATGGGAAGCCCTCATAATTAAGAGGAGCTGGAATACCACCCATTTTTGTAGTGGTATCATATACAATCTTATCAATTTCTGCTGTGCTCATGCCTTCATGAATTGCCTCGGCAACTGCATCGAGACAAGCCATGTTAATAACTGCTGACTGTCTAATCTTCTCTACCTGCTCTGGTGTCTTAAGCATGTCATGTGTTGGAACCTTGTGCCCCTTCACAGCAAAGCTTTCAATCTTTCTATCCATTGCCTCGTGGCACTGCTTATACTTACGACCACTGCCACACCAGCATGGGTCATTGCGATTTATCTTTTGCATTTCTACGTAAACCTTTCTTCTCTGCTTTAAACTTTTCCTTGTCCTCATCAGTCAAACCATTAATATAATTTATCTTTGTATGTTTGAGAGTAATGTCTCCAAGAACAAACTTATCCCATAACTTTTTATTTATTTTAACAGAATGCTCGTCTCTGATAAGACCATAGTTATAGCCATCGTATTTATAGGCTGCCTGGCTAGGTCCATTTTCTTCAGCGAGGTGATTCTGATATTTTTCTGCTATAGCTGCAATTCTAATTTGCTCATTTATAGTTTCCTCATCACAAGGAAGCTTTTCCCACTGCACATCAAGTAAATCCTCCCAGAAATCATTGATGGCATAAGCAAGGTCTGTCTCTTCTTCAGCAGAGAGAGTATCCAGCCCCTCTGCTACCGCAAGCCGATAAAAAAGATGGTCATGAATGGCCATATCTATAACTACATCCTTAGATGCGCTTTGGATAAAGGTTTCATTGGTGTAGAGATTCCAGAAATCTTTTGTGTAATCAGCATTATACACCTTTGCCTGCTCCTCTACCTTCCTTTCTTCAAAAAGAATGTAGAAGGCAAGATCTCTGAAGGTAACCTCTTCATCATCAATGGTAACCGCAGCGTCATCCAGGTGTGCGTTATAATCCAACGGCCCCCTGCCATCTCCCATGTTTATAAGTGCGTAGACTACTACACCTGCGCACAAAATAACACCTATCAGTTTTGCAATCCTTTTAATAATCATAGCACCCTTCTAATCGTAATGATTGAGTGACATGTAACAGGTCTGTAGTTAGTAATACCTGTGGCTGTACTCTGAGCCTCTACAATAAGACCGCCACCAGCATAAAAAGCTACGTGACCTGGGTAACAAACTATATCTCCCGGCTGCATATAATTATAACTTACTTCCTGACCCACACTACGGAAAGAACCCGAGGTCATACGTGAGCCGTAGGTAATGCCAAAGTTTGCAAGGACACCCTGTACAAAACCTGAGCAATCACAGCCGTCTGTAAGGGATGTTCCACCCCAAACATATCTGTTTCCAACAAACTGATTTGCATAGGATACAACACTGGAACCACTGATTCCTGTGGTATAACCTGGATTTAAATCGCCATTAACATTGTAGTTTCCTGATGTCTTAACAGCACCACTTGTTCCACCAGCTGCAGCTCTGGCGGCAGCTTCTCTGGCAGCTCTAAGTGCTGCTTCTCTGGCGGCAATCTCCTTAGCTTCCTTAAGCTCCGCATCCAAATCGTCCATCTCGCCGCGCTTCTCAGTAACCATAACCTCAAGAGCAGATTCCTGAGTCTTCAGTTCCTTTTTCGCTGATTCGAGGGAAGCCTTTTCTTCCTCTAATGCAGCTGCAAGCTCTTCGATTTCAGCCTGTGTGGCGATGAACTGGTCAAGCTTAGCTCTATCATATTTCTCAACACTCTTAGCGTAATCAACTCGATTTAAAAACTGTGTTATCGATCCTGACTGAACGAGCATCTCAAAAAGACTTTCCTGTGGTGTCTCGTACATGTATTTGATACGAAGCTTCATTGCTTCATACTGAGCTTCCCTGGCTGCTGTAGCATCTGCTAATGCTGTCTGTGTATCTTCAATTTCTGCTGCAGTAGAATCAATTTCTGCATTAATCTCGGCTATCTGGCTAACCAAGCTATATAAATCAGCATCTAAGGCATCTATCTCATCCTGTAATGCGTCCTGCTCAGCTTCAATCTCTGAAATAGAACGAACGGCATTGGAAACTGTGGAATCCGAAGCAAGCACTGCAACGCATACCACTATACATAAAGCTGCCTTAGCTATTTTTGAATATTTCATAAACACTATCTCCAATAACCTTATAAACCCAATATATAGAGAAATTTACACAATCCCTCTATATTATGATACAAGTTATAGGAACCCTTTTCAACCTAAAAACGAAAATGACCTCAGCCTAAGCTGAGGTCTAATTTGAAGCCATTATGAAATTGTAACTAGCAAAGTTTCATGCGAATTTCCTTAGTAATTATGTCTGTATAGCTGAAGGATAACAACTGTGATGGACATGTCTCGGTGTCGTCAACTAATATAGTAAATACACTTGGGTAAGCTTCTTGAATAACACCTTGCTGAATGTCAACCTTGTTACGACCCTTGTCTAACTGAATAACAACTCTACTACCGCATTGCGATCTAACAGATTCGCGCACCTTGTCGAAGTCCTCTCGTTCCATGATGTCTCCCCCTTTTCTAGCAATATAAATATTGCAGTTCTAGCAATTTATATTTTGCTGAATCTAGTTTACCATTTTTTGTATAATTTGTCAAAATTTTATACAAGTTTTTTGAATATTTATTATAAAAAATGTCTGTCAGACCTAGAAAACGTTACACTTTATAACTTTTGTTAAAGCTACATTTAAACTTCAAAGTAATCACATTTCATTCATTTGATAATTAAGTTTGACTAATTTATAATGAAATTATCAAAAACCTTGGAGGTACACATGTTAAGAACTATCATAGTGGTTTTGTTTATCAGTATTTTTCTGATTTGCAGTATTCCTATTTGGGGAATTCTTTTTATTTTAGGATTATTCAATAAGAGAGCAAAAGACGTTATCGGTTATAAAATTGTAGCTTGGGCCTTTGGTGTGGTTGCCTTCCTAGCTGGTGCGAAATATGAAGTACACGGCTTAGAAAACATTCCAAAGGATAAGACCGTTCTTTTTGTTGGAAATCATCAGAGTTACTTTGATGTAGTAATCGGATATCATCTTTGCCCTGCTGTCACAGGTTTCCTTGCAAAGGACGACATCAAAAAAGTTCCTCTTCTCAGCACCTGGATGGTAATAAACTATTGCTTATTCCTTACAAGAACAGATCCTCGTCAGGATTTAAAGCTTATTTTAAAAGCTCAGGAGTACATTAAGTCTGGCATCAATATGTTCGTATTCCCAGAAGGAACACGTTCTAAGACTGGTGAGATGGCTGAATTCCACGAAGCTTCTCTCAAGGTCGCAACAAAGACTAACAGTCTTATTGTTCCTGTTTGCTTCACAAACACAAGAGAGGTTTTGGAAGCTCACATGCCTAGATGCAAGCGTGCAAAGGTAATCGTAACCTTCCTTCCACCTATCGATCCAAATGCACTTGAGGGCGAGAATAAAAAACGCCCTGGAGCATATATCCAGAGCGTAATGAAAACTCAGCTTGATGCTGATGCAAAATTACTGTAAGCGATTCTTAATTGCTTCTACAACAGCGGTAAAGTTCATAAAGTGTGAAGCCTTAACCAATATAGTGTCACCACCGCGAATAATAGGTAATAAGTCTTCTAACATAGCTTCTACATTGGTATAGTGATGTGCCATGCAGGAGCTATTTTTTTGACTAAGAGATTTATTAATCTCCTCTGAAAGCTCACCTACTGTAAATACATATCCGATATGATTATCCTCAAGAGCCTGACCTATCTCATAATGGAGCTGACGCTCGTCCTCTCCAAGCTCTCCCATATCTCCAAGAACTGCAATCGAACGTCCTGGTGCTTTTCCAAGAACCTCAATAGAAGCCTTCATAGATACTGGATTTGCATTGTAGCAATCATCAATGATAGTAATATCTCTAACTTCGATAACGTTATTACGACCAGCAATTGTGCTAGCCTTCTCAAGGCCACGCTTGATTTCGTCATTTGTAAGACCAAGAACCTTGCCCATTGCTGTAGCAGCAAGTGCATTCATAACATTATGTGTTCCAGGAAGTGGAATATTAGCCTCGAAGGTTTCTCCGAAGGCATTGATTAAAGCATAAGTGCCTGTCATGCCATCTGCTGTAACTTCGCTGGCGCTAACCTCCTGTCCATTAAGACCATAGAAAATCTTTCTGATTCCGAGAGTATCTGCATTTATAAGCTTGTCGTCATCTCCATTGAGAATGACAGCGCCATTCTTATTCATATGCTCAAAGACTTCTGTCTTTGCCTGCAGGATTCCATCTCTTGTCTTAAGGAATTCAAGATGGCACTGACCAATATTTGTCATTACAACAAAATCTGGCTTTGCAATATCTCCCAAGCGATGCATCTCGCCAAAATCTGAGATACCCATTTCAACTACAGCTACCTGATGCTCATCTTTTATTCTGCAGATAGTAAGTGGAAGACCAATCTCGTTGTTGAAGTTGCCCTCAGTCTTGAGCACGTTGTACTTTGTACCAAGAACTGATGCAAGCATTTCCTTTGTACTTGTCTTTCCAACACTTCCGATAACACCTACAACAGGAATATCAAGCTGCATTCTGTAATTTGTAGCAATCTGCTTTAATGCAAGCTTTGTATCCTTCACGATGATGTATGGACCTGAAGCATTTTCAAGCTTTCTTTCTGAGAGGCTTGCTAAAGCTCCCTTTGAAAAAGCATCTTCAATAAAATCGTGACCATCAACTCTTGCGCCAACCATTGGGATGAACAGGAAATCCTTTTCGACCTTTCGGTTGTCATTGACGGCACCCTGTATTTCTGAATTTTGAAGGGCCTCCATGCCCTCTGGCATAATAAGCTGCCCGTCAACCACCTGAGCAACATGTGCCAATGTCATATTTTTCATATATCTTCTCTCTAATCTATGCGTACTTCATTAATGAAACCTTGATGAGATGCTCACACAAATCCTCAAAGTTCATGCCAACTACAGCTGCTTCCTGTGGAAGGAGACTTGTTGGTGTCATGCCTGGAAGTGTGTTTGCTTCAAGGCAATAAATGTTTTCCTTTTCATCCATCATGAAATCGATACGAGCATATGTTGTAAGACCAAGTGCCTTGAAGGCTGTCTGAGCATACTGCTGCATCTTGGTAGTAGCCTTTGTACTGATTTCTGCAGGACAAGTCTCAACAGCAGAACCTGCTGCATATTTATTCTTGTAATCATAGAAGCCCTGCTTTGGAGCAATCTCGATAATAGGAAGAGCCTTTCCTTCGATAACACCATCAGAAAACTCTCTACCCTTGATAAACTGCTCAATTACAACTTCATCTTCCCATTTGAAGGCTGCATCCAAGGCCGCATCAAGCTCATCTGGAGTATTTACGATAGTAACACCGATTGATGAACCACCACAGTTTGGCTTAACGATGCATGGATACTTATCAAACTTGAACTTCTTGCGGTTTTCTTTCTTAAGTGAAACGCCTGTTGGAACAGGAACTCCTGCTTTTTCAATGACATTCTTTGTCATCTGCTTATCCATGGCAATTGCACTTGAAACGTAGTCATTTCCCGTGTATTTTATTCCAAATAAATCAAAGGCAGCCTGAACCTTACCGCTTTCGCCCTCTCCACCGTGAAGAGCCATAAATACCACATCAGCCTTCTGACAGATTTTGATAACGTTTGGTCCAAAGAAGCTTGAGCTCTGATCTGGACGGCTAACCTTAATAGCCTCAAGGTCTGGAGCCTCTGTAGGAATATCTGCAACCTTTACAGAATTAGCCTCACTATTCTCAAAAATATCAGTGATATCACATTCTGCATCCTTATATCCCATAAAGACATCAAGCACTAATGCTCTATGACCTCTGTTTCTAAGGGCTTTTGCCACCATTGTACCAGACTTGAAGGAAACGTCTCTCTCTGAGCTTAATCCACCAGCCAAAACTACTATATCCATAAAACTACCTTTCAAATATTAAAAATTTATTTTACCATGCGTTAATATAGTATTTTTTTCGAAAAAATACAAGTGCCATGGGATAAGCAGACACTATTTATTCTATGCGTTCATTACTTTAACCACATCCATATATCTAACAAGATCTTTTGATGCCTTTAAGAAATTATTAATTAAATCAGCTCCCTTATTATCTCCAAGGGATTCACAGACTTCCAATTGTAGCATTAGCGAGTGATATAAAGTCCTTGTATCTTTGTCCTTAAGATATCTACTAAAAATATATTCCAGGCAATGCTTAACCATTGAATAGTCATTTTTAGTCATACATACCCTTGCCAAAGCAAAGGAGGTTTCCAAATATTTATCTATAATAAAAGGACTTCTCGAATCTATTTCATTTGCAAGCAATCCTTTGCATATTATCTCAGCTGTCTCAACATCACCCAATATTCTATATGCCTCACCCATTTCATATAGAAGCTGGAACTCAATCTGAGATAGTTTTATGTTTGGAATATCTTTAAAATCAGGAATCCTACGTCTAAGTTCAAAGGTCTGAATCATTTCATCTAAGTACTGCTCGACAGAAAGACCTCTTTTCCTTATGGATATTAGATGTCCTAAAGCGTAATACTGTATGTTTTCTCTTTTTTCTTCATCATCACTCTCCTCTTCGCATTCCTCCATCAAATATCGAAATATTTCCAGCTTTCTTTCGATTTCATCCCCACGACCTTTTTTAATGGCGTTTAGCAATTCCTTCCTTGCTGCCTTAAAGCCAAATACACTTTCCATCCATAGCTCATCATAGATAATACCAATGGATTCAAATATCCGGTTAAGCTTCATGAATATCCTTCGGCTTGGCAATTCCATTCCAGACTCAAGCCTGGCAATTGTACTTGTTGCACAATCAACCATTTCCGCCAGTTGTTGTTGCGTTAATTTAAACTCCTTCCTCAACCACCTCAAGTATTTCCCAAAACTTGTTTTGTGCATAAAAAATACCTCCTATATCTATAATGTTATTGTCTCGCATTATATCAACAGGAGGTTAAAATTCGTTGTTAAATTTTTTATTAAATCCCGAACTTTAGAACTCTGGCTCTATAAGACCGTAAGCTCCGTTCTTTCTCTTATAAACTACATTAATTTCATCTGTATCAGCATTTCTGAACATAAAGAAGTCATGTCCAAGCATTTCCATCTCAAGGCATGCATCCTCAGCATACATTGGCTTCATATCAAATTTCTTAGTACGGATAATCTGAATCTTATCATCATCCGCTATCTTTTCCTCAATGAAATCCTGAGCGAAAATAGCTCTTGAATCAGACTGCTTTCTGTCGATAATCTTATTTCTGTGCTTCTTGAGCTGAGCTTCCAATGTGTTTGTAACTGCCTCGATTGAAGCATACATATCAGAAGTAACTTCCTCTGCTCTCAAGTAACTTCCCTTCATAGGGATTGTAACTTCTATTTTCTGACGTCCTTTCTCTACGTCCAATGTAACGATTGCTTCAGTATCCTTGTTAAAATACTTGTCTAACTTCTTAAAGCGCTCCTCCACCGCTTCCTTAAGACCCTGGGTTAATTCGATGTTCTTTCCTGTGATTGTTGTTTTCATGATGTCGTACCACCTTTACCGAATATTTAATAAATTAAGGAGGGACCCATTTATGGGAGGATCCCTTAATTTCCTGAACTGCCCATTGCCAAAGGCAATTTACCATGGCAGTTCTTCCTTTGATTAATAATGGAATTTAATTTATTATGTAATTAGTATAGCAATTGAATTTAAAAACCTCAAGAATTTATCTGATAATTAATAATTTCTTAATATATTGTATATACTAATAATGCGTAGTACAGCAAATAATAAGGAGATTCTCATGAAAAAGACCGCTTTAATAACTGGAGCAAGCAGAGGTATCGGACGTGCCATCGCCATTGAACTGGCAAAGAATGGCTATCATCTTGCCCTGTTTTGCCACAGCAATATAGACATGCTGAACGCGCTCGCAGAGGAGCTTGGCAAAAAATACATAGTTGAAGTTTACACCTATTGCGGTGATATATCTGACTATGGATTCACCATTCCAGCCTGCGAGGATGCTTTAGAAAAGCTTGGGCAGATAGATGTACTTATCAACAATGCCGGCGTGGCTCACCTCGGATTACTAACATGTATGTCTGTGGATGAGTGGGAACACGTTATTAACACCAATCTTTCATCTGTTTTCTATACCAGCAAAACCATCGCACCTTCTATGATTCGCCGCAAGTCTGGTGATATCATCAACATCAGCTCAATGTGGGGCTCTGTAGGTGCCAGCTGCGAGGTGGCCTACTCCGCTTCAAAGGGTGGTGTAAATTCCTTCACAAAAGCCTTTGCCAAGGAGCTAGCCCCTAATGGTGTTGCTGTAAATGCCATCACCTGCGGTGTTGTTGATACAGATATGAATGGTCAGCTCTCTGACGATGAGAAGGCTGAACTTGCAGAAGAAATTCCAGTAGGTCGTTTCTGCAAGCCTGAGGAGATTGCACAAACTGTTTTAAGCATAATAAATGCCCCATCCTACATGACGGGGCAGATAATCGGAGTTGATGGGGGCTATATTTGATATATAACAAAGACTATAATTCCCATCACGCATATAATATAGGGTATAAATACATTTTTATATGCTATTTCTAGTTTTGAGAAGGGCTAATTTAGATGTCCAAGCATATAATAATCAAATTATTTTAATAATTATATGCTTTTTTAGAAGTTTTATGTCTCTAAATATCTTGTATGAGCATATAAAATGAAAGTTTTTTTCTTTTTTATATGCTTGATAAACTAAAAATGCCTGTTTTAAGCATATAATTATCTAGAAATTTAATAAGTTATATGCTTTGTCATTTTAAAATGGATTATAAAATCAACCTCTTCAAGTATTCCCTATACTTCTCAGCCTCCTCATCAGGGAAGCAAATACTTGCCCCAACACCAGTGAGCCAGCCATAGAGCTGAGGGCTGACCGCCACATTGATTCGAGCCTTTACATAATCTTCTCCATCAGGTCGAAGGTCTATGCCTGTGCCAAATTTATCAAGGGTGACACCTACCAAATGCTTCGGAAATCTAATAGTGATTGCACGTTCCTCGCCAGCGAACATGCTGACATGATGTCTGGCGTACTCATGAGGGTTCAGGGCATTTCGCTGCTCTATACCTTCTCTAGAATCCTCAAGCATTTCCGCAGAAACCATTTTATCCACACGATAGTGACGTATCTCCTGATTCTCTCCGTCAAAAGCTACAAGATAATAGTTCTCATCATTTCTAATAAGGAAAGCTGGGCTTACCTTATATATCTTTCCTCCATGACGGGGCTTCATTTCCTTTGTCAGTGTCCATTCCTGATATTTGAAGGACATCATCTTATCGTTATCCAGACATTGATAAATAACATCAATTGTATAGAAAATCTTTTCATTAGCTGAAGTCGCCTTTTCAGGCACAACCACCTGGCGCTGAAGCTGGGCGGCATCCTCCTTGCCTGCCAAGGTAGTCAACTTTTCCACAAGGTCTTTGGTTTTCTTCTGAGATATAAACTTTGATGCGCCAACTGCATCCACAAGAAGCTTTAATTCAGCCAGCTCAAATACGCGTGTGCCAATGTAGTAACCATGGTCGCCCTTTACCACATCCACACCAGCATCCATCAGCGTATCCATATCCTTATAGACTGTCTTTCTTTCCGCTGGAATTCCCCTTGCTTTAAGGCGGCGAGTCATTTCCACAGCATTGATTTGATGCTGTTCGTCACTCTCTTCCATAAGAATTTGATATTCATATATAATCTTAAGCTTCTGGCCCCCAACGTGTGGCATTACCCCAATCCTCACTTTTCTATTTTATTTAAAACTTTTGTGATATAATCCTTATGTTTAAGTATAAAAGAAATATCAATTGTTTAAAAGGAATTATATGAGTAGACAAGATTTTTATAAAAAATGCAGAGAAGATTATCCTACCTTCACTTATCAGGGATATTCTTATGATTTAAATAACGAAGGTATCAGCATGACCTTTGATTTTTCTATCGATGGTCTAAGCGAATTTCATCCTACCTGGAGCATTCCACGCATCAACGAAGTAGCATCAATCGATGAAGCCCTTATTGACGACATGGTGTTCTCTCTTGGTATGGTAGAGCTTGTCAGCTATTGGAAGATAGCCTGCCCACCTACAGTAATTATCAAGGACAGAAACCTTTCTGCTGAGCAAATTAGCTGGTGGAAGAAGCTTTACTTCAACGGACTTGGGGAATTCTATTACACTAACGGTATCGAGGAGGACTTCGATGATTTCATGACTGTAAAATGCGAAGGAACAAAGCAGCCTAGATGCATCACTCCAAAGGACAGACCTCGCATCTCAGCTGGCAAGAAGCCACGTGTTATGGTTCCAGTAGGCGGCGGAAAGGATTCAGTAGTTTCTATCGAGCTTCTTCGTGAAAAAGCTGATGTTAATTGCTATGTTATCAATTCAAGAGGTGCTACAGATGCTACTGTTGAAGTGGGTGGCCTTACAGACCACACTATCTACGCTAAGCGTACTCTTGATAAAAATATGTTAGACCTCAATGCAAAGGGCTTCTTAAATGGTCACACACCATTTTCTGCGCTTGTTGCATTTTCAAGTATTATTGCTGGATATCTTAATGATTTACAGTTCGTGGCTCTTTCAAATGAGAGCAGTGCCAATGAATCCACTGTTGCAGACAGCTATGTAAATCATCAGTATTCAAAGAGCTTCGAGTTTGAGGCAGATTTCAGACGCTATGAGAGAGATTTCATTGGCTCAGGAGTTTTCTACTTTAGCTTCCTGCGCCCACTTTCTGAGCTTCAGATTGCCATGCTCTTCTCACGTTTCAAGAAGTACCACGGCATTTTCAAGAGCTGTAATGTAGGTAGCAAGCAGGATATCTGGTGTGGACACTGTCCAAAGTGCCTGTTTGTTTATATCATCCTGTCTCCATTCCTTACACTTGAGGAATTGGATGCCATCTTTGGCAAGAGACTTTTCGAGGATGAGACTCTCATGGAGGATTTCGACAAGCTATGCGGCATCTTACCAGAGAAGCCATTTGAATGTGTAGGTAGCCGTGACGAGGTTAACGCCGCAATCACAGAAGCTATCAGCAAGTATGCTAAGAAGCAGCTTCAGCTTCCTGTACTTTTGATGCACTATCAGGACTCAGCAGTAGTTCCTGCCATCACATTCGAAAAATTCAAAAATCAGTATTCATCAGAACATGCTTTAGATGAATTCTTTGAAAATATAATTAAGGACGCACTATCAAATGAAGGAAACAATTAGAAATTTAGTTAATAATAAAAAGGTTTTAATTTTAGGATTTGGCCGCGAGGGCCAGTCAAGCTTTAGAATGATTTCATCCGTAGGCGGATATGAGTGCCTCGATATTGCAGATGCTAACGCTGTCAGCTCAGATCTTACAGCTATGCACAATGTTATTACAGGTGCTACTTACTTAGATTGTCTTGATGACTACGATGTAGTTTTCAAGAGTCCAGGAATCGTTCTTCCAAAGGATATTAAGGAATATAAGTGCCACATTACCTGTCAGGCAGACCTGTTTCTTCAGGTTTACGGCGCTCAGACAATAGGAATTACAGGAACTAAGGGCAAATCCACAACATCTTCACTTTTATATCATATACTTAAGACATGTGGTAAGGATGTTCTTTTCGGTGGAAATATTGGCCTTCCTATTTTTGATATCACAGACCAGATTCATCCACGTACTATTATCGTGTTTGAGCTCTCATGCCACCAGTTGGAGTATGCTCACTACTCACCATCAAAAGCTATCCTCTTAAATCTCTATGAGGATCACCTTGACCACTATGGTTCAGTAGAAAAGTACTGGTACGCAAAGCAGAACATTTACAGAAATCAGGGCTACTGCGATTTCCTTTTCTGCAACCCAGATTTCTTACCAAAGCAAGGCGAATGCAAGGCTGCAATTATCAAGGTTAAGTCAGGAGATTTACCATTTGCATCCTTTGAGGAGATTCCAGGAGTTACACTTCGTGGTACTCACAATCTTTTCAACACAGCTTTTGTTTATGACGTTTGCCGTCGCTACGATATTAGCGATAAGGAATTCATGGAGGCTCTCGCAAGCTTCAAGACACTTGCTCACCGCCTTGAGTTCATCGGTACAAAGGACGGAATCGATTATTACGATGATTCAATTTCAACCACAGTAGAATCTGCTATCAGCGCCATTAAGGCAATTCCAAATGCAGGCACCATTCTCTTAGGTGGTATGGATAGAGGTATCGATTACGATCCACTTGTAGAATTCTTACAGACTAGAAACTTAGAGCACATTATCCTTATGTACGACAGTGGAAAGGTTCTTCTTGAGAAGCTTCAGGCTGTTGCTACACCAGAATTTATGGAGCATGTGCACTACATAGAAGAGTTGGCTGACGCCTGCGAATATGTTAAGAAAAACGCCAGCAAGGGCACAGCAGTTATTCTTTCACCTGCAGCTGCCAGCTACGGCGTATTCAAGAACTTCGAGCAGCGTGGTGATTTCTTTAAGGAACATATCGGATTATAAGGCTTCCTGATAAGGAGGAGAGAGTTATGGCACGTTCACGTTCTGGATTTTTAAATGAAGAAGGTCCAAGAGTTAAGCACTGCACTAAGTGTGGTTGCCGTGTACCTGTAAACTCTCCTTATGACCTATGTAAGGAATGCATGAAAAAAGAACTCTTTCCAAAAGTGAAAGAGTTCATAAATGAAAACGATGATGTTAACGAAATGATTGTCGCTCAAGAGTTTGGAATTGAACGTTCCATCGTCCATGAGTGGGTTGTAGAAGGTCATCTAGAGTATAAGAAAAGGCTTGATTTTTAATCAAGCCTTTAAAAAATTACAAAATTAGATGGCTGATTTATGCAATTAATGCTCCTCTTGACTTCTATAAGCAGTTAAAGCATGCCACCTTGTGATTATCCTTATAATCATAAAGCTCTGGCTGCTCAGTTTTACATCTTTCTGTGGCATAAGGGCATCTGGTATGAAATCTGCAGCCCCTAGGAATATCAAGAGGGCTTGGAATGTCTCCATCAATAATATCCCTATCCAAATCTAAAATATTTTCGGGCTCAATTCCCGGAACAGACTCTAAAAGAGCCTTTGTGTATGGGTGCTTCGGATTGAAATATACTTCATCGCTGTCTCCGATTTCCACCATCTTTCCCAAATACATTACACCGATTTTATCTGATATATGACGAACCATATTTAGGTCGTGGGCTATAAAAAGATAAGTAAGACCAAATTCATTCTGCAAATCTGATAAGAGATTTACCACCTGCGCCTGTATCGACACGTCCAAAGCAGATATTGGCTCATCACATAAAATAAACTCTGGATTTACAGCAAGGGCTCTTGCGATACCTATACGCTGTCTCTGCCCACCTGAAAACTCATTGGGATATTTGTACATGTCTGAGGCAGTCAGTCCCACCTTATTTAAAAGTGAAACAATTATCTCCTCCTGCTCTTCTTCAGTCTTTTTTCCAAGCATGGAAATATTTTCACTCATGATTTCTTTTACAGTCATGTGTGGATCTAATGCTGAATAAGGGTCCTGAAAGATTATCTGCATTCTCTTATGAATATTTTTAAGCTCTTTGCCTTTGATGTTTGTAATATCTGTCCCATCATAGATTATCTGTCCCTCTGTAGGCTCAAGCATTCGGATGATTGTTCTTCCAAGAGTGGATTTTCCACAGCCCGATTCGCCTACCAGGCCAAAGGTCTCACCCTTTTCGATTTTGAAGGAAATATCATCCACTGCTTTGACAGTTTCTTTTTTTGCTCCAAAGAGCTTTCTATTTACAGCAAAATGTTTGCTAAGATTTTTTATTTCTATTAAAGTGCTCATTACAAATCCTCAGTTATGCTCTAGCCAATTCTACGTATGTGTTATCTACCTGAATCAATCTTTCACGCTCACCCTTTTGACATTTAGGAATAGCCTTTAAAAGCGCCTTTGTGTAAGCATGCTTAGGAGAATACAGAATTTCTTCCTTAGTGCCTACTTCCACAATCTCACCGCTGTTCATTACAGCTATCCTGTCTGCAATACTGGCTACCACTCCCAAATCATGAGTGATAAGTATGATGTCCATTCCCTCTGTCTCATGTAAGCTTTTCAGTAGTTTTAAAATCTGAGCTTGGATAGTAACATCAAGTGCTGTGGTAGGCTCATCAGCGATTAGAAGCTTTGGCTTTGAACAAAGCGCCATTGCAATAAGCACTCTTTGTCTCATACCACCAGAAAACTCGTGTGGATACTGCTTCAAGCGCTTTTCAGGTGATGGTATTCCTACCTTCTTAAGCATCTCTATAGCCTCGTCTTTCGCTTCCTTTGTGGAAATCTTATGATGTCTTTTTATAACCTCCACAAGATGCGCTCCTACTGTTTTTAATGGGTTTAAGGCAGTCATTGGATCCTGGAAAATCATAGCAATCTCGTTTCCACGGAGAAGTCTTTTTTCTTTCGTGGTGAGATTTTTCAGCTCTCTTCCATCAAAAAGCATTTCATCTGTATATGCTTTTCCATTCTCAGGAAGTATATCCATAAGAGCCTTCATTGATACACTTTTTCCACTTCCAGATTCACCCACTATGGCAAGCACTTCCCCCTTATCCATAGAGATATCTATGCCATTTACCACCTTCACAGAATCTTTATCCTGTTTGAAATCCACCTGTAGATTTTTTATTGAAATCAAATTACCCATTTGCATACCTCGTACCCATTAAGAAGCTCTGCTTGGCTCTAAATATATTCTAAGAAGATTGCCAAGCTTATTAAATGAAAATATCGTAAATACGATAAGGAGTCCTGGAATAAGTGCCATATAAATAGAATTCTGCAGATTACTCTGTGCAGCCTGAAGAAGCTTTCCCCAGGATGACAAAGGCTCCTGAATTCCTATACCAAGAAAGCTGAGAGCCGATTCTGTCATAATGGCATCAGCTATTCCCGATGTAGCTGACACGATGATTGTAGGCATAACAGCAGGCATCAGATGTCTTAGAATAATCTTTACTGTATCTATCCCAAGAAAGGATGCATACTGAATGTATTCACGCTCCTTCAAGCTCATTACCTCTGCTCTTACCAAACGGGCTATTTCCATCCATGAGAAAAATCCGATAACAACAATTATGGAAAGAAGTCCCTTTTTGAAAAATATACTTACTACAGTGACAAGTATGAGCCATGGAATGGACTGGATAACATCTACTATTCTCATCAGGGTGAAATCCACCACTCCACCTAAAAAACCGGCAAGCATACCTATGGAAACTCCCAACACCGTGCTCATCAGCATGGCAAGAATACCAACTGTGATGGATACTCGACCTCCATATACAACTCTGGCAAAATAATCTCTTCCTATCTCATCTGTTCCAAACCAATGCCCCTTTGATGGCACCTCTAGGATATGAAGTACGTCTGTCTTTGTAGCCTCCAGTGGAAGCAGTGGAGCGATTATAGAAATCACAATTATAAAGATTAAAAATATGGCAGCTAAAATAGCAAGCTTATCCTTTAGGAAGGCTGCCCTTGTCATTTTGTTTCGTCTTTTTTTATCGTTCTTCAAAGCCTATACCGCCTTCCTGATTCTTGGATCTACCACGCAATAAAGTACATCAGATAGAAGATTTCCTATTATTACAAGTGTGGATGATAATACAAGTATTACCATGATTACTGGATAATCCATTCCCTGAACAGCCTTCACAAAATAAGGTCCAATTCCTGGCCAGCTGAAGACCGTCTCTGTAATTACTGCTCCTGTTACAAGGGTAGGCAGAGCCATACCTAGTCTTGTTACGATTGGAAGCAATACATTTTTTGAAACATGCTTAAAGATGATTTCTGATTTTTTTGCACCGAATGCTCTTTGCACCATTACATAGTCCTGAGAAAACTCGGTGATTGTAGATGAACGTACATATCTGATATTTCCTGGTAAAAATGCAAAGGTCAAAACCACATATGGCATCACAAAATGCTTTAGATAATCTACTAAATCATTGCTTCCTATGGTGTTCATTCCAAGAAGCGGAAGCACTCTTAATTTGTAACCAAACACATAAATCAAAAGCATGGCAATCCAAAACGTAGGAACAGCCAATCCAACTGATGCAAATCCATCAATTAATGTATCTGCCTTTTTTCCTCTGTTGGCTCCAGCTATTAAGCCTAAGATAATAGCAAGGATATATGCTGTCACATATGATGGAAGCACCAGCTTTATTGTGTTAGGGATACGTGAAATCAAATCATTAAAGATGCTTGTGCCATTTACAATGGAGTAGCCGAAGTTTCCATTTATAAGACCACCAAGCCATCTAATGTATCTGATATACAACGGTTTATCGTATCCATATTTTTGTCTGATTAACTCCACCATCTCCGGAGACATCTTTGGTGTAGTCATTGCATCTATGGCATCGTATGGAGCCAAAGATATCAGAGTAAAACATATCATAGTGATGATAAGCAATAATGGAATTGCATTTATTATTCTTTTAAAAATATATTTGAGCATTTGTACCTCCGCTCTTTTCCAAACATGGCACATCCCCGAAGGAATGTGCCATGACAGATTTACTGAGCAATTTTAAGATATGATGTATCCTCAAAAGTGTATACAGGAACAAGCTTTGAATCCTCGATACCCTGTATTCTGTTATTTACTACTAAAATCTTATTGTTTGATGTAATTGGATAGAATGTTGCCAAATCCTGAATCTCTGCCTGAAGCTTGTTGTAAATCTCCACTCTCTTTTCAGGATCATTTTCAGATCTGCCCTCTGCAAAAAGCTTATCAATCTGTGGTGCATCATAGTACATGTAGTTGTAGCTTGCACCAGACTCAAATAAGCTTGAGAATGTATCAGGGTCAATTCCCATGATATATCCACCAAAGTACATATCATAATCATTGTTTGCGTCGTGCATCTGAGCTGAAAGTGCTGTACCATCTGCTGCATCAAGCTCTACTGTGATTCCTACCTCGCCAAGCTGCTGCTGTAATAAGAGTGCCTGAGCTGTCTGTGCTGGATCACTTCCTGAATATCCAACCTTAAGGGTTAAATCCTTTACACCAGCCTCCTCAAGAAGCTCCTTTGATTTTTCTACATTCTGTGTGTACTTTTCAACATCCTCTGTATAGAACTGGCTTGTTGGTGGTACGAATGTGTATGGTGTTAAATAAAACTCATCTGAAAGGTAGCTGGCAATGTTCATGTCATCCTTGTTTAATGCGAAAAGAATTGCCTTTCTTACATTAACATCTGGAATATTTTTTGCATTAATCATAACATATCCTACACGTCCCTCTGAGTATGAATATGTTGAAAGATTATTAGCCTCTAAATCAAGCTTGTCTACCTCTGAAGGGATTGCCTGATATGCATCTACCTCTCCACTCTGTAAAGCAAGAAGTGCTGTGTCTGAATTCTCAATAATTCTAAATACGATGTTTTCGATTGAAGGCTCTCCCTCAAAGTAGTACTTGTTCTTCTTGAACTTTACATAAGAACCAGGAACATATTCAACTACCTGGTAAGGGCCTGTACCAACTGAATTCATGTTGTAATCATTGTGCTCGAAATCTGTTACATCCTTGTAGATATGCTCTGGCATAATGAAAATCTGGCTGAGCATCTCAAGGGCTGTTGGAGTTTCAAATGGGAATGTAAATGAAACTGTATAATCATCAATCTTGTTGATCTCTACTGTGCCTTCATCATATACAAGCTGTGAATAAGCCCATCCTAGATTTTCCTCCTGCTCCATAGCAGTGTATGTGAATACTACGTCATCAGCTGTGAAAGCCTCACCGTCAGACCACTTTACATCATCTCTAAGATTGAATGTATAGGTGAGATTATCCTCTGTAGAATAATCTGTTGCCAAGAACCAGTTAATACCGTCGGCATTGTACATATAAAGAGGCGAATAAATTAATTTGATAGTAGAAAGGTCCCATCTACTACTACTTGTGATTACGTTTGTTGACTCTCCTGGATCCCCGCTAATAGCATATGTAAATGTATTATTTAAATCCGAGTTTGCAACAATTTCTTCTGCTTCTATTTTTGCTGCATCTTCAACTACTGGATCTTTATCTCCACATGCTACGAGAGACCCCGCAAGCATTACAAATGCTAAACTCAATGATATCTTCTTAAATATCTTGTTTTTCATACATCTTATCCTCCGTATTTGCTATTATTCTTAAGACAGATATTTGCCGTATTTGCTAAATACCTATCAATTAAGTAGGTTTTACGAGGATGAGTATAACATGCTTTTTCTAAACTGTGTAATATACAAAAGTGATAGTTAACTATAAATTTAATTTATAATCAAATATGTTGATTACAAGGGCGTAACTGAGTGTATTTCTAGCACAAAAAAGACCTGAGTTTTAGCTCAAGTCTTTAAAAATGACAATATCATTTATATTTGCTACTATAACCTACTATCATGACAAGTAAAATACACTGTCTGCCTGTCGGCTGCAATCTTATGAAGGAGTTTTAACGACTCCTTTATTTTTTTGTCATCAAGATTTGTAAATGGATCATCCAAAATAAGGATTGGCTTCTCATCTGGATAAAGCACATCTACTAGTGCGAGACGAGAACATAGTGCCACCAAATCCTGATAACCCTGAGAAAGGTACTCAGCACTCTTTGTGCTTCCTGAATAAGAAAGCTTTATATTTAAATCCATATCAAGCTCAAAGTCATCAATAGCATAGCCAGACTTTGTGCCATCTGGGCTATCAAGAAGACTAAGATACTTGTGCAGACCATTCTGAAGTGGCTGCATATATTTTGACAGGAAGCTCTCCCTTGATTTCTGAAGGAAATCCTCTGTCTTGGCAAGAATATCCGCGTTCTTTTTATATTCCTTTTCCTGCTCCTCGAGACGCTCAATCTGCTCTGCTATATCAGCAAGTTGCTCCACCTTCTCTAAGGCCTGTCCAAGGTTATCCTTCTCCTGGATAATCTGGCGATTGAGCTCCATAATCTGCTCATCAAGTGCGGTCTGTTGCTGCTGCAAATCATCCACCGAGAGCACCTGCTCATTTACATCATACATAGCCTCGAATCTGGCCATCTCATCCTTGAGTTTATTTACACGCTCTGAAACAGCTAAGTACTCACGCTTCTTAAGGCTGATTACCTGAACCTTTTCAGCTCGTTCTAAATTCTCCTCAACAGGGAAATTCTTAAGAACATTATTTATATCCGCAGTCATAGTGCGAATTGTGTTCTCGTGGCGGGCAAGCTCCTCCTGCTTGGCAAGGAATTCTATAAATCTCTGTGCATCCTTCTTGAGCTGAGCTAGGAACTCATACTCTCCACCCATATCATAGAGATTGATTCCATAAGCCGATGCAAAAGGCTGAATCTTTGTGTAAAGCTCCAGCTGAACATCTGCCAGCTCATCCAAAGTGCCTTCCGCCTCCTGATGGCGTGACTGCTCCTCAGCTAATAGATGTCTGTACTGATCCAGCTTTCTTCTGATTTCGTAAACATTTTCCTGCATGGTTGCAGCTCTGGTAAGAAGGAAATGAGAAAGGAACTCCTCACATTCTTCTTCCAACTCACGAAGCTCAAGCTTACTAATTTCAAGAGCATCTTCCTCATCCTTAATTCGCTCTTCAAATTCTTTTCTTGTGTCCAGCTTAATCTTACGTGCTCGTCTACCTGTCAGATAAAGAATAATAATATCGATAACCCCTGCTGCAAAGCTACCTATCTCTATTATTCTTCCCAACTGGTCATCAATATATCTTGTGAAAACCAATCCTATTAACACAAAAATAATAAGTAGAATAGTTCCAAGAATATGCCAAACAGAAATGCTCTTGCTCCTACTATGTCTTTCCTCTGCATCCCTTTCGGCTATGAGAGTAATCAAACGCTCATTACTCTGTTCTACTCTGGCACTGATACCTGTAATAAGAGTAGTCTGATGCTCAATATGAGCCAGCTGCTCATCTGTAGGCACCATCTTGTCGAAGAAGAATTTCAGCTCTGTAAGAAGCCTGCTGGATTCCTCTGAAAGCTTTGAGTGCTCTGCCTTTGCCCTAAGCTCAGAAAGATTAGCTGCCATTTTGTTCCAAATAGCAAATTCACTCTCATCAGGAATCTTTGTCTCAAATGGCTTATCGAATACAGGAGGCTCCTTTTCCTGTTCATCCTCTATAACCTTGACTGCACGCTCATGGACTGACAAATCACGCTCTGTCTGCTCCAGCACAGCCAATTCATCATCCGTAGGAACTCCTGCATGGAAAAATGCCTGTAATTCTTCAAATGACTCAAGCTCATTAGCAAGATTCTCTTTGTGAATCTTGTAGGCACCAATCTCCTGCTCCCTTTTACTCTGAAGCTGAATTGTCTCAGTAAGCTTTGCCTTGTCAGCAGAAAGCTTGTCTATATTAGCCTGCTTTTCCTCAACGAGGCAGCTCATAGCCTCCACACTTTCTTCTATAGCTGGAAGCTTTTCATACTCTTCTCTACAGCGGCTAATCTCCTGCTTCACCGAAACAAGCTTACCAGGATTAACCTTACTGTTTCTGGTGTAGTTGGATTTGGCATCCTTTATGCTCTTTAATGCCACATCGAAATTGCTGATATCATCCTTTGCTGCAGCAAGATTTCCCATCTTTGCATTAAGGGAATCTGTCATAGCTGTGGCAAGACTGGTCTGTGGGATGTAGACACTCTTCTCAAAAGAATCTCTGTCCACACGGAACAGCTCCTCGCCTATATTTTCTGTATAATCCTCAGAAAGAAGCCCTGTAACATTATCATACAAGGCAAATTTATCATCCTTATCCGTCTGGCCGAAAGTACGCTCGATACGATATTCCTTACCCTTGGCCTGGAACACTATATTTCCACCGCAGATGCTTCCATCCCATGGAAGATAGTGATTGCGCTCTAACAGCTTTTTCTTTGTATTTGGCGAATACTCAAGGCCATAAAACATAGCCTTCATAAATACAGAGAAGGTGGTTTTACCCCAACCATTCTCCTGCATAATGGAATTAAACCCATCCTCAAAATCAAATCTGAAATTCTTGATTTTACCAAAATGGGCGATATAACATGATACTATTTTCATTCGATATCCTCCCCCATAATGGCTCTAATACCTAACTCTATAATCTTAGCCTTCTCGTCTTCATCCATATCCTGTGCCTGAACAAGACGGACGAATTCTCCCTTGAGGGATTTGTCATAAAGAAAGCTGTCGTAATCTACCATAGTCTTTGTACGGTCATAGCATTTTACAAAGAAATATTTTGACTCAAAGGCACGTACAAATCGAACTATATCAATCTCGTCATCCAGCTCACGCTCGCCGGTAATGACAAACTTTATCATATCCTGTGGATCCACGTCATCAATAAGACGCTTAGCCTTATTAATGGCACCCTGAAGGTCCATCTCAGCCTTTACATTCACCTCAATCTCGTGAAGACGACGCTTAGCAAATGGGATAAATTCAGACTCAATTTTGCCGTCCCTTATCTCCAAAAGTGAAAAGCCTTTGTCCCCTGTCTCATCAAAGCCACGACCCTCCAAACAGCCTGGATAACAGTATACTCCTCTGTCATCAAGCTGCTCGTAGATATACTTGTGGACATGTCCTAAAGCAAGATAATCTATGAACTTTCCTTTAAGTGTGGTGGTATTAACGATTTCTGCACCATCCTTACCATTATAGTCGGACTGTTGTCCGTGAAGCATGACAATATTGATAGCTGCAGAATCAAGTACGAGGCGCTGTGCCAATGTAGAAACATTGGTAGAATTAAGCTCCATACCTGTGATAACAACATCATCGCAGGTATAGCTTGTCCAGCTCTCTGAATTAAACATATGGAAATTAGAGGGAATTGTATCAATTCCCTCTTCCATAAAATCGCATCTGTCATGATTACCCTTGAGGTAGTAGAAATCTATCTCTGGGTGGGAAACTATCTGCTCTACCACACGCTTTTTGTATTCCTTGCGGATATGTGGCTTGTCAAATAAGTCTCCTGATATAAGAATCGCTCTAACCTGATTTGCCTCAGCATATTCAACCATACGCTCATATGTCTCCATGAGCTCTGAACGCCTAAGTGCGGCCTGGTCTTTATCTAAATTACTCTCCATTTTGGAGTCTAAATGCAAATCAGCACAATGAATAATACGCATACAATCTCCCTAACACTAACTCTCCCCATATATGATAATATTAGTGCGGGTTTGTGTCTAGCATTTTAAAGCTATTCACTTAGCTTAAACTGACTAACAACTCTTGAAAGGTTGTCAGAGATAGAATTCTGGTCATCTGACATATCATTAATGTTAGATACAGTATCTGAAAGGTGATCAATAGAATCCATGACTTCTCCGCTGTTAGCCGCAGTATTCTGTGTTGCCTCCGCAATATTCTGCAGTGCAAGACGCACCTCGCTCATTATATTCTGAATAGAATCAGTCATTATTGAAAGCTGCTCTGAACTATTCTTTATGTTCTCTGCATCCTGTCCGTATCTTTCTGCTACACCAACGAAATTCTTGTAATCAGGTGTAACTGTGTCTGATACATAATCAAGAAGTGATTTAGCATTTGTAGAAAGACCTTCGAATGCATCCTTGATTGCAGAAATAGTCTCCTGAATCTTCTCAACAGAATCTGTTGTCTGGCCTGCCAGCTTACCAATCTCTGTAGCAACAACCGCGAAGCCCTTACCTTGCTCACCTGCTCTTGCAGCCTCGATTGAAGCATTAAGAGAAAGCAATGTAATCTGATCTGCAATATCTGCAATTACGCTTGCCATTTCACCGATGTTCTCAACAACCTGTGACTGAGCAATACTATCCTCAAGTTTTTCCTGGAAGCTGGCCTGTAAGGTCTGTGATTTATCAAAGGCCTCTTGACTGCTCTTTCCAATATCCGTAGCTCTCTTTTCGATATCAATTGCTAAATCAAGACTGTTCTTTGTTTCGTCATTAAGATTATCTGCTGACTGGGCAACCTGGTCAACTGATGCCGAAAGCTCCTGTGTAGCTGCAGATGAATTCATCATATCCGCATTTACAGATGTCATAATATCAACAATCTTATCGAATTCTGTCTTCAGCTCCCCAGCTGCGACCTTAAGATTACTGCTGGAATTATTTATCTCAACTGCATAATCAGATATGCTCTGAATAACGCCCTTGTTGTTTCCATACATTTCATTAAGGGAATTAGACATTACTGCCAGCTCATCCTTACCCTTTATTGAAAGCTGATTAATAGTAAAATCTCCACCTGCCAGCTCTGTGGCGAATTTTTGTACTCTCTTAATAGTCTTGGCTACGCCGCCAATTCCTATAATGATTATTATGATTGCAAGGCAAACTGCAGCGATACAAACAAGTACAAGTCTTTTAATCAACAGATATATTGGCTGTAGAAGCTCATAGCCATCAATGGAAATCATAAATTTCCAGCCTGTTTCTTCTATTGTGTCGTAGAATACCTTGTAATTGGTTTTTCCTTCTTGGTAGCCTGTAACACCTGATGGATTTTTCAAAACATCCTCTGCCATAGCAACAAAGGATGGATTGGAATCTTCTGACACACTCTTTCCGTCATGAACCATCTGGTCGTCATGACCTGCTATAAGCAAGCCATTTGCAGCCGTAAGAATACCAACACCAGTCCTTCCAACCTTAACATTTCCAAATATATCCGTAATTGCGGCAAGCTCAATATCAACAGTTACGCAACCGATTTTCTTGCCTCCTGCAATAATAGGAGTAGAGCAAGATGACATAACAATTCCTGATGATGGATCATAGTATGGGTCAGTAATCATTGCAACATCTGAACCCATAGCATTGGTATAATACTCTTGGTTAAAGTAATCATACTCGGCATTGCTATAGTCCCAGGTAGTTACTGTGGAATTCCCATCCTTGTAAACATAAGGACCATAGTACTGCTGCTCAGGGTCATAAGCATAAGGCTCAAACCAAAGTCCAGAGCCTAGAACAATGTCATTAGTAGCAATCATATCCTGTAGCATCTTCTCGTAATCGTCCCACTGAGTGTAAGTGTAGGAATCTGCTACACTGATAGCAATAGCATCTGCTAAGGTCTTAACATCTCTAAGGTATCCTCCAACGATGGAATTGTTAGCCTTGAGCTCTGCCTCCATTGCCTGCTGTGTCTTTTCATCTACCAATGCATTACATGATGTTGCAGACATGATTGTAAGAACAATCTGCGCTAACACAAGCACCGGTAAAATCATAACTAACATCTTGGTTCCAATCTTCTTGAAATTCATAGGCGCCCTCCACTAAAGTTTTATTTCAACCTACCATTTCATTCATAACAATTTGTCCCTATATGCTAGTATTCAGTTTTACTCTCCCTGCTTTAAAAATATATTTTCTATAGCATTTATAATTTTCGTCTGCATTGGTGGTTTAACAAAATAACCTGCAGGCTTTAAATCCAACACCGCATCTACATGCTCCTTGTCAGCTATTCCTGTGAGGAAAATAACTGGCACATTCTTGTAATCCTCCTCTGCACGAATCATTTCAAGGGTCTGACGACCATCAACAACAGGCATCTCATAATCCAGAATGATTAAATCTGGACTATCCTGTCCCATTGCCTTCATGCACTGGGCAGCCGAGGTAGCAAGCGTCACTCTGTACTTATCCTGAAGCATATTTCTCATATTACGAAGAAGAACAGGATTGTCATCAACTACAATGATGTGTTTTTTCTCAGTATCCACAACCGCATTGATGATTACATCAGCGTTCATATTGAACTCCTTGCAAATCTCACGGATGATAGTCTCTCTTGTAGGCTGTGCGATATGCCTGCACTGTCCAGAATAGTAATATGATATGAACATCTGCTTTTTCTTTTCACGACCATACGTAATAACTGGAAGATCAGGATTATATTCCTTTATTGCTTCAAAAACCTCCTCATGAAGATTCTCAAAACCATCAATATCCATCAAAACCAAATCTGGTGCATACATCTTGAGCATACTCTTTACTATCTTTCCGCTGTCTGTACATAGCTGAGTATGAAAATGCTGTTCAAGAAAAGAATTTACATCGCTGGTGTCGCTACTAAAATCTCCTACAATTAATATTTTTCGCATGTCTATTCTCCTTAGTAATTACTTTTGTAGTTCGTCTATATCCATCAGAGCACCTTCGTCATCCAGATTCATAACATGAATATTAAGATGCTCTATTTTTTCCTGTATATCCTTTGGATATGAGAATGCCATTAGCTGCTTCATAACCTTATCTGCCTGATCGCTGTTGTGACTCCTAATAGCCATTTTCAACATCTCAAGGAAAGCAAATAGGTCGTCCATATCCTCCAATAATGGCTTTTCCACATCAGATGAGAGCACCGAAAGTCTTTCTTTCATGATATCCATCTCATCCAATAACACCGGAGTTAAGATTCTTACTCGATCCATATGACCATCTCTTGCTGCGAACTCGCAAAGCTTTGCTAATCCACCAAGAGCTGTCGCACCAATAGTGTTGGCCATACTCTTCACCCCATGAACCTTGATTCTATAATCCTCCAGTGGGAAACTGTCTTCATCGATTTCACCATAATATCTCATGATTTCATCGCGCTCATAGCCGATAGACTCGTAAAAATCTACTGCTGTCTGGAAGACCATATTGGCTTCTGGAAAATGAAGGAGTGCATAATCCCAATCAACTCCCTCCACCTCTGGAAGCTCAACCTGCTTAACGCGATTCTTTCTTGCCTCGTCAGTAGCATTTGTCTCGTGATATTCCAGCAAATCCTCTGGAAGGAAATCTCGAATCATCTTTTCCAGCTGTGCTGGAACAATAGGCTTTGAAAGGAATCCGTGGAATCCCAAGGTCATATATCGTTCCTTTGCTCCCGCGATGGCATTTGCGGTAAGTGCGATAACTGGTGTTCCAAGACATTTATTCCCCGGAAGAGTTGCCATCATCTTGAAGGTCTCAAGACCATCAAGTCCCGGCATCATGTGATCCAGGAAAATCATGTCGTAATGTTCTTTCTTAATCATTGAAAGGCATTCATCACCACTTGCCGCTTCCGCTATCTGAACCTTAGCCTCCTTCAATAGCGCAACGAAGACCTTTCTGTTCATGGTATTATCATCAACCACCAAAAACTTGGCTCTAGGAGCCTCAAAGCTGGTGCTGTACTCGTAGTTAGCGGTAAGCTGTTTAAGCTTCTGATTGAAATCTCCAATGTCCTCATCATTTACTATTTCCTGATTAATAGTAAATGAAAAGGTTGAACCTTTTCCGTAAACACTTTCCACTTCAAGGTTGCTTCCCATCATCTTCAAGAGATTCTGGGTAATGGCCATACCAAGACCTGCGCCCTCGATGTTTCTGTTACGGTTTTCCTCTAATCGCTCAAAGGACTCAAACATTCGCTTAATATCCTCTGGCTTAATACCAATTCCTGTATCCTTAACGGCGAAGGTCAGGTCTACTGTATTATCGTAATTACGTTTACATCTCGCAGAAATCTCTATTGAGCCTTCCTGAGTATACTTTACTGCATTGGTAATAATATTTGTTAATATCTGTCGTATTCTTACGTCATCACCGAACATATCGCAAGGAATATTGTTGGCAATATCAAGCTTGACTTCCAGACCCTTTTCCTTTGCTCTTAAGGTGACGTTATTTAGCACATCGTGCATCAGACTCATGAACTGATACTCACCGTTTACCAGCCCCATCTTACCTGACTCAATCTTTGTGATATCAAGGATATCATTAATCAGCGACAACAGGTTCTGCGAAGCAGCCTTGATATCCAAAGCATACTCCTCAACCACCTTCTCTGAAGTCTCTCGAAGAATCATCTCATCCATACCCATGATGGTGTTGATTGGAGTTCGAATCTCGTGAGACATGTTTGCAAGGAAGCTACTCTTTGCCTCTGTGGCTGTCTGAGCCTGACGCTCCGCCTTCTTAGCCTGAAGTGTCTTTTCCAGCAAGTCATCATTATTAATGGCTGCCTGCTTAAAAAGATTTCTATAAATCGATTTTTGGAATTTAATAATCGAACCAACAGCCAAGGCACTTATCAAAAGTGACTGTACAACGTCATAGTAAACACTTCTCTTAGAATCAAGGGCAATTACATAGTCCGGATGATAATAAGAGACTACGAAACAACCAATGATAATGGCTATATCTGTCAAAAGCATGAAAACGAAATCCATGCCATCCAAAAGCATGAATACAAATACGATTCCCATGGACAGCCAGCAGACCATACCACTGTTAATACCGCCTGTCAGGAAAAACATCACGGGAAACAAGCCTATACCCACAGTAAAGCAGACCGCTATAGTAGCGTTCTTCAGCCTATTTCTATAATTAGCCATGTAAATACATACACCATCAATAATGCAGGCAATTAGAATTACCACTGTAAGAGCTGGTGTAGTGCCATTAATCGCATTAAAAGGAATGGCCACAATACCGCCCATGAAACCTATGATGGTGATAATATTGAACAATATCAGGTCCGTCGGTAAATCCGGACTAAAAAAGTGTTTTATAAATCCAATTAGTCTTTTCAAAGCAAACTCCAATTATATTTATAAATTTAACTTTTTACACAATCCGCCTAGCGTAAAATACTCTAATATAAATATAATGTTTTTGCTTAATAGACACAATGTCAAAACCATGAAGTATTTGTGAAAAAAGCCTACTGACCACTACATTTCGTGGCCGGTAGACTTTCTGTAACACAATCGTTTATATATTCTCTATTTGCCAGTCTACAGGAGCAAGTCCCTTAGACTGTAAAAACTCGTTTGTCTGACTAAAATGCTTACATCCAAAGAAGCCTCTGTAGGCTGAAAGTGGTGATGGATGTGGCGCCTTTAAAATCAAATGATTTGGATTATTCAGCTTGGCACATTTCTTTGCAGCTGGCGAACCCCAAAGCAGGAACACTATTGGTCTGTCCTGTTTATTAAGAATATCGATTACTGCATCTGTAAACTCCTCCCATCCCAAATCCTTATGGGAATTAGCCTGATGAGCTCTTACTGTAAGCACGTTATTGAGCATTAACACGCCCTGACGTGCCCATTTTTCAAGATATCCATTGTTTGGAATATAACAGCCCAAGTCATCCTGAAGCTCCTTGTAAATATTTACAAGAGATGGTGGAGTCTTTACTCCTGGCTTTACTGAAAAGCATAATCCATGGGCCTGACCTGGTTCATGATATGGATCCTGACCTATGATTACCACCTTTACCTCTGAAAGAGGGGTAAAATCGAAGGCATTGAAAATATCATCAGCTGGTGGAAATACCGGACCCTCGTGATATTCTCTTTTTACGCTCTCATATAAGCTCTTATAATATGGCTTTTTGAACTCTGGGGTCAGTGGTTCAAGCCAGTCATTTGAAATTGCAGACATTCTATTCTCCCTACGCTAAAATCCAGTCATCAAGAGGCAACCAAAAGCCCTTTTCCTTCAACTCCTGCTCGATTAAATCCAGTGTCTCCTCATCGGCTGCACTGATGATGTGATAATGATAACCACTGGTAGCTGAGCTAAGTGACTTTGATTTACCAGACTCGATGGCCTCCATAAACTCCTTTGCCTCACGGCGTGAGCTTACATTAAGAGGTGCCTCAAGTCGATTGTAATATCTGTGATTTATGATGATATTCTCCGCTACGCCACCGTTATCTACAATGGCAAAAAGCTCATCTAAAATCTGATCATCTGTGTGACGACTTTTGATTATTCTCTTACATTTATTGGTATTCGTAATTACGTATCCACGGTTTGTGGAAGTAACCTCGACACCATTAGCTCTGATAAGGGCGATATCTGTGACAACTACCTGACGACTAACATCAAGCTGCTGTGCCAATGCTGTTCCAGATACAGGCTTATCAGATTGCTGGATAATCTCTATTATTTTTTGTCTTCTAGCCTGTCCGTCCATTCTATCCTCCATCTATTAAACTGCGTGAAGATTCTTCATTGAAATATCAAGGATTGGTGCTGAGTGAGTAAGTGCACCACTTGAAACATAATCAACTCCGCTGTCGATGATGTTTGCGATATTCTCCCTTGTAACATTTCCAGAGCACTCGGTCTTTGCTCGACCATCTATTATTTTAACAGCTTCTTTCATTGTTGCAACATCCATATTATCAAGCATGATAATATCTGCGCCTGCCTCCACTGCTTCCTTTACCTGCTCAAGAGTCTCTGTCTCAATCTCAATCTTGCGAACGAATGGCGCATAAGCCTTTGCCATTTCGATAGCCTTTGTGATAGAGCCTGCTGCACCTATATGATTATCCTTAAGAAGAATTCCATCTGAAAGATTGTAACGATGATTCTGACCGCCACCACACTTTACTGCATACTTCTCAAATATTCTCATGTTAGGTGTTGTCTTTCTGGTATCAAGAAGAACTGTCTTGCTTCCCTTTAAAAGAGAGGCAACCTCATTTGTGTAAGTAGCAATACCGCTCATTCGCTGAAGATAGTTGAGAGCGACACGCTCACCAGAAAGGAGCACTCTAATGTCACCCTTTACCTTAGCCATAAGCTGGCCCTTCTTTACCTCATCGCCATCCTTAACATACTTTTCTACAACAGTATTCTCATCAAGAATCTTAAATACTCTCTCATAAACATCCATACCACAGATGATTCCATCCTGCTTACAGATAAGCTCTACCTCGCCTGGCTTTGCCTCTGGCATTACTGAGTTAGTACTAACATCCTCGCTGGAAATATCTTCTCTGAGAGCCATTCTGATAAGCTCGTCCGCATTTAAAGTCATAGTAATATTGTTCATTTTATATAGCCTCCTTCTTGGCTCTTAAAAATTCTTCTCTTTTAATTTCTCCCACTACCATTGCATGATAGTTTTCCATAATTGATGGAAGATCCTCGTATCCATCAACATTCACAAGATTATCAAAATCTTCTGTAGTTTTAAAGCTCTTCGTATTTACGATATCTGCTGCTGCACGCTTTGCAAAAACAAGACTCTCTAAAAGAGAATTGCTGGCAAGTCTGTTGCGTCCATGAACGCCGTTACAGCTGGTCTCTCCAACCGCGTAAAGCTGTTCCATTGTAGTTTTGCTATCCTTATCTACATAGATACCACCCATGAAATAATGCTGGGCTGGAACTACAGGCACCCAGGTTTCAAGTGGATCATAGCCTGCCTGCTTGCAGCGTGCATATATATTAGGAAAATGATTTAAAATTTCTTCTCGTGGAATAGGTGAAAAATCCAGCCATACATGCTCAGTCCCGTCCTTTTCCATCTGAGCAAAAATAGCTTTACTTACCACATCTCTAGGCTGAAGCTCATCTGTAAAACGCTCTCCAGCTTTATTTCTAAGAACAGCGCCCTCACCTCTTACAGACTCTGAAATCAGGAAGCTTCTTCCACTCTGATTTGAATAAAGTGTTGTTGGGTGAATCTGAACATAGTCACAATTCTCCAGCTTAACATTGTGATACATGGCAAGTGCCAGTGCATCTCCTGATATATGGCGATAGTTTGTGGAATGTGGATACACGCCGCCAAGGCCACCACAGGCAAGCACTGTCACATCTCCCTGAATTGCTCTTGTCTTTCCATCCATATCTGCCACAACGATTCCATAGCACACATTGTCCTTACATACCCAGTCGACCATTGTAGTATGCGCCATAAGAGTAATGTTATCGCGCTCCTGTGCTCTGGCTAAAAGTTTGCTGGTAATCTCTCGTCCAGTAACATCTTCGTGGAAAAGAATTCGATTATTTGAATGGGCTCCTTCCTTCGTAAATACGAATTCACCATTTCTCTTTTCAAATTCTACTCCATACCCCTCCAGGTCTTTGATAATATCCTGGGAGCTTCTAATCATAATCTCTACAGACTCTACTCTGTTCTCATAATGACCTGCACGCATGGTGTCTTCAAAGTATGCCTCATAATCGTCCTCATCTCTGAGCATACAAATACCACCCTGGGCTAAGAAGCTGTCACAGCCATCCAAAGCATCCTTTGAGATTACAAGTATTTTCTTTTCTCTAGGTAAGCTTAGTGCACAGAAAAGTCCTGCCACACCGCTACCAACTATAATTACATCATATCTCTTATCCATAGTTATCTATATCCCCTACTGCGCTAATTCAAGCATACGATGTAATGGCTTCAACGCCATCACCTTCTTCTCTTCACTTACTTCCACCACCCCAGTACCGTCACGGAGGCAATCGCGCACCTTCTCAAGAGTAACCTTCTTCATATTTGGACAAATCTGTACCGAACCAGCTGCATAGAAAGTCTTATCTGGATTCTTCTGCTTAAGCTGATAAAGAACACCAAGCTCTGTAGAAATAATGAATTCCTTCTTATCAGACTTTGTAGCATAGTCGATTATTCCAGAAGTACTTCCGATGTAATCTGCATACTCAAGTACATCAAGAGTACATTCTGGATGGATAAGCACCTCTGCCTCAGGATGAGCCTCCTTGGCACGTTTTACCATGTCAGCTGTTACATTCTTGTGTACATGACAGTAGCCATCGTTGAAAATGAAGTTCTTTTCAGGAACCTTTGTAGAAATATATCTTCCAAGATTTTCATCTGGGATGAAGAAGATGTTCTTATTTGGAAGAGACTTTACAATCTTCATGGCATTTGCGCTTGTAACACATACATCAGAGTGCATCTTAAGCTCTGCTGTAGAATTGATGTAGCAAACCACTGCAACATCCTCGTACTCTCTTCTAACTTCCTCAATACGCTCAATCTCAGCCATATGAGCCATTGGGCAATCGGCCTTTTCATCAGGCATAAGAACAGTCTTGTCAGGATTGAGAATCTTTGCAGACTCTCCCATAAATTTTACTCCTGCAAAAACAATTGTCTTTTCCTTTAAACCAACAGCCACCTTTGCCAGATAGTAGCTGTCGCCAATATAGTCTGCGATAGCCTGCACTTCGTCATTCACATAGTAATGTGCAAGGATTACCGCATCCTTCTCTTTCTTCAGCTTTTCTATTTCTTCCACCAGCGTCATAAATTATTCTCCTTTTACTCGACTTTCCTAGTAGTGTCATTTAACAGAAACTATAACACATGTAAAGTCTACTGACAAGACAGTTGTAAAAACAGTGAAAACAATTGTCCTTGAGTGGACTTTTCCCTTAGAATATGTATAATTATGTATTTGCTAATAATAAGTTTTTAACCGTTAGGAGAATTTTATGAATAATAAGAGCTCAAGAGCTTCAAACATAGAACTTCTGCGCATTGTAGCAATGTTTATGATTATCAGCTATCACATCATTCTTCATTGCGTAAACGTCCAGCTGGTAAATGTCACTTCAATAGAAAAGCTGCAGAATGGATGGTTCAACAATCCTCTGTTTTATAAACAGCTTTTGGCGCTGGCACTTATGATGCCCTTTGGACTTGTAGGTAATGCACTTTTCATTATGATTTCTGGATATTTCCTCACTGATAGAGAAATCGACATGCTAAAGATATCTAAGAAATTGCTGTCACAGCTTTTATTCGCAGCTGTCACCTTGGTACTTGCCTCATCCTTATTTATTTGGAAGTACACACAGATAGATGTAAATGAAAATCTTTTCAGCTACATAAGAATTCAGTATTTCAACAAAATGTCCTGGTTCGTGGGATACTATTTCATCATCATGCTACTGGCATTTTGCTTTTTGAATAAGTTCCTTGCCAGTCTTGATAGAAAGAAGTATTTAGGCTTCCTATTTACAATCCTTGCTATCTCTCAGCTCAGCTGGTCTGGTTCACTTTTAGATGATTTAGCAAAGGGACTTCGCACTGTTGTAATCGGAATTTTCCTTTACGCCTTAGGAGGCTACATCAAGAAATACAATCCTTTCGATAAGGTTCGTGGATACATTTTCTTCCTGGTTGTCATCCTTACTAACGTGCTTATTGGTATTTCGTATCACAACACTGTTATTGGAAAGATTCAGTCCTACTATTACAATCAGACTACCACAACTGTTCAGGTTACCGATTTTACCCAGTCTATTCCTAAGTTCGATAACTACAGTATTGTTGTTGTCATCATTGGTGTATGCATCTTCGAGCTCTTCAGAAGAATCAATCTTCCTGAGCTTCGCATCATCAACACCTTAGCAAAAGCTACCTTTATGATTTATCTTCTCCACGATAACGGTTTTGCCTACAGTATCTGGCAGACTCAGGATTGGATAACACTTCTTTACAATGATTTCTGGGGCTTTGCCTTAAAGCTCTTTATTTGGACAGCAAGTGTGTTCGGCATCGGACTTGTAGCTTACTGGATATTTGTTTTACTTTCATATGTAATAAAGAAATCAAAATGGTTATATATTAAAGAATAATGACAAGAGGAACTCATAACACAGATTGAGTTCCTCTTTCTTTTTTAATATAAAGACGTATCACCTTAGTAAACCAATAGTTTCCATCCATCAACCAAATGGATATGTGTCAATTGTGTGAAAACACTATGCAGCATTATTTTACCATGTTAATATTGCTGCTTGTGTGCGTTATATAACATTTTTATATATCACATTGTTGTAATTTGTTAACGTGTTTATTTGTTCGTGGAGGACATCAAAATGAAAAAAACAAGAAATTTGAAGGGTAGCGTAAAAGCGAAACTCATTTCTATCATGCTTTTGATAGCTATCATCCCTTTAATGGTAGCAGTTAGCATTAGTTATGTTAGCTCAACTAACAATGCAAAAGAAGTTGCAAAGCAGAATTTGGATTGGCAAGCTAAGTACATCGAGTCTGAAGTAGACAAGATTTTTACAAAATGTGCAACTGCACTTGGAAGCTTTGCTTCATCACCAGAAACAATCGCTTTCTTAAAGGGTGAAATCACTGACCCAACAGTTGTAAAAAACTCAATTAAAACAATCAACGAGTCTTTCGGTGATGATAACACAATTGTTATGTCAAACGCAAATGGTGACATGGTTTTACGTAGTGATGACGGTGCTTTAAAGAACATTGCGGAAAGAGATTATTTCCAGAACGCTATGCAAGGTTCTACTTATGTATCAAATGTATTCGTAAGCTCAGTTACAAACACAAGAAACATCTGTGTTGCTGTACCTATTCATGATAACACTTCCGATGCAATTATCGGTGTTGTACATAAGACATTAAATCCAGATGATATTCATACATTATTAGCTGCTGAAGCTGATGAGGCTTTCCTTGTTGATAAGGAAGCTACTATGGTTGCTCACTCAGATTTTGAAATTGCAGCTACAGATGAACCACAGAACTTTGCTTCATCACCATATATGACTTCAGAAGATGAGACTGGTTTCTATATTAGTACATCTAAGGGGTATCCTGTATATGTTAGCTATGTAAAAAATGCAACTTCTGGTTATGTAATTTGTACTGGCCAGGCTGAAAGTGACATTATTCAGACTGCTAGAGATGGTGCACGCTTCATTGTCTTAATTGGAGTAGGTTTAGTTTTTGCTGCATTTATCATTTCTATTGCTATTGCAACTGTCTTTACAAAGATAATTGTTGAAGTAAATACAATCTTATCTGCATTAGCTAATGGTGAATTTAAAAAGACAAATAAATATACAAATCGTAGAGATGAGTTTGGCCAGATGATTAATAATGCTAACTCTCTTATTGATAAGCTTTCAGTCATCGTTGGTCATATTAAGAGTTCTACTGCTACAGTTGGTGAGTCTTCTGATGAATTATCAGAGATGGCAAACCAGATTGCTTCTACTTCTGAGTCAGTTGCAGAGGCAGTACAGCAGATCGCTAGTGGTGCCATCGAACAGGCTGAGGAAATCCAGTCAGCTGCTGATAGCACAACAAAGATTACAGAAGCAGTAGATAACGTACAGTCTGCTACTACAGATATGTCAAACCTTGCAAACCGTATGAAGTCTGCATCAGAGGCATCAAGCAACTCTCTTGCAACACTTCAGAATACAAGTTCAGAAATGACAGCTCAGATTGAAGAAATTTCTTCAAAGATTTCTTCAACTCAGAACGCCGTTGCAAATATTAACGAGCGTGTAGAGGGAATCTCTGGTATCGCTGCTCAGACAAACCTTCTTTCTCTTAATGCTTCTATTGAGGCTGCAAGAGCTGGTGAGGCTGGTAAGGGATTTGCTGTTGTTGCTGAGGAAATCAGAAAGCTTGCAGATGATTCAGAAAGCCTTGCTTCTGAAATCAGAGTATTAATGGATCAGCTTTTAGCTGAAGCTGAACAGGCAGTAACTGCTGCATCACAGGTTATGAATGGAAATGAAAACCAGCAGAAGGCTCTTAGCGAAACACTTTTCGCTGTAGAGGGTATGCTTACTGATATTCAGGAGACAGTTTCAAGTGTTTCTAAGATTTCAAACGCTGCTAACACATGCGTATCTTCAAACACAGTAGTTGCAAATGCTATGTCTTCACTTTCTGCTATCTCAGAAGAGAATGCAGCTTCATCAGAGACAACTGGTGCTTCTGTTGAAGAGCTTTCAGCAACAGTTACTAACCTTGCTGATTCTGCTACAAGCCTTAAGGAAATCGCTGAACAGTTAAATGAAGAAATGAAGTTCTTCAAATCAGAGTTATAATATTTGGAGGATTGAAATGTCTAGTTTAATTGTTAAAGATAATAAAAGTATAGAAGAAAAGCAGTATATCGTTTTCACTGTAGAAAATAAGGTCTATGGCATTGATATCATGAATATAAGCACTATCATCATGATGCCAGAGATTACAGAAATGCCACTTAGTGCTGACTATATAAGAGGAATCATTAATCTTAGAGGTCACATCATTCCTATTATCAGCATGCACAAAAGAATGAATTTTGGCGAGGAAACAGTTACTAAGGATACTCGTGTTATTGTTTTCAATGTTGATGAGGAAAACCAGGTAGGAATAATCGTTGACACTGTAAGAGAAGTTACCGTTATTTCCAGCGAAGAAATTGAAGAGCCTTCTCCATTCGTAAATGTAAATGATACATTTATTTCAGGCGTCGGCAAGAAAAAGGACAATCTTGTCTCAATTATCGATATAAATGCTTTAGTTGATACAGAAATTGTTTTAGAAGAAAAGATTGCATAAAAAATGAGCTCCACCGCTTGCTTACGGTTGGAGCTCTTTTCTTTATTTTGCTAATGCTTCTTCGATTCCCTTTGCTAACTGATCTGCACAGCTTGTGCCCTTCATGCCGCATATGTTTCCTTTTAATACTTCTACTGTGTGAGCTGCATCAGCTCCTTCTAAGAGCTTGCCGATAGCCTTTGTATTACCATCACAACCACCAGTAAATTTTACGTTGTGAAGCTTTCCATCCTCTATCTCAAAATCAATCTTACGAGCACATACGCCCTTTGGGATGTAAGTATACTTTTCCATTAAAATAACTCCTTTTACTTATCTATAGAATTTAACAAATCAAGATTTTTAACTTCTGTTTCTGTGAAGGTCTTCTCAGAGAAATCTGCTGGCATAACTGATGGGCTATACCAAACCTGCCCCATAAAATAATTCATAAGATTTGCATCTCTGAAAGAATATCCATGGCGAGCATACATTTCATTTTTGATGATATGAATAACATCCTTTGGAATGCCTTCAAAATCTGAAGCTGAATAAACCTTATTGCTTGTATCAAACAAATATGTAGCAAAGCGTGCGTTGCCAGACACACCTCTGCTCTGCCAATAGCTTTCAACTGGTGGCCAGTATGATGTCTCCTCTAAATAGTGAGAACGTTCTGATACTGCTGCATCTATTTCTTCCTGTGACCAGTTTGCTACAGCCGAAGCGTACTCACCTGGGTCAACTACCTCGATTACCACATCACCATAATCAGTGGCTGGTTCTTCAAGAGAATCCCCTGCAGAAATATCCTCAGAGCCCTCTGCTGACTGTTCCTTAACAGGAGTAGCTGCATGCTCCTCGCTAACTGCTAAAGTCTTCTTTTCATGATTGAGTACACTGAATGTGATAACGCCTGCTAATATACCAACTGCTAAAGCTATGCACCCCTCAACAAGCCATCTTTTCACATTTGGGTTGTCATCGAGAAAGTCTTTTATATCATCAACCCTGTCCAAAATCCAATCTCTGCAATCCAATAATCTCTCTTTTACTTCTTCCATAATTCTTCCCTTTTTTGTTTTAATCCGTTACATTTTGTAACCATTTCAGATTATAACATACTTTTATCTCATTCTGTAAAAATTATTACGCTTTTATTACATTGTCTGTTCAATAGCACTTCTGGTAGCCTGTACTGAGCCCTGAGCCATCTGTTTGCTACCGCCACCCTTGGCTCCAAGAAGCTCTCGAAGCCCTGCTGCAATAGCACCACAATCCCTTGTCTTACTTCCGATAACAAAGCTGTAACCTTCCTCGTCATCTCCTGAGAAGATAGCGCACAGTCCGTCATGTCTTACTACCAAGGCATTCACACCCTCACGCATTGTCTTCGCATCCAAATCCTCCGTGAAGATTGTCACATCAGAAAGCTCTGATGGATATTTTGCTATCTGATTCATAAGAATATCCGCTTTAATCTGGGATATTTTATATTTCAGCTGCTTGTTCTCTTCCATGATTCCGGAGATTCTATTTGGCAAATCCTCCTCTGGACAGTTAAGCTGCTGATATGATTTTGCCAGCAAATCCATACGGCGATTATAGTCATTAAGTGCTCTAAGGCCACAAAGGATATATACTCTGGTGCCACCCTTGTATTTACCGAATGATACCACCTTGAGCATTCCCACCTGACCGGTAGTCTTCACATGAGGCGCACAGCAGGCACAGATATCTACACCCTCGATTTCCACAAGACGAACTGCTCCCTCAATCTCTTTTTTACTGCGATAATCCGTAACCGCAAGAGTAGCCTCATCAGGGAAATATGCTTTCACTGACACATCCTTTGCAATAATCTCATTTCCGGTTCTCTCTATGAGACGAACCTGCTCATCGCTCAACTCAATATTCAAATCCAGTGTTACTGTATTGTCACTAAGGTGAAAACCAACATTATCTGCCCCATAAAGCTTATGTACCAATCCCGTAAAAATATGCTCACCTGTATGCTGCTGCATATTTCCAAAACGATGTGCCCAATCTATGGTTCCAACTACCTTTTGACCTACTTCAATAGGCTTATCGCACAAGTGATAAATTACATCATCCTCTATTTGAACATCAGTTACACTTACCTGGCCAAGGATACCTATATCGCTTGTCTGGCCCCCCTGTTCTGGGAAAAACAAAGTCTGATCCAAAACAATCTTATAACCATTCTCAGCTTCCTCACAGGAAACCACCTCTGCAGTAAATTCAGTTGCAAAAGAATCGTCGTCGTATAAAGCTATTGTTTTCATCCGATCTTCTCCTATATAAATTCAGGGCTTCTGCCTCTCAGCAAAAAGCCCCTGTGCTCTAATTCTTTCTGAAAAGAATATCTCTGTTGATTTCTGTATAAAATGCTTCTCTGAGACGCTTATTACTGTAATTCATGCTACGAAGCCACATGAGCTTTGTCATGGTAGCCTCCAGTGTCATATCGTAGGACTCAATCATATGGAAATCCTGCTTTACCTGACGGCCAACCTCATAGATAGTCATATTGCTGCCCTCATTGGCAACCTGAGTAGTCATAACAGCAAGCTTGTCTGTACCCTTCCACTTTTCCATTTCCTCGTAGAAGGTCTCCATAAGTGTCTCTGGCATTCCGCCTACACCGAAGCTCTCAATAACCACAATGTCGTAGTTCTCAAAAAGATAGCTGAGCACTTCTGGCTTCATGCCTGGATAGAGCTTAAGCAAGGTAACCTTATCTGACATATCGTAGTAAAAGCTTGGTATGCCTCTAACTGGTACCTCAGGGATATATCTGATAATAATTCCATCCTGAATAACTGCAAGGTATGGGAAATTAATGCTGGAAAAAGCATTGTAGCTTTTTGCTCTTTCCTTTTTAGCTCTTGTACCGCAGATTACCTTGCCATCAAATACAATGCTGACATTCTGGGAATCATTATCCGATGCGTAGATAAATGAATCTAAAAGATTTGTCTTGGCATCAGTAACATCCTTGCTGATAGGCTTCTGTGAGCCTGTCACCACAATAGGCTTTGCAGAATTCTGAATCATGTAGCTGAGTGCCGCTGCTGTATAGGCAAGAGTATCTGTTCCGTGACACACAACAAATCCATCATAATTAGCGTAATTTTCTTCTATCGCATTTACGATATCTTTCCAAAGTACAGGTGTCATGTTGGAGCTATCTATATTCATTACCTGAATAGTCTCCACCTGGCAAACTTTTTTCACCGCTGGGATATAAGCTAAAATGTCCTCCGCCGTAAGTCCTGGTGTAAGTCCTGCATCTGTCTGTTTTGAAGCAATGGTACCTCCGGTACCAATCATAAGTATCTTTTTCATTGTTAGTTCTTTCCGATTGGGATTCCAAAAATCTTAGTCTGGAAGCCCTCATATAAAGTATTGTAATCTGTGTAATTTATATTGCTTTTGAAATAGTCGTTCCAGGTATCTCTAAGTGTATCGCAGATAGCTTTTCCATCCTGCTCCTCGCAGAGGATTGTTGGAAACACATAATAAATCATAAAGTAATTAAGATTCATCTGATCTGCGCCTCGAACCTTGCCAAATTTTTTGTAAGACATAAAAACATCCTCACAAAATTTCTGAGCCTCAGCTGCAACATCGTCAGCCTTTACCAAATCAGAAAGCTCATCATATCGCTCTTCCTTGAATCGATTTGTGTTTGATTCATAGCCGGCCTTATTGTGAACCTTGCTAAGGTACACTACATCCTCAAAAATTTTGTCTACATTGTAACTCATAACACCTTCTCCATTTCTATTACTCTATTATTTCCTTGAGCTCACTTATATCATCAATCTTTGCCACGTAGCTGTCGATTGAAGCTCCATAGCCATAAGCTGCCCAGATGAAATCAACTCCTGCCTTGTCGCATGCATCCTTATCCCCCTGAATGTCACCTAAATATACAGGATGCTTGATATTATTCTTTGCAACAAGTCCTTTTATATTATCTGCCTTTCCAAGGCCATTGTCACCATAGCAAATGAAATCAGTAAAATATTTTCCATGACCGGTACGCTCCAGATAGGTCTCGATATAACCAGCCTGACAGTTGCTGACAATATAAAGCTTTGTTCGCTTGCTAAGATCCTCCAGAACATCCTCAAGCCCTGGATAAGTAGTATCCATATCGCTGACTGCCAAGTCTGCCATCTCATACTCCTCGCAAAGCTCCAAGGTCTTATATCTCTTTGCTGGGTCTGGATCTGGAATGCTGGCATCTGCAATGTCAGTCATTGTCTTACCAAATAAGCCCATCAGCATCTCTGGAGTGAACTCAACATCATATCCCATTTCCTTTGCGGCTCTTGTCCAGCTTCCTGCGAAAACTGGAATGTTGTCCCAGATAGTGCCATCCATATCAAAAATGATACCGTCTGTAGTAATTTTGCTCATAAAACTAACCTTACTTTCTAATATCAACTAGGTGCTATTTTACAATATTTCACGTATAATGGGAACTCATAGAAAGGATTTATTATGAACGACGACGAGCAGCTTTTATATAAAAGATTAATTGAGCTTTCTAACAGAGCTTATCAAAACAATATATATACTTTTAGCGACTTTCTTAGTCTGAGTCAGCAGGAGGTTATGTATCAGGCAGCCAGAGACAAGGGCTTTGCACCTATCTCCTACGATTTATTTGGCGGCTATGAAAACTGCGAGAGAAAAATGGTTCGCTTCGGAAGTGAATCTGCCTTTGGCTATGAGGTAGAATTTCCTATCAAATGCATCAAAGTAGAGCCTCTTGCAAAGAAGTTTGCCAAAGAATATACCCACAGAGATTACTTGGGTTCCCTTATGAGTCTTGGTATCGATAGAAAAAAATTCGGCGATATCTTCGTGGATGGCATGGACGCTTACATCTATGCCGACGAATCTACCGCCGATTATCTTCTTGAAAATTTTGTATCTGTAGGACGTAATTCTGTGAAATGCTCCATCTCTGAGCTTCCAGAATCCTACAAGCGTGCCGCACTAAAGGAGGCCACTATCCAGGTTGCTTCCCCTCGTGCTGATGCAGTCATTGCCAAGGTCTACAATCTCAGTCGCAAGGATACCATTCCCTACTTCACTGAAAAGAAGGTTTCCGTAAACGGCCACATTGTAGAAAACAATGACAAACTTCTTTCCGCCGGGGACTCTGTCTCCGTGCGAGGCTTCGGAAAGTTCAACCTCGTTGAAGAAGGAGGGCTCTCTCGAAAAGGAAAGCTGAACCTTGTTGTAGAAATATTTGGTCGTTAAAGTGCCCCAATAAGATGCTGTGCAATAGCTGCAAAGCCTGCATCATTTGGGTGCCCCGCCAAGAATGACCCTATCGTATATACGGTACCATCTGGTGTGGTGTACTGATCACCAGCCTGAAGCATGTAATCCTGCACACCCTGAATATCAGAAAGGCTTACATAGGTAATGCCCTGCGCAGAAGCTACTTCCTTCTTTGTGCTTATTATGCTCTTATATGGCCAGAAATTATCAAGCATTACAATCCTTGCATTAGGATTGTAGGTCTTGATGTATGTAATCATATCTGTAAGATCTTCTTTGAAGTGATCCTCATGACCTTTTACATTTTCACCAAGCTCGATAACGATTGTTCCATACTGGTATTTGGTAATGTATGGGTCTAAATCATCTACTTCATAATTTCTAGTACTTGAGAATTCCCAGGAACGAAGTGACATGTAATCATATGAGCTATAACCCTTTGCAGCAACTGTCAGATGTACATAGTCATTCTCAGCCGCTGTGGCACCACAGCCCCATCCTGAGCCCCACCAATCTTTTGTAGCTGGATAAAGAGTGATGGAATTGCCGATGAATAAAATATCCTTTGTAGCTGATGGTACTGACTTTGAGGTGGAAATAGGAAGAGGAATTGGTAAGTATTCCTCCGATACATCCTCAAAAGATATATATCCGTAATCGCCATTTACCTTAATTTTGTAGTAATCTGTTTCATTGCACTTTGCAACAATAGCAACTCGTGAATCCAAGGAAAGAGTACCTATGATTTCAGCGGCATCGTAAGGTTCCTGACGTACAGTAGCTTTTGACTGTGCATAATAGGTGGCTTCAAAATCCTTGAAGGTATATTTATCTTTTTTCTCAGAAGAATCCTTGTCTTCTTCTTTTTCTGCCTCGAGCCTTGCAGCTTCTTCCTCTGCCAAACGCTGCTCTTCCTTCTCTTGTTCTATACGTTCTCTCTCAGCTGTCTCAAGTTTATTCTCATATACAACAAGGCAGCCAAAGACAACAATTAATGCAAATAATGATATCCACAGAGCAATTACTATCTTCTTCTTCAAAATAATTCTCCTATCAAAAAAAATCTATTTAATTTATAATTGACGTTAATAAAAGGATTATAACACTAATAGGCAGATTAGTCATTTAGGGGAATTATGAAACCAATTTTATCAGCGGCACAGATGAAAGAGTGGGATTCAAAAACAATTGAACAAATGGGTATGCCTTCCCTGGTTTTGATGGAGCGTGCTGCCCTTGCAGTTTGCAACAGGATTCGTCATTCATATTCTGACAAACTTAATTTTGGAATATTTGCAGGTCCAGGTAACAACGGTGGTGACGGCATAGCAATCGCGCGTATCCTTCACGCAAAGGGGGATTCTGTTAAAGCTATCGTCCTTGGTGATTCAAAGAAATTCTCACCTCAGCTAAGACAGGAGCTGGAGATAGCTGGAAACTATGGTGTGGAAATAATTTATCCATGGAATATAGATGATATAAGTGTTAAAGAGTTTTCCAGATTATTTGCGGACTGCGATATGCTGATAGATTCTCTTTTTGGCATAGGTCTGACTCGCGGATTAGAAGAAGATTACGCAGTTGCGGCTGAATATATTAACCAAAGCGGAAAGCCTGTTGTAGCTGTGGATATCCCATCCGGTTATGATACTGACAGTGGAAAACTGTTAGGAGCTGTAGGTGTTAGAGCTGATATTACCGTGACCTTTGCCTATATGAAAAAGGGATTGGTTCTGGGAGATTGTAAGGTGGCTGCTGGAAGTATTTATGTGGCTGATGTGGGAATTTATTGCAAGGATAATTCCGTGGCTCAATTACTCGATGATGAGATTCTTTCATCGATTCCAAAACGTGAACCTACCGCCAATAAAGGTACCTGCGGAAAAATCCTTGTAATCGCTGGTAGCGAAAGCATTTATGGAGCCTGCTATCTGGCTGCCAATGCCGCACTTGTGACGGGCTCTGGTCTTGTAAAGATTTATACTCATCAGAATAATATAGAATCCATTCAACAGAATTTACCTGAAACAATGTATAAGGGGTACACCTCTTTTAATGATGTCGAAGTGATGGAGCAAATTGCATGGGCTGATGCTATTGTTATTGGTCCAGGACTGGGCACCTCTGATGTGTCCGCACAGATTATCAAGACGGTATGTGAGCATGCAAAGGTGCCTGTAGTTGTTGATGCTGATGGCGTTAATCTGTTGGCAAAGGATTTAAAACTGCTTGATGAACTGACTGGCAGAGTTCCTGTAATCCTTACGCCTCATTTAAAGGAGATGGAGCGACTTTGCAATACACCTGTAAATGAGATAAATTATGATATTGAAAATGTGGCAAAAGAATTTGCTGCAAAGCACAACTGTGTTGTTGTTCTTAAAAATCACACCACAGTTATTGCTACCGTAAATACGATATTCTATTGCAACAGTGGTAATGAAGGTCTTGCCACTCCAGGAAGTGGAGATGTACTTGCAGGTATTATTGGAGCGTTGCTTGGCCAGAGAATGACAGCTGAAGATGCTGCTACCGCAGGAGCATATATTCATGGTAGTGCAGGAACTATTGCCACAGAAGAAACTGGTATAAAAGGTTTGTTAGCGAGAGATATTATCGCAAATATAAATAAAGTTATATGAAAGGCATTTTTTATGAGAGAATTTGATGTTGAAAAACAGACAAAACAATTAATTGAGTACACCATAGAATGGTTCAACAAATTTGGAGAAAACAGCCGCGCTGTACTCGGTATCTCAGGAGGAAAGGATTCTTCTGTTACAGCTGCAGTTTTAAAAGAAGCACTTGGTGCTGAGCGAGTTCTTGGAATCATTATGCCAAACGGCGAAATGAGCGACCTTGATGATGCAAAGCTTCTTGTAGATTTCCTTAAGATTCCAAATGAAATCGTTCCTATCACAGATTATTACAATGCAGCTATTACTACATTTGAAAAGGCAGAGAAGTTTGAAGTTACTAAGGATCTTAAAATCAACCTTGCGCCACGTCTTCGTATGTCTACCCTTTACGCAGTAGCTCAGGGACAGCCTGTTACTACTTTTGTGGTTAACACATGCAATGCCTCTGAGGACTACGTAGGTTACTCTACAAAATACGGCGATGCAGCTGGTGATGTTTCGCTTCTTCAGGATTTCACAGTTACTGAGGTTCTTCAGATTGGAGAATATCTTGGATTGCCAGAGCAGCTTGTTCACAAGGTTCCATCTGACGGTCTTTCTGGAATGTCAGATGAGGATAAGCTTGGTTTCAAATATGCTCAGCTTGATGAATATATTTCAAATGAAAATGCAGACATCCCTGCAGATGTAAAGGCTTCCATCGATAGAAAGCACGTTGCAAACCTTCACAAACTACAGCTTATGCCTGCATATAAGAGACATTAATTGCTAAATAAATTAATTACCTTCTGTATAGTCTTAAAGCCTTCATAATCGTAGCGCTCTACAGCCTCGATTACGATGATATCAGCGTTCTTGATATCGCTGGATACTTCCTTCATATAGTCACGATGAACGAAGGTGCAGTTGGTAAAATCTTTAGATATATATGGCATCATGTTTACACGGAAGCTGTCGCCGATGAGGCACAGCTTCTTTTCATTTGCCCCATTACTGGTGGTGCGACAAATCATTTTTTCCACATTGAGACCATTTACAGTTACATCAGGTCGATAATCCACTGTATACTCTGCATCGTCGTGAGTAACCATGGAATCAGGAATTCCCATATAGGTATAGAGCTCGTACTTATCCGCATCCTGTGTTCCTACAATCCACGAAGCAGGATCTGTCTGCTCAACTCCCATAGCTGCATACAACGCATTTGTACCATATAAGCCACCAAGGTGATTCCAGTGACTGTCGTATTTGTAATACACCTGATAAGTACCAGATGCCTCCAACTCCTCTATAATCGGATATATAAATGGAGCCTTCGCTTCATTTTGCATTTTCTCATAGAGACGGGAAATACGTCTCCAATCATCCACCTTTTCCACCGTAGGCATGTACTTTGGATATACAGAAGACTTGTTAGGTGCTATGAGAACATAAAGCTCCTTTCCGCGAGCCGCACATATTGACTGAAGCTGATTTACAAGATTTACGTAGTGCTGCATCTCATCCTCACTAAGGATGTTGGAACCTACATAGCACTCATATTCATTTTCTCCATACAAAAACAGCCAGCCAAATCTTCCCACGATTACATCCTGATTAACTCTAAGTGGGTAAAAGGCATCGTCATCAATAATATCCTCAGTGGCCACCTGCACCTCTTCTCCAGGTACAATTGGCTTGTTAGTCTGACCACGCTCCACAATTTTATCCTTCTTTTCAGCACCGGCACTATAAAGCATTTGGCCCACTGCTGTGGCCACCTTCTGATACTGTCCATCGATAACATTGTTAATAGATTTGTATGCTGAAATCAGTGTATATCTAAACGGAATCCTGTCATCTATAAATCCACTTAAGCTCTCTCCAGTATTGATCAGATTACTCCACTCAATTTCCTGCATCTGACGCTTCTCAGTTTCAACTACAGAAAGTGCATTGTAGCTTTCTTCTGAAAATAGGCGCAACATACCGCCTCCCACCCATGGCAACACAAGGAGTGCAAGAAATACCAATATGAAAATTTTGTTCTTTAGATTAGTTAATTTCATAACACCTCAATGGAAAGCTTAAAATTGATAATAAATAAATGGATTATAAGTACCGTTCACAAGGAACAAAAGGCTAAGAAGCAGCAACCCTAGACATACAAAGGCGTTGCCCTTAACTGCCTTAATACTCATGTGAGCCTGTACAAAGCCTCCAAAGAGACATGCACATATAAAGGCAATCACGCTCATTCCTGAAAGCTCATTTAGAAGATTTATTGGCTTAAAGCCGCCAATAAACATTCTTGAAATAAAGATTCCTGCATCCATGATTGTGTTCGCACGGAACACAACCCAAAGAAGCGTTACCACAATAAATATTAATATCCTGTTCAAAAACTTAACTGGATTTTTCTCCAGAATCTTTCCAAACCATAACCTTTCAAAAATCAACAGAATACCGTATACAACTCCCCATACAAAGAATGTCCAGTTGGCACCATGCCAGATTCCAGTAAGTAAGAATACTACAAAGATATTCCAACAGGTTTTTGCCATAGAGCATCTGCTTCCTCCAAGTGGAATGTATACATAATCTCTAAACCAGGTGGAAAGAGAAATATGCCAGCGTCTCCAAAAATCTCTGATGGATTCTGCTCGATAAGGATGGTCAAAGTTCTCTTTGAAATCAAATCCAAACATCTTTCCAAGTCCGATTGCCATATCGGAATACCCGCTGAAATCAAAGTAAATCTGGAAAGTATAGCAGATAGCACCAAGCCATGCCACTGTTGCATCCAACGTTGAAATATCAGATTGCCATACCTTATCAGCTACAGTCGCTATCGTATTTGCGATAAGTACTTTTTTGCTAAGTCCAAAACAGAATCTCTTTATTCCTTCCGCAAACTCATAAGACCCCACAGCGCGGTCTGTCAGCTGACCGGCAATGTCTTTGTAATGAACAATTGGACCTGCAATCAACTGTGGAAAACAGGCAATATAAAGAGCAAAGAATAATAGATTCTCCTGAATCTCAGCCTTATTGTTATAAACATCTATAACATAGGATAAGGCTTGGAATGTGAAAAATGATATTCCTACAGGTAGGACAATCTGGTCTATCCCCAGGGCACCTGTACCAACACCAGAAAAAATACCTGTGGCACGTTCTGCTCCCGTAAGCTCCCCACCGAAAAACAGATTTTCAATTGTCGCAATGAAAAGGTTGAAATATTTAAAGAAGAACAACATTCCCATGTCACAAACAATAGCGCATAAAAGTCCTACTTTTCTTACACCATTACCATGTCGGTCCTGTGCCACAAGAAAGCCTGCGCACCAGTTTATCAAAATAACCGCAGCAATAAGCAGCAGATATTTCACGCCACCGAAGGCATAGAAAATCAAACTGAAGCACAGCAATATGTAGTTAGATAAAATGATTTTGCGCTCCTGCCCTCCACCTATCACTCTTGGAACCCCGTAGTAAACCAAGAGACAAAGTGGAAGGAAGATTGTGCAAAATATAAGTGAGCTAAAAACCAATTTACTCTCCCCGTGAATTGAAAATTAACCTGCTAAAAGGTTTATTCTTATAAAACCATCCCACAATTTTGTCGCATGCAAAAGCTCCAATAAAAGTAACCACTGTGCAGGCTACAGCCTTTACTGGGAAGCTTGCATCTGAAAGTAATTCCTGCACCAATCGGATGGCATAAAACTGATTCAAATAAATCATAAGACTGACCTTGCCCATCCATGAAAAGATTGGCTTATCAAAAAACTCGTGGCAAGGATTTATATCTGAAAATGAAAGAATTACAGCAACCCACATAACAAAAACTACAGGATAGCTATAATTTACATCCATCTCTGTGCACGCATATCTAAATACAATCAAATAACAAATAATCTCTAAAGCACCAAGTAAGCGCTTTCCCGCCTTAGAAAAATCATATCGATTAAACTGTCTGGTAAGACTGTAGGTGCTGCAGCCTAGTGCCATTTCAGAAAGACCTCTTAAGAAGCATTTGTAGAACATACCAGTCCAGGCATCCACTCCTGCAATTCCATCATACTCGTGAGCCATGTAGCCCAGGATAAACAGTGCAAGAAGTGGGCAAACAATCTTAACAAATACGTCGTAATATTTTCTAAGCAATGGGTAGAAGATGAAGGTAACCATGAACCAAACATCCAGGTACCAGGTAAGCTTATTTACCCATGTGCTATCGAAACCAAATACCTGAAGGAAGAAAATCGAAGCCCAAGAATCTACAACGTAATGATATCTATCAAGAGCTGTATGCTCCAAATAATACGCATTTACGATAATTGTAAGTACCGTTGCAAATAGATGATATGGGAATACATTCCAAAACTTCTTCTTCATCATCAGAGCAGTTTCTGTACCTATTTGCTCAGTAGATTTCTCTCTTTTGGCATAGGCACTAGCAGCAAGCAGGTAGCCTGATACCAAAAAGAAAAACTCTACTCCTATATAGCCTCTGGCGAAAAAATTGAAACCAGTATTTCCTAGCTCAATCATTCCGCCTTCGGCAAATCTTTTGTGAATGTGAAAGAACAATATTGCCAAAGCAAAAATAAAACGTAAAAACTCCACCCGTCCATTTTTCTTTGTCATCATTGCCTCCTTTTATTTTATAAACAATCCATTAGAAGCTGTGTCCACCACCGGAATGGCCGCCACCTCCTGAGTAGCCTCCGCCTCCTCCGGAAAATCCTCCGCCAGAATGACCTCCCGAACTACTATTTTGAGAGCGTCTCACTCTGCGTGTATCGTATATTGCCGCTGTGCCCGCAATTGCTGCACCAGCCAAAAGAATTTCTGAGCCCTTGCTGTCCATTTTTACTTTCGAACGCTCCGACATAGCCATAAAGAAACTGAACAGGAATCCAATTATTATGGCAAGCAGAAAGGCTACGATAATTCTCATAGGTCTTAAAATAAAACCTTTATTTGTAAGTGTATCCGCCTGATTGAAAGCCTTAAGGATACAGGTTTTATAGTCGCCCTTAGACGCATAGCGATATATATTATCCGTAATATCTGTGGCGTCTGCACTTGATATGCTTCTCTGGTATTTACCATAGCCAGACATCCATATCACGCGCTCATCCATATCAATGATAAATGCTACTCCATCATCATAATTGGAATACTGTGAAGTATAGTAATCAAACAGCTTCTCATCAGTAGTATCCATGCTACTCTCACTTGTTGTAGCTACCACATATTTTGTATTGCTATTCAAAGTCTCAAGATATTCTAATACCTCAGACTCATCTTCATCAGAAAGAATATCTGCATCATCTGCAATGTAAATATTCGATGCTGCAGCATGAACATCAACTGGTGTAAACAGCAATGCTGCAGCCATTAATCCAAGAACAAATCTTTTAATCTCTCGCATTTTCTAACCTACCTCCCTTCTTAAGGAATTGAGGTGCAGGATGAGTTGCGAATCGATTATATTCGTTCACAATGGCATTTATAGAAAATAGAATTACCACAAATGCCACAATCAAAGCTGCATAATAAAAAATATCATTTGGTAAATTGATAAGCCTTACCGCTATGGAAAAGGCCCATGCTAAAATTCCAAGGAGCATTACATTCTTATCACCCTTTTTCACCTTAATAAGTGCCGCAATAACCATTACCACACTTGCAGGATAAAAGATATAAGGTAGGATTCCAAGTAATGCACCTGTCATCTGCATCGATACAGCAAAAATCACTAATGCAATTACTGTAATCAAACTTGTGAGCATCGCTACGTTTAACGATGAAGATGTCTTTTTAGGTTTCTTAATCTTTTTAGCCTTTACGTTTTCTGCATTTTGGAAGTAGCCCTTGTCATTAAGATGCTGGTCTGAACTATAGGTACACTCAGCCAAAATTGCTCCTACCAAGGCTATTAATGCAGATACCAATGCACTAAATGAGCATAGGCTTTTAACATTAAAACTAAAATTCAAAATAAAGCTGGCCAAAAGAAGTACTACAAATATGCCTGCTGAAACCTTTCCTGCAAATGAGTACATCTTTCTCTTATCAATGGGCATATCGATGTAGGATACACCGTTTGCTCCGTTAATAATTGAGTATGCTACTCTGTCATTATACTTGGTAGTCATGAAGAACATAGGCATGTAAGCGCCCTGTACATCATCGTACTTCAAATCATTTGTAAGCTTGGTTTCGATTTCATATCTGGCAGATGGTTCTGGGCTGTACCCATGACTGCCCTTAGCCACCTCACCACAAAGATAATCTACTGCCTTATCTAAGGAATCTGATTTATAAACATCCTTATCAACAGTGGAATTCTCCACAAAAAAGCCTGCCAAATATCCTGGATTAAAGCTTCTCACCTTATCCATAGGGAATGGTTCAAGCTTTGCCGCAATGCTATCGTCCAAAGTCTGGGATGCATCAAAAGGAACCTTCAGGCTGTCAACCTTTACCGACACATCGACAGTAGCATAATCTGTAATATAGTAATCTGCTGTAGAATGTGTAGTCGTCCCCTTATACTCTATCTCATCATTAATACTGTAGTCATAAAGATAGTAAGGCACATACATTCCTACCAGCTTCTCGATATTTTCCTTATCCTCCAACCCCTCTGGAGTAAAGTGAAGATGCCCTGTAAGACTTCTGTATTTGTCTCTGGCTTTCTCCTTATTAAGCTGGAAAGGTAAGATATATTTTGGAGCTCCCTCTATAGAAAACTTTTCCTGCATTGTGGCCTGATTACCACAATATGGGCAGAACTCCATTCCATCGTTATCAATTAGCTGGATTTCTCCACCACAGCTAGGACACTGATAAATGTTTGTATTTATAGTGTCCATGCCAATCTTATCATCTGGTGTATAACTATCTACATCTGTAAGTGACCCACAGGATCTACATTTCAATTTTTGATCTTCCGCAGAAAATCTAAGCTGCCCTCCACAACTAGGGCATGGAAACATTGTTGCCATTTATTACTCTCCAAACCCTTAAGGTCTCTTAGTGCCGCAATTTACGCAGAAGTTGCCGTAGTTCTCATTACCACAATTTGGGCAGAACCATCTACCTGCCTGTGGCTGGCCCTGCTGCATAGGCTGACCTGCTGGCATACCCTGCTGCTGAGCTGCGCCTGCATTTAATAACTCTGCTGCATTTGCTCCACCAACCTGAGCTGCCATATTTAATCCATAGAAGCCCATAGCTGCACCATTTGCATTGTTTGCTGCTGCTTCCATAGCTGCTGCCTGAGCCTGAACAAGTGTGGCTCCAGCCATAGCCTGATTGCGGAAAGCTCCAGTCTTCTGAAGCTCTTTAAGTGTAGCTGCATCCTCATCTGGAATGATTGTAGAAAGAATCTGAACTGATGTAAGGCTCAAACCATACTTCTCTGTCCAGTCGTGATTAAGCTCCTCACCCATAGCGTCAGAGATTTCTTTTGTATACCCTGGAATAGCTGATGGTCTGATTCCCATTCCTGAAAGCTTTCCAAGTGCTGGCTGTAATCCCTGTACGAAAGTAGCGCGAAGCTGCTCCTGAATATCGTCGATTGTGTACTCATCCTTAACATTTCCAGCAAGGTTTGTATAAAGTGCGGTTGGATCTGAAACCTGAAGGCTGTAGTTTCCGTTGCACTTTAAGGTTGTATCCATATCAAGACCGATATTGGCATCTAATACTCTAAATGGAATTGGAGAAGGAGTACCAAACTTAAGACCTGTAATATCCTTCGTATTTACGAAGTATACTCTCTGCTGAACTGGCTTCTCTCCGCCAAAAGTGAAACGACGTCCAAACTCCTTGAATACCTCTGCAAAATTACCAGCAAAGATAGATGCAGAGCCATTCTCTTCCCAAGAGTATGCACCTGCCTCAGCAGCTACATCGATAATCTTTCCACTGTCTACTAAAAGAGCACACTGACCCTCGTTAACAATTACCACTGAATCCTTAGTGATAACGTCCTGTTCACCCTTTGTGTTGCTACTCTTTCCGGAAATCTTGTGTGTTGCTCTTTTTAAAAGAATATCGTTTGACATAGAATCGCAAACGAAGAATTCTTTCCACTGGTTAGCCAGCTCCGCTGATACTGACCCCTTAAATGCTTGAATTAATCCCATTGTTTACATTACCTCCCTGAAAAAATCTACTAATGTATACATTATAATCAATATTACACACTAAAACAAATTAGGAGGCCTTGCGGCCTCCTGTTTATACTATGTAGTTTACTGCTAATTTCCTAAAAGTAATCCAGTTAACAATCATTCCTGCTAATATAAATGCTGCTAATGCTACCCATACCACTCCCTGATTAAAAAATGAATTTGTGAAGAAATCAAATATCATCACAAATGGAGTTGCACTCTCTGGGAAAACATGTGTAAGTCTTGGCAAACCAATACAAGCAACCATGAAAACGATGTAATAAATCCAGAAAACATTTTTACCGTAACGAATAACATTATTTCCTGCCAAGCCTTCAATCCACATGAATAAACCGTAAAGGAATGCTGCCACCTTCAAAATCACATTTGCATCAGCCTCTGTAACAAGTATAAGAGCCAATATTACCACAACTAACAGTTCCAAAAAATCTGCAACTCTTAATCCGATAAAAAGTTTTTTTCTTGTCATTCCAAAACTCAGGCCCTTTGGCACTTCATCTGCAATGTAGAAAATCTTCAAAAATCCGTTTGTTCCTAAATATGCTCCACCAACTCCAAACAAAAGCATTTCTCTAAAATCCTCTGGTTCCATTGGGTCAGACTGAGAAACTATAAAGTATATAACCAGCATAAGCACAATGGAAAAAACTATAACCAACAGGTTGATTAATTCTGAATACTTCTTTATTTGAGCTATTGCCCTAATGTTTCTATTCATAATTCCTCCAGTCTAATTCACCATACATTTGCTATTAAGCTTATAAGCCCATAACTCCAGTAGAATGAATACTATAATTGTTCCCACACCAATTACTGTAAGTGATAAACCATTGTTTAATGCACTAATATGAATCTGTTTTCCTACCGCTGCCATTGCACCAACAACACCACCAAGACATGCCATTATCATAATAATAATCATCATTACTATCTTACCGAATTTCTTTATCTTATATCCTATAACTGTTCCAATTACTCCAGCTAAGATTGAAGCAGCAGCTGCAAGAAATGTAAAACCTACAAGCATCTTACGATCAAAAATAAAACATATTGCCAGACTAACAATTACACAACCTGTTATAAACGTAAGCTGCTGAATGATTTGTCCCCAGAATACATCCTTCCTTCTGGCTCCCATGGAAAGGACCACACTATCAAGCCAATTTGGTCCATAAATGGCATATATTGTGTTGAACAAAATCATAAACATACCGGTAAATGCCACAACATTCTGAACGATATATCCCAACATGTCCGTCATCTCTGCGCCCATTAAAAAGAACTCAAATGCAAGAATCACTTGAAGGCCCATAACAAGTCCAAAAATTTTAATACCCTGTATAAAATAATGTTCGGCAGATCTTCGTGCTAAGCTCTTCATGATTTATGCCCCCTTTCTGTCATCTACGCACATAGCATAAAAAAGATTCTGAAGTGCAACAGGCTCAACCTGAACATCATCTCCAAAATCAGCAACTGGCTCATCTGCCAACACAGTAACAACCTTGTTTCTTCCAATGCTCTCTGGATGATATACCTTAAATCCGTCTGTAGCCTTGTCTACCAATGTGTCCTCTCCACTAACTCTGTATGCTCTTGAAAGAAGCTCTTCTGTGTTTTCCTGAAGAACAATCTGTCCATCGTCAATGATGATAACTTTTTCAAATAATGAAGCTGCCTCTTCAATGATATGGGTACTAATGATAAATGTACGACCAGTCTGTGCGTACTCATCAATCACAAGCTTATAAAACTGCTCTCTTGCAACAACATCAAGACCTGCTACTGGCTCATCCAGGATTGTTATATCAGCCTTGCTGGCAAGGGCGATTATGATTGTCAAAGATGAAAGCATACCTTTTGAAAGTTTGCTTACTCTCTTCTTAGGGTTGAGATTGAATAGTGCCACAAGCTCCTTTGCATAAGCCTCATCCCAATATTTATAGAAAACCTTTGCAGTCTTTAAATAGTCCTTTACCTTCATACTGTTTGGACCAAACATGGTAACCTGAGGAATCTCTCTAGAGTAACAAATGTGTGACAGTGCTTCCTCGTTTTCCCATACTGGCTGACCATCTAATGTAACTGTCCCCTCTGTGGCAGGGTTCTGAGCTGTAAGAATTGAAAGAAGTGTAGTCTTACCTGCTCCGTTTCTTCCAATCAAGCCATATATCTTTCCAGTCTCAATATCAATATTTACATTCTTAAGAACTGTATCCTTTCCATATTTCTTTACTATATTTTTACCTGATAATGTTCCCATATGTTTTCTCCTTTTATTCTAAAGCTCCTTAGTGTCATCAATCATCTTCTTAAGCTCTGCCTTGTCGATTCCAATAAGCTTTGCCTCGCTGATGATTTTCTTAACATAGTTCTCATAAAAGCTTGTTTTTCTAGTCTCTTGTATTTTTGATTTTGCCCCTTCACACACAAACATACCTATACCTCTCTTCTTGTATATAATGCCTTTGTCTACCAATAAATTAATTCCCTTAGCTGCTGTAGCTGGATTAATCTTATAAAATTTCGAGAGCTCTGTAGTGCTAGGTACCTGCTCTTCTTCTCTTAAAATATCCCTTAAAATTTCATCCTCAATCATCTCACTGATTTGAAGGTAAATTGATTTATCTTCCCCAAGATTTTGTATCACATTTTCACCTCCTTTAGTCCATCGGTTAATTACTTGTGTAATTAACCATAACACCTCAATTATATATTGTCAACCCTTCCTTAAGTGAAATTTTTAAAAACCTTAAGTGAAATTTTAAATTCCGGTTTTATGGGCTTTTTTTCTCTCAAACTGGAATTTAGTCTTGCACAAGCATTTTTTATTATTCATGATTGTAAGTGGTTATCTGTCTGCCAGGGAGAATTAATTATGGCAAACAAAAAGAAAAGACAACGTCATTTAACTCTTACTGACAGAACTTATATTGAACAAGAAATCACATGCGGTTCTACATTTAAAAGCATTGGTTCAGCACTTGGAAAAGACCCAACCACAATCGCTAAAGAAGTTAAGCTTCATTCAGAAATAATTGAAGCTACAGATGTCGCAACGAGCTGTCGCAATTGCATTAATTATGATGATTGCGAAATCCATAA
>NZ_FNDP01000004.1 GCF_900100545.1 Pseudobutyrivibrio sp. 49
TAAGGAATACAAAAGCTGTGGTCACATATGTGAGAAGTGTGAGTTCTTAGGACAATGTACAGCCAGCAAGAATCATGTAAAAATTGTAACTCGTCATGTCTGGGAAGAATACATGGAAGCATGTGAAGATATAAGACAGACCTTAGGTATGAAAGATTTATACTCTCACAGAAAAGAAACCATTGAAAGAATCTTTGGGACAGCTAAAGAGAATCATGGTTTCAGATATACACAGATGTATGGTAAGGCGCGCATGGTAATGAAAGTCGCGCTTACCTTTGCGTGTATGAATTTAAAGAAGCTAGCAAAAATACAGCAAGAATGGGAATTGAAAATAGCCTAAAAACAGGTCTTTTTACACAAAAATCAAAATAGAATCTTAGAAAAGAGGAAAGGATGCTGCAAAACTTGGTTTTGCAGCATCCTCTTTGTCTACACTCTGAGAGCTCTTGGATAAACCAAGAGCTCTAAAATACAATATAACAATGACAGTCGGGCTCATTTAAAGAAATCTCCTTTGGAGATTTGAGCCCTCCAGTACATTTTTGTGAAAGCTTTCAGCTTCCCCAAAAATGTAATTTAGAACTTACCAGCAGTAGCAGCTTCCTCAACTGAAACTGCAACTTACATTATTCATGTCATTGTTTGAAACAATTGCATAGATAATAAATGCAGCTAGAATAACTGCATTTACAACAATATTTTGGAAGGTAATTGAAATCAATTACTAAATCTTTGTAAAAATAGCTGTTTCCTCTTCAAGCTCTCCAGCTATCTTCTGGTTCTCGTCCATACGTTTAGAAATATTATCCATATCATATACCAGATTCTGAGTGCTTTCGGCTGCAGAAGAAACGCCCTTAACACCATCTTCTATGGCCGAGGTAATACTACTAATGGATTCTGCTATCTCAGTGAATGTATCTTTAAATCCTTCTGTTATATCAGTAAAATCAGCCATAACCGATTCAATATAATCAGCATTATCCTTATACTTTTCACCATCTTCTACGAAACGTTCAAATTCTGGAAGAATAGAATTCTGCATGTAATCTACCAACTCATTTGCATTATCTGCGAGGTTATGAACCGCATTAACTACTACAGAGTTAATCTCCTGAATATTAGCAGCAGTCTGACGGCTGTTTTCTGCAAGACCACCAATCTCATCTGCAACAACAGCAAAACCTTTTCCTGCCTCTCCCGCTCTGGCAGCTTCAATTGAAGCATTTAAAGAAAGCAAATTGGTCTGGCTTGCGATACTCATAATATCATCTGTAAGTGAGTTTACCTGATCTACACTTTGGCTATCTGTAATAGCCTGATTTAAAGCTGCAAGAATGTTATCAACCTTTTTATTTGTTTCATCCATGTTCTCTCGAGCATTCTGTTCCATAACATCAGCATGCTCCTTCATAGTCTTAGAATATTCGTTGATTTCACGGCTCTTATTCGCCATCTCATCAACTTCGATTCTTACCTGCTCTGTGTTGTTATTTATCATGCCAGCACTATTTGCCACCTCCTGCATGGTAGCAGAAAGCTCTTCTGTTAATGCTGACAAATCCGAAGCACTGTCATTTGATGTTTTGACACTTCCCATAACATCATTAACTACCTTGTCCATGGCTGTTGAATTGTTAGTAATCATGATAAAAATACCCTGAAGACGTTCTATAAACTCATTAATACCACGACTAAGCATTCCTATTTCATCGTTGGACTCAATAGTTAATCTTCTTGTCAAATCACCTTCTCTACTATTTATACCATCAATAATTTCATGGAGTTCTGATTCTGCCTTAGTAACAGGGCGCAATATTTTTCTTGCAACAACTATAACAGCCGCAATTACTGAAATTATACTTATAATTACAATTATCAAACTTGCAAAACTTGCAACCATGTTTGCGGTAGATAAAGCCTGTCTTTGAACATCTGATTCAGTGTGAATTGCTGCAATGACATTATCTATATCCTGATTAAGTTTCTGTGCACTTTCAGCTACCTGTCCGTTTGCAGTAGCATATGCATCCTTCGTTCTCTGATTAGCACTCTGTGCCAGAAGAATCATTATAGAATCCTTAAAGCTTTGGAAGTCAGCTTTCATAGTTTCAAAATTTGTATCTTCAGCCGCAAACTGATTTCCATACTCGACCATGGCATTATCTAATACAGCTTCCTCTTCTTCTATCTTTGATACCACTGAAGTCATTGTCTCAAAATCAGTAGCAACAATATGAGAAAGAGCAAGTGAATGAATATCCTTTGCTGTTTGGCCAATTGTATCAAGTTCTGTAATAGCAACCATATATTCATCTGCAATTTTTGTAGCAGTATGATTAACCTTGCTCAAATTAAAGAGTGCCATAACATTAGAAAAAATAGATAGAATTCCCAATAAAAGGACTGGGATTAAAATATATAATCTAATACTTGTTTTCTTACTCATCCTGACGCCCTCCTATTGCTTATTTTCCTCTGAATTTTCTGTTGTAGTTTCTTCTATAATTTCCTCTGTTGTTTCTTCTGTTGTCTCTTCTGTAGCTTCTTCTACAACATCTTCAGTTGCTTCTTCTTTATTTTCTTCTGGAGCAGCTTCACCTTCTTCTGTTACCAGGTCACCAGTGGATTCCTCTCCAGTAATTTCTGTTACCATTTCATTTAAAAGAACCTGAACATCTTTACCCGAAGGATTACCCTGGCTCATAAGCGTTCCAAAGTTAGCTGCCGGATCCCAATAGGTTCCGCCAACTCTCTGCAAGCTTGAATATTCTGCCTGCTGTTGTAATGCCTGAATAGCTTTAGATTCTGCAACAGCACCTGCGCCTGAAGCATTTGTATTAGATGGTCCCTGTCCTCTCATTTCAAATCTTAAAGTCTGATTTTGCTCATTGGTCATCCAATCTGCAAATTTCGCTGCCCAAGCCTGATTTTTAGAATAAGAATTAACGCCTACAAGCTTATATCCTGCATAGTTGGACATCTGAACCTGCTGTCCTGCCACAGTATACGTAGGAAGCTTGCATGCAGCATAATTATCACCCCAAGCTTCCTTTATTCCATTTTCATCCCAAATACCACTAACACCAGCAGCAAAGGTGCCATCAGCTGCCCCACCTACAAATCCATCATTACTCTCACATGTAAATGCTGGATTTCTACCAATTGCAGCCATAGCCTCTGCAACATCTCTACCAGTTATATTTGTGTATTTTGCATTCCAATTGCAGTAGGTAGAAATTCCGTCATCATTAAGACCAATCTCCATGTCTGTATTTCCAAAAAACGCATACATGTACCAACCAGAATTCATCTCCATAAATACCTTTTGTCCTGCAGCACCTGCAGCTGCCATAAGACTATCCATAGACTGAACTGCTTCATCACTTATAACCGCTTTATTATAAAATAAGAAATATCCATTATCTGCTGTCAATGGGTAAGCATATAATGTTCCATTTACGGAAGCAGCGTCACTTGCAGCTGCTAAATTTCTACCTGAAATCTCACTGTCATTTTCAACTTTTTTAAGGACACCAGAAGCAACTAAAGCCATGAGCTGATCATCAGCAAAAGTGAATACATCTGGAGCATTTAACACATCTCCAAGTATTTCATCCTTAGCACTGGATTCACTATGAGCCTCAAAGGTAATATTGAAATTTGCCATACTACCATACTCTTTAATGAAGCCACTGATTATTTGATTAACCAGCTCTTCATCTTCATCGGCTCCCCAAACTCTTAGAGAAACATCACCCGATGGCAATCCAGTCTCTTCCTCAGGAGCTTCGGCTGTTGCTGCAGTCTCCTCCTTGGAACCACATCCTGCGAAAAGAGCTGTGATTAACAATAAAGAAACAAAAAAACTAAAAAACCTTTTGCTCATAGAAAAACCTCCTACATGCATAAATCAATTGATAGCAATACAATAGCATATAAATGTTACAGAATTGTCAACAAGGGCAATAAAAAAGAGCCCTCAGGAAGCCTGAGAGCTCTTTAAAAATTTAAGTATAATTAGAACTTACCAGCTGTAGCAGCTTCCTCAACTGAAACTGCAACTGCAACTGTAGCACCAACCATTGGGTTGTTACCCATACCGATAAGACCCATCATCTCAACGTGTGCAGGAACTGAAGATGAACCAGCGAACTGAGCATCTGAGTGCATACGTCCAAGAGTATCTGTCATACCGTATGAAGCAGGACCTGCTGCCATGTTATCTGGGTGAAGTGTACGTCCTGTACCACCACCTGAAGCAACTGAGAAGTACTTCTTACCAAGGTCTACGCACTCCTTCTTGTATGTACCAGCTACTGGATGCTGGAAACGTGTAGGGTTTGTAGAGTTACCTGTGATAGAAACACCAACGTTCTCATGGTGCATGATAGCAACACCTTCCTGAACATCATCAGCGCCGTAGCACTTAACTGTTGCACGAAGACCATTTGAGTATGCCTTCTCAGAAACGATGTTAAGCTTTGCTTCCTTATAATCGTACTTTGTCTCAACAAATGTGAAACCGTTGATACGTGAGATAATCTGTGCAGCATCCTTACCAAGACCGTTAAGGATAACACGAAGAGGCTTCTGACGAACCTTGTTAGCCTTCTCAGCGATACCGATAGCACCCTCAGCTGCAGCGAATGACTCGTGACCTGCGAGGAAGCAGAAGCACTCTGTCTCCTCCTCAAGGAGCATCTTTCCAAGGTTACCATGACCAAGACCTACCTTACGGTGATCAGCAACAGAACCTGGAATACAGAAAGACTGAAGTCCCTCTCCGATTGCAGCAGCTGCATCAGCAGCCTTACGGCAATTCTTCTTAATAGCGATTGCAGCACCTACAGTGTAAGCCCAGCAAGCGTTCTCGAAGCAGATAGGCTGAATCTTCTTTACCTGCTCGTATACATCAAGACCAGCGTCCTTTGTAATCTTCTCAGCTTCTTCGATTGAGCTGATACCATACTTATTAAGAACAGCATTGATCTGATCAATTCTTCTCTCATATGATTCAAATAAAGCCATTTTAGTTTCTCCTTTCCTTTATTATTCCTGACGTGGATCGATAATCTTAACAGCATCGTCAACACGACCGTACTGGCCCTTTGCCTTCTCCCATGCTGTGTTAGGATCATCACCCTTCTTAATGAAGTCTGTCATCTTTCCAAGAGAAACAAACTGGTATCCGATAACTTCGTTATCAGCATCAAGTGCGATACCTGTTACATAGCCTTCAGCCATCTCAAGGTAACGAACACCCTTTTCCTTTGTTGCGTACATTGTACCAACCTGTGAACGAAGACCCTTTCCAAGATCCTCAAGACCAGCACCAACTGCAAGTCCGTCATCAGAGAATGCAGACTGTGTACGTCCGTAAACGATCTGAAGGAAAAGCTCTCTCATAGCTGTATTGATAGCATCGCAAACAAGGTCTGTATTAAGAGCCTCAAGGATTGTCTTTCCCTGAAGAATCTCTGCAGCCATAGCTGCTGAATGTGTCATACCTGAGCAACCAATTGTCTCAACAAGTGCTTCCTCAATAACACCATTCTTAACATTTAAAGATAATTTGCAGGCACCCTGCTGTGGAGCACACCAGCCGACACCGTGTGTGAAACCGCTAATATCAGAAATCTGCTTAGCGTGTACCCATTTTCCCTCCTCAGGGATAGGAGCTGGTTCATGCTTTGCGCCCTTTGCTACAGGACACATGTTTTCTACTTCTTTTGTGTAAATCATTGTAGAACTCCTTTCTTCGTTCGATATAATGACCATTAAAATGTAATTGCTACTTACATTAATGACATAATTTGGAACGTGCTTATGTACATAAGCACGCTATCGAGAATATTTTCTCATTTTTTGTTTATTTAGTAAAGTACTCTTTTGCACTTTTTGTTAAAAATTTGACTAAGAGTTATGCATAGAACCTAACTCATCATTCTATTCATAAATTCTAATGTCAGTAATGGCACATTGGTCACCTGTAATAGAAAAATATAGTTTTTCTGGCATAAGAAGAAACATAGTTTTATTCTTGATTTTAAAATCAGAATTTTCAATGGCCATCTCCAGAGTGTCGCCAGATATCCTAAACGAAATATGGCAGTCCATTCCCTTTTTATTTTTCTCTTTCCAAGTATCCCAATTCTTAAACTCCCTAGTTTTTTTAACTGTAGGATCATTGGTAGCAAGTGTTGAATCACTCTTTAGTTCACCATTCATTTGAATAAGAGCATATTCCAAATAATTTTCCCCATCAACCTTGCCATCATCTGAAGAGTACACGACTATAAAGGGGCAATTCCAAATGAAATTTGCCATTGGAAGGCTCATTGTATGGAATTCACAATTCAATCCATCCGTTATAAGAGTACCAACAGACGATGCCGAACGGAAACGATCAATCTGAAGATTAGGTAAATCTCCTTCAAGTCTGTAAATGTAATTGTTGGCTGGAGCAATTCGTGTGAACTGATCATCTGTAAATATCTCTTCTGTACGTTCTATATTAATGTTACTAATATTACAATATTCACCTGTGATGCCTATATAGGCGTACTTTGAATTCTCAGGTAAAGCCATAATAACATCTATAACTTCAGAATCACTTGATATGCTTATCTTTAGATGATCCCCACATTTAGCTGCAGTCATCTCATAGGCAGCACCGTAAAACTCCGAAATGCTTCCACTTTTTTGAGAAATTGTAACTTCCATGTTCTTAGCCTTAGTGGAATTATAGTGCCCATTAAACCAAATCTCCCCAAATTCTAAATAACCAAACGCGCTTATACTCTTCTCATCAGAATGGATTCTTCCATCGTAAGCATCAAAAACAATAATTGAAGGTGCCGAAAATCCCGTTGGCGAATCGCTATTAAGGCTCCATTCAAAACCGATTTTTGTAAACTTATCATCAATAAGAATTCCCTTTGTAACATTACTTCTATATTCATTAACAGAGAGGTATTCATCAGGCTTATTATCTATATCTTCCACATTTTCACGTAACTTATAGTCCTTATCGCTGTCAATAAGACTAATCATAATAGCTGCAAAACGTGGATCAAATGTTGTTCCTGATTTTTTTAAAAATTCTTCTCTAACAATCACTTGAGGATACGCATCCCTGTCACTTTTTCTTGAAGTCATATTGTCATAATAATCTGCAACAGCAATTATTCTGGCTATCTCTGGAATCTCATCACCTTTTAAGTGGTCAGGATATCCACTTCCATCATATCTTTCATGATGATAATGTGCTCCATCCTTTAAGAAAGGATATTCTGTGATATTAGACAATATATCCGCACCAATAATTGTTTCTCTTCTATAAATCTTCAATTCTTCTTCATTTAGATTGTTTCTTTTGTTTAAGATGCTTTCAGGAAGACCAACTTTTCCAATATCATGTAACAGTGCAGCATAATATATTTCATCACATTCTTTGTCACTTTTACCGCAGGTTTTAGCAATAGCTTTTGCATAATTTGCAACACGAGTAGAATGGCCCAATGTAAATACATCCTTAGCCTCAATAGCCCCCATGAAAGCAGATGATGTCTGATAGAAAAGACGTTGCATACTCTCCTGCTCTTTTTTCAAAAAGTCAATCTCGCTACGCTTGCCCTCCTCCATTTCTCGATTAAGCTTAAATAAAGCTACTACGTAAATAAATATGCAAGTTATAATAATTCCTATATTGGTCATTGATGTTCCTGCTATAAATAATTGAGCAATTGAGCAGATTAAAGGAACAACAATAAAAAGAGTATTTGAAAGATTAATTATCCAATCTAAATATCTTTTATATTTTATAATTGCAGTCAATTGAATCAAAGGCACGAAGAATGGGAAAATATAACTTATAATATATCCCGGTCCTCTGCTATAATTATTATTTGAATCAAATGTATAATATATTCCTGATAAGCCACAGAAAATACAAAGTATAATTCCAATAATCATAAATATCGTGCAAAAATCCAGTCGTAGCGGAGTCTTCTTCATCTTTCCATCATTCTTATATAAATCAATAAGATATAGATTGAATGCCAATACAATAACATCAGTAAATAGGTAATCCATGAAAATAGCAAGACGATGCATGAAAACACCTAATTGGGATATATCACCATTGTAGAAGTATGAAAGTCTATCAGAATAAAGCAAAGTCATTGCGCTTAGTTCCAAAAACAACAGCGTAATTCTTCTGCTTAATGGCAAAGCTCTAGCTACAACAACAAAAATTGCTATTGTTCCGCATATACTGCTTAGAGCCAGCATCAGATCCAATTGATGTTTGATAAAAAATTCTAACATCCTTCTTTCATCCTCTCTACAATGAGTGTAATTTTGTAAGCTTGGTATATAGACTTCTACATTCAGATAGGAAACTGTCTGTATTATCTGCTATATAATCTAAATCATTACGATTTCCTGCAGCCTCCAAAGACTCTGCAACTGCCACCAAATCATTAGCGCCTACAATTGAACAGGAGGTTCTTAAACTATGCATTTTAATAGTGTATAACTTGATATCTAAATTCTTATAAGCATCTTCTATTCCGTTAACATATTTATTTATGGCATCCATAAATGTAAGCAATGATGTCAGATATTGACCAGCCCCACCATTATCTCTAATTCCATCTCGTACATTAAGTTCCTTAATGTTATAAAGCCATTCTTTATCTTTTGGAAGTTCAGAATCCTCTTCATAACCTTCCGTATCAGATAGCTTCATGTAAATTTTTGTAGGAATGTGCTTTAAAATTGTTTTTTCCAACAATTTGCTATCTAAAGGTTTTAACAATACACCATTAAAACCTTTAGACTGATAGAATTCTTCATCCTCCATTGGTATGGAAGAAATAGCATAAACAGGAATATCGGGAACAATATCACGTACACGAATTAAAAGTTCTGAAGCAGTTATATCAGGCATATGACATTCCATCAATACAAGGTTATAGCTTCCAAATTTTATTTTCTCAAGGCATTCTTCACCTGTTGTGGCTGTTCCTACAAACATCTTTGTTTCTTTCAGAATGTTCTTGAAAATATTCAAGCTTTTCATATTGTTATCTACAACAAGAACTTCCGCCTCTGGAGCAACAAAACTAGGAATATAAAGTCCATTGGTTACCCTGTTCTCTTTTTCCTTAAATACACTAACTGGTGTTGAATTAACTATTTTTTGTCTAACCTTAAAAGTGAAGGTTGCCCCCTGCCCCTCTTCACTGGAAACCTCGATTGTTCCATTCATTAGATTAGCGAACATTCTAGATAAAGTAAGTCCCAATCCAAATTCATAAGGAACACCTACCGTCATATATCCAATAGTTTCAAAGGAGTTAAATATAACATCCTTGAATTCATCACTAATTCCTGGTCCTGTATCCTTTACAGAAATGTTCAAATCACAATAATTATTCTCTATTGAATCAACTGTTGCCCGTATAGTCACACCGCCATCAGAAGTATACTTAACCCCATTATTAATCAATGTCCAAATAATCTGGCTTAATTTATCAACATCTCCAAAAAGGCGGACTGGCATCTTTTCATCCACTTCGAACTCAAAAGATAGGCCTTTTTCATTGCAAAGATGTCTCGTTATTGATATTGCGCTTTGCATAGCCTCCACAGTATCGTATTCCTTTTCATTAACTGTAGCCTTTCCTGATTCTATATTGGATATATATATTAACGAATCAATTAACTCCAATAGATTTTCAGATGCATTTTTTATTTCAATAGCATCATTAATAATTGAGAAGAAATATTCATTAGAAGAAACTGTAGGATCTCTTCTAAGAATCATTTCATCGGCACCCATAATCGTAATCAATGGGGTCCTAAGGAAATTTGAAATATTAGCAAGGAATCGTTCTTTTACGCTATTTGCTCTTGCCAGTTCATCAGTGGTTTCCTGTAATTTTACATACTGTTTACTTATAGTTGTTCTAAGCAATATTCTCCATGCCAAAACACCACCTATAATTATGAACAATAATAAAATAACAGCCTGAACCAAAGCCATTTCAAAAAGTAATGGTTTCTTTTCAATGAGGAACTTTTTTTCCCGAAGAATTTCGTTTCCACTTTGATTCAACATTTGAAGATGTAGATTGTATGTTCCATATCTAAGACCGGTAAATTCCAACGGTCTAAGTTTATTAAGAAGCTCAGTTGCCCCCTGATCCTTCACTCCCTCTAGACATATATGTATCTTAGGATTAGTTTCAGAATAATCCAAAATAGCTGGAACAAAAGCAATTCGATTAGCCCCTGCTGGAATGATATATTTTCCATTTTTATCGGGATAAATGAATTTTCCGTCACATATAACCGAACGTAATTCAAAATTTAAATCAACATATTCTTCCACAAACTTTTCTATGTTAATTTTACAAACACCCTTACGACTTGATACATATAAATTTGAATTCTCATCTAAAGAACTGTAACTATTTCCCGTAGGAATACTTGGCAAGCCATTCAAAAGATTATAATGTATATATTCATTAACATTATCATCAATCATACTCTGAGCATTTACGCAATAAATACCATCAGAAGCAAGAACCCATAAGTCCTTACCATTTTCTTTAAAATATACATCATAACAATTGTTGTAAGGGAAAGATGTTACATTAACAATAATGTCGTTTTTAATATATTGTATGGAGTTTGAAGTAATTACCCAAAATACTTCCCTTGTTTTGTCCCAGATAATTCGCATAACAATATCAGAGGTCAAACCATTGTTGATACTATAATGTCTTAGACCTCTTTCGTTCAAAATATATATTCCGTTTCCATTTGTGCCTATATATAAATCTTTATCTTTTTCATAAAGAGACAAAATACTGTCATCTATTCTTAAGCTTTCAATATTCTTCTTCGATTGGGCTTTAAAATCCTTAATATAACTAATTCCTTTATTACCACCAACTACTATTGTGCCATCGGATAACTCTAATGAGCAGCGAACCTGCACACTAGGTAATCCCTCTTTCGTAGTAAAGTTTATAATTTCACCACTTTTTTTCTGACATACAAGGCCTAATCCATTGTTGTATACGCATAACCATAAATTATCCTGTGAATCACTCATTATATGCCGAACACAAGATTTTCCTATATACTCTGTTAGTTTATTTGTAACTTGATTTCCATAAATATCTAATATATAAAGGCCTTCCTCTGTTCCCATATAAAGGTAACCTTTATTTATATAATTTGCGTAAACCACAAGATTATTAAAATCATAACGACTGGTAACGCTGGTAAAATTGCAGGTAACTATTTTCATAACACCTGCTGTAGATGAAGCAATCCAAAGATTCCCCTGGTAATCAGACGTGAGCATTTCTATATCCGTATTCAGCGGAATATCTTTTATTTCCTTGAAATTTTTATGTTCATCTATATAACCAATAGAAGTGTGTGATGCTGCCCATACCCTGTCGCAATCAATACTAAGCCAATAAATGTAATCTAGTGGCTTGGCATTAATCTTTCGTAAATCCGAATAGGAATCACCAAAATTTCCGTAGTAGATTAATCCCGATTCTGTACCTATATATACCTTTCCAACATCATTAGGATCAGCAATAATTGTGGTAATAAAATCCAAATCTAAATCTGAAGCTCCAAGAATTCGTTCTACTTTTCCATCTATAAGTTTGAATATATTACCATTATCGCAATATCCATATATATCACCATAATAATCTCGTGTAAGTCTGACTATCCTTCCAGAATCTAATCTACTGTCATCAATACATTTAATATTGTCATCTTTATCGATAACAGCAATACCTTTTGAGGTTCCAATAATAAAGTTTCCTCTACCATCCTCAATTATGGACATAATGCATCGGGAAGGCAGGCCGTCTTCATCTGTAATATGTCTTCTATTCCTCTGTTCATCAAGAATAACCAAGCCATTATCATTTGTACCCACCCACATACGGCCATTTCTGTCCTGATACAGGCTTCTACTATTAGTAAGTCCATCGTATGAATCGAGCCTTTCAAAATCAGCTCCGTCATATCTTATTATTCCACTATATCCTCCTATCCAAATATAACCAGAATCAGAACACAAAATATAATTAGCATCTGAAGTAGGTAGACCATTTGTAGAATCATATACTTTTGCCGTATATCCAAAACCGTTGAGCTGATTAGAGGCAGCATATCCACCGCCGCCTTTTTTCTCCGTTTTCTCCTGCTTTGTCTCAGTATCTTTTCCATAGACATAAGGTTTCTTTTCGAAAGAAACCATCAAAGCAAAAATCAATATTAATAATGGCAATACTTTTATTCTTCGACTCATACTATAAATTGCCCCCATCAATATCTTCTAAAATTACTGTTGTTTATAACTGTTTTAACATCACTGATACATTCCAATAATGCATCCACACATTTAGGATCAAACTTTTTTCCTGACTCAGATTTAATAATCTCTATAGCTTCATCCAATGTGCAGGAGATTTTAAAGCCTCTAGGTGAGATTAATTCATCAAGCTCATTAGCCAGGCCCATAACTCTTGCTGACAGTGGTATAACTTCTCCGTGAAGTCCATCAGGAAAGCCCTTTCCATCCCATCTTTCATGGTGATAAGCTGCCATATTTCTGGCTTCTTTCAGATACGTATCATCATTTACTATTGCTATAGCCTTTTCCATAATGCGTCTTCCGTAAACCGTATGTAATTTGTATATCTCCTCTTCCTCATTAGTAAGTTCATCTCGCTTATTTATAATAGAATCAGAAATCTGAATCTTTCCTATATCATGAAGAGGCGCAGACATTTCAACCTCCTCCATATACTCATCAGAAAGTTTCTCAGAATAATAGCCCTTTTTCTTTAAACCATTTAATATAATTCGAACATATGCTGCTGTATTATGAACATGATAAGTAGAATTGATGTCTCTACTCTCAACAATACCTGCCAAAGTAATAATAAGCCCCGTCTGAGTTTTTCTTGTTGTATCCGCAAAATGCCGTAAATCTCTAACATATTCAGCCATTTCTGATTCCATTTGACATATAGTTCTATAAAGCTGTTCTACCTCATCACCTGTGCAAATGCCTATTGAACGTGTCTTTCGAACATTTTCATCTAATGCATTTTGATCGCCATGGCTATCCAGGAACTCACATGCAGCCTTTGTAATACAATTAATAGGAATAACAAGCTCATATCCTGCCTGAGTAAAACCAAAAATCAAAATCATAACAACAAATCCGGAAAAACATAGGAAAATTTTTATCAAATAATCCCTGGCATATTCGGAAAGAAATGACATATACACGTCAGAAATAGCATAACAAACTATTTCCCCATTGGAATTTCTTACAGGGTAAGAAGCAAACATAACGGATTTATCTCTATTAAACATAATCTCATGGATTACTTCTTTATTTTTAAAATAATCATTGTACTTAGAAAACTCATCATAATAAGGAATGATTATTCCATTATCTGAAAGAGTAACCCCTTCTTTTCCTACCTGAAATAGGTATAAAAAACCATTCTGTTCAGGAATAAAAAATGAAAGTTTTACAACACCCTGTGTGTTGTTTAACAGCATATTCATTTGATTTTCTACATCATGATACCCTTTGGCTTTGTCACCCCACTTTACATATTCGTATATTTCATCACCATCTAAGATTGATGCCGCGCTTTCTACTATTGCAAAAGCCTCATCTGAATACTCTTCTTTACAATCTTCATAATAGAAAGTAATACTAATCCAAATCATAATAATGCTTAGTAAACAAATTGTTGTAGAAAGTATAAAAATTATTTTTTTATGAATAGCTTTATTGGTACTTATATTTCTGGTTTCTCTGATTTCCTGAATTGTTAATGGCTTTTGCTTCCATCCGTAATTTGCAATATAGGTCCTCGTATTTTTAGGAACTAAAGCAAACAAAAAAATAGCTAATAAAAATGCAACTCCTTTATCAATTAAATTCAATAAAAATACAACTAAAATAAGCACAAGCGTATAGCTTTTCTCATCAGTTGTATTTACAAGTTGGGCTAATGCTTCAACATGCGATTCCATTGGAAGTCCAGAAATGTATATTTGAATAAAGATTCCTACAACTGAACAAATCAATGATGAAGCCAAGATAAAATAAAAGAATCTAAGTACTTTAGAAGATTTAGAATATCGCACACACCATCCTGCTAAAATAGCGATAATGACTGTAATTAAAGAATAATATAGATATCCAGGAGAAAAAATATTTAAAAGCATGCTTGTTATCAAACTAACAATAATGCCAGGCAAAACGCCTCCAAGAAATGTGACAAAAATGGTTCCTACAGTATCTAAGTACATAGGAATATCCATTTTTAAAGCAAGATAATTTAAGCAGACATTCAATAATATACCTGCAACACTAAAGATAATAAGATAATATTTGCTATAGTTTCTTTTAGTATAGTGAAAGCTCAAAACCACACCCCCGCAAAAAACCTAGAGTACACAGTACATAAATATCTTATAACAATAATATGTTTATTTTGTTTATTAAATATTAAAAATGCCTGTCCAAGAGATTGGTATCCTTCTCCTAATTTATTAGTGGAAGGATTCAATCACCTGGGCAGGCGTATTAATATATTAATATTGATTTAGTTTAATTCTTTTTTACAATATTATCCTGTGACTTAAAAATACTGTCAGATTCGATGACACCACGAACTGGTGAAAGAGGATAAATATTAGAACGAGGACAAACAACTGTGCCAGGATTAAGTACAGAATTGCAACCAACCTCTACATTGTCTCCAAGCATAGCTCCAAATTTCTTAAGACCAGTCTCAATCTGCTCTCCATCACGAGCCTTTACTACAACTAATGTCTTATCAGACTTAACGTTTGAAGTAATAGAGCCAGCTCCCATGTGAGATTTGTAGCCTAATACTGAATCACCTACGTAATTGTAGTGAGGAACCTGAACATTATTGAAAAGAACAACATTCTTAAGCTCTGTAGAATTTCCTACTACGCAGTTTTTACCAACAATTGCTGAACCTCTAACAAAAGCACACTGACGAACCTCAGCATCCTCATCAATAATAAGTGGGCCATTAAGATATGCTGAATCAAAAACCTTTGCAGACTTTGCAACCCAGATATCCTCTCCACGCTGTTCAAACTTCTCTGGATCAAGAGTAGGTCCTAACTTCTTAATGAAATCAGAAATCTCTGGAAGAACCTCCCAAGGATAATCCTTGCCCTCGAATAAATCTGCAGCAATAGTTTCATTTAAATTATACATAGATTTAATTTTAGCTTGTTCCATTGTAAACTCCTATCTTAATTAGTTTTGACCATTAAAGTTCTCAAAATCAAACTCTGTTCTAAACTCATCATTAAGTTTTAATCTCGCATCAAAGAATAAACCTTTTTTGCTTAAAAATCCAGTAATAACATCAGTACGTTTTTCCTTGATTAATTTTGTAAACTGATCTTCTGGAATATCTACACCTGCTACCTTACCTACAAAGAAGCTGCAGCTGTCCACGTTTCCTTGAACATTATTCTTACATTTATATCCAAAATGATTCTTGATAATAGGACTGCCGCACTTAGGACATGTTAATCCTGGCATCTCTTTTGTTTCATCTTCAAACACAAATCCTATTCCAGTTACCTTGCCATTTTCATCCTTTGATAATGTAAGCTTGGCATCAAACTTAGTACCCTTTTTAGATTTGAAACCAGAGATAGTCTCAGTAATGCCATTGGTAAGAAGCTCCTTAACCTGAGACTCTTTAAGCTTCACACCAGCTACCTGACCAATATTAAATTTGCAGGAATTATCTGGGTCGTCTTTATTGTAATTGCTGCATCCGTATCCAAATGGAGTAACCACAATCTTACCACCACAGATTGGGCAGGCAACATCCTTGATTTCTTTTGCCTCCACATTGTCAAAATCAAAAGAGATTTCGTGCTTTCCTGATTCTTCATTCTTCTTTAAAACAAGGCAGGCGTCAAACTTTTTACCAGACTTTCCTTTAAAGCCTCTGACTGTCTTTGTACTTCCTGTTGAAAGCAACTCCTTAACATCAGCATCTGTAAGCTTTTTAGATGCAATTTCACCAATTACAAAATCACATTTGTTCTCTTTATCAAAATACTTTTCGCATGCAAATCCAAAATTAGTCTTTACTATTTTGCTTCCGCAATCAGGACAAACAATATCAGGAACAAAATTAGGCTCAGCATTATCAAAATCAAACACAACCTCAGTCCTGCCGGACTCTTCATTCTTTTTAAGAATCAGTACCGCATCGAATTTCTTTCCAGATTTTCCTTTAAAGCCTCGTAAAGTATCTGTTTTGCCTTCTGTCAAAAGCTGTGTAGCAACCTGTGGGCTAATATTCTTTCCTGCAATAGTCTTTCCAATGTAGAATTTGCAGGAATTTTCATCTGAAGAGCTGTAGTTTACACAGCCATAGCCTGACATTTTTACAGCAATATCTCCGCCACAGTCTGGACACTTGCAGCCTTCCAGCTTGGTAGCTTCAATTCCATCAAAATCGAAGGAAATTACCTTTTTCCCTTCTTCGTTAGTTTTAATTCTAAGCTTTGCATCAAATTTTTGATTAGTCTTTGATTTAAAACCACTAAGTACAGGTGTAACCCCTTCTTTAATAAGAGCACTGAACTCATCTACAGTAAGCTTTCTTCCTGCAACCTCTCCGATTGAGAAATAACATTGATTTTCCTCCTGGAATCTATGCTCACAGGCAAAACCATAAGCCGTCTGGAAAATTCTTCCACCGCAGGCAGGGCAATTTAAGCCTTCTATGAATTCTGTAGGTGTCTCAGAAAAATCAAATGAAGTAACAAATTCTCCATCTTCGTTCTTTTCCATTTTAAGGACTGATTTAAAAGGCTTACCTGATTTACTCTTAAAGCCTTCTATTAAATCTGTCTTACCTTCAGTGACTAATTTCTTAAATTGTTCTTCTGGAACATCAACTCCAGCAACCTGTCCTAAATTAAATTTACATTTTATATTATCATCGAAGTAGTTTGTACAGCCATATCCGAAGGATGTGGTCGTAAGCTCTCCTCCGCATTTAGGACACTTGATTCCAAGCGGCTTTCTAGTAGCCACTCCCTTAGAATCCTTGCCAGTAAACTGATTAATGTTCATAGCAATGGTCTGTGTCAAATCCTGATCAATCATATTCTTTGTTTCATTTCGAATATAATCTTCCAGCTGACTGCGATAATCTGTAAATTCTACAGAACCATTTATAATTCCTTCCAATCCCTTTTCCCAGTTTGCTGTCTGCTCTGGCTTTAAAAGTGATGGTGTTGTAAGAAGAACAACCTCGTAAATCATTTCACCAAGCTTTTCTGGTGTGATGACCTGAGTCTTATTATTTTGATTAAGGTATCCAATACGTACTAATTTTTCGAGGATTTCACCTCTTGTAGCTGAAGTACCAATACCTGTAGTCTTTATCTGCTCTCTAAGCTCTTCATCCTCTATAAGCTTTCCTGCATTTTCCATTGCAAGAATAAGTGAACCCGAAGTATATCTCTTAGGTGGTGAAGTTTTGCCTTCTTTTAGATCAAAACCATTGACAGAAACTTCATCTCCGATATTTGCAGATTCTACAAATTTAACGAAATCTTCCTTAGAAAAGCTGTCTTCACTTTCCTCAGAATCCTCTCCATCATTATCTGCGGAATCCTTCGCCTTTGGAATACCTGCAATTTCTAAATAGCCAGGCTTAACAAGTACCTTTGCGCCAGCAAAGAACTTTTCATCTCCCACCTGAACAGTAACCTTTACGTTCTTGTACTCTGCAGGAGGATAAAAGATAGATAAGAAACGACGTACTATCAAATCATATACTCTCTGACTAAGTGGAGATAGTTTATCAATGCCATTGCACTGACCAGTAGGTATAATAGCGTAGTGATCAGTAACCTTGCTGTCATCAGTATATGAAGTCTTTTCTATACCAACAAACTTTTGATTACCTATAATGTCTTTAACGAAATTTGCTGTAGGGCCATAATTCTGAAGGCCATATAGATTCTTTCTGATTTCCTTTGCTACAGCTGTAGTAAGTACTCTGGCATCAGTTCTAGGATATGTAGTATATTTCTTTTCGTATAATTCCTGAATAATATCAAGAGTCTGTGCAGGAGAAATCTTGAATCTCTTGGAACACTCAGATTGAAGCTCCGCAAGGTTAAATAAAAGAGGAGCTTTTTTCTTTGAAATACCAGTATCTTTATCTACTAATTTGGCAGGAAGATTTGTTAATTCTGCAATTAATTTCTCTGCACTTTCCTTTTCTTTAAAGCCATTTCCTTTGTCGCCGTATAACAATGGTGACTCGAAATATTTAGATCCATCTACTGCCTTCCACTCCGCTGGGAAAGCACCTTCTGAAAACTTTCCAATAACCTTAAAAAATGGATCTTCATTGAAATTACGGATTTCTCGCTCACGCTCTACTACCATGCCAAGAACACATGTCATAACGCGGCCAATAGCAATAGCTGAATAACCTGAAGTAGCAGCTGCATCATTTATTAATCTTCCATATTTTACTGAAAGAGCTCTGGAAAAGTTAATACCAAGACTATAATCCTCTATAGTACGCATAATACCTGAGGCACCAAGCTTGGCATACTCGCTCATAGGCTTTGCTTCTCGAATTCCTCTAAGGATTTCGTCATCAGTCTGAGAATCAATCCATACACGAAGCTCTGTCATTCCTTCACGAACGCCACCATAATTACGGATATTTTCCTCAATAGTCTGTCCTTCTTTTCCCGAGTCACCTGCCCAATAGACAGTATCAATATCTTCACGATGTAAAAGTCCGTTAACGACCTTATATTGATCCTTTGCAGACTCTACAACGCCATATTTATACTCCTGAGGAAGGAATGGTAAATCCTCAAGATTCCATTTTTTATATTTAATGTCGTATTCCTCTGGATATACCATCTGCACAAGATGTCCATAGCACCAGCTAACGACATACTCACCATTTTCAATATAACCATTATTGTTTCCGCTGACTTTTAAAACCCTGGCAAAGTCTCTGGCAACTGATGGTTTCTCAGTGATGATAAGCTTCTTTCCCAAGACATAACTCCCTTAAAATTAAATTCAAATTAAACAAAACTTAAAGCCTCTGCAAATCAGATTTGCAAAGGCTTCTACCTGTAAAATTCTATATAATTATATCAATTATAGCTCTGTCATGTCTACCAGAACAACAGATTTATTTTCATTAGAAAGCTCTACCAGCTTCTCGTCAAACTTGGTAGCTGAGAATAGATAAACAGTGTTAGCTGTAATACGAGCCTTCTTCATAGACTCAAGCAATTCCTCATATCTCTTATAGCTCATCTGCTTATCAGCCCAGTTACAAATACCAACTACATTCTCTCGGTTTGAGCTCTGACCGATGACATCGATATTGCCCTCTTTACCTACCCAGGTGCCTATCTTTACAAGCTTAATTGGAAGCTTATCTACCATGTTGAGAAGGTGTAAGTACTCACGACATACATCGATAAAATATGTCTGTAAGTATTTATCAAGATAAGGATAAATGAACTCGTTATAGAATGACTCTGGTGTGCGAGAAATAAGTTCTGATAAATGTGGGTAAACAAATGTGAACCAGAAATTAATGTATGGATCCACAATTCTGTATACACCCTTCTTTGTATTGTCCCATCCGCCTGTTTCAAAAGAAACAACCTTATCAACCACATCAAAGGCAGCTAAATTCTTCATGTAAACAGAAATCTTGGCACGGGAATATCCTGTATCCTCAAACAAATCATTAAGTTTTTCATTTCCACTGGCTATGGATCCAAGGATTGTGTTATAGCATGATAATTCGCGAAGCTCTGAAGAAATATATCCTTCTGCCTCTTTATAAAGAAAACCTGTAGGGCTGAGAATATGCTCACAGACGTTTGCCTTGATATTCTTTCTGCCATCCCATCTTTCGACATAATCAGCCACACCTCCGATAATACCGTAGGTGCTGACACACTGTGCAACTGAATAGTTTGGAAAAGCACGGACTACATCAAGGAATGAAAGATTTTCCAGCTTAATAGAGTCATCCACTGATGACTTCAGAGAACCAACCACCTCAGGGAAGGTATTCTCTGCCCATACAATAGATGAGCTGACTACAATAATCATAACCTTACCAGGGTAGAGTTTACGGTTCTTTAAGGAAACAAGTGCATAGAAAAGTTCGGTGTTTTTCTTAATAGCAAATTGAGCTTCATCGATAATTACAACGAGCTTTGAGCCATCCTTTGAGCGGAAGTTCTTAAAGCTCTCTTCGAAGCTTGTGCTAGCCTTGAGAAAACTATATGTTTCACGCATCTGCTTATCTAAATAGAAAAGCTGCTTAGCATCTGAACACTGTCTGCTTCTGTAATAGAAATAAGACTTGCCTGTTGTAAAGGAATCCAAAAGGGCTTCCTTAGCGCTACCAGTTCTACCATACATAAGAACCAGATTATTAGCATTACTTTGGTAAATAGCATCTAACTTCTTGAGTTCGTTTGTTCTAGTAACCATAACAATTCTCCCTAGCAATTTTTTCACAAAAATATTTGTACGGCTACTATCATAACACATTTCACTTTAGCAGACTACACCAAAAAAGAATTTTATTCAAATTTAATAATTTGTAGATTTTTAATAGCTCTTTGCCTTCTCCTTCTCAAAGAATTCATTAATGGACTTAAGGACTTCCATAGGCTTCATTGTCTTTAATAAGTACTTTTCTGGCTTTAAATCAACTGCTGCCATAACAGATTCCCTGTCACTTTTATTTGTAAGGAACATAACTGGAATATGTGATGTAGCAGGATCTGACCTAAGCATCTCTAGAACCTGTGGTCCTGGTGTTACTGGCATTTCATAATCCAGCAAAATCAAATCGACTTTATTCTTTGCCAAAAATGTAATGGCTGCCATTCCAGAATTAACCATAAACACCTGATAGTATCCTTCCAACCAGCTCTTAATGGTTCTAAGCATGGTACCGTCATCATCAACAACAAGAATTTTCTTATTTTGAAGACGCTCATCCTCAGCCTGTAATACTTTATCCATGGCCAACGCCATATCTTTTACGTTAATTGGACGTAAGAAAGATGCAGCAAGAGGAGTATTTGGCATAAGATTCTTAACACTGTCTATATCATTTTGGGAACCAATAACAGACAGTGATATGTCTCCTTCTAGGGTGCTGTCCTTCAAATAAACAAACAAATCCTTTATTTCTCCAAAGTCATCGATATAAACAAGAAATACCGAAGGACGATTGGCGATCTGACTCAAAGCATCCACGTTATAGGATGCCTTAATGACATCAAAGCCATTGTCTGTCAGCTCCTTTGCAATTGATGAAACCATAAAGCTTTTTGAATCACCAACCAGAACAAGTCTCTTTTCCATAGTCAAATCCTCTTAAGAAAACAATAGTTACAACAACTCTAAAATTCTATCTCTATCTACCGCAACTGTTAATTGTTTGATTTTATTATAGGTATCCTTATAATCCTCAGGAATACTGTATTCTCCAAGCATTGAAAGAATATAATCTATAGCGTCATAATTATATGCTTCAGCCAATTCTTTAATATCCTTAAATGCTCGCTTCAAATCATCCTCTGGAATCAGTGGTTTGTCTGTATTATCCTCATCTTCCATAGCAGCCTTTAAATGTTCTTTATAGCTTCTGTATTTTTCAAGTAAAGCAGGTGTCCTTTCATGAAGAGCGATAAAATTACCTTCATTTCCTTCTGCCTCTAAATCTGCAGCCATCTTTGAAAGCTCCATAGCTCCGATTAATCTTGCCGAGCTCTTTAGGGCATGGACATAAACTGTATAATTTCTTAAATCACCATCATTCAAATATTTTTCAATAGCATCCGCTTTATTATCCAGAGAAACAAGGAAGTCTTTAACAACATTTTCAAGCACCTCTGCCCCACCGCAATTAGTGATAGCTTCCTTCAAATCAATTTCTTTAAGGTTAGCAAGGAAGCTTCCTTCCGGAATATCTAATTTTCCATCAGAATACTTTTCAAAACCATTGTCGATAGCTACGGATTCTATCTTTTCTGGAGGTAAATAAAACTCCATCATCTTTTCCAGCTCTACGGAGTTAACAGGTTTTGCCAGATAGTCATTAAAGCCTATATTCTGATACTCCTGCTTTGCACCTGATACAGCATTTGCGGTAAGGGCAATTACAGGTGTTGCCTTATTAATATTTCCATTTAAAACCTTCATCTTTTCAAAGGTTTCTATACCATCCATTTCCGGCATTCGATGATCCAGGAAGATGATATCGTATTTCTTTTCTTTAACCTTATCTAAGGTTTCAAATCCACTAATAGCTGTATCTACATTTATAAGGGTCTTCTTTAAAAGACTCTTTATAACAGTAAGGTTCATTTCAGTATCATCTACCACAAGAATATTGGCAGTAGGTGCCTGGAATCTCTGATGATATTTTTCTGCTGAATTAATAAATTCCTTGTATTTGTCTTTGAAATCACCGATTTCATTCCAAGAAACAACCTCCTGTTTAACGAAAAATCTAAAGGATGAACCTTTGCCGTACTCACTTTCAACAATAAGCTTTGTATCCATCAAAGCTAAAAGCTTACGAACAATACTCATACCAAGGCCAGTGCCTTCGATTGTTCTATTTCTAATCTCTTCAATTCGCTCGAATGGGGAATAAAGCTTTGCTAAATCACTTTCTTTAATACCTATACCTGTATCACTTACCTCAAAGTGAAGAATTATATTGTTCTCATCACTCTTTTCATAGGAAATACTTAATGCTACAGTTCCTTTTTCTGTATATTTTACAGCATTAGTAAGCAGATTTGTAACAACCTGCTTTAGTCTAATTTCATCTCCAATGAGAATTGAAGGTATAGAACTATCTACATTTATTTCTAAATCAAGGCCCTTTTCTTCCGCTCTTGCCGCAATAAGATTTACCAAATCATTTACCACGGAAGCAAGATCGTACTGAACTGCTAAAATCTCCATTTTGCCAGCCTCAATTTTTGAAAAGTCCAAAATATCATTTACAAGAGAAAGAAGCGAATTTCCAGCTGATTTGGCATTATTGGCATACTCCAGTATCTGTTCATCAGTACATTCCCTGATAATCATCTCATTCATACCGATGATAGCATTAATAGGAGTACGTATTTCATGAGACATATTTGATAGGAAGCTTGATTTAGCTTCACTAGCCTGTTTTGTAATCTCAAGCTCTGTCTCCAGCTTTTGCTGTTTCTCATATCTTTCAATATAATCGGCCATTTCCAGAAGTGTAGACTTTGCATAATCCGACAACACCTCTATCTCATCGCCTGTTTTTATTTCCATATTGCTAATCTGTCTTATGACCTTCAGTTTGTCCTCATCCTTGGTAAGAACAAAAGAATGCATAAAGTCAGACATGAGCCCCAATGGTCCACCTATAGATGTCTTTGTATAGTAATTTGCAATGGCTGCCAGAGGAACACCAACACACATCATCAAAAGGCTCATCTTTATATCAAATACGATAGCCATATCATTCATTTTGTAATTGGCATCTGAAATATATGAGTAAACATCACCATTCATATTATCTATAGTTTCACTATTGTTTTGGACATCAATGGTATCAATCATCATTGCCTTCAAATCCGGAAATAAAATCGGTATAAAGAAGGCTACTGATATGCTCAATACTAACTCAACTGCAATAATAATTGTTGTTATTTTAATACTTACTTTTGTTTTTCTGTGGTATCTATGATAAAACTCATTTCTTTGATACTCCTTTGTATATCCATAAGCTAATGGAAAAAGAGTTTTAGAGGTATCTGATCCAAAATTTAAATAAATAGCTAATATAAGAGTTGCAGTAGATACTAATATAAAGGTTCCACCAAAATAGCCTAAAATAACCATCCAAAATGGATCTGATAAATCATCTCTAATTACAACCGGAAAACAGAGTATTGCTATAATTGTTGTCATAGTGGATGTTATCAGTACCGCTAAAACAGATTTGACAGCACTTTTAAACCAAAAATATTGAGAAAAAAGAGAATAACCAAACATAGCTATTAGAAAAACGGCCATAGAATATGCTTGTTCACTATTAAAAATCAAGGAAACAAGAAAACATACTATAAAAGAAAACATGCTTATAAGATATCCATATAAGCCTGCAATAAGCAAAAAAGGAATAAGAAAAATTATTATATATATATACCCCAATTTGTACACAGGATGCGAATGAAAAACGATAGAAAGCACACAAATAAGAGTAAAAAAAGCCCATATAGTTGAACTAACTATTGTTAAATTTTTGTTAGCTACATATTTGCTTTTAATTGTCCCCATAAAAACCTCTTAAACCGCAGTCAAAAATACCCCTTCTTATCTTAGCATAAGAAGGGGTACTAACTTGTGAATTAGCTGTTAAATAACTGTCAACAAACAAGTGTCTTTATTCTATTTCTTTGTGATATAGCCCTGCGCCTTAAGAAGCTCTGCGCAAAGTACTGCACCACCTGCAGCACCACGAACTGTGTTGTGAGAAAGTCCTACGAACTTCCAATCGTAGATGCTATCCTCACGGATACGACCAACTGAAACGCCCATGCCGTTCTCGTAATCTACATCGAGAGATACCTGAGGTCTGTTGTCCTCTTCCATGTAACGGATGAACTGCTTTGGTGCGCTAGGAAGCTTAAGCTCCTGTGGAACACCTGAGAAGTTATTGATTGCATCGATAAGCTGCTGCTTTGTAGGCTGCTTTCTAAACTTAACAAATACTGCTGCTGTATGTCCGTTAAGAACTGGTACACGGATACACTGGCATGTAATCTTTACATCATCAGCTGGAACGATAACTCCATCCTCGATGTGGCCCCAAATTCTAAGTGGCTCCTTCTCTGACTTCTCTTCCTCACCTGAGATAAATGGGATGATATTGCCTTCCATCTCTGGCCAATCCTTAAATGTCTTACCTGCACCTGAGATAGCCTGGTATGTTGTAGCTACTACCTCATATGGTTCGAACTCCTTCCATGCTGTAAGAACTGGTGCATAAGACTGGATTGAGCAGTTTGGCTTAACTGCAACGAAACCACGTGTTGTACCAAGTCTCTTCTTCTGGAACTCGATAACTTCCATGTGCTGTGGATTGATTTCAGGCACTACCATAGGAACGTCTGGAGTCCATCTATGTGCTGAGTTGTTTGAAACTACTGGAGTTTCTGTCTTTGCATAAGCTTCCTCGATGGCCTTGATCTCGTCCTTTGACATATCAACAGCTGAGAATACAAAATCAACCTCTGAAGCTACTTCCTCAACCTCATTTACGTTCTTTACGATGATGTCCTTCACTGCTTCTGGCATTGGAGTAGTCATTTTCCATCTTCCGCCTACTGCATCCTCGTATCTTAGTCCGGCACTTCTTGGGCTGGCAGCAATTGTAGTAACCTCAAACCAAGGATGGTTCTCTAATAGAGAAATAAATCTCTGACCAACCATACCAGTACCACCAAGAATTCCGACTCTTAATTTCTCGCTCATTTCAAACACTCTCCTTAAATTTGTTTTTCTGTCGCGGACATTTGTCCGCCACAGTCATTACATGGCATTATAAACTATTAAGGAACTCCTTGCAAGCCTTAATTTCCAAGGTCATAGCGTCATGTCCAGGAGCACCTGTTGTAAGTCGCTTATTTACGCAGGTTTCCATAGAAATTGAATCGTAAATATCTTCTTCAAAAACTGGAGAAATTGCGTTTAATTCATCTAATGAAAGCTCATCGATAGACTTATCTTTGTCTATGCAGTAAAGAACAAGCTGTCCGATGATTCCGTGTGCGTCTCTGAAAGGCACACCTCTGTTAACTAAATAATCGGCAGCATCAGTTGCATTTGTGAACCCTTTCTTTGCAGATTCAGCCATAACCTCTTTATTAAAAGTCATTGTGGCAAGCATTCCATCAAAGAGAACTATACAATTCTGCACTGTCTCCATGGCATCAAAGGCCATCTCTTTATCCTCCTGCATATCCTTGTTGTAAGCAAGAGGGATTCCCTTCATTGTAGTGAGAAGTGATGTAAGGGCTCCATAAACGCGTCCTGTCTTTCCTCTTACGAGCTCTGCAATATCAGGATTTTTCTTCTGTGGCATGATAGATGAACCTGTTGAGTACGCGTCATCAATCTCTACAAAACGATACTCATTGCTATTCCAGATAATAACCTCCTCTGAAAAACGAGAAAGATGCATTTGAATAGTGGCAAGGGCTGATAAAAACTCGATAAGATAATCTCTGTCAGAAACACCGTCCATTGAATTTAAAGTAGGACCATCAAACTCCAAAAGCTCTGCTGTCATATCTCTGTTGAGAGGATATGTGGTACCAGCAAGGGCTCCCGAGCCAAGTGGACAGTAATTCATGCGAACTCTGATATCGGAAAGACGAAGCACGTCTCTTCTGAACATCTCAAAGTAAGCACCCATATGATGTGCCAAAGTGATAGGCTGAGCCTTCTGAAGATGTGTGAAACCAGGCATAATAGTATCAATATGCTCTTCCATAATCTTAAGTATGGTCTCAAGTAAATGTGTAAGAGCCTGTGATGTAGCATCCACCTGGTCACGTGTGTAAAGACGCATATCAAGAGCAACCTGATCATTACGACTACGACCTGTGTGAAGCTTCTTTCCTGCATCACCGATTCTATCAATAAGATTAGCCTCTACAAAGCTGTGGACATCCTCATACTCAGAAGTAATTTCCAGTGCCCCTAAATTAACATCAGCTTCAATACTATCAAGACCAGCTAAAATCTGATCACGCTCTTTATCAGTGATAACGCCAACAGAAGCAAGCATCTTAACATGTGCTCGGCTACCGCGGACATCCTGAGCAAAAAGCTTTTTATCAAAACTGATAGAAGCATTGAAATCATAAACCATCTGATCGGTAGATTTTGTGAATCTACCTCCCCACAACTGTGCCATAACTAATCCTCCGTAATTCTTAATTCTGCTTTTTTTGTAACTGTCTTTCATTATATGAATAAACGCATCCACAGTAGTCCTGTCGATACATATCATATTCCGCTGATAATTCTGTAGACCTCTTAAAGCCCTCCTTCTTTTTGAAGTCGGATGGAAGCCATGACACTCCCGCTTCTTCGCCTATACGAATTCCGATTTCATTGAGAACCTGAGAATCTTTCATTGGAGATATTGTAAGTGTTGTTGTGAAAAAGTCAAAGCTTTTTTCAGCTGCAACTTCAGCTGTCCGTCTGAGACGGAGTTCGTAGCACTTATGACAACGTGCTCCCTTCTCCGGTTCGTGCTCCAAACCTTTTGCTATATCGTAAAAACGATTCTTATCATAATCACCCTCGATGAATTCGACCGGATGCTTTGTAGGAAAAGCTTTGATAAAACGCTGCTGTTCCTTCACCCTGTGATAATATTCCTCGTCTGGATATATATTAGGATTGTAGTAAAAAACCGTGATATTAAAGTACCGAGATAAATACTCAATACAATAACTACTACATGGCCCACAACAGCTATGTAGTAATAAAGAAGGCACGCGGCCTTCTTTTTCAAATTGATCTATTAACTTATCTAATTCTTTTTGATAATTAATCTTTACCATCTATTTGCCCAAATAAATAAAAATGCAATGGCGAAAACATAGATAAACGCCATAAGTACCATGAATCCAACCTGTGAAGCAAGGATACCTATAACAATCTGCGCAATGAACACAAGACCGTGAATCCAGATTGGAATTCTGTTAAGACATGCCGCAAGAGCAGCCTCAAGAACTACCATTACACAAGCAATAACAACATTAATATCGAAAGCTACACAAGAAACTACAATGGCAACTACCGAAAAAACTACCAGCCATATAAGTGATATTAACGGGAGATTCTCCTTGTTAACATACTTAGTTAAAGCAGATGAAGGTATTGTTCTTTTAGTATTTCTAGCCATGATATTCTCCTAACCTTTTTATACAAATTTTTACAAATGTCATTATAATAAAACGGCATGATTTTCTCAACAATTTAATTGATTTTTTTACCTAATTATATTAGACTAAAAACCGCAGAAATTTCAGTTTCATAAAGGTTTACTTGCGCATTGTTTTTGCTCCGATAGCTCAGTTGGTAGAGCACCTCACTCGTAATGAGGGGGTCGTCAGTTCGAGTCTGATTCGGAGCTTTTTTCATATATATAAGGAGGATATAATTTTGGAATTCATTCAATTTGATCACGTATCAAAAAGCTACGATAAACAGCTTGTTTTAGATGAGCTGGATTTATACATTAAGGAGAACACTTTCGTGACTCTTCTTGGTCCATCAGGTTGTGGTAAGACTACTACCCTTCGCCTTTTAGGTGGATTTGAAAAGCCAGATTCAGGACGTATCTATCTTAATGGAAATGATATCACTATGCTTCCAGCAAATCTTCGTCCTATAAATACAGTATTCCAGAAGTATGCGCTCTTCCCTCACATGACTATCGAGGAGAACATTGCCTTTGGACTTAATATCCAGAAAAAATCAAAGGAATACATTAACGACAAAATCAAATACGCCTTAAAGCTTGTTAACCTTGATGGTTTTGAGAAGCGTTCCATTGATTCACTTTCAGGTGGTCAGCAGCAGCGTATCGCTATTGCCCGCGCCATCGTAAATGAGCCAAAGGTACTTCTTTTGGATGAGCCTCTTGGCGCCCTTGATTTAAAGCTTCGTCAGAATATGCAGTACGAGCTTATGAAGATTAAGCAGGAGTTAGGCATTACCTTCCTTTACGTTACTCACGATCAGGAAGAGGCCCTCACTATGTCTGATACTATCGTTGTTATGAACCAAGGATATATTCAGCAGATTGGTTCTCCAGAGGATATTTACAATGAGCCAGAAAATGCTTTCGTTGCTGATTTCATTGGCGAAAGTAATATCATTGAAGGAATCATGATTAAGGATGAGCTTGTTTCCTTCCTTGGTGTTCAGGTTCCTTGTGTTGACCGTGGTTTTGGAACTATGAAGCCAGTCGACGTTGTCATCCGCCCTGAGGATGTAGAGCTTGGAGCTCCAGGTAAGGGCTTCATGGATGGTGTCATTACAGACTGTCTCTTCAAGGGTGTTCACTACGAGCTTGATGTTCAGTGTGGTGAATACGAGTGGCTGGTTCACACGACCAAATATTTCGAGGTTGGCCAGCACGTTTCTTTAAATGTAATACCATTTAACATCCAAATTATGAACAAGCCTGAGTCAGAGGACGAGGAGGTAATGAAGGAAGATGATTAATCGCTTTAGAACAAGCTTCCTTGCAGCCCCTTATGCAGTCTGGGTACTGATATGCACTATCCTTCCACTTTTCTATATATTAGGATATGCACTGACAAACGATGCAGGAAGCTTCACACTTTCTAATCTTTTAGCAATCACTGACGCAGTACATTTGAAATCACTTTGGCTGTCTATCGAGGTTGCTTTTGTCACAACAATAATCTGCCTGATTATTGCTTACCCTGTTGCGCTTATTTTGCACAACCTGAAAATCACAAATAAAGGCTTTGTAGTTTTCCTGTTTATCCTTCCAATGTGGATGAACTTCATGCTCCGTATCTTAGCATGGCAGATTATCCTTTCAAACAACGGAATCTTAAACAGTATTCTTTCAGCAGTTGGTCTTCCAACCGTCCATATTTTATATACAAAAGCTGCTGTTACTCTTGGAATGGTTTATGATTTCCTTCCTTACATGATTCTGCCTATTTACAATGCATTATCAAAGGTAAGCGATTCTGTAGTAGAGGCTGCTGCCGACCTTGGAGCCAACTGGTGGACTACATTCATCAAGATTACTGTTCCACTTTCCAAGGATGGTATCATCTCAGGAATCATTATGGTATTCGTACCTGCCCTTTCATCTTTCGTTGTTTCCAACCTTTTAGGTGGAGGAAAGGTTCTGCTTATCGGTAACGTAATCGAGCAGGAATTCACACTTGCCAGAAACTGGAATTTAGGTTCTGGACTTTCAATCATCCTCATGATTTTCGTACTTCTTTCTATGTCTATCATGAACAGGATTGATGATTCTGAGAATGGAGGTATGCTTGTATGACAAAGGTTAAAAAAGGCGCATCCTACTTCTATCTCGGACTTGTGTTTTTGTTTTTATATGCACCAATTTTAGTGCTTATTGTTTTATCCTTTAATGATTCTATGTCACGTACTGTGTGGGGCGGCTTCACTTTTAAGTGGTACATGAACCTCACTTCAAACGACAATATTATGGGAGCCCTTGGCACCACCATTAGAATCACACTTACTTCTTCTATACTGGCCACCTTACTTGGCACATCAGCTGCCATCGGTATCCATTATATGAAGAAAAGACACGCAGCTATTATGCTTGGCGCTACAAACATTCCGCTTTTAAATGCAGATATTGTAACAGGTATTTCACTGATGCTTCTATTCACAAGATTCACTCCTCTTGGAGAGTTTTCAGTTGTACTTGCACACATTGCGTTTTCAGTGCCGTATGTAATCTTTAATGTACTACCAAGACTACAGTCACTTTCTGAGGCCTGCTTTGAAGCAGCCATGGATTTGGGCGCTACACCATCTTATGCATTTTACAAAGTAGTATGGCCAGAAATTTTCCCTGGAGTTTTATCGGGATTTTTAATGGCTCTTACAATGTCACTTGACGATTTCACCATCACCTATTTCACAAAGGGTGCCGGTGTTAATACCCTTTCAACAATGCTTTACACACAGCTCAGAAAGGGAATTCAGCCAGAGCTATATGCCCTGTCTACTATCCTGTTCTTACTTGCATTTATTCTTTTGCTTGTAATGAACTTCAAAAAGGATGTTAGAAAGGAGGCTGTAAAATAATGAGACATAGATTAATTAGCCTTCTTAGTGTTTTTGTTTTATGTACCGCTTCTGTGCTTAGCTTCACCGGTTGCGGTTCTGATGCAGACGCCACAGATACACTTGTTGTTTTAAATTATGGAAAATACATCGAAGCTGATGTTCTGAAAAGATTCCAGAAGGAAACTGGAATTAAGGTTAAATATGAGGAGTATGAATCTGTTGAAGATATGTACGCCAAATATAAAGCAGGCTCCATCAATTATGATGTTATCTGCACTTCCGACTATATGATTGAGACTATGCGCCAAGAGGGGGAACTGATTCCTATCGATTACAACTCTCTTCCAAATTACGCTAACATTGATCAAGATATTATCGAAGCATCAGCAGCCTTCGATCCTACTCACAAGTACACCGTTCCATATTTCTACGGAACTGTTGGTATCCTTTACAATACCAACATGGTAGACAAAGAAACTGTTTCATCCTGGGACTGTCTTTGGGACCCAGCATATAACAACCGCATCGTAATGATTAACTCACAGCGTGATGCATTTATGGTTGCCCAGAAGAAGCTTGGTTACGACATCAATACTACTGACAAAAAACAGCTTGATGACACCTTCAATCTTCTCTGTGATGAAAAGAAATATGTATATGCCTACCTTCAGGATGAGACTTATGAATGCATGATTTCCCAGGACGCTGCCATGGCAGTATGCTACTCTGGAGAAGCAGCCATGGGTATGGAGTACAATGAAGATTTAGATTACATCGTACCTAACGAAGGTGGAAATCTTTGGATTGATTCATGGTTTGTGCCTCGCACCTGTAAGCATTATGATGCAGCCATGAAATGGATAGACTTCATGTGTGAGGAAGAAGCTGCTACAGAAAACTTTGAATACGTATGGTACGCTACTCCAAATACAAAGGTTGCACAGCATGAGGATGAAGAAACTTTAGCTGATGAGACTGTTTTCCCAACTAAAGAAACACTCTCCCGCTGCAAGCTTTATGAAGCCTACGATAAAGAAACACTCGACTATACCACTACTCTGTGGAAGAAATTAAAAGCTTACTAAAGAATACGCAGGTTACGCTCTCAATCCTTAGTAATTACTCCGTCGAGCTGAAGAAAGCTCTCCTTGAGTAATTCTAAGAGATTGATAGCTACCTGCTTTTTTTTGTGTGATTTATTTACTGTACAATAGTAACCTCGTCGTTATGTACGTTATAAAAGTAGAGATTATCCGAAAGGAAATCTTCCTCCTTCAATTCATTGCGGTTTACGTAAAAAATCAAATTCTTTATTTCTACTGGATCAATATTTGGACACTCAACCGATGGAATCATTATGAGTTCATGGACTGAGCAAGGGATGATATAAACATCCGACTTCTTACGGGCCGCAAAAGCCTTAAGCAAATCTCTGTAAATAAGTACTGCAGCTCCATGCATTGCTATATTATTTGTAGCAACATATAGTGGCAAGTCGTTATCCTCTTCCTCTGCTACAGACTGAAGTTCTTCATTATCTGTATAAGATGCTATAGTACTTAATATTCCACGAATCTTCAATCCTAGTAATCTTGGAGTGTTCTCTAGAGCTAAGCCCATAAGTGCATCTACATCTACACCCCAGGATGTCATCAACTCATTGGTAATAACCTTACATTTCAAGGAGTCGTCATCATTGGTATGTGCGATATAAAATACCACTGCCAAATCCAAATATTCCTTATAAGGAACAGTCTCTAACAGTTCTACATTTTTGTCTTTATTTATAAGCTTAAAGACAATATTCTTATTAAATTTTTCGTATGTCATTTAGCCTCCGCTATATGACACAAATCAAATGGGAATAAAAAACGAAAAAAGTCTGCATGTGACCATGCAGACTTCATTATATCATCTAAGAATTATAAATCAAGCTCTTTCTTTATAACTTTTCGCCATATCTTTCATTTCCTTGGCATTAGTCATAACCGCCTCTGTAATAGCGCTTCCGCCAAGCATTCTTGCAAGCTCATCTACTGTCTCATCACCAAGAAGCTTCTTGATTCCTGAAATAGTATGTCCATTAGCTACACTCTTTTCAATAAGGAAATGTGTATCAGCCATAGCTGCAATCTGAGGTAAATGTGTTATACAGATAACCTGATGATTAGCGGCAACTGTAGAAAGCTTCTCCGAAACAGCCTGAGCTGTACGACCTGAAATACCAGCATCAATCTCATCAAAGATGAGAGTGTCAATTCCTCCATCAGAAGCTAATACTGTCTTTATTGCAAGCATTATACGGCTCATTTCACCGCCTGAAGCAATATCCTTAAGAGGACGAAGTGGCTCACCTGGGTTGGTGCTGATTACGAACTGACCATCATCAACACCATTATCGGTGTATTTATCCAAGCGAGTGAGCTCCATATCAAACTCACAATTTAGGAAATTCAAATCACTCATGGCAGCCTGCATTTTCACTGCAAGCTCCTTAGCTGCCTTGTGACGAATATCAGAAAGTTTTCCTGATAAAGCATCAAGCTCAGCAGTGGCATTCTCCACATTCTTCTTAAGCTCAGACAAATACTCATCAAAGCTTTCGAACTTTGCCTTCTTCTCCTGACGAGCTGCAAGCTCCTCTAGAATAATCTCGATAGAAGGACCATACTTATCCTTAAGGCGATTAATCTCATTAAGGCGAACCTCCACCTCGTTAAAGCGGCCTGCATCAAAGGATGTATCCGCCATATAGCTTGAAAGTTCACGGTTAAAATCAGAAATAATACTGTCTGCATCATTTAACATCGAAAGTAAATCTGCAGCCTTCTCATCTATTGATTCGATATGACGTAAATCTGAAATCGCAGAGCTAAGAGCATCTGACGCGCCACCATCACCAGTCATTGCCTCATGTGCTCGCTGGAAATACTCCATAGTCTTGCTAAAATTAGAAAGACGTCTGTACTCATCCTCCAGCTCCTCATCTTCACCAGATTTAAGATTTGCAGATTCTATTTCATTTATCTCGTGATCCAAAAGAACTATCTCTCGTTCCTTTGAAATATCACTCTTCTTGGCATCCTCAAGCTCCTGCATAAGAGCACGATAATTCTTGTAGCTCTCAGCCACCTGATACTTTAAATCACCAATCTGATTCTTAGCAAACTCATCAAGAAACTCCATGTGTTTATGAGTATTAAGAAGTGACTGGTGCTCCTTTTGACCATAAATATCAAGAAGGATGTCTCCAACCTCCTTCATTTTGGCAGCAGGAACCTGCTCTCCGTTAATTTTGCCAACACTTCTAGACTCGGTAATCTTTCTACTCATAATTACCTCGTCATCATATGGCTCCACTCCTAAATCGCGAAGTGCCTCTTTAGTTTTTTCATCATTTACGAGATATACAGCCTCAACAAAGGCCTCAGAATCAGAATCTCTAAGAAAATCCTTAGACGCCTTGTCACCTAAACTAAGGTGAAGTGCTCCCAAGATAATTGATTTACCTGCTCCCGTCTCGCCTGACAGAATATTTAGCCCCTTTGAAAAAATAATTTCTTCCTCATCAATTAAGGCTAAATTTTTAACGTGCAAACTAGCTAGCATCTTATTCTCCTTTTTAACCCATCTCGCCAACCTTAGGAATTGCACCTTTCCTAATTAATGCTGCTCGATAATCCTCTTGAGCTTCCCCATGATGTATACTGTGTCATCTAAAGAACGGATGGCGCACATGATAGTGTCGTCACCGGCGATAGATCCGACAACCTCTGGAAAATCAAAATGGTCCATAGCTGCTGCCACAGCCATAGCCATACCAGAAACTGTCTTGATAACTAATATATTTTCAGCATTATCCATAGACACAAAACCATCTAAGAAAATGCGAATATATTTCTCATTCATATCTTCCTCTGTGGACTTAAATGCCACATAGCGAAGCTTTCCTGTTCCATCGGCAATCTTAGTGAGCTTCATTTCGCGTATATCGCGAGAAACTGTAGCCTGAGTTGCGTTAAAGCCTGCCTCCTCAAGGCGAGCTGTAAGCTCCTCCTGTGTACCGATTTCATTTTTTACTATTAACTCTAAAATCTTAGCCTGTCTTTCAATCTTCATTTAGATCTCCTGCATTCTTGCTCTTATACGTTCCAAGAAATTAACATTTTCAAGCATTACCATATGTGATGTGGTGCCAGAACGATATATTCTGAGCTTTTCACCCTTTTTCAGAGTCTGACGAAGGGTGCCATCATAAACTATGTTTGCCTGAGGATCGTCATCATCGTGACGGGCCTCAATAGTCACCTCAACCTCATCTGATGAAGCAAGTATTATGCTTCTGGAATTAAGTGTATGAGGGTTGATAGGTGTAAGTATTAAACAATCTGCATGAGGGCTGACAATAGGTCCGTTTGCAGATAGATTATAGGCTGTAGAGCCTGTAGGTGTGGCCACAATAAGGCCATCACAATTGTGATTGTAAAGCTGAATTCCATTAACCTTTACAGTAAGATTCAACACATATAAACCTGCCGCAACTGGTGCAACCACAATATCATTAAGTGCTCTAAAGCGATTGCCAGAATCATTTGAACAATCACCCTCAAGCATCATTCGTGTATCTAACTTATAATTGTCGTTAAGGAGCTGATCAAGGCAGTGCTCGATATTATCAACTGTCATATCACAGAGATAACCGAGATGACCGCAATTCAAACCAACTATTGGAACATTACGATTGGTGACATTCTGAGCAACACGTACTACCGTGCCATCTCCACCAACTGTAATAATACATTGAACATCATCTGCTACACTGATAGGCTCATCAGAGCAGTCAGAGCATGTATCCAAATCTAAAATGCACATCCCGCCATGTGCCTTAATATAATCACGAATCACATTGACATATTTCTCATGTAAATCGCTAAAAGACCTTGCAACAATTAAAAAGTTTTTCATTATTTGTCTAAGCTACCATGAGCCGCTGCTACAGTGGCAACAACATCAATAGCATCCCCCTCTTTTTCTGAGTTAGAAATGTGAATCAAGTATTCAATATTACCTTCTGGCCCCTTGATTGGAGAGAATTCCAAATGGAGCACATAAAAACCAATCTCTTTAACAAAATCTATTATGTTATTTATTACTTCCTCGTGTACTGCTGGGTCACGGACTACGCCCTTCTTTCCAACCTTCTCACGACCTGCCTCAAACTGTGGCTTGATGAGACAAACCATCTCAGCATCATCATTGAGAAGTGCCTTTGCTGGACCTAAAACCTTTGTAAGGCTGATGAAAGAAACGTCCACCGAAGCAAAATCTAATTTCTCTCCTATATCCTCCAAAGTGACATAGCGAATATTAGTCTTTTCCATGCAAACAACTCGTGGATCCTGACGAAGCTTCCATGCAAACTGACCATAACCAACATCTACAGAAAATACCTTGCTAGCACCATTCTGAAGCATGCAGTCAGTGAAGCCTCCAGTGGAAGCTCCAATATCCATGCAAACCTTGCCATCTAATGTGATATCAAAATGAGTCATAGCTTTTTCAAGCTTCAGACCTCCACGGCTAACATACTTAAGCTGCTGACCATGGATTTCGATATCTGCATCAACATCTATTTTTGTACCTGCTTTATCCTCGCGGTTACCTTTGACAAATACATTGCCTTCCATAATCATGGTCTTGGCCTTTTCGCGAGATGGGGCAAAGCCCCTGTCTACTAAAACAATATCAAGTCTTTCTTTCATTCTAATTTCCTATAATACTTCTAATATACGCTCTGTAATTGACTGTGCATCCATCTTGAGTTCCTTGAAAAGGAGTGTGATACTTCCATGCTGAACAAACTCATCCGGAATCGCAATCTTAAGAACTTTCCCTTTGTAATCTATGTCATTGAGATATGACTGCACCTGCTGACCGAAGCCGCCTGTGTACACATTCTCTTCCATAGTAACAATCAAATCGTAACGATCCTTAATAGCCTCCAGATATGCCTTATCAAATGGCTTGGCAAAACGAGCATTGCAAATACCAGCATCGATGCCATGAGCCTGTAAAAGCTGCTCTACTTCCTCAGCCTTCTTAACCATTGAACCGAAGGCAAGAAGCATAACCTTTGAACCATCCTTGATTTCCTCTGCTTTTCCAAGCTGAATAGGTGCACGTTGCTCCTTCAAACCACAATACGCCTCTCCTCTAGGATATCTAATAGCAATTGGTCCATTGTGATTAGATACTGCAAATTTCATCATATCTGAAAGCTCCCATTTATTCTTTGGAGCCATCACTGTCATATTAGGCATTGCTGTAAGGAAGGATACATCAAATACTCCCTGATGGGTGCTTCCATCTGAACCAACAAGACCAGCTCTGTCAATAGCAAATACAACGTGGAGATTCTGAAGACAAACATCCTCAAGAATCTGATCATATGCTCTCTGCAAGAAAGAAGAATAAACTGCAAATACAGGTATCCTTCCACCTAAAGCAAGTCCGGCTGCAAAGGTAACTGCATGCTCTTCTGCTATTCCCACATCAAAGAATCTCTCAGGGAACATATTTCTAAATCGCTTGAGACCAGCTCCCTCGGCCATAGCTGCTGTAATGGCAACTACCTCAGGATTTCTGTCTCCCATCTTACGCATAACAGTAGAGAAAACATCTGTGTAACCAGGATTATTGCTTCTCTTTGGAAGACCTGTCTCGATTTCGAATATGTCTGTACCGTGGAAACGTGATGGATGACGCTCTGCTGGCTCGTAGCCATTACCCTTCTTTGTGATGACGTGCACAAGCACTGGTCCGTTTATACGAACTGCCATCTTGAATGTATCAAGCATCGCTTTTATATCATGTCCATCAACAGGACCAAGATACATAACACCGAGATCCTCGAATACCATATTAGGAACCATTAATGACTTAATTCCATTTTTGGTACTACGAATCTTACGGATAATATTCTCGCCATTTGGCCACGACTCAAGTGATGAAAGAACATCATTTTTAAGACCAACATATTTTGAACTGGTACGAAGTCTCTCAAGATTAACCGACATACCACCAACATTTTTCGAAATTGACATCTCATTATCATTAAGAATGATAAGCATATTTGATTTCTGAAGACGTGACGCGTTATTAAGAGCCTCGTAAGCTAGGCCACCAGTCAAAGCACCATCTCCGATAACTGCCGCTACCTTGTAGTGCTCCTCAGCCAAATCTCTTGCTATACAATAGCCAAGGGCTGCTGAAAGAGATGTAGAACTGTGACCTGTATCAAAACTATCGCAATCGCTTTCTTCTCGTTTTGGGAAACCACTCATACCACCGTACTGACGAAGATGATCAAATTCGCCTGCACGACCAGTAAGAATCTTATGAGTATATGCCTGATGTCCAACATCCCAGATGAGCTTATCCTGTGGGAAATCAAGTAATAAATGTAATGCAATTGTAAGCTCAACCGTACCAAGGTTAGATGCAAGATGACCACCTGTCTTTGAAAGGTGCTCAATCAGGAATGTTCGGATTTCCTGTGAAAGTGCCTTAAGCTCTTCATCTGTTAAATTTTTTATATCATTAGGCTGCTTTATTTTATCAAGAACCATAAATTTTATTTGTCTCTGTATACTAAATATTTAAGAAGCTCATTTAAGAACTCATTCTTCTGTGGAAGGCTGTTGAGTTCCTCAAGTGCCTCATCTGTGAGACGTTTTACCTCTTCCTTGGATTTTTCAATACCTGCGAATGTAACAAATGTACATTTCTCATTTCTCTCGTCTGAGCCGATTGGCTTTCCAAGAGTAGCCTCATCGCCAATTATATCAAGGATGTCATCCTGAATCTGGAAGGCAAGGCCTATTTTCTTTGCTACATTTTCAACAGTCTCTACCTGTTCTTCTGTAGCACCAGCAAGCACCGCTCCTATCATCATGGAAGCCTCGATAAGTGCTCCTGTCTTAAGCTCATATATAAAGTCCAGCTTTTCCTTTGTCATTTCAAGCTGTTGTTTTTCTGATTCCACATCTACTACCTGACCACCTATCATACCGAAAACTCCGGCCTTTCTGGCAAGAAGCCTCATAGCCTCAGTGACCCTGATAGTATCAATATCAGCATCATATGCATTTAATGCTGTCTCAAAGGCGTAGTTTAAAAGTGCATCACCTGCAAGAACGCCCATAGCCTCACCATAAACTGCGTGAGTGGTTGGCTTGCCGCGGCGAAGCATATCATTATCCATGGCTGGTAAATCATCATGAACAAGAGAGTATGTGTGGATGAGCTCAATTGCTGCCATAAATGGCTCAATTACATCACCCTCTCCTCCAAATAACTGGAAAGTCTCGTTCATAAGAATTGGGCGAAGCCTCTTACCTCCAGCCGTGACGCTGTACTGCATCGCATCAAAAATAGTGCTCTGCATTCCTTCAACGTCTGGTAAAAATCTGATAACTACATCCTCTGCCGCCTCTGCCCTAAGGTTAAGTTCGTTTTTAATATCCATGCTAGTCTTCCTCTTCAAAAACCTCTAAACCGCCATCTTTGCTGATAGCCATTACAGCTTTCTTTGTCTGTTCGATTTTGGCATTGGCATGCTGAAGTTCCTCCATGCCTGCCTTATATAGCGCAAAGGAATCATCTAAAGATATGTCTGATGACTCCATCTTTGAAATGATTTCCTCTAATGCTTCAAAGCTCTGTTCAATTGTAGTTTCCTGATTATCCTTTTTCTGAGCCATATAATCTCCTGTCTGTAACCTGACTGGTGAGCTCACCGTCCTTGATTCTGATGCTGATACTATCACCTACAGAAATCTGCTCTACTGTGTCCACCCTGTTTCCAGCCTGATCTGTAATATATCCGAAGCCAGCTGCCAGCTTCTTTGCTGGCGAAAGTCCATCAAGACGACCGGATAATGCAACAAGTCTATTCTCATATCTGTCAAGTTTTACCTGAATCAGATTCTGTAGCCTGATGGAAATATTAGCAAGCCTTTCTTCATTGGCTTTTATTTTATTCTCTGGACGAAGAAGCTGTATGCGCTGTTTATATCCAGTAAGTCGCTCCTGATATGCCTGAATCTTAAAATCCATATTTCTTTCAAGCTTGTCCGAATAACGAGTAATTTGATTGGCGAAATCCTGATATACAAAATTAGCAAGCTCTGCCGCCTGAGATGGTGTTGCTGCACGTCTATCTGCAACAAAATCCGCAATGGTAACATCTGTCTCGTGACCAACTGCGGAAATGATTGGAGTGTTTGCCCTGAAGATTGCTCTGGCAACCTCCTCTTCATTGAAGGCCCATAAATCCTCAATAGAACCACCGCCTCTTCCGACGATGATAACATCAAGATTCATCTCATCCAGACACTGAATACCTGAAATGATGGATGGTGCCGCTCCCTCACCCTGTACCTGTGCAGGATAAAGGATAATCTGAACGAAAGGATTACGAGTCTTTGATACGCGAATGATATCATGAACTGCCGCACCCGTTGGAGCAGTAACCACACCTATTCTCATAGCATGTGTAGGAAGAGGCTTTTTATACATGGCATCAAACATACCACTCTCTGCCAGTTCTTCCTTCAGTGCCTCAAAACGCTGGTATAAATCGCCAACGCCCTGAAGCTCGATTTCATTAGCATATACCTGATATTTGCCCTGTGGACTATAAACTCCCACGTAGCCTGTAACTACTACCTGGTCACCGTCCTTCATGGCAAATTTCAATCCCTTTGCTCTCTTCCCTGCAAACATAACGCAGGAAATTGCACTCTTTTCATCTTTCAAAGTGAAATAAATATGGCCAGTGTGATTATATTTGCAATTGCTGACCTCACCTGAAAGAGAAAGATTTCCAAGCATAAAATCGTCGGAAAACATCCGCTCGATATATGTATTTATCTGGGAAACACTATATACATTTTTATTCATGTCTTTAAACTAACTTAGCTAATGCTCCGTTTACGAAACCTGCTGAGCTGTCTGTACCAAACTCGTCTGCTAAAGAAACTGCCTCATTGATAGCTACACCTACTGGAAGTGCCTCGTACTTGATCTCGTATAAAGCAAGACGGATAAGTGTAAGATCCACCTTTGCCATACGTGTAGTCTTCCAACCATCAACTGACTTATTGATAAGCTCATCAATCTCTGGAAGCTTTGCGATAATAGCTTCTGACTTAGTCTTGATGTATTCCTCATCCTCAGGTGTCTTATTGTTCTTTGCCAAATCCTCTGTCTCGGCATTGTTACGCCCCTGAAGGAAGGTATTTATAACACTTTCCATGTCATCAGTGTCATGAAACTCGTTCATGAAAACTGCCTTGAATACTTCTTTTCTGACTTCATGTCTATTCATAAATAAATACTCCTAAAAAATGTTGATATTTAGAATAATATAGGGATGCCATCATAACGATAGCACCCCATAATTATACATTAATATGCATAAAAAATAAATAACTGCTGGACTAGTTGTTTGAAGAAACACTAACTGTAGCGATACGGATATCTACAGCTGTAACAACAAGACCTGTCATAGTCTCAACGGCCTGCTTTACCTTCTCCTGAACCATGCCTGAAACCTTTGGAATCTCATAGCCATATTTCATATTGATAGCCATGCGAACTACAATCTTTCCTGGGTCTGAATCAACGACTCTGATAGCCTTTGCAAGCTTACCCTGTCCAGCCTTTGAGATATTATCTGCTGTAAGATTACCAGCTAAAGACTCAACGCCCTCAACCTCTACAGCACCAAGACCTGCGATGATTCCAACTACCTCCTCAGAGATATTAACACCGCCGTCACCATTAACATTTATTACAAAATTCTTATTTTCTGCCATGTCTGCCTCCTAAATACTTATAGAAAAACTAGAATAATTATAGCAAACTAGGGGTAATTGGTAAACCTGTTTTCAAATTCATTTTATTTCCACAGGCTCATCCCTGTATTTCAGTCTGATTTCTTCAATCTGATCGTAGTATTTGTCAAAGGCATCTACTACTTTTGGTGAAAACTGTTGGCCACGCTGAATAATTATTTCGGTTCTTGCTCTTTCTGCTGGCCAAGGCTCCTTGTATGAGCGCTTGCTTGTAAGGGCATCATATACATCTGCCACCGAAACAATCTGTGCATAAACGGAAATTTCTTCCCCCTTAAGTCCCTGTGGATAGCCTTTTCCATCCCAGCGCTCGTGGTGCTGATGCGCAATTTCTCTTGCCACATCTAAAATAACTCCGTTGCTATGTGATAAAAGCTCATTACCATAAGAGGAATGCCCCTTTATAATATTGTATTCTTCATCCGTAAGCTTTCCCGGTTTTTCAATAATCTCATTTGGAATCATAAGCTTACCAACATCATGCAACATGGATGCAATTTTAATAATGTCTATATCTACATCATTATCTAAAAGCTCAGACGCCAAAATAGCAGTATACTCTGAAACTCTGCGGACATGCTCTCCTGTCTCACCAGATTTTGCCTCTGAAATAGTAGCAAAATTCCTAATAATTTCAGTTTGGTTTTCCTGAAACTTTTTCATGTATTCTATTTTATTTGACTGTTCTCTCGACAGATATACATTTAATTTTGAAAAACCTGCAGAAAAAGCACAGGCTAAAATTACTATTCCATCCAACCAAAGCACTAGCACATCCTTCTCTTCTGAAAGAACATACTGGAAAAAATACAGTGCACAATAGCAGCTATCTATTAAGAAAAACAGCGCAATGTTATAGAAAAGCACAGGCTTCCAGCTTAGTGAATATAAATGAGTGGATACATATTCCACATCGTTTTTATGTACCATCATAAGTAGAATGACGGCAACAGCATATACAATTAAATAACTTATTTTTGTAGGAGATATAATCAGTGCGAACCTGTCCTGAAGAACATACTGAATAAACCATGTTGAAGAAATAACTACAGGTAGCTGCATTATTTTTGAATATAGAATTAAAGGTATGATATAAGCTATTGCATCATAAAATAATACAAATAATGTATAAGCACCAAAGAAACTGGCATTGGTTTCATCAAGAACAGGTCTTATAAGAACAGCGAAAAACCATGAATAGAGAAGCTCGGCAATTATAGAAACTATTGGTCCTGAGATAAAAAAAAGAACTATACCCAGCCCAAATTTTTGCAATCTTGTGTATTTGTCCCTCACTGTCATCAATGAAAAAAGGACAAACAGAATCGCAGGTATGAATCTTGGCCAATGATATAGTACTAGTTCCATGCCGCACCTCCACTGCTAAATTCTAGCAAAGAAGTGTGGCATAATTATGAATATTATTAGAATCCGATATTGTTCACAACTCCAACGGAAACATAGTTGTTTAAGACAGCGTGATAATCCGAATCCTCTTCTGCTTCAGGAGTGTAGACTCCCTCAACCATATATCTGATACCGCCATCGTCCAGTTCTTCTACCACGTTGTAGTGGTCCTTGTAAAACATTCCCTGTGAAACAGTTCTGTTGTAAAGGATTCCCTTGCAGTCTGAAAGAGGACAATCCGGGAAGTTAACATTGTGAATGTGACCAGGCTTTAATGGCTGGTCTAAGAGTCTTTTTAGGATTTCGCGAATATATTTATCAGTGACGTCCTGAAAATGACAGCCCTCGGAAAAGGCTATGGCATGATATCCCTGAAATGTGGCCTCAAAGGCAGCGCCAGCTGTGGCCGAATACTGAATATCAGATGCTACATTAAGACCAAAATTGATTCCTGAAAGAACCACATCAGGCTTTTCAGGCATAACATTAAGACCTCCTACCCTGACACAGTCCCCCGGTGTGCCACTGCAGGAATATGCATGAACACCTTCGATAGGAAAATCCTCAAATGGGTATATATCAATAGCACTGTGAAGGCTGATGCTGTGACTTGCCGCACTGCGCTGGCTCTCCGGAGCCACAACCCAAACCTCTCCAAATTCTCTGGCTACTCTGGCAAGTCTGATAATGCCTGATGCCTCGATGCCGTCGTCATTTGTAATTAGAATTCGCATATGTATTCTCCCATTTAACCAAGCTTTTTCTTTTGCTGGTGACCTGTCATTTTAACTAGAATCGGATATGGCACAAGATGTGAAAATGTAGTAGCTAACTTCATTCTAAGTGAAGGAACAATAATCAGCTTCTTTCTATCCATTCCTTTTAAAGCTTCCTTAACGCACTGCTGAGGTGTGATTCCCTTTAGAGAGAAAACTACATCAGCATTCTCATTAAACTCAGTATCTACTGGACCTGGGCAAAGGGCACTAACCCTTACCTCACTGCCCATTTCTTTAAGCTCCACCGCAACTGCTCTGGTGAGACTGACAACATAGGCTTTTGAAGCATAGTAGCCTGCCATATAAGGACCACCTGGCAGAAGACCTGCTGATGATGCCACATTTAAAATATGGCCTGAACCTGCTTCCTGCATATTTTGAAGGATACCCTTGAATAAAATATGCATGGCCACATCATTAACCTTGAGCATCTGAAGCTCTTTTTTAATATCTGTCTGAATAAAAGCTCCCGCTAAGCCAAGGCCTGCGTTGTTAATGAAAACATCGATATTCTCATCCTGAAGTGTCTCCAAAAGTTTAAAGCATTCCTTTTTCTTGCTGAGATCCACCGGGATGATTTCCACTGGTACTGAAACCATCTCCTTTAGCTCTTCAAGACGTTCTACTCTACGTCCTGTAACGATAAGCCTGTAGCCTCTGTTTGCGAGCTGAATGGCAAACTCCTTTCCGATACCAGATGTAGCTCCTGTAATCAGTGCAGTTTTCATTCTTTGATATTCCCCTTTTCTATATTGCTTTGAATAATATCATTAACTACTTCGAAAAGCTTCTCAGAACCAAGCTTTGTTTTGTCCTGTCTGCCGTGAACCTGTGCCGATGTGACACCGTGCTGTCTCCAGTCTTCTCCACCATTGCTGTTGTTAAGCATCAATGGCTGCAAATTATCCATTGCATGGGCAAACTTTGATTCTGAAGTCTCATAGGCTTCGAATTCATCAAAAAGAGCTATAAGCTCAGCCTTCTGATCATCTGGAAGAAGTGAGTAAATCTTTTCCTTGGCTGCATCTTCCCTAGCCTTCTGGGTCTGGAGATTGACCTCGTCATAAGCATAGGTATCGCCAGCCTCTATCTCCACAATATCATGAATCAGACACATAAGCATAACCTTTGAAATATCCACTTCTTCGTTGGCGTATTCTCTTAAAAGATATGCCATGATAGCCATATGCCATGCATGCTCAGCATCATTTTCATTGCGGCCATGGCCTGACAGGTGAGTCTGCCTGAATATATTCTTCTCTTTGTCAATTTCTAGTGCAAAATCCAATTGCTTCTTAAGTCTTTCGTCCATGGTCTCGTCCTTGCTGAAATATATTAATCTTCTTCCTCTACACGGAAAAAATTATTGTACTCTATCTGTGCTTCTGCTAGTTCACCTCTTCCGAAGGCGCAAAGCTTCACATCAATTGAATAATCTGGGAAGTCTTTATTAAATTTATCATATGCTCGGCAACACTGCTTGGCAGATTCCGCTGCTGGATGTGCTAAATTCCCCCCGAAGATTCCAGAACTGATAAGTGGAAATGAAATACTGTGATAATCATTTTCCTTGAGTGTAATCAATGAATTGTAGTATGCATCGAATAATTCCTGATAAGCCTTAGGTGTAACAGAAAAGTTAGGACCTACAGCATGAATTATTGCCTTTGCATTTGTAAGTCTGAAGGATGGTGTGATTACAGCATCTCCATCATTAAGTGGTGTGTCAATCTTTTCGCAGGCATCTGTAAGCTCATTCATTCCCGCCTTTGAAAAAATAACTCCACAAATTCCTCCCCCGGCCCATAAGCCTTTGTTTGCAGCATTAACTACTGCATCCACCTCCTGCTCTGCACAAGATCCGTGGATTAATTCAATATTGCTCATTTTATTCCCCCATAATACTTAAAAAATTTCTTATACCAAATATATTACCACAACTTAATGGTTTAAGTTAATGTCAAACTTTATAAGGTTCCCCTCAAACTTTATTTATACCTTATAAGTCTTCTCTACATACCAATTTGTAAACGAAATTGTGAACAATGTTAAAAAGCATCCTGCCCAAACATCCGTCGCATAATGTACTCCTAAGAGCATACGTGAAATCATGGTAGAGCCTGTTATAAATATTGCAAGAACCCAAAATGCTACATCCCACTTCTTACTTCTAAGTTTTGGAACAAATTTCTTTAAATAAACCAAAATAAAGCTAAGAGCCGATTGCGCTGCATGACCTGATGGAAATGACGAATCATGTGCAATAGGATGATGTACATACCAATAAGTAAACTGGCTATCAGGGTCTGTCAAAGTGATAAATCGTGGTCTATTGAAGCCGTACTTGATAATAGTTTGCCCTAAAACAGCTACAAGTGTGGCAACAAGTCCGACCATCATTACTTTTCTGAGCTCTACCACCTGAGCATAACTGCATATATATCTATTTGCCCACATTGAGAAACGAATAAAAAGCATGTCTAATATAAAGATTACTCCCAGCTATCTACTATTCAACATACCTACAGACAGTAAATTAAAGCCCACAAATACAATCAAAGAAAGCCATCCCAATATGATGGACACTACTCTCTTTTTGGCTACTCTAATAGTAAGAAAATTGCTGATTGCAAAAAACATTCCTGCCATAGGCGTAGTAAGCAGACCAACTATTTCAAAAAATCTCGCATAGGAACTATCAAATCTGTAAACAGCTTTTGCGATAGGTAAATCATAGAAAGTAAAAATACTCATTCCCAATACAAAAACTATAATCCATAATGCGGAATTCCACACAACTCTTTTTATACTAGATTTGTTTTCACCCATGCCATACCACCTTAAATAATCCCCCAACAATCCTTATTATACCTACTATAATTAATATTTACTCACATCATAGGTACACTATTTGCGCATGTGTACCTACTAAATCAAACCTATTCCGATTTGATAGGTATATATAAACAAAAACCGTACCCATTAATTAAGATATCATCCTATTCAATAGGTACACATTCACTTGCCCCATGCCTACTACATTCCATAATTATCTATTCAGTAGGTACAAATCTACATAAACCATGCCCACTACATCCCATAATCATCTATTCAGTAGGTACACACCTACATAAGCCGACATTAAAATCTACTCCCCTATAGCCTCATCATAAAATTCCACGAAATCTTTAAACATTTCCTGATCCAGTCTATTTTCTCCATTTCGACGGTCTAAATCCTTCTTTGCTGGATCATCATATAAATGATTATGACCTCGGGTCTCAAATTTAACAAAAACGAAATTTGGGTCATCCTTGTGATTCTCATAGAACACATCATAACTATATTCCATACCAATCACGTCATCATCTGTGCTATGAACTACCATTACATGAGCATCTGAAGCAGCAAAGCCATCCAATGCAGTATTTCTCGCATATTTTCCGTAATGAATCAACTCATGGAGCTTGATAAATGGCATCATGTAATCGATAACCTCGCCAGCTGTTCGTCTACCAAAGGATTCGAACATATCCGAAGATTTATTAAAGCCAGCGCATTCAATAACAGCCTTCACCTCTGGATGATATGTCAAGACATTGCAGGAACTATATCCACCCCAGCTGTGTCCCCAAAGCACTATTGGAAGATCAGGTATTTCCTCATTATCTTCAACAAAAGAAATGGCATGCTCTAAATCCACTACACCCTGTGGAGCTGCTCCTATTCCATCTCCCTCGCTTTTATCACAGCCTGTTGCATCATACGCAAATACGTAGTAACCATTTTGAGCAAAATAATTTGCAACATCCATATAAGAATTATGACCACCGCCATAACCATGTGCGATTATAACAATTCCTCGTTGTTCATCACCTGCAGAATATAAATAACCAGCTAGCTTCTGCCCCTTGTTAGATGTGAAGGAATACTCTTTACAGCTGAGCCCATCATAATTTTCCACATGTAGCATGTTTTCCTCTTTTGTATCGCAGCGCACATTAAGATTACTATCATAAACATATGAACAGAATACGCCCCAGCCTACAATCACCAGTAAAACCAGCGCCAGCAAAACACCTACAACAATTTTTAAAATCTTCTTTTTCTTAGTCATTCTCAAAACACTATCTCCCTTAATTTTGTTTTATAAATATTCTAACAAAAAACCCCTTATCACACTACTGTCACACTTAATATCACATAAAAAAACGGGACCCGAAAGTCCCGTTAATTCTCTACTAGCCCACTAGTTCACGAACAAGCTTTACACAACCTGCCGCATCCTCGGAATAACCATCTGCACCAATTTCATCCTTGAAAGATTCTGTAATGCAGGCGCCTCCGATGATAATCTTAGACTGACAGCCTTTATTTTTAGCTTCGATAACAACATCTGCCATCTTCATCATTGTTGTAGTCATCAGTGCTGAAAGTCCTATAATTTCAGCATTCAGCTCCATTGCCTTATCTACAATATCAGTAGCAGGAATATCCTTGCCCATATCAATTACGTTGTATCCGTAATTCTTAAGCATAAGGGCGCAAAGATTCTTTCCTATGTCATGAATGTCTCCCTCTACTGTCGCGATAACTACAGTAGCCTTTGGCTCGCCAGATGCACTTGCAAGAAGTGGCTCGATTAATTTCATTCCAGTCTCCATTGCATTAGCTCCAGCAATAAGCTGAGGAAGGAAATATTTCTTCTTATCATAGAGCTCACCTACCACATTGATACCCTTTATAAGATGCTCCTCGATAATAACCTGTGGATCAACTCCGTCAGCAATGGCTTTGTTTACTTCTTCAACAATCTGTTCTTTTTTACCTTTAACAACGCACTGGGCGATAACGGATAAGCCCTCGCAGGCTGATGCAACAGTAAGTCCACCTCCTGCACTAGCACCGGTACCACCAGCAGGTGCTGCCGCTGCAGCCTTTGCTTCCACAACTGGAAGAGCAGAATATTTCTCTAAAGCTCCTGGCTTATTCATCAAAGTATCTGCTGCCGCTGCGCAATACATCAGCATTTCCTGATTCGGATTTGCGATAGCCATGGTAAGTCCACGACTGACAGCGATAGTAAGATAAGTCGTATTTACGAATTGACGATTAGGCATACCAAAGGAAATATTCGAAAGACCACATACAGTTGGAAGTCCTAATTCGTATTTACAATAATCAATTGTTTCAAAACACTGTAAGCCTGCTGTTCCTTCAGCACCAACTGTCTGAACCAACACATCTACCACAGCATCTTCCTTCTTAAGTCCAAGCTCCACGGCCTTATTTAAAACTGTATTGATATGCTGCTTTTTCTCATCCATATCTTTTGGAAGACCAGCGCCAGAAAGAGGAAGCGTGATAAACATTGCTCCGTACTTCTTTGCAAGCTTCAGCATTGGTTCCATCTTCTCCTGTTCTGCAGAGATGGAATTAATAAGGGCGCGACCTGGATATATACGAAGTGCTGCCTCCATAACGTCCACGTGGCTGGTATCAATACAGAGAGGCAAATCAACGGATGAAGTAACCTCATAGATACTATCAAGCATCATCTGTTTTTCATCGATACCGTTCATACCCATATTTACATCAAGGATATTTGCGCCGCGTTCCTCCTGCTCTCTGGCAAAATCCACTACCATAGAAAGTGAGCCATTGCGCAAGCTTTCCTGGAATTTTTTCTTTCCTGTTGGATTGATTCGCTCACCGATTAACATAAATGGACCATCCAAATCAATCCATGTATTCATACGCTCTGAGGTAACCACACGAAGCGACTTATCAACAACCTTATGTGGTGCCTTATCCTTAAGACGTGAAACCAACTCTCGAATATGCTCCGGAGTAGAACCACAGCAACCACCAAAAAGTGAGGCTCCAGCTTCGTATAATTTCTCACAGGCATCAGTAAATTCTACTGGTCCCATTTTATAAACTGTCTTTCCATTTTCAAGTTCGGGAAGACCAGCATTAGGCTTACACATAATTGGAACTGTAGCAACTGGTGCAATCTGCTGCACCAACTCCAGCATAGCATCAGGACCAGTACTGCAATTCATTCCAATACAGTCAACTCCCATAGACTGAAGCACGATTGTAGCTGTATCGGGTGATGTTCCATAAAGTGTCTTTCCATCTGGATTATAGGTAAGTGAAACGATAATTGGTAAATCACAGGTCTCTTTAATGGCAAGAACTGCTGCACGGCACTCCTGAAGACTCATCATAGTCTCAACAACAAATAAATCCACGCCTTCTTCCAAAATGGCACGAACCTGTTCCTTGTAGCAATCCACTAAATCCTCAAACATTAAATCTCCAAGAGGATAAAGCTGTTTACCTGTCATTGAAATATCAGCCGCCACAAACTTTCCTTCAGGACAAATTTCACGGGTAAGTCTCACCAGATTACGGTTGATATTAACCAAATCCTCTGCCATACCGTACTCATCAAGCTTAATTCTTGTACCTGTAAAGGTAGGTGCAAGCACGATATCTGAGCCTGCATCATAATATGCCTTCTGTACCTCCTGAATAGCCCATGGATTATCAAGAATCCATTTTTCTGGACATACACCAGCTGCCATTCCTCTCTTCTGAAGCTCAGTACCTGTGGCACCATCAATAAACACTGTTCTCGTTTCAAGTAACTGTCTAAATTCGTTTCTAGTCATTAACATTACTCCTCAATTGCATGTCTTACATAATCCAAAAACTCTACGGCCACTGGGCCAGGTGTGTATTCCTTATTAATTAAATATCCAAACTCAATCTGTCCTCCCTCATTGAACAGCTCAATGCCTGGAATATACTCACTCTCATAATTTATGAAAGACTCAGCACTAAGATTTGCCAGATGATTCTTCTCTAACATATTGTGCATAACATAATCACTATTCGTAATTACGGATATGTCCTTACTTATATCGATATCATCCCCATCAGCTGTCTGCCATTTACCATATCGAAGATATGCATCATTCTCAGACTGGATAAACTTAAGTCCGCTAAGCACCTTTGAGTGCTTTTTCCTTGCATAGGCCTTGTCTTCTGGTTCGAAATAAACCATACCATTCATGGTCTTCAAGGTAACAAATCGCAAATTATACTTCTTTATCAAATATTCCACCTGAGACTTTGAATCCGGAAATACGTAGATAAAGCTAAGCTCATCATCGGAAAGACGAACTCTCTCGATAAGAGACTGTGTACTGTCTGCGTGTATATAGAAGCACAAATCATCCTTTTTATGCTGTTCATAAAACTCAGAAAAACAATTTGAAAGCCATGAACTATGATTCATTCCAATTCTAACCACATTCTTCTGAGCATTGGCACTTTCTGATTCGAGTCTGTCAAAATCCATAACGAGATGACTGGCCTTCTGATAAAAAGCTCTGCCCTTTTCAGTAAGAACAATTCCCTTACTTACTCTCTTAAACAATGGGTATTCCAACTCCTTCTCCAAAGAAAGAATAACCTTGCTAACGCTTGATTGCGTTGTAAACAAAATCTTTGCCGCCTCACTAAATGAACCCACATCAGCAGACACAACAAAGTATTTTAGCTGTTTGATTTCCATTATTTATCCCTCACCCTAAAGATATGTATTCTCTACTGGAATACCTATCACTTTACTATGCTAAAGAGTATACCATAAGAAAAGGAGCAGTCCAATAAGAACTGCTCCAAAACATTCAAAGTTAATAACATTAATTATTTCTGATCAAACTCAATTGAATCAATAATTGCTGAAAGTGCATCAGATACTGGAATATCAATTGCATCATCACCACTATTAGTTACTGTAAACTCAAAGGTTAATGCTCCATCCATGTAATCTCTGCCAAGTGCTGAACAATGAAGTCCAGAATTAGAATCATCACTAACTGGCATAGCAGCATAGTAGCTGGTTACATCCTCTGTTCCAGGAAAGATACTCTCACTGTAATTTGTATCGCTTCCCCAAGCATCACCAATTGCCTTTATTGCTTCCTTACCCTTATTATCAACTGTATAAGTAGCTGTAATCATGCATGTTCCAGCACAGTCTCCTGTATATACGAAGGTTGTTATTGGGCCAGCCTGATTTACCTGAATAACATCTGGGTTATACTTTACCTGCCAACCATTTGCATCAGTGTATACAAAGTCATCACCATTCTTACCATTTACGTAATTAACAGCGTTGAAGGTATCAGCATCTGCATCCTCAACTTGCTCAAATACAAGCTCGAGGCCATCAGAAAATGATCCGACAACTTTGCCATCTTTAAATTCCTTAACTGTAAATACATCATCGATTGGATCTACGCTTCCAATATGGAAGGTTACATCATCGTAGCCAACTTCGTATTCAAAATACATCTGTGTTCCTGTAACACCATCATCAATGCTTCCTGAACCATCCCCATAGAATACATAGAAATATGTCTTATCAGGATTCTCAGCCTCAGCAGCATAATTTACATATACACCCTTTGTGAAATATGTAACTGCTGACATTGCAACTTCTTCATCATCAATCTTAGCTGACTTGAAAGTGTCAACATATGCTGACTGTCCACAGCCAACCATGCCCATTACCATTGTAAGAGCCATTCCAAGTGTAACTGCTTTTTTCATTACTGGATTAAACTTTGTCATCTTTCCTTCTCCTTTAAAATGATTTTTATTCTTTTATTGTTGTTCTCTTGTTTACATGCACATACTATCACTTGCAATATCACACTAGTGTCACACACACAAACGCAACAATAAAAAAAGAGAGAATACGCCTGTGTAGTCGCATTCTCCCTTATTATCTACTTTATTATTCTGCTTCCTGCATAAAGAAGACTTTTATCTTATTTAAAAACTCATCCTTAGGCATGGTCTTTAAAAAATATCCCTGTGGTTTCAAGCCCACCACTGACATTACACTTTCCTTGCTGTCATTTCCAGTAAGGAAAATTACTGGAATATCCTTTGTCTCTTCCTCTGCCCTTAGCATTTCAAGAACCTGTGGACCATTAGTAACTGGCATTTCATAATCCAACAAAATCATGTCTACCTTATTGGAAGCAAGCCACTTTATGGCTCGCATTCCTGAGGTAACCATTGACACCTTGTAATCGTCCACCATCCACTCACGAACCAGGCTCATGTAATTTGGATCATCATCCACAATAAGAATCTTTTTCTTTAAGTCACCTGTGGATGCCTGGCTAGCGTACTTATTGACCATTGCTATATAGTCATCGTAATCAAGTGGCCTTGGCAAAGTCCCGTAAATCAAGTGACCTGGAAATCCTGCAGCTATCTCCGCTGTATCTACAGGCTCTCCTATTAAAATTATTTTCTTATTATCATTTTCAAGATTATCAACTAAAAATGTCTTTATATCTTCAGGCAACACCTCATCCTTTTCCATATAAAAAGTGACCAAGGATGCGTCTGCCCACTGTGCATGTATCTTGTTTAAATCCATTGTAGTGAAAACAGCTTCTATATTAGCATCTGCCATTTTCTTAAGTAAAACCCTGATTATAAATGATTCCTTTTCTCCAAGTATCAATATATGTCCCATTACACCCTCCAAAAAGGATATTTATACTGCGGCCTTAATACACAAGAGAGTCTCTAATCCATCCCAGTCATACTGATGCAAAAGACGATTTACCTCATCAACAATGCGCTGATTGCTTTCAGGTAACTGATAGAGACTCAGCTCCTCCAATATCATCTCAACAGCATCAATGTCGCAGGTAGGTACAATCTCTCTTAAAGCATCGAAGGCTTCCCCTAGCTCTTCCTTTGAAATCGGCTTCTTAATAGCCTTCCTTCTCTGCTTCTCCTGAACATATCTATTCAAAATAACCTTATAACTTCTGTATTGATTCAATAAATTATAAACATTCTCGTCTATAACAGCCAGATTTCCAGACTTACCTGCCGCCTCCAATTCATAGGCAAGCTCTCCTAATTCCTTCGCCCCAATGATTCTGGCTGAGGTCTTTAGTGCATGAACCTTAATAGTAAAATATGGAATATCCCCATTCTTATAGGAATTCTCAATGTCCGCAGATTTAAAATCAATATCCTCATAAAATGAATCCAGGAACTTTTCAAAATCTCTTAAGCTACCACAATAGTGCAAGCCATCAGAGATAGATATACCAGCTATCTCAGATAAACCTATAAGTTCCTGTGGAACAGAAATATCAACTAATCCTACGTCCATTTTCACTCCTAAAACGATTAATATATATACAATATACCAATAATTGACCAAATAATCATCTATTTTCGATACAATTATGATAATTTTTTAGCTAATTCTTATATCTGTAAGAGCAACCTGGTCTCCACTGATTGTTACATACACATCCTTTGTTCCATCTTTAATGGTGGTTACATTCTCAATTGTGATTCCCATGTTTTCAGTAGAAAGACTGATGTTGTTTCCCTTTCTAACAAAGGAGATTGAACACTCCATCCCCACCTTATTTTGCTCCTTCCATACATCCCAGCCTGGGAAAGTCTCCTTCTTCTTCATTGAAAACTTGTTTTCAGCAACAGCCTCATCAGAAGAAATCTCCCCATTTATTTTGATTAATGCAAATTCTCTGTAATTTTCTCCATTTACCTTCTTGTCATCTGAGGAATAGAGAACAATATATGGGCAGTGCCATACAAGACTGGCAGAAGGAAGACTCATTGTATGGAAATCAAGCTTCATCTTATCCTCCAGTAGCACTCCCTTTGTAGAAGAAGAACGATACTGATCAATCTGTACATTTGCCAAATCGGATTCCATTCGATTTATATAGCTTTCAGTCTCCACAATCTTTGGAATATCCACTTCTCTTATCTTCTCATTGCTGATATCCACCTTTATATCGTATAAACGGCAGCCTTCTCCAGTAAGAGCAATATAAGCCGCCTTCGAACGATCAGGCAAGGCCACTATGACATCAACCTTTCCTTTTGGACTGAAGAGCTCCAGCTTTATATGATCCTCGTATTTGGCAGCAATTATCTCATAGTTGCCCTCCACTTCATTTATATCTGTCTCTGTTAGCGACTGAACATGAAGATTCTTGGCTGCAGTGGTAATAGCCTTTCCATCAAACCATACCTCTCCATATTCCAGATAATGATATGCATCAATTGCCTTTTTGTTTTCATGAACATAACCATCAAAAGCATCAAAAAGCAAAACAGCAGGCTCACTGAATCCGCCAGAGCGCATTTCATTTTTCTTCACCTTAAAGCTAATTTTAGTAAATTCCTGAATCATCGGAATTCCTACAGTAGTGGCATCACGATAGGCTCCACATTCCAGCTCTTTCTCTATCAAAGACGGAATATCCTTGATGTCATAGTTGTTCTCCATATCAAGAATTCGAACCATAAGGGCAGATATTTCCGGATCAAATTTTATCCCTGCCTGCTTAATGAATTCCTCTCGAATGGTCTGAAGTGGAAGTGGACCTCTATAGCTTCTTCTAGAGGTCATGGCATCATAAGCATCAGCCACACCCACTATTCTTGCGATTTCTGGAATGGTATTCCCCTTTAACTTCAGAGGATAACCACTTCCATCATATCTCTCATGGCTGTAAAGAGCCGCCTCCTGTAAATAAGGATATTCTTTAATACTTGAAAGAATATCACTACTGAGCACTGGAACTCGCTCAATTATTTTTCGCTCCTCATCAGTAAGCTTTTCCTTTTGTTCCAACACCTCATCAGGTATACTTACCAAACCAACATTATGAAGAAGAGCTGCATAATAAATCTCATCACACTCTTCCTCCGATTTTCCCATCATCACAGCTATTTCTCTGGCAAGTCTTGAAACACGAGCAGCGTGACCAACTGAGTACTCATCTCTTTGTTCGACTGCTGCCATAAATGCTGTGGCAGTCTGGTCGAAAAGACGCTTGGCACTCTTCTTCTCTTCTTCCAAAATCTTCATCTCATGATTATGTGCATTCAATACTGTCTCGTTTATATCAAGATAGGTAAATATGTATAGGAAAATTGAAACCATGGCCATTGACATATTTACAATAGATATTCCGTATGCAAACACCTGAACAATAGCTATTACAATAGGAACAAAAATGTAGGCAACCATTGCTCCGTATATCCATTTACTCATAATATGTCTATATTGTTGGATAACTGTATACTGAATAATTGGGCAGACAACTGGAATAATGTAGCAAATAAGAAAACCAGGTCCCCTGTGATACAAATTATTCTCATCAAAGTAATAAAACAAGCCTGTAATCTGAGAGAACACAACAAGAATCATTTCAAGTATAGCTAGAATACTTACAATGGTAATTCTCACTGGGATTCTCTCTAGCTTTCTGCTTTTTACCAATAAATCCTTAAGATACAAATTAAATCCATAGACAATACATGGTGTTAAGAAAAAAACAAAGAAATTGCTTACTCTAACCATTATGAAGCCCATGGCGCTTGTATCTCCTGAGTAAATATATGCTAATCTGTCAAAGAAAAGCAAAAAGGCCGCTACAAGCTCCATAAAAATAAGAATGAACTTGGTTCGCTTATCCAAAAATCTTGTAATCAAAAGCATCAGAACAAAGCACAGGCAGGCTGCGCTTAGTGCAAACATAATATCCAATTGATAAGCTCGAAATAGATCAAACATAGGTTATCCCCCACATTTATTATTTGTTCTCAAGCCATTCTTCCATGGCATCCCAGTCGAAAACTTTAAGCATTTTTGACAAATCGTAAATACGAATAGCATCCTCTTCTGGAAGCTTGTATTCCATAAGTCCATCCAGAATCATCGATACAGCATCAAAATCCATCTGTGGAATCACCTCAGCAAGAGCATTATATGCATCACTTAGCATATCCTCTGGCACAGGTTCTTTTCCATCATCATCTGCCATTACTCCATTGATAGCTTTTAGCTTATCCTTAAATTCATTGTACTGTTCTATGAAGGCGGCATTATTAGCATCAATAAACTCCACATCATTTCTATTTCCCGCATCCTCAAGCTGAGCTGCAAGATTCGAAAGCTCCAAGGCGCCTATGATTCGACATGAACTCTTTAACGCATGAATCTTAATAGTGTATAGTCTGACGTTACCTTCCTCGTATGCATCAGTAATTACCCTTGTATTGGAATCGATGGTATCAAGGAACAAATCAAGAGCGAAAATAAAGCTTTCAATTCCACCTGAATTCTTAATACCGTCATCGACAGAGATTCCCTCCACACTATTAATCCATAACATGTTTTCAGGAAGTTCTTTAAGCTCCTCTACTGTTTCATCTCTTGTAAACTTCTCTACCATTGATTCTGGAAGATGACGAAGAATTGTCTTCTCCAAAATTTCAGGTTCAACAGGCTTTGCCAAATAACCATTGAAGCCCTTTGAAACATAGAAATCCTCTCCTGCTGTGGAATTGGCAGTAAGTGCGTAAACTGGCACCTCTGGCTCAAACTCACGAATCTTCTCCAAGGTTTCTATTCCATCCATACCTGGCATCATATGGTCTAAAAGGATAATATCAAAGTGATTTACCCTGATTTTATCGATGGCATCCTCACCACTTGTTGATGTAGTTACAAATACTCTTGTAGCTTTAAGAAGTCCCTTGATAACATTAAGGTTCATAGGGTTGTCATCCACAACAAGAATATCTGCGTCCGGTGCAATAAACTGTGGCACATAAGGTCCCTTAGCACCTGTATCCTCATGTTCGAGGAACAAGCCGATTGGTGTTGCATCTACAATCTTCTGATTCAAAGTCAGTATAAACTCTGAGCCTTCGCCATAAGTACTTTCACACCAAAGCTGTCCACTCATCAGCTCAGCAAATCTTCTAGAGATATCAAGGCCAAGGCCTGTTCCTTGGATTGCCACATTTCGTTCTTCGTCAAGACGTTCGTAGGCTGTGAAGAGTCGTTCCATATCCTCATCCTTAACACCGATACCTGTATCCTTAACGGAAATACGAAGTGAACATACCTCATTTTCACGGGCGTCCATAGAAACATTTAAAATAAAACCACCCTTTTCCGTATACTTCACAGCATTGGTAAGAAGATTAAGGACGATTTGCTTAATCTTTCCCATATCTCCATACAGACGCTTAGGCATTATCTCATCCACAACAACATCAAAGGTAAGCTCCTTTTCAATACTTCGAACACGAATCATTGAAACAATGGAACGAAGCATATCCTGAACATCATACTCCTGCTCCACAAGATGCATCTTACCCGATTCAATCTTAGAAATATCAAGAAGGTCATTGATAAGTCCAAGAAGAGACTCTGTGGCATTTCTAATATCAAAGGCATAATTCATCATAGACATGAAATAATCCTTTGGAACACCTCTTGCGTCTTCACGCATAACCATCTCGTTCATTCCCATGATTGTATTGATAGGAGTTCTGATTTCATGGGACATGTTGGCAAGGAAGCGGGATTTTGATAAGTTGGCTCTCTCAGCCTCCTCCTTTGCCTTGCTGATTTCTATATACTGACGACGAATAATTGTAGTACCCATTACTCGCCATACAATAACAGCTGTAGCTATGGCAATTAATGCCAGAATAAATATTCTAAAGGCCCATAGTTCTCCAAGTCTTGGAGACTTCTTTATACTGAAGGTTTCATCCTGAAGTACTGTCTCTGTAGTTGGATCTATAACTTGTAAATGTAAGGTGTAATCTCCATATGGAAGAGATGTATATTCCAAAGAAGACATTTTACTTTTCTGGATAGTTACACCTTCATCACTGGCTCCCTCAAGAAACATTTTTATAGTTGGATTCAGTGTTGTATAGTCCATTACAGATGGATTAATCTGAATACGTCCAGTTGATGCAGGTATAGTATATAAGCCCTTGTCATCTGGCTTGATTAATTCATCTCCACAGTAAACTGAACCAATCATCATTTTAAATTTTCCAAAAGCCGTATAATAATTGTTGAAATTAACCTTAATTGTGCCATCTCTTCCTGGGATATAAAGATTTCCCTCATCATCACTATCGCAATAAAGATTACTGGTAAGAGCAAATGGCAAACCATTTTCAACAGTATCAAGTCTATATTCTGTTATTTTATCCTTAAGCATATCCTCCGCATTTACGGAGAACACTCCATAAGAGGATAATATCCAAGCATTACCATGATCATCAAAATAGATATCATAGTTATTATTGTAAGGAAATGATGTAATAGAGCTGATAGTCTCATCCTTTACAAGCTGAATTGAATTGGAGGTGATTAACCAAGTGACGCCATGAGCATCATCCCTTTTTATTTTCATTATTACATCACTGGTAAGACCATCTTCTCTGCTTATGTGCTTTACAATTTTTCCCTTGATGGCATAAATTCCGTCTCCATCAGAACCGCACCATACAAAGCCATCCTCCATCTCCTCAACACAGAGAAATACAGGATTTTTTATTCCCTGCTTTTCCCCATAATTTTCTACGACCTGACCATCTCTTATAATTGTTAAACCATCATTAGTTCCAACAAGTGTACTGCCGTCCTTCGCAAACGCGATACAACGCACCTGATTATTTGGCAATCCATTTTGCGTGGTATATCTTGTGATATTACCATCCTTGTCCATGCAGACAAGTCCCTTACTTTTTGTATAAGTGGCTACCCAAAGATTCCCCTTGTCATCTTCCTTTATACAACGAACTCTTGCATCCTCTATGTAATCCATTAAAGGATGCTCTGTCACTACACCATCTTTTCCAAGAATCTGTATTCCCTGATCTGTGCCCAGATAAAGATATCCATCATAATCACAGGTAGCGTTAGTAACCACATGATTAAGTCCTGCCTTTTCACAAAGATTCACGTAGTTGTTAGCAACGACTTTAACAGCACCCAGTGTAGAAGAAGAAATCCAGATGTTTCCCTGATAATCAGAGGTTAACATCTCTATGCCGCTTTCAATATCTACATCAAGTAATACAAACTGAAAGTTTTCATCCAGGTAGCCAATCTTATTAGTAGATGAAATCCATACTCTGCCACAATCATAATTAATCCAATGAATATTCGTAACAGGATGTACATCTATTTTCTTAAATCTATTTAGCTTGTCCCCAAACTTTCCATAATAAACATACTCGCCAGTTGTACCTAAATAAACATGACCTGGTACATTAGGATCTGCCATTATTGTGGTGATCTGATCAAGCCCCAAATCTTCACTTCTATATAATTCTGTAATCTGGCAATTATCAATTGCAAAAATTATTCCGCTCGAGGTCTGTCCGTAAATACGTCCCTCACTGTCAATATCAAGCTTTAAGACACGCTCCTCATTAAGGCGTTTATCCTCCAGCAGGCATACTTCCATATCCGTATTTACGTAGCACACTCCTGCAGTTGTTCCGACAAAAATATTCCCTTTAAAATCCTCTACAAAATATCTTATTGAAGAGGATGGAAGTCCATCTAAATATGTAAGTTGAGTTCTCTTTTCTCCTTCTATAACAACAACGCCATTATCATTTGTACCAACCCATATCCTGCCCTTGCTATCCTCAAGCATTCCTCTGGCACTAGTAAGCCCTTCATCCGTGCTGAGGCGTTGAAAATTAGTTCCGTCATAAGTCGTTACACCACTATAACCACCTATCCACACATGACCGTCAGACTCCCCTAAAATACACATAGAATCAGAGGTAGGCAAACCGTTGGAGGAATCATAAAGCTTTGATGAATAGCCCACTCCTGGTATCTGCTCTGTTACAGCGTAACCTCCGCCATATACCTGATAAATATTTTCTTCTTCTGTTTCTTCAGCGTAAAGCTTGAAATTCAGTCCGATTAAACTGATAAGACCAAGTAATGCTATAAGTTTTATCTTCTTCAAAACAGTCTCCTTATGGAATGGCATTAACCATGATTCTTGTTATACTTTCTATAAACGACTCGTATTTCAGGAAGTGAATCTACAAAAGCCTCCACACACTTAGGATCAAATTTAGTTCCGGCATTTTTCTTAATATATTCGATGCCTTCTTCAACTGAATACTGTACACCTTTTACTTTGGAGGAAGTGATTACATCAAAGGTGTCTGCCACCGCCATTATTCTGGCAGAAAGAGGAATAACTTCACCATGAAGTCCTTCTGGGTATCCTGTTCCATCCCAATTTTCATGATGATAGGCAGCCATGTTTCTTGCCTCCTTCAGGTAGTTCTCACCTGCTACCGTTGTAATGGCATTTTCCATAATCTTCTTTCCAGCAATAGTATGAGTTCTTTTTATCTCCTCTTCCTCTGGTGTTAGAACCCCTTCCTTATTCAAAATAGAATCTGGAACATTAATTTTTCCTATATCATGTAAAGGTGCACTTCGAACAACATCTGAGATAAACTTCGGTGTTACTTTACCTGGATAATAGCCCTTTTCCTCTAATCCCTCAGCAATAATCTTCACATAAGCAGCGGTTTTTTGAATATGAGAACCACTGTTTACATCACGATTTTCAACCAAATCTGCCATGGTAATAATCAGACCATCCTGCATCTTTGCAGTGTTCTCATTAAAATTACGGATGCTTCGAATCTGTTCAGCCTGATTAAGAGCCATGTTGCATATAGAATGATAAAGCTTCTCTATCTCATCGTTAGTATGAATATTTATCTTACGAAGTCTTCGCACTGCATTGTCTATCTCCACCTGATTGTCTCCAGCCTTTACAAAGCTTTCTACTCCAAGACCTATACTACTTATTGGATAGACCAGATAGGTACCAGTAGACCAAATACCATATCCAAGAATAGCAATAACAATAGATGCCATAATGAGAAGAATTCGCCACATAAAGTCAAATACATATTCCGCTACATAAGACATGGAAACATCGGCACCTGCATAACATACACAATTCCCCTCCGAATCAAACACAGGTATAAAAGCTGTCATAATCCAGCTCCAGCTGTTATCTGATTCAGTAGGTGGGATTACTTTTCCTTCATGGAAATCATCAACATAGCATAAGAATTCTTCGTCTAAACGAATTCTCTCTCCTGGCTTAATTCCTTCTGCGTCCCCATCATAGCCATAGCCTTCGTAATCACTACTTGCATCAAGATCAAATATGAAGACCATATCCTCACCCTCAATCTTAACTAGATAAAGATATGCTACACCTACTGCATTCTCTCGAATTTTATATAAAATGTCTTCCGTTTCTTTATAGCCTGGGTAAGTCTCACCATAGGTTATATATTCATCTATCTTTTCCGGATCCACAATGGATGCCGCAAAGGTAGCTGCAGATGTTGCAATCTCAGCCTTCTCATTCACATCCTTTTTATAATATAGGCGAAGCTCTATTATTGACATCATTGCAATAACCAAAATAGACACACCAAAAAGTAGCAGGGCAAGTCTGGTTCTCATGGAAAAATCTGTTGCCTTCCCCCACTGTCTCATAGCAACAAGCTCATCTTCCGTCAGTGGCGTCTGCTTCCAACTACTTATACTTATCTTTTGTTTGATTTTCTCCGGAATAAAATGCTGGATATTTAGGGCAAGTCCAATGGAAATACCCTTATCAAAAATATTAACAACTGTATTAGTAATAAAAAAGGTTGTGGCTTTAGAGAAACCTGTAGCCGAAATCAAACCTTCAATAGAATTTGCTATAAAAGGATTTTGTGGTGCGAGAAACAAATGCCACTGAATATATGCACCAACGCCTCCACTCATTAATCCTGCTGAAAGAACAAAAAGAATCTTATATATGAAACTGCGATTGGCATACTTCCACTCGTAGACTGCTGCAAGTATGGCAATAAAAATATTAATAATGGCAAAATACATGGAAACCCCGTTATAGATAGTGCAAAGGGCGTTAGTAAGAAGTGCCGTGAAGATTCCTGGCAAAAGTCCACCCATACATGAAACAAGTATGGTACCTATTGTATCTAGAAAAAGAGGCAATCCAAGAATTGAACAAATAAACGCAAGCAAAACATTAATGGCTATTCCGATAAGTATAAATAGCCATCCACACCAATCATATTCTTTTATCTTCTGCGAAATATTTTTCAAGTTCAAGCCTCCCCATTACCTTTTTTTCATTAAACTCTAAAAATATTTGAAGCAAAGCATAGTAATATCATCAAACTGAGGAGAATCCTCCACAAAGCCATCAATATCACGCTTCACTGTTTCAAGTAACTCTTTTGCATCCGCTTTAGGATTTTTATTAAGAGCCTTCAGCATTCGGTTTGTACCATAGAGCCTATTGTACTCATTAGCAGCCTCTGGAACACCATCCGTATATACGAATAGGCTATCACCAGGATTAAGCTGGAATTCATGTTCTCTAAACGTTATTCCATCCATTGTGGCAACTGCTGGTGAATGCTTATAAACATCCAGCTCAAACTGGCCATCTTTTCTTTTGATTGCAGGATGCTCGTGACCTGCATTAGCTGCAACAATCTTGCCAGTGGAGATTTGAATGATGCCCAGCCACACTGTGATAAACAAATCCATATCATTTCCTTCGCACAGCTGATTGTTTACATCATATAAAATAGCTGATGGTGAAAAGTTTCTATCCATCAATGCTCTATATTTAATAAGAGTCTTAGCGTTTACCATGAAAAGGGCTGCTGGCACTCCCTTTCCTGAAACGTCCGCCATTACAAGTGCCAGATGATCATCATCAATTAAAAAGAAATCATAAAAATCTCCACCAACTTCTTTAGCTGGAGTCATTGTCGCGTAGATGTCAAATTCTTTCCTCTCCGGAAATGGAGGGAACTTTCTAGGAAGCATATCAGCCTGAATCTTTGTGGCTACATTTAGCTCTGCACTGATACGCTCTTTTTCTGCGGTGATAGTTTCGATATTGTCAATGTATTCAACAATACTCTGCTCCATGCTTTGAACAGATTTTGCCAGCTCCTCTAACTCATCACCTGTTTTAATATAATTTAATGAATCATCCGTGGTGGTATTCTCAGCAAACCATTTAATATTTCTTCTTAAAACCATCAGTGGGTCGATGATATAAGAATTCATGTAATGCCAGTTCAAAAGACAAAATGCGCCCAAAAGTATCAGTGCAATAATTATCATGTTTATAATAAATCTTTGAAGTGTCGACTGGACTACTCTCATATAGGTGTCTACAAATAAAAGTGCCACAACATTTCCTTTGCTGTCCTTTACAGGAAGACAACTTGATGTAAGATATCCATACTGAGAATGTCGTACCAGATAGCTTTTAGGCTGCACTCCCTTTGTATAGGCCTCCCATAATTCATCAAAAGGCGCAGCAATAGGATCCCGGAACCCCATATTGCTTCCAGAATCATATATATACTTTATTGTTTTATCCTCATATGGGACACCTATATAAATATAGGCGGCATCTGATACCTCCTGAATATATTTAAGGTATTCCACCATTTCCTGATAGTAATCGTCCTCATACCAGGTCTTGGAATATTCTGCAATCTTATCGTGATCAATCTGCTTTAATATGATATTTGCGACCACATAACCACGCTCGTTATATAGTTTTTGTACTGATCTGTTAAAAATAAGCGAACCGCTAATGCACATTGCGATGATTGCAAGCAATGTGAATATAATAATACCTGCAAGTGCTTTGGCATGTATACCAAACTTTCTTATCTTAAGTATTTTTCTCATTCTCCCCTGATTCCCCTTATATGCGCTTCATCAATGTAAGTATATTTTTTCCTTCTTTATGGCGATAAGAAACCTCATCCATACTCTTTTTCACCATAAAGATTCCAAGACCTCCGATTTCCCTGTCCTCCACCGACAGTGTTGTATCGGGATCTTCTCTTTCCAAGGGATTATATGGCAATCCCTCATCCTTAAAAGTGAGAAAAACCTGACCTTCATCAGCCTCTAGGTCTAATTCCATAGGACCTGTCCCGGTATCGGGAATAGTCTTACCTTCCTCATCAAGCTTGCTGTAAGCATAATGAGCAATATTGACATAAACCTCCTCTACTGCAAGAGAAATCTGCATAATGCGAGCCATATCACACTCCAATGCCTCAAGCTCACCTTCCACAAACCCCATTACCTTTTCCAGGTTTTCAATTGTTGCCTCGCACTCAAAAGTCCTTTTCATAAATATTCTACCTGTAAAAATCCCTCATAAAAACCGCAAACCCCTTTGATGAATCAAATTATACTATTAATAATATCACACAACTGTCACACTTTGTTTATTTATCCACAGTTCGTGTAAAAACAAATAAGGGGCGGATGTCTTCCGTCCCTTAAGTAGTAGTCATTTTTATACAGCATCCTCATCCTCATACAAAGCATAGCTAATCTCATCAAGCTCAGCGTGATAGAATTCTGGCCAGCTATACTGATTCATATAATCACCGAGATACTGATATTTTGAGTCCTTCTTTTTATCAAGCCAGTCAAATAAATCACACTCGATTTTATCCTTAGCGATTGCCATGCTGCCTCGCTGCTTGATAATAACTCCATCCAGCTTCAGCTTCTTAAATGTATTCTGTAAATCCTGTCTAAGATTACACAGGTAAGAAAGCTTCTTATCCGGATCACCATCATCTTCCCACAATGAAGCAATCAATTCTCCATTAGTAGTTTGAGCCCCGCGATTGTTTATCAGAATAGCAACAATCTCTTTTGTTCTATTGTATTTAAATGTTACCGGCTCCCCATCCACAAAAAGCTCAAAGTTTCCAAAAGTCTGAGCGAATACTCTCTTATACTTCTTTCTAAGTTCTGGATATCTGAGAGAATCCAGCTCCTTTTGCACTCTTTTATCAGCCTCTGGTTTGTAGATGTATCCACTGGCATGAAGCTGCATGGCTTCATATGCAAATTCCTTATGCTCAGTGTAAAATATAATATTAGTGTATGGATTAAGCTCCACCAAATATTTACCAAGTTCAATTCCAGAAAGCTCAGGCATATTCACATCAAGAAAAGCCACATCAATTTCCTCTTCTCTCGCTTTAGCTAATGCTGAAAGTGAACTGTCATAAGCAAAAATATTAGCGTCTGGCTTCACCTTTTTAACAAGCTTGGTAAGTTTATCAAGGGAAGTGCGCTCATCATCTACTGCCAATATATTCATATTGCACCCTCCCCTACATTATTGATATTGATTTTGTTTTCTGATTCTTACGCTGCTCGGCTGTCATATGAAGAGGATCTGCCTCTCCTACCACCAGTGTATCTCCATCATTCATAGCCGCATCATGAAGTGGCCCCATGTTCATGTCAGCTATAACCAGGGCCGCAAATCTGTCAAAATTATCATCATCAATTACAGGGAAATGATGCTTCATCCTGTACCAGTGTTCACTGTCATAGCCTACGCTACCAATGTAGAGACGGTCTGCTGTGTCAGCTACATCATCCACGTCTGCATAAGGTGCATTTTTCATAGCTGTGTCCTCGCAAAACAGAGTTGCGTATATACGAAGTATCTTATCCCTCACTGTTTCCTCATGACCATCCTTGGCAACCTTACCAGTGGCAGACTCCATGTATGTATAGAAATAATCCTGTGCCTCATCACTATCATCAAAATTCAGAATTGCATCATAAAATTTCTTATCAATAAAGCTTTTTCCCATAATACATTACACCCTTCCTCAAAAAATAAGGGGTAGAAAAACCACCCCTCATACATATCTTACTGAATTGTAAAAATATCTGAAAAACCAGTAACCTCGAAAATTTCCTGAACCTCTTCGGTAGGATTGTTAACAACCATACGGCCCTGCTTGTTCATAATTTTCTGAGCTGATAAAAGAACTCTAAGGCCTGCACTTGAAATATATTCCAAATTTTTCAAATCAAAAGTAAGCTTTGAAACACCATCTATTACAGCGTTAATCTTTTCTTCTAATTGAGGAGAGGTGGTTGTGTCTAATCTTCCCTCAAGCTCCACAATCAAATCTCCACCATTTTTTTCATCCTTAATATTTAACATATTCTTATACTCCTCCTCGTATACCAATAAAACCTTGATTCTTGGCCTAATATTTTGAAATTATTATACTCTAACAACATTTTATACTCAATAAATTGTGATTGTTTCACATTTTTTTCATAAATCGCTTATTTCTAAATTTCCATGATAAAAGCCATTTCAATCTGATTCTTTTCCACACCAACTACAACATCCTTTGCAATGCTTGCTACGATAGACTTTTCAAGCTCATCCCAATATGCTGTAGTCTCAGGTTCACCATTTCCCTCCTTAAGGGATTTCTTATAATCATCCATTGTCCACATAAATCCTGTAAAAGCATGAGGATTTGATGCAATGGCGGTATCCAAATACGAACCTGAAATTCCCATTCCATATCCGCTATATTTTTGCTGTAGCTTCATAACTCCATCATAGTTAAGTAATCCCGTCTCAACGAAATCTCTTATCTTACCCATAAAACCAACAGCAAGAGCGTTTTCTCCAGAGGATGATACCGATATTAAATCTGTCTTTTTGTCGATATCCATATTTGTCTTTCCAACAAGTCGAAGCCAGTTTTCGCCCTCATACTCTTCCACCCATACGATAGCGGTAAAATCGCCTGTAATAGCCTTTACCATTCCAATGGACTCTTCGAAAAGTAACTTCATGTGTAAGGAATCCTTCTTGCTCAATTGAAGCTGCTCTATAGTCTTGTCCACCTTGTCATAAACCTCATTGTATTTGGTCTCGTCATTGTTTACATAAATTTGCTCTGTAGAAAATTTTGGTACCTGATTCTTATTCTTAATTATAGTCTCCATTTAAAAACCTCCCCAAAACCTTTTGATTAACGTTTTCTATGATGACAATTTATCATAGGAATTATCACAAAAGTATCACATGCTTCTGTAAGTCATACAAAACGTTGAAAAAAGACTGCACTAGGCAGTCCTATAATTATCGAGTTAAATCCTTAACCCACTTATATTTTTTATAGTGATAGAAAACCCAAGGTAGTTTTCCAACTTCATCCAAACAAGTACAGGCATAAACCGCAAGTACTGGCCAATGAAATACGAATGCACCAAGGAAAGCGATTGGCACCGCTATACACCACATGCAAACTGCAAGACTGTAAATATCGAAAAGCGTATCGCCACCAGCACCAAAGACTCCATTGATTACCACAGTATTAATGCAACGTCCTATCATATAAAAGGCCATGATAACCATCATTCCAATAAGATATTGCTTTGCCTGTGGTGTAAGGATAATGAAATTAACTACTAAAGGTGTCACAAGCAAAATGATTACAGTTGAAAAAAATCCTATTAGCACGGACATCTTTGAGATACGCTGTCCATATAGCTTTCCTCTTTCCAAATTTCCAGCGCCGAGCTCATTTCCAATAATAATTCCACCTGCAGCACTGACACCATCACATACGCAGCACATAAGATCTCGGACAACTGCAGCAACAGAATTAGCGGCAGCCGAATCGGTGCCAAGATGTCCCATAAAAGCAGTATATGATGTAAATCCAACGCCCCAGAACATAGCTGCGCCTGCAAGAGGAAGACCACAACGAACGTAATCTTTGAGAAGCAAAGCGTCTCTTACTACCAAATCCTTTAATGATGGATGTATAAAATCTTTCTGGAAGGATGAAATAACAGCCCAAACCAATTCTATAATTCTGGAAATAAGTGTCGCTATAGCTGCACCTTCTGCACCAAGAGCAGGAAGTCCCATAAGTCCAAAAATAAGAATTCCATTAAGAATGATATTGATAACTACAGCACCCGAACTAATGATGGCACATCTATCTGCATGTTCGGTAACTCGCATCATACCAAGGAAGCACTGAGAAAATCCCGTAAGAAGATATGACCAGCCTGCAATTCTAAGGTAACATGCGCCAATAGATATAAGAGCTTCATCACTGGCAAAAATCATCATAAGCTGTCTTGGGAAAACAACACAGGCAACACAGAAAAGCAAAGAAATAACAAATGCGATTCTGAGACTCATTCCAAAAATCTTATGAAGAGTCTTTTTATCACCCTTGCCCCAGTATTGAGCGCCAAGAATAGAGATGGAACCTGTAACGGCACAGAGCATCATATTTTGAATAAACTGAACCTGGGTAGCAAGTGAAACAGCAGCCATAGAATTCTGCTCGATTCGACCAAGCATTACAGCATCGCAGGCAGCAACAAGAGCAAGCATCAAAGCCTGAAATGCAATTGGCAATGTTAAATTAAAGAGTCTGCGCAGAAAATCTTTGTCTGCAAATAATCTGTCCTTCATCGAGTAACCTCCAATTTTTGTCTAGGCATATTATACAATTATATTGTATGATTTAGATATAGCGATTTTGAAATTTTATATTTCAAATGAAAGGTGTTATTTAGACAAAAAAATACCTCCAGGCACTGGCATACCTGGAGGCTGTAAAAGGAGTCTAATAACTTCCCCAAGAAACCCGGTTAGAAACTTGGGAAAAAGGAATTTAACTAAGTTAGAAATGTCTGAGCAAAGCTCAGTATAAAATTAAACTGCTGCGAGGGCTTTGCCAAGTTCCTGGCACTCTGCCTCTGCAGTCCCATCTGGAGCATCCTGACAGATAACACCTTCGCCATTTACAACAGTGGCACCTGCGGCTGTCATACGATCAACCCAGTCTCTCATCCACTGTCCGTCTCCCCAGCCGTAAGAACCGAAAAGACCAATTGTCTTACCTGAAACAAAACCTTCCAAATCTGATACGAAAGGCTCCATCTCACCTTCCTCAAGAACCTCAGCACCCATTGCAGGGCAGCCAAGAGCAAATGCCTTAGCATTCTTGAGTTCATCTATTGAAGCATCGCCAACGTAAACAACATTAGCAACTCCACCAGCCGCTGTAACACCTGCACCAACAGCATTTGCCATAGCTTCAGTGTTTCCTGACTGTGACCAAAAAACTACATTAACTGTACTCATGCTAATACTCTCTCCTTCTTGTAAATCTTTCGAACCATTTCATCTTTGATGTCATCAAACTTGTCGAAAAGCTGTTTTGTCGCATCTGGGTTCTCGTAGACTTTCCAGTATCCTGAGATTTTGTAATCCTCTCCACCATTATCGATGAACCCCTTTACATCGCATAATGGATATCCGAGGAAAACACCTATCTCATGTGGAAAATCCTTTCGATTATGAACATAGCTGTCGTAGCGCTCCTGAAAATTTCGAAGGCTGTATCCAAAAGCATCTGTCCTGTAACCGTAGCCCTTTAGGAATTCTCTGACATCATTTCTAGATAAGTAATCCACGAGCATTTCCTTGTTGAATACCAGAAAAATAACTCTGTGTCGGTCATAAACTAGTCTGTATCCCATAAGCTTCGAATGTCTTAATAGGAATCTAACTTTATCTTCCTGATCTCTTGAAACTATTAGAAGATTTGAAGTCTTAAGCCCCGCGATAGTAGGTGCACACTGCAAAACAATCTGTAATTCTACTTTTCGCCTGTCCATGGCGCATAACATCTCAAACACTTCGTTGCTCATAGCTCACTCTCTCTTGTTTTTTCTGAGTTAGTATTTACTAACTGCGGTTATATTATACTACCATGCGTTAGATGTCAACACTTTTTTCACATTTTTTTCTTATTGAAAAACCCTATCAATAAACAAAAAAAGAAGAGGTTTCCCTCTTCTTCTAATGCTTTATAATTCCACCGCCCAGCACTACATCTTCATCATAAAATACTGCTGACTGACCAGGTGTTATGGCTCTCTGTGGCTCATCAAATATAATCTTTGCAGATGTGGCACCCACTCTCTGGACTTCACAAGGCTGCTCTGTCATTCTGTAGCGAACCTTTGCTTTACATCTAAAAGTCTCTGGCAAGTCCTTTGGTCCAATCCAGTTGATATTTTCTACAAATACATCCCTTGAAAACAAATCTTCATTCTTGCCAAGTACTACCTGATTCTTTTCAGTATCAAGCTTAACAACATAAAGTGGGTATGCTGCAGATATGCCTAGTCCCTTTCGCTGACCAATAGTGTAGCAAACCAAGCCCTTGTGTCTGCCAAGTACATTCCCTTCCATATCCACGAAATCACCAGGTTCATATTCCTTACCAGTAAATCTCTTAAGAGCCGATACATAATCCCCATCTGGAACAAAACATATATCCTGACTATCAGGCTTATTTGCATTTACGAATTCATGTGCCTCGGCAATCTTTCTTATTTCGTCCTTAGAATATTCTCCAAGAGGAAATTCTGTGTGTGCCAACTCATCCTGTGTCATGGAATAAAGTACATAAGACTGATCCTTTGTAGCATCCTTACCTTTTAAAAGCTGATAACCACCATCGCATTTACGAACTCTTGCATAATGGCCAGTAACAATCTTATCGCAGGAAAGCTCCTTTGCTCTTCTGTAAAGCTCACAAAACTTAAGATGCTTATTACATTCTATGCAAGGATTAGGAGTCATTGCGTGCTCATAGCAATCTATAAAATTATCGATTACCTTTTCTCTAAACTGTTCCTTGAAATTCCAGGTGTAATGAGGCATGCCAAGCTTTCTGGCAACATCCTTTGCGTCCTGAACATCATCTAAGGAGCAACAGGTGCTGGTATCAGATAAATCCACATCCTCATTGCCATATAATTTCATAGTGCAACCCACGCACTCATATTCTTTTTCTTTCATTAAAAGAGCAGCGACACTACTATCTACGCCGCCACTCATTGCAATCAATGCCTTCATTTAGAATAATAGCCTCCATTCATATGATAAGAATATACAGCCATTTCAAACATCAGTCAACCGTAAGGCTGCCTAGCAGATACAAAGAACCTGCCATGCAAATCACATCTGCGTCATTCTCCAGCTCTGATAAATCCTCTCCTGTAAATGCCTGTGCCTTCACTCCTCGTAATATGATTCTTTCTGCCAGCTCATCAGCAGACATGGTACGTGGATTTGGCACCTCCACTGTAAAAACTTCCTTTGCCAGCGGCAAAAGCTCATCCAACATTATTTCCACTTCCTTATCCTGAAGGATTCCAAGAACAAAGGTTATCTTCTTTTCAGGGAAATAGGTCCTTAAGGAATCAGCCAACACTGAAGCTCCCTGACGGTTATGACCACCGTCAACAATCACAGGAGGATTACTCTTGATTACAGAAAATCTTCCAAACCATTTTGTTTTGTTAAGACCACCTCTTAATGCTCCATCCGGAATTACGAAGCCTCGTCTTTTAAGCTGCTCTATAGCTCTCATGGCAAGAGCTGCATTTTCCACCTGATAGGTGCCAAGAAGCTGTGTGCTAAGTCTGCTGCCAAATTCAGAAACCATAAATTCCTGTCCCTTAAGGTTTCTTGAAACCACTACTGGCTCAGTAGCAAAATTAAGCTCCACCTTCTTTTCTTTGCATACCTGAGCAAGCACTTCTATAACCTCAGGCTCCTGTTTTGCAGATACCACAACTGTTCCAGTCTTTATAATTCCAGCCTTTTCTGTGGCAATCTCGGCAAGAGTATTTCCGAGAATAGACATATGATCATAGCTAATTGGAGTAATTACACTTACAAGTGGTGCTGGAATAACATTTGTAGTATCCACTCTTCCACCCATGCTCACTTCCATAACTACGATATCACAGTCCATATCTTTAAAATACAAGAAGGACATTACTGTCAGGATTTCATACTCACTTGGATAAATTCCATCCGCTGCCAATTCATCGTAATACGGTTTTACGATATTAAATATTCTGGCGAAATCTTCATCAGAAATATCCTCACCGTTAACCTTATACATCTCATTGTAAGCATACAAAAAAGGTGAGGTAAAACACCCCACCTTGTAATTTGCTTCCTGTAATATGGTCGCGATAAAGGCTGAAGTGGAACCTTTTCCATTTGTACCTGCCACATGGATATATTTTAAATCCATCTGAGGATTACCTATCTTTTCCAACAATGCATTTTCAGCATCAAGGGACAAGAAATTTTTAATCCCTCCACCATTATTAGCTGGTGGAACAAAATGTGGAAGATTCTTAAAAAACTCTATCGCTTCTTCATAGGAATATTCTCTCATTTTAAGCCATAGCTCCTACTTTTACTTTGTCGAAAGCTTTAAGCACACTGTAGAATAAAACAGTGTAAACAGGAATCATAATTAATTCCTTTGGAAGTCTTGATACTATAGCTGCAACATAACCGCCCTGCAAATATAGCAGACTTAACCAGTAGCTGTTCATGATTACTCCAACAATTACCGTATGTACGATTTGTGTAATAAGCACTCTAAGGAATGTAATCTTTTTGCCATGAAGCATCAAACCAAAAATGATACCGCCTACAATACCGCTAAGAGTGAAGCCAGGAAAGAATGGGCCAGTTGGTTTAACCAAGTATCCACCGATATCAACAAGAGCCCCTACGACTCCTGCCACACCTGGGCCAAAAAGCATTCCTGCCATGCAGATTGGCAATGAGCCAAATCTAATCTCAAATAGCTGATTAATTGGAATCTTGAAAAATCCAAGTACGATTCCAATAGCTGTAAGCATGGCTGCAACAGTAAGTGTCTTTGTGTCCATAAGTTTCTTCATAAAAAATGCACCTCCTTTGCAGTTCCTTTTGTCTACACTAGGAGGTGCATATTGCACTTCTCATATGTAGCAGCGGGATGCGACCATAAAACCGCGGATAAAACCTTCGTCCAAATGACAACTCCCTGTTCACCTGGCACTTAACGCTTTACAGTCTACTCTGCATTTGTTTTTTTTTGTATTATAAGTGTCTTATGTGCTAAATGCAATAACAAAAATAAAAAAAGCTGTGAATACTTTTTGTACTCACAGCTTTTGTGGTAATTAACTATTTAAGAGTAATATTTCCCTTTACTGTTCCGTAATCCTTAGCAGTAATCTTTCCGCCAAGCTGAGTGTTAACATAATCCATAACAGCCTCATCCATTACGATACCTGTATCAAACTGGTTTGTTGCGCTACCAAATGCATAGTATGTGTCACCACCTGCAGCTACAAAGTTGTTTGTTACAACTGCATATGTGTCATCAGCCTTGAATGGCTTACCGTTAATGCTGTCGATTGTAACTCTGTTAATAGATGCTGGCTTATAGTATGTAGACTCTGGATAAGCCTCACCCTGTGCAAATGGAACTGCAGTGTTTACTGTGAACTTAATTCCAGAAACCTGTGGGAATCCACCAACTGCCTCAGGTGTGCAGTAAGTGCTGGCCTCAAGAGCCTCTAAAAGAACAGAACCCTTTACATAAACAACTGCTACTGTATTTCCAAATGGAAGAACTGTATTGATGTCCTTCTTTGTTACAGAACCTGCGTTGATAGAAGCACGGATACCACCACCATTTGTGATAGCAACAACATGATCATCAGGAACAGTAAGAGCACCCTTCTCCTTTGTTACGCTCCACTTGAGACCGTCAGCAATTAAATCACCAAGGTTTGTCTCCTCTGTACGAACACCAGGAGCCTTCTTACCATTAAGATCAATTTCAGACTTAGCAAGCTCAACACCATACTCAGCATCAACTGCATCCTCGATTGTCTTGTCTACTGCTGCTATAAATGTATCCTGGATGATTCCATCATCAAGCTTTACAAGATACATATCTTCAATCTTCTTAGAAGCATTATCGATAACAACAATACCAGCTGTCTCAAGCTTTGTACCTGTAGACTGAACTGGCTCATCACCTGGCTCGTTAGGATCTGCATCTTTAAGAGACATAAGTGTGTGTGAATGACCATCGATTACTAAATCAATACCTGTTGTGTTAGCAAGCATATCAACACTTCTGTGTCCATCAGGAGCTGATTCCTCATCAACACCAAGGTGGCTAAGGCAAACAACAAGGTCAACGCCCTGAGCCTTAAGAGCCTCTACCTGTGACTGAGCGCATGTGTAAATATCGCTCTTTGAAAGGAACTTAACACCCTTGATTGTTGCAGGATTAACCTTTGTCTGTGTCTCTGGTGTCTCAAGACCAAAGAAACCAATCTTTAATCCAGAAGGTGTTGTGAAAACAGTATTTGCATCAAAAAGATTCTTTCCCTTAGCATCTACTACGTCTGCGCAAACTACCTTGAACTTAGCATTTGAAAGGTTGTACTTAAGCTGAGCATAACCATAATCAAATTCGTGATTTCCAAGTGTTACAACATCGTATCCCATAGCATTCATCATGTTGATGGCATACATACCCTTTGTTGTACTAACATAAGGTGTACCCTGGCTGAAATCACCTGCATCTGTAAGAATTACATCAGCGCCTCTTGCCTTAAGCTCATTTCTAAGAGCTGCAAGCTGTGAGTACTTATCCATTGCACCGTGAACATCGTTTGAGTGAATGATAAGTGTCTTGCCAGATAAATCCTTGGCAATCTGTGGCACGATCTTGTACTCAGCCTCATAAGCATAAGCCTTTGTTGGAGTAAATCCCATGGTAACTACCATGGCAGCTGCGAGGACAAAAGTAACTACCCTCTTTAAACCATTTCGCTTTTTCATTAATTACCCTCCTTATAAAAAGTGTTTATAAGACAATTATATCCAATTTTAATAAAAAGGGTAGATTCTATTTATACGTATTTACGAATTATTCTTTATCTCTTCCAAGAAATCTCATTTTGCCCTTGGCATCAAAGTGGGGATTCTTAGGATTATAAATTCGATGTACTCCACTGTTATCTTTCAGAATGATAGATTCAGGCTCAGAAGACTCCTCCCCGTCCACTCGTTTTCTTTTGGCAATATCTTTATTTAAGGTATCAAGCTCTGTTTTTACTCGCACCATTTCCTTGGCCATGGCCTTCATTACGCTAAGGACAGTACTGGCATTTTCCTTGCTGATGAAGTCTGCCATATCAGCTTCTTCCAAACGTATGAGCTTCATGTCAGTCTGGGCTACAACAGTATAATTATCCGGACGCTTTGTGAGCATTCCATATGCACCAAAGCAGTTACCCACGCCAAACTTGTCTATTATAGTCTCCTCTTTTGTTCCGTAGCCAGCATACATATAGGCTCTTCCGGACAAAATGACATACAGATATTTATCCGGCTGTCTCTCCACTATAATTTTCATTCCCTGAGGTGCTACTAAAAGTTTATCTGTGTTTACCATTTATTACCCCCATAATAAATTACCCTCATTTTTATTTCATTATACAACAAAAGAGCCCTATGTCTCCATAGAGCCCCTTTTTAGGAAAATATCTTATTTAAAATTTGCACGAACGATTACTACTCTGTATCCGAAGAAAGGACCATTTCCTTTAACCTTGCATAAACCTCTGTCAAAGAAACCAATGTATGTAAGCATCTCAGCCTCATAATCCTTGCCTTCCTTTAATGTAACAGTAGTACCCTTCTTTACACCAAAGTAAGCAGCCTCATCATTAGCGTTAACCTTGTAGCTCATCTTAAGTGTTACTCTATTTGTCTTCTCGTTCCACTCAACTACTCTGTCCTTAACGTTAACGTCAGCAATGTGTACCTGTGCATCAGCGATTACATCAAGTGCAACCACCTTCTCACCTGTGAAGTTAGAACCAGCAGCTCTAACTACTGCGAAGTACTGTCCATCACCGTTTGATGCCTTAGCAGGAAGCTTCTTCATCTCCTTGCCATCCTCACCAAGCTTGTAAGTAACTGTGTACTCGCTCTTTGAAAGCTTCTTGCCATTAAACTTAACAGTTACGTTAGGAGCCTGAGCGCTCTTCTTTTCCTTTAAGTTCTTTGGTGCTTCGAACTCAAAAGCATCACCAGCAAAATCTGCTGCTGAAATTGTGAAGTTAGCCTTAAGCTCACCTTCGTACTCACCCTTAAGCTTAACAATTACTGTTGGAAGTGACTCATCAAAGTCATCACCCATACCTGTGCTAACCTTTGTAGCTGCGTTCTTATTGTTCTTGTAAGAAACCTTGTAGTCAATGCCCTTAACTAATGTCTTGTCACCAACTACTACAACTACCTCTGGCTTAATAGCCTTTCCTGTGTAAACTGCATCCTCAACAAGTGAGATTGTAGGTACTGACTCCTCTGGCTCCTCTGGCTCAGCCTCTGCATCAGCAAGTGTTACCTCGCCAAATACTCTAGGTGCACTCCATCCGTTTCCAGTCTCATCGTACCATGTTCTTGTACCGATACGTCCACCGTTTTCGCCATCGTTGATCTGAAGATCAAGACCGATTGCTGTACCAACCTCTGGTGTAATATCTGTCCAAGCAAAAGCTGCCTCAACCATGTAACCATCATCTGTTAATGTAACAGCGTGCTCACAGTTTTCCTCAAGGCACTTTGTACCATTGAAGCTTGTCTCATTTAAGTAGTTAATTCTGTACTGCTTGTCGTCATCCTCGAATGCGTCTGCCTTATGGTTATTCTCATCGATGAATACCTCAACAGAATCCTTCTCGTGAACAGCTGAAGCTGTTGCATCAAGAACAGCATCCTTTACGTTCATAAGAACATAGAGGTTCTTCTCATCCCAGAGAACCTTAGCTGATGCAGTTGCGTTTGGATGTGTTCCGCCAGTGATTGTAAGCTCTACATCCTTAGCGTTATCCCAAACCTTATCAACCTTACCATCAACCTCTGGTGTACCCTTAACAACTGACATATATGGCTTGCAAAGAGCCTTAGCAAAGTACTTGCTGCCCTCAGCCTGTGTAAGTCTTGTGTTGTTGAAAGCGTGCTCACCCTCTTCATCAGTTACTACTACATCGAGAGCGAATTTTGCTGATGCTTCAAATTCCTTTGGACCTTCAAGTGTAAGTACACACTCGCCATCCTCATTGAATGCTGACTCAGCAACCTGAACATCAGCGCCATCAGCCATAGCCTGTGCAAAGTCAACATAAAGCTTAACTGACTTAGCACCAGCTGCCTTAACCTTTACAGAAACCTTATTTCCATCCCATACAGGAATGAAGCTGTAGTCTGTTCCTTCAATCTTAATCTGCTTACCATGTGCAAATGGATCCTTACCAGCTGCCTGAACAACTGTGATGCTGTTGATAGCTGGCTCAAGCTTTGAAGGATCTACAAGTGCCCAGAATGCTGGCTTAGCCTTGTACTGTCCGTCAAAGAGAAGTGGAACCTGCTTCTGTCTACCATTAGCTCCACCACCAACACTGCTGCTTGTCTGGAGCCAAGAGTTAGGATCGATAACACCCCAAATAGTAAAGCCGTTTACGTCAATACCTGGCTCTGCATCGATTTCTCTATAAGCATCTAATACTTCCTTGTATCTGTAAGCTTCCTTTGTGTACTCAGAAGAAAGCATAGCCTCAGAACCATCGAAGTCTGAGCTGCACTTGAAGTCAAGCTCTGTAACCTGGATTGTTCCAACAATCTTACCGTAACGGATACCACAGTCAACGATCTGCTGCTTTGTAGGACCCTGCATATTGTGGTGACCCTGCATACCGTAACCTGTGATACGTGTAGGAAGAACTGAATCCTTCTCGTGCTTCTTTACACTTTCAAGTAACTGAGCAATTGCATCTGGCTTGTTACCTGAGCACTCGTTGTAATCATTGTAGTAAAGCTCGAGGCTATCCTGACCCATCTCGTGAGCATAGTAGTTAGCATATCTGAAGGCGTTAAGGATGTACTCTGGTGCATCCTCTGAGCTTCCGATACCATAAATTCTAGCCCAGTTTGAGTTCTCGCTAGCGCTTCTGTATGTACCAGAACCATCTGAGCAAGCCTCGTTTACAACATCCCATCCATAGAACATATCCTTATATTCTGAAGAGAATACATGCTCGAATACGCTCTTGATGAACCACTCATGACGGATTGACATTTCCTCTGGTGAAACGAATTCGCCATTTGGATCATAGTTCTCCTTGAAGAACCATGCAGGAGTCTGTGAGTGCCATGTAAGTACATGACCTCTTACCTTAATCTGGTCATCTGGATGCTCATCATTCCAATCCTTAAGAACCTTAAGCATTTTCTCTGGACGAGAGAAGTCCATCTTTGGAACTTCCATGTCCTTATGAGTAACACCCTTTGCATCTGTCCATGTCTCTGTAATGATCTGTCCATCTGCTGGCTTGTTATTGTTGTATCCAAAAAGTGAATCTGGCTTAAACTCATTACCAAAAGTTACTGCATTAAAGTGCTTCTCAACGAGATCCATCAATGTCTGATCTGTGATCTCTGAGATCATAATAGCAGCACCAGTGTATGAGTCATCACCAAGACCTGTCTTTGAAGAAACATAATCCTTTAAGTCAGGAATATCCCACTCAATTTCACCATTTCTTGTAGGTGTATCATCATCCTCTTCTTCTGATACAGGTGTTGGCTCTGGATAATCCTCAGCACTACCCTTTAATGTAAGTGTGATACCGCTAAGCTTGTATGTAGCGCCGCCATCTCCGTTACGCATTAAACCAAAGCCATCAAATTCAACACCATCGTTATTCTCGATTGTGTTTGAGCTATATGAAGCTTTTAATTCCTCGCCCTGATTTCTAAGCTTTACGGTGAAGCCGCTGACATCACCTTTCTTAACCTTTACAGTTGCCTTTACAACATCAGCACCCTTGATACCCTCTGGAAGACCAAAAATCTTCTCAGCATACTGGCTGCTGAACTCAAGTGTACAAACACCCTTCTTGAATGAAACTTCGCTACCCCATGAGCCACTGAAACCATAGTCAGCATTGAAATCCTCTAGGCTGTATGTGATTTCACATGTCTCATCAGACTTTTCTTTTTCGTCGTCTTCTTCTGCGTCCTCAGACTTTGCTTCTTTAGAATCTTCTACCCCATTTGATCCCTCTGTAGCATCATCTTTTTTAGAGTCCTCTTCAATTGCATCTTCTTCGGCAACTTCCTCAGAATCTGCTCCCTCTTCTGTCACTGATTCCTCATCTTCCACAGCCTCAGTAGCACCATCAACTTCTGTCGCGTGAACAGATGGTGGAACTACAGATGTGGCCATCATTGCAGAGATAGCAACGACTGACAAGAATCTGTAAAGTCTTCTTTTTACCATTCCCATATATTCTCCTTTTTTTTAATGTAAAAACCGCGCGCGCTTAACTTTATAATACATGGGCTGATAATAAAAAAGGAGGGATAATCTATAGGATTATCCCCCACAAAATATATATTGTAGATTAAAAAACTTGAACCTCATCATTAGTTTCTGTTACACTGAAAAACATTTGCTTTCTTTTGGTCCAAGATAAGACTCTCGCACCTGGTTTTCAGGGTTCCAAAGAACTATTTTTTCTATTACTACAGCTGGATCAATTGCTGTAAGTGTTATTTCATTAAGGCCTTTCTTAAGAGCAAGCTTGCACTCTCCAATATGAATATTATCAAGAACACCTACTCTCCAGCTGGCAGACTTCCATGGGTCAAACCCTTTATCTGGAATTGTATTTACAGCAGTTCTCTTAGCGCCATTAGCTGACACACCAACAGAAAGCTTGCCATGGTAAACTACAGGATTAGATGCTGCAGCATAAATCTGACAGGTATACTCACCTTCACTTGCAGCAAAAACCTTATATGTAAGTGCTGGTGCCTCATCCTCTTTATCAAATCTGATATTCTGAGGGTAAGCCTTCATACCACTTAAGGTACGACCAAAATCCTTTATCTCTTTATATTTTGCAAGCTTTGAAGCTTTGCTTTCTGCAAAATGAGCAGCCTCTATAGAAATAGCTCCATTTGCTTCGAGGAAGCATTTCTCTTTGACGTTAGATAAATCAAGCGTGCTAGCCTGAACTAAAATCTCTACCATTGGGATACTTGTACAGTTCTCAGACTCATCTGCTACTACTTCTCCATTATCTACGTAAATACGAATCATAGCCTCTGGGTTCTTATCCCACTTATCCTTTAAGATTTTAACCTTGAAATTATTTGAAACTTCGGTACTGCCAGCTTCATTCTTTCTAAGAGTTTCACCGGTAGAAACATCTATTATTTCTATCCAGTCACCCTCCCAATCAATATGATATTCAAGGGTGCTAAGGCCACCATTTGCAACTTCAAATTCGCCTATACAATGTGATTCGAAACAAAGTGGCATATTAAGTACATGTCGGGTCCATCTATGTGCCCATGTATAATCTGTCTGATCCGCAACACTAACAATAAGTCGAGAAGCCTTTACAGGATTTACATAATGACTCAATGGAAGCTGACACTGCTCATCATTCCAATGAGTAAATCCAATATGATAAACCGACTGCATATGATTCCATTTGCCATTGTTTCTAGTATGGAATTCCTCGGTAAGGCTTCTTTCCCTTTCAATGCACTCTGTAATCATTTTTGCATATTCATTAGCCTTAGTCTTATGCTGTTTAGCATAAAGCTCATTTAAGCCGCTATAGATTTGCATCTTATTAATTTCAGCAACTGCGTTTACAGGATAATATACCTCCTGGAAGAAGCACTCCTCTAAATCAGATCCCTTTACTTTTTCAAACAAATCATCAGCCTTTTCTGTTGCTTCGTAAATACGATTCAACACACGGCGTGCCTCATTTTCATGAACTGGATGATAATGATCATGATGAAGAGCCTCTGGTCTTCTTCTTCCATTCCATTTTGTGTACTCCGTTGCAAGCTCTGCTGCCTGTTCAGCTACCTCGCCTGTAAAGCCAAGCTTATTGAAAAACTGTAAGGTATACTCATCAGTCTTATTGATAGCTTTTGTTCCCCACTTATCAAAATCGTAAGCCAAATCGATAAAGTAGCTAAGTGGAAGCTCCTGATTTTTGATATCTCCAACATTAACAATCCATGCAGAACGGATACCATAGTCATAAGCCATGGTCATCTGCTCCCACACCTTTGTAAGTGGAGATGAATTTATCCAAAGATAAGAAACCGGCTCACCAAAATAATCGAAATGATAATACATTCCAAAGCCGCCTGGCTTCTTTCTTAGTTCCTCATCTGGAAGGGTACGAACGTTTGCGAAATTGTCATCGCAAAGCATCATGATGTCATTATCAAGAACCTCCCAATCCTTCAGTCCCTTTGTCTTTTCATCACCAAAGTAATAGTCCTCTACCTCTTTGTAAATTGCAAGAAGCTGTGGATGCTCAGATGGAGCGTACTTAGCGATAAGCTCCTTCTGCTTGGTGATTGCCTTTTTCAAAACATTTATATTGTCCTCAAGAGTGGCATCCTCTGGCATAAGGTAAGAATCGTTTTCTCCACGCATACCAATTGTGATAAGATTCTCAAAATCCTTATTTCTGATAAGACCATCTTTCCAGAATTCTGTAATTCCCTCCGCATTTGAGAGGAAGCTCCAGTCTGTTCCGTACTGAGGATTGTCGCGTCTTAAGGTCTGGAACTCCTGTCCCGAACGACAGCATGGCTCATGGTGAGATGCGCCCATGATTACACCCATCTCATTGGCAAGCTGAGCGTTTTCGATATGATCTAAGGTAAAATCAGAACGCCACATTGCAGGCCACAGATAATTTCCCTTAAGTCGAAGAAGAAGTTCAAAAATCTTCTCATATAATTCAGGACATGGTCTGATACTTCCAAATTTTTCCCTTGCCCAATTACCAAAGCATGGCTGCTCATCATTTATAAAAAAGCCTCTATATCTTACTGAAGGTTCCTTTGAAACCTTGCAGATACTTTCATCAAAAACTACCTGGCTTTGTCTTTTCACCTTTGCATCTGCCCAGTAATACCATGGTGATACGCCCATTTTTTCTGAAAGACTGAACATTCCATAGATAGCTCCTCGCTTATCACTACCAATAACTGCAAGAATCTTCTGTCCTGGGTTGATAGCATCCTCTAAGATGTATATACCATAAACTTCTCTTTTACCTTTAATCTTTGAAAGATCGATGTGAGCGGCGAACTTTTCTGATACCATCTTGCTCTCACAAACGCCCACATATATGACAATCTCATCCTTTGGAAGTTCCTTTAATAGTCTTGGAGAAACTCCAGTAACTCTTTTGATATCCTTTGCGAATATACCAGTCATCTTCTCCAGTCCAAATACCCCATTATCCTCCAAAAGGATAGGTGCTGCTTTTCCATTTTTGAATAATTCAAAATTCATCATGCATTCTCCCATATCGTTAGCTTGTATACTAGTATAGCACAGTAGTTTTTATATTAAAACCACTTTATTTATAGTGCCTATTATAAATAAAAAAGAGGTGATGGAATGTCAAATCCATCACCTCTTAATAGGCTTTTTTTATTCTATTTACAATCGAGTTACTCTGTTAAATCTGCCTCAATTTTAAACTTGGCAAGTTCATCATTAATTGCAAGTGCTGAATCTGAAACTGAATTAGCAACATTTTCTACACCTTGGCTCTCAGTAGCAATCTGATTTGCACTTTCAGCTAAGGCAGTAATTGTAGCTGAAATTTCTTCTGAACTAGCTGACTGCTCTTCTGAAATAGCTGCAACAGATGAAGCTATATCATTTACCTCACCCATCATATTAATCATTCGCGCCATAGTTTCAGCTGCCTGATTCAAATCATCATAAATCTTATTGAAGCTTGTTCCGGCTTTTTCTACTGCCTCACCACTTTCATTAATGGAATCTGTATTACGCTGTGACTTTTCTGCAAGGTCAGAGATAAGACCTGTAATCTGCTTAATAATATCTCCAATTTCCTTAGCAGCATCCTGTGAATTCTGGGCAAGCTTTCCAATTTCATCAGCAACAACTGCAAAGCCCTTACCAGCCTCACCAGCACGGGCAGCTTCAATAGAAGCATTAAGTGAAAGAAGATTTGTCTGCTCAGCTATAGAATCAATCATTTGTACAATATCAGTAATCTGCTTAGCTGACTCACCAACGGTTGTAACAACCTCATTCATCTCACCCATGGATTCCGTAATACGTCCCATGTTTTGCTGAACAGCTGACATGTCTTCCTGTCCAATCTTTGCCTGCTCTACCAAATCAAGCATTACAGTGTTAGTAGAATTACCGTTATCTGTTAAATCAGAAACCGCTTGAGCAAGACTCGTTGCGTTTTCTGCCAGCTCGCCAACTGCATTTGTAATATCATCCATGGTCTCCTGAATCTGCCCCATAGATGTAGACTGATCCGATGCCTCAGAACTCATCTTTCCAGATGCACTCTTAGAGGTTTCCGAATCCTCCTGAAGCTGCTCAGCCTTACCTTGAATTGAACTAATGGCTCCGTTCATTATTTGAACGAAACGAGTCATCTCATTACTGATAAGACCAATTTCATCGCCTCTATCCCTTGGCATTTTTGCAGTAAAATCACCATCTGAAATCTTTAAAATACTATCTGAAAGGCTATTTACAGGCTTAGTAATTATTCGGCTAACTGTAAGTTGAATTACGATTACTATAAGGAGTATAAGCAATACCATTACAAACAACGAAATGCTCATAAAGCTATTTGCTTCCTTCATTACATCATCCACTGAAACAGAAGAAATTAGTGTCCATGGTGTACCAGGAATTGCTGCAGCACTTACATAATAATCAATTCCTGTTGTTGGCTGATTAATCTTAATAACCTCTGTAGAACCACTATCTATATAATTCTTACAATCTATTAAGAACTGGCTTCCAGACTCTTCTATTTTCATACCATTCTTATCTGTTTCGAAATAAGAAACAATATATTCTTTATCAAGAATAACTGAGCCACCAGTTTTCATAGGAGTAAGCTGAGAGACTTCATCTTGAAGCTGTGTTAAGAAAACATCAACTCCAGCAACACCAAATTCACCATTATAGAAATCAACTGCTCTAACATATGTAACGCACATTTCACCTGAACCTGAATCAATATAAGGCTCTGTGGCTACGAATGTCTGATTATCTTTTCCCAAAGCATACCAACCGCGTTCAGTTGGCTTCCATGAAGCATCCTGTATAGTTCCATTTGCAAAGAAATATGAGTTATCCGAGAATCCAACATAAATACCAGAGTTTGGAACAGGCTGATAGTTAACTGATGGTTCACAGTACTTTAAATATGTATTATGGTCTTCCATAGGAAGCTGTTCCATAGTGTCACAATACTCACCAAATTTTGCAGTCAACATCTTAAAGCCACTACCAAGTATCTGTGCATTATCATTACCCTCTGCCTGCAAATCCATCATTGCAATTTCGGTAATAATACTTCGTGCATTAAAAGAAATAAACAGAATGATACCTACAGTACCTATCAAAATAATAGGTACTAAACGAATCATTAATGAAGCACCGATACTCTTCTTAACTCGTTTCGTCTTTTTTGCATTCTTAGCCATATTTATCAACCCCCAATAGTAATTAGTGGACACATTACGTCATTAAGTATTTTACAACTAATTGAGGTTCGATTTATTTTTTTCACACTTTTTTCGATATATTCACAGAATATTCTGATAGTTTATTTCTGCTCAATGGTACTTTGAAGTTCTTTAATAGTATCGACCAGCTTATTATCACTATCAAAAGAATATACATATCCATGAAGTGACTTTGCCTTCTGCATAAGATTCTTTGAATTTGCCCAGACAAAGATGGCTGATTTACCTTTACCATTCTTTGCCTCCTGAATAAGATTTGTGGCTGCACTGTTTCCATCAAAAGCTACCACGATAGATGGACGGCGTTCAAAAATCTCATAGTTAAAACTCTTATATATTCCCATACCCTGTGACTCAGTAGAAACTCTTACCTTTACACCAGACTTTTTGATTCTGTCTGCCTCACGCTTTGTGATAACAGCAGGTACAAAGGAATAGATTCTAAATCCCTTGTCATTATGTTCAATAAGGTATTTTTCATATCCTGCAAGCTTGTGACCGATAACGAAACATACTTCCTCTGGATTTAATAACTCCATCAGCTCATCAATCTGCTTTGTAGCATTTGCGCTAAGCTTTGTTGAACGACTCTCTGTATTAAAGCTTCCTCCCAAAAGTACTACAGGGAATCTGTCCCATGTAATCTCGGAAATCTGCTCCTTTAATTCTGTATTTGCATCTAAGAGAACCTCGCCTTTCGCTTTCTTTCCAGAAATCTTTACAGTCTGCATCTTCTCCAGAAGCACATCCTCTAAAGGTCGGTCTCCAAGTAGCTTGGCAAAGGCTGCCTTCTTATCTGAGTACGCCTTTTGGCCCTCTTCTATGATAGTAGCCTCAGCCTCTCTCATAAGCTTAAGCTCTGCATCAGAAAGACCAAGCATCTTCTCTAAGGAAAGCTCTTCTTCTATTGCATCTGTTCCATAAAGAGCTGCACCGTCTGTTCCCTGAACACATCGAATGCCCTGCTTTAAATACTGCTTCAATGGATGCTTATCAAGGGAATTCAAATTATTCAATCTAACATTACTTGTAATCTGGAATTCAAGAACAACGTTATTCTCTTTTAGCTCCTTTAAAGCCTCTTTTCCCTTTTTGCTATTCAAACTATAAGTGTAAAGACCATGACCTAATCTCATCTTAGGCATAGGCTGTCCCTTGGCAAGAGATTCCTTTACACATGCAATTGAATGGGCAATGTTATCCTTCTGACTGTCATTTTCACCTGCATGAACACGAATGACAAAGCTTGGATCGTTTGCTGCAATCTTTACAATCTCTTTAAAGGCAGGCTTTAACTCGATAATATCATTTATCTCTTCACCTACGAAATCACATCCAGCCACATATGGATCAAGGGCAGTAGCCTTAAGCACCTCAAGGTTCTGTTCAAGATAATTCTCAGGTGTAACTGCATCCTTGATGATGGTAAGAGGAATTCGTCTCATAGCTGCAAGGAAACGAATCATTACACCAGTCTCCTTATAAATGCTTGGCATGACTTCATGAACCTGACGAAGCATTTCAAGAGATTCATATTTCTTAACCAGTGTGGTATCACTTATCTCGGCATAATATGTACCCTGCTTCTTATAGCCTCTTGCAATCCAAAGAAGCTTATCCTGGAAAATTGTATTATTGTAATATACTGGATTTTCCTTATCACGAAGCATCTGTTGAAGAGTATTCTTTACATCCTCATCAGGAATCATCTCCACCTTTGAAAGACTGATTAAGTCTTCGCTTTCCACACCCTTACAGAATACATATCTATAAAGGTATACCTTTTCCAAATTCGTAAATACGGCCTGACCGTCTTTTATAACAGCCAAAGAGCCACGAATCTTTACAATATTATCCTCTGCATTATCCAGATTATTAAGAATCAGATCTGCAAAATTAATAAAGGTATTATCATCGATTCTTCTATCAAGGTATTTTCCCTGAAGACCTGAGGATACAAACTGTCTTGCTACCTTCTCACGCTGCTCCAAGGCTTTTGCCCACTGTACATCCGTAAGCTTTAAATCCAGCTTCTTTACATAATAGAGTGGGTATCTAATCTGATGTGATATACCAAGCGCAATCAATACATCTCCTGTAAGATTTCCGTTCATGTGAGTATGTAAATCTGCTCTGAATTTATAGTCTCTTCTTATAAAGGTTTTGAAAATAGTCTTACCAACTGGTAAATCAAAATCCTTTGTTTGGCTCATAAGAGTCTTTGCAATAGCTGGGATAGTAGCCTTCACCTCTACTGTTCCATCAGGGCTGATGCTGGCAATTTCCATGTCATTAAGACTAAAGATATAGCTCTCCTTATTATTGCCATCGATGAAGCATGGAATCTCGCCCTTAATAATAAGCATTCCATCCTCATCCTTGGTAAGCTCCAAATGACAGGTCTTCGCTATATTTCTAATCAGATTTCCCGTTCCATGATTAGGAGTCTTAAGGATATACAGCATCCTATCCAAATCCTTATAAAGATTTACAATAATATCCTTTTCCTTATCAAGAAAGAAACATGTGAAATATGTCATACTAAATACCTCTATATTTTTTTACTGCAAAGCTCCCAGAAGGTTACGGCACTGGCTGCTGCCACATTAAGTGAATCCACCTCATTGTACATTGGGATTATTGTAACATAATCTGATTTCGCAATTGTGTCGTCTTTTATTCCTGTACTTTCTGTTCCAAAAATGATGGCAAGCTTCTCCTGCTCCTTCAATTCTGGGGCCGAAAGTGGGATAGCATTTTCTTTTAATGCCATGGATACTACCTTAAATCCGGCCTGATGTAAAGACTCAATATAATCTGAATCCTTATAAAAGTACGTCCAAGGCACCTGGAACACTGTTCCCATAGAGACTCTAGCAGCTCTTCTGTAGAAAGGATCTGCGCTTGGATGGGTGAGAAATACTGCTTCCACGCCTAGGGCTGCAGCAGAACGGAAAATTGCTCCCACGTTTGTTGGATTCATAACATCCTCAAGTATCGCCACTCTCTTTGTCTGTGACAAAAGCTCCGCCGGTTCAGGAAGGACTGGTCTTCTGCAGGCTGCCAAGACACCTCTTGTAAGATTGAAGCCTGTGATATTGTTAATCACCTTTAAAGGTGCTACAAAGATTTTCACGCTATCGTCAATATTTTCAAAAAGTTGTTGCACAACTTCAGTTTCAAAAGCCTTTTCTTCCACCAAAAAAGCTAGCGGTTCTGCCCCTCTGTTCAGAGCTCTCTTTATTACCTCAGGTGTCTCTGCTATAAACACTCCACCATTTGGTTCAAAATAATGATAGAGCTGCGCCTCATTATATTTGGTAAACAGCTCTACTCTCTCGTCATTTATATCTTCAATTCTAATTACTTCCATTAGATTATCCTTTTATTTCACGACCTCATAATCACAGCTTCCGTCAGAGGTACTTAATACTTTTAGTGTTAAATCTGCTTTTGCTGATTTTGTAAGGCAGGTCTTTACATTAACCATATCACTGTAATCCACAAAAGCAGTAGCATCTTCTATAGAATTACCGCTGAGGGCCTTTCTGGCAATAAGCCTGTCTCTAAGCAGGTTCTCATCCGCTGTAACAGAGATAGTGTAATCTGCAAAGTCTTTTAGCTTGTCCCAGCCTGCCTCCTTTAGAAGGAGATAATTCCCCTCTAAAATAACAATATCCTTAGTTATCGTAATTACGTTATCCACTGGATTGTGGAGAGTCCTGTCATAAACAGGCCAGCCACATTCCTTTTCACTAAGACACTTTTTAATCTGCTCCGTAAACAGTTCTAAATCGAATGTTTCAGGAGCTCCCTTAATCTTTACCATAGGGATAACTTCACCATCTCTTACTGTGGTGTGACTGGTTAAGTATTCTTGTCTACGGTGGAAACCATCCATTCCGATAGTCTGAATAGCCTTTACTCCAGCAGTCTCCTCTGAAAGTTTTTCTAAGAAACTAACAAGTGTGCTTTTACCAGCCCCAGGAGGAGCTGCAAGCATCACAAGTATTCTTCTTCCCTTTTCCTGCTGCAACTGACTCAGCTTCTTAAGGAGAGGGATAAAAATATTATTTACAGCCTCTTCGCTGTAGTTTGCTTTTACATCAAGTCCATTTATATTTACGTTGTAATCAATCATCTTATTTAAATGCCCTTACGCCATGTGGTGGTATTGTAACCTTTAAAGTCTGTCCAGACTCTACATAAGATTTAGACCAAATATCCTTAAAATGATAAGTCTCTTTGCCGTCCTCAAAAATAGTACCTAAATCAACTTCAAACTCTTTATACTCTTCAGAAAGATTAAATATCGCAAATACGGTTTTCTCAAGAGCCTTATTGGAGGTCTTCCAAATAGCATACCTGTCATCACGATAAACCTGTGATGATTTCCAGCCATCCTTCATGAGCTCCAGTAAATCTTCATTAGCAAGCACTGATAAATCTCCCTCTGTCATCTTTGTAAGCTCTCCACCGATCATAAGTGGTGAACGGAACATAGACCATAGAGTCATCATTGTCATAAGCTCATCATAATTGAAATTCGACTGACGCTCATTTCCAAAGCCCGCTCCCACTGTACCTACTGGAAGCATATCACAATCTGGAAAGCAACCTGCCTTCACATGATCCTGCCACATTTCACAACGCCAGAACATGTTCTTAAGAAGCTCCCACTTATCCCAGAAATCGTCAGTGATGCGCCACATGTTTGCGTTGTCACAATAATGGAAAGCCTTATCAATATGAGCTGGTCCTGGTGAAAGGCTAAGAACTATATTTCTGCCTGTCTTCATAATGGCCTCATGAAGCATTCTTGTCTCATGCCAGCCGCTGAAGTGCTCATCCCTGTACATCCATGAATCACAAATATCATCACACTTAATGAAATCCACGCCCCAATCAGCATACATCTGAATAAGGGAATCGTAGTAAGCCTGACCTTCCATTACGTTTCTCACGCCATACATATCAGGATTCCATCCACAGATACTACCTGGATCTGCAATATCAGCTGCTGTCACATTAGTTCCAAATACTGGAAGGTGACGCTCTGCTGCAGCACGAGGAATACCACGCATAATGTGAATTCCAAACTTCAATCCAAGGCTGTGACAGTAATCTGCCAAAGGCTTAAAGCCTGCACCATTCTTTGAGGATGGAAATCTTATTGGACTTGGAATAAATCTTCCGTACTCATCCAGCTCATCATCTCCAAATGGAATGTACTGATGCTCGCTTCTTCTGGTACCGGCATCATTTGAATACCACTCAATATCTACCACGATATATTCATAGCCAAACTTCTTTAAATGCTTTGCCATGTAGTCGGCATTGGCTTTAACCTGGTCTTCATTAACTGTGGTGTCGTAGTAGTCATAGCTGTTCCAACCCATTGGTGGTGTGATTGCGAATTCATTTTTGTTCATAACGTCCTTCTCCTTCAAGTGTCAAAAACTAGTTAACTGTAAAACCCTTACAATCTGTTCTCTCTCTTCTCTTGTTGTATCTTTAATTAAATATGACTTAAAGTATATCCTTTCTATTAAACAATGGAACTCTAGGTATTACTAGAGTTCCCATTTTATTCCTTATAGTATTTTTCGATGTCCATAACCAGAGATTCTATAAGCACATAATAATCTCCAATTATATCATCATAATACCTAAGAGCAACCTGGCCATCATAATCATGTGCTAATGTATTTCTGACTCTTAACATATCCATCCATCTGTCATCATTTATTAGTCCAACAGAAAATGCAGACTTAAGTGTCTCCCTTGGTGAGCCTGAAGCAAAATCAGTTAAACCAAATTCCTGTGTTACAAGCTCTTTCATTACCTTCCAGGATAAATCAAACGTAAGATTGAAATTCTGGACTGTAGCTGGTAGAACAAATGGAGCATCTTTATCCTGTCCTCTGGACATTCTTAAATTAGCTAGGCTTTTACACAAACTCTGGTATCTATTAAAATATTTGCTTTCCATATTTGTCCATATCCTCTCTTAAGTATTCGCTACACACTTCATCATAATTGAATATATCTATTTTACGGAGTGTAGGAATATTTTCAACTTCCTCTTCGAAAGCATTTATATCTTCACAACCATATATAATAAAATCTATATCACTAGTTTCCGTCTGTGTTCCTCTTGCAAATGAACCAAATAAATCTAATCTCTTAACATTATACTTGTGGGCTATAGCTGTTACACGCTCTACTATTTCCTCAGCGGACATAATATTTCGTTTAGTCATCTCTGAATCCTCCCACAATATTTTACTATTATTTTAATACTAATTCCATGTCAACTTACAATATTACTTCTTTTTGTAGAAAAAGCAGTATAATCAGAATTATTTATATTAATCCTGCAAATACAGAGGCAAGTAGAACAGTTAGTATACCAGCTACTGCGATTGACAGAGAACTCATAGCTCCTTCAACGTCACCAATCTCCATAGCCTTTGCTGTTCCAATGGCATGGGCTGCAGTTCCAAATGCAAGTCCCTTTAAAATAGGCTCGTGAATTCTGAAAAGCTTACAGATAAACTCACCCATAATATTTCCAAGAACGCCTGTAATAACAATAACTGCAACTGTGATAGTAACATATCCACCAAGCTCCTCAGATACACCCATTCCAATGGCTGTAGTGATAGACTTTGGAAGAAGGGTTACATAATTTTCGTGATCAAGTCCCATAAGCTTTGAAAGAACAAATACTGTAACAAGGCTTGTGATAACACCTGAAGTAACCCCTAAGATGACAGCCTTTGCATTGTTCTTAAGTAACTCCCACTCCTCATAAAGAGGAATAGCAAGACAAACTGTGGCTGGAGTTAAAAACCAGCTAAGATACTTTGCTCCTTCATTGTAGGTCTCGTAATCAATATGACCTCCTACAAGGAAAAGGATTGTAACTACTATTGAAATAAGAAGTGGATTAAATAATCCAAATCCAAATTTTTTCTTTAACGCTGCGCCTAAGCCGTAAGCCACAAGACTGATGGTAACACCTGCATAGGCACTGGTCTGCATAAATTCACTCATTACTTTGTCTCCCCCTTACTCTTTTTGATAATGAACTGGGAAACAATTCCAGTTGATGCCATAACAGTAAATATCGTAATTACGGTAATAACTGAAACTGGCAAAAGTACCGGCTGGAGAACGCTCCATGAAGACATGAGACCTACTCCTGCTGGAATAAACATAACAGGCATGATTTCAATCAGAAATTTACCTGCATCTCTAACCTGCTCAAGCTTAATTACACCTGTAAGTAATAAAATAAACATAAGCACCATTCCATAGATACTTGCTGGAATAGGGAATGGCAAAACACTTTTAAGAATTTCACCAATCAGTGAAATCGCTAAAATTATCAAAAACTGTTCTAAAAACTTCATTGCTCTACCTCTTCAAAAAAAATTAGGGCTAAAGATTATCCTCCCTAGCCCCTGCTTAATTATACTACTTATTTTTTTATGATTGTCCTTTTTCAAGTACTATCCGCTTCATTCTCTCATCAAGCTCATGATATACAGTTGTAAGTGGCCATGGCATAAGAGTAATATACTCTCTGTCCCCTGGTTCTAGCCTTTCAAGAAATGCCTTAAAGTCTTCTGTATTCTTGTAAAGCTCTTTACCAAATTCACACTGAACATACTCTTTATCAGAATTATCCACTGTCTCTGTGACTCTTCTAAAGCTTATTCTTCCGAATTCATCCTGCTCTTTTACAAAGGATGCTTTTTCATGGACAGGCTGTGGCTCCTCCAATGAAATCTTTCCTATGTTAAGAAAGTGTTCCCACATATAATTGGCAATCTTTTCCTTGGAAATGGGATAATTGATTTCCTCTTCGATTTTGCTGATGGAATATCCCAAATCTGCCAAATGACGAACTGCACCGCCTGCCGCTGCATCATTTATGAAATTACCCAGAGCCTTATTGAATTCCTTCAATTTTTACACCTTATCCTTAATAATGATTGTCATCATATATTTAGAATCATCCGGAATCATCATTGCGCCATTAAATATCTGCTCTGTCTCCATGCCACAGTCAATTACCGCATATACGGATATTTTATCAGCCTGTTCCAGCTGCAAAAGGCGCTCTTTAATCTCGCTAATATTACGCCCGCTTTTCATAATTATTTTTGTGCCTGAAAGCTTTAATTCTTCCTCCAGATTTCCCTGACCAGAAATAATATGAATGTTTTCATCTCTCTCGCTAAGAAGAATTCCTGCTGCTGCAGCAGACCCACAGAAAGAAGTGATACCATTAATAATCTCTACTTCTATGCAATCCTTCTTTGCAAGCTTCATTATATAACCAAAAGTTGAATAAACTGTGGGGTCTCCAATGGTAAGAAACGCAAGGTTGTAGCCATCCATAATAAGCTGTCTGTACTTCTCATAAAATTCTGCATGCATTTTAGCAAGAGCCTCTTCATCCCTTGTCATCTCAAAATCATAGCTTATGGTCTTTTTATATTTAAGTTCTGGCACCGCAGGAAGTGCTATCTGAAAAGCACGGCACTCATACTTATCTGCCTTTGGAAGACAAATAACATCCGCCTCTTTTATTGCCCTTACTGCTCTAAGAGTAAGCATCTCAGGATCACCTGGTCCTACACCTATTCCATACAATATTCCCGCCATAGGATACTCCTTAATTCTCCCTCTATTCTAATCTATATTATTACTTCAATATATTATCATATAATGGGGCGCAGAATATAAAGAATCACTAGATTAGTTCTATTAATTCGTATTCAAGACTACCTACTCCAAGTTTAGCTGCTGTTTCAGGAGTATGCTCGCCATTTCTAGAAGTTACACGCTCTAGGAAGTGATCTCTTCCAACATCCTTTGAGGCGTAAACCAGGTCGAGACATGCTCTATCAATCGCTACAGGGTCTAAACTGGCAAGTATTCCAATATCCTTAAGGCAAGGGTCCTCTGCAACAGCACAGCAGTCACAATCTACAGACATATTTGCCATTACATTAATAAATGCAATATTTTTACCAAAGTGGTCTACTACTGCAGATGCTGCCTCAGCCATGCTCTCAAGAAATGCATCCTGCTCTGGTAAATCTGTCCATACAACATCCTGTTCGCTGGCTTTGTCATATTTGCCTGCAGAATGAATGCGGACCTTTCCTGCACAGGAAGCACAGCCTATAGAAAGCTGCTTTAGTGCTCCGCCATATCCACCCATTGGATGTCCCTTAAAATGAGAAAGTACTAACATAGAGTCGTAATTGAGGAAATTCTTTCCCATTATATCTGCATTAAGATGAGTACCATTTTTGATAGGAATTTCGATATCTGGCCCTTCAGCATCCATTAAATCCACATCAAAAAGGTCATTCCAGCCATGTCGCTTTAACAGCTTAATGTGCTTATCAGTGTAGTTTCTTTCACCTTCGTAAGCTGTATTACACTCTACAATTGTGCCATTTACATGCTCCACCATAGGCTTCCAGAAGGCTGGTTTTAAATAATTCTGATTGCCCTCTTCCCCTGAGTGAACCTTTACAGCAACCTTACCTGGTAACGTAACACCAAGTTTGTCGTACATTTTTACTACAGCCTCAGCTGTAACATCCTTGATAAAATAAACCTTTGATGCCATATATCCCCTCCTATAATTTATCTAAACTATTATCATTATATAGCATCAAAGGTCATTATTTCAAAAGCATTTTATATCTTTGCTACATCAACAAGTGTGTACTCTGTTGTAGCACTTTCAAGTGAAGTTGCAAGAGCCACTGCGGTATCCATTGCTGTGATACAGTTGATACCTGTCTCGATAGCATTTCTTCTGATGAGGAAGCCATCTCTTGTCTTGTCACCGTGTCCCTGAGTAGGTGTGTCGATAACAAGGTCAATCTTATGTCCAAGGATAAGGTCCATTACGTTTGGAGATTCCTGAGTAATCTTGTTTACCCAGCGAGCCTCAACGCCACCCTCCTGTAAGTACTTTGCAGTAGAACGTGTAGCGTAGATTGTGTAACCAAGCTTTTCAAATCTCTTTGCTACCTCAAGTGCCTCTGGTTTATCAGCATCCTTTACAGTGATAATCATCTGCTTGTGCTTTGGAAGAACAACTCCCGCACCAAGGAATGCCTTGTAAAGAGCTTCCTCGAAGGTCTTTGCGATACCTAAACACTCACCAGTAGACTTCATCTCAGGTCCAAGGGAAATCTCTGCACCACGAAGCTTCTCGAAGGAGAATACTGGCATCTTAATTGCGATGTAATCTGCTTCTGGCTGAAGTCCTGGCTCATAGCCCATATCAGTAATCTTGTGACCAAGAATTGCCTTCGCTGCAAGGTCTACGATTGGAATACCTGTAACCTTACTGATGTATGGAACTGTACGAGAGCTTCGAGGGTTAACCTCGATTACGTATACCTCTCCGTCCATGGCGATGAACTGGATGTTAATCATACCAAGTACGTGAAGTGCCTTTGCAAGTCGCTCTGTGTAATCTACAATCTTATCTTTTATATCCTGGCTGATTGTGTGAGCAGGATATACTGAGATACTATCACCTGAGTGGATACCAGTACGCTCGATATGCTCCATGATACCAGGAATCAGGATGTTCTCACCATCGCAGATAGCATCGACCTCAATCTCCTTACCCTGTAAATATTTATCTACAAGGATTGGGTGATCCTGAGCAATCTGGTTGATGATATCCATGAACTTCTCGATTTCTTCATCGTTGAAGGCGATCTGCATACCCTGTCCACCAAGTACGTATGAAGGACGTACAAGAACTGGATAACCAAGGCGGTTTGCTACTTCCTTTGCCTCCTCAGCTGTAAATACTGTTCCACCTGCTGCACGAGGAATCTGTGTCTGCTCAAGAATCTTATCGAAGAGCTCTCTATCCTCGGCTGCATCAACATCCTCTGCTTTTGTACCGAGGATTGGCACACCGATTTTCATAAGGTGTTCTGTAAGCTTGATAGCTGTCTGTCCACCGAACTGTACGATAGCTCCATCAGGCTTCTCAAGATTTACGATTGATTCTACATCCTCATTTGTAAGAGGCTCGAAGTAAAGCTTGTCAGCAATATCAAAATCTGTAGAAACTGTCTCTGGGTTGTTGTTTACAATGACTGTCTCCCAGCCTTCCTTGGCAAATGCCCATGTGGCATGAACTGAACAGTAGTCGAACTCAACACCCTGACCGATACGGATAGGACCTGAACCAAGAACAAGTACCTTCTTGCGACCTGTTGTCTGAACTGCTTCGTTCTCACTTCCGTATACGCTGTAGTAGTAAGGAGTCATGGCATCAAACTCTGCTGCACAGGTATCAACCATCTTGTAAGCAGCAACGATGCCATTGTCGTAACGCATCTTGCGAACCTGCTCCTCTGTAACCTTTCCATTGAGTTCCGCAATTACGTTATCTGGGAACTCGATTCTCTTTGCTTCCTTAAGAAGCTCTACTGTAAGCTCCTCGCTTGCAAGACGCTGCTCCATCTCAACGAGAATCTTAATCTTATCTATAAACCAAACATCAATCTTTGTGATTTCATGAATCTTCTCGTAGCTAACACCGCGGCGAAGTGCCTCTGCGATGCAGTAGATTCTTCTGTCGTCTACAACTGTAAGTGCCTCTGCAAGCTCCTCGTCAGTCATATCACAGAAATCGTAGCTCATAAGTGAATCTACGTGCTGCTCCAATGAGCGGATGGCCTTCATAAGGGCACCCTCGAAGTTGTTGCAGATAGACATAACCTCACCAGTAGCCTTCATCTGAGTTGTAAGCTTTCTTGTAGCTGTAATGAACTTATCAAATGGAAGACGTGGAATCTTAACTACGCAGTAATCAAGCATAGGCTCAAAGCTGGCGAAGGTCTTCTTTGTTATGGCGTTTGGAATCTCATCAAGTGTATAGCCAAGGGCAATCTTAGCTGCAACCTTTGCGATTGGGTAACCTGTTGCCTTTGAAGCAAGGGCTGATGAACGGGATACTCGTGGATTAACCTCGATTACGCAGTACTCAAAGCTCTCTGGATGAAGAGCATACTGTACATTACATCCACCTGTGATACCAAGCTCATCGATAATACGAAGTGCAGAGGTACGAAGCATCTGATACTCCTTGTCGCCAAGTGTCTGTGAAGGAGCAACTACGATTGAGTCACCTGTATGTACACCAACTGGGTCGATGTTTTCCATGTTACAAACTGTGATGCAGTTACCTGCTGCATCTCGCATAACCTCGTACTCGATTTCCTTCCAGCCTGCAATACATCTTTCTACAAGTACCTCGTGTACACGTGAAAGACGAAGACCGTTTGTAAGAATCTCAACGAGCTCTGCCTGATTGTGAGCGATACCACCGCCTGAACCACCAAGTGTATATGCTGGTCTTAAAACTACTGGGTAGCCAATTGTGTTTGTAAACTTGATACCGTCTTCTACTGTATTAACTACAAGTGAAGCTGCCACTGGCTCGCCAAGCTTTTCCATTGTATCCTTGAAAGCCTGTCTGTCCTCAGCTCTGAAGATTGTCTCGGCTGTTGTACCAATAAGCTTAACACCCTGCTCCTCAAGGAAACCTGACTCAGCAAGCTCCATACCAAGGTTAAGTCCAGCCTGTCCACCAAGTGTTGGTAGAAGTGAATCTGGCTTCTCCTTGATAATAATCTGCTTTAAAACATCTACAGTAAGAGGCTCGATATAAACCTGATCTGCAATTTCCTTATCTGTCATGATGGTAGCTGGGTTTGAGTTTACCAAGCATACCTCCATGCCCTCTTCCTTAAGTGAACGGCAAGCCTGAGTTCCAGCATAGTCGAACTCCGCTGCCTGTCCGATGACGATAGGACCAGAGCCAATCACCATTACTTTCTTAATGTCACTTCTCTTTGGCATTACTGCTCTCCTCCCATCATATTAATAAATCTATCAAACAAGTATCCGCTGTCCTGTGGTCCTGGGCATGCCTCAGGATGAAACTGAACAGTGAAGATGTTCTTTCCTGTATATTTAAGTCCTTCGTTGGTGCCGTCGTTAACATTTACGAAGGCTGGTGTGGCAACCTTTGGATCAAGCTTGTCCACATCTACCACGTAGCCGTGATTCTGAGATGAAATGTACACACGTCCAGTCTCAAGATCCTTTACTGGATGATTTCCACCTCTGTGACCGTACTTCATCTTATGAGTATCAGCACCTGTTGCAAGTGCCATAAGCTGATGTCCAAGGCAGATGGCAAAGATTGGAACATCGCTGTCATAAAGCTTTTTAATCTCATCTATAATAGGTCCGCAATCCTTTGGATCTCCAGGGCCGTTTGAAAGCATAATTCCGTCTGGATTAGATGAAAGGATCTTTTCTGCCTTTGTGTGAGCAGGGTAAATTGTAACCTCACAGCCTCTGTCATTAAGAGACTTTGCAATATTCTTCTTTGCACCAAAATCTAAAAGTGCAACTCTCTTTCCTGCGCCCTTTAACACTGAACTTGTGTCACATGTAACCTTTGTTACCACATCACCTGTAGCATAAGCTTCCAGTCTTGGCTTGATTTCCTCAAAATTGTAATTCTCATTTGTGGTAATCATTCCGTTCATTGTGCCCTTTTCACGAAGAATCTTTGTAAGGGCTCTTGTATCGATACCAGCAATACCTGGAATATCATGCTTAACTAAGAAATCCTGAATGGTACCTTCGCAACGGAAGTTTGAAGGAATACGGCTAAGCTCTCTTACGATAAATCCATCTGGCCATGGTCTGCTACTTTCCATATCTGGTGTGATTCCATAGTTTCCAATCAATGGATAAGTCATGCAAACTGCCTGCCCCGCATAAGAAGGATCTGTGAGGACCTCAAGGTAACCTGTCATCGAAGTATTGAATACTATCTCGCTGACAACTTCTCTTGTGGAACCAATACTTGTTCCCTCAAAAACTGTACCATCTTCCAAAATTAAAAATGCTTTCATCTTACTCCTTTTCTACCCTTTTTGATTTTTATAAAAATCCAAGGTATGGTTCCATACCTTGGATTTACGTTTTATCTGAAGTAATCTACGCCCGCTTCAAAGAGCTTCATGTCCTGGTTTCCGTAGATGTTAAGAGCTACGCCGTCACCTCTACGCTCTGCATGACACATCTTACCGTATACACGTCCATCAGGGCTGGTAATACCCTCGATAGCGCAGTAGCTTCCATTGATGTTCCACTCCTCATCCATTGTAGGATTTCCGTTTTCATCAACGTACTGTGTAGCAACCTGTCCGTTCTCGAAAAGCTTCTTAATCCACTCTTCTGAAGCAACGAAGCGTCCCTCACCGTGAGAAGCTGGTGAACAATATGTCTCACCGAGGTGAGCACCTGCAAGCCATGGTGACTTGTTGCTGACTACCTTCGTATATGCGATTTTTGAAATATGACGTCCGATTGTGTTGTATGTAAGTGTAGGAGCATCCTCTTTCTGTGTATGAATCTCGCCGTAAGGAACAAGACCAAGCTTGATAAGTGCCTGGAAACCATTACAGATACCAAGCATAAGACCATCTCTGTTGTTGAGAAGTCCGTGGATAGCTTCCTTCATCTTTTCATTTCTAAATGCGGTAGCGAAGAACTTAGCAGAACCCTCTGGCTCATCACCTGCTGAGAAACCACCTGGGAACATAACAATCTGTGACTGAGCGATTGCTCTTGAGAACTCGTCAACTGATTCTCTGATATCCTCTGCTGTCTGGTTCTTGAATACCTTTACGTTTGTAATAGCACCAGCATTTTCAAATGCTCTTGCTGAATCGTACTCACAGTTTGTACCTGGGAATACTGGAATAAATACTCTAGGCTTTGCAATCTTATTCTTGCAAATATAGAAGTTCTTTTCCTCGTAAAGACCTGTGTCTACAAGAGATGTATCCTCGTGACTACGTGTCTTGAATACCTTCTCAAGTGTGCCTGTCCATGCTGCGATTGCCTCATCTACAGGAATCTTTACATCCTTATATGTGAATGTAGCATCATCAGTAACTTCACCTACCTCGAAGCCACAATCTGTAAGGCCTCGCTTTTCAAGCTCGTTAATAATAGCAAGTGCGCCATCCTCTGAAACTTCTACTACGATATCGCCGATGACACAGCCAAAGAGCAATACTGACTGACATGCATCTGCAAGCTTAACACCAAGCTTGTTACCAAATGCCATCTTTGATACAGCAGGTACAAGTCCATAAGCATCAAGTGCATAAGCTGCCTTGATATTTCCAAGCTCAACCATCTGTCTTACTACCTCGAAGATTGCCTTAGCCTGCTGGTAGTTTGGCTGATCGTAATTGTCACGAAGAATTCTAAGAAGGAAGAGCTTATCTCCAGCTTCCTTAAGCTCTGGTGTGACAATGTCCTGCTCCTTTGCAACATCTACTGCGAAAGAAACAAGTGTTGGAGGAACATCGATTTCATTGAATGTTCCTGACATAGAATCCTTACCACCGATTGAAGGAAGTCCGAATTCCATCTGTGCCTTATATGCACCAAGAAGTGCTGCGAATGGCTGGCTCCATCTCTTTGGATCCTCGCTCATTCTGCGGAAGTACTCCTGGAATGTAAATCTAATCTTCTTGTAATCACCACCAGTTGCAACGATACGAGCTACTGACTCTAAAACTGCAAGCTGTGAACCGTGATATGGTGACCATGAGCTGACATATGGATTGAAACCGTATGCCATCATTGTAACTGCATCTGTCTTTCCATCAGCTACTGGAACCTTAGCTACCATTGCCTGTGTTTCTGTAAGCTGATACTTTCCACCGAAAGGCATAAGTGTTGAGCCTGCGCCGATTGAACCATCGAACATTTCAACAAGACCCTTCTGTGAGCACTCGTTAAGATCAGCAAGTGAATCAAGCCATGCTGCCTTGAAGTCGCCCTTAGCAACATCCTCAGCAACCTTTTCAATACCAATCTTATCGATGTATTTATCCTTGCTGTCAGGAAGCTCTACATAAACATCTGTCTCCTGATGAGCACCGTTTGTATCAAGGAAGGCACGAGAAAGATTAACAATCTCCTTACCTCTCCAGTTAAGAACAAGACGTGGCTCCTTAGTAACAACTGCAACCTCGATTGCCTCTAAGTTTTCCTCAGCTGCATACTGAAGGAACTTATTTACATCTGCTGGAGCAACAACAACTGCCATACGCTCCTGAGACTCAGAAATAGCAAGCTCAGTTCCATCAAGACCTGCGTACTTCTTTGGAACCTTATCCAAATCAACAGTAAGACCTGGAGCAAGCTCTCCGATAGCAACAGATACACCACCTGCACCAAAGTCGTTACACTTCTTAATAATATATGAAACTTCTTCTCTTCTAAAAAGTCTCTGAATCTTTCTTTCTGTAGGTGGATTACCCTTCTGAACCTCAGCACCACAAACTGCTGTAGACTCTGTATTGTGTGCCTTTGAAGAACCAGTAGCACCACCGATACCATCACGACCTGTACGTCCACCAAGGAGGATAATCTTATCTCCTGGATCAGAATTGAGACGCTGAACAGCACGTCTTGGAGCAGCACCCATAACAGCACCAATCTCCATACGCTTTGCAACATAGTCTGGATGATAAATTTCTTTTACATAACCTGTAGCAAGACCAATCTGGTTACCATATGAGCTGTAACCGTGAGCTGCCTCACGAACAAGCTTCTTCTGTGGAAGCTTTCCTTCGATAGTATCCTTTACAGAAACTGTAGGGTCAGCGGCACCTGTAACACGCATAGCCTGGTATACATAAGTACGGCCTGAAAGTGGATCACGGATTGCACCACCAAGACATGTAGCAGCACCACCGAATGGCTCGATTTCTGTAGGATGATTGTGTGTCTCATTCTTGAAGTTGATAAGCCACTCTTCTTCTGTTCCATCTACGTTGATAGGAACAACAATTGAGCAAGCATTAATCTCATCAGACTCTTCCTGATCCTCAAGCTTACCATCAGCCTTAAGACGCTTCATTGCAAGGAGTGCAAGGTCCATAAGGCATACGAATTTATCATCTCTATCCTTGTAGAGAATCTTGAAATTATCAAGGTAGTCATTGAAAGTATCCTGAATAGGAGCCTTGTAATAGCCATCCTCGATAGTGACATTTTTAAGTTCTGTAGAGAAAGTAGTATGTCTACAGTGATCAGACCAGTAAGTATCTAATACCCTGATTTCCGTAACAGTTGGATCTCTATGTTCGTCATTGGAAAAATAGTTCTGAATGTGAAGGAAATCCTTAAATGTCATAGCAAGATTTAAGGAATCATATAAAGTGCGTAAATCTTTTTCAGCCATAGAAGTGAAACCGTCAAAGGTATTGACGTCGGCTGGTTCATCGAAATTATTAGAAAGAGACTCTGGCTTATCAAGAGAAGTCTCTCTAGAATCAACAGGATTAATACAATGCTTTTTGATAGCATCGAATTCGTCGTCAGTAATGCTACCCTCAATAACATAGGTAGTCGCTGTGTGGATAGTAGGCTCTTCATTTTCATTTAAGAGCTTAAGACACTGCTCAGCAGAATCGGCACGCTGGTCGAACTGACCTGGCAAAAACTCAACAGAGAAGACACGACCATTATAATCAAATGTCTCTTCGTAAACATCATCAACAGGAGGCTCAGAAAACACCGTCTTAACTGCTTTCTTGAAAACGTCGTCAGATACATCCTGAACGTCATAACGAATCAGAACTCTAACTCCTGTAACATCCTTGATGCCTAAGTAACTTCCTATTTCGGAAAACAGTGACTTGGCAGATACTGCAAATTGTGGTTTCTTCTCAACGTAAACTCTTCTTACTTTGCCCACATTACACCTCCGTATATATTAACTTGAAATCTGTGAGACAAGACTCCTGCTATGAAAATTGGGCTAAAAAACTAGTAAAAATAGCAGGTAGCCTCACAGTTAAAATGAGTATAACACAAAAAATTCACAACTCCTAATAATATTTTAGTCTTTTTTCTTCCAGAAATTTGTTAATTTTAACGAAACCTCATCAACCGTGGTAAACACGGCATCATTCCACTCTCGTGGAAATGTTTTTCTATAGCTTCCAAAGCGGAATCGCTCATCCAATAGTGCAATTACACCAACATCATCTTTTGTACGAATCAGTCGGCCTGCCGCCTGTATTACTTTATTCATTCCAGGATACAAATATGCATATTCGAATCCGTTCTTTCCCTCGTCATCAAAGAAATCCGACATAAGCTTTCGCTCATTTCCAACCTGAGGTAATCCCGCTCCAAGAATAATAGAACCAATAAGCTTGCCTCCAACAAGATCTACTCCCTCCGAGAAGATTCCTCCAAGGGTACAAAAGGCCACCATTGATTTGTCCCTTTTCTTTTCGAATTCTGATAAGAAGTCCTCGCGCTCCTGTTCAGTCATGTTCTGCTGCTGGATAATGATTTCTACATCTGCACCCAGGGACTGATACTTTTCATGAATGTCTTCCAAGAATTTATAGGAAGGTCCAAAGACCATGTAGTTACCTTGCTTCGCATTTACGATAGTGTGAATGTATCTGGCAAACTTAAGATATTCATCTTCACCACGTCTGGTGTACTTGCTGGTAACATCTGTTCCAAGAAGCAATATTCTATTTTGCTGGTCAAAAACTGAATCAACATATATCGCATATACGTCACTTATATTGCAGAGCAAATCCTTGTAGTAATCTATTGGCAAAAGGGTTGCGCTGAAATAAACAGTGGCTCTTGCCATATTAAGTCTTTGCTGAAGCTGCTCCGATGGGTCGATGCAATATAAGTGAAGATTGAAATTCTTATCATCATCAAAATCACAATATATCCTGTAGTGATCAGCATCCTGCTGATAAGCAAGAGCCGTGAAATTGCGAAGTCTAAAATAGAAATCCAAAACCTCGTCCTGATAGATTCCAAACTTTACTTCTTTTTTGAAGAGCTGCTCCAAAATCATCTGCAAATTATCGCAGGCATTAAGCAGCATATCTAAATCCTCTAAAACGGTGATGTCCCTGTCGCACATCCTTTTGTACTCAAGCATAATCCTGTTGCACTTTTCGAGAGCGTTCACCAGCTTTTTGCTGACTGGCTTTGCATATCTTTTAATAGAAAGAATCTCTTCTTTTATAAGAGTCTCTGAATACATTTCTCTGGCACGGTCTACCATGTTGTGAGCCTCATCTATAAGGAAAATGTGCTCGCCAGATTTTCCTTCTGCAAAGAATCGCTTCAGATATACATTAGGGTCAAAGACATAGTTGTAATCGCAGATGATTCCCTCACACCAGGTACTAACATCAAGAGCCAATTCAAAAGGACAAACAACATATTCCTCTGCATAGCCCAAAACCACGTCTCTTGTAATGACTGTTTCCTTGGTAATGATTTCGTAGATAACATCATTTACCCTGTCAAAATGACCTCTGGCGTATGGGCAGTTATCAGGATTGCAATCTGCTTCATCGCAAAGACACATCTTCTCCTTTGCTGTAAGCATAATAGTCCTTCCCTCATACCCCTTTTGTACAAGAAGGCTATAGGCATCTCGTGCCGCCAAAGCTGTAGCGGTCTTTGCTGTGAGATAAAAAACTCTCTCAGCAAGATTCTGTCCTAAGGCCATAACAGCAGGGAAAACATTTGCAATAGTTTTGCCTGTACCCGTAGGCGCCTGCATAAATAAAATTTTTCTTCTATATATACTGCGGTAAACATCAGACACAAGCTTCTTCTGTCCATCACGATATTCATAAGGGAACTGAAGCCCTTGAACAGAATCCAAAAGCTCCTGCTTGTGATAATATTGAAAATCAGCCCACTTCCTAAATATATTTATAATAGTAAGAAACCATTCTTCTATTTCATCAAAGGAATAGGTCTGATTAAATCGCTTTATCTCCTCCGTCTCCAGACTGACATAGGTCATCTGCACATCTATTTCAGGAAGATTGTACTCGCTGGCTATCATGTAGGCATAGCACTTGGCCTGAGCCTCATGTACAAGGACTGGCTTTTCAAAGGTCATAACATCCATGTACATTCCCTTTATCTCATCAACGGTAGCTGACCAGACTGTGCCATCCTCATCCATATCCAAAACTACACCATCGGCTCTTCCCTCAAGCCCAATGATGTAATCATCATATTCAACCTGATATTTCAAAGGAACCTCTGCACGATAAAAAGGACCCATAGAGCTTTGAATCTTTCTATGAATCCTACTACCTTCCTGCATCGCCTCGAAAGGATCAACAGAACCTTTACGGTCATCTATATCTCCCTCTCTAAGCAAAAACTCCACAAGGTTTCTTACAGAGATATTTATTTGTGCTTTCTCTCCATCTGGAGTAACTAATCGTGCAACCTTCATATAATTCCTTATTTCAGGCATCAAAAAAGCCTGTGATTATTTCACAGGCTTTATTATACATTATTCGATTTTATGCAACAACGAACTTTTGTACAGCATTCTTAAAAGATGAATCCTCTGGATTATTAAGATGAACACTCATCTCTCTCTTGATGCCCATTGCTATGACACCTAAAAGTGACTTTCCATCGATATAAACAACGCCGCTGTGTAAATCAACATCGCCGCCGCACTCAGATGCTGCCTTAACAAATTCCTCTGCATCTGCTGTATTTTCTAATCTAATTTTAAACATTGTAAAAAACTCCTATTACATAAACAAACACTAAATTAAAATTGCTTAGTATTATATAACATTTTTCCACGGCTGTGTCAATGTAAAACTTGCTCACAAATAATCAATTCTTTTGTCCTATATCAAATACAAAGCCCCGGATATAAATACCCGAGGCTTGTTACGCAATAATATATGACCGTTTATGATTATATTTAACTATTCTATAAACATGTCGCCATACCACTTCAAGGCTTCTACATAAGCATCATATACGACATGCATCTCGATATCCTGAAGAACCATCAAACGTGATACTTCCTGCCAGTCACCAGCTTCATAGCTGAGAAGGAACTCAAGCTGTGGTGAGAAAATACCGTCATCATTAACAAGAGCTTTCTTAATCTCAGCGCTAACACCTACCTGATCTAACGCATCTTCCATAGGCATATCAAGAATAAGATTTAACAATGAGAACAATCCCATAAGGAAAAGCTCGTCCTTACGCATAGCATAATCAAAGGCTGGCGCAAGATTCTCTGCAAATCTAGCTCTGATAAGTGAAAGTCTTGTAATCTCATTTGGCTTACCAGCAGCAAGCTCATTAAATAATGTAGTATTTAACCAGCGACGGATCTCTTTCTGTCCTAAAAGAGCTGTTGCCTGGTTAATTGATCTTATATTTGAATTAATAGTAAGCTTGTTGGCAATTTTAAGAAGCTCGATAGATAATGCTGGATCCTGTGCTACAACATTAGCTACTTCCTCCAAATCAAAATCAGACTGATTGATTACGGTCATGAGCTTCATATAGTTAATCTTAATAGGAGTAACTTCTGTATCCTGAGTATTAATAGGAACTCTAAAGAATGTACCCTCGAAAATCTTGAATAGACCAGAATCCTTCGCCTTATTGAACTCTTCCTTTGTATGAAGGTTCTCAGCGCAGAATGTAATCTTTGGTAATACCTTTTTGAAGGCCTGAGCCTGTTCTACAACATCACCTTCATCTGCATTAACAAGGAATAAATCGAAATCGTCAAGCATTTCCTTATAAGCGTCAACGCTGGCAATTGGAAGATCTTTTATTCCTAATTTAAAGCCCTTACTCTTCAAGTCATGTAAACGCTTTTTATAAGAATCCTCTGGCTTTATAGAATGGTCCATAAGAAGAACTATACGTCCATCAAAGCCAGTCAACTGCTGTTCAATGTTAGCAAATAATGAAATGTTATTAATAGGAATAATAATGTCACAATTTGCTACTAAATCGTCCTCTGAGATACTTTCGAATACCTCGATACCTACGATTGAACCTGCTCCATCGTACTTTCCTGCAGCAAGTAAATGTGGATTTTCAAACATGTTCTCCTTCTGTGCATACAAGCAGTATGAAGCCACAGACATGTCTTCGTAAAATAGTGGTACTAATGTAGCTAGCATAACCCTTCTCCTTTTTTAAGCCCCGTATTTTTAATAAAAACCCCATAAAGTATTCTGACAGAATTGTCTGAATATTTATAATTAATTATAGCACTCCACATTTTTATATTCAATTATTGACACGAAAAAAGCTAGCATTCTAGGAACAATTAATGCTCTTTTTTAGTTTGACCTATGCTGCATGTCTGATTTAATCTTATCTATAAGTGTAATATCAGCTGGCAGCCAGTTTACATCATTTAATGTATCTCTTGTGAGCCACTTTGCAGCTTCAGCCTCTTTTAATTCCAGGCGTCCTTCCTTCACCTCACAATAGAAGCAATCCATCGACAGGTGGAAGGTAGGATAATCATATTCTATCGTATCTATGTAGGGCCCAACCTCTATAAGAGTATCAAGTTCCTCTTGTATCTCTCTTATAAGAGCCTGCTCAGATGTCTCCCCAGCCTCCACCTTGCCACCTGGGAACTCCCAGCCACCTTTATAATCTCCGTAACCTCTTGCGGTTGCGAAAATCTTGTTTTTCTCTTCTATTGAATCACAGATAACTGCTGCAACAACTTTTATTGTTTTCATGACCTTTATTCTCCACGCTGTTTTTCTTGATTGCGCATATAATTTTGTCATTTTGCTTGAATTTATATGCTCAGTAGGGTTTTATTTCATAGCTTATTTGCCGGTCAAGCATATAATTTTTGAAAAAATGGCATTATTATATGCTCAGTGAAGCCATTTTTCATTGCTTTTTGTCTGTTCAAGCATATAATTTTTCAAAAAATGGCATTATTATATGCTTAGAACAAGATTTTCCTCATAGAATTCTCCTATTTGAGCATATAATTTTTTTAAAATTTTCTAAATTATATGCTTGACTAATTCAGGCACCTCCTGCTGGCAGCCTTTACAGCTCAAAATATTTACAGTTATTCCCTTTAGCCTTCTCATCCTCCGCATCTAATCCGTAGTAAAGCATTTCATTATACTTCGCATTGGCAGCCTCACTGGCTTTCTTCTCCCGCCATCTATCTATATCACTGCAAATAGCAAGTGCCTCATCCACTATAAGCTCAGCTGTATTTGGCTTTACATTATAAAGATAAGCCATCATCCTTTGCATCGCCTTGGGACTGCCAAGCATCTTTGCAATTTGCACTCCAAGCTCATCAGGAAATCCCAGACTCCTTATAGCCTGCACTAATTCATCCCTGCTTCTAGCCCATTCTATTCTTGTATCCATAATTCTCCTTATTGAATCGGCTTCGCCGATAATGATTCCCTCATCTGAAAACCATACACCTGTCACAGGATAATAAATAAGCTAAATTATAATATATCCTTCAAAATTCCAAATGTTTCACGAACCATGTTGTTAGGTAGGAATTGATATTCTGTAAATGCTGCGATGCCCGTTATATCAGCATCAGTATATCTCTTAGCAAGAAGAATTCCTCTAAAAAGATGGAAGTTATTGGTTACGATACCAATCTTGGTGTTCTCATCATCTTCTATCATCACAAAAGCATTAGTAATGTTTTGCTTGGTATCAAGGGATTCTTTTTCTACAAGTACTCTATCTTCTGAAATCCCCTGTTCCATAAGATACGCTTTTCCACCTTCACCTTCGCTGATGAATTCATTTGCTCCCTGACCTCCAGTTACTATAACTATTGTATCAGGATTATTGTTAAGATATTCCACTGCAGCATCCAATCTATACTTATAAACAACACTTGGCCCCCAGTCTCTCATTTGAGCTCCAAGAACTATAATGTAGTCCGCTCCATCGTCTCCTTTTGAAAAGAACTGTGTGAGAATACATCCCTGGCAGATAATAAATACTGCTAGCCCTAAGGCTACAAGTCCTCTAAATATCTTTCTAATAATTGTAGGTACCTTTCCCCAGAGCTTCTTTTTCTCCATGAACCATAGGAATCCGAAGAAGATAGACACGAATATCCATATGATAAATGAGAAGGTTCCACTGCCTACAAGAAAAACAGTAATTGAATATATTAATGAAAGAACTGCTAGTGCAGCATATATAAATCTTTTAAGCACTTTATTTATCGCCTCTAAACTCTTAATTTCTTCTGTTTCCCATTCACTCCAAATCTAAAAGAACACAATTACAAGATTTACAAACATATCCTGTATTTCTCTTTTTAGTAAGTCCATTGCCAAGCTTTATCTGCACGCCACCTTCAGATACCACTTTCTTTATAGTTAAAAAGCTGGGTATATGCTTATTGATAACTTCAGTTGGTGCCCAGAATAATGAAGGGATCCCTCTTGAAGCAGCGCTTACACCAATCTCACCTTTAGACATTTCTTTTTGACATTTTGGACAATTCATAACAATTTATTCCTCCTCACTATAATTTCTGTCCTTCTTTCATGTAGTTCTTAAGCATCATTTCCCTTTCTTATATAGCCCCCATATTCACATAAATCGCTCCATAACCTCTGTTGTGTGCATGGAAAGAATTCCAGCACCAAAGGCCTCCATGATTTCCGTATAACTGTCATCAATAAACATGATTTCATCCATATTTATGCCATCACGTTCAGCAATCATTTTCATGATAAGTACCTTCTTATGACGGCTCTCAGTAGATATCAAATCTCCATGATGCTCAAAAACACCTGGGTAACATTCTCTCAAGCGATTATACTTTGAATTGTACTCAAAAGAATTACTACATTCAGTGAGGCCATAGACCTTCACCCCCTGATTAAAATGCAAATTATCTATTAGGTTCTTTACTCCCCTAGGTGCTTGACACTTAATATACGCATTATTATTGATATTGAATCTAAGCCAGTCTTCAGGGCTCTCAAAACCAACAACACGCTTGCCTTCTTCATTGTACATTTTCAGGCATAACAATGTATTGTCCACATCACCAAAGAGAATCTTTATCTTTTTCAATTTTTCCTGCATAGCAACCCCTCCAAAAGTGCTAATTGTAATTAAAATCTAATTGTATTTTAGCCACAGTTTCCACAAGTATCAACTTGATTTTACCACACTTCCAGCGTGTTCGAGAAAAAGCGAAAATTTGTTCGCATGTTCGATTGAATTTTTTAGTTTCAGGGTGTATAGTGATTATATAAAAACAGAACATATTTTCGAATAGATTAGGAGTAATTTTGATGTACAACGGATTAAAAAGAGTTTTTGATAAAATCGATGTAATTTGCCAGATTAAGGCTGATGGTTCAGTCATCCCCCTGAAGTTTCGCCTACAGAATGAAGATGGCATTTACGAAACTTACACCATAAAATCCTACAAGCCTTTGCCTAAAAAAGGCTCCTACACCACACAAGATGGTCTCTTTATCAGCAATCAGACAGATGTCTTTGAATGCAGGGTCCACCTTATGGGGCTCGAGCGTAGCGTTAGGCTTTACTATGACAATAAGGTTAGCAATACCTGGAAGCTGGCGATATAATATACTGCCTACCTTTGGTATAGCAGCATTTATATCAAGTTCCACCATGGCATCTATTTTATAAGCATCTACATCTAACACCCCCAGCTCTTTCAGTGTCACAGACTTTCTTTTTATCCCGCCTATATTGCATATCAATACATGTGTAGGAAGATTTTTGTGAATCTTGGTTGTTATCGGGGCAACAGTAACTGTTGGCGCATATTTATTTCCCCCTCCGATTTTATTCCTATGAGCAGTTAATGCTCATTGTATGCCCATCAACATCTACAGGCTGATTATCCTTGTAGTTATTGTAAATCTCTGCAATCTCTTCCTTAGAAAAATCTGGAAAGCAGGTGTACAGAGTCTCAAGCTCCATTCCTGTGCTTACAAAGTTTTCTACTGTTATTTGGTCTTTCTTATTCATAACTACTCCCAATTCTTCCACACATCAGGCTGATAACCTAATGTGGACTTCTTTCCATTTCTAACAACCGGTGTCTTGATTACCTGCTGAGTCTCAAGCAGTTTCTCCAGCTTATCCTCCTCAGCAATATACTTAATCAAAGCCAGCGCATCCTTATCCTTTGCATCCGGATTAATCATGGCATCTATTCCACCATTGGCATTAGCTACAGCTGTTAATTCGCCCTTGCTCATGCCTTTTTCCTTCATATCAATGAACTGATATTTAATGCCGCGTTCCTTGAAGAATCGCTCAGCTTTCTTTGTATCATTGCACTTCTTAGTGCCAAAGATTTGTATATTCATCTATATGTCCTCTCTAATTAACCTTCACTACTCTCTGCCCAAATTGAGCCAATGAAAGCTTTGCTATCTTAAAAAACTGCTTTCCAAATGGAATTCCTATGATTGTAATGCACCATAATGCTCCTGCAATCCACCACCCCAGAGCACTTAGTAAGCCACCACAGATTATCCATATCACATTTCCAATAAATCGCATTATCTATCCCCTCTAACAAATCATTTACTTTCGCCTGAATACTTAATAGCCAATGCCCTGTATTCTTCACTCAAATATGGACAGCAATCCTCTATAGACACCAATCGTGAACCTTTGGCCCTGTTACAAGCCTTGCACATAGGAATAAGGTTCCTGATGTCATCAGTTCCACCGTGATACTTTGGTATGAAGTGGTCTATGGTGCGCTTATCTGGCTCAACTGCCTTGCCACACTTTGCACAAACACCACCTGTCTTCATCCATATTTGATTCTTTAATGACTCCTTGCGTCTTCGTCTGTTCATGAATCTATTATAATAAAAGTGCTGCAAAGCACAAAGCCCTGCAGCAACGACGTCTTTTACATAGCCTGCCTTATCTGATCTATTAAAGTAATATCCGCAGGCAACCACTCTACAGAATCCAGTTCATCCTTAGAAAGCCACTTTGCAGCCTCAGCCTCTAATAACTTAAGTTCTCCTGATTCTACCTCACACCAGAAACAATCCATTGAAAGATGGAATGTTGGATAATCGTACTCAATTGTATCAATTAATTCTCCAACCTTAACAGTAGCTTCCAGCTCTTCTCTGATTTCTCGTACCACCGCTTCTTGCGGAGTCTCACCTGCTTCAATTTTCCCACCTGGGAATTCCCAGCCGCCTTTAAACTCCCCATAGCCTCTGGCTGTTGAAAAAATCTTTGTTTTGTTCTCAATCGAATCGCAGATTACCGCTGCAACTACTCTTATTGTTTTCATTCAAAACACCATCTAGCTTACAATTAGCTTTTTTGTTTGCTTAATATATTTTGCTGGAATCTCTTCGTCCAGTTTCCAAGTAATATTCATAGGGTTACTACCTGAGTGCTTTACATAATTAACAAAACCCAGGACGCTATAAGATGAAGCATTACCCCAAGCATCCTTCTTTGCCTCCCTAACACATAAAAGGACTTTGCTTCCCATTGTCCTATGATGAATGTATCGTTGACCAGTAGGCGAATGTTCACTCGTAGTGCTCTGGCTCTGCCAATGGAACATTGTCTCATTAATGGAATAATCGTTGTACATTGTTGTTGGAGAGTAATCCTTATCCGACTTATTCAACGTGACAAATAACACATCAATTTTCTTTTCAGGTATCCACTTGACACCTTCTCTAACAGTCACTGGTTTCATAAAATCAAGTGCCACCAGCAACTGATCTCTTGAATATGTGCAATGCAAATCAATTGGGCAATCAAATCTAAAATCCATACTTTTATCAACAAAACCAATATTCTCATATAGATAGTTAAATAGTTCTTTCATTTCTTTCAGCATTACTGGACTTGAAGCCAGATTTCCAATATTTATGTAAGCCTTTTCTGGGGAAACAAAATCAATTACATCCAGCCAAATTGTTACATAAAACATTTGTAGCATTCGTTTCTCAATTTCCGTTAACTTGCTGAAGTCCACATTATCAATATCTTCCAACAACCTAATTATAAATCTAATTAGTCGTCTTGAATCAATTGATGCTAATCTTGAAAAAGCCTTTGTAATATCTTTTTCTAAAGACTCATTAAAATCCTCCACCACACCTGCGTTTACACAGAGTCTGGAGAAATTATCTTTCTTATATATAGCCCTTGGATCCATTCGATAATGCTTAAGAAAATTTGCCATTGTAAGTTTCTTTCCAGTGTCATCAGTGAATGTAGCTATTTTACTCACAATGCCATTCTTTGTTTCAATTGAACTTTTTATATTCTGAAGGACATATTCTCTTGCCTTCTTTTCTAGATATATATAGCACCCCTTTGGAACAGATACAAAACCTTTCTTCAATTCATATTCTACGCTATGTTTTGTATTTGATAATAATGCATTAAATTTTTCTTCGTAATTATATTTTTTATTAGCCTGTCCAACAAAGTCAAGAACTGTCAAACAGTCTTTGCTATCATCTAATCGCAAACCTCTTCCCAATTGCTGTAAAAAGATAGTAAGAGATTCTGTCGGGCGCAAAAATAAGACAGTATTTACAGAAGTAATATCAACCCCCTCATTGTACAAATCAACCACAAAGATAGCCTTTAGTTCTCCTTCCTCCAGGCGTTTCTTAGCAGTAGCTCTATCTTCTTTACTCGAATCTGAATCTAACTCTAAAGATGGAATTCCATTATCATTAAAGCTTTTTGCCATGAATTTTGCATGTTCTTTCGATACACAGAATCCCAATGCTTTCATTTCATCAATCGACACTGTGTATTTCACAACGTTCTCCATTACATGTTTTGCTCTTTTAGCCGCAACAGCACCACTCATAGAAAGAATGTTACTCAATTCATGTCTGTCATATCCACCACGGACCCATCTGACATCAGATAAATCCACAGTATCTGATACTCCAAAATAATGAAATGGGCACAACAATTTTCTATCAATTGCCTCCGGCAAACGTATTTCTGCAGCGATTCGACCACTAAAATATTGAAGAATATCTTCACCGTCCATTCTCTCTGGCGTTGCAGTTAATCCTAATAAAATTTTAGGGTTAAACTTGGCTAATGGTTCCTTATAAATAGGGGCTGTCGCATGATGAAATTCATCCACAACTATAAAATCAAAATAGTCTTCAGGCAATTCATCATATATTTTTTTTGAATTTAATGTCTGTATTGATACAAACAAATGATCCAATGTTTCAGGTTTATGATTTCCAACCCATAAATCGCCAAAATTTAAATCCTTTAAAACTCCTCTAAAAGTTTCTATACTTTGCTCCAAAATTTCTTCTCTATGTGCGACAAAAAGAAGTCTATTCTTTTTCCCTGAATTTTCCTGGCAAAATCTTGCATAGTCAAATGCTGATATAACTGTCTTTCCACATCCAGTTGCAGCAACTACCAAGTTTCTTGTATAGCCCAAAATTTTTCTTTCAGCATCAAGCTTGTCTAGAATTTCTTGCTGATATGAGTAAGGTCGAATATCAAATACAAATTTTCGTTCTTTACCTTCTCCAATATATTTTTCATTTTTCAATGCTTGGATTAATCTAGCTTTTTGTGATTTATCATAAGTCACAAATTCCCTATCATTCCAATAACTCTCGAATGTAGCCGCAACCTTTTCTATTGTTGCAGCCATATCCTTTTCTGCCGCTTTTACATTCCATTCTAATCCACTTGTAAGCGCAGCATTAGACATGTTTGACGATCCAATATACGCTGTCGTAAATCCGGTTTCTCTGTAGAATATATACGACTTAGCGTGAAGGCGCGTTCTCTTTGTGTCATATGAAATTTTAATCTCAGTATTGGTTAATTTAGATAACTCCTCAATTGCTTTTACATCGGTTGCACCCATGTATGAGGTACAAATAACTCGCAAAAGACCTCCATTAGTTGTAAATTCCTTTAATTCCTCAAGAAGTTCTCTCAAGCCACTCCACTTGATAAACGAGACCAACATATCAATTTTATTTGCCGATATTATTTCTTTTTTTAGTTCAGCAAGCATTTGAGGTTCTCGTACTGCACCTGTAAACAAACTACTATATGCTATAGACGTTTCAGGTCGATTAATATCTTTCGCTTTCTTTCCTAGCAATAATCTCTCATCTTTATCATTTAGCACGGACAATAATTGGTCTCCTGTCGAATCAATCATAAGCTGTTTTTTTGACTCTGAATCAACCATTTCAATAACTTTATTGATGTACTCAATTTGATTACCGAGAGCACCATCCCCTAGGTTCTCATATATATCGTCCAATTTTTTCTTTAAAAGTTCCGCTACATATGTAGACAAAACTCTTGAGGCTTCTGCTGAATCAACTTTTTCTTGATACTTGCATTCTTCCGGAATCAGTTCCAGTTCACTATTAAGTTGTCCATTTATAATTTGCTCATATAACCCCGGTTTCATAATGCCTCCACATGAATAATTTATAATTGATTATACTTATCAGCCTTCCCCCTAGCCTTCTCCACTGGATACTTAGCTTCATTCTGATCCATCTTCTTGTTGATAATCTCATCAGGATCAACACCTAGCTTATCTGCAAGGTTCTGGCAATAAACCATTACATCCGCTAATTCTTCTTTTACATGTTCTTCATCATACTTGTCGTTATCCCACTGAAAACACTCAAGAAGCTCTGCTGCTTCAATAACAATGGATTTTGCAAGGTTGACTGGCGAATGAAACTGGTCCCAATCTCTATCGTCAGTAAATTTTCGTATTCTTTTGATTGTCTCTTGTTTCATAGAATTATTCTCCTGCTATTTCTACGTACTCCCCAAAATACTCTCTCAAATCATCATCACATACAAAGAGATATGTTCCTTTTATACCTCTAGTCATAAGAACATAATAAATATTCTTGATGTAATTCAATAATTCATCATAATCAGCAGTCTTCTTGCCATTTTGATCATAATAATTTTCAGCTCTTATGATGATTTCTTGTTTATCCTTATCGTAACCAATATCATTGCCTAAAACAACAAAGGCGTAATTTAAATCATATCCTTGTATCGAATGAATACACCCTACTTCATCAATTGCTTCTTTAGTGTGAACCCATCCTTCTGTGCAATGATTCCATTTTCTAGAAATATCTTGGATAGAAATATCTGTCTTTGTCTTATCACTTTGGCTAATCCAAGGCCATGCATAGCCGGCTATCATTCGTGTCAATGAATAATGATTTTCCTTGAGATACATATCTTTCTCAAATTCGGAGAAACTCATATACATTTTCAGTTCATATTTTTCAGAATGATATTTTCGACTACAACTACCATTCAGCAATTGTTTTACAAACTCAATATAGTCGTTCCCACCTTGCACTCTCATCTGAGTAAACAAAGTGTAATAAGCTATAAGCCTTTTAGGCACAGTGTTATCCATTTTCTGATCAAATCGTTCAATATCAATACCAGATGGTCCTACCACCTGCATGCTATCGTAGAAAAGAACTGAACAATCTGATTGCTTTAAAATCCAATCGAGTTCATCTGATTCCGTTGACAATCCAAGTTTTTCACAATTCTTTTTAAATGCGCCCATATAAGAAATATTCTTATACTGATGCAATCTATGAGCTTCATCTACAAGCAAAATATCATATTTCCTTTTTGTAACATCAGAAGGGGACAAAATTTGTGAAGGCTTCAACCCATAAATACTTTTGAATATTTGTTTCATTGTCTTTCTTAACGACACCTGTGGAACAACAAAACCAATAGTTTTATCTTTAAATAATTCATCATCAGAAAGATATTTCATCAAGTATATGGCAACGATAGTCTTTCCACTACCTGGCATTCCGTTAACCACAACTCTTTTTGTATTCCCTGATTCAAGCTTCTTAAGAATATCCTCAACGGCTGTTCTTTGGCTGTCATTAAGTTCCTTATATGGTGAGTACTTGAAAAGATCAGAGTTCTGAATCTCCTCAAGCGAATGTTTTACAAGTTTCTCCTTCTGAAGTTTCCTCCAAAGTTTTTCAAACTGCTCATCATATTCTTTTTTATTGTAGTATTGTTTATCAGCGATGCCAGAATTCTTATTTGTCACTTGAAACAATTCATCAGCAACAATATATTGAATTAGCTTAGACTCATAATCAAAGGTGACGGATTGATTAAACAACTTCGAATAAATAAAGTGTACCTTATCAAATATCTTCTTTTCTTCATTAGAAGCATGTTGAGTCATCCTAGTTTTGGCATGATTAGATTCGCCTATATATGCCTGTTTTCCATTTTCAAGTATATAAAGCATCGGCCAATTATCTAGAAATGCATCATCACTATATATATTCTTTTTAAAATCCCCATCTATAATTTTAAACATATAATCACCACACCTGGTACCCTTGCCTTCTCGCGCTATCATAAACAGGCTGCATATTTTTCTGCAGAATATTATAAAATTCTTCCTCAGTATTCCCCTTACGATAAAGCTCCTGATTAGCCCAAATGGAATGCAAATTATCCTTGAGGCATTTCTCATATCTATGCCTAATCACAGGCTTGCTTGTATCATGAATCATTCCATAGAGAATGAATTGATTACGCGCAAATGCTGGGAAATAATCATTCCACCTTGGAAGCCTATTATTCTTTGCAGAATTAAGTGATGAGTCCATAGGCATCAGATTCCAAAGCTCATCATTCATAACAAATGACCATGGAATGAAATGGTCAATATCATATTTACCTTGTTTTATTGGCTCATTCTTAAACACATCAATAATCTGTTTTTCATGAAGTATGGCCTCCCACAGTTCTCTCACATACTTCAACTTTCGCATCTTTTCATCCATAGGTGCCAATTTATAAACAAGACTTGGTACCTCAGGGTTATTATTCTGTAACCACCTAACCTTTTCAAATTGAATCCAACCTAGGATAGAAACTGCATTGTCATTGATTAGTCTTATCCAGTTTTCATTAAAAAAGACTTCACGTTTTAATCCAGAAGCATGCCCTAAAGTGTATGGTAAAGGTCGTGATGTATTCAATACCTCAGCATAGGTAATTAAAACATTTATTCTATTCCAATTAATTACCGCATTTGCGTTATCGAAAAAACCAGCTAATGCTCTATAAGGAACATTTTTTGTAAGCTGGTCCTTATATACTTTCAGTTTATTATCGTATTTACGAATTTCATTCTTAATCTCAACCTTGCTAGCATTAGCTGGCAAATCACTTAATTGCGCAAGCAATAAAACAGCTCGTTCCAAACCGTCTCTTACTTCACCCTCCATCATGCCACTAAGATGAACATGAAATTCAAGCACGGTATACCATGCATTACATATCATCTCATCAATGATGTCGTTAAATGTAGTTGTTTTTACGTCTTGGGAAATAAGCTTGACTATAGCCTCCAGCCAATAGAATTTATAACAGTATGAAGGATCTTTCATCATCAATGAAAAACCCTCGATATCTAGATTATTATAGTATTCCTGATTAATCTTCAAGATTGACTGATTATCAAAAGAATTACTCATAACGCCCCCATTGGTTATTGCCTTCCCAGAAAATTTTATCTCTAAATCCACCACGTTTATCTTGCTTGGCCTGCTTCACTTCCATCAGTTCCTCGATGGAATGCCCTCTTGCTTCACATATAGCAAACAAGACTTCCAGAACATCAGCCATCTCCTCGATGGATTTATCAGCCTGATATTCAGCTACTTCTTCATTAAGTTTTCTATCTAATTCCTGCAGATACTCCTCATCAGAAAGAATCCTAGTAATTGGAGTCTTACCATCAGCTCGAATAATTTCTGGAATTTTATCTCTTACAAGTTTTCCACTCATATATCCCCCTTGACCTCATATATTAATTAGTATAGCACATCAACTAATCCATACGCATAGTTTATGTGTTTAAAACTTTCCATCCTTCACACAACCCCCGAAATAAGGACATTTCAAACAACATTGTCCACAGCTTCGCTTCTCTATTCGCTTCTTTTTCTGTAACCAAAATATCAGTCGCTTCATAAACATCATTTACCTCCTCGAAAGTACTCATCCGCCCAACCGGTTCATCTATTTTCCTTTGTTAATTATATTGTAGCAACCAAATTGACATTTTATTGGACAGCAGGATTTTCCCCCAAAAGTGATATAATACAAATAAAGTTTTTATTAATAGAGGGAAGCTATGGCAGAAGAAAACTTAAACCCAGCGATATCGAAAATCATGGATATTTATACCTTTGAAAAGGGAGTAAAAAATGGTACATACTCAGACTCTAAAGGAATTGCTTACTTGATTTTAAATGGTACACTATATACAACATATAATGTGTATATTGATAGACAACGTATTACTAAAGCAGGCTCAGTTGTTACTTTTCAAAGTCTTTTGAAAACATATGGATCTGATGAAATACAAATCAGATATGATTTGAAAGAACAAAGACTTCCTTCACTTAGAGCATATAGAAATTCTAAAGAGACAAATAATAATTCAGAAAAAAAGCATAGATAACAATTAAGCCAATAGTGACTCCTCTAACAGCGGATTTGATGGATATGTAGAGACCTATTATCACAATACAACAAATTCAGCTAATCGCTATTATGTATTAACAGATGGAGACTTCTATATGTACGTAGAAGTAAGCTACTTACTCTCTGACCCATTCGATTTAGAATTTTCCTTAGAAACAATGTAACATCCACCATTGCAACACCGCCCCTGGTAAAACAGGGGCTTTTTATTACAAAAAAAACATAAAAATACAAAATTTATACCTTAAAAACAGAGCATTATATTTATTTTCTCCATTATTTCAATATACAGGTTTACAAAACCAAGAAATATTTCTTTTTACCTGTTAGAAAACCAAAAATGGAGGTAATAAACATGACACTAAAGTATTTATCAAACAACAAGCTTCAAGCAATCACAAACACACTCTCAAATGAAGCCTTCGGCAACCCATACCCATACTCAATCATCTTTGTTGACCCCAAAGAAGTTAATACTGCCAAATTCTATCCGTATGCAGAAATCCCAGAAGGGCACGAAGACGAATGCATCATTGAGGTCTCGAAGAAAATGCGACACTCATCTATCGAGAACTTTATCCTTTGTCTTCTATATTGCCTATATCAATACAACGCCTGGTGGAGAGGCGTCGAGCCTACAGACTATAGCATTACAAGAGCTGAGCTCAATAACTATATTGATATCCTTAAAAATATATAATCTCAAAACGTAAGAAGGGGCTGCCACACTAAACTAGTGCGACAGCCCCATTATGATATTAGAGAGATAACGCAGCCTTGTAGCCGCCTTCTTTATGAATCTTGCGCATGGCATTATCTTCCTCATCTCAGCCACGTTTAAAAATATTTATTCATGAATTCGGAACTCACTTCGATACTCTTTACCGGATCATTGTCAATCCAGTTCATGTGAGTTTCCAAAATAACTGCCATAACACCATTTTCATTTATGACTTCAGAAAGACCCTTAAGATTCATATTGCCTTTTCCAAGCTCTGTGGCCTTTTCTTTAAGGATGGGTGTCATATATGGTCCTTTTTGAGTGTTTCCTCTGTCATTAATATGCCAGTACTTAAGACGTGAGCCGAGCTTTTCTATTATTGGATAGACGTCAGCGCCTCCGTCAGTCATCCAATATGTGTCCAGCTCAAAATTCACATATTCATCATCAGTGTTTTCTATAATCACATCATAAGCTGTCTTATCCGTTGAAACCTTCTGCAATTCACAGTTGTGATTATGATATAAAAGCTTTACGCCGTGTTCTTTCAGAGCTTTTCCTGCAGCATTTAACCGCTCTGCCAGACTCTCAACCTCGTTTAAATCGCTATAATCAAATCTGTACATTCCTGTTATAACAACTACGTCTGTGCCATAGCTTTTTGCAAGATTCGCAACTTTCTCAGGATCTGCTTCTATTGCACCGAGATTTGAATGCATACTGCTTACCTTGAGCCCGCTCTCATAAATAAGCGTATGCCAATCCTGATTACAGCTGTTTCCTATGTCCATTCCACCAAATTTTGTCAAAAGCTTTACTATAAAAGGAGATTTTTCTATCATGAAATCATTTATCTCTATATAATCATATCCGGCAGCTTTAACATGTTTCAAAGCGTCAAGCGTAGTGTCGTAATTATCTGATAATGTACCGAGCATAATCTGCTGTACGCCTTTTTTTACAGTATTGTCCTGAGTATTAAGCTGTGCACTGAAATAATCAGCTATTTCTTTTCTTGTAACTTCATAAGGTCCTGCAGTGGCATTTAGATATATATTTCTTATCAAAAAGGCAATAATCATGCACAACACGACAATTAAGACGGTGAATATCAGCGGCTTTTTTTCCTTTAACTTTCTCATTTTAGATACTTATATTTCCTTTCGGTTTATTTTTGCTTATAATATAATCATCATGTGTTGATTTCAACCGACAAATATTTAACTTCTGTTGATTTCAGGAAAGGAGTATCAATGACAGCCTCCGGAGAGACCAAGATTTTACATACAAAAGAGCGTATAAGAAATTCCCTTATACAAATGCTTGGAAATGTCACTATAGAAAAGATAACTATAAAAGAATTATGTATGACAGCCGGCATAAACAGGACAACTTTTTATAAATATTATGGCAGTCAATATGACGTGTTAAACGAAATTGCTTCAATATATATATCTAAAACAACCGCTCTGCTTATGGAGAATTTAGCCGAGGATCGGAAAATAGCTGATGATTTGGTAAATGCACTTCAGTTCATAAAAGACAATGCGGATTTTTTTATCTTATTTCTGGGAAAAGATAACTTAAATCCTATATCAGATATAAGCTCATTACTACCAGATTTTAATAAAATTGTGCTGGCATCTATGCGTAATTCATCTATCACAGAATATGAAAAAAAATATCTGTCCTCCTATGTTTTACACGGAAGTGTCAAAATGATAAGTGACTGGATATCTGACGGATGCAGCCTTAGCTGTCAGAAAATGTGCAGTTTAATATTAAATGCATCCGGAAGAGTAATAGGAATATGAATTGTAGTAAATGAAAGTTAGACTATGAGTATTTTTGATTTTAACGATGGTGATTATTGTATGGATATGGGAGGCGGTATGCTGATGGATACCGATGGACACCTTATGCAAAGTATGGGCTCTGGAATGGCTTTAGATCTTGAGACTGGAGATCTTCATCTCACAGATGATAACACATCAAATAGTTGGAATAACGAGGATGATTGGTAAATAATAGTCATTAATTAACCGATATAATATTTGTACGGATAGCACTTTTCAATGGATTGAATCCAAAGGAAAGTGCTTTTTTAGTGAGGTGAATGCTATGCAAGATATCAAAATTAACATGACATATTCTATAACAACCAATACTTTCTCTAACCCGGATACAAACCAATCTATAAGCCAGCAGATTTCTAACACCATCAGAAAAGTCCAAGAAGACGCAGAACAATCAAAAAAGGTTATGATGAGAAAATGATGTCAAAAATCCAGACTAAAATCAAAAGTGGCAAGAAGCTCACTTCTAAGGAAGAAACCTACCTTAAGAAACACAACCCTGAATTATATATGCAGTATCTTCGCATTAGAAAAATGGCCCAATGCTTGGAAAATCAGCTCAAGCATGCTAAGTCTAAAGAGGAAGTAAATGACATCATCTTCCACGCATTTAACAGTATTTCTGACAAAGACGAATACAAAGAAGCTATCGTCAATGCACTAAATGAGGTTGTCAAAGACTTCCAGCACTCCGATGCTTTCCAAAAGCTCCCTGACACAAATGAAGAGGCCATGAATCATAAAAAATCAACCAAGTTACCATCCAACGAAGATCAAGATGATGACTTCAACAACCTATCAGATTCATCAGAGTCCGAAGACTTCGACCCAATGACATGGACACCTCTCCAGGATGTCATAGATGCTATGCCTACATTTGAAATAAGCAGTTAAAAATGGAGTCTACAATTGTAGGCTCCATTCTCAACTAACATATTAAATTGAATATGGTAACAACCAATGCTACTGGCGGAATCATCATTAATAACAAGCTTGAAAGGCAACTACCATTAGGCTTATTACCACCACTTCCACCACCTTTATCTTCCTCGTCTTCTTCTAGAATAATCTCTGTAAGAAGTATATCATCCATACCAATGTTACCATCGTTATTCCAATCCATACATACCTCCGATAGGTTCTCTACCTACTAATTATCCTTAACGTTATATTTGGTATTTATTGAACGTAATAATTCAAGCTCAACCTCTTTAAATTTTTCAGTCTGATAGAAATACAGCTTAATCTCTTTGTTTTGCTTTGCGCATTCTAATACTACTTTATTCATTTTGCAGTTAGTAGTCTGTCCACCTTCAAAACAATTCCTAGCTGATATGACACCATATCCTGTATTGAAGCGATTTCTTAGATTCGCAGTTTCACCAATATAGATAATCTCATCGTCTACTATCCATAGATATACACCCGGTACCTCATCGGCAGAAATCTTAAACTTACAGAATGTTCCTCCACCATAGCCATGCAATTTTAGATTATGCATATTCTGATATCTCGACTGTGGAGCATCTTCGATTACTAGTCCATTGGAATCACGCTCTACATCAATAATCTGCAGAAACATAAAGTCGTAACCGGCAACATTAATTGTTTCCTGTGCTGAAGGTACTTTGGATATAATTATTTTCTTACTAACATTACTTTGGGGAGAAGGTTTCCGATTTGTAGTACGAGATAGTTTTTCTACAGCAGTTACCCTTTTTCATCTTCTATAATATATAAGTACCGTTTTTATTCTGGTGGCAAATAAATTTTTTATAAGCTTTACATTAATACAACAAAAAAGTCCCACCTGCATTGTTGCAGGCGAGACCACAATTGTTACTATTTCGCACTATACTTCAATTCCTCAAATCCACCAAACTTACCTTGCTTTGCCGACTTAACATCCATAAACTCCTCAAATGCGAAATTTGCTTTATTTACACATCTCCTGATATATCTGCCTTATCACGCTCTCAATATTTCTGCTGCCTATATATCCAAATGGAATGTTCTTTTCTCTTACAATAGCCACAAACTTCTTATAGCTTATGTGGTTGATATAATCAGTGAAGAAATATACCTTTTCTTTCTCCATCATGCCCTGCATAACTATCCCATTACAGTGGTCAATCTGATGCTGAATAGACCTTCCTTTTATTCATACTGACTGAATCAGAACAATGCTTTAAAAATATGCTGCAAGCTGAGGAATGCAAGCTATGACACCACTCACAATCAAAATAATCCCTGTGCCCATAAAAGAAATCATAAATACTCTTGAACAGAGTTTGGAATCTTTTTCACTCATCTGATCCTTGAGTCCTCTGAAAATCATCCCAAGTGCCCAGCCCAGGTAAGTGGCGAAAAGTCCCCCTGCAATCAGCGCTACACCTTCTACACTGACTTTTATAAATGGATGATATGCATTCACCAGAAAAATAACAGCTATAGCCACCACGATTACTAATACAGGTGTCATCAGTCGAATTACTCGCATGCTGCTCTCAGCTTCTTTACGCTGCTTTTCATTTGCGCTTAGGATGTCATCATCCAGAATTCTTCGGTTATTTCCTGCAAAATTCAAAAGAAAAAATCCCCAGACACCGGCAACTATCAATACCGGGACAAAAAATGTAAGTTCAAACATGTTCTTCTCCTACTCCAAATTTATTGGGTCATTTATTGGGTCATCATGACCCAATAAAAATTTTTCACTTCATAGGTTCAAACCTGGCAAATCCTATACATCTTCTTCCCAGCCTTTACAAATATCTACCCATCCTTCAGCTCCAGATGCTTTCTCAAGCTCTGCTGGAGTAATCTTTACGGATGTATACTCGTTGCCTCCTGCAGGATGAACATATTCGAATCGCTTCATAGAAACATCCAGCCAGATTGGAATATCCTCAGGCACAGCAAAAGGACAAACTCCACCAGGCTGAAAGCCTGTAATCTCCTGCACCTGATCACGTGGAATCATATGAGGCTTGGTATGAAAATACGTTTTAAACTTAGAACTGTTTACCTTCCCATCGCCAGCCATAACAACCACAACAGGCTTTTCATCCACTACAAATGACAATGTCTTCGCAATCTCTGGCTCGCTACAACCAATCTGCTGAGCAGCATGCTCCACCGTATCAATAGTCTCTGTATGCTCTGTGAGCCTGTCCCCCCAGAGACTTCTCATCTAGGAATGCTTTTACCTTCTCATTAATCATCGCTATACCTCCATGTTAAATTCAATTATAGCGAAGCAATGCTATTAGCAGGAAATAAAAGATTTCTATTGCTAGTTATAAATCTCATCTATAATCTATAAGCTACCTCTAAACAATATTCTCCATCCTTACCTATGGCATGCATCCTCTTCTCAGCCTTTACATTACTAAAAACAGTGTTCCTGCTCCAATGAGAACGCACCCAACAATAGACTTAGGTGTGACCTGCTCATGAAGGAATATGAATGCCAATACAAGTGTAATCACTACACTCAGCTTATCTATTGGAACAACCTTTGAAGCTTCTCCCATCTGCAGTGCTTTATAATAACAAAGCCACGATGCGCCAGTAGCAAGCCCCGATAAAATCAAAAATATCCAGCTCTTTGTGCTTATCTCACTAAGTCCCCTTTGAGCATTCGTCAGGAAAACCATCCCCCATGCCATTATCAGAACCACAGCTGTTCGTATAGCCGTTGCAAGATTAGAATTGACACCTTCAATGCCAACCTTCGCTAAGATTGATGTCAATGCTGCAAATATTGATGACAATATCGCAAATAAAAGCCACATACCATCGCCTCCCCATAGATAAACTACTCTACCTTAAAAATCTTATTATCCTTATCAAAGAATATCCAGTCGCCTTCATTGATATCCTTGGCCAGCAGCTCTGCATCTGCCACTTCCATATCAATCTCCTGTCCTGTCTCGTCACGTAATCGGAGCAACACCTGAAACTGGTATCTCTCTGGGCGCTCCTCGCAGCCATAGTCTGCTTCCTGGATTCTTTTTACTATATACTTCAAGCTAATTCCTTCTTTCTAACTTATTTTCCCCTCTACTATATCCTTACTTCAACCTTTACAGGCGACTTTACTAACCTAGAAAACTCTTCTCCCGCATTCTTAGAAGTTCCAGTTATCAGACCATAATGGACAGGAATAGCCACTTCTGGTGCAATTGTATTGATTAGTTCAGCTGCCTTCTTTGCATCCATAGTATAAGTTCCGCCAACTGGCACTAGGGCAATATCGCACTTTACAGCTTTAGCCTCTTTAGTAGCATCAGTATCTCCCGCTACGTAAATACGTTTTCCGTCTACAGAAACGATATAACCAACCCAACCAGCACTCTTTGGATGAAATGGTTTTAAAATATTATACGCAGCAACAGTTTCAAACTGTAATCCTTCTACTTCATAGCTTGCACCAGGATTAACATATTCAATCTTTCCCACCACTGCTGCAACTTCCGCTGCCTTGCTTTTCATTTTTTCGGGAACAACTAACACTGTATTCTTATTAGCGACCTTTTCAATGGCTTCTGGCGAAAAGTGATCATAATGGTCATGGGTAACTAATATAAATGCAGCATCACGTGGTGTTTCATCCATCTCAAATGGATCTACATAAACCGCCCTGTCTCCAACATCAATGCAAATACTGTTGTGCTTAAACACTTTAATCTTTTCTGTCATTAGTGCCCCCTTACTTATGTTTTGTATAAGGGTATTGTACTTCTTTTCAAAAAAGAAAGCACCAACCAAAGTTGATGCTTCCGAAAGTTCATATTAATGCAAATTTGCACAGAATAGATTGGTTTCTTGTCAAGTTATGTGTTTTTGGTGCGAATTTGCACTACCATAAGTCATTATTATCCCTTCCTTCTCTTATAGTTAATGCATTGGTGCTACCAATTTTCCAGTGAGGCTATATCGTGCAAGGTAAAATCCAAAAATTATTCAAAAAATAAGGACCTACAGATTTTTAATCTGTAAGTCCTACTCTTTGTCATGTTATTTAATTATATCCAAAAACTCTCTTGGTGTTAGAATAAAAGGCTCTATAGGAAAATGCTTTTTATTTCCTGTAACCAAATACGAATTATCATCTCTCTTTTCCATCTCAGATATATGCTTAGTATCCATATTTTTCCAGCTCCAATGATTTCTTGTCTTATATCTTATAGAAAGATTTCGAAAAACTCCGATTGTCTATGCTCTTTAGCCTATATTCCAATAACAAACCACTAATCCCAAGCAAACAGCACATAAATTCAGTATAATTAACATCAAATTAGTTATCTTTTTCAAAATCCATTCCTCCCAAAATCATTTTTATCTACTATATCTTATTTCTGTATATAAAAATAGCCCTATAGCAGCATAATTTTTCATACTGCTATAAGGCCGATTTTTAGCTATTTCCCAAGCCCATAAGTCCCACTTATCAAACAAGTGCATCTTTCCTTACATAATAAGTGCCCCTACCACTTCCTCGACGTTCAAGTACTTCCTCATTAACAAGTGCTGTTAACGAATTTTCCACGGATGCACGTCCTAACTTTGGGCACATTTCCATTATTTCACTCTTGGTAAACTTACCTATTTTTTTATAAACGGCAGCTCTTACCTGTTCAATGGCTGGTTCCTTTATATCGATAATTTCAATTCGCTCCTCAAAATCTTTATAAGCAGCAATAATGGTCTTTAGTATATACTTTATGAATGGAGTCGGATCATCTTCTCCTTCATGCCAACCCTTCTGACTCATGTTGAGCGAGTCATAATATAAATCTTTTAATTCAGCTATCTTTTTTTCCAAAGAAACATATCTACCAACAACATAGCCAGCTCTATAAAGTAACAGTGTCGTTAACAATCTACTCATTCGACCATTGCCGTCATTAAAAGGATGCACACATAAAAAATCGTGAATAAATATAGGTATTAATAATAATGTGTCTACTTCTTCGGTAACTGACAATCTATTAAACTCCTCACATATTCTATCAATAGCAATAGGTGTCTCTAACGGACTAAGCGGCTCAAATATTACATACTCAACACCATTTTTATCTCTAGCAACTATATGATTATCACTGTTTTTAAAATGTCCGCCTATACTTCTATTTGTAAAACGATAAAGATTCTGATGCAGCTGGAGAATATAATTTGCAGAAATTGGAATATACTCATAACTTTCATGAATCATATCCAATACATAGCGATAGCCAGCAATCTCCTCTTCATCACAATTCTTTGGAGTAGTTTTTGACTGCATCAATTGATTCAATCTTGCGTTTGAAGTAAAAATGCCCTCAATAGCATTTGAACTCTCAGTACTTTGAACTTTGGCAACTTCGACTAGCTTATCTAAAACAGCTGGTTTTTGAGTCAAATATAACTCCTGCTTTCCTCTGTATTCATGGATACCCGAGACCAGACCTAATATTTCACTATCCCATTTGTAGTCTTTATACTTACTGTAATTAAATTCTCGCATAATCTTTCTCCTTATCGCCTAAATTATATCACATTTTAGGCGATAATCAATGTGTTAGGCAATTTATCACCTAATACCAACTCGATTTGCTTATACTACGCTCGCGTCAGCGAGTGGTCTGTGGAACTCGGAATCGCTTCCATCTCAGATATATGCTTGGCCACATTCTCTTGATTACTAACATATTTACGAACTATCTCCAGCCCACCCATAGGAACGCAGAACTTCTCATCCCTCGGTGGCTGGCAAGCCTGATACACTTCCTCCAGGTCAAACCATTCCACGCTATCCAGTTCTTCCTTCTGGATAGTAAGTTTATCAATGTCTACATCTTCATCATACACATATACAAATGCAATCTCATTGTCCCTGAACATCTTGCCGTGAAATTCCTTCTCATACTGAATAGGAAATGTTCCTGCAAAATTCAAATCATCTGCATCAGCCTGAATACCAAGCTCCTCAGAAAGCTCCCTAATTGCAGATTCCAACGGCTCATCACCCGCCTGGATATGTCCAGCTGATGAAGTATCATATCTGCCTGGAAAAGAGTCCTTGTTTAAAGCTCTCTTCTGCAAAAGTACCTCTGTTTTGTCTCCATTGTCACGAACCACCCATATATGAGCAGTTCTGTGTCTAACACCTTCAGCGTGAGCCTGCGATCTAGTCACTGTCTCTCCTGTAGGCTGCCCCTTTTCATCTACGATGTCAAAAATCTCTTCTGTCATTATGCACTTATTCCCTTTTTCAAAATAATTCTCCCATCACTAACTAAGCTTTATCGCATTAATCACTGGCTCTTCATAAGGATGAACCTCCTATATGACCTGCATCCACTTCACGCAATGCCTGGCGAAGTTCCTGCAGTGATTCTTTTGGTATGAATGTTTCGATTTTGTACATGCTAATTTACCTCTCCTCTTAAACATCCTCCACATCCAACACCTTAATCCCATTCTTAATCAGCAGCTCTGCAAACACTCCATGGCCATCAATGAGCTTTCCGGTAAAACTTCCATCATAAATTTGCTTCACGCCGCAGGAAGGACTTCTTGATTGAAGAATCACCAAATCCACTTTCTCATCAAGTGCTTTCTTCAAACTAATCTGAGCTCCTGTTCTGAATTCCTTATCTTTGTTTTCACCATTTTTATTAGTAACAACTCCATTCACAATCTCACAAGGTATTCTGGGAGTAGGCAAGCCTCCTGCTACCTCAGGACAAACCGGAACAACCTCATGCCCTTTTATGTACTCAGCAACCTTCTCACTGTAGTTGTTGCCACCATTGTATTTGCAATTCTGCCCTAGCAGGCAAGCACTAACCATGATTTTCATTCTGGTTGCCTCCTCTAATTGATGTCACTTCTTCATTTGCTTTCAATTATGACAGTTTTAGCAATATTTTTCTATAAATAAAAGGACCTCGATTGCTCGAAGTCCTCTGCGCTCTGGAGGCTACGATGAAGAAAACGAGATTGAAGTGATATGCTTCAATCTCGTTTTTTCCTTGATTAGGATTATTTTTCATAGAGGAACTTCTCTGGAAGCTCTACTTTGAAATCATTTGCTAAGTGTCTAAACTGATCTGGTGTAATTGTCTGAAGCTTGTTAGGTGTAATAGAAAGAACCTTTACAAGAATCTCTGCAGCCTTTTCTACAGTGTGCATAAGACCAAATGTAAGATCAAAATCTTCACCTGAAGCGAACATACCATGATGAGCCCAAATAGCTACATCATATTGTTCCATAAGCTTAGAGGTTGCAACTGCAATATCCTTTCCACCTGGAACCATCCAATCAACAACGCCAATACCTGAAGGGAATACTACAGGACACTCTGTAGCCATCTCCCAAAGCTCTCTTGTAAATACTTCGTCCTTAAGAGGAAGTACAAATGTAAGAGCGATTGTATTTGTAGTGTGAGCGTGGTAAACAACTCTGTACTTACCATTTGTAACACGCTTCTTTACTTCAAGATTCATAAGGTGTGAAGGAAGCTCTGATGTTGGTCTTCCACCATTTACGAAGCCCCACTGAATCTGATACTTTGTACCAGTCTCATCTACCTTGATGATACCGATAGAATCCTCTGGATCAATGATAACGTTGCGGAAATACTTTCCACTACCTGTTACCATGAAGTACTCATTTGCAAGACCTGGAACCTCTGTGCCGATTTCCTTCCACTGGCCATCTTCTGAAAGGAATTCATTAACAGCTGCAACATCCTCATCCTTCATTCTATATGAGAGGTTACCGCCGTTACGCTCATGCCAGCCCTGCTCCCATCCATCATTTGCCATTCTAATAAAACCTTCAACAAACTTTACTTCTGTTATCTTCATTTCTATATCTCCTTATCTTGTGATGATTTCCACTGGTACATCAAAAATCTTTGCTACCTTTTCAATTACATCGATGTGACGACCGATTGCCGCTGCAAAGTGATGCGTAGGACCTGCTTCGCTCCACTTTGTTACGAACTCACCTGGTGAAATTGCGAATTCTGTACGCATCATTGTGTCACCATTCTGAAGAATCTTTCCTGGTACATTTACACCCTCAGCACATACAAACTTGAAGTGACCTTCACCATCCTGAGTAATTGCAAGATATGTAATATCTCCTTCTGGTGGATAGAACTGTGTAAGGTATCCACCACCTGTCTTGCCGTGGAATACATCTACAATCTTCATAGTAGGCTTCTTAGCCTGAGAGAAATCTGCATCACCAGAACCGCTGTGTCCTATGAGAGTTACTCCATCATTGAAATCGATCGTGTACATTTCTGAAAGCTGGCCAGAACCTGCGATTGTCTTAAGGATGCTCATTGCCATGGCAACCTTGATATCGCCTTCAACAGCACAAGCTGTACCTTGCTTTATTAACATCGAGAATGCTGGGATAAGAAGACTATCAACAACTCCAGCCTGCCCCTTTGCATAACCATCATAGTGAGATGCTACAAAGCCAAGCTTTTCATCCTTAACCCACTGCTCAAATGCAACTACATACTTAGCCATCTCATGAAGCTTCTCTTCATCAACACCGCCAACGATTTCAAAAGTATCTAAGATATCCTCAGCCTTAGCCTTGATAACAGCCTCATCTGTAATATCATCTGCAATAGCCCAAATCTTTTCCCAGTCGAACTGCTTTGTATATACGTGCATTCTTCTGTAAAGATTTGATTCATCGATGTAGAGGTCCATCATACCAGGATATGGTCGACCAATCTGAGCAAGATTTGTCTCTCTAAATCTTCTACGACACTGTGCTGCACGGCACCACTGATCAATTTCCTTTGCAACAGCTGCATCGCCGCCTTCTACTACACCTGTGATAACAGCTGAGCGCTTTCCGTAACGATTTAAGTCTGCTACCATCTCACCAACAGCACCACATGCATATGCTTCACCAAGCCACTCTGCTGTGCCTGCTGTATCGTAATCAAGAGCCTTAAGCTTCTGAAGATTTACAAGTACAACTGGTACATCTAAATCCTTTACCGCTGGAAGCATGTTGTAAGATGTAGCATAAGTAAGAAGCTGCATGAATACTAAATCAACATCTGCTGCCCTGAACAAATCTCCTGCAGCCTGTGACTGCTCCTTTGTGGTAACCACACCACCATCAATGATTTCAACTGTATCAGGGATTGACGCTTTGAAATCCTCAAACTGTTTATTAAACTCTGGAACTAAGCTTGGGAACTGTGGAAGATACGCTCCAAGAGCAATTGAAAAAACTCCCACCTTAGCTTTTGTATTTACTAACATCTTTCTCCTCCTTTTGGATTAAAAACCTCTATATCAAATGACTTATGTACCGCCTCGCGAGCTGCCAAAAGATCTGCCAACGCACCATCTTCAATCATCTGCACCATTGCATTTCCGATGGCTGTTGCTTCTGATGGGCCTGCAAGGACTGTAAGTCCTGTGGCATCGGCTGTAAGCTTATTTAAATATCTGTTTTTACAACCTCCACCGATAATATGAAGCACCTCGTACTGTTTGCCTGTATTTGCGCTAATCTCTTTTATTGTATTTCCGTAGCAAGCTGCCAAACTCTTGTAGATAACTGCAGCAAGCTCTCCTGAGGTTGTTGGAATCTGTTGTCTAGTGTCAGCGCAGGCCTGCTTGATTTCCTCTGTCATGTTCTTTGGCGAAAGGAAACGCTCATCGTTGGCATCCACCAGAGATGGGAAGCTGTTTGCTCTTGCTGCAAGGTCCGCATATTCTGCAAAGCTAAGCGCATCGTTTGCTTCATGGCGAACCTGCTGAATCATCCAAAGACCCATGATATTTTTCAAATATCTGTATCTATAATCGTAACCACCCTCATTTGTGAAATTACTCTTTCTGTCGCAATCACGGGTAAGAGCTTCTGCATTTTCCACCCCCATAAGCGACCAGGTGCCAGAGCTGATGTAAAGTCCTTCATCTCCTAAATGAGGCATTGCCATTACAGCAGAAGCTGTATCATGGCTGGCACACTGAAGCACCTTTAAATCAAAGCCTACTTCCTCTTTGATTTCATCTCTTAGATTACCCACTTCATTACCAGGAAGCTTAAGCTCTAAGAAGATTTCTCTAGGAAGACCAAGCATTTCTATTAACTGATAATCCCACTGCTTGGTGTGAGGATTAACAAGACCTGTTGTTGTCGCGTTGGTATACTCTGATGCTCTAACACCTGTAAGAAGGAAATTTAGATAATCCGGAATCATAAGCAAAATCTTTGCTTCTTTTAACACCTCTGGTCTTTGAAGCTTATCTGCTGTCAATTGATATATTGTGTTGAAAATTGCTTTTTGAATTCCAACTCGCTTATACAATTCTTCTTCAGAAATGATTTTATAAACTTCCTCATCCATTCCATCAGTTCTGTGATCACGATAACCGTATGTATCACCAAGAACCTGTCCCTCTTCATCTAGGAGCACGTAATCAACGCCCCAAGTATCAATGGACATTGAACATGGAATCTTACCAAGTCTTTTGCATTCCTTCATGCCATTTTTGATTTCGTTAAAAAGCTTTTTTGTATCCCAAAGAAGCTTTCCCCCTACATTTGTCATGGCATTTTCGAAACGGTAGATTTCTTCCATCTGAATATTACCGTCTTCAATTGTAAATAGCATATGACGGCCACTTGAGGCCCCAATGTCTACTGCCAAATAATAGTTACTCATAGTTTCACCTCGTTTATGATATGAGTATATATCCTGATAAGCTGACTTTTAAGGTCGTAAAATAATCAAAAATAGGACTTTATTTGCAGCTAAATTCATTCTATAATTTACCTATGGAAAAGAGTTTATTACAGCAGCTATCACAGCTGACAGAGGAAGAACAAGAAATTTTAAAGGGCGGTGTCATTGACAAAAATAGGTACTCCAGCGGCAACAGTTTTGTCATCGACAGCGAGAAGCTATTAAAAAAAGGACGTCTCATAGAAATACGTCCTCATACTCGTTTTGTGCACTTTCCAAAGCACACCCATAACTATGTTGAATTCGTTTATATGGTTTCAGGGGAAACTCATCATATTTTAAATGGAACTGATGAAATCACACTAAAAGCCGGTGAACTTTTATTCTTGAACCAAAATGCTACTCAGGAAATTCTTCCAGCATCAGAGGGTGATGTTGCAATTAACTTTATCCTGCTTCCTGAGTTTTTTGATGAAGCATTACAAATGATTCCAGAAGGAGACTTACTTAGAGACTTTTTGATTTCCACACTGTCTCCAGAATCATCCTTCCTTACTTATCTGCACTTTCCTACTGCAGATATTCTTCCTGTGCAAAATCTTATGGAAAATATGATTTTCACTATGCTAAAACAGGATTCAGAAACAATTATCAATAATATAAATAAGACCACAATGGGTCTACTATTACAGACCCTTTCAGTATATGTTTCTTTGGTCAACCAAGGCACACCATCTCAGTATGAACAAAACCTTTTACTTACTGTTTTGAAATATATTGATGCTCACTATAAGCATGGCACCCTTGAAGCAATTGCTGAACAAACAAAGCAGCCTACCTATTACATAAGTAGACTGCTTAAAAAGCACACTGGTAAAAATTTTAAAGAACAATTGATGACACGTCGTCTTCAACAGGCGGCCTATCTTCTCAGCCACACCACTCTTACCATTGAAGATATTTATACCTACATTGGGTACGATAACAGTAGTTACTTCTACCGCAAATTCAAGGAAGCCTATGGCATGTCTCCTAGAGATTATAGATTAGCCAACTAAGGTATCAATCATTCTAAGTACTCTAGTTGCGTTAATCTGAAGCTGCTCTCTTGAAAGTGAGCCATCCTCAAGAGCGGCCTTCATCCTATTGAAGTCTCCCTTGCAGCCTGGCATAAATAAATCGCCACCTGCTTTAGCAACTTCATTTGAAAGAGCAATTCTGTTGATGGAGTTTTTGTCTGCCATCATTTCAAGAATCCAATCCGTCATTACGATACCCTTAAAGCCATACTCGCATCTCAAGATATCCTCTATTAAGCCTCTATGCTCAGCGGTATGAATTCCATTTAATAGATTGTAGCTTGTCATGATAGCCTTTGGCTGAGTCTTTCTAACACAAAGACCGAAACCTCTTAAATAGATTTCTCTCATGGCACGCTCGCTAACCTTACTATCATTATTGTATCTGTTTGTCTCTGCATTATTGGCAGCATAATGCTTAATTGTGGTACCACAGCCTTTGTGGGTCTGCACACCTTCTGTAATAGCTGCCGCCATCATGCCTGAAACAAATGGATCTTCTGAATAGTACTCAAAGTTACGTCCGCATAGTATACTTCTATGAATGTTAAGAGCTGGAGCAAGCCATAAATGAACTCCAAACATCTCCATTTCTGTTCCAACAATATCGCCAAACTTCTTTGCCAAATCATAGTTAAAGCTCTGGGCAATGGCTGTACCGATAGGAATCATTGTGCATGACTGCTCTTTAATTACAGCATCCTTTGGCACCTTTGTCTTTCCAACCACAAGATTTGCAATGAATCTAACAACAGGTCCCATAGCGTCAGTTACGCTTTCAGGCATGCTGCCTTTTCCTGATGCGTCGTGAGCTCCATTTTCATCCTCAAAATAAGTTCTGCAAAGACGAAGACCTGCAGGGCCATCAGCCATGATTATTGGCTTTACTCCCTTCACCTGAGATGTAGTTTCACCTGCAGCACCTGCCACATGAGAGCCTGCATTTCCAACTGCTGAAAACATTTTAGCATCTGGATTGAAAGCACCGATGCCCATGTAGATAAGCTCCTCATCAGTCATCTTCTTTGCCTGATCTGCGATATCGTATTTACTGTCATAGCTTACTGACTGGCTCTGAAGCTCTGCCGCAAGAATCTGAAGTCTGGCAGCCTCAGCTGGAACAGCTTCAGCGTTTCTTGCTGGTGCCTTAATATCCTTAAAGCCTGGATCTCCAAGGCAGTTCTTTGCCTTAAGACATGTAACAGTAGCATCAAGTGATACTACAGCAGCAATCTTTGTAGCTACTGAACTATTGCCTACGCGAACTAAATAATCGCCTACTTCAAGAATGTAGCTGGCTGTCTCCTCATCATAAGAAGCAACATCCTGTAAATCAAAGGTGAGCTGAAGCTCCTGCTCCTCACCTGCTGCAAGATTATTAGTCTTTGCAAAAGCAACAAGCTCCTGATATGGCTGGTCAAGCTTGCCAGTAGGCTTTGATAAGTAAACCTGAACTACTTCCTTACCAGCACATACGCCAGTATTCTTTACTACCGTATTTACGATAATCTCTGAAGCCTTTGCCTGAACTTTTGTCTCGCCAACTTCAAAATTAGTATAAGAAAGACCGAAGCCGAATGGGAAAAGAGCTTTCTTTCCAAAGGTATCAAAGTAACGATATCCTACATAAATACCTTCTTTATATTTTGTCTCGTTCCAATCTCCGAAGGTTCCCTCATTGCTGTACTGGTCCCATGCTGCCCATGTAGTAGTAAGCTTACCTGATGGATTCTGCTTGCCTACTAAAATATCAGCAAGAACTCTTCCGATATTTACACCAAGCTGAGAAATAAGAAGAATGTTATCAACATCCATAACTGGTGTAAGGTCTACAGCACCGCCAACATTAAGAACAAGCATAAACTTTTGATATCTCTTGTTGAGCTCTAAAATATCTCGAATCTCAGAGTTGTTAAGCTTTACCTCTCCTTCTACCACTTCTCTATCTGAGCCTTCGCCAGAATTACGACTAAGTACATAGATAGCAACATCACCTTCGCCACTAAGTGTAAGATTATGTTCAGGTTCCCTCATGGTCTTGCCCATAATTGCAAGGAAATTGCCCTTTAATTCCTTACGAACTCTCTTATAGAAATCCTTTTTGGCCTTTGCACGAACTTCATCATACTGATTAAGCCAGCTTTTTGATGTAATCTCAAAGCCTTCCTGTTCAAGACCTTCCTCGATAGTGTAGGTAAATCTGGAATTTACCTCACCTGAACCTGTACCGCCCTTGATTGTGTAACGCATACCTGCACCAAAGGCTGCAAGCTTTCCCGGTTTGTCAATTGGAAAGTCCCCGTTTGACTTAAGAAGTACAGCACACTCTGCTGCGTTATTAAGTACAAAATCTAAATGGTTCTTTTCATACTGTTGCATAATTTATGCTCTCTTTCTTTTTTCTATTTCTTGTCTATATTCTGGCAACTTTTTCTCAAGGTCAAACTTAAGTGTTATTACAAACATTATAATAAATAGTGCTAATGGAATATAGATACTAAATGTATAAATAGCCTGTCTTACTGCTGGTGTAAGCACTGTTGCAAATCCATCATAATTTGCAAGAGCAAGGCAAAATACTATAACTGACGAACCAACACCTGAGCCAATTTTGCCTCCAAAGCTTGAAGCTGCCTGAGATGTTGCCACAATTCTCTTACCATATTTATATTCGTTATAATCAATTGTCATGGCTGTCATTACGCCTAGCAAACACATCATTGGAATATTTGCAAAAGTAGCAAAGCATCCAAGGGCTGTGTTATAAACAAAATCTGTAGGATTAATAATTCTAAGAGCTGTTGTCACCATTCCGATAAAGAAAGATATCTTAAGAGATTTAGTGACACCAAGCTTTTTAATCATAGGTCCAATTACCGCAAATCCGATAACTGTTGGAATCAAACCAACACCCCCAAGAATTGCTGTAAGGTTATCATCACCATAAATCCACTTGCAATAATAAGCTCCTGCGCCACTTGTAATTCCGTAAGATAACTGTGAAAGGAATCCCATAATAAGAATCATTACCCAGTATTTATTTCTGAAAAGATTTCCAATAGCTTCCTTGAATGGAACTGCTTCCTCATCATCTTCTACGATAGTTACATCTGCTTCTTTACCAGATTCTACTGCTGTTTCCTTAGAACGGGCATAGCAGATTAAAAGTGTAAGAATAACCATCAAAGCGAAGCCAAAACCAAATTTAACCCATGCGCTCTGATTTCCACCAAGAGCATTTGTAATTGGGATAATGCCGATAGCAATTATCATTCCTGAAACATATCCAGCAGCCGCTCTCCATGTTCCCATAATTCCACGCTCCTGCTGGCTGTTTGTTCTAACTACCATCAGTGAACTATAAGGAATTGCAATTGCTGTATAAACGATAGCTGTTAGAAGAATATTTGTGATAAGCATATATGCTAACTTTAATCCTTCTGAGGCATTAGCCGGAACTGTAAACAACGCAACAATTACAACTGCAGCTGGAATAGCCATCTTAAGCAACCAAGGTCTGTACTTTTCTTTACCTGGCTTTGTATGGTCAATAATATTACCCATGATGATGTCTGTAAAAGCATCAATCACCTTGCAAATCATTAATACCGCAGTAACTGTGGCTGCTGCTACACCAACTTTATCAGTGTAAAAGTAAGCAATCTGTGCAACAAGGCCAGACATAGCATTCAATGCAAACATACCGAGGGAATCTGCAAAATAATCCCCTGTTCTCATAACCTTTTGGACTCCATCATGGTCCTTCCCCAATGGTTTTTTTGACATTTTTTCAATCCTCCTTAAAATACAAGGCTTTTCTCCCTAGCCCTAAACTGTAATTGTATTTTAAAGAGTGACAGACTTATTTTGTTGTAATCACGTGAAAAATGTTGTAATATCGTGTCGTAATACTATGTTTAACCGGAGGGCGCTATGGCATCGGATTCATCAATTATTGAACTTAATATTGCCGGAATGCTTGATAAAATTCTTAGTGATCTTGAAGAACACAACAGATTAACTGAAAAGAAAATTGGCAAACATCATTCCGACCAGTTAATGGAAAATAAAGAAAATGAGCTTTACCATGACACCTACTACTTCGAGCAGGAATACTATTCCTATGTTGAGAAAGGTGATGTAGAGGGATTAAAAGAATTCATTAAAAAGATTCCTAATATGAATGTTGGGCGAACTGCTACAGATTCTGTTCGTCAGGCTAAAAATATTTTTATTGCCTCTACTACTCTTATCACAAGACGTGCCATAGACGGTGGTTTAGACATAGAAACAGCTTACCAGTTATCAGACTCATATATCTTAGAAGCTGAAAAAATGTCTGATGTTAATGCCATTAATATTTTAAATATGACCTGCATCATTGATTTCGCAAAACGTGTTTCCGAAGCAAAGGTTCCTATGGGGATGTCAAAGGAAATCTTTTCTGTTATTCAATACATATCTAATCACGTAAATACGAATATCACTGTAGAGCAAATAGCTGAAGAGCTTCACGTGGACAGAAGTACTCTATCTAAAAAATTCAAGCGTGAGCTTGGCTTTAACATCAGTACCTACATCATGCGCCGCAAATTAGAAGAAGCAAAGAGCCTCCTCCATTACACTGACAAAACTATCAGCGAAATCAGTGAGTATCTTTGCTTCTCATCACAGAGCTATTTTCAAAATGTATTTAAAGCAAAATACGGCATTACTCCTAAGGACTATCGCAATCAGCCTTTATAGGTCATAGGATCCAAATCCTAAAACTTTAGTCTCGTTGCCTGGAAGAATAACCTGTGCTGTGGTATTGGAAGGAATTTCTATGTGGTACTCATATGTGCCATCCTCCTTCTTTTTCCAGCTGCTGGTTACAGTTCCATATATACTGTCATAACTAAAGCTTGCATTTGTAAAGCTTCCGCCTGGATGTGGTGCAATCACAAAATGGTTCTCTCCATCCATCTTCACACCACACATCTCGTCAAATACCCATTCGCATACAGCGCCCTTTGAATAATGATTAAGGGATGCTATTCCGCCACCCTTACCATTGTCAGATGTTGGACCATCCCAGTCCTCCCAGATTGTGGTAGCGCCAGTTTTAGGCATGTATAACCAGCCTGGCTTCTCTTCATTTTCAAGAAGCTTATAGGCATATTCGATATCAATCTGCTGGAGCACATAGAGAATTAATGGTGTAGATAAAAATCCGGTTCCAACTCTCCAATTGTATTTCTCAAGTGCTTTAATTAGTCTGTGCTTCGCAAATACGGTTTGATCCTCATTTAAAAGATTAAAATACAATGGACGAACAAGCTTCGCCTGTCTTTCAGTATCAAGCTTAAAGCCATCTGTTTCTACAAGCTTTTGATATGTACGCTTTGCACCATCTCGATATTCCTTGAACTTTGGAATGTCATCCACTCTTCCAAGCTCCTCTGCAATTTCTATCATAAGAGACATTACATATGATAAATATGCAGTAGCAACCTCAGGCTGTGATTTTATGAAATCCTTCCAGCTCATAGAATGAACCTCTGCTGGCTCAGCCCACTCACCATAATGCTGCCCAATGTTGTAGAGGTATTTTCTATCCTCCTTACTAAGCTTTACCTTTTCAGAATTCATAAATTTGGTTTTGCCAGTTCTGCCTATCATGTAATGAGCATACTTTTTCATATTCTCATAGTACTTTTCGATAATCTGTTTATCTCCGTACTTTTTCCACAAACGGTATGGAATCATAATACCAGCATCAGACCAGCCAGTAGACCCGTTCATAACACGCATATAGGAATCTGTTCCACCTTCTGGTGCAATCTGAGGGAAGCAGCCATCCTCTGTCTGCCAATCACATAAATCATTCTGATATTTAAGTGCAAATGGTTCGTAATTCACCATGTAACTTGCGGTATTAACAAAAAGCTGTGCATCACCAGACCATCCATGACGCTCACGTGTAGGACAATCAGTAGGAAGGTCGGCTGAATTGTTCTTTAAAGACCATAATGTGTTTTCCACGAACTGATTTAGAAGCTTGTTTGAACTATCAAATCTGAAGGTTCTTTCAAAATTTGAATAAACTGCAATGGCAGTGAAGTCTTCAGGATTGATTTCAAAATCAGCCTCTACTAACACATACTGAAATCCAAAGATTGCGAAACGAGTCTTGTAATTATTGGCTCCATCTTTACAGAAATACTCTACCTGCTGAAGAGGAGTAACCAAATCTTTTCTGGCGCATTGAATATTCTTCTGGGTAAATTCTCCATCACTATCAAGCTTTTCTCCAAAACGCATAAAGATACGCTGTCCTGCCTTGGCTGTCACATTGAATTCTATATAACCTGCAATATTTTGACCAAAATCAAGAACAGTTTTTCCTGTTGGAGTCTTAATCAGCTTAGGATTTGATAATCTCTCGTTTTCTGTAAGAGACAAGCTGTTTGACGCAGAAGGTGTTATATTATGATTTGTAATCTTGGCAAATGCCCAATTCGTCTTTACGAAGTCATCTAATCGGGCATCGTAAATTTCTCCATCTTTGTTATCAGCGAATCTAATAGGACCTTCATTTGTCCACTGCCATTTATCATCAGTCACAACATAACCCACTGTTCCATCTGTATATCTGATTTCTATCTGTGCAATAAGTTTTGTCTCAGAACCATAATAGTTCTTCATGCCCCATGCACCTACAGAGCCTCTGTACCAGCCATCTGCTAACATAAAGCACAGCTGGTTTTCACCACTACGTATTTGCGATGTTATATCTACTGTCTGATACTGGATTCTCTTTCTATAATCTGTGATTCCTGGAGCTAGACAGAAATCACCAATCTTTTCTCCATTAATCTGACCTTCATAAATACCGCAGGCAGTCATATATGCTCTTGCAGATTTTACCTTTTTATCACTTGAAATCAGAAATGACTTTTTGAAGCAGTCCACTGGATATCTTTTCTTTTTATCTACTTCATAATTGCCAGTAATCCACTCTGCTCTCCAGTCATCTGCATCAAGTAATCCTATTTCAAAAGTAGCCAAGTCGCTTACTTCACCAGCCTCATCATTTTCATCCCAAAGCTGCACCTGCCACTGAATATAATCACGACTTTTTAGCTTATTTCCGCTCCACGGGATAAGATGCATCTGGTTAGATGTAACCTTTCCTGTGTTCATCACTTCATTTCCATCTGAATTATAAGCTATAATCTGGTAAGCACTCTGTCTAATTCCACCCTCACAGTTCCAACTAAATCTTGGTTCTGTGACATCAATCCCAATAGGATTTGTTAAGTATTCAGTTTTTAAGTTAATTGCTTTCATTACCTTCTCCACTTCTATAGATACATTTTTCTATGAATTCTACCTTTTGTCACAGACGACTTATTGTAGATATGTGAAATATATTGTATATATGTGTTCTACTATTTTCTTCTTATCTTTCTTTCCATCTTTTCATGCATAATTGGAAGTAAAAATTCCATTTTAATAATTGCACCAATGATTGCTACTGTTTTCGCTGAAGAATTTCTTCCTGTTCCTTTTCAATTACCTTTTCAACATCAAGGTAGTGTAATAAAACAGCGCAAACCAAACCTGTGAATGCCTCAAGGCCTACAAAAAAAATCGTAATTACGTTTTGTGTTGCATCACTCTGAACCACACCTGTAGTTACCCCAGTAGCCGCATCAAACACTGGGGCTACATACCCTGATAAACTAAGTCCAAGATTTAAAACACCCGTAGCCACTCCCGCTGCTACAGTCGTAATAATTGAATATACAGACATGGCCATACCATCACATCTAAAGTGATGTCTCCACTCCAAATGATCCAATACATCTGCAAATAAAGCCATGAATATATAAGCTGAAGGCAATGCTCCAATGTTCTTAATAAACTGACCTCCAAGGACTACAGGAAGACTCTTTGGTGCAATAAAACAAATCAAACTTCCAATGGCCATAAGAATAAAGCCTGCCACAGTGGTATTCTTCTTACCAAACTTCTTTGCTATAGGCCACACAGCAAATAGTCCAATTCCCATTGGTAATCCGCCTAATATCGATACCAGTGATTGAGTATATCCATCGTTATAGGTACCAAGCACATAATTACAGTAATAAACGAGAGATGTGTTTTTCAACTGAGCTGCAACTAGATTTATCGCAAAATAGGCAAAAATAATAAGGCAGTATTTATCTGTAAAAATAGCCTTTAGCTGTTGCCTTCCAGTAGGTTGATGTAATTCAGGACTTGCTGCCGCCCCTGCGTTCTCCAACGTAATTCTCTCTCTCGTGAAGTAGTATTCCATAACAATTAACGGAAATGCGATAATCGAAAGTGTAGAGATAGTTATCAACCAAAGCTTTTGATTAGCGCCAATCACAGGCAAAATCACTGCTGGGAAAAATAGGGCCGCAAGAATTCCCGTCATCATGGTATTAGAGATATTGTTTAATACAGATAAATTTCCTCTCTGCTCAATCTTTCTAGTAGAAAGAGGAACCATAAGGTTATGACTCATATTAAAAAGATTAAATGCCAATCCATAAAACAGATTGAATGAAACCACCACCCAGATTGCCTGCACAGTCACATTGCTGCTTGGCACAATACAAAGCAATATTCCACTTAAGGTTATTAGCGGAGCTGACATCAGAAGCCAGGGTCTCGCCTTACCTTCTTTAGTCTTTGTCTTATCAATCCATCTTCCAATTAGGATGTTTATAAAAGCCCCAAGGATTCTGGATACAATTGGGAAAATGGCCAAAAACAATCCAGCCCCAACAACAGTAAGATTCAATACATCCGTGTAAAAAACATTTAAGTATGAGGCAAGGACCCCATTTAAGAGCAATGCTCCTGTGGGTCCTATTAAATAACCTAGATACTTTTCTTTTTTTGTTGTGTCTTCCGAGCTAATTCTTGAAGCCAAAAAATGGCTGTCAAAAATCTTATTTACTTTAGTAACCAAAGATTATTCTCCTCGCATTGAAATAGAATTTACTTTCTTATCCATGATGTCTTTGCAAAGTTTCATAGAATCAGCAATAGCGCCTTCAATATCATCTGGCTGAACGCCAAGCTTTTCAGCGCCTTCTTCTTTTTTCATTTCAGGAGGAAGTACTGCTGCCTCAGAACCTAGTAGTCCTGTACCGCCAATCATAAATATTTTCATTCCATTACACCTCTAATTCATTAACAATTTTTGGATATTCCCTAAGTTCATCCTCGTCATGAAGTGGATTCCAAACCTGCGCAAAGAACTTATCTTTCTTAGCTCTGTTGCCATAATTCCAAGATTTGCGCTCGCACTCGTCGCACCAGTGACCACCCTCTAGAATAAGTCTTGGGCTTCCAGTGAAGTGATGACCATACTGGCAGGTGAACTTAAGTGGAGTTTTCCAATCACCTGTAGTCATTTCTGTAGAGTCGCAGGTACCACCTCTAAATTCTGCAGCCCCCTTCATATCTTCGAGAGTAAGCTCTGACTCAGGCTTAGTCTCATCATAACCATGGTCGATAGCAACTACTGTATCCCAATCTTTGAAACCATCTACGTCACTTACCTTTTCAGGAAGCTTTTCCCAGGCTTTCTTGCTGCCCCAGTATGCATCGATACAAGCTTCATCGTTTTCATTAATCCATCGTCTGGTTCCATGCTCGCCTAGCTGATACTTCTTAAAAGTCTGACGGATAATCCATCCCATGAACTTTTGTCCGCCTGGAAGCTTATTAATAACCTGTGCAAATGGTTTTGCCGCTCCCACCTCTTTCAGATATGCAGCATAAAAATACTGCATTGAATCTGATCTAAAATGTAAATAGTCCTCTAATTTATCTGAATCCAAATAATACTGCCCATGGAAATTTCTTGTGGCATTGTACTTTGGCTCGATAACTGAATCCAAGGAAGTAAATCCCATTTCGCCATACATGATTTTGTACATATCAATTGTGACAACTCGACATTCTTCGCCACCGCCAATATTATAGATATGTCCCCAGAAATCCTCTGAAAGGCTTCCATCATTATCAAAGGCAGCAAGATTTCTCATAGCTCGACCACTGTCTCTATCTGAGACATACTCAAGTACATTATCAAGACAATTGTGAAACTGGATCGAGTCTCTAATCTTTGCCATTGCAGTTCCCATAATTCCTGTCTGTCTAAGGCTTACCCAATATTTAAGACCAGACTCTACAACAAGACGCTCTGCCGCAACCTTAGACACTGCATAATAGTCATACATACTAGGCTTGATTGGATCACCAACTCTACCCCAATGGATAGGAGGCATTCTGTCTCCAGTTTCAGCAACAGTTCCAATAGAAACATACTTTGTAGCATCCTGCTGACCCAACTCATATAACGCATTTACGAAGTTCTTTGTAGAGCCATAATTTACTTCCATTGCCTTCTTAGGGAAGTAATCTGCAGTTGGTGATACAAAGGCAGCTATGTGAATAATAAGGTCACAACCTCTCACAGCCTCAACTACAAATCTGTAATTTGTTAAATCACCAAGCATAATCGTTACACGCTTGTTGCCCTCAAACTCCCGTAATCTTTCCTTTGACTTGTCATTTGGTAAGTCGCAGACAACAATCTCGTAATCACATCCATCTTCTGCCATCTGTCTGAGAGACTCATATCCCATTCCACCAGCAGCTCCTGTCAATAATACTTTTTTCATCTCTAATTCTTCCTTTTTAGTTAATATCTATAAGCAAGCTCTCCTTTGGAGTGCCATGCTTATTCTCATCAAAATTAAACATTGGCATTGTGCCCCAATCCTCATAATCGGCAGCCCAATATCTAATACCAATTACTCCGTGGGTTTTGCCCCACTCAACAACATCCTTATATATAGAAGCCTGTCCTTCTTCTGTGTTGGCATAGCCCTTTGTAGCCTTATTCCAGCCTGCAAATGCTCCGGACATTTCGCCTGAAGGATAAGAAAACTCTCCTATAAATACAGGCACGCCGCATTTCTTATTGATAGTCATTACAGTCTTCTTAAATAAAATCGATGAATCCTTATACATTGATGGGGCACTTGGATAATAACTAATTCCTGCTGTGTCCACTTTATATCCATTCTTTGCAAGACAATTGAAATATCTTGAGCAAGCATTTGGAGTCATAACTACTGTTGCTATATGAGTCGAGAATTTTACATTAGTAGAATCAATACCCAGGTCATCATATGCTTCAAGAATTCCTGCCTTAACAGCTGCAAACTCCTTTGCGTTATACTGCCAAATATTTTTCTCTAACCATGATGGCGCAAAAAGAGGTGTTACATATCTTGCAAAATCAGCAACCTTTTCAAGCTTAGGATTAACTGCTGTCTTAAGGCCAAGACTTACTCCGGCGAATCCAAAGTTTGCCTCGTTACCCAGATTCCAGTTATCTACTGTGCAACCTGTATTTAAAATCTCTGTTGCCAAAAACTTGCCATATGCATGTAATACTGTTTCAATTTCTTCTAATGAAAGCTCACTCCAATCCTTACCATTTTGTAATGAGTAAATCTCTGGATACTCATCGAAGCGAGGCGCTTGCTGTGTTTCCATATCCATGTATGTGTATGCACACATCACTTCAGGATTTATAGGAATATTTAGCTTTGCTGCAAGCTTGCATAACTCCATTGCCTGATCAAAGGTATGTACATTCGCATTTGTGTCTATCACACCATCTGTCTCATCCCTATCTGTTACATGACGCTTTGTAGCTATTCGCACATACATCTCTGTGGCTCCCTTATCTATATAAAGCTGTTCAAGCTCTTCGATATTTGTTATTTGTCTGCCCTCGTATTCATAGGTATAGCCTTTTTCAAAACCAGTAGCTGTAAATGGACTTACAGATAACGCATATCTAAAATCTTCATCTGTCTGCACTGGCTTATATCCTATTTCTGTATAAAAGAACTGAGCTGATAAAACCTTTACAGCTATTAGCGATACTAAAACCAGTATTGTAACGATTACCTTCTTACTTCTTTTCCATTCCTTTATTCCCCCAACAAAGCTTGATATTGCCTGCTTCATGGTTTTCTCCTTTTTCATTTGCTTGTTTTTGTGAGCTCTTGACTGTATAATATAGACACGGTGTACAGTTTACAACTTGCAATATTTTTTAGAACGTATTGTTTACTACACTTTTTGATAATGTGTAGTGTTTAGAATGATTTGTTTAATGGATGTGCTATTAAAAATCTAAAAATTTTGTTAAAAGTATTAAGGAGAAATAAAATGGCTGTCAAAAACAACAGAAGAACCCTGGTGACCAAAAGAATTTTGAAGGAATCTCTGCTTTCACTTATGGCAGAAAAGCCTATTACAAAGATTTCAATAAAGGAGATTTGCGACCTTTCAGAGATGAGCCGCTCCACCTTTTACCTGCACTATCAGGATCAGTTTGAACTGCTTAAAGATATTGAAAATGAAGTTTTAGATAAATCCTTTGAAGCTTTAGAAGATTTGGGTGGAGATTTCAACACTATAGAATCTATAGAGAACTTTCTTAATTATGTAAAATCAAATAAAGAAACCTTTGGTGTCCTGCTTTGCCAGTCAGATACCATCGATTTTCAAAATGCAATAATAGAAAAGATTGCTAATCACGTTAAGGAATCTGTTCCTGATTTTAATCAGATGAAATCCGATAAATACATCTTCGTATTTATAATGAATGGTTCTTTGAACGTACTAAGAACCTGGATAATGAATGATTTTGATATGGCTGTGCCTGAAATGGCTTCACTCATATTCTGGTGCAACCACAATATTACTACCGCGAAAAATTCATAAAGGGTGTACATAGATTATGGATATTAAGTATAAACTTGCAGAAGCGATGAAGACTTGCATGAAGACTACATCTGTAGAAAACATTACCGTTAAGCAGATTGTAGAAACAGCAGGCGTCTCCAGACAAAGCTTCTATAGAAACTTCATAGATAAGTATGACTTGGTGAACTGGTACTTCGACCGCTTACTTGAGCAGTCATTCAAAGAAATAGGAAAAGGTGAAACCATCAGAGAAGGGCTTATAAAAAAGTTTCAGTACATAAAGCTGGAAAAGCTCTTCTTCACTGCTGGATTCAAGGGGGATGAGCAAAATAATCTTAAAGAACATGACTTTATAATGATTTATGAATTTTATTGTGCTCTTATAAGAGAAAAAACCGGCACACCTCCGAATACCAAAACCAGAAAACTGCTTGAAATGTACTGCTGGTCATCTATTTACATGACAGTTCAATGGCTAATAAAAGGCATGAAGGAATCAGAGGAAAGCCTTGCAGATTTGATGATAGACGCCATGCCACCAATGTTACAATCACTGTTTAAAGAAATACACATACTATAAGAAAGAGCCTGTGGAACCACTCCACAGGCTTTTGTTCTATGTTACACAATCTCACTTTTGTAACTTATATTCTCCATGTCACGAATGCTAAAATATATTTGTAAAGTGTGTTAAATAATTAACACAATAGTCTGTTTAAAAAGGAGAATAAAAACATGGCAAACAGAATTTCACTCAATGCCACATCTTATCATGGTGCTGGCGCAATCAGCGAAGTAGTGACAGAAATTAACAATAACGGTTTTAAAAAAGCATTCGTAGCATCAGATCCAGATCTTATTAAGTTTGGTGTTACAGGAAAGGTTACAGATCTTCTTGATGCAGCAAAGATTCCTTATGAAATCTACTCTGACATCAAGCCAAACCCAACAATCGAAAACGTAAAAAATGGTGTTGAAGCGTTCAAAAAATCAGGTGCTGACTGCATCGTTGCAATCGGTGGCGGTTCTTCAATGGATACTTCAAAGGCTATCGGTATCATCATCACAAACCCTGAGTTTGAAGATGTTCGTTCACTTGAGGGCGTTGCTCCTACAAAGAATCCATGCGTACCTATCATCGCTGTTCCAACTACAGCTGGTACAGCTGCTGAGGTTACAATCAACTACGTAATCACAGACGTTGAGAAGGAAAGAAAGTTCGTATGCGTTGATACACACGATATGCCTATCGTAGCTATTGTTGATCCTGAAATGATGTCTTCAATGCCTAAGGGTCTTACAGTTGCAACAGGAATGGATGCTCTTACACACGCAATCGAAGGCTACACAACACGCGCTGCTTGGGAAATGACCGATATGTTCCATCTTGAAGCTATCCGTCTTATCTCTTCTAACTTACGCGACGCTGTAGAAAACAAGAAGTCTGGCCGTGAGGGAATGGCTCTTGGTCAGTACATTGCTGGTATGGGATTCTCAAATGTAGGTCTTGGTATTGATCACGCTATGGCTCATACTCTTTCAGCTCACTATGACACACCACATGGTGTTGCATGTGCTATGTTCCTTCCAATCTCTATGGAGTTCAACCGCGAGTTCACCGGGGAAAGATTACGTGAGGTCGCTAGAGCTATGGGTGTTCAGGGCGTAGACAACATGACTCAGGACGAATACAGAGATGCAGCTATCGCTGCTGTAAAGAAGCTTTCAGAGGATGTAGGAATTCCTACAACTCTTGATAAGATTAAAGAAGAAGACCTTGATACACTTGCAACAGATGCACTTAACGATGCATGCTATCCAGGTAACCCACGTGAGGCTACAAAGGAGCAGGTAATCGAGATGTTTAGAATGCTTATGGCATAATTATTTTTCCCATAAATAGAGCCCCAGCACTTGCTCAATGTCATTAAGTTAACATTGCGGTGGAGGCTATGCCAACTTTTGAAATGAGCAGTTAAAAAGGAGCCTCCAACTTGGAGACTCCTTACGTCACTATTCCCTATGAAGCTGCCTGAGCAGAATCCTCATCCTCAGCATCAGCAACCTGATTCTTTGCTGCAATAACCTCAACAACTACTTGGTCAGCGTTTGTGGTTACATTAACTTTCTTATTCTTTGAAATAGCAAGATCTGCAACCGTTACAGTATCACCAAGTCTCAGTGAGCTACAGTCTATTTCAATCTTCTCAACTACATCTTCGGCCTTTGCTTTGTAAGCCACCTCTGATACTAGCTGCTCTAAAACACCTTCTGTAACTGCTTCCTTGTTTTCAAGAACAACCTCTGCTGTTGCATGGATAACCTCGCCTTTAACAAGCTCCTGGAAATCCATCTCTACAATCTGATGCTTGGCTGCATCATAATGTAGCTCCTTAAGTAACACATTGTACTTCTTTCCTTCCAAATCAAGGGTCATTTGAGTGTGTCCACTCTTTCTTAAGCTTTCAGCCTCTTTAACCTCGAACTGGAGTGGGATTGATTGTTCGATATCCTTACCGAACAGGTTACCTGTAACGTAGCCTTCTCTTCTCAACCTCTTTGCTTTCTTTTCCATGTCACGTCTTTGTACTCTGTAAGTATCCATTTGTCTCTTCCTCCTAAAATACAAATATTTGAGCAGGGAAATTTGCGGAATGTCGATATTCAATTGGCGTTTCGTATTTTCTCGTGTTCGACTATGTTATAGTCCTCTTCTTTAAAATAGTCAAGTCTAATATTCGAGTATTTACGGATGGCATCTACCACATGGATTATAGCCATAATTAATCAGTTCTTCCCTTAATCCATGGTATGACTGCTTATTTTTATCTTTGATATCAGCGACTGATTTGCAATCTACCTTAAATCTTTAGCTTACAAAAAATCATATTGGTTCTTGTATTAAGACTAATAACACGATTAGTCACTCTTTAATTGCTTCTTAAATAGCCCTTAAACAGCGAATTTACGCTATTTAAAGACTACTTAGTCAAACAGGGGACGAGAGAATCGAACTATATATCTCCATCTCCTGGATTGTGTTAATTGTTGATTTTATGGGCTTTACAAGATTTTTCTGAAAACTGTAAATCAGTGACCTCAGTGACTTTTGTAATTTAAATGCCTTTCAAAGCCGCTCGAACCTGTTCTCTCTTGTTTGCCCTGCTCTTATTTGAATAATAGTAAATCTTCCTTGTGGTAGAAATATCTTTGTGTCCCATCTGCTCTGCCACAATACTGTCATCTACATTATTGTCAATAAGAGTTGTTCCATATGTTTTTCTAATTTTGTGAGTAGATCTTGGTGGAATACCTACTTTCTCACATACTCTGGTCAATCTATGATTGAAGGTACCAGAACGAATTCGCTTGCCTTCGTTCTCGAAAAGAAATGTTCCTTGTGGATTCAGCTCCTTTATGGCTCTTAAAGTATTTTGCGCTTCTGCAGGCAAAAAGATTTCTCTGTAGCCAGCTTCGGTTTTTGGTACTTCAGCAACTTCCAACCTCCACTTGCCATCGTCATCTCTATACTTTACCTCAGTTCGCCTTATCAGAATACTATCCTCAGTAGTATCCTCAAATCTTAAGGCAGCAATCTCTCCTATTCTGGCTCCTGTTTCAAACTGTAGCTTTAATCCCAGGTTCCATATATCTTGATTGTACTTCAAATAGGTAAGAATACATTCCACTTCATCTTCATTGAAGACCTCTTTATCTCTATCTTTGTACTTTCTTTCAAATATACTGTTGGAAAGCATTAAGTCCCCGAAAAAGTTCGTGATACTTAAATCAGTATATCCGGCTCTTTTGCCATATCTGAAAATACCTTTTAATAGAGTAACAAGGCCTGAATATGATTTTCTTGTAAGCTTGTTATTATAGATGGTTCGTTTTATAAAGTGTTCTAAGTCTTCCTCTGTGATGTAGCAGAATTCTTTCTTAGTAATACTTAAATCCTTTGAAAAAATCTTTTATAATCATTTACATAACGATCATAGGATTGACGCCTTATTTCTCCATACTGGATTTTTTCATTTATCCACTGTTCAAAAACATTATTGATACGAACTATATTGACCACATGTTTATAATGCTTTGCCAGATAACTAATCAATTCTCTTTGGGTCTTGCGCCGTCGTATCTTAACATTCCCCTCCTCATCTCTTATGTGAGTACACCATAGACCTTTTTCATTTTTCCATATCGCATAGCTGTGGTATTTTTCAACAATCTCGTTGTTTTTCATTTCTTCCACAGCTAATTCAATGGCATCCATATCAATAATACCTGTGGAAGCTGCATATGACAATAATACGTCTCGCCTCATCTGCGATACCTGCCCCTATGGTTTTTATGGAAAGTAAGATCTAACTGTATCTCCAGGCAACGTCTTACTTTTGTATTCATGGTGCGATTATCTATTTTTCCCATATATGTTAATAATCGGTTCTTGTCTACAGTGGTAATCTGCTCACATAGTATTACAGACTTTCTTTTTATCCCGCCTATATTACATATCAATACATGTGTAGGAAGATTTTTGTGAATCTTGGTTGTTATAGGGGCAACAGTGACTGTTGGCGCATATTTATTCCCTTTATCATTTTGTAGTATCACCACTGGTCTAACACCAATTTGTTCTGAACCAAATCTATCATCTAAATCAGCTAAATAAACATCTCCTCTTTTTATCCGCATCAGTGATTATCCTCCCTTCCTTCTCTTATAGTTAATGCATTCATCAGGCGGCTGCAGCACAGCTCCATAGGCTCTACCCTCCCCGCGGTTCTCGCCAGGCCGCTCCCATTTTGATAATTGTGGCTAAGCGGAAGTATCATTATCCCTGTATCTATCATGGCCAGATTGGTGCTACCAATTTTTCAGTGAGGCTATATCGCGCAAGGCGAACCTATGAGGCTCCGGTATACAGGAACGTACCTGATGAATGCTATTAAGTTGTCAATTTACTAGTGAAGAAAAAAATACCCTTCACTAATTCCCACTGGCGTCAGACGTTTTGCAAGGTAAAATCCAAAAATTTTTCAAAAAAAAAAGGACCTACAGTTTTTTAATCTGTAAGTCCTACTCTTTGTCATGTTATTTAATTATATCCAAAAACTCTCTTGGTGTTAGAATAAAAGGCTCTATAGGAAAATGCTTTTTATTTCCTGTAACCAAATACGAATTATCATCTCTCTTTTCCATTACTACTTCATAGAAAGGAAGATCTTTCATATCTGGAAGTATAGTATTTGTAGGTGATGGTGTAACATTCAAACCATATTTTTCAACAGCAGCCAATAAGTAGTTAACTGTCTCAGGTGAGAACTTAAACTTTTTTCTGGCCAAAACTTCCCTATATTCACTCATTATTTCATCACTATAAACAGGTACTATCTCACCCTGAATCATTTTTGAAATAATTTGAACTGTAGCCGAATCATCTCTACTAGAAAGAAGTGCAGACACGAATACATTCGTATCAATTACTACATAATATCCCATTAACTATTAGCCTCCTTGCGAGCAAGGCTAATCTCTTTATTTATTTCTTCTAAACTCATATCAGAAACACCATTAGCTTTAGCCTGATTACGAAGATCCATAAAAGCTTGCATTGCTCCCTCTCTTGTAATTTCAGCTGATGGCGATGCTATTTCAAATGGAATTTTACGTTGTCTAACAACAGCTCTTGCAAATACATTAATTGCTGTAGTGGCATTCATGCCAAATTCCTGACACAGACCATCAAATTGCTTTTTTAATGACTCATCCATACGAACACTAAAAGTTGCCTGTCCCATATCATAAACCTCCAATTTGTAAGCTATAGTATATCACTACTCTGATTGTATTTTACATCCAAAAGCATAAATTTGTCAAGTTTTCGAACCTATTAGGTGCATTTCCATTGTGTTTTGCACCTAATTTAATATTTTTTCCACAATATTACTTATTCTTCACCTAACAACTCATTTTCATATTCATTTTCTAAACTCATCCAAGCATAATCAGAAATAAATTGTTCTGGAACATCTCCCTTTTTATGCTCTAATCTTTTTATGTACCTGTGATTGTTAACAGAAAAATCAATTTCATAGTGATTATCTTTTGATAAAAGGAGATTTCCAGATATACCGTACTCATCACTATGTGTTTTCTCAACGAGAATATCTCCTCTGTCACGATAGATTGCCTCTATTATTGCTCTATTTACAAACTCTCCAAGAGTCTCTCCCATATCCTTGGCATGATTCTTAATAAAATCTAGATTACCTTTACCAGTACGAACTCTTATTTGATCTGTAGAATTTATATATTTCTGAGTTGCAGCTTTCTGTGCTGCTGTATATGTTGCTCCCATATTGTTCCCTCATAATATAGATACACTATAGTTATATATATAGTGTATCTATATGTATAAGCATTTTCAAGAAATATCCCTATCCCTCAACAAACTCCCTCAGCAGCCTAACCGCACTACTCAAGGTGTCATGCACAGCCTGGTGGCTAACACCTTCAATCCTTGCAATCTCCTCTTCGCCCATATCACAGAAAAAGTACATATAGCATCTACGTCGCTGCTTATCCGAAAGCTGCTCCAAAGCATACTTAAGTAAAACATGATCTACAATACCTTCCTCTTCCAGCTTAGCTTTAGACTTTCTTCCAACCAGATTTCCATATCCCTGGACAAAAGGAATTTCATCCTGAAAATCTAATGCATCGTGATGTCTGATACTTCTCATCTCATGCTTATGCTCATTCCTATGAAACTCCTTGAAAGCCACACCCTGTTCAACAGGCAGCACAATATATGGCCAGTATTTCTTCAGTTCTTCCTCATATCGTTCTTTAATTAATTCCTCAGGCAAATCAGTTATCACAGCCCACTTAACTCCTCCTTGGATTCCTGGATATTCGATCTCTAAATTTATAAGTTCATATTCCTTGTTTTCATCGTTTGTATTCATTTTTGACCTCCGAATTTTGAAAAATTAATAAGTTCCAAAATTCGAAAGTCATGGGTATCGCCCTACATAGGTCTCCCACTCGCGCATCCTTCCCCACTCACAGAGCTACAGAAAGAAGCACACAAAAAAAGACGAAGCAAAACAGAATATCTATTTCTAGATACTTCCTTCTGTTTTGCCCCGCCTTTCAACACTCTTTGATGTTCATAGTTGTGTCACAAACTCTTGCCAGCTGCCTGCGCTCATGCTGCTCTCTTGACAACTACAGTGCTAACACAACTGACTCATATATATGAAATTATGTAATCAATATTGATATTTAGTATTCACCAAAAATGGTGATGTTACCTTCATCTGCGATTATTTTAAGCCCAATCTTGCAATATGGACAATTACATTCCAATACGCCACTGAGACCTTTAATAAAAACCCTACCGCAGACAGGACAGCTAATCCTTTTTATCTCACGCATACATTATTCTCCTTCCATAAATTGTACTCCCTAAACTGCTATAGCCTTTATATCTTACGCGTAAGTGTATAATATCATAAAGAAAAGTCAGTGGCTTACAACAAATCCATAAACATTGTCTAACAACCATATAACATTCCCACAACAATCATCCAAACAATCTATACCAAACATACAGAAAGGATAGAATAATGTTCCAGCAATACTACAACCATCATGTAAAATGCATAGAACAATCATGTAACAACCATGTAAAAAAATGCCCACGGCATCAAAAACCGTAGGCATAAACCACACTATTCTGTATCCTCTTCATCCTGCTTATGAGCATAACGATACATCATGATTCCAAAAAGCTTGATTGCTTCTCTCTTTTTGTTTTCCAAACTAGAAACTGAAAACTTCAATTCCTGTGCAAGCGCAACCATTGTCTTTTTTACTTTAGATAAAAAGCAGTTGTTGATGATAGTCACATAGATAGGTCCTGAGTTACCGTACTCACTCATTCCTTTAAGCACATAATCTCTTGGCTCAGCCAACCAATCACACTCAGATACCTGCCATAAAAGCTTCCTTTGAATTTCCCTAGATTCCTCTATGGGTTGCTTCATGATTTTAAGAAAGTCCTTACGCATCTGACGTTTTACCTTTTCTTCATCGTCAGGCTTTGTCATACTTGCAAGAATTTTACCAGCTACTACGCTTCGACTGTATTGCTCCAGCATCATTTTGGTAAGCTCATAGGCTACCTTGGGATCAAATCCCATTCCTTCGCAAATGATGTTAATACCTTCCTCATCTTTCGAAATTCTCTTTTTCATTCTCCTCTTGTTCCTCCGTATTCATAACATATTTTCCCCAAATCCCCCGTATAATAAAAAAATCAAAGCAGCCTAAACCACTTTGATTCTTGTATTACCTAAAATATTAAGTTATGTAAAACCCATATATAATACTAAAAATGTTGTCTAATCTTCCCAGCCCGCCTCTCAAAGTAGAAATTAATGTTATCTATAAATCACCTTTATCAATCAAATAATCCAAGTAGGCAAATAATTCTTTTAACCTAGGATTATTTTTACTCTTCCTCTTTGCTTCAATAAGCAACCGCTCTCTCGGAGTAAGTGTTTCCTTCTCACAAGGGACAGTGTCCATAAGCAAGAAATCTGGAGTAGTCATGTCAAATGCTGCGCTAATCGCATCCAGGGTATCTATTCTTGGAGCTCTGTCTTTATTCTTAATTGCAGTTATAGCTGACTTTGATATTCCAGCTTTTTCTGCAAGGTCATAATTTGACATATTCCCATGCATATCTTGTAATAATTGAATTTTGCGTCCATAATCATTGCCAGTATTCATGGCGATACCTCCTAACCCCAATAAAGAGGCGCTACGCCATCAATTTTAATAAATTGTCCAAAAGATTATAAACAACTAGAGTGACTGTTTCGGACACAATTGTGTCCTTTCTACTTTTTATTTTTTGTATTGTAAAAGCCACTATACCACACAGGTATAATGGCTTCTATATAATCCTAAATTTCCCCCTCCGATTTTATTCCTATGAGCAGTTAATACTCATTGTATGCCCATCAGCATCTACAGGCTGATTATCCTTGTAGTTATTGTAAATCTCAGCAATTTCTTCCTTAGGAAAATCTGGGAAACAGGTGTACAGAGTCTCCAGTTCCATACCTGTGCTTACAAAGTTTTCTACTGTTAATTGGTCTTTTTTATTCATAACTCTTTAACCTCACAAAAAGTTAATTATATTCAGCAAACATTGATATAGAATTAACTATACTAATAACAAAATTTTTTGAATTCCGGTTAAATGAACAGTCTCCCACTACTATCTCTCCATATCTATTACGAGAAGTATCCTCTTGATTAAACACTGCATTATAGAATGATATAAGCTTTTCTTTTTTACTAACTAATATTTTTCCATCAGCATTCTCATAGCTTTCATCATTTTCCAATAATATAGATGTCAGATGCCGCGCAACGTATTCTGTTTCAAATAAGTCAACTAGTATATCTGGTCTTCTACCATTTCTAAAATCTTCATAAGCATTAACATCACATATTTTTAAAGCAATCATCGTTGGAACAAGGAATTCTATCATTGCAAATCTTGCATTTTCTTCAGGCCGCTCAAATCTACCCTGCCTTATATTCTTAGTAGCAATCTTTACAGTTTGGTAAAAACGCGACATATCTCTCAGTTCAAATTGCCAAAAAGTAATTATCCTTTTACATATTTCTTCCTGTATATCTCCTGAATAAAATCCAATTTTTGAATACCATTTAGATAAGTTAGGCGATGGTAGACCTACTGGAATATCAAAAAATCGATCCAAGTATCTACTTCCATCAAAATCGATACCGTAATAATGTTTTATAGTATGTTGTAATTCTAATGAATTTATAGAATAAACAACCGTAATTCTTTCGTCATCAAAATAATGCTTTACACGCTCCAATAATCGCACTGCATAAGTAGGATTGCAACGATCCAATTCATCAATAAAGATTACTAACCTATTACCTCTTTCCGCTATTATTTCAGAAAAAAAACCTTTAAATCTTTCTTCTAGACTTTTCTCATATCTAAATGAATCAAAAGGATCTTCTTTATTTAATATTTCAATAAAATTTGCTATATCTCTACCAGCAAAATGATTCAAAATAGATTTGGCACATTCAATGATATTAGTTTCATCTGCAAAAGAATACTGCATACCTATCTGCCTAATAATTTCAAAAATTATTGATTGAATGGGATCAGAGTCATTATCATTTTGCCACGCATCATAATATATAGCCAATGCACTGTTTTCTTGATTGGACTCATCATAATGAATCGATTTTAGATTTCCTAGTATTTGATTTCTTTTACCCATTTCCATATTAGATAAAGAATTCATTGCATTAATAATTAATTTTTCCTGCTTAACAAAAAAGGTTTTACCACTTCCCCATCTTCCATCAAGAGCAATGCTACAAGCAGATTCTTGTGCAATTAACAAATTATAAAAACGTTCCAAATCATCATTTCTATCAAGCACATTTTCCTTCAATGCTAACAAAAGATTTTCTTCTGTTGGTTTAATATCAAATGGCGACATTATAAATCCCCCCAAAATTGTTTTAAATTGGTATTTTTTATCTACCTAATAATGATTTCACAACCTGTAACATAATATCTTCATCCTTTGACGAATGTTCCCATCTAGCACAACATTTTCTAGGTGCAGATGCTTCCGGATTTCTTCTGACAGAGCCTTGAAGAGGATTATAATCCTCAAAAATTTTCAAATAATAATCTTTTTCCGTCTCAGTTCCTCTGGCATATATAGCAAAAGAATTTACCTGATCAACTATATAAACCTTTCCTCTTCCGAAAGAAATATCTCTCGGACTTTTTCCTTCAAATTCTATTCCATTCTCATGAAATAAATTTTTAATTTCTTCATTTCTATTACCATATGCGGTTGATAACATAATTACAAAACCTCCCTATTTATTATTTGCCAATAAAACGCTGCTAGGCTTTTCCTAGCAGCTAATCTCAATTTTATTATATGTGAATTAATAGCACGTAACAATATAATTCCTCTACTCATCAGAATTATCTGATTCATCTTTCTCTGAGACTTCCTCATCATTAATTATCAAATCAAGAGTAATCATATCGTCAATTATGTCTACATCACCATCAAGATTCCAATCAATACCAAACATACTTCACCTCAATAATCTTATATATAATACCTAATGGTTAATGATGCCCCTTTACCACTTTGAGGAGCTGATATAATCTCATCATTATCCTTCATCAACTCATACATAGCATCACAACACGAAGGCATAGCATGTTTTTTCCCTGGATAACCACCTAATGAACGATGAACTTCACCAGAGTTAATATCAATATAACTTGCGCCCTTAGATTTAGCTCCATTCAAAAGCTTTTGAATTTCTTTCAGAAAATCATCTTTATTAGGCATAAAAATATCCTCCCATAAATCTATATATAATAAATAATTAGCATAGAAAGTGATCCTGCTGGTCTCGTATATCTATTCCCCTCGTACAGAACTGAGGTGATACCATGAAAACCATGGTTCGCAGACAACGTACTACTCAAGGGAAGGACCATTCCATTCCGAAATCTGCAACAATTATGAAAACAATAACAATCAACGGATTGTTTAGAAATAAGCGTTATAAAGTCATGCCACAATATGGGCATTTCTTTGGTCTGGTGGTCACAACAGGAATTTCCTTACCACACCAGCCACAAGTAATATTTACAGTAAAAAATCTAATCTTAGTAAAAAATCTCATTCATTCCACCTATATCTACAGCCCCATCAATGTCAAGATTACAGTCAAAACAGCTGTACCTATCAAAAGAATCTTTAATTCTTCCCAGGTCTGTGACCAGCTTTTACCACCTCTATGTCCGCCGCTGGAACTGCTATATCCTTCTTTTTTCATTACCTGATCATATGAATCACAATCATGTAAAAAACACTCTGCATGATCTCTTTCAAATGCATTGAGATGTCCATCGTGATTAGAATCAAACATTGAACTTCCACCAAATCCTGAATCATCAAACATAATAGAACCTCCTCGACTATCAAAATAATGGTTTACCTGTTCCTTGATTGTATATTATCAGTTGATATTAACTTTTTAACGGACAGCTCAACGCCTTGAATTTACTGCATTTTACCAGTCATCGCTGTCAAAATCATCGTCATCTAAATCCCAATCATCCTCATCCTCATCTTCAAGTTCTTCATCAAAGTCATCATCTTCGTCGTCCTCGTCATCATCTAGATAACGCGCCATTTCTGCTTCCTCTGCAGGATCAAGATAATCATCACCATCGAAATCAAAAGCCATTTCATCTACATTTCTTACTGGTCTTCCTGGAAACATAGAGATACCTCCTCAACAATACATTTTAATTAATGTCCTCTTTTTGCTATTAGTAGAGCTTGGTCATATGAACAGCCATGCTGCATCACATATACCTGAATTGCATCGTCTAAATAAAGATATTTTCTTGGATCAACGAACCCACGATTTGCCTCAAGCCATGCACGATGATATAATGCCTGAAGTTTTTGTTCATCTACATCAAATAATCCCATGATTAAGCTCCTCTACCCAAAATCAATTAAACGGTATCTCAAAATAAAATTTCAATTCATCTTCATTAGAATGATTCAAAAGTTCTTCTGGTACATCATCCAAAATCTCAGGTATTTCATCATCATAATGGAAATCTGCAGGCATGACAGTTTTTTCAACTATAGCTGCACTGTATTGAGTTTTTATGTCATGCTTCAATGCTCTTAGCTCTCTAGTAGTACAGCATTTCATGAACTCCCATACCTCTTCCTCATTTTTTGCTTCAAGCACATATTCAACTGTTTCTGTTTGTGTAACTTTATATCTCATATCGCTCCTAACTAATCATTCATATCGTGCCAGTAATCTACTGCGCCATCATAAGCATCGTCATCATCTTCGTAATCTTCGTAGTCGTAAAACTCCTCGTAATAATCCTCTGCAAAGCTATCTGCATCTTTGTAGCGGCTGCTATTATACGAATCATGCTTCTTAGATTTGCTCGATGATTTACTTTTAGACTTACTTTTAGCCTGGCTACTCTTAGATGACTTACTCTTGCTTGTAGACTTTGACTTAGATGTAGAATAACTAGTGGAACTCTTTGTCTTGGCCTGAGCTGGTATAGGTGCTAGAAAAGTAAGAGCTAATGCGATTACAAATACGCTAATAATTGTCTTTTTCATGTTACTACCTCCAGAATAATCTCCTTAATCAATTGGATGTTTCTTTGTGATTATAGATTATCAAATCTTAGCGCGGTTTATCGGACAGCTCAAAGCCTTGAGTTTACTAGATCTTATTGGATTTTACCAATCATCTCCGTCAAAATCATTCTCACCATCAAAGTCAAAATCCATTTTATCCACATTTCTTACTGGTCTTTCCGGAAACGTACTGACTATCCCCTTAAAACTACTATTATTAAAAGCATTTATACTCAATTAAGTAAATAAAAGAATTACTATACCAATAATTGCAATTACAGATAGGAAATATAACCAAAATGAATTATTAGTATTTGAAGAGCTATCTTTAACATCAACTTTGTTCGCGTAATCTGCTTGTTTAGCATTTGTTTCATTTGAATATATACTTGTATTGAGCCCAACCCCATTTCGCTGTTTCATAACGTCTGCTGAAAGTGGTGGCTCGGTGTATAGTATCTTATTATTTTCATCTATGAATGGCATCGATACTTTTTCATTAACTACGAGGCTTAATACATATGCTGTATAAATCTGCGCCACTGAACCAAGCCCGGTAAATTTATATTTATCTACTAAATGATTTTCTAAACTAGTCAAGAAGTTAACCACCGCATGAGATACCTTATCAACCTTATCCTTATCACCTTTCTTCTCTGCAAAAGTGCTTGCTCCTCTTAACAGCATTTCCCAGCCAAGTGGTTGTCGAGGATCAGTATATAAATGTGCATTAAGCTCAAACATAGTCATCTGTCCGTCAGGAATATTAGGATACTCATACAAGTTAGCCGTATAAAATGAAATTATTTCAAGGTCATCAAATGTCTCTTGCGTGATTTCTATTTTCTTTTCTTTATTAAATGTGCTTCTGGAAATAAGCTGATATATTATCCCCGCTGTAAAATGCTTAAAGAACCCCCTTGGGTTCAAATCTTCGTCGTCTTCATCCATTGTTAAGTTGAGAACATCCATCATTTCTTGCTTGTATATTTGGTAATGTTCTTTGTATGTTTTATCACCATATAAATCTATTTTATCATCTGGTAACGATCTGCAATTCTCAATTTGTAAACGAAGTCTTAAATAGAATAACTGCAAGATAGGAACTAACGCAGACTCCGGTTGACCACTTAATGCAGAGAATTTCATTGTTAAGTCATCAAATGGATGTAAAAAATCACTTAAAACACTTTCATCAGCATCAGTTCGATACACAGTTTTAAAAAATTGAATCCAGAATTTCCCTGCCTTATCTTCAGAAACACCAACAATATCTAAAAGCTCCTGGCGCGCTTTATTATCCGAATTAATCGCATCCATATAGTCTGAATATGAAAACGGTATATCTCTTCTGAAACTGCTAAAAATACTTTGAACTATATAATCTTGATCCTGGGTAAGCTTTTTTCCATCGCCCATAACCAAGTAAAATCCATATAATGGTAGACAAATTATCCCCGTTTTCAAATCTGGGTGCAAATGTATACCCGTTTGTGGCTTTAATAAATCATCCAACTTTTTGGTCATTATAGTGCAGTCGCTAAGAATTTCTTGTACAGTTTTACTGCAATATTCTTCCCATCTAGATTCTTCTTTTCTCTTCTGTTCGTAATATTCATGAATCAACGATGAACGTACTAACCAAGCTCTATCCCAAAAATCAAGCATAATACACCTCCACTAAACCTCATCTGGCTTGAAGAAATGCCCATTACTACACTTTACATACAAACCATACTTACTCACTCCGGCCTGAAGCATGCAATTACATTTGCTACATTTAACATTATTTTTATTCAAGTAAGCATTAGCTACATCTTTATCTAATAAAGCAGTTTCGCCACATCCCTTAGATGAACATTTCAAAAAGCATTTACCTGAACGGCTTCTAGTAAGATTCATAGGTGAACCGCATTTAGCACATCTAAGCTTATTATGTACATAGTCAGCCATACCCGCTTCGTCTTCAACATATACTACATTAACTCCATCTGTACTTGTTGTATTCTTAATGCTCTTTGCATTTTGAATAGCAGTTCGTGATCCATCATAGACTTGCAATTCTAAATCAGAAAACGCCTTGATTAATTCAATTGTATGACTTCCTGATATTCTATAAATAGTTTGACACACAACATAAGATTCAGATGTACCATCTCTGAAAGTACCTTTAGACTTAGGCAATCCATACCACATTACTTTGTCATCGATGAGAATCAATGGAAATACAGCATTATCCGAAGGCACACTAATTTTCTTCCAATTATCTGGTAAAGAATCAATATCTTTCGATTTACATAGTATTTTAATCCCATTCATCTTTGCATCGATTAGCGCATCAAATATATTTGCCTCAGTTTCTATATCAAGCTCACCATCAGGAATAGAAATAACGATTTGTTTCCTTGCTTTTGCAATATCTGTGCATAAATCATCCATGGCATACACAGCATCCATATAGTTTTGAATCTGCTTAGTCTCAGGTAATCGACTTAGGCAATCTTGAAGTCTACGCTCATTAGATGAAACTACATTACCTTTCTTCTGCAAATACTCTATAAGCTTATATAAAACATGATCAGATTTTCCGAAGCGCTTGTTCCAGTATTTTGCGTTTGCCACAACAACAAGCTTTCCTCGAGCTCTGGTAACTGCTACATTAATTAGTCTGGTAACCGCATTAAAGCTCTTGCCGAGTAAAAAACCTACCCTTGTAGACGGATAGCTTTCCACTGCATCAAAAATAATAACATCTCGCTCTGATCCTTGAAATTGATGTACAGTTGCACAAGAAATATCTGTTTCTTTTGATTCTCTGTAATCCTGAATCATTGCTCTAACTAATCTTGTCTGAGCAGCGTAAGGAGTAATGATACCAACTGACTTTGTGTTATATTTTTCTGCTTCCAATGCCAAAAGGAACGAAATAATCGCACTCACAATATTGAATCTGGAGTTGTCATTATTCTTCATGCAGGCACAATATGTTCCAGCTAAATCAATTAGATTTATTGATTCATCGTTAAATGGAGGATTATCAACTATTTCCTGCCTATTCTCTACTACAGACTCATGGTCAGTTAACAAGTCATTGTAAACATATTCATTGGCAAATGCCGAGATATCAGGGTACATACGTCGCTGCTCATTCAACATGACAAGCCAAGGATGCGCATGCATAGATCTGTCATCCTCAATCCCAAGATATGAAAATACATCTTTTCCTAACGTCTCCTTAACATTAGATTGAACTATAGGAGCCAACTGCCTGAAGTCTCCAACGAGGACTAGTCTTGAATAAGCATGTTTTGCTGCTATGAGAATCTGAGGCATATAAGCCATACTCACCTCATCAAACATAACAACAGAATACTTGTTATCTTCGAATAGCTTATCCATAGTGACTTTTGAAATAGTAGTCGCTACCATGAGAGCATTCTTAACATAAAGCTTTTCTTCTTCTCGAATCTTTTTCCTAATATCCTTTAGTTCTTGCTCAACTTTAACCCCTTCAGCAGTATTATATTTTCCCGATAAAACCAGATGATCTCGTTTTTTCCTTAGTTTTTCATATTCATTTTTTAAAGTCTGATTATTTTCTACCGCATAATTGTAGGCCACAACATCATTATCTTTTGCTAGCTCTTCATCCCTTACATAACCATATCTAAGAATAGCACCCATTTTTAAGAGCTTATCACCTTGCAAATCTCTAATGAGTGAAGCTGTTTGTTTTACAATACCATCCACTGAAATGTTACTATGCGAAACAACTAAAACTCTTTCCCTGTTCAACAATGAATGAATTGCAATTTGTGCCATAGTATAGGTTTTACCTGTGCCAGGAGGGCCCCAAATAACAGTTATATCGTTATCAATTGCCATCTCTACAGCAGCATCTTGTCCCTTGGGAACCATAGATATAGGTTTATTTGTTGCCAACTCTGGTCCTTCTTGCAACAGCTTGATAACTAATTTATCTGCTGTAGTTATAGTCTCTAGCTGATCTACTATGCCTTCAAGTAATGCCCAAGGCTCAACACCAACGAATGCCTGCCCAATTGCATTTCCAAAATTCTTTGTGATACTAACAATAATCTGGAATCCTTCACATAAGAAAACAACGCCTTTTACAACTTCCTTTCCCACAGTCAATGTAATAGGCGCATCATCTGGAAGATTTAATTCAGCCTCCATCTCAAAACTATATGTACTATAGTCGTTCTTCTGACCTATAAGCCTTCCATTGACAAGCTTATACCTACGGCCACCTTCTTCCTGAAGATAGTATTTTTCACGTAATACATCACGTTTAAACTTATCAATTATTAATCCAACTTCAGAATTAGTATCCATACAACAATTACCCCATTTTAACCTTCAGTAACGGATACATTTATATTAACAAATTAATGTGACTAATCTTTTAATAACAAAAAAGAGGACACTCAACAGTATCCTCCATTCGTGTACCTATATTCTTTACTTATTCAGATTTATATATTTTCCATCCATATTGCATTCCTAGTGTTTCTAAACGTTCATCAATGTACTCCTTTGCTTCCGGAGACAAAGCAAGCATAGCTTGCTGCCCATGAGCTTTTGCTACTCTTTCTTTTGGATACTTATCCGGATTATCTCTAGTGTGCATGTATGTCTTATATCCTAGATTATCTATCACTTCACGAAGAGGAATACCACAATTAACCGGAGCATCTATAACTTTTGCTTCTGAAATAACACAATAAATTGGATATTCCTCAAGCCAATCATATTGCTTAATCCATGCTTTTTTTCGTGCATCATTATTTGAACTAAACGCTCTAAAATACCCTTTACCTACAATTACAGGACATTCTTTGCCTGTCTTGTCATAAGAGTGAACGCAGAAGAAAGTTTCGTCACCTTCTTCTATAGTTTTAGCACTCTTTAATCTTGTTACGGAAAAATTTGAAATATATACAGATTTTCCATTATCGACAAAAGCGTGCATATACATAGGTTCATCACCATTCGCTCTTTTTTTTGCTGATGCTGAGAATTTTAAAATTATATTTCTTAGACTTTTATGCGATACTATAGAAGTTTCTCCACCCAGTGCAGAATAAACGGGATCTGTAAGTCGTTCTGATGTATTATTATCAATTTCCCTAAATGCCTCGTTGATATCTTCTTTTATTTGTTTTGCTCTTTTATCAAGGGCTGCCCCCTTAACAAGAGCAACGATATGTTTTCCACCATCCAGTTTTGATTTTGATTCTTTCTGATTTTGGTATCTTAACTTAAAGTCATCAAGCATTTCTTGTGTAATACATCCATCTTCAGCAACATTTACTCTAGTAGAAATATCATCAAAATATTCCTGCAAGTCTTCAATAGCTGCTTCTTCGTTAAAATGTATTGATAGTTCAATATTTCTGGACAAGCCACTTTCGGTAAAATTAGCACTTCCTACAATTGCGTCATCTTCATCAAATAAATATAGCTTTGTATGTAAACCAATAACAGCATATAATTTTACCCCAGAATCTAACATACTTTGCAAACCATCAAGTGTATTAGATCCGTCTAAAAAATCTTGAAGATAAAATCTTGTGATAAAAGAACATGCTATCCCTTTGTTAGCAGCCTCACATAAAAAGTCAGCTGTCTTATTTGATAAAAAAGGGCTTATTATCTTTATTTCTTTCTTTGCTTCTTTAAACAAAGACGTTATAGTTTCGGAATGTTCATCCGTCACGACTTCAATCATTACATTTCCTCCAAATACATTACTTTTTTGCCGTGAACTTTTGCATACTCGATTTCGGATCTGGTGCTTTCTCCTATATATCCACCAACATTAATAACATAAATAGAATCAGCCATGTCTATCTTACGCTTATGCATATCATCAAGCATTTCCTTGGTCTTAGTTAGGGTTCCCTCATCCATATTTTCCCAGACTTCTTGATCCCCAGAATGACCAAAGAGGCCAACACTGATAACAATGTTGCCCTCTAATGTAAGCCTCTTTTGAACTTCTATAAATTCATTTTTAAACCTGGTACTTCCACATAATGTTATAACAGGATAATTATTATTCATGTTAGTCTACCCCTAACGCTCTAAATACTGCTTCTTCCGGTGTACTATAAAATACTGGCTGAACAGCAGATAATAAATCAGCTGGTACAGCACCAAAATCTGCGGCGGAACTAATAGGTATAAGCACCTTCTTCGCTCCTGAATCCACACATACCTGTAATATTGCTGCCAAATCTTCGACTTTATTAATAGTTCCAGAGATTGTTGTTTCGCCAATAACAACCAAGCCAGCTACTGTAGGCTTGTTAAGGGCTATAGAAGATATAGCAATTAATGTTGGCAGTGCAATATTTTTTGTCATGCCTAATCCCTGAATATCCTGGTAATCAATTATATAATCTTTCGTGGTAGTACTGATTGAATGACTAATTTTATTACCATTGAGTTTTAAATAAGAAAAACCTGTATCTGCAGAACTCTTACTATCCTTATCAAGGCTAAAACCTTTCTTCTCAAATTTTCCATTTCCAGGTAACATTTGACTCTCAAGTCTGAAGACGCCGATAATACCATTTTTACCACGAGCTATCGTATAAATATGACCAGCATTAACGATTCCGTCTGGGATAATTTTTCCACCACCTGATTCCTTTACACCTACAAAATGTTCATCGAATGTATCATTATCAATATATGAAAAATTAACATCGTAGAATTCCATTCCACCAATTTTCTTCAATTGCTCTTTTACTCTACGACGTAACTCAAGAGATATATCTAATATTTCTGCAATATCATCCTTAGTATAATCACCATTAGGATATAAAAGCTTAACAAATGCATCTACCAATCGCCTAACAGCTATAGTATCACGCTGATTTAAATTTGAGCCAAGATGGAAATACTTATCTAATGAATCACCGTAAGATTCCTTTCTCATCTCCCTCATGAATTCTGAAAGGTAGTCAGTAATAAAACCATAGTCATCTGTAAAGTGCTCTGGTCTATATTTTGGAATTTCCCAACCTGGAATGTAACCATGCATACGATCTAGAAACGCTGTATCATAGGCCATTGCATCAGGAAATGGCTCAAATAAATGAGATGTCTTAAGAAGCACAGATACATCATGGTTAATATTACCAACAAAAACCATAGACGCAGAAGCTGCCTTTTCTTCTTTACCTCGTGCAAAAGAACCAGACGCCATGTAATCTTTCATTATCTGGACTCCATCTTTATCCTTAAATGTAATTCCGGCCACCTCATCAAATGCAACACAATCCCACATTCCTACAAGACCAACAGTTTTTGTTCCCATATTGTAGAAAAGGTTTGCGACTGTTGTTTGTCCACCTGAAACAAGTATAGAGTTTGGTGAAATTTCTTTATATAAATGTGACTTACCTGTAGAACGAGGTCCTAGCTCACACATATTAAGATTATTTTCAACCAAAGGTAACATACGAGCTAAAAGCAACCACTTAGCTCTATCTGGCAATTTGTTTGCTTCCATACCTGTGGATCTAAGAAGCACAGTAATCCATTCATCTTTCGTAAAGGACTTGCGGGCTTCTTTAAGCTCATCCATATCTATATGTGGCATCTGAACAGGTGTGAGTTTTCTTATTTGAATTGGACCATACTCTCTATCTTCTTCCACATAATCATAATCAAGCTGAACAATACACCAAATACCGCCACATAACAAACGGTCATAAAGTTTAGGATACTCATTTTCAATAGGAATTCCTTTTATTCCAAGATTTGAAAACTCTGCTTCATATCTATCTTTTTTAATATTCAAATTAACTGAGATTTTGTCAATAACAGTATATGCACCTCGTTCTCTAAGTGCTGATAATACTTTTTGTGCCTCGTCTGGTCTCACATAATTATTAGCAAGTATTCTTTTAACATTTTCCACTCCCTCACTAATTATATTCTCATCTTCTGAATTGCAATACTGACCTAAAAGGTACTCTAATACGTAAACTGGTACATTTGCACCTTCCTTAATGTGTTTTGTTAAATCTTTACGCACTATCTTTCCATCAAAACATCTTCTAAGTTTCGCATTAAGAATGTCATTATCGACCTTATCATCAGCCTCTTCCACTTCTGCTGCAGCCTCAGGTTCTACTGCTGTTTCAGATTCAGTTTCAATGGTTCCAACAAAATTATCCACTGGAAAAAGGTCATCCTCTTGTGTGCCATTCTTTTTCATAAAATCAAACATCTTCAAGCCTCCTAGCATCGCCTAAAAACTAATCAAATACCTCTTCAAACTCAATTTGATCATCTGCCACAAATTGATAGTTAGTAATAAGACTATGCCAATCTTCATTTTTATTTTGCAAATGAGAATCAAGAATATTTACAAAATCTCGTATCATTGTTCTTGGGGTTATTGCTATAGTTTCCCTTTTCATATAAGCATACTTTATAAAATCAAGCAACTCATCATCAGAAATATCTGAAGTATAATTATATATCTGTGAATGAATATAAACTAAGTGCTCCATCAAAATAAAAGTTTCTTCTTTTGTCAAAGGTATAACCTTTACAATAGGAGTCATCATGTTAACTACATCGCCACCAATATATGACCCTGTACTTAATCGAGAGCGTAATGCCTCGTAGCTATATAATCCTTTATCTTTATCATAGATACTATCTGGAATTCCAGACATTATTATTCCTAGATTTGTAGCTCCGCCTTGCAATAAGTCATTGTACATCGACAGGATTTTTTCGTAATTTTTCTGACGAACTGTTTTGGATGAAGTATTATAAACATAGGCCAACTCATCTATAAGGACTAAAAAGCCACTATACCCAGCAAGCGTAAACAACTTTGCCCATAATTTGATGATATCAAACCAATTTTCATCATCGACCATAGAGCTAATTCCAGTCATTTTCTTAACTTCTTGTTTATTTGCATACTGACCATAAAACCATCTTAATGCACATTCTTTCTTGTCAAAATCATTTTCACGTACTCCCTGCCAATAAAGCTTTAATGCTGCAAAGAAAGCAAATCCTTCTTTCATGTCCTGGAATAAATCACATTCCTTTAGCATGAATTGATAAGAATATTCCTCAGGGTTTAGTTCAGTTATTCGTTGTTCAGAATAATCTACAACTGCTCGACTTATAGTTTTTGAAACCCACTCATCTAAAATCTTTCTGAGGGCGTGACCACTTTGATTAGTTTTATTTGAAACATTTTCCATCAAAGTTTTGTAGGTTGCCAAACCCTTTTTTCTCGTATTATTTCCTAGCAAACCTCTCTCTGGTGACAAATCTACATTTGCGACAACCATATTTTTCTTCTTTACAGCGTTCTCTTTAATCGTTTGTAGAAGAAAAGTCTTACCACTTCCATAACCACCAACTATAAATCTAAAAGAAGTTCCTCCATCAGCCAAGTCTTCCATATCTCTTAGAAGGGTTTCTAATTCCTTTTCTCTTCCAACAGCTATATAGCCAAGCCCCTCTGTAGGAACAGTTCCCTGTCCCAAAGATTTCATTATATTTTTGTACGTCCTAATAGGTCCTCTGGAATTTTCCATAGCAGACTTCCATCCTTACTTTAATAAACTCTTAATGTCTTGCAAATAATCCTCATAAATAACCGGAGTATCGTTGTTATCATCAATAATAGTCTCACCGTAAAAATCTACAGCTTTACTATTTATGCCATCAACTATCTCCTGAATATTATATGCAGATGCCAAAGCTCCCAACTTATCAGATGATACAGTTGTTGCTTCTAAAACAGCATTTAATACATTTAACTCATCCCCTATTAACATTTGTTTAAAGGATGAAATATTATCTGCGGTTGGAGCATCGTTTAGATTATTATTATCTTGTGCTAATGAATGCATTTCTTCAAGTTCTTCTGTAGATAAAAGCTTTTTCTGATTTCTAGTAAGAATATTTCTAATTTCTTCCATCTGAGAGAAATCTAAGATGATATCATCTCTAGATAAATCTTCTATAGTAGGCACATCATTAATTGAATGCTCTATAATTCGGACCGATGTGTTGCTTCTCTTTTGGAATTCATACTCTTTATAGTCAAAATCAGTTTTACTGAATGCATTTTTAAATTCAGCAATCATCTCGCCGTTTGCAGTTGTAAAGAATATCTGAGTACCACCTTTAGCAAAATCAGCTAACATCTTAAGTACATGCCTTACCTGATCTTTATCCATGGTTGCAAGAGGTTCATCTAACAAAAGAAATCTAGGAGCAGTATCTGCGGCTATGTACAATGAAAGCATTGTAGCAAATGCTATAGTAGCTCTTTGACCTGTACTCATTTCATATGTTCTTGCCATGGAGTCATTAATACCACGAATAGCATATATACCTTCTTCATCCACTCCGAGCTCCCTAAAATCGTCTGAATGGTGCATTTGAGTAAAGAAAGTACTTATATTACTTATATTATCTTTAATCTTTCCCTCAACAAATGATGATAATGAAGGCATTTTTTCAAATGCAGCAACTGCTTTAGAACAACGTTCTAACTGCGGTGTCAATCGATTAACAGCCGCAGTATAATCACGTAATTGCTGTTCTTCAAATTCAACCATGCTAGCACGTTCTAATCTTTCAACCTCTAAATCAATTTTATCGGAAGCAGAATTGTACACTAGCAGCCATTCCTTAAGAGATATCTCACTGTTTAGGTCAAAGGCTTCTTTTACCATTTCAATAGACTGCAAGATATCATTAAGTTTATCTAAATTAGAAGTTTCAAGTTGTAAGTCATATTGTGAGATATTATTCTTTTCAATCTCAATATTATGCTCTAAGTCTATAATCTCTTGTGAAAGCTTATCCTTAGTATCCTCTAATTTCCTTCTCTGAGATTCATTGTCAGCCATTAACTTAGTAATGTAAGCTTCAAATGACTTTTCATTAGATTCCTTGAACGATTTATAGACAGAATCATTTTCTTCAAAATCTTTGCAATACGAGATATTTTTCTCAGAAAATCCCTGACTATTCAAAACCTGTATCTGAGCTTTTATCTCTATTTCTTTCTTAACTAAATCCTTTTTTTTGTCTAACAACTTAGCTAAACTTGAGTAATCATCATCTGTAAAATAGTCTTTTATAAGGATTAAATCATCAGCAATTTTATAGATTGTACTTTTTGCTTCAGCAACCAAATCATCCTGAGAAAGCTTATGAGAAATATCCGCTATTTTATGCTCTAATGTTTGAATTTCTTCAATAAGCGCGTCCATGCCATCTTTTTCTGAAGTCTGAGCCGTTGCATTCTGGATTAATTCTAATAGTGCATCCTTAGATTTTTGCTTTGTACCACACAATGGACATTTCTCATCATGAATCAACTGCTGCCCTATTTTGCGCAATTCAATATAATTCTGTTCTTCAGAAGAGAATCTAGCTTTTTTAAGAGTGTATTCCAGCTCTAAATCCTTCTTTTTACTAGTTAAAGAATCCAGTTCTTCAGAATATTTTTCATAGTCTTCTTCTGACAGATTATCAAACGAAGGCATTTTCAGGAAATTAACAACTTTTGGATATCGTTCTATGGTATTAATAAGCTCAAGTAAATTATTTATATGCTCTTGCTCTTCTAACAATTCAGAAAGCATTGCAATACTTTTTTGATCAGATAATATTCTTTTTACATCTTCCCATTCTTCACTTTTATTTTTTAACAAAGTAGCACCATTCTCAATTGCAGAAATGGCCTTATCGTTTTCAAAAGAATGAGTCTTTACGCCTTGTATTTTTGACATAAATAGCTGGATAGCCTCATTAGATTTAGCTTTCTTACTTTCAATATCAGCATTATCCAACTTCACTTGCTCAATATGTTTCAGAATATTACCGAGCTTATCTTCATTTTGCTCATATCGGTTAAGAACTCGACAGTATTTGCCCGTTAGTTCAAAATCGCTCTGTATCTTCTTATATCGTTCAATACCCTTCTTCGGTATTTCTTCTAATTTTTTATAAAATGTCTTTGGTAAAATTTGCTCGATCTCACCTGAGTGATTAGTTCTATCTGCATGCTTTAACGAATCCTCATAGATTCTTTTCATGGTTCTGGCATTGTCAAGATTTTCTCTAATATCATCAAAGGATTCTTCAAAAGCTTTTTTGTATCTTGTCCATTTCTTTTCATAATCAACAACATCGTCACCAAATAACAAGTTGCCAAACATAACGGCAAAGCTAGAATCAGTGTTATCAGATTCATGAATAAACTTATAAGCCGCCTCTGAATCAAACGCATTGAATCTTCCAAAATTCTGATTCAATGTTGTCTTATTACGTCCTGATGGAACACCATACCATACTCTTTCAATTTCTTTTGAATTCTTAGCTGAATCCCTTGGTGTGAAACGTTCTACACCAGCTTCCCTATTGTATACATAGACAGTAGGAACATGGCGCAACACATCCATTTTCTTGTTAAAATCTTTTATTCGACGTATTTCACCTGTCAGGGCAAATTCAATAGCTTCCAGCACAGAAGTTTTACCAGAACCATTAGCGCCATAAAACAGATTAATTTGGCCAAAGTCCATCTTCATTCCATCAAAACAAAACTCCCTAAAATCTGAGGAGCTTAACGACTTAACCCACTTAATCAATGGAACTTTAGATACTGACATTTTTTTGTAGTCTTCATCAATCAGGTAATGCGAATCAAATCTATCTCCTGATAAATAGTTTTCTACATTTCTTTTTAGATATGTCTCAGTTAAACAACCTGTCAAATGAACAGCTTCAAGTATCTTTCCCCATGTTCTTACTGGATCAATATTCTCATTATCCTGAATGCCAACAGTTTGCTGTACACCATTTATAAATGTTATAGCAGATTCAGGCCTGAATACGTATTTTCTACCATTTACGCGATTGGCTTCTATTGCCTGTATAGGAATATTAAACGCATCTTCATCAATGATATAAATCATATAGATGCTAGAATATTCACGTCTTAAAGAGTAAGCCACCTGGTAAATAGAATGATTCAAATTTGTCCATTCTTCTGAATCATCTGTAATGCTACTTAATACATCATCTGCCTGGAATATTAAAACATATATATCAGTCTCATCTTTTTTCGTTGTAAAGTAACATGTAAATCCATTAACTTTTCGTTGCTTTATAATAGTTAAATGGCTCTTTCTGAGAATAAATTCTGGTACATTATTTATTCTTAGATTTATGAATTCATCTTTCTCATGAGACTTTTGTTCCTTTTCACCACTTAGTGAGCTGTCTTCTGAATCAAAATTTTCTTCTAAATTATCCTCATCTTCATCGAAATCATCACCTAAAATTACCTCATCTTCATCGAAATCATTATCTTCTTCTCCATCATCTTCGATGATTTCATCAAGATCGTCGTCTTCTAACTCTACAAGTTCTTCAAGATCATCATCTTCAAATTCATCAATTTCAATAAGATCTAAATAATCATCATTATATGGTAGATTATTGACTTCCTTAATTTTGTTTATAGAAAATGAACGGTTAAAACTTGTAGGTGCTATATTGAACTTATATTTTTTTACAAATTCGCGCTGCTCTTCTATATTAAAGTTTAAAGACTCTGGACTAGCAGATGAAGCTTTTAATCCATCTAAAAATTTATCGAAATTTTCACAATCGTAGAGAACCTTAAAATCTTCTCTGTATTCAAAATTTGCGTGAACAGTATATGCAAGCGCCGTGAAATATGTAGCATTAATCATTAGCAGAGCATTACCATATACGTCAGTAGATTCACATATTGATTTAATGAGCTTAGTACTTGTAAAGAAAATAGCTTCATATACAAGTTTTATGTATTTAGAATCACGCAGCTTCTCTATTAGAGCAATTGATTGTGGAATATACAATTCCTCATCCAAAGATTCATCATATTCCTTGTCAAAAAATCCTGTTAATTTTTCTAGCTCAAAATACTTCTCATATGCTCTAACGATCTTCTTTTGATAAGCATTGTCCATCTGCCCATAATAGGTGGCAGCAATCCTTAAAATATCATATCGAATTAACTCATCAAACTCCTGCTTTGTAAATTTTTCTAGCAATTTGTCGTAGTCATTGAATGTAATTTTCAATAGCTTTTCAAATTGCTCATTGATGTTAGGTGTCCCTGCTTTAATAATGTTATACTCCATACCCTTATTCCTCATTAAAACTTTATTTATTACCACCCAAAATCATCTGCGAATGTTAAATCCATAATAACTGGATGTCTAAATAATTCTAATCCCGTATTATCATCTATCACTACTAAATAATACTGCTTATTTTTGTCATATTTTTGATTTTTAAAATTAAATCTCAATCTAAATATACGCTTTGCAGAATCAGGTTCCCTGCTATCGGCCACATAAATATTCTCATTAGAAATACGTTCATCATCCTCAGACATAAATACAAGTCGATAAGTTGTTTCTTTTACAGTATCGCTAACTGGCTCTGACTGAATAAAGTCCATACCAGTAATCAAATTTGTTATCTTCTGCACCATACTTACAAGGCTGATTGATGCAGGCTTTGTCTCCATATGGCCACGTTCCATCTTGATATCAAGTACCGGAATAATCATTTCCTGTGGTGATGAACCACCATGAACAAAGTTCTGACCTCCACCAGAAACCTTGAATACATTGCTGCTTGTTGGGAATGAAACAACCTTGTCATCCTCATATCCGAGCACATATCCTAAGCCTATATTTGCTACACCATCTTCTGTAATAGCACTTTTAGATACGATATACCTACGGTTAATCCAAGCATCTTTTCCGTTCACACCGCCAATCTTATCACTCTCAGAAATCTTCTCTCTCTTATAAACGAAGCCATGATCTGATGTGACTATGAATCTGTATGTATTTGCATTTGTAGAAATCTTTCTTATCAAGTCTGAGATCTCTTTAAGTGCCTCTTCACATGCAACAAATACCTCATCCTCTGTATTTGCCTTATCACCTCTGGCATCAATTTGATTATGGTATACATAAACAACTTGTTTACCGGTAAAGATATTTCTTAAATCTGTTTTCTTAAGATTTTTGATATCATCAAACTGTACACAGATGCTATCCTTGCAATGCCCCTGAAGCACCGTCTGTCTACCGGCTAAATCGTTACAAAGCACATCATCAGCATAAACTTCATAATCATCTCTCATTTCAAGAGTCTTATGCGGTAAAAGTGCAGCCATGCCAAGTCTTGTATATGAAGGCAATGAACTCATCATAGGCGAAAGCTTAGCCGTACAGCGGGGATCATCCTTCATTTGATTAAATAATTCTCTACCAACCTCATATCGCATCGCATCTGAAATAATAACAACAGTTCTTTCTTTTGACTGATTTACAAATCCATTGTAGAAATTGCGCTGTAATGGAAGAACTACAAGACCATCCTCTCCGCAGAATGCAGTATTCCATCTTGGAATTAAGTCGTTAAGATACTCGTTGGTATAAATATTTTCTACAAGAGTCTGCAGCTCCTCGTAGCCAGTTGTGTCTTCAATCTGATCATAGTAAAAGTAGAATTTTCTATACGCCATATCAATCAGACAATCTTCAGATTCATACTTTTTCACTATGCTCTTCATATCATCACTACCGCCATAATTTGCAGCATTTACAATGGTTAATGCATTCTCAAGCATTTCATAGGCATTCTCATAAACCTCTCCAAAATGCATCTTTGAACGCTTATCGCATATTTGAAGCAAATCCATTTCATCAAGCTTTGCTCCGACATCCTCTGATATTAAGCGTTCAGTAATCCACTTAAGAATCAGTTCATCAACATATGAAAAAGCATCTAGGTGAACAATATCTTCTGGGTTGTATTTTGCTAAATTGTCTTCTACTTTAAGACCTTTTGCTACATGAGTAGATAATCTATCATAATCTTCTTTGTAAAGAACACTATTCATCAGGTTATCAAGAAATGCTATTACATTTCCCTGCTTCATAGATACAAAACTTCGCCAAGATGCTGGAACTTCGCCCTGTAGATATCTTGCAGCGTATGTTACAAATAGAGTAACTATTAGCCTTTCCAAAGAAGGATCTGCGTCTACATAGCCGAATTGCTGCTCACAAAGTTTCCAGAAAGCTCCAAGAAGCTCATATTTATCCATTTCCTCAAGGTACTTATTATCTTCAACATCTCCCTCTGTGATAACAATACGAACCACCTCTTCAAAAGAACATGTTCTGGTTTTACATACAGCGCTCAATAACCCTACTAGGATGTTCTCTTCATTGAAGTTCTCAATCTCAAGGTCATAAAAACGCTGTGTTCTATCCTTATTAGCAAAGAACTTAATGTGTTTCTCTATTACATGTTTATATTTTTCTTCAATTCCCAAATCCACTGAAAGCAAGGAAGCTCTATCTGCAAAGAATCTCTTAGAATAAAGCATCGTATCTTCCAGATGATTATCCTTTATTTCTGGCTTTGGAAATGGTGCGTATATAAGATAATTAGTTGTTGTATCCTCCCTCTCAAGGAAATACTTCGTATAAAACTGATTATCCTTTTCAAGCTTATATACTTTGGCATTATCAAGTTCAACTAAATCCATATCTTCTTCAAATTCAGCCTTATCGTCATACCAAAAAACAAGCTTACGTGTTTCGCCTGTAAACTCAGTGTTAAGCCTATCTATTATTTGTTTTAAATTTAGCTCTGCCATAAACAAATCATCCTTTTATTCTTTCTTTTTATGATCAGATATCATGTATTCGCAGAAAGTTATTGATGCATTCATAACTAATCTTGCTTCAGATTCTCGAATATTAATTCTTTTTGAACCTACTCCATGTGCATCACTATTAGCATTTCTCATTTCAGCAACTGCATGTACAATCTTCTCAAGTCCGCCAAGTAAACTATTAACTCTTGCATCATATTCTTTCGATTGTTTCATTCCATATAGTGTTTTAACTTGATTATAGAGTTTTATTAAATCCCCCTTTGAAACTATATCCTCTTTATTATCTTCCAAAATCTGAACTAATACTTCCTCCATCAAGGTTCGTGATTTTGTTACAACGCTATCATAATTTCCTTCACTAAGATCTTTATTACATCTCTCTTTCAATCCTTGTACATATGACAATGAATATACATCAAACTTTGGAGTATCTATTTTAACTTTCTTTCCTATTTCGTTAATGTAAAAATGTCCATTAATATACTGTAATTCATGCCTAGACATCTTGATTAAATCATTAATATACTCGATTGCCTTCGGAAATATCATTTTATATACTGTGTCAATTTCCTCAAGTGTCCCTAGTTCTCTAAGATTTTCAAATCTATCTTCACAAAATATATACTTTAAAAATTCTTCTGTTCGATTATTCTCTATTGCAAAATCCATTAGTGCCGATATATATTCCCACCGACTACCACATGGTATTTCTGTCATTCCAAAATTGATGCACATATTATGTAACTCAGTTCCAGTATAATAAGGCATTCCATATTCTTTACCATTATATGTAATTAAATCCGGTCCATTTCCTTGAAGAAACTCATATATGTCTTTTCTTCTAAGGAGCTTAAAATCTTCTATATTCAAAATAACACTCCCCTCTAAATTAAAGGATGCTTTTTAAAATCCCACGAAGTTTCAAACGAATCCCAGTCTTCTTTTGAAAGACTTACATTCATCTCAGTAATTTGTTCTACCTCTTCTTCCTTATCTAGTTTACAAGGTATTTTAATTACTGTACCACTATTAAAATCTAAGTTCGGTGCTATTATCTTGATAAAATAAGACGCCACTACTGAATTCATCAATCCAAGGTAATAATCAATATTTCCATGTTTTGCAAAGCACATAGAGCCTTTTGTATTATATGCAAATCCTTTAGGACTTTTTCGTAATCCAAATTTATTTGATAACGTCGACCATGTTATACCCTCTTTAAAAAAATAATCCGGATCGCCAGTTCTAATAGCTTTATTCTTCGTACGATCACTAATCATTTTTTTTAAGGAAATTACATATTCATGTACTCCATACCACTTTCTATATCCACCACCTTTATGAAGTGGTATCCAATCTTTATGAGTAATCTGCTCTACACTCTCTGCTGTTCTATTAAAATCAAAATCATTAACTTCATACCAAAGTTTTAAATAAAGATCATTATTCCCGGCTACTAACCCAGCCTTAGGAATCAACTCGTCACTTAATGTTTTACCTTTCAAAATTTTTAAATCCTTATCGCTACAAGGGTATGTAAATTCTGAGCCTTCTGTATCCAAAAATATCTCATTATCATGAATGAAAAGCTTATCATTATAATCTTTTTCTGTAATACAGTCACTCTTTGAACTTATATTAGATAAATCAACATAAGTAGTTTTGTATTTTTCAATCTTGTCTCTAAACACAAACGCTACTGTACCAAAGCCTGCCTCGAAGGCATCAGCTCCTAAAGGCAATATACTTTCAAATGATTCTGTCGATAGGATTTCTTTTCTCATTGAAATATAACTTGATAAACTTAGCCAACTGTCACCCGTAACAAGTGCTGAAAATCCAAATGCATTTTTCATCATGGCTGCCTTTTTTATAAATATGGCATAAAAATCATATCTATACTTCAAGTAATGCTCCTTAGAATACTCCACGAGTTTCTCACTCATATTCCCCATGTATGGAGGATTTGTTATTACAGCGTCATATTTTTGAATCATATTCCTGGCCTGCAGAATTAGAGGCGTAACGTCGTTAATAATTGCTTCACTATTTAGTGCATCAAACATATTTTCATAACTGTTTTTTTCTTTTATTTCACTAACTTTACGTTCTAACTCGTCTAATTCTGCATCGGTAATATCAAGTGTTAAAATCGAACCATATTCCTTAGCATCAACAAAAGCATTAATTAATCTTTCTCCTATTCCACCTGATTCGCCAAGACTTTCAAGCGCTGCCATATCAATCCCATTGCTTTCTCTAATAGCATATACGTTACAAATCGCACCATCATTTAAGATTCTACGATTATACTGTCTTGCCTTCATTAACACAGCAAAATAAGCGAGCTGTGCAGCTCGTTCATCGATATCTAATCCAAAAAGATTGTTTTCAAGAATACTCTTTGCAGCATCTCTTTGTGTATATCCGGCTGATTCATAAATCTGCATAAGTACATCAAATGCATATACCAAAATATGCCCACTACCCATGCATGGATCTATGACTTTGATATCCTCCGGTGAGAGTTTTGCATATTCTTTTCTTATTTCATCTAACTGTGCTTGAACATCAGCTTCCTGCTCAACCTCGTCAAGATAATACTTCCATCCGGTCTTTAACGAATCATTTGGATGTCCCTCAATCCAAAGCCTACCAAGACTGTTTTCTACCATGTAGCGCACAATCCAATCTGGAGTAAATAACTGTGTCGCTGATGGAATACGCTCTTTAGTAACCTTTACATTATTCTTTAGAAGAGCAAATGTTTCATCCTTAAGCTCTGAATTGTAGTACTGATAAAGCCAGCCAATTATCTCTACCTGGCCCCCCTTTTCAATATTAAAATCATCCTCTTCAATATCATGCACAAGATGGTAGACTACACCGTCCTGGTCTACAAATGACACATTAAGTAGTAGCTCTGAATAATCGCTTGTATTCTCAAATAGCCTTGGAAGCATAGAATGCAGGACATTACACTGCTTTATGAAGAGCAACCTAAAGCATTCATCCAGTTTATTATCATTTTTAAGCTCAATAATCTGCTGTTTCTCAACTTCAGTCAGTTCCAACTCAGCATCAAAAGGAGTTGTTACAATATCGGGTTCTAGCTTTCCTGTTTCTGATGAAAGTACTCTTACATGCGCGGGCATATAGTCATTTACTTCCATGAAACGTACAGCAATCAGACGATTGAACCATGTGTAAGCAACCTCTTCAATCACACTGCTATATGCGGTTGCATAGTCTGATTCTTTCTCTTTCTGTCTAATGATATCTACAAGCCCTTTACGCTGCTTAATCTCTTCACCACGAATGGCATATGGCTCCGCTGTTCCTATATCATAAAACTCTACATCAAGAGTAGACTGAGAAAGCGCATCAGAAATTCCTTCTGATGTAATCCCCATAAGACCTGCTTTATAACTAACATCTGCTATTAACTTGTTTCTTGCCCATATAGCAAAATTTCTGATTGCTGTTTTATTCACTGTCTCACCTCAATAATTAATTCTTTTTGAAGTCCTTAAACTTCTTATCATCCATCATGATAGCTTTGCTGTCTGCAAGAACTTCATAAAGCTTGCCATCAGTTCCAAGCTGTACTTTTTTGTAGTTATACTTAACACCATCATCAAGATCTAGTTCTGTTCTTGCGAGTGCCAAATGTCCAATCTTTTCATCATAATCACGACATTCCTTGAGCTGCTTCTGAAGCTTTTCTTTACGCTTTGTTGCAGCACCAACTTCACGACTATTAGTACTATGATCTATCATGTCCTGCATACGTCCAATCTCTGATTCATATACGCGCTGCATTCTATGTAGATAATCCACACGTAAATTTCCAATTGTATCAGCATTGTATCTGTGGAGATAAATCAATGCCTTAAATCCATTCTGTTTTCCGCTGTCAAAAAGCCAATAAATAGGTCTTTTACCTGAACCTGTAACTGAATATGTTTGGCAATGATCCTTAAAGAAATCGGATACAAAATAATTTCTAATAATCTCTCGTGATGAATTACCTTTATTTCCAAGAGCTTGTGCTATAAAATCTAAATTCTGCTCTAAAGTATCTTCGCCGTATACCTTTTTAAGCCACTCAACAAGAAGGCCTACAATATCATCCTCAAAATATTCCTCATCAGTGATAGGCAGAATGTTGTCTGCATCAGGAATAAATGTCTTGTACTTACTTGCATCCCATTCGCCGCCTGCATAAGCAAGACCTTCTACATCAAGTGAATAACGTCCGAACATACAACCTACTGCATATGAAAGAAGGCTCTTAATATCGCGTTGTAAATCTGCTTTTCGAACAGTTACATCCTTATCTTCTACCTCTGGAGTAAGCTCATCCTGTAAACCATAGATATCTATAAATATACGATTAAGTTCTTCCTCGTTTGCCTTAAGCTGATTGAAACGATTATCACACTCAGCTTCCCATTCTTTGTATTTATCTGAAATTAATCTTCCCATTGTGTCTCCTTTACACAAAGCGTGACATTGATAATCCCAAGAGGTCTCACTAGAATCCCAGTCCTCTTTCGATATGTCAATTGCCACTTTTACTTTTTCATCAATATCTTGTCTTAATTCTATTTTTACTGGGGTTTTACCTAAAGGGCCTTCATGATAATCTAATGTTGGCGATATCATCTGCAAAAAACACTGCATTACTGGAGAATTATACAATCCTAAAAGATAGTATAACTTTTCGTCCTCTGTAAAACACATAGAGCCCTTTGTTTCAAAAATAAATCCACTTGGAACATATCTCATTCCAAACAAACCCGAGGCTATAGTTGACCAAGTCATACCTTTGTGAAAATATAAATCTCTATTGATAACTCTTCCGTTCGATTTAACCCTAACATTAGGGGTGTTATCTATGTAATCGCAAATTGTTTTTCCACCATTTTCGTAGTTTACAATATAGTCGGCATTCCCGTACCAACGTCTAAATGTGCCTCCCTTTGTTACCGGAAACCACTTTTTATTGCTAGCAATTGCTTCATCTTGCGAAAGCATACCGTATCCTATTTTCCCATATGTCACTTCCGTCCAAAGTCTTAAAAATAGATCATTATTTGTAGTGGCAAGACCTTGTCTTGGTCTAGCAACATCATAAAGAATTTTATTACCAAAAGCTGCAAGCAAAGCTTCTGATGCCCAATATGCAAAAGTTTTTCCTGGAATCCTTGCAAAATTCTCCTGTGAAATACAGAATTGATTTTTACCCTCTAAAAACATATGCTCTTTAGCATCTTGAGACGTTCCATCCACTAGCCTTCGGTATACGCCCTTATACCCTTTTTCATATCTTTTAGCCAGTACAAAGCTCGCAGTTTGTACCACCTCCCCACCAATTTCTTCAAAAGCTCTTGAACCCAAGTGTGCCATATTACACACATCATAATTTAAAACTTCATTTCTTAGCTTCTCAAAACTCGTCAAAAATAACCATGCTTGCTGCGTTATCATCGCAACATATCCTGAACCGATTGACATTTTCAAGCTTTTTTCTACAAAAATAGAAAATAAATCTGTCTTGCTATTAGGATAATTTTTGGTTACATACTCTATTAACTTTTTTCCACCTTTACTAGGAGAAAAATATGGTGGATTAGTTGAGACCACCTCATATTTTCTCTCCATTTTCTCCCCAATAGCAATTATCTCCTGTAATCGATCCTGTGTCTCATCAATACCAATAGTATCTAATGATATCTGTCCTTCTACGCTATTCTTAACAGCAAACCTTCTAAGCAACTCCCAATCATATTTTTCTACATCAAGAATAGAACCATATTCCTTGGCGTCTCTAAAAGTATCAAGTAACCTTGTTACCTGGTTCATTGCATCATTTTTTTCAATTTCATTTAAATCAGCTCCAAAATACTTAAGCTGATTTCTATTTATGCTATTGCTATCCTGGATGGAATAAACATGGCATGGTGTATCTGCAGATAATATCCTTCTGTTATACTGCCTTGCCTTCATCATGACAGCAAAATAAGCCATTTGATATGCTCTATCATCGATATCTAAACCATACAAGTTATTCTCTAAAATGCTCTTAGCTGCATCCCTCTGTGAATAACCTGCTGACTCATATATCTGCATAAGAACATCAAATGCATATACGAGAATATGACCACTTCCCATACATGGATCTATGAAATGGATATCTTCTGGATTAAGCTTTGCATACTCCGCATGAATCTCATTAAGTTTATTTTGAACATCTGGCTCCTGTTCTGCTTCTTCAAGATAATACTTCCATCCAGCTTTTAGAGAATCATTTGGATGTCCTTCTACCCAAATACGGCCAAGGCTGTTCTCCACCATGTAACGAACAATCCAATCCGGTGTAAATAGCTGTGTTACTGCTGGAATTTCTTCTTTTGAAATCTTTCCATTCTTAGCAAAGGCTTCATTTTTAGGCTCAGTATTGTAGTACTGATACATCCATCCAATAATCTCAACCTGACCACCCATCTCAATATTAAAGTCTTCCTCAGGAATATCATTTACAAGATGGTAAACTACACCTTCCTTATCGATAGCAGAAATATTAAGAAGAACTTCTGTATAATCAGATGTCTTTTCAAAAAGCGCAGGCAAATATTCATTTAAAGCATTACATTGTTTGATGAAAAGCATTCTGAAACACTCATCAAGCTCATTATCATTTTTGAGTCTAATGATTTCTTGCTTTTCATCATCTGTAAATGGTAATTCTGCATCAAATGGATTTGTAACCAAATCCGGCTCCATCTTGCCGCTTTCAGATGAGAGCACTCTGATATGAGAAGGTAAATAATCATTTACCTCCATGAATCTAACCGCTATAAGTCTGTTAAACCATGTATAGGCTACACCTTCGATGATATATTTATATGCAGTAGCATAGTCTGTTTCGTTAGCCTTTTGATTAATTGCATTTACAAGGCTGGTTCTCTGCTTAATGGCTTCACCTGTAATTGTATAAGGCTCGGCTGTTCCTATATCAAAGAATTGTGTTTCTCTTGTAGACTGAGGCAATGCATCTTTGATTTCCTCAGATGTAATACCCATAAGTCCAGCACGATACTCTATATCAGCTATTAACTTATTTCTTGCCCATATAGCAAAGTTTCTTATAGCAGTTTTATTCATGCCTTATTATCTCCAATCTTAAAATTCTACATTTACGATGTCATTCTCATTTAATTCATCAAGCAATGACTTCTTAAGTTGATCAATATATTTATCTACATCCTCAGCCTTTTCTATTCTCCATGATGAAGTATGTGCAACAGTCTTGATTGTTACATTCTTTGTCTTCTTCTTAGGAACCTTAACTAGTACATCAGGTGTTGGCACATCTCCCATTGCTGCATTTTCAGCTGCCTTCTTTGCAGCAATAGCAGCATCTAATTCATTCATTTCGTCTAACAAACGAATCTTAAGAGCACTCGCTTTATCCGCATACGCTCTAAGTCTAGAAACATTGTTACATGTATCTGCACCATTCCAAATTTCAACAAACATTTCCTGATACTCAGGCTTCTTTTCATCTTTATATTCCTTAGTATCAACTACCTCTATAACTCTATCTCTATCAGCTTCGATAGATTGTTTTACTGGTACTGCAGCCTTTTCAAGTATGTCTGTATAAGCGTTCATGAACTTATTTCTAAGGTCAGGAAGCTTTGGAATCTCTCTGTATGGAGCCTGCATCTCAACAATTGATTTAATCTGAGCTACAATATCCTCCAAGGCCTTATCTACAATGTATGTTTTACTATCATCATAGATTTCAAGCATATCGAGAGCTCTTGTGAATATCTGCTGTTGCTCACCACCAAAGAATGTTTTTACCGGCTCGTAATCCTCCGCATAATCAAGTAAATCATCCTGGTGCTTAGATACATACTCATAAAACTCTTTAGGCTCTGTTATCTGTACAACTGCCTGCATGAGTTTCTTTCCATCATCAATAACCTTCTTTCCTGGATATACGTACTGATTGTAATTAACTAAAAGAGTATTCATCTCACCAATTCTGTTCTGTGAATACTTTTGGAATGTTCTCATACCACTATCTTCATCTTCCGATGTAAGTGAAGTTCCAAATAGTTCTTTAATTACGGTCTGTACTGCCTTCTTTTCTTTTTCAGGTACACGGACTCTAACTTCCATGAGAAGCTTGTCTACGTACTGCTTTTTAATAATATAATCAACAATTTCATCTGCCGACTTATTCATTACAGTTACAACAGATCCGTTGACCGTAAATGTTAAATCTCCGCGCTTATATAATCTTGCTACAAGCCAATGAACGTCATCCTCTACGAATCCATATGGAGCAGACATAAATCTGTCTTTAATAGTCTTCATAGATGTCTTGATATGTATCTGTGAGTTACCTGATATAAAACTAAGTACATCGTCAAGTGCGTGTTGGTTAGACTCACCTTCACTACCTAAATCAAGCTTTAACTGATTTGTTGCAGCAAACATCTTTCTAATATTGGTCTCATCAAATGCTGCATCAATATATGAAAGCTTGTGATAAACTGTCTGAACAAGTCTACCAATAGCCTCATTGATTCTAGATGTAACTTCCTTTGATGAAAGGTTTGCCACATCACCATTTACATAGATTGTTGATTCTTTAAGCGCTTCTGTAAGGTAAAGCTTTGCGTTAGAATTACGCTCACGCATCTCAACACGCTTAGCTTCCTTAATAGTTTCATACTTAGTGAGCTGCGAAGATGTATTAAGTCGAAGGAACTTCTCAATCTTCAAATATGTCATAAGCTCTTCAAGGAATGCTGCATCATTTGGAAGAAGCACCACTACTTCCTGGCTTGTACCTGACATCATACGAAGAGTTGCATCATCATTACCTCCGTCATACCAAGGTGTAAGAACACGAAGTCCTATATCAAAATTCTGATTAGACTTGTAAGGTCTATCATCAACAGTCTGATTAAATGAAAATGCATATCTACCGTTAAATGCTGGATAACGGTATCTCTTATCAGAGAAGATATCCTCAAAAATCATTTCAGATACTTTATTGATAACCTCTGCCATCTCAACATTCTGACTTTCAATTTCACGATTGATTTCCTGCTCTTCATCAGTAAGGAATACATACAAGTTTCCATTCTTCTGTACAAGCATCTGCTGTTGTAGAACCTTTAAAGCCTCCTCAACTCGCTCTTTAAGCTCAATACGGTCGTTGTCGATGTTATCAATCATAAGACTAGTGATATTTTCTACATTAGCCTCAATCTCAAGTATGTACTTAATCATAAAAAGAGTCTTGAGAACATTAATTGCAAATACATCCTCAGTCTGTCCCTCTGGATTAATCTTTGTGTTATCAAAAGCCCTAATAATTACACTTCTATGACTATGATCCAAGAAGTTTTCAAGAGCGTCATAGAATCTATGAAATGGCACAATTGCACCTTCTGATTCTTCCATGATTTTTACTGCGGATTCTTTGAATAGTGCAAGCATTGAGCGCTCACCTTCTGATAAATGCTTGCCTGATGCACCATGAGTACGAATTGATGTAAGTACACTTGCAAGCAAATTAAACTGATAAGGAACAAAAGGATACACAAGAGCAAAATCATTTTCGTCTGAGTACAGTTTCTTCTCTACACCATCATTAAACACGATAAGATTTTTAATAATTGTTGCTTTCTGCTCATAGAGAAGTCTAAGTGTCTGAGCGCCAGTTTCATTCTTATCCAAAATTCTCTTCTTAATAACTTCATCAACGTTTGCTGATGACAGAGCAAGTCTTGTAGCAAAACGTCCCTGAATCTTAGAGAAGTCGTTGCCCTTAACTTTCATAATGGAATCAACGTCCTGTTGGCTGGTTACAACAACCCATGCTTTTCCTTTACATTCTTTACTAAGCTCTTCTCTTACGGTCTGCAGATTGAGCATAAGGTTAGAATCATCACCGATATACTGGCCAACTTCATCAACCATGAATACAACGTGACGATTTTCACCCTTTTTATCTATATAAGCTTTTACTCTCTTTGCAAAATCCTCAATACTAATGCGATATGTTTCAGAAGCTTTTTCACACCAGTTACGGGCTGCTGGTTCACTCATAAAATCAATTTTTACAAGCGCCTCAACAACATCATCTTGGATGAAATCAAATTTATGTCTTGATTCTTCCCACTCTGAGCCATATTCGTCTTCAAAGGCTTCCTTAAAGGCATCATACTTTCCTTCATCGGTAAGCTGACTCTCCAAGTCTGCAAGATGAGGAAGACTACCGCAGAAGCCCTGCATCTCATTAAAGACCTTAAGGAATACATTTACGATTGCATCCTTATTCTGCTTACTGTTGCTATCACTCTTTGAATCAATATTAAAAAGTACAACGTCATTTTTTGTCTGAGCTGCAAGCTTCATATCAGACAGAACCATTGCATCACTTATCTTATTGTCATCAATAAAGTAATCGATGGCATGCTTACCATCTATCTCCTTGTTTGCGAGGATATATGATAAGATTTTCAAGAAGTGAGATTTACCACTTCCAAAGAATCCGGAAATCCATACACCAATTTCATTTGTATTTCCAGTAATTCCCTTCTTATATGCTTCAAAGAAATCTGCAAAATGTTTCTGTAATTCTCTAGTAACTACATACTCTTCTAATTCCTGAGCAACGTTTGTTTCTTCACCCTGGCCTACGATAATTACGCCTTGAATTTCACGATCAATAGGCTTCTGAAACATTTCTTTAATCTGCATTGTGTAACCCTCCTGACTACTTCACTAATTTAAAAGCACGATAATAATTGTCGTCTTTTATCTCACCAAACAATATCAGTTCCTGCTCGTTGTATATTCCGGGAAAGAACATAACAACAGGAGCGCTAACAAATGCTTGATGTAAATTGTTTAATACCTTGTGTGACCTGAGTATAGGGAAGCATTTACCCACGCCAGTTAAAAATACTACAGCGTTCTCAGGCGTATGATCCTTTATATACTGCACAATATAGCTGTCATCATCGTTAATTTTCATTGAGTTGCTAACAGCTTTTGTAATTCTCTCAAGTCCTTTTTTCTTTTCGAACTTATAGCAGTCTTCCAAAAAATCATTTTTCTTGAGAAAATCTATTATTATGTCATAAAGATCAAATACAACCAATTCAAAATCCTCTGCACCTTTTGAATTACGATTCTGCATATATTTGATTCTTTCTCTAACCTCAAGCTCGTGCTCTGGTGGATAATCAAATACCCAATAATTTACTTCATTAGCCCTTCCACTACTTTGTCTGAATGATGGCTTCTTAATGGCCTCTTCCATTTTATCTAGGCGTTCTATAATATCTGCCATTATCTAATTCCCTCCAGTGCTTTTGCTATCTGTCCGTATCCATAATCATCAAGCCAATGCTTTAATATTGGATCTAATACTGGCTTTAATATTGTTCGCTCTGCTGCTCTATTATTATCATCAAGAAGTCCCGCCTCAAACAACTGAGTCTTATAGCTACGTGAAAGCCTCTTTACTGTGGCTTCTGTAAGCTTTTCAACATCCTCATGCTGCTCCTGCTTATTCTTGAAATAAATGCTAAAGTCTGCATCTGTCAAAACATTATTTCCGACTATCAACTTTTCTCTAAGCACTTCATATACAAAGTCAAAAAACAATGTATCATGTGCAAGTGTACCCGCTAATGCGAAAAGTTTTTGTGTTGAAACATCGCTATCCATAAATAATGGATAAAAGCTTTCATCCAAAGATTTGATTCTTGCAGTGCATGTCGAATAAATCATCTTTGCTCTAGCTGGTGTACTAGCACCAAATATATTTTCATCCTCACTAAGCTTTTTTATCTCATCAAAAGATTTACCAGATGATAACATCTGGACCTCTTTTCTAAACTCCATAAACCAAAATGAGAATTTAACTGCTCCAGCACTATACTTATTTCTTTTCAACTGTGTTTCCTCCGTCATCTGGAATCATTTCCATAATGTCGCCAACATCACACTTGAGGAATGCACAGATTCGAGAAATAACATCCATAGATACATTCTCATTTCTGCCCATTTTTGCCATAGTATTAGGACTTGCTTTAATCGCATCCTGCAAGTCCTTTTTTTGCATGTCTAAATCAATTAGCATCTTCCATAGTTTCTTATAACTTACTTTCATACTTATTCCTCGCCAAATGTAAACAACGACTGAAAATTGCTTATAAAAGCACTGTTTATATGATAACATTTGGCTAGAGAAGTAGCAATGAAATAACTTCACAAACCTATAGTTGAACTTCACAAAGATATATCCCAATTCTTATGCTTTTTTCTAGTTAATCACCCTATTATTCTAATAATTTAGGCTTAATTAAAATTATTAAAACACACCATCTTTTACACATTCACTAAAATATGAACAGGTAATACAACACTGCCCACAACTTCTCTTTTCAATCCTTTTCTTTTTCTGTAACCAATAAATAAGTTTCCTCATAAACATCCTTCTCCCCCTTTTCCGCTATATCACATTTCATATAGCTTATAATTGCATCGATTCAAGATAATTGTCTCCTCTACTGAATCGCCCATCGTCCAGTAATAATATCCTTCATAGTAGTAATAAATATGTTCTTCCCCCCAGAATATCGCTGGAAATCCGAAATGTCGTATATAAGTCACTATTTTAGGAAATTCCGACATATCGTTTTTATCTAGCTTCTCCTTAACTATATACTCATGCGGTGCTCTATCAGCATACGTTTTTGCAAATATCCAGTTTTGTCTATTTATAAATTCAGCAAAATCTTTTTTCTCCATATAAAACCTCTACATACTAAGATTTTCCATTTTTTATCTATTTTATATTCTACTCATGACATTGTAGTTTTATCGGACAGCTCAAAGCCTTGATTTTGCTGCATTTTTACATCAAAAAAGCAGCATCTAGTCAACTCTTTAGACCAAATGCTGCAAATCTGCATCAAATATAACACCTAAAAGGCTCATAATATTATTTTCTGTTGAAAAAGTCAGAACTCCCCTCTTTTTCTTTAAACGCGCTTTTGATAATTATTTCATACTGTTTTTCATGGACTCCATCATAATATCCAATAAATGTTGCTGTAAATCTGTCAGCTTCTCAGTCTCCTGTTCATAATATGTACCGGCCTTATCCTCAGAAATCATTCCCTTTTCTATCATGTCATAAAACATCCAGAATTTGAAAAACCATTCTGCAGATTTTTCAATATCTTCCCTGGTGCATTTAATTTCTTCCATGGTGTTTACCTCCTGAATGAAATTAGACTAACATATTTCTATGTCTAAACCGTTAACCTATTCTGAAGTTCTTTCTTATACATCTCTACTACAGCCTCTGGTCCCGTAATCGCAACATCTTTTCCAAGGCTGAATATCCATCCAAAGAATTGTAAACTAATGGCAACATCAACAGCTATCTTGCTTCTTCCGTCATCTACTGGACGAATACTTATATCTTTTCCGAATCTATCTATAAATATACCTACTTTTTCATTAGGAAACTCAATATGTACACGTTTGATTTCACCACCAAACATTGAAAAGTTCTCAAGGGCATATGTAGTCATATCAAAATTTTTAAAATGTTCCTCCCCATCTCGCTTTTTGTCAACAACGGAAAGTTTCATCATCTTATCTACACGATAATGCTTTACCTTACCAGCCTCTGAATCATAAGCTACTAGATAATAGTTCTCATCTGCCCACGTAAGAGCCCATGGACTCACCTTATATTTTTGCCCTTCTTTGCGTGGCTCCAGCTTTTTGTCAATAGTCCATGAACAATACAAAAACTCTATCTGCTTATTATTCATTAGCGCTGTATGAATCGAATCCACAGAATAATAAATACTTTCATTCATAGTCTTGATTCTGTCATTGACGTAAACCTGTCTTTTCAGCTGCTTCGCCTGGTACTCGCTAACAAAAGCATTCATTTTTTTAATTAAAACATCCGATTTACTTTTTGATATGAACTTCGAAGACTGAATTGCATCAATCAGTAGCTTTACCTCTGCTAACTCAAAAGTACGACTGCCTACATGATAATAAGTCTCACGACCTTCCTGTTCCTTAATAACCTCGATACCAAGCTCATTCTCCATAACTTTAAAATCATCGTAGAGACTCTTTCGTTCCGCGGTAATATCGTACTTCTGCAGTTCCTTTATAATTTGAGGCAGAGTAAGCCGATGCTCATCATCTGTCTTTTCCTGCATTATTTTACATAGATAACTTAATTTTAATTTTTGATTAGCCCCTTTAGACATAAAGATACCCCCTATTTATACTCAATCTTTCTTGAGTATAGCATAGGAGGGATGATTATTGGACATATTCACATAATCTAATTCTTAAAAATATTCTGTCTAGTATATTCCGTTATTAATCTTATCTTTAATCTCATCAGCCTTTTTTTGACAAGATTTCATCATCTCAATAAGCTTCCTATGATTTTCCCAATGAGATGACCATAGTTCTTTACCAACGACTTTTTCAAAATCAACCTTAAGTGGCGTGTACTTTTTCTCAAAGTTCGACAATCGTTCTATTCTCGCTGCTAAATCTTTTATGCCCCTAGACTTTGGAGATAATTTGGCATCGCCTAGCATCCACTCTTTCCAATTCTTGTTTCCTTTACTCTGATTACATTTGCCGCAAGCAGGCACAAGATTATGGATTTCCGAAACATAGCCCGTAGGAGCTTTATTAATTATTAACGGTCTAAAATGATCCCACTCTGTATATTTGTCACCACAGTAAGCGCAACAAATTGTTTCCCTAGTCATCCCTAAAGTTCTTAAAACGTCATCAAGTTCTTCTTCCGATGGTTCTATAGTTGGTATTATCCCATTTACAAACGCATTAGTAATGCTAGACGTTCTTCCTGTAATTTTCATCGGTGTAGGCATTCTAAAAACATCTTTAGGCATATTCTGTACCCCCTATTTCTCGACAAGTCTAGACTTCATATTACCAATTATATCAAACAATCCCTTATCAATCACAATTGGATTAGAAAAAGCATCAACAACAATACCAACAACATCGGCATCATTTCCTAGCGCCAGCTTCATTGCTTCAAAAAAATGCTTCTGGACTTTAGAAAAATCATTGCCGTAATCGCCCATTTCCTCCCTACTTGAGAATACAGGGAAGTAATACTTGTCACCATTCTTAAGTATATCTGGAATCATCCTGATATCATCAAGTGCTGAAAATGTTTTGCCTACAATTTCTTCCTCATCCCTCTCTGCTAATTCTTCGAGGAATTTCTGATCAGCTTCTCCCATTACTACATTACATGGAATCCAAACTAGACTATCCCTCAGTAGTTCAAGCACATCGATGAAGTTACTTTCAGTCTTATCATCATTGAATGCTGCAATAGCTTCTCTCAACATACTGCCATCAGCCAAATCTTCAGGTGTAAGTTTTTGACTAGGATTCATATCACATAGTAAATGCTGTTTATTATCCTCATCCGTATATACGAAGAATGCAACCTTCTCATGCAGATGATATCCAAAATCCTGATCAGGCTCGTTTAAAAGTTTGCCGATAATGACTTTATCTCCAAGGTCTTCAATGCGTACCCAAACTTGTTCTGGCTGCAAGCCGTCTTTCAAGAGCACAACCTGGACATCATCTATGTATTCTTCATGTCTAAATGGATCAAGAAAATCAAATCTACGACTCTTGGCAACATTCTCATTTTCTTCATAGGTTTCCAGGCTAGAAATCTTATCCTTGAACAGCTCCATATATTCATCGTAAACATCTTCACTAAACAAGCACTCACACTCTTCTACTGCATCAGCTCGAAGCTTATACGTGATATCATTTGGTAAATCATAAAATTTAAAACCACCTTCATCTCCTTGCAAAGCTAAAGAGAGAATCTCAAATGTGAAGCCTGCCTCGTGGTCTACATAACCATAAACTAGAACACCATCAAACACCTCGTTCACATCTAAATCAGCTACAATATCCATTATGTTGTCATTGTTAAGCAATATGCTAAAGTTCTTGTAAAATGGCCTAAAGCCTAAATTCTTGTAGTTCATTATTGCTCCTCCTCATTAAAATAAGCATCCCTTATCTCTTTTGGAAAATATTCTATAGGCTCAACATATATTAATGGTATTAATCTAAAATCCCTGTCAAACTTGTCCAAAATATCTATAAACTCCTTATCTAGTCTCTTCACCGCCTCCGCCTTCATGGAATCAGGCACTCCATAAAAAGCCTCAGCGATGCTACCGGCGATGCAGGTAAGTGTGTCACAATCTCCTCCTAACGAAACCGCTGTCCTGATAACATCTTCAAAGTCTTCGCCCTCAAGAAAGGCAGTGATTGCCTCCGGAACAGTCTCTTGACAACTCTCCACATGATGATAAGTTGGTCGAATCTCATCACAAGTCCTGCTAAGATCATAGCCAAACTCTGAAATGATATATTCTTTAATTTCGTCCTTAGTGCATCTATTTCTAGCCATAAATATTGCACTAGCAACTGACTCTGCGCCCTTGATTCCTTCAAGATGATTATGAGTCACCTCAGCAGACCAGCGCGCCACCTCTCTGGTGCGCTCCAACGTATCAAACATCCAACCTACTGCAGAAACCCTCATGGCAGAGCCATTACCAAAGCTTCCGTATGGCTGAGGATTGCTAGATTTCAACCAGCCTGAGAATCTTCCACCGTACTCGCCCTGAGCATATCTTCCGCCAAAATCCTGCATACAATCTACAAATGCCGCTTTCATAGTCCGCTCATCTGCATCTGTTCCTACTAACATAATGGCCTTCGCAATAGCAAGCGTCATTACGCTGTCATCAGTGTATCTAATCCATTTTCGGGGATTGAACAAAATGAAATCCTTAGTCTTATCGCCCCTATCAAACTCATATGGTGCACCAATCATATCACCTAAAATTGCTCCGTACATATATCGCTCCTCCTTACTACCAGGCATTAGTCTTTTTCTGATTCTATAATAAAAAATGAGATGTACTTTAAAAAGCACACCTCACAAACGTTGGTTTTATGCAGTTTTCATCAATTACTCGTCCTTAAAAATCTTATTACCTTAAGTGAAATTTTAAATTCCGGTTTTATGGGCTTTTTTTCTCTCAAACTGGAATTTAGTCTTGCACAAGCATTTTTTATTATTCATGATTGTAAGTGGTTATCTGTCTGCCAGGGAGAATTAATTATGGCAAACAAAAAGAAAAGACAACGTCATTTAACTCTTACTGACAGAACTTATATTGAACAAGAAATCACATGCGGTTCTACATTTAAAAGCATTGGTTCAGCACTTGGAAAAGACCCAACCACAATCGCTAAAGAAGTTAAGCTTCATTCAGAAATAATTGAAGCTACAGATGTCGCAACGAGCTGTCGCAATTGCATTAATTATGATGATTGCGAAATCCATAA
>NZ_FNDP01000018.1 GCF_900100545.1 Pseudobutyrivibrio sp. 49
TCTAAAAAGAGGTAACTGTACATAGCCAGTATGTACGAAGCCTTATTCTATCACATACTGTACGGTGCGAAGTATATGTAATTAATATTTAACCGCAAGATACATATCACTCTTACACCGCCTCAGTGTCAATAGTCAGTTTTAACGCAACTTTAGGCTATTAATGATGTCCCAAAAGTTGCATTAACTCTGTCACTGTTCGTAAGTTGGCAATAAAGCTATAATTTACTTATGAGTAAATTATCTTCAGAAGAACAACTTCTTTATCAAAAAACTGAAAACTTGGTTAAGACTAAAATGCCAGCTTTTGCAGGAATTTATTTTAGAACAAATGAAGAATCGATGTCTGCTGGTTCTATCTATGGCTATGCAATTGACATGGTCGCATTTTTTGAATTTATGAGTTCTAGAATGTCATATTCTGTAAAAGATATGAGTATTAAAGACTTTGAGTCTGTTACAGATGCCTTAATTGAAGACTATCTGATAGCATCTCAAACTTGTTGCTTAGGAAATAGATCAATAGCTGCTATTCGTCGCAGATATGCTGTACTACGTTCATTCTATATGTTTTACTATACCCAAAATCTTATAGATAATATTCCAATTTTAAAAGTAAAGCAGCCAAAGTTAGTTAAACAACGTAATTACATGCCTTCAATGGAAGAAAAGTTACAATTATTACAATTTATTTCTGAAGGTACACTTCCATCTACTAGAGCCTCAAATTATCAAAAGAACACTAGAAAAAGAGATTTGGCCATAACTCTTCTACTCGCAGGTGTAGGTCTAAAAATATCTGAATGTGTGATGCTAAATATTAACGATCTCCACCTGGACGAAGGTTATATTGTCGTTAAAAGTAGAAATAACAACATCGTTAATATATCAAGTTCCATCTGCATTGTTCTATCACAATATTTATCTGAACGGCTAGGGATGATTGCAGAATATGGATATGATGATGCCTTATTTTTAAGTCTTCAACGTAAAAGAATTAGCCAAGACTGTATTGAAGAATTTATTAAGAAATACACTACTGCTCTTTTTGGTGAAAGTATAAAAATAGCTCCTAAAGATTTAACGTTATCTTATCGAGAAGATTTATTCTTTGATACAAAAAACATTGCTTTCGCTGCAGATAAATGCGGATGCGACCCATTTACTATATTTAATATCTACAAGGCTGATATTTTAGAATTACAAAGTAATCCAGTTATTTCAAATAGGCTATAGAATTTAATCTATAGCCTATTTTGTTATTTAATATATAATAATTTCAGTTTTCTTCAGATTCAATAAATTCCATGTGTCCAGTATCATAACCACAGTCAACCTTAACTGTAATATCTTTTACCTGTTCATTGTCTAATATTTGGTATGTAAAAGAAAGCTCATTGTTGTCATTCCATGTAAAACTAGGCTTTTCCGAATCATTCCCTGAATAATACCATTCCTTTAACACGCGATTATAATTTGAATCAGTTCCGTCTATAGTATCATTTAAAATAATGCCGTAGCATCCTTTTTCTTCACTAATTACTCCATAGGCTTCATATCTTCCTGTAGAATCTTCTGCCATCTTAATAAGTGCATCAGCATTTTTATCTAATTCTACTGTATTGTTCCATTCTAGTGGCTCAATACCATCTTCTTCGATTCTATCAATTATCGCCATTATAGTTTCATAATCATCGTTTACAGATGATTCCTCGGCCGTATTTGAAGTTTCTGTCACTTCTTGTAAAACTTGTTCCTCGTTACTGCTTTTGGAGTTGTTTCCACAACCTACTAAAATAGTACCAGCTATCAAAATCGGTGCTATTTTTTTCATTTTCCTTATCATAATCAAAATTCTCCCTTAAAAAAAATAATCACAAGAGTATTTATCTGTATCACTCTGAGTAATACAGTTATACCACAGTGCATTATATTTGACAATTAATACAAAATAAAATTGTTATCATATTGTTATCATAAAAGTTTCCCTCGCATAAAGAACCAGGTCATAAATGCCATAGAAATAAGAAAAAAACCGGCAGGTTCAAGAATACTTCCTTGGACACATCGTCTAGGATTCTCTCCATTAATTCTAATCATAAAACGCTCACTTTCATGATTAAAATATCTTCTTTTCTCAAGAAAATACAATCTTCTTTGAGAGCTAGACGTATAATTTATTCCTTCATATTCATAAGTAAAAACAGGATAATACATATAATGTTTATAACGATCATTTGGACTATCCACTTTATCTATATATCTTAGAACCGCTTCTACTTTTACATTACATTCACGTAATGTAGCTAAACCTTTTGCAAATTCTACTGCTAAATCAAAGCAAAATGCAGCTAGACACATGGCTGCCAGCAACATAAAAACTATATTATCGTCAATCATAACTAAATCTTTCCTTTTCCTGCAATAAAAAAGCCAGCTCCATCGATTTTTCTTTGAAAAATCGATAAAACCAGCGAAAATACGCACATTTTTGCCATTTACGTATTTCTTGTATTTTAGTGATGTAGGCGACTCCACGCCTGCATCTGCAAGGCTATTCTAAAAATTTGTGTATTATCTGATAAGATGGTTGAAATTTCTTATAACTTAAACTCAACATGAGTTGTCACATCAACAAATGGAACAACCACTTCCTTGGTAACTTCTAATCGAAGCTCGTTCTGTTTATATGACTTAACTGCTTCCTCATTATCGAAGACTGCCTCCATAGCAACATCTCCATTACTATTTTACATCCCCAGATTTAATGTTTTTTCTATGATTCTGGAGAAATAAAACACCTATCACACAAATAAATCTTCCAACGTGATTATATTTGTAAAGATCCAACTATACTCATTCCTCTTCACTCCAAATGTTGTAATCAATGTATTACGTATGGTTTGCTTTTTAGATATATGTTCCTTAACTAGAGAAACTCTTTCTCGTATCTGCATTTCATACTTTTTATCTACAACAAATTCGTCACTATAAAACTTTGCTTCACACAAATTAATGACATTATCGGCTCTTTCAATTATAAGGTCTATCTGTGCTCCTGCACTATCCTTTCCGCCAGTTTTAGTCCAAACCGTATTATTGGTTTCGATTCCACCAATAGATAATGCATTTTTTATTTGTTTTATATGATTGAAACATATATTTTCAAATGCAACTCCACACCAACTATTTACTGCACTTGAATTTAAATTGTTCTGCCAATAATAACTTCCGACACGATTTTTACCATTTAGAAAATGTAAATAAAAAATACAAAATGGATCTGTTAACCTATAACATTCTTCTCGCTTTCCGTCACCAAATGAAATATATTTAATTGCAAAATCACTGGCAACTATCGCTTCCAAATAATTTGTTAAATCACTTCCACTGGAAATACCAGTTCCTTCAGAAATCTCTTTTCTCGTATATCCACGATTTCTAGTAAAAAGAAATTCTACTATCTGTTTTATCTTTTCTGGATTTGAAAATACAGAAGTAAATAGTCTATCATACTCGCCTTCCAATAGCGGCTTATCAGAAAAGAACAATTCATCTATGTTTTGTGCTAAACTCAGGTCTTCACGAATGTAACCAAGATAATATGGTATTCCACCGAAAACCATATAGCTTTGTGCTATGTTATAACGCGTCAAATCAACATGCTGTGACACAAAATAATCTTCACATTCCTTAAGCGTAAATGGAGATAATTTCATCGTGTAGGTTACTCGATTATATAAGCCACCGTAATTATTCAGCAGCTTATCCTGAATCCAAGAACTAGCACTACCACAAACTATAACCATTACGTTACTATGAGCCGAACACCAACCATTAAAAAATGCCTCAAAAGCAGTTACAAATCCAGATCTTTGTGTATCAAGCCATGGCAACTCATCTATAAATACCACTTGTCTTCCACCGTCATCTTTCGATATAAGCAGCTTTTCAAGCAAGAAAAATGCCTCTAACCAATTCTTTGGTTTTTTCTCGCCTCTTAAACCATACATTTGTAATGAAAGAAAAAAATGGTCTAGTTGTGCCTTTAAAGCGCCGTTGTTCTTAATCTCAATTGGGGATAATCCTGTATGACGAAAAGTAATCCTGTCTTTAAAAGTTTCATTTACAAGATATGTCTTCCCCACACGACGTCTTCCATAAATAACAACAAGTTCTGAGTGATTTCTGTCATATAGTCTATTTAATTCTTTTACTTCTTTTGTTCTTCCAATCATAATTTGATTATATATTTATTCCTCCACAATTGCAATATTTTAATCAATTCTGGGGTAATAAAATGAGTTTATTATTAATTAACTCCCCGCGATAATATTACATACATTAATATAAGACAGTGAAAATCTTGACACAAACAAAAATACCACCTGTAAAAAAGATGGTATTTTACTTAATCAATATCTACTTCATAAAAGCTCCAGCCAAATCTTTGTCTCCACCTAACTGCTTAACAATATCTTTTATATCTGCCATTGAAAAATCCCCCTCTCACTGACAACAATCTATAGTTTCTATGCATATTATAGTGTTATATGCCTTATTTGTGCAATAATGAGTATTAAAGTTGCAAATGTCCCGTATTTGCTTATAATAATTCATAAATAACAACAATATCGTATATATTAAGCCTTCTTACAAAGGACCTTGGATGTGTGTGTCTTTCTCTCCCTTGTAATAAGGCTTTTTATTTGCAAAAAAAGGCTGCCCGCCAGCAGCCATTTATAGGGAGAATGAATATATGAAAAAGTTTTCAATCGCTCTTGCGATGATGGTATATTATTCCACTTGAATGTATTTCATCTGATTACAATGTGAAAACTAGCTGAAACTTAAAAAATGTATACTTAACTCTTTATTGATAACAAGGCGTTGTTTCTCCTAAGATATATTTTCCATTTGCATAAATGTACACACAGTTATTTATATTACAGTTTAATCTGCCTCTTCTTCATATTTCTCACGAAGTTCTTTTAAATGTCTATTCCACACCTCTTCTGCAGGTGAAATATCAATGCGATGCGTATCAAATTCGTTTTCTTCAATTATAATCACTCTGATTTCACATTTGTTTAGTTTATAATATCCAGCATTCATTAACTTTTCCATTATTTCATCTACAATTTCTTCATCCATCGTCCAATGTAAATTGTCTCGTTCATCATCATTTAAAATTTTTTCTGCCAACTCGATTAATTATTTATCCTCATACTCCCCAATATAATTTGATAACTCATAATCAAATCGAGCTCTAACTTCTTCTTCTGTCATTGTATCGATGACGTGTGCATCGATGCCATAATATAAGTTTTTCATTCTATCACCTCTTATAAATATTCTTTCCTAACATATTTGTCTTAACATGCAATACAACTATCAATTGATGATAGTAATACTAGCTGTTTAAATAGATCCGTGGGCGCAACAATTATTTTTTTATTATCGTAATCCTTATAAAAGCAATGGCTCCATGGTATTTTTATGGATTCTATTTCGTCTTCGTGAATGTATTCAACATTAATGATACAACGTTCATCCATGTCATCTTCTCTGCTAAATACCGAATCAATTACAATCCTCTTTTCAACAGAAACCAATTCTTTACAATCTATTGCCCTTATTTTATATGTCCTACAAGTGGGACTGTTTCTAATTGATGATAATAGGGCATCGAATACAAGATTCTGTTCTGGCGTAAGTTTGTTTTTCATCGATACTATGACCGTATCCGACTTACCTGCAGTACTTAATTCTTCCAATGCTTTGTTTCCACTACTAATCACATTTAAAAAAGCCACCGCTCCTTCCATTGGTTTTTCAGTCGTCAAATCTAACGCTTCTATTATTGTCATATTCTTCCTCCTTGGATTTACTTCATTAATTCAACTCCACATATTTATATAGGTTCCGTTAAATTTTTAACGACCATGTTTTTTGCATAAACTTTATTTATTTTTACTAATTAATGTATACAAAACGCATAAAATCCCTTTGTAAATAGGTGTTTATTACTCTAATTGCCAATAATGCCCTTTTTAAAGAAGTCTCCAAATCCTGCTTTTTTTCACTGATATTTACGACAGAGTTGCATCATTCTGTCGCATTGATATCTCCGACAAAATAAAGGTACAAATCCTTGTAAATCAGTATGGTTTACCTAGAAGGAAACCTCAAAGCTAACCTTTTTTCATTCGAGACAAACCCCAAAGTCCATATTTAATTCATGCGAATGAAACCCATTCGTAAATAAAATATAGGAGGCCGTAAAATGGCTACAAAAGAAAATAAAACGCGTGATACCATCACGCCAACAAAATGGGCTCAAAGAGCCAACGAAGGTGACTGGGAAGAATTGATTAAGGATCGCATCTACTTAGACAAGGAGGTCTTCATGACCAAGTATGGTTTTTCAGCGAGTGGCGTAGCTCCACATGTAGTCGACTATCTTCTAAAGGAAAGAAAGTCAAGACTCCCTGAAGCCGAACAATCAACTAATCATATTCTTACATATTCTATGCCAACCTCATCTTTCAAAAAGAACACCTTTCCTTTAACTGAAGATACTTACGAGGCTTTTAAAGCAAAAGCTACCGATCTTCACCGAACATATGGATATGAAGTACGCTATTGCATGGATTCTATCGTGCGAGCAGGTATAGAATACTATTCTTGACTTATTGTCATGCAGTTAGGACCGTATATGCTACGGTCCTCTTTTTTGTGTAACACCTACCTTAGTGTATATACACAAAGCCTAATTCTTATCAAAAGGACTCTTGTAAGGGGTTCTTTTCCTATGTTTTCGTTCCTTTGTGTTACACAAGGCTTTGTGTAACCAATGTGTAAACCAAGCTTCTCCGCTGCGATTAATCCGAATCCCTTTCCACATTTCCTACGCCATCCACCCCACTATTTCGATTCCAATCTCCTGCAGCTCATTATCCTTTTTACAAAAAAGGTGTTACACGTTTAAACGTGTATCTAGTGTGTAATCCGACTTCTCGTTACGATTCTACCGCATCAAAAAAAGAGCTCATCCAAAGAGCTCTATTTCTAATCCACCGTCACAGGTATTCCGAAACTAATTTCATTCGAGTCAGAGTGTAGATTACATATTTAATTAGAGCCAAGTTAATAGCCTCTCCTTCGGCTCGACATCTCCGGTCCAGTTAATAGAGGCCAGAACATTTTAGTCTCCAACTAAACTATTGCAGTCAAAGCTGGTCCGGAATACTTTGTTATAACAAAAGCGCAATGCTTTTATAAAAAACTAAATACATCTAATACGACCATTAAACCTGATACTAACATCTTCGGCCTGAATTAAACGGACCGATTCAACCGAGCCGTTATCCTCGTCCCCCTTAAATAAAAGCTTGTCTAGGAGCAAACCTACGAGGAACCCTACCGAGATTAGTTATACGCTCTGTTAGCTTCAGTTACTATAGCAATCGGATTCAATTCAACACCATCTGCATCACGGACCAACCGGCGCGGGATATACTGCACCGAATTACTTTCAGCATTATACTCTGCTGCGAAATACAGACGACACTTAGCACCTGTATCGTCTCTCCACTGCGTTAATATTGAGGTGAAAAGAATCGCGCCATTTTCAATTGGACTGTTGACGAGGTATCCCCAGGCTAAATCTTCTATAGACGCAAAATCGATATAAGTATGATTCTGCACCGCAATCTCCTGCGCCTGGAATAAATCAGTGATGGTTTTACTTGTTCGTTTATTGAAGCGCGGTGTGGTCGGTGCCGGAGAAGGAGCTGGTATTGAATCAATATCTACATCGAGTTCTGTTCCGTGCAAGACAATGTCGATATATTTACCATCTCGCATAACGATAGAAAGATCTACCATGGCCTTACAATTTGGGCACCATTGATACGCATGGATAAAACCCGTTTCATTTTCTAAGCCGATAAAATTATAATTATCAAAAAGCTCATACTGTGAATCAGTGATTCTTACTATTGCGACACCATCTTTAAACGAATGTATTCCACAATACGGGCAGAATATATCTTTTCGAATAAAAAACTCATCGTAGTGACAACCCATGGTCTCCTAATGTCATATTCTTTTATGTATTTGACGTTCTTCTTTTCTCTTTTTTTGATTATTACATTCGCCAGCCAAATCCGGATATACCGAAGCTATCTTTTCCAGCATTGATTCGACAACATTCTGGTATGCAACGCCACATCCGATATTCCCCTTTAATTCAGACAGATACGCATCATAATCAGTTAGTTCATGACGAATATAGTTAACCGTCCAGCGATTTTTAGTTTCATCATCAATATCTCCATATGCACTGGGAACATAATCATAGTCACCTCGTACCTCAGCTTTATATGCTTGATACTCAATTCCTTCTTCGTAAGCTCTGCGTCGCAATTCTTCGATTGGTAAAATCGGTATATTAATTGAAGATACATAATCCAATGCTTTTTGAAGTGTTTTTGTTCTTTTTGTATCTGCCGCTTTTCTCGCGGCTACCGAACGAGTTCTTTTCCTTGCCGCCATACTTTTATATTCTTCAGTATCCATAACAACTAACACTGTCTCTTTTTCCCACAGTTGCATCTTGGAACCTGAACTATAATGAGGATTAACCTTTTCTATTGGCTCTGGTAGAAGCTCATCGATCATCTTTTGATTAAACCCATATTCTTCTTTTAACTTAGTTTTTGTTAATAATTCGGGATTTTTATCTTTTATAGACACAGCAATCCCCCCTATCCAGCAAAACACGATAGCCTTTTTCGAGTAGCTTAGTAGCCATATTGATTACTATGGTAGTCTTTCCAACGCCACCACGCCTATTACCAATTAATACTACTGACATTATATTATTCTCCTTATCCAACTAAAAATTCGTCAACGAAATGCTCAAAGTCCTGACGGATTCCCACGTGAGAATCCGCTTCAATCAGAAACTTATTTTCCCATTGTAAATCGCTCATCAAATAAGAATCTCGTACTGAATTCTCAAATATTGTAACGTTTTCTAGCTGTTCTATTTCGTTCACATATTTCCTGAATAGATTAATATTTCCGTTACACTCATCGACTTTATTCAACAATATTGTAGTTGTTAATTTGCTATTATAATCTCCTTTTATTCCCTCTAAATATTGAAGGTAATCTTCAATTTGATCGACAAAATAATGGGACTTTGCACTTACTGGGATAATAATCTCATCAGCTGCAGCCTCAAAAACCATATTCTGATCAGGAGTTCTTACCGCAGCATCTATAATCACATAATTATATTTTTCTTCTTTCTTTTTAAGTTCGTCCAATAAATGTTCAGCCGGCAACCTTAAAGTGGGTTTAAAATAAAAACCTCTAGATTTATCTCCAGCGATATAATCAAAAAAAACTCCTTCTTGTATTACCTCGTCCAATGGTAACGAATCCATCAAAAAATCAGTAATAGTGGCTACTTTGACATCTTCTTTGTTCTCTCTACGGTGGAGTATCCGCGTAGATTCACAAAAAAGATCTCCATCAATTAATAGTACTCCATACCCTCGACTGTTAAGACTTGCAGCCAGATTTACGGCAATACTAGTCTTTCCAACTCCCCCCTGTGGATTCCCAATCATTACAATTTTCATTAAATTATCCTCCTAATAAAATCCCTTATAGGGTTATTCTTTGCGGGTTTAATCTGAGCAGTATTAATACGTGCCACTTTATTCTTCGCTTGATTAATCGAATCATTCTTGATAGTAACGATACTATACTGGCGGCAGAGTTTATCGGCACGGGTATTGCCGGTCCGAGGAATACGTGATATTGTAATTGACTTAAATTGATTTACAATTCCATAAGCGTACTTTTCATCAATCCATCTTTTTTGTGCAGCTTGCGAATCGATTTTAAAAACTACTTTCCCGTGATAGTGATATTTGGACAGCAACTTAAACAACACATATTCCATCGCCTCAATTGTAATCAGTTCAACATGAACAATCTCTGCGGATGGTTGAATTCCAGATTCTATTATTCTAGTATCCATCCGTTTTTCTTTCTTTATATTTCCCTCGCAGATAATATAAGAAAACATGCCCACTGTATAAAATTGATCTAATGGACTTGGTTTAATCGTCTCGTCTATGAATACTGTCACAACTTGTGTATTGATATCTCGTATTTCCCATGGAAATCCGTTTCTACGGTAATACGCTAATATAACATCTTTTAAAGGTTGTTGTAGTACTTTTCTTCTTTCTTTTTCATTCCGTAAGACAACCAATACATCATCAGTAGATAATCTATTCTTGCGATTAATTAATCCCATTATTAATGCAACTTCAGCTCTAATGATTAATACAACCAATCCACTATATAATCTATCTACCTCCTGCGATACCAATTCTGGATGACGTTTTTTTATCAAATTGAATTGATGATAATTTGATTTAGCTTTTTGAATCTTCTCAGGGCTCAGCCGTTCAATTGGCCTATTCAATTGGTTATATCGCTTTGGTAGTTTGCCGATGATTCCTTTGAGTAATCGGATATCTGACGCTAACGGTAACTCCTTTGGTTTGCTAATTTTTGTAATATCGTTGATTGCTGTCTCAACCAGTTGTTCTATCTCATTCATTATCTTCTTCCCTTGGTACAGATAGCTCATTGATATCTCTACAATGATATATATGCATCATCTTAATTAACGTTGATCCAGGAGGGTCCGTCTGTCCTTGTTCATAATGATAAATACTTTCAAAGTTTTTTAGGTTCAACTGTCTAGCTACATCATCCGCCTTTAACTTGTTCTTTTTTCTTAGCCGTCGCAAATTTGCCCCAACCTCTTGTTTATTAACGTGAATAATAAGTAATCCCCTCCCTTTTGAATTTATGATACATATTATATAACTCTGATATAATACTTTCAATAATTATATTATATTTGTTTTTGTATCTATATAGTGATTTATTATCAGCCCTATATCACTTCTTATATTCCTATAAATCACACATATATACGCACTAATCGCACGTACATATTACAGTATTAATCAAAATATAAATATTGAATGTATAGTTCAATATAGGCTATTCTATTAATATCAATATTCTTAAAATCTATAATATGAAAGGAGATAAAATTGAAATATATTGAAGCATACCGATTATTAAAAAGCCAAATATCCACTGATATACCATCTAGATATAGAATTAGATATAAAGCCAGTAAGAGCTCAAATTCAATTATTATAGGAGGCGTAGGCTTTGATGCCGTTACATTAAGTGGATTAGAAGTTAAAGATTTTGTACCAAAAGTACCCGTATTAGAAAACTCTTTTTTAGATTCATCTGGAAATTCATATCTAAAACATCCAGATATAGATGATTATACTGTTCGTTGCAAAGGCGATTTTTATTTTTTAAAATTGAGTGTCCAAAAAAATCAAACAGTCTGTAAACTAGATCTTAGACACATACAAGATGGATCCAATCTAACAAATATTAATCTTGAACAATTAAAAGAATCATATAATAGAGCTGTTAAATCAATTAAAGAATATTATGGAATTGAAATCATATCGCCAATTGATGAATTAAGAATAAAAAAAGCAGAATTAAATGTTACTTTCCCTTTGATTCGACCATTTGACGAATACTCAAGAGTTTTTCAAATAATGAGCTTCGCTCTCTCTCAGATTAAGAAGCCATCCGTAGCTAATAAAGATACCGTTGGAAGTTTTGGAACTTGGGTAAATGGAAAGTTAAAAGAAGGAACTAATTATTTGATAAAAGGAGCTACTCTTTCTGTAAAATCCTATAACAAAACAGAAGAGCTGCTCTCAAAGAATGAGAAAACACTTGATTGTGATTGCTGCCGTTTAGAAATAACAGCAAGCGAGCAGACTCTACGTCAGGTACCCCCAAAACCTATTCTAGAAGTAAGATATAAAGATTTAACAGACGAAGATATAAAAGTTTATTTCCATAACTACTTTGAACAAATATTTAATTATATTGATACATATTTTAAAGAACGATTAGATTCTTTGATTGCCACTTCAGCCTATCATGCTAATAGGACTGGTGCTAATCGAGACGAATTATTATCAGCGATATTAAATACTACCTTTAAAAAAAGCCTCAGACTTGATCCTGATACTTTGATTGAAGATATACTCAATACATTTTTTATTTTTGAGGCACAAACGCACCGCCCTCTTCTATTTGATATTGATGACTTATTAGAAGTAGATTCAGCATTTGGTATGACTGGCTTTACACTTGATGAATTCAAACGAACTATTCTAACTCTGAAGAAACAGCCTGAACGTTTTAATGAAGCCATTCATTCGTATATAGATCAACGTATTTTATTAGATGAAATCAGAACATGCTCAACTGTTGACCATGAATTCTTTTGTATTTCTGATGTGGATTCCAATAGATATCTATGTGTTGAACCCGAGTCTACCACTAAAGATGATCTCATATGTCAATCAATTGATACAGACCAAGATATTCATTCAAAGGCTATTTTTAAAACTCCAAGTGATAAATATTATTTGAGAGTTCTTCTCAAGAACATGGTTCCAGCTGGTGAAATAAATCCCAATTATTCTAAGTGGATTGGATTAGAACTCCCTGAATACACAGTAGGTGTTAGAGCCATTCCTGAACGCGTAGCAATGAAATGCTCGATTCTTGCAGAGCTTGGAAATCACGGTTGGGAATATCCGAAACGATTAAATGCTATTTGGCCTGGAGTCAATCCAGAGGCAACAATATCCGATGAGGAGCTAGAATATATAGTTAATCCAAATGGTCTACAAGATATCGACTATACTGATACAGAAATTAAAGCTGATGAATATGATGAATTGTTAAATGAAGACTCTGAATCAATCCTAGAAGATATGTATTATACTTTTTAAATTAAAAAGAGACGCAAATGCTAAAAAAAGCAATTTTGCGTCTCTCTTGTTTTATTTTTTATTAAATAAAAGATCATCCCAATCAACACCGTTGTAGTCTCTTTGCTGGAAATTATTAAAATTGTTTTTTGACTTCTTCGTTTCCTTGTCTCCGCTTTGTTGAGGAGCCGTAACACCATCTTGAATCATTCGGCAGAGGTAAGCTACCACGTTATCGATTGAGTCAAGTTCCTTGTTATCGATACGACTTTTAAGTACTGGAAGAATTGGCATTAAGTCCATGGCATTTTTATTATTTCGTTTCACGCATTGATAAATCTTTACTTTATCATCTTCGTTAAAGTTTATTCCAGTCACTGATAACATTGATGAAACTTGTTCCTGAAGTGGATCTATTTCCTTTGTTTCAATTTCTAGTATCTCTGTTGCAGTTGATTCAATATAATTCTTCTGTTTTATAGTAAACTCAAAACCTGCATGCTTGCCACGAACATAGACGTTGTCGTATTCAAATGTAAAATCACACTCTTCGACACTATTAATGCTATCTCTAGCAGGAACAAGGACTCGTCTTTCAATATCAGCTTTCTTATATGATTCTGGAATTGAAAATTGATGTTTTATTTCCTCATTGCTCAATCTAAAAAATCCTGGCTGCGCTCCTGGGTATTCTCTATAGTTCTTCTTGTTCTCCAAAAACCAATACAAAGCAATTGTATATTTCCCCTGAAGCTGTGTTGTTACTTCTATGGCTCCATATGCGCCATGAACAAGCTGGGAACATAATGCTAAATCTTTAAAAAAGTCCGATGGTGCAAATTCAATGTATGCATTCTCTCCCTTTTTGGGATTATGATACCTCAAGATGTTAAACCAAGGAACCTTTATAGAATCCTCCCCATCAGGGCCCAAACCATCAAAAACTAAATGTCTATCACTTAATTTTCCAGTTCCCTTTCTAAATACAGAATACAAGTATTTGTCATCGGCATATTTTGCGAATTTCTTAAAATCTGCAGGTTCAATCTTATATGTTTTGTTTTCCGGAAACGAAGACATTGTACCAAGAATCGCATCAAACACAATATTTTCATCGGCAGTAAACTCCATCTTACAATGCATAATTAATGCATCTGTACGATATGCGATTCCAATGCCTCCTTTTTTTAGCGGATTCTTATTATCTTGGAGTGCTAATAGCTTCAATAGTGTTTCGTGCGAATTATCATTGAATGTTTCAACTAAGTTGTCAACTGATATAGCACCTTTGACATACTGTTTCAATTTAATTTCGTCTTCTTCTATTACAGCCACACCATATTCATCAACTACATCACTTCTAATCTCATCTGGATCTGTCACATTTCCCATTGCTGTTGCTACGGTTTGATGCTCCATTTGACCTAAATTATGTGTTAAAGGATAATCTTCAATAAATTCTCCCGTAACGCTATCAACTTTCCTGTAAACCCCGTTACTATCTTTACGTTTGATACTCATTTTAGCCTTTCTCCCTATAATGATGACGTGACAAATAAATGTCACGTCATCATTATAATTAACACTAGATGCTATTTCAAGTTATTTTGGTGTGTTTTTTGTCACTTATTATGACAAACGTTTCATTTGTCATCACATTGAATTATGCGTTCAATAATAAGGTTTCGTTGTTTTTTTCGCTAAATGTATAACATTAGTTTATGACAGGTGTGGGATTTGTCATAAACGGTGTGTTTTTTGTCACCCTTTTCACATAAATACCATATTTATAGGATTTATAGGGTGTGTTTTTTGTCATCGTTTTTCCCTGATATGTCACATCGCTTTTTTGTCATGAATGGTGTGTTTTTTGTCGTCACTTTATAATAAATGCTTTAAAATCAACGTTTTTCGGTGATATCATTCTCTGTCAAAAGTATTAGTTATGACACGCGGATGATTTGTCACGGGTGGTGTGTTTTTTGTCATACCATGGTGTGAAATCTGTCACCTTTGGTGTAAAATCTGTCGCTTACTGGTGTGAAATCTGTCACGATTTGGTGTTTTTTTTGTCACATAAAAAACCTCGCAACCCGCATATTTACTGGATTTTTTAGCCTCTACTATACATCTATACATAACTATACTTTATTCTATACATTCTATCTCCCAAGACAGAAAAAAACAGCCACCGATAAAGCAGCTGTTTTGTATTTTATTTTTCGCAAGCTTTTAATACTTTGTTAGCATATTCAATTAAATCTTTAGCTTGTTGAGCAATGAGTTCTTTTTTGTCTTCAGGAATAGTAACGTTATCTTCATAGTATGGTAAAGATGAAAAAGCTTTAAATACTTGACTTGTCTTTTTAGGTAGTACCTTTTTTTCTTGTTTCTCTTTGGTATCAGAATCTTTTGTCAAACTTTCTAATATGGTATCTATTACGGCTGTTGTTATTTCTCCATCATTAAGATCATTAAAAGATTTTATGAAGAGTTTTTCCTTTCCCTCGGGAATTTTATTGCAACTATCTAACAGATAAACAAAAGGAATGTCTTCTCGTTTAAACAAATCTTGAAGATTAGTATCAATCTTTAGAATCTGCTTATACCTACGCTGCATTGCTCCTTTATACCCAAACTTACGTTCGATTGCCTCTGTTACCTTTTTCTCGCCTTTTCTTCTTAGTAGATTTTCATATTCTACTAGTTGTTTAGCTATATAATATGGTCGCGGAGTTCTTTGAGAGTTCATGAAAATTAGGCGCTCTATACGCTCCTCTTTTGTTGGTTCTGGACCAGAGATAACGCATGTAATCTTCTTCTCTCCTTTTTTCTTTGATGCCAATAATCTTTGATTACCAGCATAGCATAGATATCTTCCGCCCTTTCTTGTATATACATAGATGACTGAGTTGTTACCGATTTCATCAAAACTTTGCTCAATTTTATACATATCTTCATATCCAAAGAGCTCTTCATTGACGTCGTCTGTATCAATGAGTTCAATATCAATATCTTCTATGCGTTTATCCGTTTTTAAAGATTTTCTGTCGCTTATATCATTGGTTAAATCTTTTAGATTCAATCCACCCTTCTGCTGCTCTAATTTTTGAGCAAATTTATTTACTCTTTCTGCCATTGTATTCTCCTTAATTATTTGTTGTTTCAGCTATAATTGCATCCGCAACTTTTGAATACTCTAATGAAGATATATGAGCTGGTTTTCTGATTGATACTGGAATACCATCAATTTCTCCCTTAGTTACCTCAACGGAATTTGGAATCTCAGCCAAAACATTGTATTCGTTTTCAAGTAGTTCTGTTATATCTTTACTGTCATTATTGCGAGCGATTTTTGTGATGATAATACCAAAGAATTTAGTGTCATATTCATATAAAGATATAGCTCTTGAAATTACTTTACAGTAATATTCTAAACCTTTGAGCGCTTGGTATCCGGGTTCAACGCAGCCAATAATATAATCTGAAGCTGCGATGTCATTAATGGATATAATACCAAGAGATGGAAGACAATCGATACAAATATAGTCATATTCTTTATCAATCTTTTTGAGTATGTTTTTTATAAGACGGTCATTTCCAGGACGTGAAACAAATTCTAAATCTCCATTTGCCATTGTAATGTCTGTTGGCAAAATGGAGAGCGTTCCATCTTCATTTAGTGGGACGATACACTTGTGTATGTCCAGTGCTCCATCTGTGTCATATAGTAAAGATGCTAAGTTTTGCCCCTCATAGTCTTCAGGCACCAAGCCTGAAATAATTGTTAATGAAGCCTGTGGGTCTGAATCAACCATTAAGACCTTATACCCTCTTTTTGAAAGTTGCGCAGAAACGTTGATTGTGTCTGTACTTTTTCCACAACCACCTTTCTGGTTGCCAAAAATTATAGTTTTTGCCATATTATTCTCCTTATAAACGCTAATGGATTAGCATAATTGTTAAATAAATAACAATGCTGCTAATTGATTAGCGTTTTTATTTCATAAAAATAGTTTAACAAAAACTATTTCATTTTCAAGAAAAATGGACGATTTTATGGTTAAAAATAAAATTTGATACGTTCGCGGAAACCTCCGTCATATTTAATACATAGGCAAATTGCCTTGTGAAAAAATGATATGGAGGTGTGAAGATGGATTATACTTATCTCACAGAATTATCTGCGGAAGAACAGATTCAAATGCAAAAAAACTTTGTAAATACAATTATTCCAAATGAAAAAAGGTTAATGTTTTATTGTGAATTAAAAAACAGGATGAATCAGGTGGGAGTGGTTAATATTGAACCATTTCTAAGACCGCATTATACAGATGTGGATCATTATGTATCAATTAATCGATTCCATTATTCAGAAAATGGAACAATGCCAAAAAGAGAAGCAAAAAATGTTGCAGCAATGCAAACAATGTATATTGATCTTGATTGTAGCAATCATAATAGAAGAATTGAACATGAAATAAATAACACGTATTGTTTATTACAGGAGTGGATTCATAATGGATTAATACCGGAGGCAACTATGATAAATGATACAGGTAAAGGTTTGGCTTTATTTTATGTTTTGGACTCGTCAATTCACCCAACAGATAAAAATGTAAAGATGGTTAATCTGTACGATTTCATCTATAGAGGATTGGCAAAACTAATAAAAGCAAAACTTGAAGAAAGTGATTTGAGAGTATTAGGCTTGGATATGAAAGTTGTTGCTGAACATTCAAGAATATGTCGGTTGCCTGGCACACTGAATACTAAATCTAAAACATGGTGTCAAATAATATATGATTCGAATAAGAGATATAGCTTAAAGGAATTAAGAGCATATTTACCAGCTCGTGAATGTGTAAACAAGGAAAAGAAAAAAATATATGAATTTAATGAGCTGAGAAATCATAGTAAAAGTGATTCTATCAGATTACAACAAATGAGAGAGATACAGTCATCAAGATACGATTGGAATGGATATCATCAGATATTTTGTTTCATGTATTATGGAAGAGCCAGAAGTTGTATGTCACATAAAGAAGCAGCAGAAGCATTAAGGTGGTTTAATGCTGGATTTAGAGATAGACAATTAGAGCATTATCAAATCGAAGAAATAATAAGAAATGATAGAGTAAGAAGATACAGTGGAAGTAGAATAAAACAGGAATTAAATCTAGAGGCTGAAGATGCTCATAGATTTGGTCTTGATATAAATTATGGTTGGGTAGACAGAGATGCAGAACGAAAGCAAATTAACGTAGACAAGAAACTTGAGCGCGATAAGATGGTTATCCAGGCGATAATTGAAAGCGAGAGCATGAACGATGTAGCAGCAAGAACAAATGTTCCTAAAAGAACATGTGAAGATATAGCAAGAAGATATGGATGCAACATGAGGAATAAGCTTAAGAGTGTTGATGATATTGATTGGGATAGCATACGTGAGGAGAAGATTAGAGTTAAACATAGGAATATAAAAACCGCAGAAAATTCCACTATCGTTACTAACATAGAATTAACGGAACGTATGAAGGCAAGATCAATAGTTAATGAAACATATGTCAAAGAATACTTTGAATTTATCGAATCTGAATTGAAACAATCTTCTACCAGAGCAATAGAATGGTTTCAAAATGATGTGCTTGATAATGACGACACTGTTAAACGAACCCTATTAATAAACGCACTTGCTATTGTGGCTGATCTATATGACAGTAGCAAGTTCCTTAAGTATCAAATAGATGGAATCGATATTGTGGCAACCTGGGCCACTACCGGATTTGATTCCAATGGATTTATTATTAACAAGAAAAAATATGATCTGAAAACAATTTTTAATTACAAATCAAAAGGAAACGAGTTCATCGTTGACATTCAATATAAGGATAGAAATATTGTTCCAGATTTCTCTTATAGAACAAATGAAAATAGATACTTTGATAAAAGATACGAAATAGCTGCAAACCGAATGGAAACAATCAGATATCGCCAGTTGGAAGAAGTATTATCAAGAGCCGTCGATACGTGCCCAAATTCAGCCGTTAAGGCTGGTCTAGATCATTTGTTGTTCAGATTGCCATATGTAACGAATAAACGCTTCTATGGGCTGTATAACACGATTATGGAGGCGGAAGATTGGGACGATATGGTGAATCGTATCTTAGAGAATGTTTCGAAGAAGAAGAATCCTGAAATAGATGATTTAATCAAGTTCACAGGCCATAGAAAAACTAGTCCATTTAAAACGAGGGCTCAAAGAGTAGCGCAACAGAAGAACAGGGAACGCTTAAAGCAAATCCGTGAGAATGGTGACGGTAATAAAACTGTCCAGTATGAACCTATCAAGCATATGAAGTTTGACATTTATGATGGGAATGGTTGGACGAAAACGGCGTAAAACCGTTAAAAATCTCAATTGTCTGTGAAGATTTACAAATGGTTTGAGAAATTTATTTGTGATTATGAGCTTGTATCACTGGTTAAAACTAGAGTTGACTACGAGTATATCGTAGAAATGCTAAGAGGCTTCATGGATACAATTAACCAGGATGATGAAGATACTGATGACGTTCAGTTTAGCGTCGACGTGGCTCAGATTAAACAGATTATTCTTGAGTACTCTAACAGCAATCCAAAGCTTGGAAAGCTCATCGCAGATATATTAGATGACATTCTCAAGCAGAAAGAGAAGTATGTTTGTCAGGATATTTCTGTGATTATTAATGTGGCTAGATACGGTGCAATTGACTCAGAAATCCAGCGTTTCGTTGATAAGTGGTATCTAGATTTTGACGAGGTAAAGTACGAAGCATATAATTATCATGATGGTAAGCTTCAGAATGAAACTAAGCTTAAGGAAAATGCTGATTATGCTAAGTACAAGGAAGAAACAGAGGCGCCATTGGCTAAGTTCTTGTTCTATACCGAGTTGATAGAGGCATTCCATAAGGATTTGATGGAAGAGATAGCACCATTGTTTGCATAAATGATGGGAAAAGAAAATTGATAATTATATAGTGTGAGAGGCAAATATACTTAGACGCGGCCGTGGTTGTTGGCGAGAAGTCATCCTATCGATAGCGGGGTAACTTTTTTAACAATTCTCAATGGTTTAGATTTTTGTTTCTTTAGTTCGGAAGGAGATGTACACATGGCAATTACAAAGGCGATTATTACAACAACTACAACTCTTTATGCTAACCATATAAGTGGAACGATAGAACGCGGCTCCCTCTAAGTATATTTGCTTTAATAACACTAAAAATGTGGGTTTTTGAAAGGTGGGAGAAGGTGCAATGATTGAGGACAGAATAATTATTGAATATCCTTGTCAGGAGATTGAAGGAACTGAAAAAACAAATAAAAAGATAATAGGATTAGAATATGTCATTACCTCAGATGAGAAAGGTCTTAAAGATGTAAAGTTATCTACGACTGATAACGAATTGATGAATGACAATCGTATGGATTATCACGATGAAATCGACGAGGTTGAGCTAATCGGCGATCACTTTCTTTCATTGGATACATGCATGAAGCTGCAACGGGCATTAGAGGAATCAGATTATAAAGATTTTGAGAAAGCTGTTTTAATTGCAAAGAACGATTTAGCAGTACGTGAATACATAAATATTGGTGCTGAAACAATTGGTGCTATAAATGCGATTATTGAACAGCAGATGGAAGAATTGCAAGCAGATTATAATCGAAGCTTAATTAGCTTTATTGAACGGCACGTTGACAATTGGGAGACAATTACTTGTGAAGAAATTGATGAGTACGATTCAATAAGCCAGATTTCTGGTGTTGCACAGGTACTGGAAAAGCTTGACGAGTATAGAAGTGAAGGGCATTTGCATGCACCGTATTATATTTATGATCAACTGGCATCTATAGTAGATTCTGATTATAAAGAAAAGAGAATAATAGCTAAAAGAGTCCATTTAGTCCAAAGATATGGAATAAGAGATGGTGTTAATGATTCCAAACATAAACTTTTTTGTTGTATGGTTCTGGATTATGACGATTATAAATCTTATCTGATAAGTGCTAAAAATACCTATTTAGCTGGGTACCAACTGAGGATTAATCAGTATTTCACAAGCGGGTTAACTGCAGATGAAGAAGATGCTATTAATTCTATGAGGAACTATGTGAAGTCGGCGTGCAAGGGAAAGAAGTTAAAAAAATATAATGGTACTTATCCAAGAGGAAAAGGTGGAAAGTGTTTTGGAACGCTATTTGCTAAAAATAGTGGATATAACAGATTTGCGTTTAGTGGCTTTTCAGATTTTAATGAAAAAAATCTGAAGGAAAAACTACTAATGTATAATATACCAAACTCTTCTGGTAGACTTATAGATGTAATAAACCAGTTGGATTCGATTTTTAGTCATACATACAATATGAGGGCTGAGCGGACAAACCTAAATGAACCGTATATTGATGTTCGTAATAGTTGTGTTCCACTACACAGAGAATTGAAAAACGGACCTCTTGATACAGCAGATAAGAGAAGAAGATATAGTTGCTGTGAACAGAAAATGTTTAGTCATATCAATCTTAGTGCTGCTAAATATGATGATGTTAAAGTGTTTACAGTTTTCGAGCCTTGTAAGAATTGTTTAAGGTTATTGAAATATTGTAAACCAAGATGTAATAGTATTACGGCATATTATATTGATGATATTGTAAATGGCACCATTGGTTGTAAAAGTATTTCATAGAATAATGCCTTAACTAGTAGGATAATATTAGAACGATAACGGTACTTGAGTAGTACCGTTATTTTTTTATGTCCGGCGAGAGCATCAAACATTATATTGCAATGAAATAGTAATTCTATATAGATAAATATAATTATGTAATGTAAATCTAGACAATATATATCAGGTTGGTACGGCATAAAGCTAAATTGGAATTCTACGTTCAATGATTTTTGGGACATTATGATTTATAATCGAAGCAACAAGATAACAAGAATAGATTGAGAAAGATTTATAAAACGATTCGGGAAATCATTAAAAATACGCAGTTTAACGAGATGGAGAGTGATTTATTTAAAGAATGTCCAACTGAATTGTATTCAAGTGAAGAGAATACTACTTTAGGACATAAGTATCTATCCGAATACTTCCAATCATTTATAGATGAGTTATTGAGTTTGGAAATCTTCTGTGACGATAACCCGTCAGTTAGCTTTTTAAATAAGCAATTTAGCGCCAACAAAGATTCATTGGTCGAATGTATTGTTCGAGTCAATGATGTACTTGTAACGGATAATATGGAGGACGTTCAATTGCATTCATATTCACTGATTTCGTGTGAGGAAGCACTTGGATTTTTGGTTCTAGACAATCCTCTTACGCAAGATCATTTGACCACATTGCTAGCTAGATTCTTCGTAACACTATCTAGGTATAGCTTTACAAAAGAAGAGTACGAGGTTGGTAGAGCTAACCTGATAGCTTCTTTAGATGAATCTATGGCTAATCTGGGCAAGGCTAAGAGTATTCAGGAAGATTTAGATGAGTTTGAAGTTGATGATGTACAGAATATTGATTTTAACCTGAAAGCTGAACAACAGTCCTTGGTACATGAGCTAAATTTGATAAAAGAGTAATTACTTAGAGAGCTTAATCATAGTACCTATTCACTTGAGCCATTATCAGCTGAGGCCATTTATGCAGAGCTGGCAGAATCAAAGGCGTGTTATGACAGAGGAGAGGACCAAGATTTTGATGAGGCGTTAGATGAGGTTAATGATATGATCATGCCTTTTGGGAATCAAATGAAGAATGCAAAAATGTCTGACAAGGGGTATCGTCTCTACGATGAAGTATATGATGAGGATGCAAATATACGTGGAGTAATAATGGAACTTAAAGGAAATGTAGCGAGAGTGCTATGGGCTAACTGTACTGTTGGTACAGTTGATTTTACTAAGTGTCCAGAGATTAAGCTTACTGGGAAGAGCTATGTGGGAATACCTGTAGAAGAGTTGATTATGAGGTTAGAAGGTTTGGGCTGGGAGAATAATAATGTTAACAGTTGAAAAAATAGAGAGATTCAATGAGTTGTTAAAAACTTGTGTTATATCAATTGATGAGTATGTAACCATCATTAACGCGTTATACATTAATAGTAAAGACAATTCTATGGATGATGTAAACGAACAAAATTCGCTGGAAAGGATAGCCATCGTAATATGTGAGCATTTTAATCTGACATTAGATCAGTTAAAGTCGAAAAATCGAAGTTCTAATGTCTCAAGACCTCGGCAGATAGCTATGTATTTAATGAGGCAATATACAGAGTTTTCGGAATCCGAGATCGGTGAATTCCTTGGTGGCAGGGATGTAGCGACGGTTATCCATTGCTCAGATAAGATTGAACGTGAGATGGTAGATGATGAAATGACTAAGGAACTAATCAAAGCAGTAACTAAGAAGTTAAGTTTTATTGAGAAGGCCAATGAAACATGAAACTATGGACAATTCAATCGGAGGAGGTGGTTAGAGTTTGGATGATTAAGCCAAGGAGGTAGAGTGATGGAATATTCCCTTAAAGAGTTACGTCAGCTACTACGAGCTGCAATTTCTACAGAAGAAGTAAAGAAAATAAGAGGTTTAATACCAAAAGTTAACTTTGATCAGCAGAAAGTGGCACATCATGTTATGAATGACGGTATTTATGATGAAGACAGAATATTGATTGGGGAAAAACGTCCTGAAGACTAAAAAGGTGAATTTTATGAAAAAAGGATATAGCTGCATAAAGAAGTTCCCTAGATATGAATTAAATCCAATAGAGAATTTTAAACGATGGAAACGTAACATCAAATACATTTATCAGAGAGTAAAGTATGGCTACTGTGACAGGGATGTTTGGTCTATAGATTATTGGTTTTTGAATGTTGTACCTTGCATGCTTGAGGAGTTACGAGACAAAGCGCATGGGTGTCCGCCGAAGGAAAGGCTAGATGCAAAGATACTTGATGGGGATGACATGGAGGAATGGAAGCAGATTCTTTCAGAGATGGTTTTTCTATTTCGAGAAGCTCACGAGGAGACGTGTTCAAAACGAAATCCATACGAGGACGAGTATAGTCAGGCTAGGGATGAGTTTGAAGAAAAGATAAAAGGGTTAACTAGAAGATATATATTTCAAAACATGCCAGAATATAAAGAAATTATTGATAAGTATTTAGATGAGAGTCATAAGCTAGCGGCATATCGTGAGGAGTGTAAAGATAAGGCTTTCAAACTGTTTTCAAAATATTTTTTCGATTTGTGGGACTAGTGAAAATGGAAAAAGAAAAACAATTAGATTTAAAAAACGGGACTAAGGGAGATAACCCAATAGAGTTTGCTTTAACAGAAGAGTTTGAAGATCGATATGTAGAAGTAATTGATGGAGAACTAGTAATTTCACCAAGGCAAGAATCACCGAGAATAAACACAGTCGTTGGGGATATTGTTTTTTCTATCATGACGAAGATTGAAGAATTGAAGCTTGAGTATGAAGTATATGATTATGTGGGTTTATGCTGTTTTGATATTTTACAGGAAAATCCCGCAGAAAATTATTTTATACCTTCGATTACGTTTGTCCGCAGAGGATTCAAGGAGACTCGAGAACGAATAGGATCCGTTCCGTTATTTGTTGTTGAAGTAGTAAAAAGTGAACAGCAAAGGACTCATCTTTTAAGGAAGATTCCAATTTATCAAAAAATGAACGTGGAAGTATGGGTTATTGACTTTATAAATAATCGTTTAATGTTTTATGGTTCTGAAAATAAGTATTCTGGAAAAACTAAGATCGTTGATTTTGACAGGCCGGAGGAATTTGTATCGTTTTTTTTATCACCTTTTACAAAAACGGAGTACGAAAGATTAAGACATCGGTTAATAGTTACAGAAGGAAATAGCGGTGCGGAAATAGACGTTAAGAATCAGGAGTTGCTGCGAAACAATTATATTCCATCAAAGACTGTACGGGATTACACGGAAAAGACGGATTTTGGATTCTCGGATTCTGAGTGGGCTACAGTCATTTTCAACAGCAATGATTCACTCATGAAAAAGCATGTTGTTCTTAATAAGCTGGCTGAAAATACAGAGGATAACCTTCTGAGAAAAGAAATAAATGAACGTTTAGAATACGACAACACTGCCCTAAAGCTATTCTGTAACAATAGTGAAGGTCACGTATATGTTGTTACAAATAGTGATTATGAAACACTTGCTATTTGCGGCAATGCAACTAAAGCATATGAAAAAGGATGTGAATTTAGCGAAGATTTCAAGATTGAAAAACATAAGATTTTACTTGATGGCATTGAGCCACCTAAGTCTAGAACAATAACAGCTCCATTTTTAGTAGAAGCTGATAATGCTTTTGTGAACGAATCAGTTATTCAGCCAGGACGTGCTATAAATGCAGTAGCAACAATGTATTTTGATTTTAATGGCCGTTTAATTCGATACTTTTCAACTGAAACATCAGTAGAGTATGCTGCAAAAATAGAAGGTATGGAACCAAGGCGCTTTGAATATAGATTTGTTGAGGTTCCAAACCCATTTGATGTTGGGGATAAGGTTGCGTTTGCAGGTTCAGATGGAAGAGATAAGGTGTATACAGTTGCGACATCTCATGAAGATTGGATGGAGTTTTTGGAAAAGGTTAAGACTAGGAATTTTGACGATTGGTCGGATGCATCAATAATTATTAGGGCATCTTCTGATCCAATAGACCATGACCATGTTAATCCAATATACTTGGAGTTGGCATCTGAAGAAATTGATTGGGGACCAGACGTTGGTAGGGAGATAATAGATTAATTGATATTGGAGGAGTTATGACGGAACAGGAAATCGCAAAATATCAAATATTAGCCAATATAATTCAAGTTGAAAATAACCGCGTTAAGAAAGGCGGGGTTAGTTTTTTAGGAACATCCGATTTGGCAGAGTGGTTTGAACTAACCGAAGAAGAAGTAAAAGATTTTTGGGAGGTCGTGGCTGCACTTGACGAAGATCTTTTTCCTAGAAATGAAATTAGGAATTATAAAACCATATCAGAGTCAGCATCTCCATATGAAAATGATGCAATTTATATGGATTACTATCATGCTTTTTGGGTAGTTAGAAGGATGCTGGTATTTAGCCATCTTGGTAAATATAGCGAAGATGAAAAGATTTGGAAAATGTTTATAGAAGATAAAGTGATTGGTGACGATGAGTTTAACAATGCGCTGAATGTATCTTTGAACGATTGGTTGGATTTGGTGGAGCAATTCTCGAAGGAATATGATGTCAGGGTTATTTCAAAAATTGTGGGTATGGAAAATGATTTAGTTAGTTTGGAACAGGTTCAAGAGTTAAAAGAGCATTTTAAGGATTATCAATTAATTCAGTAGGGAGTATGGCATGAGAGAAAGATTTAAACCAGGCACACTAGTTGAACATTTTAGACGAAATCTTGACCCAGACATGTGGTGTCCCGATTTAATCAATTCATATCGTTATGAAATAGTTGAATATGCGAAGAGTTTTAATGGAGATGAAGAATATATTATTCTTCGCCCCCTTCATAAGAAAGACTGGGAAGATCATGGTAGTAGGCTTGTAACGATGAAAGTTGACGACTTTTACGCAGAGGTTGATTGTAAAACGTATCCAAATGTAAAGAAAAAGTATTGTTTTGAAGAAGTAAAGCTGGAGCCATCAGAAGAGGAATCACGTATTTTACGCGAAATGGATGAAAATAGGTTTTCAAGTGTTAGCTGCTTTGAAAAAGATAATATGAAGAATCTATTCAGAGAAATTTATTATGATGGTGTTAAAGAAGGGTTGGATATAGCAGTATTTAGATTACAGCTATTGCATGGGATTCCAGCTCAGTGTGGTGATGAGTATTTAGATAAGAATATGCCCGCCATAAAAAGAACAATCGAACTATGTGAACGATTGGAGCTAAGTAAAAGATAACATTTATATGAAAAATAATTAGGGAGATATTAGATATGAAGTACGTAGCTTTTCAGTATGAAGACGAGGATGTTAATGATTGGGGTGGGGAGCTCATTGGCATAGAGCAAGACTCTGTTATATCTATAGAGGCAAATGATCTTGAAGATGCTGAATTTGAATATTTGAATTATTTATATGACCTATATAACGTGCGACATGATTTCAATTGGATGCTTAATCAAGAATTCGTAAAATATGTTGCTTTATCGTGTGACAATTTAGAATACCCTGAAAAAATGCATGCTTATGTAAGTGAGCTACAAGGTGCTGAAGATAGGTATTTGGATGAACATTATGATGACGATGTTGATGACGAAGAGGATCCAGAACAGCAATTAGTTAATTATTTGCAAGATATATTTCACGATAGTGATGAGATAAAAAAACTATCTGAGGTTGATAAAAAAAGTCTATGGCTAACTATAAAGCCTACCAAATATAAGATTATGCTCGCACCTTCCATTGACGCAAAGTGGAAGGATTTATATCGTCGTCAGATTCTTGATATAGAAAATGTACATGAATATGAAGCGTTGACTGTTCTGTGTGCTTACATAAGAAAAGCGGAAGACTTAGTTATAGAGATTAATGTAACAGATTTAAAGGATTACGGATATTCTTATAAAGATGCTGTTTGTATAATTGAAAATATTAGGAATATTGGCGAAAAAAGATTTTTAGTAACAACTTGTGAGGGTCACGATAGTTGGGCATTGATAGAGTTTTCTGACTATATACAGGGGGAGAAAGTGGGCTTGATAATTACTGAAAGATTTAAAAGATTGGTTAAAGAGGGCTATGATTTTATGGGTGCCTTCAAGGGCTATGAGAGTCAGTTACTCAAAGTAAAGTAAAATAAATGTGTGTTAAGGAACAAGAAAAAGATGACTTTTTAAATCGCGACCAAAATGGCAAAAAACACTTGAGGCAATCACCCCCAAAAAATATATACTTTTTGACGAAAGGAGTAAGAGGAAAAATGAAAAAACCAAACGAAAATGCTTACCTGGCATATAATCGATACATCAACGGCGAGTCAGTGGGAGATATAGCTTTCGATTTAGATGTATCCGAGACGACCGTAAACAACAGTATCAAACGCGTCGAAGAATTCGAAAAATGGGATTCGATTGCCAAAATTACAGAATTGGACTATATAATGCATCCAAACTGGCTTTTAGCGCAACAGAAATTTTCCTCCAAGTACAAAGGAGGCTGTTCTGCGCATTTTCTGTACAATGCTGTTTTGCATATATATTCGTGCCAAATGCATGAATTATTTATATTTCGAGCATTTGGCTTCGATGAAAAAGAATTTGAAAAAGATTACGACGTTGAAATCAATCTATACGGTTGGAAAGCAGGCACATTAACTAAATATCCTCAAAATGTTAAAGACTGCATTAATGACATGACAATTCTCCATCTCGATGATGCTAGACATATAATTGATGCATACGACGCTGTGACTGATTGCACCTACCACAATAACATATTACGCATAAAATTAAGCGAAAAGTTAAAAGAAGGTTTTGAAAGTAGACTTCCTCAGCTTAAAATGAAAAACACATAAAAACCAGCCCTAAAGTTTTTTTGCATAAAATGCCTATTGAACAGGAGGATGCTGATGGAAAACAAGAATAAGCTTTGTCCCATCGACGAGCAAAAGACTTGCAAAAATATAAAAGCCATGATGGACGAAAGAGATATTACACCGCTTCAGATTAAAGAAGCTCTTCATTTAGGCAGCGTTCAAGCAGTTTATAAGTGGATTGGTAGAAATAGTAGCTTCATTCCATCAACAGAGAATTTAGCGCTTTTAGCACAACTTTTTGAATGCAAGCTAGATGACATCATTGTATATAAAAAATAAGACAAGGAGGTATTGTTATGGCAAGGGCTGATGCATATGGATTAATCCAGAAGGGAGAACTATAAATTTTCGCTTTTCAACTTATTAAGATTTATCAGAACTGGGAAGCCATACCAGATTATCTAGAAGTGGAAACGCACACTTTGGATATTTCTTTAGAGCAGAAAGTTTCTTTAACCTGTCTACTCAAGCCGAAGAATATGGGCTCAAGTACAATGGCAAGAATCTTCATGAGCAATCACATGGAGAAAGCTTTTGGAGCTTTTTTAATAAGTATAATGGTGCAGGTCTTTATCTTATGGATGAGCCGGAAGCAGCCTTGTCTCCGCAACGCCAGCTAAGCCTACTTATTCATATAAAGCAGATGGTGGATGTTGGCTCGCAATTCATCATTATTACTCATTCACCAATTTTACTGGGGTTGCCAAATGCTGACATTATTTCGTTTGATGAAGGTCACATTCATCGAATTTCGTATGAAGAAACCGAAAGCTTTCAAGTAACAGAAATGTTTATTAATAACAGAGATTATTTTTTAAAAATACTTTTATCGGAGTAGGACATGAAGAAATTAGATCCATTACATCGGGTATTACTACTTGAATCTGAAAGAATAATATATACGGAACAATGTAAAATCGCAAAAAGAATGCTTGATGATGAAGATACCTTACCTATATCTAAAATTGCTAGGATTACAGGCTTGCACCTTGATGAAATAAAAAAAGTTTCTAAAGGTCTTGAACCTAAAAAAGTATATTTAGAACACACAAAGTGGCTTTTCAAATGTGATATCTTACATTGCATTCAACAAAAGGGCTTTACACTACTAGAAGCTAATACAATTGCAAAGCTAGCTTGCTTTGATGAAACTCTTGCAGGGTATTCTACGGAGCATTTATCTATTGCTACTGAATATATGGCTTCACAAATAATAGAAAAAGCTCTTATGCAATCACTTCGCTCTATAGATTAACAATTTATTGTTCTCGGAATTGTGCCATTATTTGTGGTGACTTCGGTGGTGTTTGGATGAAGATGTTGAATCTAAACCGCTTTGGAATAATCAGCGCTTCCTGTTCAATTCATCTTCTTTAAGCATATCAAGCACTCTTGTTTTCATAATAATCGAATGACTTTCTTCTTCATCAACCGTGTTGACATCTATTATTTTTCCATAAGCACCTGCATTAACAAGAGTAGGTACAATATATTTTCCCTTAATACAACTTTTCATTGAAATAGGCTTTTTTTCAACTAATGAACGAATATTAGCCTCAATATGCTCATATTTATGGGGTACTACTACACGAAATTCAGACTTCATTTGCATATAATTATCCAATATATTTTTTTCTTCAAGAAACTCAAAAGCTGATTGAACTGATATCTTTTTTCCTTTTCTAGCTTCAAAAGTCCAAGCGAGAAGTTTAGCGAGACACCAAAGATCTTTATCATTGACTTTTTCAAGCTTTTCATCAACCAGCTCAACTTTATACCCACATATATTAGAGACAATTTCTTCGGAATATTCTTTATTGGCTAGATACAAAACACTAGTGCATTCATATTTTTCTACCATTTGTTGTATGTCCTCAAAATTGTAAAATACAACTATTCTTGTAGTATATTCGGCTTCTTGCTTTGTTTCATGACGATATTTTTTTGGAACAAAAAACATAAATCAATCCTCCTGCAATATCTATTGGATAATTCCTTAATGTAATATTAGCAATAAATACAAAACTAATCATTCAACTACTTGTTGAATGATTTTGAATAGCTATTTTCTTATAATATTATTAAGAAAACACCGTAATGAAGGTGCGTCATGAATAATGTAAATTAGATTGAAGGTAAGTTGTTAATGAAGAAAGTATATGTGTTTTGTGATGTGGATGGCGTGTTAAATAATGCGCATGCAAAAGGGATTAGAAATTTTCTGCTTTGGTTGGATGATAATAATATATCCATTTTCAAAGAGTTTATTGATTATTGCCATAAAAAATATGGACGTGAAAATACGGTAATTGTTCTTACATCGTCTTGGCGAAAAAATAATTTTCCTGATGGTCATGATGGTATTGAAAATTTTTTAAAAGATTATCTTTTTAAAAGTGATGTTGTAATAGATGACGAAACGGAATGTCTTGACATTTGGGGACGTGGATCTGAAATTGCCGAGTATATTTTACGTCATAAAAAAGAAGTTGCACATTATGTTGTAATTGACGATGATTTCGCGCCTGATTTTAAGCCACTTGGTATTACTTCACACTGGGTTCAGACATCTGATGATCCAACGGATGGTATTGGTGGATTAAGAAAAAAACATTTACGGCATTTATATGAAAAAATAGACAAACCGGTTACAGAAAAAGATTTTGAAAAATTATCAAGAATAAGGCGATGGATGAAAAAATAAAGGTAACATTCCCAGAGCAGAAGCATTTTGTACCAAAGCTATTCAATTTTTTTGTTGTCAATAAATGCTCCTAAAAATAAGCATCGAATAATGGCGTTGAATTTTTGTATAGTGGGCTGATAATTAATCCATATATATTTACAATTATAATAATCTGGATTATAATAATCTCAAATATAACTATTACAGGAGGCTCTTATGTCAGCATTTATAGATAGAATAGATGAAATGGCAACATTAGAAAATGAATACACTAGAGATTCAGCATCCTTTGTTGTTATTTATGGAAGACGAAGAGTAGGTAAAACTACGCTCATAAATCATTTTTGCGAAAATAAAAAAGCTATTTACTTCTTAGCGACAGAAGAGAATGAGTCAGAAAATCGAAACGCTTTCAAGGAGCTTGTTGCGGAAACATTTAATAATTCCTTATTAGCAAGTGCTTCACTTGATTCTTGGGCACCAATCTTCAATATAATAGCTGATGAATCAAGAAATGAGAGAATCGTTCTTGTTATGGATGAATTCCAAAACTTAGGTAAGGCCAACAAAGCATTTCCTTCGGTAATGCAGAAGATTTGGGATGAAATACTATCGAAGTCAAATGTTATGCTGATTCTTTGTGGATCACTTATCAATATGATGACTTCTCAGGTACTTAATTATGATTCACCTCTTTATGGACGTAGAACAGCTCAGATAAAGTTAAAGCAGATTGATTTTTCATATTATCATGAGTTTGATGAGTCTTTATCTATGGAAGAGCAAATTCAACAATATGCTGTTACTGGTGGTGTTCCAAAGTATATTGAATTATTTGATAAGAAAAAAGATATTTATAAATCCATCAAGGAAAACATATTGGCGACAGGTTCATTTTTGTATGCAGAACCTGAGTTTTTACTGCAAAAAGAAGTATCAGAGGTGGGAAGTTACTTCTCTATCTTGAAGACTATAGCTGCAGGTAATCATAAGCTTAGTAAGATAGCATCAGCACTTGGTGTATCTCAATCTAATTTGACTAATTATCTAAAGACACTAATAGATTTAGATATTGTTGAAAGAGAAGTACCTATTACAGAAGAAAATCCTGAAAAGAGTAAGATGGGATTGTATAGAATCAAAGATAATTTCATCTCTTTCTGGTTTAAATTTGTATACCCAAATCGAAGCATGCTTGAATCAGGGCATCCTGAATACGTAGAAAATAAGATTAGGAACAACTTCATTGACAATCACGTTTCATATATATATGAAGATGTTTGTCGTGAGGATATTTGGAATCTTTTATCTGAAGGAATATCATTCAACCGCTCTGGCAGATGGTGGGGATCAAAGGATGTAGAGATTGATATTGTCGCATATGATTCTACCGGAAATGATATTGTTTTTGGTGAATGCAAATATTCAAAGAATAAAAAAGGAATGGATGTCCTGACTAGCCTTCAGGAAAAAGCTAAAGTCGTTAACTGGAATAAAGATAATCGAAATGAACACTATGTATTATATTCTAAGAGTGGCTTTTCCGATGAGTTAATTGAATATGCAAAAAGACACAACAATATTTATTTAAGACAACTTTAAGCATATAAAAAAACACTTCTTGAAACGGAAAAAGAAGTTAAATTCTATATTCAGAGCAGAGTTGTCACAACTTTTAAACCGGAGAGTGCTATAGTTGACGAATCAGGATACGTTGAGTTATCATCGCATTAATAAAATAATACAGACGCCCATTGCTACCGAGTAATGGGATTCACGTCATTCCTTTACCGTTAGGTCTTAGCAGGTGAAGGAGTGGCGTGTTTTATTATATGGAGGTTTCTATGAAGTGGATAATTTTATTTATTGCTGGCGCTCTTGAAGTTACTTGGGCTGTAGCAATGAAAATGTCGAATGGTTTTACGTTGCGGATTCCCTCGATTATTACTGGGGTGGGTTATATAGCCAGTGCGGTTTTCCTGGCGATTGCCTTGAAACAGCTTCCGTTAGGAACAGCCTATGCTATGTGGACCGGCATGGGAATAGTAGGAACTACCCTGCTTGGCATATTTCTATTTCACGAGAAATTATCTGTACCACAAGTGATTTGTGTTATGCTAATTGTGATTGGAATAGCTGGGCTTAAGATTTTGGCGAAAGATTGAGGTGTTTACGATGTTTAGAAAAATGAGAAGATTTAAGCAGCAGGTTTCTGAAGCTGAGTGCATTGAGATATTGAAGAGTACCAAGAGAGGTGTCCTTTCTTTGATAGGCGATGATGGATATCCATATGGAGTCCCTATTGATCATTGGTATTGCGAAGAAGATGGAAAGATCTATTTTCATGGAGCAAAGCAAGGACATAAGATAGATGCCATAAAAGCTTGTGATAAGGCAAGCTACTGCGTTTATAATGAAGGCTACCGCAAGGAAGGTGACTGGGCTCTTAACATTACAAGCGTGATTACATTTGGTAGAATTCATTTGGTAGAAGATGAGGAGGTTGCGCTTAAGATCTGTTCTGAGCTTACTAGGAAGTTTACCGATGATCAGGCTTATCTGGAGCAGGAGATAAAGAATTCATTCCGTAATGTTCAGTGTTTGGAGTTAATTCCTGAGCATATGACGGGTAAGCTGGTTAATGAATCATAGGAAGGAATCTCTTCCTAATATTTTAAGAAATAACAATAGATAAATTTGCTAAAATGACCTCTATCTTGAGTGTGGGATGGAGGTCTTTTTAGTACCATAAAAGTGTAGTTGTTAGAGAGTAATTAACTCTAACTTCTGCACTTATTTTTTTATAATAAGGGGAGTAATTGGTCTGACGTAGGTCTTTTTGGATTAATCATCCGCAACAAAAACCGTTAACCAACCCCTTATTATAAGCATTCGATTAGGCAGGTAGGGAGCGACACCCGCGTAACCAACTAAACTGAATGGTAATAAGTACGGTTGGAACAATTACTAAATTTTATGTAGAGGGAGGTTTAGAATGATAAGCGTAGGTGTTGATGTTTCTAAAGGTAAAAGTACTGTATGCGTTATGAAGCCATACGGAGAAATTGTATTAAAACCGTTTGAAGTACAGCATACAGAAAGTGAGCTCAGCGAACTTGAGAAGATGTTAAGGAAGCTGGATGGCGAAGTAAGATTGGTTATGGAAGCCACAGGTGTATACCATTTGCCATTGCTAACTTTTTTTCTTGAGCGTGGGTATTTTGTGTCGGTAATAAATCCATATGCCATGAGAAAATATGCTAAAGATAACAGCATTCGTGGCGCTAAAACAGACAAATTGGACTCAATTGTCATAGCAAACTATGGTATTGAAAAATGGTATAAGCTTCAAAACTATGACAATGATGAGGCTGTATATGCTGAACTTAAGCTGCTTGGGCGACGTTACAGATTCTATATGGAACTACACATTAAAGCACTTCAAGAATTAACTCATATGTTAGATTACACAATGCCAGGCTTAAAAACTAAATTTAATAGTTGGGATGAAAAGAATAATAAAGATAAACTTAGTGATTTTGTAGAACGCTTCTGGCATTATGACCTGATTACCGGAATGAGTCGTGATGATTTTGTGGTGGCCTATTGTGAGTGGGCTAAAGAAAAGAAATACCAAAAGAGCCAATCAAAAGCTGAAGAAATATATGAATTGGCATCTAATGGTATTCCTACGTTATCTTCAAGTACTCCATCTACAAAAATGTTAGTACAAGAAGCTATATCTGTGTTGAGAGCAATTGATGATACCCTCAATACAATTCTAACACGAATGAAGGAACTTGCTAAGAGTTTACCTGAATATTCTACTGTTAGAGCAATGGGTGGGGTTGGTGATGTATTGGCACCTAAGTTGATTGCTGAAATTGGAGATATAAGAAAACTTCATAGCGCAAAAGCACTTATTGCTGTTGCGGGAATAGATCCGCCTCCATATGAATCAGGACAATTTGTAGGTTCAAACCGGCGCATAACGAAAAGAGGTTCATCAACGTTACGAAAAGTAGGGTATGAAGTTATGCGAGTGTTGAAGAGTCACCCTGAGCCAGAGGATAATGCTGTATACAATTACATCCTGAAAAAGGAAGCTGAAGGTAAAACAAAGAAACACGCAAAAATAGCAGGTTTAAACAAGTTTTTAAGGATATATTATGCAAGAGTAAGTGAAGTGTATAAATAGAAAAATATAGTTAAAGGCTGGTCTACCGCCAGCCTTATTGTGATGCAATTAATTATTTAAAAAGTATATTTGAAATTCATGCTTGATTTTTGTTAGCAGGTTTTTGTCTTACGGTTATATTCCTGGAGTTATACCGAGGATTTAATTACTAACCCATAACTTTTTAATCACAAGTATTTGATATCATTTCTTTTGTCGAGATACAGCGACAGGTTACTTTTAAGCATTTGATTGTAAGAGGCAGCTTTGGCTGTCTTTTATTGAAGAGGATGTAAATAAATGTTTGATGAGAGAATTGAGGAATCAGGTTTATCTAATAGAGCTATAAACTGTTTGAAAAGATGTGGAATAAAAACGGTTAGTCAGCTAATGGAGACTTCTTCTATAGAGATAAGTCATGCCCGTAATGTTGGTGCTAAAACCCTTCAGGAAATAGAAGATTTTAAATCTCAGCATATGGCTGATAATTTTTTAGTTGAAGATAGTCGTAATTATGATGAACCACGCCTTGTTATTCACAAGGTGTTTCCAGAGCTTTATGGTATGCAGATTTCGTCTATTAAATTTAGAGACATGAATGGGGAATATTTAGATGATATTTCTGTAGAAAGTCTATTTTTTTCTCTTCGAACAGTTAAATACCTGAAAGATTACGGCTTGATGACGATTCGAGCAGTTGCCGAGCTTGAATATGATAAGTTTATGGATATTCATTATCTGGGGAAAAAGGGTTTTGATGAAGTATTGGATTATTTATCCATAAATGCAGAGGTAGCTACTGAAAACGTAAGGCAAAAACTTTTTGATGATCTATATGGATGGTTCAGGTCAGAATGTAATTACGAGGAAAATGATAGATATGCTTTTATAACCAGGGCGATTCAATCAAATATAGAGGATTATTTGGCAGCTAATCCTGAAAGAAATGAAACACTTTTAAAGGATATTATTTGCAGAGATAATGTTAAGGCTAGGGTTAAAAGATTAATTGCGGATTCTATAATAGGCGATTATGCCTGTGGATATGAAGAGATTAAACGAATAATTCCGAAGGTATTAGTAGATTTCGGACTTGTAACAGATGCAATAAACGAGCTGGTTTCAGAAGAAGTGATTGAAGCTTGCAATGATACATACAGAAAGAAACGGCCTACCTTAGATGATTGGCTGGATTCTATTTCTTTTGATCATAAGTTGATAATTGAAAATAGACTTGAAGGCGCTACGCTAGAAGAATGTGGACAGTTAACGGGGGTTACGCGAGAAAGAATACGACAGATTATTGTCAGAGAACTGAATAAGAAGCCTATGCTTAGAGAAGATGATTATGCATATTGGTATACAACTTATTGGTTTAAAGAGGATGAATTTATAAAGATTTTTGATTCTGACAAAAAGACTTTTAGTTACTTGAATCTCAACTATTCCAGAGGATCTAAAAGTATTGAGGAAATGCCAGAGGACAATAATCTTACAGGTGTTTATCGTAGGAATTATTATAATTACTTAAATGTGAAGAAGGTTCTGATTGGCGGTGAATATATCGAATTAAGAAGAGATTCTATTTGCAGGAAGCTAGCTGAAGTATTTTTCTCTAATAATGAGACTACGTTTGAGAATTTTTACCATAAGTATGTGCAATTCCTTGAGATGAATAACCTTCAGAATGACGATAGTTTAAAGTTCCCAACTGACCGTGCTTTTGAAGCAAGGATAGCAGACAGTAAATATGTATTGCTTAAATATGGTAAGCGATTTAGATATTACCCAATTAATGAGTGTGATATAGAAGAATTAGTTAATCAGCTCCATTTTGAACAATATCAAGATGTGGAAATATCAACATTGAAGCTTTTCCGTGATAATAAGGAGCTTATGGAAGAATATGATATACGAGATGAATACGAACTTCATAATCTTCTTAAGAAAACAGATGATAAATGGAATCCGAGAAATAAATTTAATTTGATTCTTACAAGAATGCCGCTTATTACATTTGGCAATGCAGATAGAAAGAAGCAGGCATTGGATTTAATGTATCAGGTTGCACCTATTGAACTAGATAAGTACGCAGAGATCTATGAAGACGTGTATGGAATGCTTGCTAGAACTGTTGTGGCAAATATTTCACCATTGTTAACGGAGTATTATCATGATGGGGTTTATACAACTAATCAACCATTATTAGATGATGAAGCATTTAATTATATGAAGATGAGGCTAACTAGAGATTTTTATATGACCAAAGAGATTCAAAGGATTTATCTTCAAAGGTTTGGTTCTGACTCTATGGACTATATAAATCCTAGAACGCTAAAATTACTTGGATTTAAAGTGTACGTAAACTATGTGGTATCAAATAAGTATCAGAATGGTTATGAATACTTCAAGAGTTTATTACTTGCGGATGATAAAGTGGATTTTAGGGCTCTGGAGGAAGGAAAGCTGACATATATTCAGGAGGCTAATAAGGCGCTTGATGATTTGAGAAAAGAGTATAGCATTCTTGAATACGATGATATGAGATTTATATCTTTTGATAAACTTCAATTAGCACATCCAGATATTACCAAAGACAAATTAAAGGCTTTCGCAAAAGACGCAATTGATTTTTCTGATGATGAATTCTTTACTATTCAAAGCTTAAGAAGAGATGGTTTTAGTACAGACTTAGATCTAGGACGTGGAAGTTGGTTTTATGCTTGCTTAATTAGAAATTATCCAGGGGTGAGATTCATTAAGACAGGAGGCAATCTGGTTTTTAGAAAAAATCCTGAGCATGCAATTACTACAGTTGATTTTTTCAAGTATCTTATGGAAAAGATTGGAAAAATTAATATTAATAGATTTATTTCAAAACTGTGGGACGAGTATGGATTGAGATATGATCGCGAAAAAGTGATGACGTTTATTAGAGATTCATCGCTATATTATGATGGAATTTGCGAGGACATCTATAAATCGGAAGACTATTATTTTGAAACTTTATATCCTTAAAACGGGAAGAGGTAGCTTAGATCGTCTTTTCTTGGTTTTTAATGAACCAGAAATGACAAAAAATAAAAGAGAGATGAGAGGGACTAAAAATAAGCCTGTCATCTCTCTTTTTGTAGATTTGAAGAGATCATTATCTATATAAACCGCTTACACCGAATTCTTGGAAGTAGCCTTTTTTATAATCAGTGACAAAATCACGGTCTATTTCCCATTTGGCTATAGCGGAAGAAAATTTATCCATATACTGGCGCTGGGAGATGAAAAAATCAAGGTAACTAATGATTTCGGTTTTTGTAAGTATCTTTCGGTCAATTAAATTGGCTAGAATACCATGCCGCACTGCTTCCGTGAGATTTTCCTCTTTATTGACGTTATACCCGTACTGTCTGAGGATTGATTCGTTAGCTAATAGCATAGAATTACCATTAGTAGTGTCGTAATATGCTTTCTCTTCGCTTATTCTACATAGAGGAGTACCAAAAATCTTTAATGATTGATAAGTACTTTCCAAAATAAAGAATGTTCTACATTTAGCACAGTAGCCGGCAGGAACCTTGCGGGTTATTTCTTCACCTTTTCTGTTCACAAGCTTTATTACTGCATTTATATCAACAACTTCGTGTTGGTTATGCCTGCATTTAAAGACAGAGCCTCTAATTACAAAATCTTTATATGCTACTTCTAAAGTTTCCTTAGTCGAGAATGATGTTTTATTATTAGGTAAAAATGAAACTTTTGTAGTAGTTAGGTCTTTCTTTTGCTCTATTTTTTCTGCTCTAAGACGTTCTTTTTTGAGACTTTCCAATCTTGCATTACGTTTTTCTTCATAAGCTTGATGCTGTTTTTGAGCCATGAGAGCTTTATTCTTTTTTATAGCAGCAGCCTTTTCTTGTTCTTTTTTCACCTTCGCTGCCTCTAATAATTCTTTTTGTTTCGCATGTTCAACAATTCTTTCTTCTAGGAGAGGAATATCAGAATTATTAATTATTTCAAAAGGAAAGGTTAGCTCTTTAACCGCGGCATATTGAATGAAGTAAGCATTACACTTATTACAGTGCTTAACTATTTCAGTACAGTTTTTTCCTTGCAGATCTTTGAAAGATACCTCAACGTCAGTTAATACATCCATATTGCACATTTTATTCCAGCAAGTAGCAGGTGTTTCAATATCATGAATGAAGAAGCAGCCTTTATCTAGTTTTCGAATCTTTACATTATGTATGTTTTTGTAAGTTAAACTGTTTTTTCGTGGAAGTAAGTTGGTAAATATTTTTCCATCAACTTTAATGGCTTCTCCATCGAGAAACCTAGATGAAGCAGTGTATACCTTTTTACAACGAGAACATTTATAAATTGGAAATTCTATGTGTCTAGCTACTGTTGTGTTTTCTTTTGTTTTAGTTTTTATTTTTATGTTCTTTACGATTTTTTTCTTTTTCTTTTTACTTCTATTAACAGTGAGCTCTTCTACAGGTACTTTTTGTATGATTGTAGTTGTCACAGTTTCTTTTATATGTTTGGAATCACTAATGTGCATAGTCATTTGGTCGTTTGGACAAACAAGTCTAATATAACCATCGACGTGCTCATCAATGAATGGTTTGTCAGAGTAGTTCTGGATATTCATAAATACCACCTATTACAAATTGCTTAGTTACCACCAATAAGGCAGCAGTATTAGGATACAAAAAAATAGGATTTAAGGCAATGTTAAAAGACCCACTATTTATAGGAAACATTGGATAAATTCGCGCATTGAGGCATATGTTTATGATATACTGAAAGGTAGAGTTTATTTGTAAAAGAATAACGATATCTTATCTATTGGAGGAAGAAAAATGTCAGATAAGACAAATGCAAATATTGGTTTTGAAAAACAGCTGTGGGATGCAGCCTGTGTTCTATGGGGGCACATTCCAGCAGCAGAATATAGAAAGGTTATTATTGGATTAATTTTCTTGAGATATATCTCAGCCGCTTTTGATAAGAGATATCAGGAACTTGTTGAAGAAGGCGATGGATTTGAAGATGACATGGATGCATATACCATGGAAAATGTTTTCTTTGTTCCTGAAGAAGCTAGATGGAGCACAATTTCGTCAGCTGCTCATACGCCGGAAATTGGAACAATAATTGACAATGCTATGCGTGCAATTGAAGCAGATAATAAAGTGCTTAAGAATGTATTGCCAAAGAATTATGCAAGTCCTGATCTTGATAAGAGAGTATTAGGAGAAGTAGTAGATATCTTCACTAATAATATTGATATGAGTGACATTGAGGCAAGTGAAGATCTTCTTGGCCGTACTTATGAATACTGTATTGCTCAGTTTGCAGAAAAGGAAGGTGTAGGTGGTGGAGAATTCTATACACCATCAAGTGTAGTTAAGACTTTAGTTTCTATTCTTCGACCTTTTGAAAACTGTCGTGTGTATGATTGCTGCTGTGGATCAGGCGGTATGTTTGTTCAGAGTGCAAAGTTTATCGAAGCTCATTCTGGCAACAGAGGTTCTATTTCTGTATATGGTCAGGAAGCAAATGCAGATACATGGAAGATGGCAAAAATAAATATGGCTATCCGTGGTATCGACGCAGATTTTGGACCTTATCAAGCAGATACATTTACAAATGATTTACACCCAACGTTAAAGGCTGATTTCATTCTTGCAAATCCTCCTTTCAATTATCATCCATGGAATCAGGAAAAATTGATTGATGATGTTAGGTGGAAATATGGATTGCCACCAGCTGGAAATGCCAACTATGCTTGGATTCAGCACATGATTCATCATCTGGCTCCTAATGGAAAGATTGGTTTAGTTTTAGCTAATGGTGCACTTACTTCACAGACAAGTGGTGAAGGTGACATTAGAAAAAATATCATAGAGGATGACTTAGTTGAGGGCATTATTGCAATGCCTACTCAGCTATTCTATAGCGTAACAATTCCAGTAACACTTTGGTTTATTTCAAAGAATAAGAAGCAGGTTGGCAAAACCTTATTCATTGATGCACGAAGCATGGGACATATGGTGGATCGTAAGCACCGTGATTTTGATGATGAAGATATACAGAAGCTTGCGGATACTTTTGAAGCTTTTCAGAATGGAAAACTTGAGGATGTTAAGGGATTTTGCAAGGTAGTCACTACGGAAGAAATAGAGAAACAGGATTATATACTTACACCTGGCAGATACGTTGGTATCGAAGAGCAGGAAGATGATGGTGAACCGTTTGAAGAAAAAATGGGAAGATTGACAACAGAACTTTCTGATTTATTTGAGAAATCTCATGAGCTGGAAGATGAGATTAGGAGAAAATTAGGGGCAATAGGATATGAAATCTAATATTATATAAACTACTATTATGAATTAGTAGGATGGTCAATTAGAGTAACATGGAATTAGCTCAAAAATATATTGGTTAGGATGATGATAAAATGGCAATAATGAAATTGAAAGAGGTATGTACAAAGATTGGGAGTGGTGCAACACCTAGGGGAGGAAAGGAAGCATACATTGAGTATGGTATATCTCTAATTAGAAGTCAAAATGTATTAGATTTTGCTTTTACGTATGATGGTCTAGCATATATTAATGAACAGCAAGCTGAGAGATTGCGTAATGTTATTGTCGAAAAAAATGATGTGCTTCTTAACATAACCGGAGACTCTGTGGCTCGTGCCTGCATAGTACCAGATGAAGTGCTGCCTGCCAGAGTAAATCAGCACGTAGCAATTATTCGTGCAAATACTAATATTGTAATTGGAAGCTATCTTCTGTACTATCTGCAGATGGTAAAACCATATTTGTTACAGTTAGCTTCAGGAGGAGCTACTCGAAATGCCCTTACAAAGGGAATGATTGAGGAATTAGAAATTGAGATACCTTCTTTAGAAGAACAGAAAAGAATAGTATCTTTAATTGACGATATACAGAGTAAAATTCGAGTAAATGAGGAGATAAACAATAATATAGCTGAGCAAATTCGCACTCTATGTAACGCATGGCTAACAGATTATGAACCTTTTGAAGGTGTTTGTCCCGATGATTGGGAATTAACACCGTTATCATCATTTACTAAATTCATAAGCGGTTATTCATATAAAGGAGCTGAACTGCAAGATTCATCAACCGCAATGGCAACAATCAAAAACTTTGATCGAAAAGGTGGTTTCAAGCTTGATGGGTATAAGGAAATTGTTCCATCCGGAAAAGTAAAGCCAGAACATCATGCCAAGTTATATGATACTCTTGTTGCACATACAGATCTCACTCAAAATGCTGATGTAATTGGTAATGCAGAACCTGTACTTAGTTTTTCGGGATACCAGGACATTATATTTTCGATGGATGTTGTCAAGGTATTGCCAGATAATCCACATGTTTCAAAATTTTTAATTGCAGCTCTGTTACAGACCAAACAATTCAAAAGACACTGTTTGGGCTATGTTAATGGAACTACGGTTCTGCATCTTAGTAAAAAAGCTTTACCAAATTATTCTTTAATGATGCCAAAGGATTTTTCTGTACTAAAACCTTTAGATGATGCTGTTTCAGTTATGTATCAGAAAATGGCTTCAAATATTGATGAAAATGTGCAACTAACAAAACTTCGAGATTCTATCCTTCCACGACTGATGTCAGGTGAGTTAGATATCTCTGAGTTAGATATATAAGCTACTAAATTATCATTTAATGTAGAGGGGGAAAATAAAATTGTTTGAACAGGAATTAAATGAATTAATTGAAAGAGCTAACAATATTAAATCACCTATTAATGTGGCACCTATAGGCGTAAGTATAGATGAATATAACAAGCCAAGTCAGGATTGGATTAATGATGTTGAAATTTTTTATAATAAGTATCTAAAAAATCATGCATTAGGTACGAGAATCAGTACATTGCTATTTCATAGAAACTTGAGCGCTTTTAATGATTTACGTTCGTGTCTTGATAGCATTAATAGAGATAAAGAGTTTGTTTTTAAAATGAATGCGGGTACCACTGTGGAGGTCCCCATGTATAAATCAGCTAGTTTGCCAGAGTATGATGTTTTTATATCACATGCTAATAAAGATAAGCTGCAATTTGTTGATGAACTTAATGATTCATTGACAAAGCTAGGAATATCAATATTTTATGATAAAAACTCGTTGGAATGGGGCGATAAGTGGAAGAAAAAGATTTTAGAGGGTACCCAGAAAGCTGAATTTGCTATAATCGTAATTTCGAAAAATTTTTTTGATAGAGAATGGACTGAAAAAGAACTTATTGAGTTTCTTAATAGACAAAACAAAAATGGGCAAAAAATAATATTACCAATAGTTCATGGCATATCCAATGACGATTTAAGAAATATGTATCCTGAGGTTGCAGATATACAGACAATAGATTCAAAAGATTATTCCTGTGATGAGATTGCACTTCTTTTTGCAAGACAGTTAATTCAAAGGTTGAAGTCTTATTAAAGGAGATTGAGCATGACAGCATTTTACACAGAAGCTGATTACGAAAACTCAATAATAGAGCTTTTTCAGAACATGGGCTATAGATATCTATATGGGCCTGATGTGGAAAGAGACTTTAACAGTCCTATTTATGAGTCAGAGTTAGTTGATGCATTAAATAGGATTAATCCTGATATGCCTTCAGATGCTATTAGTGATGCATTATTTAAGTTGAAGAACTTTGAGAATGCAGAGTTAGTGCAAAAAAACGAAGTATTTATGGATTACCTTCAGCATGGTGTTGAGGTTCGATATACAGTCAAAGGTGAAGAGCGCTCTGGATTAGTTTATCTTGTAGATTACAATAATGCAGCCAACAATTCTTTCATAGTTGCCAATCAGTGGACGTTTGTTGAGAATAGCAATAAGCGCCCCGATGTATTGCTATTCCTAAATGGTCTTCCAATCGTCTTAGTTGAGTTAAAGTCACCTTCTCGCGAGGAGACAGATGCGTCTGAAGCATACCTTCAGATTCGCAATTATATCCATGAAATTCCATCTATGTTTATTTATAACTGTATATGTGTAATGAGCGATCATCTTACATCTAAAGCTGGCACTATCACGTCTGGTGAAGATCGATTCATGGAGTGGAAGACGAAAGACGGTAGTTATGAGAACACCCAGTATGCTCAGTTTGACACGTTCTTCGAAGGAATATTTGAAAAGGAACGATTGCTAGATATTATTAAGAACTTTATTTGTTTTTCAAATGATGGTATAAAGCGTGCAAAAATATTAGCGGGATATCATCAGTACTTTGCTGTAAATAAAGCTGTTCAGTCAACACAACATGCCACTGTAACAGATGGTAAAGGTGGCGTTTTCTGGCATACACAGGGTAGTGGTAAATCATTATCAATGGTTTTCTACGCTCATCTTTTACAAGATGCACTTGAAAGCCCTACAATAGTCGTTTTGACGGATAGAAATGATTTGGACAACCAGCTTTATGGTCAGTTTGCAAAATGTAAAGATTTTTTACGTCAGGAGCCTGTTCAGGCTGAAAGTAGAGAACATCTAAAGAGTTTATTAGATGGGCGTCAGGCTAACGGTATTATTTTTACTACCATGCAAAAATTTGAAGAATCTGATGAACCATTATCAGAACGTAGAAATATTGTTGTAATGGCGGATGAAGCACACCGTGGACAGTATGGTCTTAATGAAAAGGTAGATGCAGAAACTGGAAAAATTAAAATTGGAACAGCTAGAGTAATTAGAAATAGTTTGCCAAATGCAACATATATTGGTTTCACAGGTACACCTATTTCTATGAAGGATAGAAGTACAAGGGAAGTATTTGGCGATTATATAGATGTATATGATATGACACAGGCTGTAGAGGATGGAGCAACACGCCCTGTTTATTATGAAAGCCGTGTAGTAAAACTTAAGCTTGATCCAGACACACTTAAGCTTATAGATTCTGAATATGATATCATGGCTAATAATGCAGATCCAGAGGTTGTAGCAAAGAGTAAGCGTGAACTTGGTCAGATGGAAGCGATTCTTGGGAATGATGAAACAATAGCTTCTCTTGTGGATGATATTTTAGCTCATTACGAAAATTACCGAGAAAACCTTCTAACAGGTAAGGCTATGATAGTAGCGTATTCACGACCAATTGCTATGAAAATATATAAGAAAATAGTAGAGGATCGTAGGCCAGATTGGAAAGATAAAGTAGCTGTTGTGATGACAGATAGCAATAAAGATCCTGAAGAATGGAAAGCTATCATTGGTAATAAGCGTCGTAGAGATGAACTTGCCAAAGAGTTTAAAGATAATAATAGTAATCTTAAGATAGCTATTGTTGTTGATATGTGGCTTACAGGATTTGATGTTCCTTCGTTGGCAACAATGTATGTTTATAAACCTATGCAGGGTTATAACCTAATGCAAGCAATTGCTAGAGTAAATCGTGTATTTGGTGACAAAGAAGGTGGCTTGGTAGTTGATTATGTAGGTATAGCATCTGCGTTAAAGGCTGCTATGAATGATTACACAGCTCGTGACAAGAAGAATTATGGAGATACAGATGTAGCTACTGTTGCATACCCTAAGTTTTTAGAGAAACTTTCAATTTGCCGTGATTTATTCCATGGCTATGATTATTCAGCATTTACTGATGGTTCCGATTTAGCTAGATCAAAAGCTATTAGTGGTGCGGTGAATTTTATAGTTGCGCCATCAAAAGAAGAAGACCGCGAATCATTCCAAAAAGAATCATTACTTCTCAGACAGGCACTTTCTCTTTGTTCATCTTTGGTTGAAGAACAACTGAGAATCGAAGCAGCATTCTTTGAATCGGTTCGTGTTCTTGTGACGCGACTTATGAATCAAGGAGAAGGAAAGAAAATCTCATTACCTGAAATGAATGAGCGAATTAATGCACTCCTTAGTCAGAGTATTAAGAGCAATGGTGTTATTAATCTTTTCTCAGATGTTAATGGTGATTTTTCTTTATTTGATCCGAAGTTCTTGGAAGAGATTTCTAAGATGAAAGAAAAAAACTTAGCGGTTGAACTATTAAAGAAGTTGATTGCTGAGCAAGTTATTATTTATAAGCGTACAAATGTTGTTAAATCTGAAAAGTTTAGTGAGATTATACAACAGGCAATGAACAGATATCTTAATGGAATGCTTACGAATGAACAGGTAATTGAGGAATTATTAAAACTTGCAAAACAAATTCAGGTAGCTCAACAAGAAGGCGATAAGCTTGGACTTTCTGTAGATGAGCTTGCGTTCTATGATGCGCTGACAAAACCTCAGGCAATTAAAGACTTTTATGAAAATGAAGAGCTCATAGCTATTACTAAGGAACTTACTGAAGCATTGAGAAAGAATAGAACCATCGACTGGCAAAAGCGCGATTCGGCAAGGGCTAAGATGCGTATGATGATAAAGAAATTACTCAGAAAGCATAAGTATCCACCAGAGGGAATGGAGGATGCAGTTCAGACGGTTATGACTCAGTGTGAATTATGGACTGACAACAGTGATATGAGTGATGAGCGTGTGACAAATTATGCTGAGAGATTAACACAGTACGTAAAAGCGATTAACAATGATTCCGAAGTCTAAAAAACTGATGAATTACTATATTTGAATAATTTTTGGGGGAATAAATAGTGTATTTTAATGGAATTGATTTTCCTAACGAAATAGTTGAAGCGATTAAAAAAGGAAAATTTGTTGTATTTGCTGGAGCAGGAGCATCAGTTGACAAGCCAACTTCATTACCTGATTTTGAAACTCTTACAAATATGATTGCCGAAGATACTGGGGAAACAAAAAAAAAGAATGATTTGTGCGAGGTATTTTTAGGAGCTTTAGAAGCGAAAGGGATAGATGTCAGAGGAGCCGCAGCAGGGATTTTATCAGATTCATGTAAAGAACATAATAAACTGCATGAAACTATTGTAGATTTGTTCAACTGCCGAGATGATATAAAAATAGTGACAACGAATTATGATCAAATGTTTGAGCATGTAATTCAATCACGAAATGAGGTTATTGATGTATATAATGCGCCTACGTTGCCATTAGGCAATGATATTAGCGGGATAGTTCATATTCATGGGAATGTTAATAATCCAAAATATATGGTTTTGACTGATGAAGATTTTGGAAAAGCTTATTTGACAGAAGGATATGCTTCTCGCTTTCTTGTTCGTTTGTTTGAGTCATACACAATTCTATTTATTGGATACAGTTATAATGATACTATTCTTCGATATTTGACTCGTGCCATGTCAAGAAATGATGGCTGTAGAAGATATATTCTTACAGATGATGAAAAAACGGATTGGTCTTTACTAGGAATCAATCCAATTGTTTTCCCGAAACGTAGTTATGCTGTTATGCGTGATGGCCTGAGAAAATTAGGTGTTGGTTCAAAAAAAGGATTACTAGAGTGGAAATCACAGTTTGAATTATTCAAATATAGTCCTCCTCGAGATATGACGGGGGATAAAGAAATAGAATACTGTTTGGAAAATGAAGAAAGAAGCTTGATATTAGCAAAAACCATTTGTGGAAAAGAGTGGATGGATTATCTAGATAAGAAAAACATTTTTGCTGATTGCTTTTCTGCTGACTGTAAAGGGGATTCTAATTTAATATGGGGAGATTGGCTATGTAAAAACTTTGTTGGCAAAGACGATAAATCTTTTTTAGAATTAATATTCCATCATAAGAATAAAATTAGTCCTAAATTAGCGAATGGTATAGCAAGTCATCTGATTACTATTAATGGAGAAATTGATGAGGCTTTCCTTGCAGATTATATTTTATTAATTGAAAAATATATTGAGAATGACTGGACTATTGTTAAGTTAATAGAAATAACTTCAAGTAAAAAGCAATGGAAAACGTCTTTTTTACTACTGCAAAAATTGTTTTCCTTAAACATGGTGCTAATTCAAAAAGGTTGGATTAAACCAGAAGGTGTTGAGTTTAAACATACATTTTTGGGAAGTTATTTTCTAATTGACATGGCGTGGAACCGCATGATAGAAAATGCAGTAGAGTTTTACCCAAGGGAAATCATTTCATTTGTAGAGGCTAAAATTCAAGAATTGCACCAGAAGTATGAAATAGTTGGGCAGGGAATAAATGATGGCGTTGCATTTGAAATAGCTATACTTGATATAGAAAATAAGAAAGATAGCTATCGTGAGAATCAATTAGAGATACTTGCCAATATGTATGTGGAATCAGTATTGAGATTACATAAAGATGAAAATGCTTTTTTAAGACAAGTTCTTTTGAATGATCTTAATTCAGATTCAGCATTGATGAGAAAGATAGCTTTAAGGGCTTTTAGAGAAACAAGTGCATTCTCACCTAGTGAAAAAGTGACCTTTATTGTAAATAATGAATATCTAGATAATACAGAATGTAAGGAACAAGTATTTTTACTAGTAGCGAAGTGTTTTCCTCAATTAAGCGATTCTGAAAAGAAGAACCTTATTCAAGCAATTAAAGAGTTAGATTCAGGTGACAAAAGTAGTGTTAGTTATCGAGTTTATAATTGGATTGTTTGGTTAAATCGAGCGGACTTATCAGATCAATATACACATAAATTGAAAGAACAGCTTCAAAATGAATATGGTTATAAGGAATCAAAACATCCAGAACTGATATTGTCTCCAACAGAGGTGGAGTGGAGCCATAATCAAAGCCCTGTTTCTGAAGAAAAGTTTATTTCATTAGAGATAGATAAAGTTATTAATTGGCTGGTTTCATTTAACGAGAATCCATTTGAAGGACCTTCTCGAGAGGGATTACTAAACACTTTTTCTGCCTGTATTACAAAGAATGTTGCATGGGGCAAAAAAGTATTTGAGCATTTGGTCAAGAAAGAGATATGGAATGAAGATATATGGCAGCGTGGAATATATGCTTCAATGAATAGTGATTGTTCGTTAGATGATGCATTATGGGCTCTTAGGCTTTTTAATAATAATATTTCTAGTATTGGAAATGTGACCCTTATCGCTGAATACTTGTGGAAAATGGTTGAACGTTCTGATGCTAGGGAATTCGTTTTAAAATATGAGAGTGAATTCTATGAAATTACCCAAAATCTTTGGACCGAACGTAACAAAAAAGAAATTGACGATTTAAAAGGTGGAAGAATAATAGAAGCCACTTTATATACAGCATTAGGATATATTTTGTTTTCATGGATTTATATGGTTTCGTTCCATGAAGAAAGAATTATTCCTGCTCAATACCAGGATTGCTTTAATGATGCTTTGTCATTGAAAACAACTGAAAAGAATGTTGCAAGATGTATTCTGGTTGGACATTTCAATTTCTTTTGTTATAGGGACAAAAATTGGAGCTTGGATAAACTAGCACCGCTTCTCATTAGTAATAACAAAGACTGTTTTACTAGTTCATGGGGAGGAATTGTTTACTTCTCTTCTAGAATCAATAGTGATACTGTCGATATTATTGAGCCTATATATTTTAAGGCTCTAAAGCATATTGATTGGCTAGATGATGAGGCTTTGCGTGCTTTCACAGAATTATTATTAACACTAATGATTTATGTTGTTGATAAGCCAACATTAAAATATATTCCTGAGTATTATAAGTGTATTTCAACTAGAAAAAGAACTATATTGATTAATACAATTAATTCTAGACTTAGAGATATGGATGCCTCAAAAAAGCTAGAATGGTGGAATTCTTGGTTGAAGCGTTTTATTGTAAATCGTAAGAATAACAAACCTTGTATATTGGAAGAAGAAGAAAATCAAGAAATATTGGATCTAGTTACAGTTTTTCCAGAACAATTTGAAGACGTTGTAGAAGTCGTATGTAAAGGAAAAATGCCTAAGAAAATAGATAGTTCTTTTTGGCTACAATTACAGGAAATGAACCTTTCAAGTGAAAAACCACATTATATGGCAAAATTGCTAATCAGAATACTTGAAAGTGCTGAAGAAATTAGTTTTTCGGATACCTTTATTGTAAAAATAGTGGAAGAACTGGGGCCTTTAGATACGAAAGAAAAGAAAGAACTACAAGAAGTATTATTGAAACGAAATATTGGTGTAGAACTGTAGAGTAACTAAATGATGTTGCGAGGGGGTTATGATTCAGAGGAGTATAGAAAAGTATTTACTAAAAGATTTATTTGAAGTAATTGCCAAAGTTGAAAATCAAGTTCTATATGCTATCAGAAATGAAAAACTTTTAGGGAACTTGGATGATATAGATTTATTAGTTCCAGCTTTGACGACAAGCATATCTCTTACTCGACAGATTATTCTACTTTGCGAAAATGGTTTTCCAGATGGTTCGCTAATTCTTGCAAGAAACATTTATGAACAAAGAATTATTTGTTCATTCATTGAGGAACACGAGGATACAACAGAGCGTGAGGAATTACTAAAGAGGTATTTCCAAGATGCTGAGTTAACTAGATTAAAATATCTTAATGAGCAGGCAAAACGATTTAACGTAAAAGCTGATATTGAAGAGACTGATAGACTGCTTAAAGAGCATCAGGAAAAATATGGAAGTTCATTTAAACAGTATTGGTGGAGCGGAAAGAATAGTTTTAAGGAATTGTCTGATGAAATAACAAATAGAGAAGATTCTCATAGAGGTCTTTTTAATAACATGCATATGGAATATAAAATGGCATGTATCGCAATGCATCCATCAGCCTTTGGCAATCGAATGAATATTGGTTCCAACGTAGTGGGTGTTGATATGAGGGCGAGGGATACTGGACATGAACACGCATTGTTTCTTGCAACGTCTTCATTAATAGCGCTTGTAGGACATACATATCATTATTTGGAACTAGATGATAATTACGTTTTAAATGAATTGAATAGGCTTGGTGAATATTATCTTAGAATGCTAATAAAACATGATTAAAATGGTGGTAAAGGTCGAGGTGATAAGATTATGGCAACAATGAAATTAGGAAAACTTCAAGAGGTTGACATTCGAAAACTCTGGAGTCACGAGCAATATGATTTTTCTGAATGGCTTTCAAAACCAGAAAACCTTGAACAATTGAATGAAATTATCGGCCTTACTCTTAGTGAAGTTGAGAAGGAAGTATATGTAGGCGCATATAGATGTGACCTTGTAGGTGTTGATGAGACTACTGGTGATAAGGTTATTATCGAGAATCAGCTTGAAGCATCTAATCACGATCATCTTGGTAAAATTATTACATATGCATCAGGCCTTGATGCAAAAGTTGTTGTTTGGATTGTAAAGGAGGCTCGTGAGGAGCATCGTAGTGCCATTGAATGGCTTAACAACAATACTTCTGACAAACTTAATTTCTTTTTGATTGAAATTCACGCATATCAGATTGGTGATTCCTTATGTGCTCCTAAGTTTGAAATTGTAGAGAAGCCAAATGGGTTTATTAAGAATGCTAAAGGACAGTCTGGATCTGGTGAATACAATAAAGGACAAAGCGAAAAGATTGAATTCTGGACACGCTTTAATGAGATTTTAATTGAGCGTGGTAAGCCATTTAATGTTAGAAAACCAACAACAGATCATTGGTATGATATAGCAATCGGAACCAGTGATGCGCATGTTTCACTTACAATTGTTAATAGAGAACATGCTGTAGGAGTTGAGCTTTATATTCCAGATAATAAAGAATTATTTGAGAAGCTCTATCTGCAAAAAGAAGAGATAGATGAAAAGCTGGGGCTTCATCCGGATTGGCAGAGATTGGATGGAAAGAAGGCTGCAAGAATTTTATACAGAATGCCTGGATTAGATTTTGAAGATCATTCAAATTATGACAGTCTTATGAATGAAATGATTGATAAAGCGACTTTGTTTGCAAAGGTATTTAAGAAGTACGTATAGTAGAGTGATATCTGAAAAGTATATCCAGAAAACAACATTTAAATATTTGAGCGAAATATTATTGATAATAGCGTCATTATAACTTGAAATATAGTTATTCTGACGCTATTATTTTTATATAATTAAACTATAGTTTATTTGATGGTTTTGGAGGTTCCAGATGGGCAATTATTACAGCTATATGAGAATATCTACAGATCAAGAGAAGCAAAACTTCAACAGACAGATAAAAAGTCTGAGCCGCTATGCAAAAGAGCAGGACATAGAATATCTGGTTGAATTTACAGAAGAGAAGTCTGCAAAGAATTTTACAGAGAGACCACAGTTCCAAAAGCTGGATAAGATTCTTCAAAAAGATGATACTGTTGTCTTCAAGGATATTTCCAGATTCACCCGTGAGGCTGAGAACGGCTACAAGAAATATATGGAATGGTTAAATCGTGGAATCAATGTTGTATTCATTGATAATCCAACTGTGTCCAGCGAGTACATCAAACAGATGATGGATGTAGCCCAGGCTCAAGATTTGGTTACACGTACAGCAATGGAAGGAGTAATCAAGTTACTTCTTATTGTAGAGCTGGATAGAGCAGAGCAGCAGCGTATATACATTTCCAAAGCAATTAAGGATGGTATCGCTGCAAGTAATAAACGTAGCGGTAGAAAGCAGGGGCAGTTTGATAAACTAACACCTGAGCTTAAAACTGATATTCAAGCATACCTGCATGACCGTTCAATTAAGCAGGTTGATTTGATGAAGAAATATGAGATTTCTAGGAATACGCTGAAGAAGTATATTAATCATGAAAAAATATCGAATAATTAGTTTTTTTATTTCCTACAAGAATAAAATATATTACACTATTATAGCTGCCCAATAATTATATAAGGATATAATATAGAAGATGAAACAGATAAAAGACCGAAAACATAAAAATCCATATTTTATTTACCATTTACTACTAATCATAGGTGGTTTATTCTTTTTCTTGTGCGCTAGTCTAGATATTTGGTCTAACGAAATACATAGATTTTTTGAAATCATAATAGGCAATCCAATAACTATCAGTAATAAGATTCCTAAAATTACAAATTACATAAACAATCTGGCGTTAGGAATTATCACATCGACACTTGTAGCGCTCCTTATTCAAAAATCATCGGATAAAAAAGAGGATGAAAAGAAATCGCTCATTATGCAACCCAAGATTTGGAAAGTAACACTTGAAGTAAAAAACAGTGCTCATATTCCATATCGAATGCTTAAATCTTCGCCAGATAATATTGACATGAACGTAAGCAAATCTTTTGATGAATGGTGTAGTATAGCATTTACTAGGATAAAGGATGATCCAGATTTAAAAGAAAAATTTTATAAAAATTGTAAAAAATATGGTGAAAAAGGCCTTGAGATTGTTGAAGATTTGAATGTAGAAATGGATTGGCTACGAATAGAAGATATTGTTAGTAATGAAGATAAAAAATATATAGATAATGCTACTAAGCTTTTTAAAACGATGGTAGAGTTTGATAATAATTCTATTTTTGAGTGGAATTACGAAACATATAAAAATTCTGTTACCTCATGTTTATACCACAATGCTACCACAAAAAAATGGATAACAGAAATGAATTGGAAAACAAGTTGGGTTTTTGGAAAACCAGCTCGTTATCTTGATAAAGATATAGCTGACGATGTATGTTCATAAAAAGCAAATAAGATAAATGAATATGCCCACGTAATTGCCATGTAGTTGTTTATAACGGCTATGTGGCTTTTTTATATTATATATTAGTTGACAAATGCAACTAATGATTTTATCATTTAAATCCATAGGAGGGCATTCGATGGATAAGGTAAAACTATTTCGAGAAAGTACCAGAGAATTAGAACGTAATCTTGAGAAGCTAAACAGTTCTGATTGCTGTCAATGTAACGTCAATACATCTCAATGCTTTCTGGTTGTTGAGATAGGCAGAAAACCTGGAATATGTGTAAAGGAACTTGCTGAACTTCTTAAGATGGATAAAAGTGCTGTAAGCAGATCTGTAGAAGAACTTGTTCAAAAAGGATATGTTTTGCGAGAACCCTCAAAAAGGGATCGCAGGTGCGTAGTGCTTAATCTGACTGATGAAGGAATGGCAAGATTCAATACAATAGAGAAAGATATGAATTTGAAGTTTGAGAGAGTTTTTTCAATGATTCCAAAGGAAAAACAGAGCCAGGTTTTAGAAGCATTAAGTATCTACAATGATGCGATAAAAAAATCGGAGGTGAAATTGCTGTGATTAGGGAAATGAGAGATGAAGACTGGGGGACAGTAGCGGAGATTTACAAGCAGGGATTAGAAGAGGGAACATCTACTTTTAATACAGAGTGTCCTAGTTTTGCTGAGTGGAATGAAGGACATTTAAGGAATTGCAGGTTTGTTTTTGAGGAAGAAGGGAAAGTAGTAGGCTGGATTGCGCTTAGTCCTACTTCAAGTAGATGCGCATATAAAGGCTGCGTTGAAATGAGTGTATATGTTGATAGAAACTATAGAGGTCATGGTATAGGCACAGCTTTGGTAAATACGATCATCAGAGAGGCAGAGAAAGATGGGTATTGGAGCATATATTCTGCAATATTCTCAATTAACAAAGCGAGTATAGCCCTACATAAAAAGTGCGGCTTCAGGGAGATTGGCTATAGGGAAAGAATAGCAAAAGATAGATTTGGAAATTGGCAGAACACAACTCTTATGGAGTACAGAGCTTCATGACATGTTTATACGAGGAGAGATTACTTATGACTATTGAAGGAAAGGCAAACAGGATTATTGAAGATATAAGTAAAGAAAAAGGCATTAATCCTATCAATATGTTTAAGATAATGGCAAAAAAAGATTACATAAGTATACATGGGCCAGAACATCATATATTAGACGGGGCATGTCTCTTGATGGCTTATTATAATGCTGGTGGCAAAATAGATATAGACTATGCCTTGGAGAAGCTTTTGAAAGAAGGACTTCGGATGCCGGGAGCAATGTGCGGACTGTGGGGAATATGCGGAGCGATAACATCTATAGGAGCAGCTCTTTCTATTATTGATGGTACAGGACCACTTTCTGAGGATGGCACATGGGGAGATCACATGGCATTTACATCAAGCGCCATAGGAGAACTTGGCCAGATAAATGGCCCAAGATGTTGTAAAAGAGATGCTATGATTGCGTTCAAGCATGGAATAGAGTACGTAAGACAGCACTACGGAGTGCAGATCGAATATGAGAAGCAACACTGTGAGTTCTCATCGCAAAACCAGCAGTGTATCAAAGAAAGATGCCCGTTCTTTGGATAATGGAAAGCTTTTGGTTTCGGAGAATTTAGAAATTATGGAACTTTGAATTTCATGATAATAGACTAAGACAAGAATCGGGATTAGTGGAGTAGAACATGGATAAAAAAAAGGCTTTGTCTGGCGCCATAACATTTATAACCCTTATGGGAATCGTAAGTCTGTTTTCGGACATGACTCATGAAGGCGCAAGAAGCATATTGGGCGAATATCTGAACCTCGCAGGGGCATCCGCTGCAACCATCGGATTTGTGTCCGGTATAGGAGAATTGTGCGGGTATTCACTAAGGCTCATATCCGGATTTATAGCAGATAAAACGAAGAAATACTGGACATTTGTTATCACAGGCTATGTAATACAGGCTCTGGCGATTCCTGCACTGGCACTCGTACCTGAACATGGCTGGATTTGGGCCTGCGGTCTTGTGATCCTGGAGCGTATCGGAAAAGCGATAAAAAAGCCTGCCAAAAACACATTGGTAAGCTTTGCGGCAAGCGAGATCGGAACCGGAAAAGGCTTTGCCTATCAGGAGTTTCTGGATCAGCTTGGCGCGTTTCTCGGACCTGTACTGCTTTTTGTAACAGCTCTTGTAAAAGGTATAGACGACCTTTTTACAACGTATAGGATCTCTCTTGCGATACTGCTTGTTCCTGCAATGATCACCATAGCTCTTGTTTTGGCAGCAAAGATAAGATACCCTGATCCGGAGATCTTTGAAAAGCAGGAAGATAAACCGGCAAGCTTTGAATTCAGGAAGTCATTTGTTCTGTTCATGGCGGCCATCTGCTTTTTTGCTTTTGGCTTTGCAGACTTCACCCTGATCACACTTCATTCGGCTAATACCGGAGCATTTAATGAATCCATGCTCAGTCTGCTATATGCTGGGGCAATGGCTGTGGATGCCTTTGCTGCACTATTCTTTGGCTGGCTTTATGATAAGGTCGGGCTGAAGGCTCTGATCATTTCCACACTATGCAGCACATTCTTCTCATGTTTTGTTTTTATGACTGGAAATGCCTGGTTGATCGGAGCTGGGATAATTCTGTGGGGGATTGGAATGGGGGCGCAGGAAAGTATTATGAAAGCAGCTGTCAGCGGAATCGTCCCGCGTTCCATGCGAAGCACCGGTTTCGGAATATTTGAGACAGGATTTGGTATTGCGTGGTTTCTGGGCAGTTGGCTTCTCGGTGCCCTGTATGATTTGAATCCTGTGTATCTTGTCACTGTGTCTGTGGTATCACAGTTTCTGGCGATTGCATTTTATGCTTTATGCCTCCGGTGCAATAAGACAGAGTGCTAACAATTCCAGTTTGTCTAACTAAATAAACATATTATAAGGAGCTGGTTTAGCTCCTTTAATTTTACCTATTATTTCCACTACTAAATGCAACAGTACTATAAGTATTGCTTTTACCTGTAGAAACTTGCATTAACTTCAAGAAATTTGCATTTACTAAAAAAGTTACGAAAAAAGTTACCGTATTGTTACCGTATTGTTTTAATTTTATATATATTCGCGTTTGTTTAAACTACTCAGATAAATTAATATTAACTATACTTCAATTTTATAGTCCACTTAGTACAGTTATGTGCGCTAGGTGGGCAATTTTTTATCTCTTTTTAAGATTAACTATACTTAGT
>NZ_FNDP01000020.1 GCF_900100545.1 Pseudobutyrivibrio sp. 49
CTTTTTACACAAAAATCAAAATATAATCTTAGAAAAAAGGAAAGGATGCTGCAAAATTTTAGTTTTGCAGCATCCTCTTTGTCTACACTCTGAGATGTAGTTTCAGAAACTACATCTCACATTTTAGCATAAATATATTGCATTGTCTTTGATTATTCGTATGCCTCTACTTTTATCAATCTACCAACAACAAGATATCTTTCTTCCGCTACACCCTTCACGCAAGTTGAAAGAGTAATAATTTGCTCATACTCCCCCATATCATATCCCTCTATAATATGAGTACTCTCTGCATCCGGTTCATAAGCTGTCAAATCGCTCAAAAACTGCTTTGTTCCAACTGGATTTTCCATTATATATGTATCTGAAAGATAACTATCATTGAACCTGCTGGCAATAATAATCTCAAAGGTTAGTTTTCTATCTGAAAGGTAAATATCGATTTCTCGATTATTATCGAAAAAGTCCTTATCTTCAAATAAATGAAGCTGACCAAAATACGAACCATTCTTCATGTTGTGACCATATACAACTGTATTTGCCACCTGAAAATCTTTTCCATCTATTTGATTTGTATAAATTGAACCTGGAAGACCTTCTGTACCATCCACCTTATGATTAAGGTAATAATTATCCTCTTCTGATTGAAGTACAGGGTAATCAACTGTTGTTCCTGGCATAGTTATCCACGCATAAATATCTGGATTATCACTTTGAAGCGCTGCTATATCTTTGGTATCAGTAGTTACTTCTGGTTTCTGAACGCTAACAACTTCAATTGGAGCTGAAACAGCATCTTTTGGCATTTCCTCTGAGTTATCCTTTTTGAATATCCCTACATATATCGTAATGCCAATAATTGTAACTAAAACTATGGCTATACAACCAATCAAATCTTTTTTCTTCATACTTATACCTAAAAAAGGAGACTGCTATTATTTCAGTCTCCCTAAAAAGTTTATTCTTATTCCTCTCCTGTTTTTGGAGATTTTGTTGTTGATGTTGCGCTTGCAGAAGTCTGCTCATCTTCAACTACAAATACGTAAGTAGAGAAGTGGTTTGTAGCAAACTGGATTACACCATTTTCTACAACTGTAGGACATTGTACTACCGTACCATCCTCAGCAACACGATATACCTTAACAACCTGATTCTCGCCTACAACCATGTCTGATGGCATATCCATAGAAACAGTTACATATCCGTCAAGCTGATGAATAGCAGCACCACTCATGTCTGCAAGATCGAATTCTACCATCTTGCCAATTTTGTAAGATACTTCATTCTCGTTATTATTCCAGAACTTCTTGAAAGCCTCATTAACAGTAACGTAATACTGAGCAGTTGGCTCAATCTCTGCACTAGTAAATGATGCTCCTGCTGGAACAACATCATTTACACTATCAAGTGAAGATTTAAATACTCCATTATTTGTTACAATAGTTCTAACTTGTTCGCCATTAGCATTAACAGTTACTGTCTCAAAAGAGTCAACTGGACGTTCCTTTGTTTGAACAGTTGCAGATGAACTACTTGAAGAACTGTCTGATGAACTAGTTGAAGCTGAACTTACATCTATATTAGTTGAATTATTTGAAGTGGTAGAAGTAGTATTTGTCTGTGAAGCGTCCTTTACAAAGTAAGACATACTAGCTTCGTTTCCTTTTTCATCAATAACTGTGATATGAGCTACACCTGCAGACTTTCCTTCAATTATGAAGTTTCTACCATCAACCTTTACAGTAGCAATACTTTCATTATCAGAAGTTGCTGTAATAGAGTATTTAGAGTTAATGGTTTTTACTCCAAATGTACTGCTATTACCTATAGTGCCACTAGGTACATCTTCTTCTAAAATCTTGCCTGATTCATCTGTAATAAAGATAGAACCCATAATAGTATAAGTTCCATATAAACGAATAGCATCATCCCATTTATATCTTAATTCACCATTCGCATTTCTAGTCGCTGGATAATAATAAGTATGGGCATTTAATCTATTAGTTGTCCAAACACCATTTTCTACTGAAATCGTGCCTTCGTCATTAGTAGCAACCGCTAAAATATAATCATCCTCAGACTCAGGAATAGGATCGTTTTCTCCATCTATCCAACCATAGGCATTACCATTTCCCGGTTGACCTATACGATTAACATTATATGTTCTATCATCAATATCAGTTGTAAATCCGTAAATTTCAAATGTCTGACCTTCATAATAATAAGGTATGCCATAAGAATTAGTCTGATTTATATCATTATCCTGCTCAGGAGCTCTTAAAGCTTTATAATTAATCTGACTGACGTCCATTACAGACCATGCCTTTGCATCATTCTTATCAACCATAAATCCTGTCACTGCTATAGCGAAAGCTGCTGCAACAGCGACAAACTTTTTCATTCCATTCATATTAGATTTAACCTCCAAATTTCTATAAACGCAACCGACATTATATTTCGATATTATTTTGTTGTCAATCTAATTTTTATAACGTCATGGAAAAATTCACAAAAAAAGATCAGGCATAAAAGCCTGACCTTAAATCTCTGATTACCTTATCACTACTTGCTGATTCTCTTAAGAACCATGTCGTAACCATCGTTACCATAATTAAGGGCACGATTAACACGGCTGATAGTAGCTGAACTAGCGCCAGTCTCATCAGCGATGTCCTGATATGTACGCTCCTCGCGAAGCATCTTGGCAACCTCGAAGCGCTGCTTCATAGCTACCATCTCATTAACTGTACAAAGATCTTCAAAAAATTCATAGGCTTCCTCGACTGTCTCGAGGCTAAGAATAGCTCTTAAAAGCTCATCCATCTCTGCTGTTTCAAGTTTCTTATTCATTATTACAAATACTCCTAATAAAAATCCCACAATATAAACTTTATCACTACAATAATACTGTAGCACACTAAAGTCTTAAAGTAAAGGACAACATAAAAAATATTTTATAGACGAAAAAATCGGCTCCCTGAAAGAGAGCCGAAAGATATTGTACGATAAAATATTCCAAATGTAAAGGATTTTGTTTTTCTGAGAAAGACAAAATCCAGGGTTTGTCTTTTATAGGATGACTACACCTTTTTGACTTGCATACTCAACGTCCCCTTCAGGCCAGATTGAGCACTGTACCTCGCCAATATGGCATTTTCTGAGGAAGAACATACAAATTCGGCTCTGTCCGATACCACCGCCGATTGTATATGGAAGCTTCTTATCAAGAATAGCCTTCTGGAATGGAAGCTCTGCTCTCTCCTCACAGCCAGCCTTCTGAAGCTGAGCCTTAAGGCTGTCCTCATCAACACGGATACCCATTGATGAAAGCTCCAGTGAAATATCATCTACAGGATAGTAAACGATGATATCACCGTTAAGCTGCCAGTCATCATAGTCAGGAGCACGACCGTCATGCTTCTCACCAGACTTAAGTAAATCACCAATCTTCATAAGGAAGATAGCGCCATATTCCTTAGCAGCCTCATACTCACGCTGAGAATGGTCAAGATCTGGCCATCTGTCCTCAAGCTCTTGCGTAGTGATAAAGTGAATCTCTTCTGGGAGAATGCACTGTACATAGTCATATGAATTTGCAATATATTTCTCAGTAACGCGAAGAGCTGCATAAACGCTCTTTACGTACTTTTTAAGAGTCTCTTCGTTACGAGCAGATTTCTCAATGATACATTCCCAGTCCCACTGATCAACATAAATAGAATGAATATTGTCAGTGTCCTCATCACGACGAATAGCATTCATATCTGTATAAAGACCTTCGCCTACATTGAAACCATAGCGGCCAAGAGCCATTCTCTTCCACTTTGCAAGAGAGTGAACAACCTCAACCTCTTTATCATTCTGTTCCTTTACACCGAAAGCAACTGGGCGCTCAACACCATTTAAGTTATCGTTCAAACCTGACTCAGGGCGAACGAAAAGTGGTGCTGTAACACGGTGTAAATTTAACTCAGCTGTAAGCTGTGCCTGGAAGAAGTCTTTAACCTTCTTGATGGCAATCTGTGTTTCTTTTAAATCTAACGCTGACGCGTATCCATCTGGGATGTAAATCTTGCTCATAACTTAACCCTCCTAGTCTTTATTATAAGTCGCAGTTTCCAACAGTTCTTGGGAATGGAATTACGTCACGGATGTTGCCCATACCAGTAAGGTACATTACGCAACGCTCGAATCCGAGACCAAATCCAGCATGTCTAGATGAACCATACTTTCTGAGGTCAAGGTAGAACTGGTAATCCTCTTCCTTAAGACCGCACTCCTTCATTCTCTGAACAAGTACATCGTAGTTGTCCTCACGCTGTGAGCCACCGATGATCTCACCGATACCAGGAACGAGGCAGTCCATAGCAGCTACAGTCTTTCCATCCTCGTTGAGCTTCATATAGAAAGCCTTGATTTCCTTTGGATAATCTGTAACGAATACAGGCTTTCCGAAAATCTTCTCTGTAAGATATCTCTCATGCTCTGTCTGAAGATCGCAGCCCCAAGATACCTTGTAATCAAACTCATCGTTGTGCTTCTCAAGCTCAGCAACAGCATCTGTGTATGTGATGCGGCCGAAATCAGAAGAAGCAACATGATGAAGTCTATCAAGAAGTCCCTTGTCGATGAAGTTGTTGAAGAACTCCATCTCCTCTGGAGCATGCTCAAGGACGTAGTTGATAACGAACTTAATCATGTCCTCAGCGAGAATCATATCGTCCTCAAGATCAGCAAATGAAATCTCTGGCTCAATCATCCAGAACTCAGCTGCGTGACGAGTTGTGTTTGAGTTCTCAGCACGGAATGTAGGTCCAAATGTGTAGATGTTCTTGAATGCCTGAGCATATGTCTCACCATTTAACTGACCTGAAACTGTAAGGTTTGTAGCATGGCCGAAGAAATCCTGTGAGAAGTCAACCTTGCCATCCTCTGTCTTAGGGATGTTGTTGAGGTCCATTGTTGTAACCTGGAACATCTCACCTGCACCCTCGCAGTCACTTCCTGTGATAAGTGGAGTGTGTACATATACGAAATCACGCTCCTGGAAGAACTTGTGAATAGCGTATGCGCAAAGAGAACGAACTCTAAATACAGCCTGGAATGTGTTTGTACGTGGACGAAGATGTGTCTGTGTACGAAGGTACTCCATTGTGTGTCTCTTTGGTTGGATTGGATAATCTGGTGTAGACTTTCCTTCTACCTCAATCTTTGTAGCCTGAATCTCAAATGGCTGCTTTGCCTCTGGTGTAAGTGTAACGATACCTGTTGCATATACAGCTGCACCTACATTTAAATGACAAACCTCGTCGAAGTTGTCGATTTTATCCTGGTTAAATACAACCTGTACTGGGTTGAAAAATGTTCCGTCAGCAAGTACTAAGAAACCGAATGTCTTAGAATCACGCATGTTGCGGACCCAGCCTGAAACTGTAACTTCCTTGCCGTCGAACTCTTTAAAGTTTCTTGAAAGTGTTCTTACGTCAATTGTTTTAACGCTCATTTTATTTTCTCCTTATTATTGAATTACATAATTAAAGCCCCATCAAACTTGCGCTTGATGAGGCTCGCTAATTCTTACATATTTGAACAATCTTCAAATCTCATCAACAGCAATAAAATTAAATCCCCTGATTATTATTCACGGAATTATTATTGTTATTATTGAGATTATTAAGCATAGATGTAAATGCCATGACTGTTCCCCTTCTTTATTTGAGTAAAGTATAGTTATTTAGACTTTTAAAGTCAAGTATCTTTTTGCAGCTAGCCTTCCAAGGTCTCCACCAACGCCACTTTTCTTAGTGCATAATGGACTCCATCTGCCTTTTCCAGTCTTCCTGCCATAGTTGATGACACATCTACCACAACATCATCCTTCTTAGGTGTTATGTAGAGAGTAAGCACATCTCCCCCTTTAATACCAATCTCCTTTAGCCCGATTTCCCAGGTGGATTCACAGCAGAAATCGTCGTGAAGCAGTTTTCCAGTCTTATCAAACAACTGTCCTATGTCGCCACTATAATTAATCTGAAGCAGCGTATCCTTTGCCTCTGGATTCAACTTTGGAATCTCTATTGTAAATCTGGATTCGCCACACTGACTTGGTGTAAGCATTCTCTTATTCTGATTTGTCAGCTCTGCTGGTGGCTTTATTTCTGTGTACTCCAGTGACAATTCTCGGGACAAAGTTATTATTGACAATGGTTTGCCTTTAACCTGCTTTCCAAAACTGTAGGATGGACTATCTGGAATCTCAATAATCTCTTCGCCTTCGAATTTATACACTGGCTTCATTCCTGCTGGTCTGAAGAATATATATGTAAGACTCGTATCCGTCTCCACTCTCGAAAGCAGCTGAGCTGTGGCATATTCCAGTCGCACCCCATCCATATCTAAATTAATAGGAAGAATTGCCTCTTCCCCTGCTGCTATGGAAAGGTCATCTATTGTAATTTCTTTATCCTTCAATTTGATGGTTATTGATTCATTTACCTTATCAGTCTGCTCAATATGGTCCTGATAATTATTTATAAACAGGAATCCACTTTCACCATCTGTCCTTGCTGCATATCGTAAATACGAATTATCTTCCGGAATCAATCCCTGATTATCATCTGCCAATATAGTAGTCATTGGGCAAAGCAAATGACCAAAGTGCTTTAAGAAAATATGAATACATCTAAGCCTGTAAAAGCTTGGGCGAAGCTGTCCAAATTCTCCTATAGGTGCATTGTAGTCATAACCAAGCTTTGGCACCTGATGTTCATTCAAATAATCCATTCTCAGACCGTGAGGATTTGTTCCACCCCTGTACATGTAATATCCAAGGAAATTACAGCCGCTGGCAAGTTTTACATTTGCCATCGCATCCACCGATTCACATGGAAAATGAAAGCGATAATTATAGAAAGGAATCATTCCACCACCCATTTCACAGCAGGAATATGGCATAGACTCAGGCTCATAGAATGGTTCAAAGTTATAGGTGTATTTCACAGCGTTATTGTGATTATCCCTATAAATGTATTCAGGTGTTGCAGGATGCTTGTAATCCTTGTTTCCATAAAACATCCAAGGCCAGAAAGCATAGCCGCCCCAAAGTGGAAGCATCTCGCCTGTAGGAGTGGCTGCGCCACCCCAACCCGTGCAGGTGTAAAATGGTGTAACAATGCCTTCTTCGATTGCGATATTTTTCAGTGCTACCAAATACGCATCACCGTCGCGGCCTCCATTTACCCACTCATTGGAAATTCCTGTAGTCATCTCCCATGGTGCTGCTGAATGCATATATTCATTATCAAGCTGTGCGCCGATGATAGGGCCTCCATCTTTATATAGTAGGCCTTGTATCTGCTCTCCAATTGCCCTATACAACAATCTCACTTGTTCCAAGAATGCCGAGTTATTACTTCTCACATCATAAGGCTTTCCATACAACCAGTCAGGCAATCCTCCATTTCTCACTTCGCCATGACAGAAGGGACCAATTCTAAGGATTACAAACATGCCATGCTTCTGGCATAGCTCCACGAACTTTCTCAGGTTTCGTCTGCCCTCGAATGTAAACTGACCTTCTATCTCCTCGTGATGATTCCAGAAAACATAGGTAGAAACAATATTCAGTCCACCTGCCTTCATCTTTAGGATAGTGTCCTCCCACTGGTTTTCAAACACCCTTGAGAAATGACACTCACCGCTGATGGCAAAGAATGGCTCCCCATCTATGGTCATATAATAATTGGTAAATCCAATCTCCCTCCCATCAGGATTCTTCCCAAAAAACTTTTCCGATAATGGATAAATCTGCTGTTTTCTTGCCTTTGTAAAATCCAATGAATGTTGTCTCATAAATTTGTTCCCCTATCCAAAAAGGAGAGGGAAATATTCCCTCTCCGATTGGTTTAATTATACTATATTCTATCCAAATAGTCTTTTAAGAATAGACTGTATTGTATGGAGTCTGTATGTTGTGGAAATTTTACCTGTGTAATTGCCACCCTTCTTTGCAGTAGCTGTAACTCTAATTACGGTGTCTTCAGTAATCATATCCTTTTTACCGACAGCCTCGCCTGCTTTTCTCTTAACATTTTTGCCCGATACTTTAACTGTAGTATCTTTCTCATACGAATATTTAAAATCGTTGTTGAAGTCTATTCCTGGTAACAGGAAACCTCCCTGATCTGTCAAAACTACAATCGTTCCATAGAATGGTGTTAAGCCTATATCAATCATATCTGTAGCGATGATGTTAGCTTTATTGATATTTCTTTCTGTAATTTTGAATTCTTCAGTATAGGTTCCTTTGTACTTACCCTTACCCCTTACTGTAACTGTTGGCTTATTCTTGCCACCAACCTTAGTGTTATTCTTGTATGTAACTGTATAATCTGTACCTTCAACAAGCTTTGTAGTAGTACCATCAGCATTTGTGAAAGTAGCTGTTACCTTTGGCTTTGCACCGTTTCTATTGTACTCAACTGACTTTTCACAAGTTACAACAAAACGATTATCGGCATTTTCTGCAACATCATATGCTTTAATTTTAAATGCCAGCTTTGTTGTACCTGTATATCCACTTTCTGGAATTCCTGTGATAACCACATATCCTGTACCGATTTCCTCGTTGGTCTCGTATGATAATGTGTAATGTACTCCCTCTACAAGAACTTTTTCACCATCCATTACTACTGGCTTTGGTGCTATTTCACTTCCAACATACTCAAAATCAGGAAGTTTACCTATTGAGAGCTTTGCAACAGGTATTTCTTGATTTGGCTTCTCCTCAGTAACAAATGTATTACCATTTTCCAGCGCATATCTTTCTGCAACTGAGCCAACGTAACCATGGATGATTGTAGCTGAAGGTATTGCTTGCTCTTCGATAGTTTCTACTGTATCTGTAATATAAAGTTCCTTCAAAGAACTATCCCAAAATGCATGATCACGAATAGTTTTTAGATTATTTGGCAGGGTTATATCCTTAAGATTGCTACAACCAAAAAATGCATATGAGTCTATTTGAGTCATACTATTTGGTAAATTAACGTTCTCTAATGATTCACAACTTGCAAATATGCTATTTGTAGTTCTTGTACATCCATCTTCAAAAGTTGCCTCATAAATATTAGAACCTTCAAAAGGACCCTCGTTTTGAGGTGCCGGCAGATTGTTTTGTTCTGAATCATCACCACAATTTACTAGCGATTTAGGAATGTTAATCTTCGTAAGTTTACCGCAACCTTCAAAAGCATATAGTCCTATATACTCTATCCCTTTTGGAAGTACTATATCAGATAAACTACCACAGTTCCTAAAGGCATACATCTCGATTCTCTTTAGTGAATCAGGAAATGCAATAGATTCTAATTTGTCACAATATTCAAATGCAAGTTGCCCAATGTATTTTAAAGATTTCGAAAGCTTTATTTCTTCTATGTCACATCTCATAAATGTACCATCATCTATTCCTGTTACAGAGTCAGGGAGTTGAATATTTGATATTTTGCAATAAGCAAAAGCGCCACCCCCTATAGATGTTATAGTATATGGTATTTCTATGTTATTTACGCTTCGGTTACAACATAATAAGTCTGGTATTCGAGTACTTCCTTCTTCAAATGAAATCGTACCAACTGAACATAAAAAGGAACCATATTTTTCACCTGGTACAACCATCAAATTTTCTAAAAAATCACCACCATAGTCTTTTATCCTTCCGGCAGTTTTCATAGTTTTTGGTATAGTAACCTGTTCCAGATGAGGCCATATGCTTGCATAATCTGCCTCTTCAAGCTTTCCCAAATCTATGCTTTTCAAATTAGGACAAGTTATTGCACTGGTATCTAAAGATTTCACAGTATCTGAAAAAACTATTCTTTCAACTTCATCACTCTCGAGCGCATACTCAGAAATGCTTACCACTCCATCTGGAATATAGACAACCTTATCATGTCCATTATACTTATGTAATACATCACCCCATATTTCAAACTCAGGTTTGATAACAACAAATTTATTACCATGACGATCTGCATATCTTTCAGCAGCTGTGCCTTCATAACCATGGATGACTGTGCTTGATGGTATTGCATAGTGCTCAATAGATTCAACTTTATCAGAAATATATATATCTTCCAAACCACTTTCTAAAAATGCATCACCTCTTATAGTCTTTATATTATCCGGTATCTCTATATTCTTAAGATTACTACAACCATAAAATGCAAATGGATCTATTTGGGTCATAGAATCTGGTATGTTAACCTTCTCTAACAATTTGCAACTTGCAAAAATGCTTTCTGAAGTACGTGTACATCCATCTTCAAAACTTGCAACCTTCACACCAGAATAAGAAAATGGACCGTATTCGTTTTTCATTGCTTCAGTGTTTTGTTCTGATTCATCGTCTCCATTTGCCAACGACTTAGGAATTGTTATATTTGTGAGACTTTTGCAGCCATGAAAAGCATACTCACCCAAGTATACTAATCTTTTTGGTAATACTACATCAGATAGATTTCTGCAACTCATAAACGCATCGTATTCTATCCTTGTTATTGAATCCGGAAGAGTGATAGATTCTAAATCACTACAGCCCTCAAACGCACTTCTGCAAATGGTTTTTACAGATTTTGGAAGTTTTACATCTTTTAAGGAGTGGCAATTAATAAATGCACCAACATTTATTTCTGTCATAGAATCTGGCAATTCTACGCTTGTTATTTCGCAACTTGCGAATGCTCCAGTCCCTATAGATTTTACAGTATCTGGTATCACTACTTTTTTTATATCCCTGTTGCAGCATACAAAATCAGGAATATTGGTACAGCCTTCTTCAAATATAACTGTATCAGTTGCACCTAAGAATGAACCCTCTTCTGGTGTTTCATATACATACCTCAATGCACCAAAACTAAATTCATTAAATTCATTTATCTGTCCACCAACCACTAAAGTTTTAGGTATAGTGACTTCGTCCAAATGAGATGTTATGCTTGCATTTGAAGCTCGTTCCAGCCTTCCTAAATCTATGCTTTTCAGATTAGGACAAGTTATTGCATGGAAATCTAAAGACTTTACTGTATCAGAAAGGATTATTCTTTCAACTTCATCACTATCGATAGCATCTGAAGCAATTCGTGTTACTCCTTCTGGTATATAAACGACCTTATCATGTCCATTATATTTTTGTAACACACCATTGGCTGTCTTAAAACCTCTTGGCTTTCCTAAATAAAATTCATTTCCATTTTCTTTTGCATATCTTTCAGCTTCTGAGTTTGCTTCACCATAAATGGAGATGTATGAAGGTATAGCTTCATTACCAATTTTTTCTACTGTATTAGGTATGTAAATCTCCTCTAAACCAGAACCCCTAAATGCATAATCACCTATACTTACTAACGAATCTGGCAATGTAATTTTCTTTAATGCTCCACATTCAGAAAACGCATAAACACCTATGCTTTTTAAAGAGTTTGAAAGTTTTACTTCCTCTAATGGTCCACATCCATAAAAAGCAACATCCTCTATCTCTGTTATAGAGTCTGGCAGACTTACTTTTGAAATCTCGCAGTAAGCAAAAGCAGCATATCCTACACTTGTTACAGAATCTGGTATTTCTACTTTCCCCACTCTCCTGTTACAGCAAAGAAAATCCTCTATCTTAGTACAACCTTCCTCTAATGTAACTATATCTGCTGAATTAAAGAATGAACCATCATCTCTACCTGGTCTTATGTCTACACCCGTTTCATCATAGTCATAATTAGCATCTCCAGCTTTTCTTAATGTTTTTGGTATAGTGATGTGACCCACATGCGCTGTAATACTAAGGTATGAAGCCTCTTCCAACTTTCCTAAATCTATACTTTTCATATTAGGACAACATATTACATGGGTTTCCAAATATTTTAATGAATCTGGAAAAACTATTCTTTCTATTTCATCGCTTCTGATTGCCGATATTTCAATACGTGTCACTCCATCTGGAATATATACAACCTTATCATGCCCATTATATTGATATAATGTCCCTCCTCTTATTACGAACTCTTCATCATCGTCATCATCATCCCAATCAGAGTCTTCATCTGCTGATAAATTAATCTCTTCTAAGTCATCTGATTTTTTTGACTTAGTATCCAATTCATCCTGAAGAACAACTTCCTCACTAACCACCTCTTCATTTTCAACTAGTTCTTCGTCTTCCTCTTTAACTACCTCCTCTACTTCATCAATTTCCTTTATCACACTGTCTTCTGTCTCTTCAATCAAGTTCCCCGCTTCTTTCGCCATGACAATCTGCGATGAATTCCCCAATATCATACTTGCGCACATTGCCATAACAATACACCTTTTTAGACCCTCTTTCATATACCCCTCCTTTCTAAGGATTATCAACATATAGGTTCCCTGATAATAAATACCACAAAATATATTGTGCCAATTTATCCACAGGCAGCCTGTATTTGTCTGTTATTATATATTATAACTATACTGTTGTATATACATTTTCGCAGTCAAAAAGGAGAGGTATTCTTCCCTCTCCTTCTTGACTGTATTATTCTATTTTTACTTAAATATTCCTTCAAAAATTGATTGTATAGAATATAGTCTATAAGTTGTCGAAACAGAACCAGTATACTTTCCTTGTTTTTTAGCTATAGCCTTTACTCTTATCAATGTGCCTGCAGGAATTACATCCTTTGCGCCGATAGCATCTCCTGCATTTCTCTTTACAGTTTTTCCAGCCACTTTCACATTAGTATTATTCTCGTATGTATACTGTAATGCTCTTTCGTAATCTCTGCCAGGTAATAAGTATCCATGCTCGTCTGAAAGAACCACTACTGTTTTATAACTATTAGGTAAAGAAACATGAATCCTATTACTTGCAGTTATCCTTACTTTACTAAGACTCTTCCCAATTATGGTATATTCAAAAGATCTTTTTCCTGAATAATTGCCCTTTCCTTCAACAGTTACTATTGGTGTTTCCTTGCTACCAACTACTGTGTTATTTTTATAACTCAAAATATAATCTGTTTCCTCTTTAAGATTTACCATTGTTCCATCTGCATTCTTAAAGGTAACTGTTACTTTTGGTTTTGCACCAGCTTCATCAAACTCTGCTTCTTTAGAACATTTTACAATAAAACGCTCCCCCACGTTTGTACTGATGTCAAATGGAAGAATATTAAAACTAACCTTCCTTGAATCTGTATATCCGTTTTCAGGATTTCCTGAAATTATTACATAACCAGTTCCAACGTTTTTATTTGATTCATATGACAAAGAATAATGTTTTTCTGCTTCAAGAATTGTTTTCCCATCCTTTACAGCCGGAATAGGTGTAATGTCAGTGCCCATATATTGATAGTCATTTACATCTTCTACAGTAAGATCCATTATTGATTTACATGTCTGTTTAGCATCAGGATCGACCACGCTAACAACTTTGAATCCATATGATGTGCCACTTTCATCGCTCACTAATCTCACTCTTACAACATTTCCTGGCACTTCAATTGTTTTGTCTGCAAGCTCTTTCCCTGTATAGGTACCAACAATATTCTTATCTACGTCTTCAACATATAAATAATCAAATTCTTCTTCCACTTCCGATTCATGAGAAAATGTTACTAATAATCTTCTTGAATCTGGTAAAGAATATTCCCAAATATCATTACTTTCATCACCATACCCATGGGCAGACTGAAAATCATCCAAATTGCTTATCTGGTAATAGTTCGAAACTACATTTACTTTACACTCCGCAGTTCCCTTTCCTTCGGCAGCTTTTGCTATAATTTTTGCAGAACCTTTTGAAATTGCATGCACTATACCATTTTCATCCACTGTGGCTACTAATGGATTATCAGACTTCCAAATTAATTTAACGTTCTTTGGATTAGTAGTCGCTTTTAAAGCAATATCATCGCCACCATCTAGTGAAATCTCATTTTTCTCGAATTTTATTTCTGCCACATCGTTAACAACAGTAACATTAATACTTTTTACTATTTTACCAACCTTTACTTTTATTATTGCAGTACCCAGGCCAACTCCTGTCATAACTCCATTAGAATCTATTTTTACAACAGATTCATTTGATGATTTAAAAAATGGAACATCTGAACATCCCACTGGAGTTATCTCAATTCTCATTTTCTTTGATTGGTTGTACTTAATAACCTCTTTATCAGACTCAAAACAAAAGTCTTTAGCTGCCACATACTCAAGTGGTATAAATTTATAATAATCTAATTGATCCTTTATTTTTTCAAAAAATATACTATCCCTATATGCATAAATTGTAGTGTCGTTTGGAAAAAATTGAAACACATCATCATAATCTGGATTATTTCCATCATATACTGTTTCCTTACCCCTGACGGTCAATGTTTTCAAGCTTGATATCCTAAGAGCGTTTTCTCCAATCTTTTTCACATAGGCTGAAATTTCAAGATTTTCAATTCCTGTACCTTCAAATGCATACGGACCAATCTCAGTAACAGTATCTGGAATCTTTATTTCTTTTATTGAATTACAACCATAAAATAATCCATATGGAATAGTTTTAAGACCTTCTTCTAAAACAATATTTTTTAGACCTGAACAACCACGAAATGGTCCATCAACATACGTATCACCCCATCTATGAAACTTAGCACCGGAAACTGTTAAGGTATTAGGGATTTTTATATCTTCTATTTTTTTACATCTAGAAAAAGCATCCCCACCAATTTCATATAAATTTTCTGGAAGAATCAATTGTTTAATATTTGTGCAACCACTAAACGCACTATCTCCTATTATGGTTACAGAATTTGGTATCGTAACATTCTCTATACCAGTACAATATAGAAAAATATTATCTGGTATAACGCTTATTCCTTCTTCGAAAGACACATTTTTCAAATTTTTGCATTCACTAAAAGGAGAAAGATTATCATAATAAAAACTGCTATCATCATCTCTTATAAAAACATGCGCTTTTTCTAATGATTTAGGAATACTGACATTATCTAGTTTATTGCATGCAAAAAAAGCTCCACCCCCAATTTCTTTTATATTTTTAGAAATTCTTATTTTTTCAAGATTTTTACATTCCTGAAAAGCAAATTCACCTATACTTGTAACAGAATCAGGAATGATAATTTCCTTAAGATTACACTGTCTAAATGCATATGAATCTATCTTTTTTAAGCTTTCTGGTAGTTCCACCTCAGTCAAACTCGAACAACAAAAAGCCCCTCTTTGTATTTCAGTTACTGTATCAGGTATTTTCACCGACCTAACTCCTGTAAAGCTCAGCACTCCCTCTGGTATTGTCGTTATACCCTCTTCGAAAGTCACTTCTTCTAAACCATAGTTAAAACCACCATGAGTATATGGATGTCCGGTACTTGGATAATACATCGACTCGCAATCTACATGTCGTAAAGTTTTTGGAATCTTGATTTTACTTAAGGAACAAGCATAAAAAGCATCGCCACCTAGTCTTTCTACCTTATTCAAATCTACATGTTCCAATTTATTACAATCATTAAACGCGAAGCTTTCGATTTCTTTAACAGAATCAGATAAAAAAACCTTCTCTATATTACTTTGAAAAAAACAGCCTCCACCAATCTTTGTTACGCCTTCTGGAATGAAAACATCTTTATCATCACCTTTATATTTTGTTAACACTCCATTATTAATTTCAAAGTCACCATCATCCGCTCCATCAACATCTTCCGAATTAGATTTATCTTCGGAATCTATCTCCGAAGTATTCTCTTCCTTTTCATCTGACGTATTTGTTATTGCATCTATTCCGTCTTTGTCTTCTTTTGTATCATGCTTTTCCAAATTACTTATTGCTTCATTCTTTTCAGAATCATCTTTCTGGATAGTCGCTTTTTCTATATCATCGAATTCCCTACCCAAGCTTTCATCTGTTTGGTCAACTACCCCCATCACTTCTTGTGCCATAACAAATTGTGTTGGACTTTCTATAAAAATCACAGAACACAGTGTTATGGCTAAACATTTTTTTAGTACTTTTACCATAAATAGCCTCCCTCATTATTATTTACTTACACATACCTTGTATATAATCCTCACAGCTATTCGTTCAACGGATATAACAACTATTTATGTATAAGCATGTTTTATTATACGCCGCGACTTATATTGTGTATATATATTTCCTAGTTTTCATCCTTGCGAAGTTATTTTTTCAAACTTATAATATAAATCGCAGCAAAAATATTAGGAGACACTTTTTATATGAATAAAAAAGAAATAAATGAAATAAAACGACGCTTTAAAAAGGATTCCTGCAACTTTGACAAGATGGTAGGTTGCTATGTAGATGCTAATAAGGAAATGGTTCTCACTTTTAAGGAGACCTTCCTTAATCTTGAGGATGAAGAATTCCACAAGTATCTTGAAATTGCAAATAAGTCACTTTCAGGTACTGTTGGAAACAACCTTCTTGAGCTTCCATTTGACCCAGAATCTGAAATAGAAGGAAGCGGTCACGACCTTCTAATGAGACTTCGTGAAAGTCGTCTTCAGGATGAGAAGCTTCTTATTGAGTATTACAACAGAATCATCGAGTCTTATGACTTTGTCGGGAACTATCTTATCCTTCTCTATCACGATACTTACGATATTCCTATGAAGACTTCAGATGAGCTTACACTTGATGAGTCAGAGGAAGTATACGATTACATAATCTGCGCTATCTGCCCAGTTGCTCTTTCTAAGCCAGGTCTTGGATATCGTGAAGATGAAAACAGAATCGGTGCCCGTATCCGTGACTGGGTTGTAGGTCCTGTAGACACAGCCTTCACATTCCCCTGCTTCTCAGAGCGTACTACTGATTTACATGCTTGTCTTGCTTACACTAAGAATACAAAAGAGCCACATGTAGAGTTCTGGGAGAACTGCATCGGTTGCGGCACAAAGAAGACTTCTACTCAGAAGAAGAACGCTTTTAACAACATTATTGATCAGGCTCTTGGCGAAGAGACAGATGAAACTATCGAGACAAAGCTTGATATTCAGCAGAACCTTTCTGATTTCATCACTGTTGAGACAGAGCGTCTTGGTCAGGATGAGCCTATTATCTTAGAGCCACAGGATGTTGCAAATATCCTTACAGACTCTGGTCTTTCTGATATGAAGGTTGAAAAGATTCAGGCTAAGTTTGAAAATTACTTCGAGGAGCAGCTTCCACTTGCTGAGGAAATCCTTGATGAGAAGGCTCTTAAGAATAACGAGCTTCGTGTAGAAAAGAACGTACTTAAGGAACGTGTAGTTGATCTTACAAAGCAGCTCAAGGAAGCTACTGGTATCACAGAAGAAGGCAAGCCTGCTGACATCGTTGTAAAGGTTTCAGAGGACAAGGCTGCCACAGTTACTACTGCTTATGTAGATGGCAAGAAATGCGTCTGCGTACCAATCGAACCAGATGAAGTATTGTTCTTGAATGGAGAACAAATTTAAGAATATAGAAAAACTAAAGTGAGCCAAACTGTAGGCATCAAGCTCTAATAATTCTCAAGCGAAGCTTTCTCCAGCTGAGCGGAGAATTCATTAGGCTTGTAGCCGTAACAGTTTGGCTCTTATATTATACCAACTCTTCAAGTTCCTTAATAATCTCTCCCATCTTAGCAAGAGCTGCCTCGATTGTAGCTGGTGTAGTAAGGTCTACGCCGGCAATCTTGAGAAGCTCAACAGGAGCATCTGTGCAACCTGAAGATAAGAACTTCTTGTAACGCTCTACAGCTAGTGCGCCATTTTTGACTTCAAATTTAGAAGCCGGCCATCAGATATTTCAAAATGTTCTGTTTTCTCTTCCTCTAATTCCTGTTCCTCCAATTTTAATTCTTCAATAACATCTTCCTCTGAAGCCTCCATATCAGGCTTGTCCTGTTCTTCATTGGATTCTTCTTCTTCTGCTTCAAAACTAAATAAATCTGTTCCGTCAGCATAACTTGTTTGCGATGCAAAAACTGTCATCGCCTGGATTTCAAAAAACATAGCGGCGCAAAGAGCCAATGCTATACATTTTTTATACCTTTCCCTCATATTTTCCTCCCTAGCTTAAAATTATTTATAGATGTAACTTTAATAGTAAGATATGATATTTAGCAAGCTTCAGGTATGTTGCTCTACTAAAAATGTTATTTGTCATTTATTATACGTCTATTAAAAATAATGTGTACGAAAACTTAAGAAAACAAAAAAGACCAGATGAAACACCTCATCTGGTCTAAGGACACCCTAGATAGCCGTTTTATTCCATAAAATAATAATATAAATTCGAATATGTACTATAAGAATCTCCTACATAATCTGCTATCTCATCTAAATGACCACCTGTTGTGGCCAAAACATATTCTCCAGGAATTTCTTTTAATATATCTATATTTTCGTTATTAACGAACATATATGATTCAACATTTTGAAGGGGTACATAGAAATAAATTGCTTCCCAGTTGTCATTGATATATACCACACATGTTTTATCCTTTAACCGGTCAAAAACCTCAACTCTTTCACTGGAATAATAATCTTTTGGCACATAAAAATCTCTGGTAATGAAGTTAGCCAGATTAGTTGCTAAAACAAAAACTATTATTAAACAGCTTACATTAATTTTCTTAATATACTTTCCAAGCAAATTTGCTAAAAATGTAAATCCGACAATGTAGTATATGAAAATTACAGGCATCACATATCTAAAGTCATTATATGGTGCTATTTTAACAACAACCAACAAATACAAGCAAGCAGTGATAATCAATGCCACTTTATAATTGAATCTGAACTGCTTTTTTACTATACGAATAATCGCCAGGACTATAACAAAGGCCATAACTCCCCATGTGAATGCCATCGATGTCTCACTGCATATTGTCTCAAGCATAACCAATACTTTACTAAATAGACCCCCTACAGAAAATGCAGCCTGTATAGCCTCTTTACCCCTATAACCTCTAAACAAATGACCTGCTATATGATACCAACATAACATATAGATTATCCCACCAATAGCTGCCACTATAATACATTTCTTAAACTCTTTAAATCGCTTTTCAAAAATAAGATGAAGAGCAAACATAGCACAGGCAAAAAATGTATAAATGAGGAAATAATAATGGGTCAGCATTCCCAATATTATTATTGCAGAAAAACTAACATAGAATCTGCGATCTAGTACTTTTCCCCAATAATGTTTCAGCAGGTATGCAAGCAATATTGAAAACATAGTAAACATTGCATACATTCTTATGAAAATTATGGTATCAAAAAAAGCCACTGAAGTAGAATATAACAAAATGATGCCTATTGATTGTGCTACATCACTTGTAATTTCCTTCGCCAGTTTGTACAGCATTATTATGATAATAATCATCGCAATAAGATTTACCGTGATTCCATACCACATATTAAATGTATCTGGAAAAAGCGAAGAAATGGTATGAACAAACACATAATATAAAGGTGGATGCACATCATCAGACTGATTGGCCCAAACATTTACATAATTAAATCGTCCACCTGATTTAACCTGTAAAAAATCATCATAAACTTCCATCCCATAATATTTCTTACCATATTCATACGACGGCATTATTCCACCTACATGATTGGCTAAACCAAATGTCCATACCTCATCAACCATGTAATCAGTTTTTCTTGCGCCAAAAAATACTGAGCATAATAGTAAAAATACTATAACCACTCCCAGTATAATTTTTTCTTTACGTGCTATCAAATTACATTCCTCCCAGTCAGCAACCATTAACTGTAAGTAACGACTATACTAACTCTTCAAGTTCTTTAATAATCTCTCCCATCTTAGCAAGAGCTGCCTCGATTGGAGCTGGTGTTGTAAGGTCTACGCCTGCAATCTTAAGAAGCTCAACTGGTGCGTCTGTACATCCGCTTGAAAGGAACTTCTTGTAGCGTGCTACTGCTGGCTCGCCCTCCTTTAAAATCATGTCTGCAATTGCTACCGCTGCGCAGAAGCTTGTTGCATACTGATATACATAGAAGTTGTAGTAGAAGTGTGGAATACGTGCCCACTCATATGCGATTTCATCATCAGAAATCATATCTGGACCGTAGTACTTCTCGTTAATTTCCTTATAAAGCTTGCAGAGATTCTCAGCATTGAGGTTCTCGCCAGCCTCTACCATCTCATTTGTAGTCTTCTCGAACTCAGCAAACTGTGTCTGACGGAATACTGTACCCTTGAAGCTATCGAGATAATGATTAAGAAGATAAGCCTTCTCCTTCTTATCTGTACAGTTCTTAAGAAGGTACTCTAAAAGAAGAATCTCATTACATGTAGAAGCTACCTCAGCAACGAAAATCTTGTAGTTTGCATAGATGTATGGCTGTGTCTTGTTTGAGAAATAGCTGTGCATTGAGTGACCCATCTCATGAGCTGTTGTAAACATATCATCAAATGTATCTGTGTAGTTAAGAAGCATATATGGGTGAACGCCATAAGCTGTAGCAGAATATGCACCGCCGCGCTTGCCCTTATTCTCATAAACATCAATCCAACGATTTGCAAAGCCTTCCTTAAGGAGTGCTACATAATCATCTCCAAGTACTGCAAGAGCCTCGCAGATAGTCTTCTGTGCTTCCTCATACTTAACAGTCTTTGCTGCATCTGGAATCATTGATGTGTAGATATCATACATGTGAAGCTCGTCCACACCAAGGCACTTCTTACGAAGTGAAACATATGCGTGAAGCTTATCAAGGTTAGCATTTACAGTCTTAACAAGATTATCGTATACCTGTGGGCTAACATTGTTTTCATCAACAGCAGCCTCGAGGTTTGAGCTGTAGTTGCGAACACGTGAATTAAAGATATGCTGCTTAACCTCGCCGTTGTAGATAGCAGCCATAGTATTTAAGTACTTCTTGTATACGCCGTAATATGTCTTGAAAGCATCCTCACGAACACGTCTGTCAGCTGACATAAGCATTGGAACGAAACGTCCATCTGTAAGAACTACCTCTTCGCCCTTCTCATCCTTGATAGCTGGGAATGTCATATCAACATTCTTAAAGGCACTATAAACTTCTGATGGTGTGTTGCCCATTTCCTGAGTCATGGCTACAACCTTCTCCATCTCAGCTGATAGAGTGTGATTCTTCAATCTCTGGATTTCTTTAATCTCGATTCTATAAAGCTCAAGCTCTGGCTTTTCTGAGATAAACTTCTCAATCTTCTCTGCATCACAAGCAAGAATCTCTGGTGATACAAATGAAGTTGATGCTCCAATCTTTGCATAAAGACCGAACATTCTCTGTGACATAGACTGATGCTCAGTATTTCCCTGATCCTGATCGAAAATACGCTCAGCATAATTAAATGCAAGATCAAACTTCTCACCAATGATTGCATCTATATCAAGTACTGCAAGAAGGTTTTCTGCACTGTCACAAACCTTACCCTCAAACTTTGCAATCTCAGCAAGCTTATCCTCAATAAATTTGATATCTGCTTCCCAAGCTGCAGTGTCTGCATACATTGCGCTAAGGTCCCAAGTATCCTCTACACGGACCTGATCACGACTTACTAATTCCTTTGCCATAATAATTCTCCTATCTATAGTCTTGCTGAGAGATATTTTAACACATTTCAAAATTTCTACACCATTTTTTCAAAAATACATTGTATGCTATCAGTAACGTAATAAATGTCGGTTCAAAAAGGAGTCGTTTATGGCAGATAGCAGAGCAGATCTTATCAAGGGACTCAATCAGGCAATGAATGGTAGCAAGGAAGATGAACTTGGTCGTCAGTTCTTTGCAGATACCAACACCTTGAAAACTGGTGCCGCAGGTGGAAATGTAGAGGTAAGTGTATTAGTTTCCAAAGAAGAATTTGCAAGAATAGCCAGCGGTGTTGTGAAATATCATGTTACTGACCGTCGAGGAATTGAAGATGGAAATGATATTATTTTTAATGAAGTGGAAGCTGACGGATTTACACAAACTGGGCACAAGCTGACAAAGCGAGTTACTAATGTGCAATCATACCTTCAGATTAAAGGCTTGAAAGATGGATTTAGCATTGTAGCTTTCTAAAAACTGAATAGTAAACTGCGTACTTTTTGTACGCTGATATAATAAAAGAGAACCGCTACCGGCCAGTTTAGCCGGAACGCGGTTCTCAATTTTTATCCGCTGGTTACATCTCTTCTACGAGCTGACGTGTAGTCACTCCCTTGTCTGCATCGCTGCAGCATGGGTCTTCCTTTTTAGGTGCATCATTCTTTGGAGCTGACTTGTCGATTGGTGTGCTCTCACCGAATCCAAGCATTTCTGTCTTGAATGTAAGATCAGCAGCAGCACTTGCTAAGTCTGTAGGAACTACAATCTTTGTAGCTCTTCCATCACCCATCTTCTCAAGAGCTTCGAGCTTCTTAATAAGAAGAACTCTCTCGTCCATATTTGCAGACTTGAGCATTTCAATACCACGAGCCTCAGCCTCATATACAAGGCGGATAGACTCAGCCTGACCTGTTGCACGAGCAATCTGTGCATCTCTTTCAGCCTCAGCCTTAAGAACGAGAGCCTGCTTATCACCTTCTGCTCTTGTGATAGAAGCTTGCTTGTGACCTTCTGCCTCAAGAAGAGTCTCACGACGATCACGCTCAGCCTTCATCTGCTTCTCCATTGAACGCTGAATCTCTTCTGGTGGAATGATGTTCTTAAGCTCTACACGTCCTACCTTGATACCCCAAGGATCAGTAGCCTCATCAAGGATCACACGCATCTTTGAGTTGATGTTGTCTCTTGATGTAAGTGTCTGGTCAAGCTCGAGCTCACCAACAAGGTTACGCAAGGTTGTAGCTGTAAGATTTTCAAGAGCAAGGATTGGACGCTCTGCACCATAGGCGTAAAGCTTTGGATCCTGTACCTTGAAATAAACTACAGTGTCGATTTTCATAATAACATTATCCTTTGTGATAACGTCCTGTGGTGGGAAATCTGCCACCTGCTCCTTCAAAGAAACCTTCTTTGAAACTCTCTGAAGGAATGGAATCATCACATGGATACCTGCCTGCCATGTTGCATGGTACTTACCAAGGAACTCGATTACATATACATAACCCTGTGGTACGATACGAATTCCAAAGGCAATAGCCACTAAAATTACTACTAGTATAAAGATTAAAACTGGCATAACAAAACCTCCTTTTTGGTTGAGAATAATTACTCTCATTTGCTAATTAGTATAATAAAAGAAGGAGCATATTTCCACTCAGAAATTGCTCCTTTAGATTTTTTAAGACCTACATCTATCATAAAGATAAGGCTTTAATATTTACTCTGCTTCTAATTCTGCCTTTTTCTTCATTTCGTCCTTGTAATAGAAAAATGCAAGTACTTCTATGATGCACTGAATACCTAATAAAAGAATAATAAACAATCTAATTTGTGAAATAGTAATAGTGGTTTTTTCTCCGATAAATGAAGCTACTAATCCCCACACAATAATCATGTACCACAGTACATGAGATGAAGCTGCCTTTGCCTTTGTTAATAAGACCTTGATTTCCTCATTTTGATTTGCTTTATATTTCACTCCAACGTAAATCATCCAAATTGCCCATACTAAAACAAAAACTCCACCTACTACTCCCATTGTTGCTAACATTTTCTGACTCATCATAATAATTATCCTCCTAAAATTTTTATTTTTTATAAACCAAAAACATTTTTACTAATATAAACTATGGTAAAACTTAATATTCCTGAAATTAATCCGGCAAATATCATAACTGTCGTTACTTGATATGGACGCTTGCCAATTTCCTGCTGCTTGCATTTCTCATCTAGACTGTTGCCATTCATAAATGTCACTATTTCCTTATAGGTAACCAGGTCATTTTCTTTTTCAATGATATTCAGCTTTATTGAAAAATATAATTCCAAAATAGCTAGAATACCTTCTGGGATTAATGACCACATACCAATAAGAAGATATAGCGGACCAAAGGATACAATCAAGATTCCTAGGCATGCCAGCATCATTTTTCCGTAAAACTTCATTTGTTTTACATCTTGATCATTAATAATCTCTTGCATTTGTTCTACATCTCCTTTGACTAGTTGATCTAGAGAAATCTCAAAAAGATTACTTAGTAAAAGAATGCTTTGGATATCTGGATAGCTTTTTTCATTTTCCCAATTAGAAATTGTTTGTCTAGATACGAACATCTTCTCTGCAAGCTCATCCTGATTCCAATTGTGTAAGCTTCTTAAATCCTTTATTCTTTTTCCAAGTTCCATTTGCTTTCTCCTTGTTGACTCAATACTACTCAAAGTGACATGCTTATGCCATCAAAAGGCTTTTACATTCCCCTAAAATAGGGATGTAAAAAGCTTTTTACATGTCTTTTTTGCCCCAATTTACTAGGCGTGACGACCTTTTTTATTGTACATGATTACGGCATGAAAATAAATAAAACAGTACAAAAAAACTCCCCATTTCGGGGAGTTTCAAAGATGTTTTACATTCTTAATTGTTACCTTTTAAGAGTGGTCGAAGTGGCTGATAAATAAGCACTGTAATGATTGCTGAAATCATTCCCTTTACAAAAGTGAATGGTACGTTGAACATGAGCAGGCATTTTTCGATTGAATCAATCTTTGCAAATGGTGCTACAGCCTGATAAGCCTCTACGATAACTTCCTTTGGCATGAAGTTGTAATATACCGGATATACGATATAAAGGTTTGATGGAAAGCTGATGGCTGCCATAATAATTGCACCTACAACTGCACCAAGGATTGCATTTTTCTTTGTCTTCTTATGATGATAGATAAGACCTGCTGGAAGTACAAAGCCTACGCCAAGAATGAAGTTTGAAAGCTCGCCAACGCCACCAGTTGTAGTCATAAGAAGATGTAGAAGATTTTTAATCAAGCAAACAATAACACCATAAACTGGTCCCAATGCAAAGGATGCCATAAGAGCTGGAAGCTCTGAAACATCAAGCTTGATAAAGCTTGGCATGATTGGCACTGCTGTGTCTAAAAACATAAGGACGAATGCAATAGCTGAAAGCATTGCTGTCACTGTCATGCTTCTTACGTTAACCTTTTTCACTGTTCTTGTCTCCACATTTGTTCCTGTAAAATTTGTTGTATCCATTTTTGAACCTCCTTGAAAATACATTTATTTAACTAGGAAGTCTTCTGTATAAAAAGAAAGCCCTGAGATAAACTCAGGGCTGTACGTACACAAATAAAACTTTGCACATCTTCTTCCATCCAGACTATACTGTCGGTACTGGAATCACACCAGTTCAGTCTCATTAAAGACTCGCGGACTATACCGCCGGTCAGGAATTGAAAGCCTACGCTTTCGCACCTTGCCCTAAAGATTTCCTATTTATTTAACTATTGCAACTATACTACACCTTAAAAAACTAATCAAGTACAATTGAGTATTCTACTCTACTGGTGCGTATGTTTTTTCGAATAATTCCTTATCAACTACATAAACACTGGTAGGATCGTCCTGAGTAACTACCATGTAATCACCTGGGCGTCCTAGCTTATAATTCTCCGGCTCCCATTTTGTGAATACCTTTGTACGACAGATGAGTTCCTTAGCATATATATTGCCATAACCCACATAAGTGCATGAGTGCACAAGTGGCAATAACCCCTTTGCGTTCCTTTCTTTGAGCTTTCTAATGGATGGAGCATATTCTCCTGGGAACTCGTATTTCTTATCACTAATCTCGTAGTACTTATCAAAAAGCTCAGTCTTTGTGATGTACACTTCACCACGAACGCCAACCGCAATGATTGTATCTTCTTTTATTTCTAGCTCGTGGTCACCTTCCATAGCACGGATAACCGCCTTAGTACCAACTGGGTAAATCTCAGTGCCCTTAACATATCCGATAGTAACACGCTTACTCTTATATACGTTCATGCTGCTGATATCAGCTGTATATTCTCCAGCATAGATAATCTCATTGTTCATGAAATATTCTTCCATACGCCCTCTGAAGAAATGCTGAATTGCAGATGGATTATAATCAAGCTCCTGCTTTTCAAGAAGTGAACGAACAATAGAACCGCCTGCCTTTATAAGATGACCGCCTCCATCTCCTACGCCCTGACAAATAAACTTAGCAAGCTCGTCTGCCTTAACCTCTTTTACGCAGCTACGAACAGAAATCTTTATGCCACCTTCGTGAATAGAATAAACAAGACAGCATTCAACGTCCTCAACCTGAAGCATCATATCTGAAATAATTCCCAATATGTTCGGGTCGCAAGGATCAGTCTTTACGATAGAATAATGATTCTCGTGATAATATTCTGAGCCGAGAAGTGCAATTCCCGCAATGCGTAGCTCTTCCTGAGAAATATTAGAATTTTTAAACTTTGTGATAGCAGAATTACTGTATTTAAGATAATCTCTCATATCCATGTCCAGAGGATGCTGGACTTCTGAGAAATTATTACTATCTGTCATAAGACCATAATAAAGCGCTGTGGACAGCTTTTTATCCTTTTCAACTGGATATCCTTCTTCTTTAAGCATGTCCCAAAGAATAGTGGAACAGCTGGCAAGATATGAACGAATCTCTGAAAGTTCCGGTAATGGATTTGATATCTGATGGTGATCGATTACGGCTATGTTTCTGGCCTTAAAGGTCCTTACATTTCCCTCACCGTACTGACAATCTACTGTAACAATAAGCCCTGGAATCTCTTGCTCACGAATGCCAAGGAGCTGTGAAAGCTGTGCCTGATGGCGAACATAGTGAATATCTACGCCAAGGTCGGAAATCATCAGCTTAAGATTGCTCTTGGTGATTTCAAAATTTCCTCCATACACGAAGGCAACAGTCTTATCATTATCCCTCAGATACTGTGTGAGAGCCATTCCTGAAGCAATGGCGTCAGCATCAGGAGTGTTATGACACTGAACTATTATATTATTGTACTCTAATAACTGTGATAGTTTCATATATACTCCAATTGTTTTATCTGAAAACATTATACCGTATAACGCATGGTAAATGTTAACAAAAAAGGCTTGAAACCTTACAAAAGTCTCAAACCTCTGAATTATAAAACTATTATTAATTAACTTCAACAGGAGGAATTGCCACCTCATGCATAAGTTCCAATGACATATCCCTAAGGATACCATCCAATATCTCTATCTGTTCCGCAGAAAAATGCTCCTGCGCACGTTCAACTACAGTACTAACATACTTCTGAGAAAGATTAAAATAATTATAATATTTTTCTGTTACATGAAGATGATACTCACGACGATCTGTCTCTGATTGAACCTTTTCAATGTAACCCTTCTGAATCAAACTGTTAACCTTATATGCAGCGTTTGGTGATGATACGTTAATAAAATTCGCAAACTCTGCAACTGTAGGATTCTTTAACGCATGAATAATCTCCACGCAAAAAAGCTCCACAGTAGTAAGGGATGTTTCACGAGAATTTAACTTCTTGAACATCTCCTGATAGAAGTGGATTTTGAATTTTGTGTACACCTCGGAAAGTGTCTGCTCTAACATTTCTAGTACCTGTTCCTTTTTATTATTTATTCCCCCTAGAAATATCATAGCCATTTTATTCTCCTATGGCAAAGGAAATTTCTGCCCTGGCAGCCACCTGACCATCTACATAGGCAACTGCTTCACCAAATCCAACTGGTCCCTTTCTCGAAGTAAGTTTGCATTCAAGCTCTAAAACATCCCCTGGCTCCACCTGCTTTTTGAAGCGGGCATTTTTAATTCCGCCGAAAAATGCGAGCTTTCCTTTATTCTCATCCTCTGTTAAAAGCGCAACGGCACCTACCTGAGCCAAAGCCTCTATAATAAGCACGCCAGGCATAACAGGATGTCCTGGAAAATGTCCAAGGAAATGCATTTCATTTGCTGTAACACACTTAATTCCCTTGGCGTAATTTCCTGGCTCGCACTCCTCTATTCTATCCACCAAGAGAAATGGGTAACGATGTGGTAATATTTCCTGAATCTGTGATGAATTTAGCTTCATGCGTACCTCCTAAATACAAGGGATGCATTGTGACCACCAAAGCCTAAGGCATTTGAAAGGGCTACCTTGATTTTCTCATCACGACCGATGTTAGGTACGATATCCAAATCACAGGCTTCATCTTTTTCACGATAATTAATAGTTGCTGGCACAAATCCATCTCTCAAAGCAAGGGTTGTAATAATTGCCTCAACCGCTCCTGCTGCGCCAAGAAGATGACCTGTCATAGACTTTGTGGAGCTGACCTTAAGCTTGTATGCGTGGTCGCCAAATGCTTTCTTAATAGCAAGTGTCTCACCTGCATCATTAAGGCTTGTGCTTGTTCCATGGGCATTGATGTAATCAACATCATCCATTTCAAGTCCAGCGTCTTTTACTGCAAGTGCCATACATTTAGCACCACCCTCCCCCTCTGGGTTTGGTGCAGTAACATGATAAGCATCGCAGTTTGAACCATATCCTACAATCTCACCATAAATCTTTGCTCCACGATTAAGCGCATGCTCTAATTCCTCAAGTACAAGGATACCTGCGCCCTCGCCCATAACAAAGCCATGACGCTCCTTATCAAAAGGGATGGATGCACGGTTAGGATCCTCGCTGGTACAAAGAGCCTTCATAGCCTGGAAGCCACCTATTCCAAGAGGAATAACTGTACCTTCCGCACCACCACAGACCATAACATCCTCATAGCCATCACGTATTCTATGGAAGGAATCACCGATTGCATTATTTGAGCTGGCACAGGCTGTAACTACTGATGTGCACATTCCCTTTAATCCATATGTGATTGCGATCTGACCTGCTGCCATGTTGCTGATGGACATTGGGATGAAATAAGGTGAAATCTTGTTATAGCCCTTTGTCTCACCCTTTCCATGTTCCTCAGCGATTGTTGAAAGACCGCCGATTCCTGATGACATGATGCAACCCATTCTGTCATGATTTTCCTTTTCCAAATCAAAGGCCGCATCCTCCATTGCCTCTTTTGCAGCTGCGCAAGCGTACTGTGTGTACACATCCATACGTCTTGCTTCCTTTGCTCCGAGAATCTCAGCAGCATCAAAATTCTTAACCTCACCTGCAAGCTTTACCTTGAAATCTGTGGTGTCAAAATGGGTAATCTGGCCAATTCCACACTTTCCTTTTTTTACAGCGTCCCATGTAGACTGAACGTCATTTCCAAGGGGATTAACTGTTCCCATTCCAGTAATTACAACTCTTCTCATTACATTCCTCCGGTAACTTCTATAACCTGTCCTGTTACATAGTCAGATTTCTCTGACGCCAAAAATTCCACCACATTTGCCACATCCTCTGGACTTCCAAAACGTCCTACAGGAATCTGCTTAAGATAATCCTCCTTCACATTTTCAGGAAGCTTATCTGTCATAGCTGTCTGAATAAAACCTGGTGCTACCGCATTTACGGTAATTCCTTTTCCACCATATTCTCTTGCTACTGACTTTGTAAATCCGATAATTCCAGCCTTGCTGGCAGCATAGTTTGCCTGACCAGCATTCCCATTTACACCTACGATTGAAGTGATGTTTACTATCTTTCCTCTTCTGGCCTTCATCATGTCTTTGATGGCAGCCTTTGTGCACAGGAAGGTACCTTTAAGATTGGTATCTACAACTGCATCATAATCCTCCTCGCTCATACGAAGAAGAAGTCCATCCTTAGTAATTCCAGCGTTGTTTACAAGGACTTCCACAGGTCCCATCAAATCCTTTACTTCGTCAAACATGTTTTTAACATCTGTTTCGTTACTAACATCAGCCTTGATAAACATTGCCTGAACGCCAAATTTCTTGCACTCGGAAATTGTTTCCTGGGCAGCTGATTCATTTCCCGAATAGCAGATTGCAATGTTATAGCCCTGTCTTGCAAGCTTCTCAGAAATCACCCTGCCGATACCACGGCTACCACCTGTAACTAAAGCTACACTCATGCCAACTCCTCCAATGTGTTTTCAAAATCTTCTACTGTATCGATTGAATAAACCTTTACATTATCAACGGTCTTGCTGATAAATTTGCTAATTGCTTTTCCTGGTCCAATCTCAATGATTGTATCCACACCAGCATCAGCCATATATTTAATGGAATCCTCAAGGTAAACCGATGACTGAACCTGCTTTTCCAAGAGCTTTGGTACCTGCTCCTCACCAGTCTTTTCTCTGCCAATGCAGTTAAAAATAACCTTTGAGTTTCCTTCCTTAAATTCTACCTTTTCAAATTCTGCTGCCAGCTTATCTCCAGCTGGCTTCATAAGCTTTGTGTGGAAAGGACCACTTACCTTTAGCGGTAAAATTCTTTTAACACCTGCGTCCTTTAAAAACACACTAGCCTGATCTACTGCTGCTGCATCTCCCGAAATAACAATCTGTCCCGGGCAATTAAAATTAGCTGCCTGAACAACACGCTCATTACAGAAATAGTTGTTAGCATAATCACAGGCTTCTTTGACTGTCTCTCTATCTGCTCCAAGTACTGCGCACATCTTTACAAGTCTATCCCCTGATGCCTCAGCCATAAACTTTCCTCTTTTTGCAATAAGTTCAAGTATGGTAGACTCGTCCAATACTCCTGCTTCGTAGAGAGCTGAATATTCACCGAGGCTAAGCCCGCAGGTATATTCTGCCTTGATTCCCTTCTTGTGAAGAAGCTTTGTTACTCCGATGGCGAATGCAACCATGGCTGGCTGGGTATATCTAGTATCTGAAAGCTGCTCCAATGGACCATTGAAGCTTAAGTCCGCCACATCCATATCTGTCACACCTTTAACTGCATTTGTTGCGTTATCTATGGTCTCTCTGTACTCCTCGTACTTTTCATAAAAATCTAGGCCCATACCTACGCGCTGGGAGCCTTGCCCTGCATACACTATTCCTAATTTCATAAAATCTCCTCTAAATAGCTATATTTGCTGCACTATGTAGCGTTTTTTTAGCCCCCACATAGATTTCATCTAGTATTTCCACCGCTGGACGGATGGCTGTGAGCTGTCCACAGGTCTGGCCAGCCATTAGTGAGCCATGTACTGTGTCGCCTTCCACTACAGCTTTGCGGAGACTTCCAAGTGTCATTCTTTCCAAATCTTCTCGGCCTGCACCTTCTGCCTCAAGCTTGAGGTACTCTCTTGCCATCTCATTTTTGATGATACGAACTGGTGCGCCCTGACTGCGACCTGTTACAGTTGTGGAGTTATCCTTAGCTTTGATAAGTGCATTCTTGTAATTATCATGGATTGGGCACTCTTCTGAAACGAGAAGACATGTACCAATCTGCACACCACAAGCTCCTAAAAGAAGGGCTGCTGCCATCTGCTTTCCATTTGCAATTCCACCTGCTGCAATTACAGGCACATCCACTGCAGCAACCACCTGAGGAAGAAGTGTCATGGTAGTCATATCGCCTACGTGTCCACCAGACTCGCCTCCTTCTGCGATAATGGCATCAGCTCCTGCTCTCACCATCATTTTTGCAAGTGCTACTGAAGCAACAACTGGGAACACCTTAGCCCCCATCGCCTTCCAGCCTTCCATATACTTACCTGGATTTCCAGCTCCAGTTGTTATGAACTGCACCTTTTCCTCGATAAGCATTTTTGCAATGTTATCTACATCAGGATTCATCAGCATAAGGTTTACACCAAAAGGCTTGTTGGTTAATGACTTGCAAATTCTGATTTGCTCTCGCAAAGCTTCTGCATTCATACCACCTGATGCCACCAAGCCAAGGGCGCCAGCATTGCTTACAGCTGCTGCAAATTCTCCTGTGGCGATGTTTGCCATGCCTCCCTGAATAATTGGATATTTAGTTCCTGTTAAATCATTTAGTTTCATAATCTACATCTCCATAACCACGGCACCCCAGGTCTTTCCTGCACCAAAGGCACACATAAGAACCTTATCGCCTTTACGAATTCGACCATCAGCTATTGCTTCATTTAAGGCCAAGCCCACGCTGGCTGCTGATGTGTTGCCGTATTTTTCTATATTTACAACGAATTTTTCCATCGGCTGTTTTACCTTTTTAGCAATGGATTCTATAATTCGAAGATTTGCCTGATGTAATACAAAATGGTCAATGTCGTCATAGGTAAGACCTGCCTTTTCTACCACCTGCTCAATAACCTTTGGCACAGTGGCAACAGCAAATTTATAAGTACCCTGACCATCCATGTGAATATATCCATCTGGGGATTTGATGTTAATCATCTCCTCATCACCACTAACTCCAATCACTGATGTATAGCTGTTATCAGCAAGCTCCACAACTGCAGCTGCTGCACCGTCACCGAATAACACACAGGTACTTCTATCTGTCATGTCCATCTTCTTAGAGAGAACCTCGGCTCCTATAATAAGTCCATATTGGGCATCCCGTGCCATCATCAGTGCTCTGATTGTTTCAAGTCCAAAAATAAAGCCGGAGCATCCTGCTCCTATGTCCATGGCAATTATGTCATTTGAAAGACCAAGCCTTCCCTGAATAATGCATGCGCAGGAAGGTGAAAAATAATCTGCTGAAACAGTACAAACAAGCACCGCTCCTATTTTTTCTTTGGGAATACCGGCACGCTCAATTGCCTGTCTGGCGGCTTTTTCTGCAAGCCATGTATGATTCTCATCACCCTCAACATAATGTCTTTTCGACATTCCTGTACGCTGACTTATCCACTCATCACTGGTCTCAACTATCTTTGCCAAATCGTCGTTTGTAACTATCTTTTCTGGAGCATGTGCTCCTGTAGCTATAATCTTTATTCCAGTCATTTACACATTTTCCATTCTAGCTGACGAGTCCGCCTGTAAGAACGCCTCGTCAAAGCTTCTAAATTTTTCAAATCTCTCCTGCGCCAGTTCTTCGCCTGACCTTCCATCAAGCTCTTTTAAAGCGCTGGCAATCACATTTGAAACTCTGATATACAAACCTCTCTCAGGAATAATTCCATCAATAACACCAAAATCCAGTAAGTCCTGGGCAGTAAGCTTCATAGCATCTGCCGCCTCGTCACGTCGATTACTGTCATGCCAAAGAATTGATGCAAAGCCCTCTGGTGAAAGCACTGAATAAACTGCGTTTTCAAGCATGTAGACTTTGTTAGCTACTGCAAGTCCCAGCGCGCCGCCACTGCTACCCTCACCTGTAACTATGGTGATGACAGGCACCTTAAGAGAACTCATGGCTGCAAGGTTTCCTGAAATTGCCTGGGATATTCCGTAAGCCTCTGCCTCCAGCCCTGGATAAGCTCCTGGTGTATCCACAAAGGTGATAATTGGACGGCCAAACTTCTCTGCCTGCTTCATTAGACGAAGGGCTTTTCTATATCCTTCTGGACCTGGCATACCGAAATTGCAGGTTATATTTTCATTTACATCATTACCCTTTCGATGGCCGATTACTGTAACTGGACGTCCCTGAAAAAGTGCTATACCACCATAAATGCTGGCATCCTCTTTTCCAAGCAGATCTCCCTTTTGTTCAAAGAAATCCGTAAATACGTTATCAATATAATCAGTAATCTTTGGACGGTCCTTTTCTCGGGCTGCCAAAACTCTGTCTATAGCTTTCATACTGGAACCTCCTGGTGAAGCATCAAAATCTTGGTTAATGTTGCCTTTATATCGTCACGTCTTACTACCTGATCCACGAAGCCGTGTTCCTCTAGAAACTCAGCTCGCTGGAAGCCCTCTGGAAGAGTCTGACCTATGGTCTGCTCTATTACTCGTGGTCCCGCAAAGCCTATGAGCGCTCCAGGCTCCGCAAGGGTGATATCACCAAGTGTTGCGAAGCTTGCACTAACACCACCTGTGGTAGGATGAGTGAGAACTGTGATGTACAAGCCACCATTATTCTTGAACTTCTCAATAACAGCACTGGTCTTTGCCATCTGCATCAGAGAAAGGATTCCCTCCTGCATTCTGGCGCCGCCGCTGGCTGTGAAAATAATAAGCGGAAGCTTGTGTGACATAGCATACTCAGCAGCGCGACAAACTGTTTCTCCAAGCTCTATGCCCATGGAAGCCATCATGAATTTCTTATTCATAACAGCAAGCACCACGGGATATCCACCAATCTTACATTTGCCAGCGATTATTCCGTCATGGCATCCACACTCTTCTCGAAGTTCTTCCTTCTTTTCCACATATCCATCAAACTCGAGTGGATTTGTTTCTGGAAAATCATAATTGAATGCCTTGAAGGTGCCTGTATCTGCAATATCTTTTATGCGGTCGTAAATGGTGTATTCTGCTACTGGCTTAATAACAGGAGCCAACACCTCTTCAGGGTTCTCGCGAAGTTCCTTATAGCGATTAAATTTTTCTTTTCTTTCATCGACTACATTCATTCGTCTACCGCCTTATCCCATGCCAAAATCTCATCCATGTGTTCCTCAATGAAGCCCACATTATAATTTCCCTTTACGAAATCAGGATGATGTAAAAGCAGATAATCAAAATCACCATTTGTTATGATGCCTTCTGTAACAAGCTCTAAAAGTGCACGGCGCATACGCCTGATTGCCTCCAGTCTTGTTTGAGCATGTACGATAATCTTTGCCATCATAGAATCATAGAAGGGACTGGTCTCATAACCATTGTAAAGAAGCGTATCCACTCTTACTCCAGGACCTCCTGGTATATTTAAGAATGTGATTTTTCCTGTGTTTGCCATAAATCCCTTTGCAGGGTCTTCTGCATTAATTCTGCATTCAATGGCATGCCCCTTAAGTCTCACATCCTTTTGCTTTAAATTAAGTGGCTCTCCAAAGGCTATTCTGATTTGCCATTTGATTAAATCAATTCCTGTAACAGCTTCTGTTACTCCATGCTCTACCTGAATTCGTGTATTCATCTCAATGAAGTAGTAATGATTCTTTTCATCAAGCACAAATTCAACTGTACCTGCATTGGTGTAGCCCGCAGCCTTTGCTGCTGTAACAGCAGCCTTGCCCATTGATTTTCGAAGGTCGTCATCAATAAACATACATGGGCTTTCCTCTATAAGCTTCTGATTCTTTCTCTGGATGGAGCAATCACGCTCTCCAAGATGAATGACATTTCCAAACTCATCTGCAAGAATCTGAAACTCAATGTGACGAGGGTTCAAAACCAGCTTTTCAACGTACATTTCATCGTCATTAAAGCAAGCTCTGGTTTCTGCCTTTGCCTCCTCATATAGCTTTTGCAAATCCTCTGGGTGATACACACGACGCATTCCTCTGCCACCACCGCCGGCACTAGCCTTAATTAACACTGGATAGCCAATCTTCTTTGCAATCTTTTCAAGCTTTTTATAATCCTCCACAGGACCTTCACTACCTGGCACCACTGGCACTCCTGCCTTCATCATCATTTTTCGGGCAGTAGATTTGTTGCCAAGAGCATCCATAGCATCAGCTGTTGGTCCTATAAATGTGATTCCAGCTTCTTCGCATTTACGGACAAACTCAGAATTCTCTGAAAGGAATCCGAAGCCAGGATGTAATGCATCACAACCAGTTACCTGTGCGGCTGTGATGATGGCATCCATATTTAGATAGCTGTCCGCAGCTCTGCCACCACCTATACAAATACTTTTTGTAGCAAGCTTTACGTGAAGAGATTCTTTATCTGCTGTGGAATAAACAGCCACGCTTTCGATGTTCATCTCCATGCAGGCTCTAATTATTCTGATTGCAATTTCCCCGCGATTAGCTACCAAAATTCTATTAAACATAACGACTAATCTCCTATGAGAAACAGCTGATCCTCAAAACCAACAACGTCTTGATTCTTAGCGTAGATGCTTTTAATCACACCATCTCTAGGTGCAGTGATTTCACTCATCATCTTCATGGCCTCAATAAGGCAAAGAACCTGACCAGATTTAACCTTATCTCCCACCTGAACATAAGGCTTGTCCTCTGGTGATGGTGCTGAATAAAACACCCCTACTAGAGGTGCAAGAACAAGGTCGCCCTCTGGCTCCTCCTGCTCCTGCTTTTTTTCTGTTACAGCTACATCCCTAAGTGGCATCTCCACAATATTGTTATTTGGTGTTACCTCAGAAGACACCATAACTGTCTGTTTCTCAGATGGTTTCTTGAATTTGATTTCAATGCCATCCTGTTTAATTTGAAAGTATGAGCTGCCGCTTTCATCAAAAGCCTTAAGCAGCTCTTTAATTTCTTTTGTATCCATGATTATTTATGTGCCTCAAGATAATTTACGATATCAGCAACTGTCTTAATCTCTGCCATAGCATCCTCATCGATAGTGATACCTGTCTTCTCCTCTACTGCAAGGGAAAGCTCAACAGCATCAAGGGAATCAGCGCCAAGATCCTCAAAAAGATTAGCTTCCATTGTTACCTTCTCTGCTGCACAGCTAAGTGTGTCGATAATTACTTCCTTTACTACATCAAACATTGCTACTTCAACCATAATCGTTCTCCTTTTTGTTGATAATAATTCTCATTGTTTAAAAGTTTTTAGTTAAAATATTTTAACTAACTAAGCTATATAATACCCATCTTTTTTACTATGTCAAGGTATTAGTTAAAAATTTTTAAGTATTTACTCGGGTGTTGTATTATTCTCAAATGAGTTTTATAATAGATTGCATACAATCAATCTATTACAGAGGAGGATAAATATGCAGGAAGTATTAGAATTTCTTAAGACATGTGGAACATATTATTTAGCTACAGTAGATGGCGATCAGCCAAGAGTTCGTCCTTTCGGAACAATTCATATCTTCGAAGATAAGCTTTATATCCAGACAGGAAAATCAAAGGATGTTTCAAAGCAGATTCAGAAGAATCCTAAGGTTGAGCTTTGCGGCTTTGCTCAGGGCAAATGGGTTCGCGTAGCTGGTGAGCTTGTTCGCGACGACAGAATCGAAGCAAAAAAGAGCATGCTTGACGCATACCCTTCACTTCAAAATATGTATTCTGCAGAAGATGACAACACAGAGGTACTCTACTTCAAGAATGCAACTGCAACATTCTCATCTTTTACAGAAGCACCTAAGACTGTTACATTCTAAAATTTAACTAAGCACCTGTTACACTAACAAGCATTAGTATTTCCCCGCTCGACTGCATGTCTCGCTAAGGAAATCTAATAGCTTGTTAGCTACAGGTGCTTCTTTATTTGTTTGTTTTTAATTTACTTGTTTTTAGACTGCGTATGCGCATACGTACCAAAACTACCAGTATTGCTGCTGCTCCAAGGAAGCAGAACCAATCGAATCTGCTGTTAGGTAGCCATGCTCTACCTCGCTTAGCCAACTTTGCTACAGCATTTTGCTTCGCCTCGTCATATATAAGTGCGTAGGTTGAGAACTGGCTGGTTGCTATGGTAACTGTTTCAGCATCATCATCCAAATCCTCAAGAATTGATCCCGTTCCATTATGAATTCTAAGGATATAGTAGTTCTTTGCCACTCCCTTGTACTCATTCGGAATTTCAATCACAATCTGGATATTATGATTTGTTTCTGTTACTGCATCCCAAGCCTCATCATCTATCTTCAGATACATGCTTATATCTATGAAGCCTGCCAGCTTTGCATTAGGAACACGCTTTTTCAGCATCTCCATACGTTCCTCTGCTACAGTCTTGTCCTCTTCGGAGATTTCATCCTCCGAAATCATTCTGGTTTCCATTTTTACTTCCACAGAACTTCCAGCTTCAACCTTTTCTCGCTGTTCTCTTGTCAATACTGCGTTAATAATATCACGCTGATTAACAATTCCTGCACTTACACCAGAATCATCCACATCTTCCACTGTGACCTTAACTAAGCCTTCATCAGAAGATTTTTCCTCTTCCTCTGATTCTTCTTCAGCTTCCTCGTTATCCTCTTTTTTCTCAGAATCAGAATCTCCGGTCAGCTTCTCCTTTGCTGTATCTACAAGCTTTCTAATAGCTTTTACTTCTGGAATAGGAGCTTTTATTGTTCCTGAATTTTCAGGCTGTGCAGTCACTGTTGGAACTGGTGTCGGTGTAGGCGTAGCTGCTGGCCTTGATGAGGAACTGCTACTTGAAGAACTGCTGCTTGATGAGCTGCTACTTGAACTACTACTTCCTGAATTTGATCCACCTGAACTTCCACTTGAAGGTGTTGGCGTAGGTGTCGGTGTTGGCGTAGGCGTTGGTGTTGGCTCCGGCTCATTGATAGTAAGAGTTCCGTTCGTATATACGATATTATAGTTTGCAGTTACATCATTATTTCCCTCATCAACTATCATGGCACCAGAAGGTATAATTTCATCACCCGATGTTGTAAGTTCAACAGATTTAATACTATGACCTGTCAATAAATCACTAACTGTTACTTGAGCCACGGTCTTTACAATCTCAGACCCCTGGATAATAGTCTGATCCTTAGCTATTACTGTCAATGAACGTTTTGCTATGCTCACTGTTATTTTCTCTGCTGCTTTTGGAAGATAATCACTATCATTTGCCACATCTATCTTCCACCAAACATCATAACTACCAGCATCTTTTCCAGTAGGAATATCTATTGTATAGGTTCCATTTTCGCTGGTTGAATATTTTACAGTTCCATCTGTTGATGCTGCCACTCCTGCAGTAATCAGTGAGTGTTCTTGTCTATTGTAGACGAGATTATCTACAGCTGCAGGTGTTGTGCTGGCTGTGATTATAGGTTTACTACTGTATGTGACTGTTACATTTCCTTCAACAGTGTTGTAGTTTGTGGCATCACTAGGTGTAAAGATTACAGGCTGAGCTTTATCTCCAGTCGAATCATAGTGCACATCGGGATTCTTCCATGCAAATGTGCCCTCCACATCTGCGTTTCCCCCTGTAAGTGTGCTTGCACTAAGCATTTTTCCTACTGTAAGAGAACTTGCTGTTGGCCAGCTAGTAACATTAGGTGTTGCCTTTGATATTGTCACTGTAAAGGATGTGGTGGCACTGTTGTAATCCGCTGTGGTTGTAGGGGTAAATGTTACCGTATAGGTATAAGTTCCAACTGGCTGTGCTGTTGTTGGTCTTTCTGGCGACCATGAGAAGCTACCGCCCACATTTGCAGTACAATCTCCTATCAGCTGTCCGTAGGTCAGTGAAAGTGCAGGCTCTGTAATGACAGGATTATCCTTTACACCTACAGTCACTGTTGCTGTATTTCCTTTGAAATTAGAAGCAGTTGCCTTAATTCTTACCAAATATGTTCCAGCCTTAACAGTAGCTGTTGTAGCTTCAGCAGCTGTGTAATCTGTGTCGCTGGTAAGCTTATATTCCATAGCTGTTGTCAGATTTTTAATTACTCCATCTACTTCTGTATCAGATGATGCCTTAGTTGCTGACAAGCCTGTAGGCGCATCCGGTCTTTCTGCAATATCTACTGGAAGCCATCCGCTGGCTTCCATGGTTGTTGTAGCCTTCTTTTGGACATAAATCTTCCTGTTAGCTGCTGCACCATCGATTATTGTAGTAAGTGACAACTCACCAGCTGAACTGCTTCCATCAGAAGCCGCGGAAAGCAAATAATCTGAGGAGGTTACTGATGCTTTTTCTGTTAAATAATTTATAGTCACCGCCGATTCTGCCTCAGTGCTTGTGAAATCACTTGTGTTCTTTGTCACCGTAATATTAATCGTGGTGTTTGCTGCATTATTGTATGATGATATATCACTTGGAGTAAAACCTACTACAGCTGTACATGTACCAACTGTAAGTGGATTATCTGGCGCTGTCACCCATGAAAAAGTTCCTTCAACCTCTGTATCTTCCACCTTGGCAGTAAAATCTGTCAGTGCCACACTCTCTCCATGCTGTTTGGTAATTTCTGTTGGTGTAATAACAGGAGTAGTCTTATATGCCACCTCTACATCGGTATCGCTACTTGCAAAGGCTTCACTACCCGCTGTTGTCACAGCTTTATATCTTACATAATATATACCAGCCTTAACTGAAGCCGTATCTCCTGAGGCAGCTGTGTATCCGCTTTCATCAGAGCGCCTATACTCCATGGCTGTAGTCAAATTTTGAATACTTCCATCTTCTGCTGTAGTTGACGAAGCATTTGTATAGGATATGTCTGTTGGTGGTGCTGGTCTTGCTGACAATGACACTGGCAGCCAGCTACTTGATTCCAAATCAGAAGCTTCACATTTCTGAACATAGATTTTTCTATTGTCTGCTCCAGCATCTATAATGTTCTTAAGATTTGATATGCTTGTGGCCGCACCTGTTCCATCGGCTGATATCGATAGCTTATAGCCTGTTTCAACAGATGCTGATTCTGCTGCATAGTTAATTGTTACTGCAGTCTTTGCCTCTGCAGCTGTAAACGAATAGAATGTACCCGAGATTGTAACATTAGCTGCAGGCATAGTAAACCTGTAACCACTACCATTCTTAACAGGTGTTATACTCTGACTATCTCCATAGGTTACAGTCAGTGTGCTAAGGTAATAATTCTCATCAGGGGTTGCTGTTATAGTAACGGTGTCCTTTGTCTTTGGTGAATCTTTATCGACTGCTATTGTTCCATTTGTAACATCTCCTATTGTTACAGCTCTATCCATACCAACAATTGGTGCTGTCATTGTGTCTGTACCAAAATTCTGAACAGCGCTTTGACCATCAATTTCCTCTATCCTGACAGAAATAGTTGTTCCAACATCATCTGCTGTAAGCTGATATGCTGCTGATGTTGCCCCCTCTATTTCCGAACCACTTCTATACCACTGATAGGTTAATGTTGTGTTCGCTCCCTGATTGGTTACTGTAGCAGTAAGTGTATTACCTTCTGTACCAGTTCCACCAATTTCCACTGCCAATGTGCCTTCTGGAGTACTGGTCAACATGAGAGATTTAAGCTGTAATCCCTCGTCTAAATCCTCCTCATCCTCTGATTCAACCACCTGCACTACAATACAAGGCAGGTCACAAGTCACCTCATAAAACCATGAAATATCAGGCAAAATATAATAAGTAGATTCCACACTAAAATCAAAGCTGCCAAAGGTACTTCTCTCGGCATCTATCTTCCATGGAACACTATCTAAAACTACATTTTCAGTAGTAGTAATAGTCTGTGTTACTATTTCATAATCCTCAAGGTCCGCTGCATAAGCTATTAATGCTGGAAACAGCCTTCCAATTAAATCTGGCTCCTCCTCTACTGGGGCCGCAGATGATGTTTCTTCTAACTGCTCCTCCTCATTAGCGGAATCATCCTCAGTCTGTTCCTCTTGCTGTTCATCAGACACCTCTTCAGGCTCTTCCTCTGGGATTTCCTCTGGAATTTCCTCTGTCACTTCCTCAGTCTCTTCCCTAAGCTGTCTTGTTTCAATCTGCTGCTGTTTTTCAACAACTGCTGTTATAGATGAAGGAAATACTATATCAGCAGGGCTGGCCCCCACTGATACCTCCTGATATTGAACATCCTCAGGCAATGGCTCAAATGACACAATCTTACCAGATGACCCTTGCAGCTCATCTGCGATAACATTTGCACTTATACCTGCCACAATGAGTAAGAATGCTACTCCAAGTGCCATAATCCTACTCATTTTCTTTCCTTTCATCTCTAATTCCTCCAAAAAAAGACCTGGTTCCCCATGTGAACCAAGTCTTTCTGTTCCCCCATATAAACTTTTTTATTAACCCTTTTTATCTCTTAAGCTCAAACTTCTCAACAAGCTGCTTCAGCGAATTTGCATGCTCGTTCATCTCATGACTGAGAGCCAATGACTCTTCTGATGTTGCTGCATTGTTCTGACCTACAGAAGAGATTTCACCGATGTTGTTAGACATTTCCTTTACAGATACTGCCTGGGTATTTGATGCCTCTGCGATACTCTTAACCTTCTCAGCAATTCCCTGTACCTGGGCAACCATTCCATTAAGCTTTTCAGCTGTGTCATTAGCAATATTGATACCCTCTTCTACACTCTTAAGAGATGCCCCGATAAGACCTGCTGTATTCTGTGCTGCCTCTACAGTCTGTCCTGCAAGCTGTGAAACCTCTGTAGCAACAACTGCGAAGCCCTTACCAGCTTCACCAGCACGAGCTGCCTCAATAGAAGCATTAAGTGAAAGAAGGTTTGTCTGATCAGCAATTGCATTGATTGTATCGATAATCTTTGAAATCTCCTGAGAAGACTCTGAAATTGCATCCATAGCCTTAACCACATCCTGCATTCGCTTGTTGCCTTCAACAATATCCTCTGCAACAACCTCCACCTCTTTTGAAATAGATGTAGCATCTGTTGAATTATTTGAAATCTGATTTGTAATATCCTTAACTGTTACAGACAAGTCATTTACAATATTAGCCTGTGATGTAACTGTATCGGCAAGATTCTCGCCAGCACCAGCTATCTGATTTGCACCATCAGAAACCATCTCTGATACTTCCATAATCTCTGTCATGGAATCAGAAATCTTTCTCGAGAATGTATCAATAGAATCCTGAATTGCTCTGAAATCTCCTCTAAAATCCCTTTCAAATGAGATATTGAAATTACCTGATGCCATGGTCGACATCTTAGATTCAATTTCATCTATACAATACGCAAGGGAATCAATAGCACTCTTAAGCTGCTTAATAACGCGGCCTATTTCGTTATCTGCCTCAAAATCAATATCAACATGAACATTACCATTTGCCAGCTCGCTAGCTGCATGGTCAAGGATTTCCAAATCGTCATTAATCTGCTTGGTCAAATCCCTTGTTGTCTTTTTGCTTCTGGTTGCTATGATTACAAGAGCAACAAAGAGCATTACTATCGCTACAATAATAACCACGCTGATAATATGGTATTTACTTGCTGCCGCAGCCTCAGCCAGCTCACCTGTCTCATCCAGCGAATCCGCCAGTGTTTCAGCAGCCTCATTCAATGTAGAATTGAAATACTCTACTGCCTCCTGATTCTGGCCTGCCTCTACCATGGCAAGCATCTCAAAGGAAGCCTCCTCAAATGCTTTCCAGTTAGTCGTCAGACGAGAACCAAGCTCTTCATTATTTAAATTCTTGGAAATAGTAGCGAAATATCCCTCAATCTTAGGAAATCTCTTTTCAAGATCTTCCTTCTGGGCTGCTGTTACATCAGCATTATTGGAAGCAACAGCAAAAAGCAGACGCTTGTTGATAGTCTGTACATCCTTACGAATTTCCATCTGGTACTTTTCTGTTACGAACTGAACATTGTAGAAGCTGTAAAAGTTTACAAAAATAACAGCTAGGAAAATTCCCATTACAAGCGCACAAGTTAAGAACATCTGAATTGAGAAACCTGAAAAGTATCTCAATGCACCTGCAATAGTTCTCTTGTCAATTGCATTTTTAGACCTCATGAATTCACCCTCCAATGTATTAATCCAGCCCTATAATTCCCAAGAGTAATAATACACACAACATTACACGCTTATTATATTTCAAGAGCCCCATCAAATTGTTGTTTTTCACATAATTTTTGCAAATAATTAATAAAGTTTTAACTATTACAACGAATTTTCCCAGATATTCTTAAGTTACATAGTTTTTACATATTTTAATGCTATGCTTTTTTCATAATGCAGTAATGTGTGATTTTTTAGATTTAACAGAGGTTTTATCGATGGCAATTCTAGATTATTTCATTTTAAACTGGCCAAAGCTTATTTTTGCAGCTTGGTTCTCGATTTATAATTTAATATTAGTTGCCGTTTTTCTTAAAGAACATCGTTATCTTATAGAGAGATTTTTAGTCGGATTCTTTGTATCAAGTGCTTTTATGTCTATTATCGCTGAGATTATAGGCGTTCATTTCTATAATCTAATCATAGACAACGGCATACTTACCGACCCTTATGACTTCTTTTTCATCGCCGTAAGTATCTTTTTTGATGCATTATTTATTTTTATTGGCGGAAATCTCTTTACACATTTTACAGGTCTTAAAAACTACGTTGGTGCCAGCATTTACATGGAATATGTATGCCTGGAAAGACTATGCCTTGTAGTAGCCACAAACATTACTAACTACATTTTGCTATATATTTTCTTCCAGTTTGCTCTCTTTGCTATTATGAGAAAAAATATGGCATATTTATTTAAGGCGACTTCTCTGAAATGGCGCAGTATATTTATATATTTGACCGGTTTGTTCTACATACTAGACTTGCTGTACGCTGCTTATCTTCTATTTCCGGAGCTAGGAACTAATGTTATTAACATCCAAAATCTCTTTTGGCTAGACTCGATGGCATTAATAACCTGTAGCTTCGTATCAGGTTATATCAGCATCTCCATTTCTGAATCAAAGGAACATGATGGAAAAATAGAATACTTTGAACGACTTCAGAAGTCTCAGGAAGACATCATCACTACTCTTGCTGAGATGTCAGAAGCCAAGTCTGGAGAGACAGGTCAGCATGTTCGCCGTGTAGCTGAATATAGCAGACTTTTAGCATATAAACTTGGACTTAGCAAAGAAGAATGCGAAGATATAAAGATTGCTGCCATGATGCATGACCTGGGCAAGCTAATGATAAGCAAGGAAATTATTGAAAAGCCAGCAAAGTTGACCCCAGCAGAGTATGACATTGTAAAACAGCACACTCAGTATGGATGGGATATTCTTTCTAATTCTGAGGGCGATTTAATGAAAATGGCTCGTGTAATTGCAGTACAGCATCACGAGTACTGGAACGGCCAGGGATATCCTCTTGGAATTAGTGGAAATGGAATATCAATATACGCTCAGATTGTGGCTGTAGCAGATGTTTTTGATGCGCTCACAAGCGAGCGCTCTTATAAGCGTGCCTGGACCAGCCAGGAAGCCTATGATGAAATAATAAAACAGCGAGGAGAGCAATTCTCTCCTCGCGTAGTTGATGCATTTATTGAATGCTATAATCAGATTTGTGTCATTAGGGACACTTATCTTGATTAAGACATTTTATTTAGAAAGGCTTCTTTCCCTTCTTAAGGAATATTGCTACTGCACCTATAAGAACCGCTCCAAGAGCAACAATGATTGCAATTATTCCCCCCATATTTGAAGATTCAACAGCTGCGGATGCCTCTAGATCTGATAAATTCTCATCGGATGTAGTGTCTTCTGTGGCTGTTTCTGTTTCTGTTTCTGCTGCTTCTGCAGTATCTCCTGCAAGTGGAACCTGCTCCTCCTCAATAATTTCCTCTGCCTCTTCTTCTGCTTCCTCAGTCTTGTTTTCTGTAGCTACAGTATTGTTTGTGTTCTTCTTTGTTGTCTTTGTAGTATTAGCGGCTGCAGCTGTCTGTGTTGTAGCTGGACCTGCAGCTGGTACACCTGCATCAGCGATAGTCTGTGTCTGTGCTGGTGCTGTAGTTCTACTTGAGCTTGCACTTGAAGAACTTCTTGATGAGCTTGAAGATCCAGAGCTAGATGCTGAACCAGTTGAACCAGAGCTTGTACCAGCCGATGGATTTGCTGGAGCTGCTGTAGGTGCAGGTGTTGGTACTGGTGTTGGAGCTGGTGTTGGCTCTGCTGCTGACTCATCAGCTACTACCAAGGCAAAATCAAATCTATCAAGGTTTGGAGTATAGTTTACGCATGTGTTTACTCCACCCACACCATTCTTATGAGCGCGGTAATCATTGTTATAGAATCTAAGAGTATTCTTACCCTTCTTTAATACTACCTTTACGCACTGTGTTCTAAAGGAATCTACACTATATGTGTTTCTGAAGTATACTGTCTGATCCTTACCTCCATTTACATTTAATGTAACAAATCGGTCAACCATCTGCGCATTGTAAGAATGGCTACCAAAGAGTTCCTTGTTTGACTGATAAACAACCATCTCATATACACCTGTCACTGGTGCATCATATGTGATTTCAAGGGCGTTCTCAGCATCCTCAGATGCAAGAATTTCCTGTACATATTTACCATTAGAAGCTACATCATTTGTGCCGATTTCAACATTTCCAATAAGCTTTCCATCCTCAGCTTCAACAGTGTCAATGTTCTTGTCATCTACCTTTGCAACTGTGAGCTTATCAACTGCAAGAGCTGCTGAGCTTGCATCTAAATCAATGATATTAATTCCCTTCTCAAGGAATACTTCTGCCACTGCATCGCTCCATGCATCTGCAGTAGCGGCTGCCTTAACTGTTCTTACATGATTTGTTAATGTCTTGTTTGTATTGTTGACGAATACATTAATCTTTTCATCAGATGCTGAATTATATCTGATAGAAAGCTGGTGAGTACCATTTTTCTTAGCAAATACTACAAATCTGATTCCACCACCATCTTTAACTGACTTATCTAAGCCAACAGCATAGCCTGCGCCGCTAAATCCTGCTACATTAGATGCTGTGTAAACGCTTGTAGATGTCTGTGAGCCAAGAATATTGTAATCGCTAAGCTCTGCCTCATATGTCTTTGTTGTCTTATCTGAATCAACCGCGCTTTCATCACCAACAAATGTTAGATAAACACAGTCGATAGATGCCTTTCCTTCGCTGTCAGTACCTGTTACAGAAAGTGTGTGGCTACCCTTTGTAAGGTAAACATATTCTGTATGTAAACCTGACATGTAGAATGTCAATGTGTTCTCAAGATACATCTCTGCACTTAAAGCATCATCAACATAAAGCTTCTGAACAGCATTCTTTGGATCGTTTAGCTCAGGTCTCTGAGTGTTGTTTCCTGTGCCTGCTCCATATACCATATCGAATCTGTAGAAGCCATCCTCTGGAGCATCTACCTTGAATGTTGCTCTAGCATCTTCGCTATCTAATCCCTGTGCCTGACCTGAACCTGAGCAAGCAAAATTTGGATTCTTACCTGCCTGTCTTGCGCCACCTGAAAGCTGAGCTTCCTCACCTTCAAAAGTCTTCTTCCAAGGACCTACCTCTACAACACCTACCTCAGCAGAAGAATCTGCTGGTGTGATTGTAAGATTGTAAGCTGCAGCTGCAACAAGGTCTGACATCTTGATTGTGCAGTTTCCATCTTCATCTACATCAAACACTTCCTTCTTCATAAATGAAGGAGCTTCTGCTGCACCATTGATACCTGTCCAGTCTGTGCGCTCGAACTTAACCTCAATCTTGTCGCCAAAAACATTCTTATCAATATTTGAAAGATTAATTACTGCCCTCTCTGAACCACCAAAAATGATGTTTGAAGACTTCTTTGTATCATCAACAGAAGCCACTCCGTAGAACTGAGTCTTTGGCAGGCCATCTACATCGATGCTAACTGTCTCACCTGACATCTCTGCATACCACTTATATAACCACCATGCACCGTTTGGCTCGTTATTAGATGCTGCAAGGTCAGCAAGGTTGTTTGAGATGTGCCAGTATGCCAGACATGCTGTAACCTTCTCATCCTCGAATAAACCAATCCATCTTGAAAGACTTCCAGGTACTCCAAGGTGTGTGAAATCTGCATACTCGTTAATAACGATTTCTCTCTTCTCTGTAATAAGCCCTGGCTCCAACCAATACTTTTCCTCAAGTCTTCTGTAGTCTGCTACATTGTTTGGGAAATTATTATAAAGGTCGTTATTTAAAACATGCCATGAAATCTGTGTTGGAATACAATCATTTTCAGCACAGAAAATCATGAACTGCTCAAGCTGTCTTGCCTGATAGCAGCAGAAGTTTGGACCTGCTGTTTTTGCATTCTTATCTACTGATTTAACTGCTGTATATGCCTGAAGCCAAGCTGCATTAAACTTGCTCATATCGCCGCCCCAGATTTCATTAAACCAGTTACCCTCTGGCTCATTGAACAGAACATATACTGCAGCATCTGTAAGTCCAGCTTCTTTGGTCTGTCTTACCATTGTTTTAAGTTTCTCGCAGTACTCATCCATTCCTTCGTACTCATATGGCCAGTTAGCATAGATATCTGGACAGGCAATCTGGATTGAATCTCCACCTGCCTCTAGGAATGTCTTAGCCATTACGTTGATATCGCCATTTGGATGCTGTAATCCCTCAGCTGGCTTCTGCTCGCACATATATGGCTTGATAGCAGTCTGAAGAATTGCGCTAGGTACATTATCCTCACCTACACCGTAGAGATAACCTGTAGCACCGTGCTTTACTGCTCCAGTTTTATTTCCCATATCTACATTAAGAATTCCTGAATAATCAGGCTTCTGAATCTCTGGGAAGCTGTCATAAAGCTCCTTGACCTGGTCAGCTGTCAATGCGTCATCATAGAAAGCTACATCGTCCAAAGAACCTTTAAAATCATTATCTGATGTATAATAAGATTTTCCAAGAGAAGCATATTTAAGACTCTTCAGGTAATCCTTCTTTACCAACTCAGGTAAAACTTCTGTTACCTTCTGAGTTCCGTCACACTGATCTGTGTAGCCTGCGTCCTCACCATTTATATATACCTTGTATTCATCCTCCTTAAATGTAACTGTAAGATGCTGCCATTTGTCTCTCTGTAATGGTTTGTTAAAGGTAAGCTTTGTTCTTACATTTGTGCTCTTGTTAGCATCGCCAACATAGAGTGTCATGTCGTAAGCTCCACCGCCTGCTGCAAATGCAAAATCAGGATCTGTCCACCAGCTTGCTCCTCTTTCTGAAGCTCCAATAGGACCATTTGATGCATCAAAGAACTTTGAATAATTCTGTGCATCCTGACTTGGATTTACCCACATCGAAATTGTAAATGCCTTATTATCTGCCTCGCCTATCTTTTCAAATAAGTCCTCTGGAAGATCCATAGAACCATTACCTGGAAGATTAAGAACTTTATTTCCCTTTAAAGAATCCTTCTTAACCTTCGCATTATCTCTTAAAAGGTCTTTTACAGAATCCTCATCCTCGAAATCATAGCTGTAAACTGGAGTAGGTATTTCTTTCTCTTCTTCCTCCTCTTCTTTCTTTAATTTCTTTTCTTTCTTGTCTTTCTCTTCCTCATCCTCGTCCTCTACATCTTCTTCATCAGAATCTTCATCATCAGATTTTTCATCTTCAGCAGCCTTATCTCCCTTTGATTCTTTCTCAATCACCTCTTCTAATAGTTCTTCACTATCTTCTTTTCTTTCTTCCTTGCTCTCTTCTGTGTTCTCGGAAACATCTGTGTTTTCTTCTGCTACTTCCTCCTCCACAGAAGTGGTCTGAGAAACTGCATCTTCTTTCACATTTGCAGCTTCGACAGGTACCCCCGTAAGCAGCATCTGGGTTGCTAATGCAACTGCGAAGGTCTGCTTCACTAACTTGTTCTTCATACATATCCTCCTCTAAAATATTATATTCTGTGGTTTATGCCACAGAATTGAGTCTATTTTGATTATATGTATTTTCACCCCTTCTGTTTATGTCAAAAACAGCATCTAAGCATGTCAAAATGTGATTTAAATCTCGAACTCATAGATAAATAAAAAAGCAGGAACCAGATTGAATCTAGTTCCTGCTATTATCGTATATACGAATTATAATTTTCCTCCTGATGTTGCGATACCCTCAATAAACTGTCTCTGGAATATTACATAAATAACAATCATTGGAAGACATGCAATAAGTGCTGCTGCCATCAGCTCTGGATAATTAGAAGAGAACTGCCCCTGCATCTTTGAAAGTGCGCTGGCAAGTGTAGTCTGATTTGTATCTGGACATACAATCATTGGCCACATCAAATCCTTGTAGGCAAATACTGCGGTAAATATTCCCAGCGCTACCATGGAAGACTTAGTAAGCGGAGCCATGATAAATAGGAATGTCTGTCCAATATTACAGCCATCTAATCTGGCAGCCTCCTCAAGCTCTCTTGGTAGGCCCATGTATGCCTGTCTCAAAAGAAATGTTCCAAAAGCGGATACAAGACCTGGGAACAGCAAGCCCATCATGGAATTAGTCCAGCCAAGCTTACTAACCATTACATACTGTGGAATGATGAAAATCTGCGAAGGTATCATCATCTGAAAAAGCACAAGACCAAACATCAAATTCTTTCCCCTGAAATTTAGTCTGGCAAATGCATAGCCTGCAATTGTTGATGTAAGCACTGCGCAAAGAACGCGAAGTACAATCATCAAAACCGTATTAAAATACAATCTTCCAAAATTTACATTATGAAGAACTTCGTTAAAGTTGCTAAGTCTAAAATGAGATGGGAAAATAACAAATGGATCCATCTGTGTAGACTCACCAACTGTCTTGAATGCTGTAAGAATCATCCATGCAAAAGGAACCAGCATAACGAAGGACATAATCACTAGTACTATATATATTATGGTTTTATTTTTGTTCATAGCTTTCCTATCCCTTCTATGGAAGAAGGTTCCCTCCTTATTACGTATAGTGTACCCACTTCTTCTGTCCTATCATCTGAAGGACTGTGAAAATCATAATTACAACCAAAAGTACAACTACAACTGTAGCTCCATAGCCCTTATTGCTCTGCTGGAATGAATACTTATAGAATAAGCAAACCAGTGACTGGGTCTTAAAAAGAGCTGGGTTGTTGTTATCAATAACCATGTAGATAACATCAAATACCTGCATAGCAGCAATGATTCGTGTAACCATTACAAAGAAAATAGTTGGTGAAACCAAAGGTATTGTGATGCTAAAAAACTGCTGCACACCGGTAGCTCCATCAATTGCAGCTGCCTCATAATAATCCTTTGGCACCTCCTGAAGACCTGCCAAAAACAAAACCATATTGTATCCAATAATCGACCATATACCGATTACAGCAATCGAATAAATTGCGATTTTCGGATTTGAAATCCAGTTTGTTTTACCTGGAAAAATATGATTTAACAAACCAAATTCTGAATTATAAAGCCATTTCCAAACCATAGCTATAGCAGCTGGTGCTGCAACCATTGGAAGGAAGAATATAGTTCTAAAGGTACTTTTACCTTTTATTTTCCCATTTAAAAATACTGCTAAAACCAACGCAATAATAATTGAAAGTGGCACCTCCACAACTGCGTATTTTAAGGTGTTAAAAAGTGCCTGCCAAACCTCTTTATCTGCAAAAACCTTTTGATAATTAGCAATGCCTACAAAAATATTTCCTCTTCCAAAATCACCTGTCTTAAAAAAGCTCTGATAAATCGTTTGAAAGATTGGAATGATATTGAGAACAATCAAACCAACCATTGTTGGCAAAATAAACAGCCAGCCCCAAATGAACTCGCTTCGTTCTCTATGAGTTGTTTTTCCCTTTTTATTCATAACACTAATCTCCTAACTAAAAACGGTTAAAGGGCACAGCCCAAAAGCACTGCGCCCTCATCCCCAATATTTATTATACCTATGAAAAAGAAGAAAAAGAATTACTCCTCACTAAGAGTCTGATTCATGCTATCGCAGATTTCCTGGCAAACTGTCTTAACATCCTTATCGCCAGTCCAAGCTTCCTTGAGCTTCTCTGTCTGCATATCTTCCCATGTTGTTGTGTACTTAGAATATGGTCTAAATACAAGGTCAGCATCAAGCATCTTCATATGACCATTAAGATCAAACTTATCTGTGCAGTTTACCCAAAGATCTGAGCATCCTTCGTAAGCTGACATTGTTACGCCAAGCTCAGCCTGCTTTTCCTGCATCTCCTTAGAACCGAACCACTCGATAAGTGACCAAGCAGCATCTGGATTCTTTGTGTTAGCTGAAGCAGCCCAGCCAAGACCATTGTAAATAGAAACTCTCTTACCTGTCTTTGCATCCTTTGGAAGAACAGCTACATCACAGTTCTCTGCTGTATACTCGTTGTCCTTGAAGGCAGCTACCATCCAAGAGCCCTGTGTAACCATTGCAACCTTACCTGACTCAAAGAGTACATCTGCACCTGACTCAGAAATTGTATTAAGATCTGGGCAAGAACCATCCTGAACCATATCTACGAAAAGCTGAATAGCCTTCTGTGTCTCTGGCTTATCATAACCAGAAGACTTCTTGTCTTCACTGATGATTTCTCCGCCCATAGAATATACTGCGTTGTAGAATGAATCCTGATTGTTTGATGGAGCAATTGCATATCCCCAGTGATCATCATTTGTGAGCTTCTTTGCAGCTTCTGCAAAATCATCCCATGTCCATGTGTCATCTGGATAATCTACACCCATCTCATCAAAGATTGTCTTGTTATACCAAAGAGCGATTGTATCGATATCCTTTGGAATAGCATACTGCTTACCATTTGACTGATAAAGATTTACGATACCCTCATAGTAATTGCTCATGTCAATCTTGTCGCTTGAAGCAATCTTATCTGTCAAATCCATAAGCATATCGTTTTCCATGTACTTCTGTGCCTGATTTGAATGCATCCAGAATACATCTGGAAGCTCTCCGCCTGAAGCGCCTGCCTCAAGAAGTGTCCAATAGTCATCCCAGCCAACTACCTGAATAGTAGCCTTTACCCCAGACTGTGCTGACCATTCATCGATAATTTTCTGAAGTCCTGGTCTCTGGTTCTCATCCCAGATAGATACTGTAAGTTCGCCTTCTACGCTACCCTTCATAGCCTCTGGAGCTTCTGACGCTTCCCCACCTGCAGTATCTCCTGTAGTGCCTGTATCAGCAGCACCACCACAAGCCATCATGGACATAGCCATAAATGCACTCAGAACCATTGCAGCTAATTTTTTAGCCTTCATAAAATCTTACCTCCCATATTTCCCTTTTTTCTTCATTGTCCGTTCCTTCGAACATATACCCATCTTAGCTAATCTGTCCCCTTATTAGCATGGAATAATCACACTATTAAATGTCTAAATGTGACATATTTCGACAATACTATTTCCAAAATAATCGAGTAGGAGGAATTTCTCATAAGTGAGAAATTCCGACCTCTCACACCACCGTGCGTACCGTTCGGTACACGGCGGTTCAATCAACTTAACAAGTAACACACCTTTCGGTGTAGTAATCTAACATTGAGACTAATCCAAATGAGGTTAGTCTCTTTGTACTTATAGCCTTTTGTACCCATCCATTGTGAGCGAGTCTTGCATATCTGTCTCCACAATAGGAGATGTTATACGCTGCCCATCTTGGTACGTCCAGCTTCATCAAATTCTTAGCTCTATTCTGCGGAGTCTTCCAATGCTTCCAAATACACATACGAAGTCTGAATCTGATG
>NZ_FNDP01000019.1 GCF_900100545.1 Pseudobutyrivibrio sp. 49
TCTGGAGAATATTTATCTCTGACCAAATCATAAATAAAAGACCAATCAATAGCTTTATCTATAATTCTGAGAAGATGATCTTGAGGAACCAAGTCATCAGTACATACAAATTCAATCTGCTTTCTAGCCTTCTCGTTTTGTTCTGTAATCATTATTCTAACCCCTTATTTTGATAGTATTATTATACCAAAAAAGAGGCGAAAAAGCTTGTAAAATCAAGGTTTCTTTAGACTTTAGAAGGACTAAAAATGAAAGAACTGGAGTCCGCAGACTCCAGTTCCTCCTTATAAAAAAGAAAAGGTCGCGGCGAAAGCCGCGACACTTTGTCTACAGTCTGAGCAGGTAATTGCTTACCTGCTGTCTTTACTTTATACCATTAATTAATCAACTAAATGTGAGCTAGACCAGTAGTATGATCCTGTCTCTTCGTTATAAACACCTATAGTTAAATCTGTGACATTACCTTCTGTTTCTGCTCCTATACAAACAGTGTATTCTGTATCAGCAGTTCCCTTTGGATCTACATCAATCCAGCCATTTTGGCCTCCGCTTAACCCTGTAACTGCCTTAACTTCGTCACGATAAGCATCAGTTAATGGAGTTGTAGGCTGCTCAGAAAGTAAAGTAACATTGCCGCTCTGGTCTTTGGTTCCATCTATATACCAAAGTGTAGAGTTTATGTTTCCATTCATACTAGTACCGTTCACACCTGCTGATGGACTATCTTTTACTGATATGATATTTCCAGATTCCTGTTCATTTACTGCAGTATAATGATATCTTGCAGGGTTATCTCTGTCACCACCACTCTTATAATAAATATCGTTCAATGCCTCACTTTGAGTAGCCTGTCCGTTAACTGTATTTTTTACAGTAGTAATCTCATCTACTATCGCATCAGAGTATTGTGTAACATTTACAGAAATTTTTGTTCTATAATCAGCATCTGTTACCTGTACAGAATCAGATGTTGTAAATATTGCCTGGGAATTCTCATCAATATGCTGCTGTCTATATACAGCTGTACCAGTTGTATTCTTAAATACATAATAGTAGAGTGTTGAATCTCCAACTTTTATAGTATCAACTGCTTTATATCCTTTTAGCATTTCCAAATCTTTAGAGCTGCTGAACACAACAGTACCACTTGGAGTATCAACTACTGCCATCTTATGTTCCACATATGCTCGATCTGCTGCCAAAGCAATTGTTTTGAAGTCTTTTGTACCCAATTTCTCAGAAAGCTGATAAATAGCTGGTGTAATAGAAACTGGCTGTTCACTAAGAGTAGTAACTGTAATACCAGCCTCAGCACATGCCTTTACTGTTGTAAGAGTTCTATTCTCAACTAAACCAACCTTAACATAATGTCTGTAATATCTGATGATATCAAGTCCAAATGCTTCCCTTACATCAGAATATGCACTTGCATAAGCTGCAGGATCAAAGTTTTCATTGCATGTACGTCCTTCAAAGATACCATACTTATAGAAATGCTCGAATAACTTTTCTGGGTCTGTGCCAATCAGCTTAACAATGTCTGGATTAGCTTCCATATAGTATTCTAAATCAAATAAGCCTCTTAAAAGAGTTATGTCATCTTTTGTTACTGTTCCGTAATTTACCTCTTCAGCATTTGTTGCCTGTGTAAGGCCTTCTGCATGAGAAACAATTGTTGGGGTAGCAATGCCACCTACTACAACTACAGACAATGCAACAGCTAAAAACTTCTTCATGTTCATTTCATACCTCCTTGAACATATCTCCCAACTGTTACAGATAATACCCCCCCGTCATCAAATTTTCAATATATAACCTGCAAACAAAAATGAACAATTTGTGTATTGATTAAAAATTCGTGTAAAAAAAGACAGTAGATAACTATTCATTACCTACTGTCTAAAAGAATGGGGTTTATTAGGTTTTACGATTTATAAAAGGGTTATGGAAAAAGCTTGAATATCCAGTCAATAACTTTCTTAACTATCTTAACAACTACCTTTACCACCTTCTTCACTACTGTGATAACCTGCTCAGGTGTTGGAGCTGGCTTTGGTGTAGGCTTTACTTCTGGGGTAGGTGTTGGTGTAGGTGTTACTACTGGTGTTGGAGTTGGTGTTGGCTCAACAACTGGTGCTGGATCTTCACCTGGAGCTGGAGCAGGAGCTGGTGTTGGCTCTTCTGGCTCAGGATCTGATGGGTTACTTGGTGATGGTGCAACAGGAGTTGGATCAGAAGGATCTGTTGGCTCATCGACCTCTACCTCAACTAACTCAATATCATCAATATAAACATCGTGCTTTTCTGTAATTCTAATTCCGTCAACAGAACCCATTGTGATGTTGAATCTTGTGTTAGGGTCTGTCTCATTCTCCATTGTGAATGTGTGTGTAAATGTCTTCCACTCTGGACCTATTTCTACAGAGCCTGTGCCGCTGTAGTTTGTCCAGTTTCCTTCAAATTCCTGGAGTGAGTACTTGATTACTCTTTCAATAGAAGACTTAGCTCTGAATGAAACCTTATATGTCTTGCCCTTCTCAAGATTTACTCCATCCTGATTGAGCTGTACATACCAACAGTTGTCATCTGTATCAGCAACTGTATCCTCGATTGTCATAGCGAATGTGTTGTCGTTGCCATTCATGTTGTCGATAACGTAATTCGCATTTACGGAATCATAGATGTATGGGCTGAAGCCTGCAATGCCTGCATTGAATGAACCATTCTTGATAAGAGCTGCTTCTGTGAAGAATACATTATCAAGATAATATGTGCCCGGCTTTGTAAAGCGAAGCTCTACATTTGAATCTGCACGGTCAAGGTTCTTCTCTACTACAACCTTCTTTGCAAAGTGCTTAAGTGAATCTGTAAGCTCAGGTGTTACGTCATGTCCTGCAACCTCTATAGTAATACCGTCTGATGCTCCATCCTCTGTATAAGCATCAAAGCTGATTTCGTACTGACCAGCTGAGATTGGTGAAAGCTCACCCTGGCTGATTACGATTGGCTTCTTTGCTGATGTGCCCTTAGGTGCAACCACCTTGAGCATACGTGAATTCTTCTTATTTGTAACTGAAACTGCATCCTTGTTCTTGTCATCAATATCCCAATATCCAAGTCTGCCTTCGCCCTGATCAAATCCACCGTTGTAGATGTAGTTTCCATCTGAACGAATTTCCTTTAAATCTCCATCATCAACTGTCTCGCCTGACTTATGAACAAGCTTAACATTTGAAATAGTAACAGGTGCTGTTGACTTCTGCTTTCCAAGGTTGAACTCAAGTGCTGTGTTAGGATCAGTCTTGTCATTCATTGTAAATGTGTATGTGTAAGACTGCTTCTTTGGGCCAACCTTTACAGATGTATCCTGCATGTAACGTGTCCATCCTCTGTCTGGACCTTCAACGTCAACAATGATTTCTCTCTCTTCATCTGCTACAGCATCGAAAGTAAGCTCATACTCCCAACCCTTGTACATTGGGATGCCAGCCTGTTTAAGCTGTACACTGTGATTCTGCGAACCAACATCAGATGGTGTAATCTTAATCTTGTTGTTCTTTACTTTGTATGTAGTGTCCTTTGCATCGCTTTCAAGATGAAGAACCCAATTATCCTTGTCAGCATCCTCTGCTCCATCAAAAGCGATATCCTTTGAGAAATCACCATTGATTACATAGTTGCCTTCTTCATCTGGCTCTCTGTAAGTTACAGGCTCCTTCTCAGGACGCTTGCACTTAGCTTCTTCCTTGGCATACTCTTCTTCTGACTTCTGATATACACGAACGTAATCAACATCGTAGCTATCATCATTCATGTGCTCATATACATCATCAGTAGGATATCCTACCCAGCTACCACCTACCGCAAGGTTTAAGATAACGTAGAAATCCTGATCGAATGGGGCTGGATAAGTGAGCTGGCTTGCCTCATCTGCGCCTGTGTACCAGTCGTTAGTTGTGTAAACCTGCTCATCATCCACGAACCATGTAATCTTTCCTGGCTCCCAATCCATTCTGAATACATGATACTCATCAGCGAAGTCATTCTCCCTCAATGTCTTGCTGCCCTGATTCTCCTTATGACCACTTCCCGCACTGTAACCATAATGAATTGTATGATAAGACTTTGATGTATCCTGGCCCATTACCTCCATAATGTCGATCTCGCCACATTTTGGCCACTGGCCGTAAAGTCCTTCATCTGTTGCCATGAGCCAGAATGCTGGTAAGTATCCCTTTCCTGAAGGAACCTTTGCTCTGGCCTCGAATCTACCGTATGTAAAATCGTGCTTATTCTGTGTTGTGATACGTCCAGAAGTGATTTCTCTCTTACCAGATGATGTAGCACCACCTGCTAAAGCAGAACCCTCGATAGTAGCTGTTGTTCCGCCGTACCATGCCCATCCGTTGTCTGGATCAAGCACGCTGACTTCTACACCTCTGTCTGCTGATGCTGCTGCATCCATTGAGAATGAATAGTGATGATCCTTCTTCAGCTCTACGCCTGACTGCTGAAGCTGGATGTGCCAGTTCTCATCACCAGAATTCTTAATCTCGATTACTGCCTTGCCATCCTCGAATGAGCAAGAGCCCTCTCCTGGGCTTGTAAATCCACAGTTCCACTCGCCGTTCTTGAAATCTCTGTCTGAAAGAACTTCAACATCATCTGTTGTATCTACAAGTGAAATGTTTGAAACCTTAACTGTAGCTGGTGCTACGCCTGCATCTCCAAGAGATGAAATCTTACCGAAATTTACTTGAAGAGCAATACTGCGTGAATCCTCTGCACTAAAATCAAAATCAAACGAAACATTTGTAATCTTCTCCTCTGCTGTCTCCTCATCAACTTCACCTGAAGTCTCTGTCTCAGTTACATGTGGCTTTAATGATAACTTTCCGTTTTTAACCTCGATGTTTCCCTCATCAAGAGCTGTGTATCTCTGAAGCTCTGAGTTTACCCAGCCTGGCTCGTGCTGCTCTACGTTCCAGTCTGATGTGTTAAGTGAATCCCCCTCGAACTCGTCATTCCAAACAAGACTATAGCCTTCATCGGAATACTTGTCGGCGAAGGAATTACTTGATTTTGCCTGTACCCCCATTGGCACGCTTGTCACAGCCATAGCAGCTGACATTGCCAATGCAACGGCATTAAACCATTTTCCCTTTTTCATGCCATTTTCTCCTCCTTTAACATGACTATGTTTATAGCTTAGGAGAATCTATATCAAATTTATATCGAAATTAGATATTTTTTATCAAATCCATTCAAAGCATTTTTCACAAAAATAAAGACCTGTGGCTATGCAATAATTCTAATGGTATAATCAATCTAATTAATTTGGGAGGAAGAAAAATGATTAAAACTATTATTTTTGATATCGGTGGTGTCCTAATTGGATACGATTGGACTATGTATATGATGAAGCTTTTCAACAACGACGAGGCTCTTGTTGCAAAACTGAAAGAGAATATTTTTAGAGATTGGAATGAAGTAGACAGAGGCGTACTTTCAGAAGATGAGCTTCTTGCATTATTTACAAAAGATATTCCTGAATTAAAGAATGAAGTGAAGCTTTTCTGGGATAATCTTGGTGATGCTTTATGGCAGTACGATTTTACAAAGGACTGGCTCCACGACCTTAAGAGCAGAGGCTACCAGCTTTTATTCTTATCAAACTGGTCTCACCATGTAAAAGAATGTGCACCAAAGCAGCTAGACTTTTTACCAATCCTTGACGGTGGTGTTTTCTCTTACAAGGTAAACCTTATTAAACCTGACCATGCAATTTATAAAGAAATTATCAAGCAGTACAATCTCGTTCCTGAGGAGTGTGTTTTCCTTGATGACAGACTTGATAACTGCGAAGCTGCAAAGGAATGTGGCATGAGCGCAGTGCAGGTAGTTAATCATGAGATTGCTGTGGAGAATTTGGAGAAGCTACTTACAAAATAAAATATCTTTGTCGTGTGACACAACTGTGATAATCCAATTGATATTATTACTCCAGACTATAATGAACAATAAAGAAGAACAAGATGAATATCAAAAATTATCTTATCGTTGGAACTATTACTTTAACTGCAGCTTTTGGATTTATTGGCTGTGGAAATTCTAGCCAGTCTGCTGACACATTAACACTTATGGATGTTAGTGAAGATGGCAAGACTCTATATGCAAACTTTGATAAAACAGATATTGGAACTGCTGCTGGCAGCGGCGTTACTATTGATGAGGGTGAGTATCTTATTATTGATAGTAGGATCACAGAAGGTGCTGTACACGTAAAAGTTACAGCTGGCGGTGATGATATAAACGAAGTACCATCATCTGATAATCCAGCTACTATAGACTATGAATTCTCAACGGTTGGAACTACTGAATACCAGGAAATCGCCCCTGGAAGTTATACTGTATTCGCAAGAATAATCATTAATTACATGTGCTACTTTTATTCATATTCCAAGTTGTTTTCTTCACACCACTCTATAGCTTTTCTTTTATTGGCCTCGTCTCTGTAGTTGTACCACTCATCGTCAATACCAAGCCTATTTACCGTGTCTTTAAACCGTCTGAATGCGCCACGACCTTCAATAGCTACACTTAGCATGTCTTTTTCTCTACCAGTTCTGGTATAAACAAAGTCTTCCATTGTGTCATATTCATTAAGGTCACGCTGAGTTGGAAGACGATAAAATCCATGTTCATCTAGTCTGTCATATATTTCTTCCTGTTCTTCGAAGGTCTGAGCCATATCACTAACCCATTCAATTTTTCCCGTTTCTTTATCCAATAAACACTCAGAAGATTCATCTTGCATCTCAATAGCTTCGATAATGTCATCTAATTTTACTTTCATTTTTTGTAACTCCTGTAGTAGGTTTTGAAACAAGCCATATTTACCATTCTCTTTCATCTGGAAATTCAAGTTTAGGATCATGTACCTCATGTATTGAACATCCATATTCTGCAGCACAAGCTGCTACTTCTCTATGGACTTGGTAATAGTTATAATCTGGATTTATTATTCTTTTTGCCATAGTTTTTAGTTTTCCAGCTCTCTTCTCTGGCTTGGTTTTAATAAGCGCAATATCCATCTCATCGATGTATTGGGCAGCGTAGTGAGTATAAGATTCATAAGAACATTGAGTATTTAATACATTTTCAAGACCTACTTCTCCAATGACATCTCCAAGTGCACCCCAAACTTGACCAACGAAATTTCTTATAGTGGCACAATCTCTTACATACTGATTGTATTCATGATAAATAGGCCAGTTCTCCTTTTCCTTTAACTTCTTGCCTGTTTTACCATAATATCTCTTAGCATACTCTAATAATTTTTCAGAAGTAGAAGCTACAAACAATGCCTCTGGAAAAAGTATATTTACACTATAATAAACAGTCTGCTCCGACATAATCAGTTTATGCCATTTCATAACCTCTCTGTTAAGACCGTTATCTCTTACCAAAATATTCCTGTCTCCCTGATAGGCATGGCGAATATCGTAGCATATTCCGAGTAACCTATTACAGCTAGCATAATAAGGATCTGAATAATCCTCTTCTGGCCATATACCTGTTAGCCTGTGAACAGCATCAACAACTCCCTCGAAATCATAATAGTCACCTTGAACATTGATTCCGACAAGATGTTCCGTTGGTTTTATTGTGATCATACCTTTCTCCCTTTATATACGATATTTATATGTATAACTCACTCAATTCAATATGCTTCACTTCATCTGTTTCTTTACCTGTAAAACCTGACCTGGAAATGAATACATATTTATAGCAATTAAGCCCTGTCTCTTTGACCTGATGAATTTCCTCATTAATAACTTCATCGGAAGTCTTCTTATTTCTGAATTTCACCTCATAAAAGACATATCCATTTTCATCCAAAGTAACGACATCAAATTCTCCATTGGTTCGTTCCTTTGGATTATCATAATAATACTTGCCTATCTTTTCTATGACAGGTTCAATATTTCCAAGACGATTCTGTCTGATTAAATACTGTCTACAAATCTCCTCAAATTTATGAGGCACATAAAACTCTTCGAAATCTTTATTAATATATTTCTCATAGAAAACATCTGAATCCATGATTTTTAGCTGAGATGAATACTTAAATATGTATCTGTAATAGAAAAGGGATAGATTATCACAGATATAGTAACCAGCCTTCTTTTTGTTGAATTCGTCGTTGATTGGAACTTTCTTTTCAACAACTTCCATATTCATCAGCTTATCAAGAACATCTATAAGTGTAGGTCCACTTGATACATGAGATTGAGATAAAATATCACTGTACTTTGAAAATCCTCTGGAGAGAGCCTCAAACACTTCATTTGCATTTACGATTTTTGATATCTCAGCATTAAGGTACATAGATACTTCATTTTCTAAACGTGCCCCAGATGAAGCTATAAGTTCTATAATGTTTTCCTTAACACTTCTTTTATCATCAACCAGTCTGTTGTAATATGGGATTCCTCCAAATACAGAATATATTCTTACCTTATCTTCATCAGACAAGTTAGGATAAAATAAAGCTGACTCATAATAATCCATTTGCTTAAGATCAATAACCAAATCTACTCGTCCATATAAAGGATTTGATTCTGATAGCAATGATTTCATTACATCCACATAAGAACCAAGTATAATGAGCTTTAACTTTGAATTGTCTCTATATTTATCTACAAGTGCCTGAATTATGCTATCTAGCCCCTTTACAGCCCCTCTAAGGTATGGATATTCATCCAATACAAAAACAATGTTTTCATCCTTTGAAAGCTTAAAAATGTAATCTACTATTTCCTCTACTTTTGTATATCCCAATTTAGGAAGATCCAATGTATCAGAAACTACCTCACATATGCTCTGCACATTGCTTTCTTCTGTTACCTGCTTGCATTCATAATATATTGCTTTAATATTCGCTTCTTTTATTGCCTGCTTAACAAGTTCGCTTTTACCAATTCTTCGTCTTCCATATATAAGAGTCATACGCATGTCATCTGCATTTAACTCTCTTTTCATACGCTTAAGCTCAGTAGCTCTTCCATAAAACTTCATTTTATTCGGCTCCTTTCGACTCGGTTGTCATCGAACTAACTATATTATATTCCTTACCAATGTTTATGTAAACAATATTATTCGGTTTCAATCGAGTCGAATTGTTTCGAATAAAAACAAACTGTAAAACTTTAATGAATCGTAAGCGCTTAGTGTTACCCCGTAGAGTATAAATGAAGGGGCTGTTAAAAAACTCTCCTAAAAAAGGTAAGGAGTGAAATCCTCGGTATAACTCCAGGACTATAACCGTAATTCAACCGAGTATCGTATAATTCTCGCTCTTATTCAAGCAAAAACAACCTCATTGATAGAGGTTGTTCCTGCGATTTGATATGTATTTAAATGAAAATTACTTTAATCCATACCATGTTGATACAGATGCATTGCGCGGCTGTGTCTGAATATATGCGGATATACTCTCCTAGGTATTTCATCACAGCTTTCTCGTGCCTTATCGGCATAATGCTTAAGTCTAAGGCGAACTTATGGAAAAAGAACCTCCCATCGAGGCCGTTTATGCAAACCTTTCCCCATAACCCTCTTTTTTTGAAGGTTATGGGGAAAGGTTTCGTTGATTTAAAATATTCATACATCCCTCTATAAATTTGAATTGTTAAATTACACTCCTGGTTTTTGATTCAGTATTACAGGACAGATCATCTGAAGGTCATATGGTTCCTTTTCAGCAAGTTCTTTTATAGGAATGCTTGCCAGGCCACCTCCCATTGCTCTGTAAAATGCAATCGTCTCCTTAGAAGAACAGGCAGATATGTACAAAGCCTGTGCACCAGCTTTTATTGCTTCCGCTTTTCCAAATTCAAATAATCGTCTGCCAACACCTTGGCCTCTGCATTCAGAAGATACCTGCATCATATCAAGAATCATGTAAGGACCGTTTAGTTTCTTTAATAACCCAATAAAGCCAACAACTTTATCATTTTCTAATGCGATGTATGTAATATAATCATCACTGCTTATTTGCTTTGCCACAGAACGCTTTTGGCTCAAGTCCCAATCTTCGGTATATTTGCATTCTACTAATGCATATTCTCCGTCTATTCTTCGATATACTTTATTTACATTCTGTTTTCTGTTATATGAATCTAATGATTCTAACCAGAAATTTGTCTCTGATAATAATTCGATTTTTATCAAATGATAATTCCTCTTTCATCACTCACATTTCTTAATATAATAAATGAATTCATTATCCCGACTCACTTCCACATATCCCAGCTTGGTATAAAAGGCGTTTGTTCTGACATTCCAAATGGGCGTATCTAATACAAATTCCTTTACATTTGAAAACATTGTCTCAATTTCCTGCATCATGTAGACACCATAGCCTTTGCGATAATGCTCAGGGCTTACAAAGATCCTTCCGATGTTCAACTTGTCTTTTTCCAAAAATAGAATCGCACCGCCAACAATTAGTCCATTGTCCGTGAGCTTATACAAGTGATTTGTTCTGGCCATCTTTGTGTGATAAGAAACAGACATATATCCAGGTGGCCCACCAACTGAAGGTGCTCCAACCTGAACATCGCTATCAAAGGCTCTTTTAGATATTCCATTAAGTGTCAAAGCATCAGAAGTGCTTGCTTTTACAAATTGTAGGCTCATATCTTTACCCTCTTCTTTCTATACCCATCCATGCCGGATATCATCCCTATTATTCAGCTCGACAAACTGCCGATTTGTTGAGTTTAATTATACTTGATTGGGAGATTGATAACTATATGAAATGCAAAAAAAGGGGAGAGCAGAAGCTCTCCTGAATGATATATCTTAGCAAGTTATATTAAAATACTTTTTAGTGTGAAATGTCTAATAAAGTAAGAAAAACATTAGTAACGTTGCTGATTATAAATAAAGTGAATCTGTCGATAGCATAATTGTAGATATTGTTATAAGTCTAGGGAAGCATCTATTTCAACGGAATGAAGTTGAAATAGGTGCTTTTTTATAGGCATAAATAATCTGGAGGAATGACGATGTCTGTAATCTATGATGTAAATAGAGAATCCCTATGGGCGCATCGAGTAAATGAGATTAGTTCTTTGAACTATAATGTCGAAGATAATAAAGCCGTGTTTGATATTGATGCAGGAGCTAATATTACAGATGCTTCTCAGAACACACCTAGAATATCATATTTTGATGTTCAGAACATAAACATACATGCGTGCACATTCGATGATTTTTGTGATGTGGCGGAATTTCTTAGGGGAAGCTGTAATGCATTTGATTATGATAAAAGTCTGTTAGAAAGTTTTAGAAATCAGTTTGAACCTGAGCAGATTATAGATTTTTATGAATTTTTTGATGACTATAGGCTACAGTGTGCACAAAAAGGAAACATGGTTTTGTATCACGAAGTAGTGCCATTAGCTCAGATGGCAGAAAATATGATGTGGATGAGTAATAATGAAATTATTGGCGAGTTGACGTCTGATGGATTTTTTACCACTAATATTTTTTCTGATGTCTGTAGCTTGGGATTTTACGGAAATTATCGGTTGGGTGAAGGAGCATATGATATTGGTGGTAACTTATACGATTTATACGCTGAGTATGATATAGAATCAACTGAAGAGAATCCTATTGTTGCAGTAACAATTTCGGATTTTGGTTCTGAAAATAGAATCTCAGGTAAATATGTAGTTGAAATAAATTCTATAGACCTTAAGAAAGCTACGCCTATAGAACTATATGCATATTTTAGTTACTACGACTCTAAGAGCAATGAGGATTGGTATAATGACTATAATTACGACAGTACATTTAGAAGAATATACAATAGTAATGCATTTGAGCTAGAAGGAATTGAAGATTTTACAGACAAACAGGTTAATCTTTTTGATGTCTTAACAAAAGCAAAAGCGGGGATTATATCTCAAGAAGATTCAGCTATAAAGGGGAAACTCAATTTCTCCAAATACCTAAATGCCTACACAAAAAAATATATAGAACGATGTCTTGAAATTTATGATGAAATCCTGACAAGGCTAGGAGAGGAATAACAGTCAAAAATGTAATGAGCCACTAACTCAAATCTTGAGCTAGTGGCTTATATTATGTATGTTAAGAAATTCACTATTGCATTATTTTAAGATATTAGAAATAATTATTCTCCCAATACCAGCCACTGATTCATTCCTGCACCAGCTTCTTCATTCGGCCGTTCTATGAATCCGAGTTTTGCATAGAATGGTTCTTTTCCTTTGGCAGAATTAAGATTAAGATTAACCATATATCCAGGCTTCATTTCTCTCTTAATTCTGTTAATCACAGCTTCAACTAGCTTTTTTCCTATTCCCTGTCCCTGATATTCAGGGATAACGATAACATCTGAAATAAAAGCTACATATCCGCCGTCCCAAGACAATCGTACTACACCTATGGCTCTTTCATCATCCCTGACACAAAGAACCATATAAGCTCTTTCAACACAATTCTTTGCTTCCTCGAGTGGGAAAAGCCTCCATCCGACTAATCTACGTAATTCTAAATATTCTTCAGGTGAAATATTTTCCTCGTATCTAATCACTTGTTTTCTTTCCTCCAATCCTCGATTTATCTCTGATTAAAACTTGCAAACACAGTCATGCATTCATCACAATATTGACCTTCCGCTTGCAATGAAAGTGTTACTGGTTCCTTCTTAATAAATTTGCCTGTATATTCCTCAGGATACCAGGTGACCTGTGTAAAAGCCTGCGTAAGACTTCCTGCACTCTTTGCCTCAACAAATCCTGTTCTCATTTCTTTTCCGCATTTAGGACAGTTCATAACAATTCTCCCTCCAAAATCATTTTTATCTACTATTTCTTTTTTTCTGCGTATAAAATAATGACATTGCCCATTAGGGATGCCTGTAAATAATTATATAAATAAAACAAAGTAATGAGGAAGTGTCTCCTTCACTCCTAAAATACCATTTCTATTAGCAATCAACTTATATGCCTTGCTAGGTGAAAAATCATTTATAAAGTTATTCAATGATACAGAAGCTGTGTTTCCTGCTTTCACTTCAATTGGTATTACTTCTCCTTCCTTTTCAATCAGAAACTCCAACTCATGATCATCATCAGGCTTGTAATAATGCAAGGTATAGCCTCTTTTTACTAAGCACTCAGAAATAATATTCTCATATATTCCGCCCCTTGCATTTCCTTTGATTGTATTATTAAGAATAGCCCTCTTTGTTTCAAAGCCATACATGCAAGTTAATAGTCCAGTATCATTTATATATAGTTTGAACTGTTCAACCTTTTCATTGGCCATTAATGGGATATATGGTTCAGAGATGTTATAACACACTTTTACCAAGCAAGAATGTTTTAGCCATTTTACACTGCCACCATATTTTCTGCTTGTCTGCCCCTTCTCCACGGTTGAGTATTGAAAATTTTTAAGTTCTTTAGCTAACTGTCTAGGAACCGCATCATAACACATTCTTACGAGCTGCTTTTCACGGCCCTTGGCATGTTTTGAAATATCGTCTTGATATTGAGAAACAATATTCTGCTGAATCTCCATTACTCTAGCAAAATCTTTATTCTCAGCGAAATCAGCTACAACCTCTGGCATACCTCCCACAACCATATACTCTCTGAACAACTCTTCAAATTTATCATGAATGCTTTCAGGTATCTGATTATCAGTACCCAAGTATTGCTTCAAATCCTCTATTACAGAATCATCATATCCATAAGCCCAAAGAAACTCTTCAAAATCGAGTGAGTACATGGTAATCTGAGTTTCATAACCTACAGGCAATGATGTTGGTTCTTCAACTTCCTTATCATCATCCTGTCCATACGCTAGTCCCAATAATGAGCCTGATGCTACAACATCATAACGCATGTCCTCAGCCAAAAACTTTAATGCTGTACGCGCATTTCCGCAGCACTGAATCTCATCTAAAAAAATAAGAGTGTTTCCGGGTATAAACTTAATTCCTGGAATATTTGCTGTCATTCTCTTATAGATTTCTGCTGCAGATAACTCGCCTTCAAAAATCTGCTTTAACTGTTTTTGTTTAAAAAAGTCTATGCTTATAAAAGATTCATACTCATTATTGCCAAACTCTTTAACAATATATGACTTACCAACCTGTCTAGCACCCTTGATTAGAAGACATTTTTTTAACTCGTTATCTCTTCTTTGTTTTTTCCAGCTTACTAATTCGTTATATACTTTTCTCTTTAGCATAGATTTTAGTACTCCTTTTCTATGTTTTGATAATATCCCCTTATTTACTGGGTTTGTCAACATATTTGCATAAAATCGGAGGGCTAATCATTTGTTTTTTGCATAAAATCGGAACATTGATAATCTTATTTTTGCATAAAATCGGAACATTGATAATAGAAAAGAAAAAAACAACCTCCATCACTTCGATGTGATAGAGGTCGTTTCAACAGACTGGAAGTTATCTAGCTTTTCCTTCAGAATCAAATCTTCTTGACAATACATATTCTGTAGGAACTATTGCACCAATAAGTAGAATCAATTGGAAGAACATAATGATTGCACCAACGATGCCAATAGATTCTGTATCTTTGCCTATCACGAAAAGCATTTCATCCTCCACAACTACTTCCGATTTGCTCACATCAATAGTTTATCTAACTCCCTAAGAAGAGTTGCTTTCATATCCTCAAGTTCTTCGTTGCTAGGTCTGTTATTATCTGAATACATTTTTTTCAGCTCCAAAACCTTTTTTATCTACTATATCTCATTTCTGTGCATCAAAAGAGTATAAGAACAAATATCTCTTTTGAGATAACTGCTAATAACCCTAATACTCCTTATCAAATATCTTGTAAAATAAACGTTCAACAATTCCGAATTCTTTATTTTTGAAACTTGCAAACGCAGTCATACACTCATCACAATAGTAACCTTCCGCTTCTAAAGAAAGAGCTACTGGTTCCTCATTAATAATCGATTTATTTTTATAATTCTCAGGATACCAAAAAACTTTATTATCTCGTAGAGGCCTTGCCTTGACAATTCCCGGTCTCATCTCTTTACCACAATTAGGACAATTCATAACAATTATTCCTCCTAGCTATCTAATTTCTGTCGAATCCTCTCTAGTATCTATAAAACAATATTATTTACTAAATCCTTTTTCTGCGTATTTAAAAACCCTCACCCCAATCCTACATCCAAAGCCATCATAAGTATGAACCCCATGGCAAAAGAGATTGTTCCGATATTCGAATGCTCACCCTCAGACATCTCTGGGATAAGCTCCTCAACTACGACATATATCATGGCTCCGGCAGCAAAACTCAATAGATATGGCATCAGCGGAATAAACAATCCTGATGCAGCAATGACTAAAAGTGCACCTATCGGTTCAACAACTCCTGACAGAACACCATAAAGGAACGTCTTTCCTTTTGGAACGCCCTCACTCAAAAGCGGCATTGAAACTATTGCACCCTCAGGGAAGTTCTGTATTGCAATACCGATTGCCAGAGCCAATGCTCCTGTAAAAGATATTGTGCTGTTCCCGTAAAGCCAACCTGCACATACTATTCCAACCGCCATTCCTTCAGGAAGATTATGGAGAGTTACTGCCAGGACAAGCTTTGTTGTTCTCTTAAGCCCGCTCCTTGGACCTTCCTCGCATTTGTCCAGATGCATGTGAGGCGTCACCATATCCATTACCAAAAGAAAAAGCATACCTATCCCAAATCCAACTGAAACGGGAAGAAATCCTAGTTTTCCCATATCTGCTGTCTGATCAAGTGCAGGTAGCAGCAGGCTGAAAAAAGATGCAGACACCATCACACCAGATGCAAACCCAGTCAGGGCACGTTGCATCTTTTGTCCCATTTCTTTTTTTAATAAAAATACACTGGCAGCGCCTAGCGCTGTTCCCAGAAACGGAATGATGATTATATTCCACATAGCTTACAGTTCCTTTTTTCATCTCAGCCATCGCTTTATCAATAACTTTTTATCTACTATATCTCTTTTTTGTACATAAAAAAAGACCAGGATCAAAATCCTGATCTCTTTTATGAATATTATATTTATAAAAAGAATTTATTCTGCTACAGTTTCAGCCTCAACTGCTTCAGCCTCAACAACTGCAGCTTCATCTGTCTCTGCATCCATAGACTCAACAGTTCCAGTTTCAACAACTGCAGTTTCCTCTACCTCTGCATCAATAGACTCTTCTACCTCAGACTCCATTACCTCAGAAACTTCTGTTTCAACAGAATCCTCGTTAGTTGCAGGAACAAAAGTTGTAAATTTAGCAAGAACATCCTCAGTGATATATCCATCAGCAACTGCCTTCTTTGCTAAGTCATAGCAAGCAGCTGTTGTCTGTGTAGGAATAATTGATGTTCTGGCTACAGATGTTGTTCCATAAAGTGAAGTATAGAATGATGTTGTAGCGAAGTTTAAAGTAAGCATTCTAGTACCTGTTTGTACCCATAAAGTACTTCCTTTCTTCTCACCACAGCAATCATAGCTTCCCCAAACGTCTTCGCGTAAGTAGCTATCACAATGAGCAGCTGAAGAATCGCCATTATAACCGCCATCTTCGTGATTAACACCGGCATACTGCCAAGCAATATTAAGAAATGTAGAAATACTGTAGAATGGATTCTTATCACTAGTATCTCCAAGTCTCTTTACCATACCTTCACGAGTGAAGCCCTTGATAAGAGGTGAACCAAATGTAACTGTATTAAGTACTTCGTAATTGTCCTTAATATACTTATCAGCTGCCACTTGCTGTGCAATCATTCCACCAAGACTATGACCTGCAAGAATAATATTGCTACCTGCTGGAATTCTATCAATGATAGCATTCTTTACATTTGTCTTATACTCATTACTTAATTCAAAGCCTGATAAAAGATCTTCCTTAATAGTTGTAGTCTGATTATCAACGATTGTCTCTGTTCCTGAAAGTGCTACTACATAAACTTCCTTATCTTCAGTACCCCAGTAGGTATTATAAGTCATTCTACCCTCTGTGATACAAATAGGACCAGCTGACTGATAATCTGCATAACCAACCTTTGTAAGTGTTGCCATCTGAGCGGCATTCTCAATAGTTACTGTCTCACCATTCTGAATTTTATAAACCATATCCATGATTTTAAAATCTGTTTCTGTGTGAAGAATGTAATTTGTATCTCCACCTGCTGGAAGAATTGATCCAGCCTCTGAAACGATTGGATTTGCAAGAACAGTTGTAACAGCAAGAGCTGTAGCTAAAAATCTTAAAACTCTTTTCTTCATTGTTTTTCTCCTTTTCTAATGCGGAAACTAATATATCAAGATTAGTATCCGAATGCTTGCCAAAATCAAATCAATAAAAAGAGTTATTTTTGTTATTATTGCGATTTGTCACACATTCTATATTTTCAAGTCAATGTTGTTATTATTTCAATCTTTTATTTCATAATTGCTTTTATACATAACGCCTTGCAATTATCCTGCTTCTTTTTCTTTTATAATCCAAAATAGTTTTTACATACAAAAACAACCGCAAAACTAACTACACCTGCTATCAGTCCTGAAGCTATTGTTATAATCGCAGTCTGATATGGACGCTTTCCAATCTCCTGCTGCTTGGTTGCCTCATCGAGTGTTTTACCATTCATGAAGGATACGATTTCTTTATAAGTACTTACATCGTTTTCTTTTTGAAGCTTTCCAAGCTTCATTGCGAAATAAAATGTCACTAAAATAAGTACCCCCATTGGAATCAATGACAAAAGGCCAATTAATAAATACAATGGTCCAAATGTCAAAGCCAAAATTAGTATGCCAAGCAACATTGCTTTTCCGTAAAACTTCATTTGATTTACATCTTGTTCATTAATAATCTTCTGCATCTTTTCTACATCTCCTTTGACTAATTGATCAATAGAGACATCAAATAGAGTACTAAGTAAAAGTAAGCTTTGGATATCTGGATAACTTTTTTCGTTTTCCCAATTAGAAATTGTCTGACGTGATACAAACATCTTCTCTGCCAGTTCATCCTGATTCCAATTAAGTGAAGCTCTGTAGTCTTTAATTCTTTTTCCTAGTTCCATTTGAGTCCTCCCTGTTGTTGTCTCAATAGTATTCAAAGTGAGATGTATTTTCTATCAAAAGCCTTTTACATTGGCTTAAAATCGGCATGTAAAAGGTCTTTTACATAATACAATAACAAAGGCGGAGCATACAAGCCCCGCCAATATAGCACCTCTAAATATTTTTTATTCAGTAATCTTATTAAATTCTACAACCGCCTTAAACAAATCTCCATCGATAGAAAGCTTAAGGGTTCCTCCCATTGCCTCTGTAAGACTTTTGGCAATTGAAAGACCAAGTCCATTTCCATCTGTGTAGCGTGATTTATCACCGCGGACAAATCTTTCCATCAGCTCATCTGCTGAGATGTTCAATTCCCCTTTGGAAGTATTTCTGAAAACAAATCTAAGCTTGTTCTCATCCTGAACCAAATCCACATAAGCTCTAGTATTTGGCTGCGCATACTTCACAATATTACTCATGAGATTGTCAAATACGCGCCATAAGTATCTGCTGTCTGCCTGAAGATAAATGTCCTCAGCTGGCAGGCTTGTTACTACTGTAATTTTGTTAGCCTCAAGTCTGTCAGTAAATTCTCCAATAGACTGATTCAAAAGAGTTACCGCATTTACGTTTTCAATATTGAAACTCACATTTCCAGTAGAAACCTTTGATGCCTCAATCAAATCTTCGATTAGCTTCTTTAATCTCTTTGACTGTCTATCTAAAACTTCAAGATATTCCTGAGCCTTATCATTTTCGATTTTTTCCTTTGAAAGCAAATCTACATAATTGATTATTGAAGTAAGTGGAGTCTTGATGTCGTGAGAAACATTTGTAATGAGCTCTGTCTTCATGCGCTCACTCTTGGTTCTCTCTTCAAGTGCAACAGTAATTCCCGACTGAATATCATTCATTGCCTTAGCATGCTCTTCAAGAAAAAGTGGCATTCCTTTTAAATCAACCTGAGCTGTGGTATCACCTTCTGCGAGAGCTAAGGCTGTGCCCTTGATTCTTGCATAGCTTCTTAAAAAGATATGAAGAATAATTCCAAAAGCTACTTTTTCCAAAAACCACAGGAATAATACATCCTGTGCATCTGTAGCCATAATTCCAAACCATTCAAGGATTACAATGATTACAAATATCGCCCAGATTCTGTAAGTCCACTTTATCGTGGAGCGTATATATTTTGTCTCCTGGTGAAAAACTCCAAGCCACTTTTTTATTATGCCTAATATCTTGCATATCAGACTATTCTTCCATACATGACGAAGCTTAACATTTACCGCAATATTTGAACTCCAAAGGAATCCTATAAGCACAGCAGCAATACCTGTAGCCGCAACAATCATTCCTATTAATCCAAAGGCTGATGAGCCTAAGGCGTCTACAATTGAAACACAAACTCCAAACACAATAGACTCAGCAAATATAAATAACACAATCGCTAAATCAGCTGGAATTTTTTCAATAGGGCCTTCAACAATTCCTTCTACTCCCTTCTTATGTCCTGCTGCACATAAGAACATAATCCAAGAGCCAAATGCAATTGCAAAGGAAAGAATAGCTGCCAATGGAAGAATAACTTTCAAGGTTGGTGCAAGGGCTGCAACCGCCTTGGCCTGTGCATAAAAATCATTTGTGTAAGTGTTTGCTGCAAGCTTTGTCTCATTAGGGAAGCATACCACTGTATAGTAGGTTAAATCTGGATTATCTTCATATATACCAAAGAATGAAATATTATCTATTGAAACCTCATGCTTTAATTGAGTAAGTTCTCCATGGATATCTGATAAGTCAGCAACATTATCAAGACTAAGTTTTCCTGTAGCTCCATCATCAGTGTTTAAGGCTAAAACATAACCCTGAACTGAGTCAGATAAAGGCTTGTAGCCCTTGCCATCTATATAAAGTAGATTAGTATCTTCACCTGATGCGCCACTTTCAATAACAGTTTCTTCTGGCAGATAATCTGTAGTAACTTCTGTTTTTTCTGTATCTTCTGATGATTCAGTCTCCTCAGAATCTTCAACTACATAATAGTTTTCATCATCCTGAACTTCCTCTATTGTAGATGAACTATCATAGTTTACATATTCTCTTCCAGCTTCTAAATCTGCTTTATTATTATCCCAAATTCTAGAATAAATATTATTAGTATTAGGTGTTCCCTCAGGATGTTCACTAGTAACATAGCTACAATAATATTCCTGTATGGGATAGAATCTTCCGTTACCAAAAACATATGCCTTCTGGCCAATTAAATCATATCCAATACCTTCAATGCTAACACTAGTGTACACACTTGCATAATCAGTACCAATGTAATTAGGTGTCCAAAAATCTAAAAGCTTCTCGCTTAATTCAATCTCTGTATCACTATCAATTCCATAGTAATTTTTAAAAGCATTCTTAGGTACTTTTACATCTTTAAAATTTCGATATATGTAGGAGCTATCAGAATTGAGATCTATATCTTTAGTCTCCTTACCAGCGATAACACCATAGTAGCAATTCATTCCTTCAAGTCGACCAGAAGTAAATCCGTTATCTGCATTATAGAGAATCCAGGTTGCATAATCTCTTCCGGCTTCCTTATATAGCTCGTTTTTGAACTCGCTGGTATTGCTTGAAAACAATCCCCAGTTTCCTAAAATACCACATGCAAAAATACTAAACGCAAATATAAACGTAAATACGGTACAGGTTATACCTAAAAATATCTTTCCAGCTCTGCTGTAAAATCTTTTCATACCACCCTCCTAAAATCTCATCATTAGTTACTATTCACAGCAACTCCCCTCCATTCATAATGGAAGTCTTTCAGACTTCTTTCTCGGTGCTAAAGCACCTAACATTATGAATCCATCTTATACCCGTGCCCCCAGACAGCTTTTAGGTATCTAGGGTTTGCACTGTCATATTCCAACTTTTCTCTGAGATGTCTGATATGAACAGCCACAGTGCTTTCTGCACCTATTACTGTTTCCTTCCAGACATTCTCGTAAATATCTCTTGGGGAGAGTACTTCGCCCTTATGTGTCATAAGAAGCTTTAAAATATCATATTCTAATGGAGTAAGTGATACTGGATTTCCATCTAAGGTAACTTCCTTGGATTTATCATTTAATTCAATACCACCTATTGTGATAATATCCGTATTTACGATATTCGTATTTCCGTTCTGAGAACCAAGCATGGTGTATCGTCTAAGCTGAGACTTTACTCGTGCCATAAGCTCCACTGGATTGAAAGGCTTTGTAACATAATCATCTGCACCAACTGTAAGACCGATAACCTTATCAACATCCTCACTCTTTGCTGTAAGCATGATGATTGGCACATTTGATTCCTTTCGAATCTCAGCCATGGCAACTATACCATCCATCTCAGGCATCATCACGTCAAGTAAAATAAGCTGCATAGTTTCGCCTGCTGGACTTCTCATGATTTCAACCGCCTCTCTACCATTTGAGGCTGATGTTACGTTCATCCCTTCACTCTCAAGATAAATTCTAAGAGCAGATACGATATCCTGTTCGTCATCACAAATTAGAATATTATTCATTTTTTCTCCCATGTAACTCCTGTAATTAATTACAAGGTTATTGTATTGAATAAATTTTTAAGTTCCAAGTAGGTAAATCTTTAAGAATTGATTAAGAATCTCTCACACAGGTAAATAAATGCTGGCAAGGTTAAAAGCATGATAATCGTATTTTGCATAATTGTTGTGGCAGCATATTTTACATCTGCATCATACTTGCGCCCTATGATTACATTAAGTGAGCCTGATGGCATTGCTGTCAACAGAACCATTGTCATAGCAAGTGACTTTTCCACATGTAAAAGAACTAAAACCACAAGTGTAATAGCTGGCACCAAAATCATTCTAAAGAAGGATGTAATGTAAGCCACCTTATCTTTTAGTACTTCGTCAGGCTTTATAGTATAAAGCTCCGCACCAATAATCATCATTGAAACTGGAAGCATACATCCGCCTAACACATCTACTGTCTCTGTTAACACTACTGGGAAACGATATGGAATCACATAAAGAATAATTGCAGCGATAGCAATCCATATGATTACATTCTTCATGATAGCGTAGATAGAAATCTTTTCCTTCTCGCTCTGTAAAAGCATTACTCCTATAGAAAAATACACTACGTCGAAAATGCAATTATATACTGCTGCATATAAAAGACCTGAGCCAGCCACAGTTTCTCTAATAATAGACATGCCAATAAAGCCCGTATTGGCAAATGCGATAAGCAAAGCAAACATTCCACTCTTAGTCTTTTCATTAAAGAAAGGGCGACTTCCAAAATAACATAATGAAATAACAATGGCATAGTACACTAACGTAAATACGATAGTATAACCTATTCCTATCATCTGCTTAATAGAAAAATCTGCCTGTGATGATACAAACAAATTGGCTGGAAGAAAGATATATATCAGCATTTCTGATAATCCTCTCTTCACAGCCTCATCCATAATTTTAAAATGCGCAGCAAAAAATCCTGCCGCCATCAAAACAAAAATTTTTAATGTAATTGAAACTAATACACTCATCTTACCTAACTAATTCAGTAATCTCCTCATTTTTTCCAGCGAGGAAATATCCGAGATTCGCCCCACTGATTCTTTGCAGTTTCTCGATAGACTCCTGACTATAGAATGCACTGTGAGGTGTTATGATTACATTTTTTCGGCGAAGCAGACTACATTTGTTTAAATCTGGATTCTCTTCTTCAAGAACGTCTATGCCCGCACCTCTAATCAATCCCCTATTCAGAGCATTTACCAGAGCCTGTTCATCAACACTGCCACCGCGGCCCACATTGATGAATATCGGTCTACGCTTCATTTTAGCAAAAGCATCCTCATTAAAAAAGTGTCTGTTTTCTTCGGTAAGATTCATATGATTAGTAATAATGTCAGCTCTGGAGAAAGCCTCCTTCTTATCTACAAACTCCACTCCAGCCACATCATACTCACTGGCAGCGTATGGATCCACAGCCAAAACCTTCATTCCAAGGGCAATAGCTATTGTTGCCACACGTCTGCCAATTTTCCCAAATCCAAATATTGCCAGAGTCTGACTGCATAAATTGGGATTTCCATCTATGGAATAATACTTCCATTCCTTCTTATCATTTATCTGTCTGTCATAAAATTTTAGATTACGATTCAGGGCGCACATCAGGGCAATGGCATGCTCTGCCACTTCCTGAGTGCAATATTCCTGAATATGACACACTGCAATATCATTTTGTCTGGCACTTTCAAGATTAATATTGGAATAGCCTACGCCACTAACTGAAATACATTTTAAACTTGGGCAAGCAGCAAGTATCTCTTCATCAGTCTCAATAAATCCAGTAACCAGCCCATCTGCGTCCTGCAGTACTTTGATAAAATCATCCTTATCCTTATAGGCATGCACTACAGTATCAACTGGCTCACCAAGTGCCTCTTCGATGCTTTCAATTGTGATGGAATAATCATCTTCCAGTGCGCTTTCATAATCCGCAATTACGATTTTTTTCAAACCTTTACCTCCGCTAAAATCTCCTTGATTGCAATCAGTACAACAGCCATTTCCTGTTCTGTTCCAATGGTGATTCGAAGATATTTATCTAGTTTTTTATCAGCAAAGTGACGAGTGAGAATTCCTTCTTCTTTCAGCTTCTCACAAAGCTGCGATGAAGAAATTGCATCATGATAACAAAATACAAAGTTTGCCTTTGATGGAATTACATGGAATCCCAGCTTCTCCAAATCTGATTTAAACTGCTCTCGATTGGTTACAATTCTGTTAATACATTTATCCAAATAATAGGTATCCTTCACTGCTGCAATTCCAGCTGCCATAGTAACTGAATTAAGATTAAATGGATTAAAGGAAAATTTTATGCTGTTCATATCTGCAATAATCTCTTTTGAAGCAATGGCAAAACCAATATGTGTTCCCGCCATATTTCTAGATTTTGAGAAGGTACGAACAACAACAAGATTTGGATACTTGGTAGCAAGGGGCAAACAGGTCTCCCCCCAGTAATCTGCATACGCCTCATCCACTATTACCATTCTCTCAGGATTCTTCTTAACAAGCTTTTCAATATCCGCTATTGGAATTGCTCGTCCCGTTGGATTATTTGGATTTGCAAAAATAATATCCCCCTCTAAATCCATGTAATCATTTATATCGATTGAAAAATCATTCTTAACTGGAATTTCTTCCATATCAAGTCCATAAGTCTTTGCATAGGTACGATAGAAACCGTATGTAATATCTGGGAAATAAATCTTCATTCCTCTTCTGAAGAAACTCATTAATACAAAGGAAAGAACCTCATCTGCTCCATTTCCAACAAAAACCTCTTCCTCTGTTACTCCATATACAGTTGCCACTGCCTTACGAAACTCATGACAATGTGGATCTGCATAATAGCTCATATTCCAAATTTCACTTTTTGAAATTGCCTCAAATACCTTTGGTGAAGGTGGAAGTGATGTCTCGTTTGCATTTAATTTGATGTACAACTTATCCTTTGGCTGCTCCCCTGGAACATAAGGCTCCATCTCTTTATATTCATCTACTAAAAATATACTCATTACTGTAGCGTCCCTTCATAATTATTTATATTCGTACAAGCGGAAATGTCATACAGTGTGGACCTCCGCCTGCTTTTAAAATTTCGGTAATATCCATCTCTATTACCTTCATGCCTCGCTTTACCAATTCCTCATTAACCTTTTTATTCTGCTTAAGCGAAAGCACAGTATGATTTCCCAGAGCCTGTAAATTGCATCCATGTAAGAAGATTGCTTCCTCTGGAACAGGAATAAGTTCTATTCCTCTTTCAGCAAGCAAATCCTTAAATTCCTCTGGTAATCCATCCACATAAGCCACAGCCAAATGATCATCAACCAAGTTGAAACACATATCTAAATGTAAATATTCTTTCTTTAAAGGAACCCCTGTAACTTCATATCCAAGTGGCTCCAATATAGCCTTCAGCTCCTTCAGCCCCTCTTCATCAGTTCTGTCAGCCATACCTACTGCCACCCATTTTTCACTCATAAACATGAAGTCGCCCCCCTCAAAGAGACCATTCTTCACTTCTCCGATTTTAGGAATCCCCAGCTCTGCCATACGCTTCTCATAATCAACATGTTCCTTGTAGCGCATGTCCAGCTTGAAGTTTCCAAGGATATATCCTTCCTTTACACACCCACCAAAATCTCTTGCAAAAACTGAGTTTGGGCGCTCATCATCCGCGTCTAAAAACTCAACCTCAACCCCAGCATCCTCATAGCTTTTTACAAACTCCTCATGCTCACGAAGCATCACATCCACATCCATAGTGGTATCCTTCCACTTCTTTGCTATCTCATTGATTGGAGCTGGCTTCAGATATTCCGGTCTTGAAACCAAAACCTTTTTTAATTCCCCCGTACCATTTTTAACAAACATTTAAAAATACCTCCGTAGTTTTCATAATCAGCTCTGGTAGTACCCCAAAGCTGTATGGCACCTGCAGTCTTTCTGTGCTTTTATGTGCATCCTTTCCATAGACTCCAAAATTGACTGCCTTAATGTTTAACTTTTTAATCTGCTCCAATGGCAGCGGATACAACTGCTGCATCTGTGGAAAATTCTGCTTAAGTGTCTCTATAGATTCCATTGAATCATCCAGTGATAAGTAACTGCTGTCCGACAGGCTAGGGAAAAATCCATCCATTCTGTATTCAATGTTATTTTCTTCCTCCACTACCTTGAGAATCTTTTCCAACTTTTCTACCGCCTCATCGTTCTTCTCTAAAGTATTATGTGGACAATAAGGTGTGGCATAATACAGCACCACAACTGGATGATATATATTTGCCCTTGCAAGCAAAATTCGTATATACGATACAGGGATTTCTCTTTTATCTACACCTGCCTCCTGAAGCTTCAAAGTCTCTTCTGCAAGTGTTTTATCTATAGATTCATCCTGCATTTTTACCAGCTGATACAAATCCTCATAAGACATAACCGACCAGCTGTTTTCAATCTGCTGAAAATCTTTTCCAGACTTCTCACAAAAGGCTTTGTACTTAATATTCAAATCTGCCGATGCTCTTCTCACTGCCTTTTCTCCTGCAGTCACAAGCTTTTTAGTAATGTCTCTGACATCTGCATTCAGCACAAAATAATTGAAATATACAAGTGCTTCCTTGGCTGTCTGTACGTTATACCAGCCCTTCAAGTCCTTACTTTTTAATAAAGTAGGTGGCAACGCATATTCACCCTCGTAGGAATCCGAATACTCAGAATTCAAATTTAATTCCTTTATTAGCTCAGCCATTACTGTGGTAGGATCATAACCTTCGAAGCACTGTCCTACATGAGTCTCACGTCCCTGAATATAAAAACAAGGTAGAAGCTTTCCACCAACACCTGTATAAATATAATGATGCTTGTCACCTGGATACATTGGACATGTGTAATCATTATTTATAGCAAGCACATAATCTAATCCGTATTCTTCTTTAAGCTTCTCAATTACTTCTATTCCCTCAATGATTCCAGTATGAAGATTCTCCTCAACAGGATTCAGCGATAAAAGAATATTTCCAGATAAATCACTGACATGCTCTGAAAGCTCCTTGAGCAGTACCATAAATACTGCATCTCCGCTTTTCATATCGCAGGCACCACGACCAAACAAATACTCACCAGAATCCAAATCCTTTTTTACTTCCTCAGGCAGTTCAATCTCCTTTAACTGTTCTGCCAATCCATCGCAGTCAAAGGCATAACCAGAAAGCGCCCCATAATCTTCCACCCCGACGGTATCTGTGTGACCGTGGAAAATTATAGTTTTACTATTTTTATCCTTCTGGCCAAGTAACAGTGCAAACACATTTCTTCGTTCCAACTTATCGTTCTTAAGTGTCTGCACAATAACCTGATCGGGATGTTCTTTAAAATATGGTATCGCTCTTAAATAATCTTCAATGAAGAGCCCTATATCCTTTTCTCCCTTTGTTGTATTTACGCTGCTTACAGCCACCATATCTTTTGTCAGCTGCAACATTTCTTCATTTATTTTCAACATTTTCCCAAAATAAAAAGGCACTACATCACCATGAATGTAAAGCGCCTTTGCTTTCTCCTATATTACTTTGTCTAAAAATGTTTTAAGTCTTTCTGACTGTGGATGCTCAAAAATCTGTTCCGGTGTTCCCTGCTCGATTAGCTGGCCTGCATCCATGAAAACTACCTTGTCTGCTACTTCCCTTGCAAAGCCCATCTCATGGGTAACAACTACCATGCTCATTCCCTGGGCAGCCAGCTCCTTCATTACATCCAAAACTTCGCCTACCATTTCTGGATCCAATGCAGATGTAGGTTCATCAAATAGCATAATCTTAGGATTCATGCAAAGTGCTCTGACAATAGCAATACGCTGCTTTTGTCCACCTGAAAGCTGACTTGGATAGGCTGCTGCCCTGTCCGCCAAGCCTACTCTCTCTAAAAGCTCCATTGCATACTCTGTTGCCTCTTCATTTGACTTTCCCAAAAGTCTGGTTGGAGCGATGGTAAGATTTTTCAAAATGTTCATGTTTGGAAACAGATTGAAATGTTGGAATACCATTCCCATTTTTTGACGATGCTTATTTATGTCCGTCTTTGGATCAGTAATCAAAACATCATCTACAAATATGTTTCCCTCTGTTGGAATCTCCAGTAAATTCAGCGAGCGAAGAAGTGTTGATTTTCCTGAACCAGATGGACCAATAATTACAACGACCTCACCCTCATCTACATTAATAGAAATATTATCAAGTGCCTTTATTGCTCCACCCTTGTAATATTTCTTAAGATTTTCCACTCGAATGATTTTATTATCTTTCATTAGCTCGTAACCTCCTTTCAAGCTTTCCAACAAGGTATGTCAATACAAGTACTAAAAGAAGGTAGATGAATGCCACTCCAAAAAGTGGAAGGAACGCCGAAAATGTGCGACCTCTTATTAAGTCTCCAGCCTTTGTTAAATCCGTAATTCCGATATAACCTGCAATTGATGTCTCCTTAATCAATACGATGAACTCGTTGCAAAGAGCAGGCAAAACATTCTTTACCATCTGTGGGATGATTATGTGAAACATAGTCTGAACATAATTAAATCCCAGTGAACGACCTGCCTCAAACTGTCCCTCTGGCACAGCCATGATTCCTGCACGGATGATTTCTGCCACATAGGCTCCCGAGTTAATTCCAAATGCAAAAACAGCTATCTGTACATCATTGTTTGATGTAGCAAATACTATGAAATAGGCAATTAACAGCTGTACTACTGTTGGCGTACCTCTAATTACTGTTAGATATATTTTGCAAATTACATTGCAAACACATAACAGGTAGTATCCTAAATTTTTTCTTTTCTTCAGACTTTCAATGTTCTTATCATAGGTTGAACGAATCGATGCTACCACGGTTCCAAGTGCTATACCGATTAGCACCGCAAACAGTGTAATTTCAAGTGTTACAAATAATCCTTCGATGATTAGCTTATATCGTTCGCTCTCCAAAAAAACAAATTTGAAATCTGAAATAAAATTACTAAGCCACATCATCTTTAGTCCTCAGCCGAAATATATTTACTTACGATTTCATCAATAGTTCCATCGGATTTGAGCTTAGCCAAGGCTGTGTTAATCTTTTCAAGAAGCTCATCATTTCCCTTTGCAACACAGATTGCATATTCCTCCTCAGCATATGCTGATTCAAGCAACTCTAGTCCATCATTTGCTGCTACATAAGCCTTTGCTGGCTCCTTATCGATGATTACACAATCAACCTTTCCTGAAGCCAAAGCCTGAACTGCATCTGGGCCCGCCTTGTATCGAACAATTGCATCATCGCCATAATCGTCTGTAGCATAGATATCACCTGTTGTATCCTGCTGCACACCAATCTTTGTGTCAGCAGAAATATCATCGATTGATTTAATTGGTGAACCAACTGGAACGATTACAGACTGAACTGCTACTGCATATGTTTCAGAAAAGTTTACGCTTTCTTTTCTCTCATCTGTAACTGTCATACCAGCCATTCCCATGTCATATTTACCACTCTCAACACCTGCTATGATTGAACCAAACTCCACATCCTCAATAACAAGCTCAAGATTTAATTCTTCTGCAATCTTTTCTGCTATTTCAACATCAATTCCCTCGTACTCTCCATTCTCCACAAACTCGTATGGTGGGAATGTAGCATTGGTAGCCATGATTAACTCACCTTCATACTCCCCAGCCTTTGCTGAACCTGCTGCCGAACCACAGCCTGTCATCATTGCCATCGTAACCACTAGTGTCATAATCAATGCTACTAATTTTTTTCGTTCCATCATACCATTACCTTCCTTTTCCTTTATTAACGTAAATGCGTTTTTGAATATAAAAAAAGAGGCACATGTCAATCGACATATGCCCCTTTGCACATTCACGCTTTATTTATGTGCAAAATTATATCTATCCTTTATTTTGTTTGTCAACAAGAATGTTTATAACACATTTGTGTATATTTATACTGCGTTAGAAATAGATTTTATTGTTAATTCTTAAAGCAAATAATCCTTTCTTTTTTCATATCATTACACAGCATAAATCCCATTTCTGACACATCGTATATACGAATTATATCCCTGAGCTTTTCATACTTCTCATCAAACTCTTCAAGAATATTTTTACAACCAGCAAGTAAATCCATGTTGAAAACCTTCGTCTTTTCATTTTCAAAAATAGCATTATAAAGAATTCCTGACTCCACCAAATCCTGGAAGAAATGACTGCCATATGAAAGTTCAGGATTGTACCCTGCCTCAGAATTTGCAATCTCGCAGATGGCTTCAAATTCACTGATATCCGCAAAGGATGTTGGCACGCCAAGCTCTGGTGAAGTGGTACCAATGCGCCCCGGCACCATAAGAAGCATCTTCTTGCCGGAATCTCTCATCTTCCAGTTAATAGTGCCTATGGCATTTGCAATGGTGTATTTATCCTTGTAGTCCATGTTGTAGTAATTTACAGGGTCTACATATACAATCATATCCAGCTTCTCCGAACGGGACAGTCCCATTGCCGACTTCTCGCATTCGAACAGTACCTTTTCAGCTCCAATCTCATCAGGCATTTCAAAGTCTCCCGAATCCTCGAAAACCTGTAGTGGTCTGCACTGCAGAATGTTAATTACATAATCTCCATCCTCGGAAAAATTAATGGTAAACTCAGTATCCACAGGGTAGTCGTATTCCTTCTGAATTGTCCCCAAAATATCCTTCATCTGAGCCATAATTTCCTGTTTTTCCACAATACCCTGACAGGATATAAACTGAATATCACGGTTATGTCCCTGCTCCCTGAACAGTCTCTCCACATCAAAGTCATGCTCCAACAAAAGTCGCTGAAGATAATATGGCATAAATGGCTTAATAACATCCAACTCCACCTGCTGCAATTTACCTTCACCTCTGTTTATCAGTTCCAGCTTCTTCTGTGAATATTTATGCTTCTCCCCACTGTCTCTTGCAGTGGTAGCCTTTGGATTATCCAAACTTACAAGTCTTGGATAGGAGCCTTCCGTTCTATCTACTGCAGATGTTCCAAGTCCCATTACAAGACGCAGCATACCTGCCTCAGGATCAAGGCTTTCCATAAATCTGTATGGACTGTAGGAATAGCCAACACCTGCTGCGCAAGGCATATAATATTCCCCATAATAAGAGCCTGAAACTCTCTGAATCAAAAGTGCCATCTGCTCATCACGAGCCTGCAAGCCTCTTCGATTTCTGTAATCCAAAGCAGATTTACTCATGGTGCTGGCATAGACTGTTCTGATGGCATCCTCCAGCTCATTTAATCTCTGATCCATGTCCCCTGCATTTGGACAGAATACAGATTCGTATTTTCCAGCAAAGGCATTTCCAAAGCCATCCTCAAGAATAGAGCTGGATCTGACTATGATAGGATCTTGACCATAGTACTCCAATAACTTAACTAATTCTTCCTCCATATCTCTAGAGAATTTTCCATCTAACAATCTCTGGGCAAATTCATCGGCCAGTGTAAAATATTCTTCTGGCTTTCTCTGACGCACTCTGATATCCCAAAAATGATTTTCCACAATAAAGGTATAGAACACATCAGAGCCTACATAAAAAGAATCATGGGGCTCGAACTTTTCAAATATATCAGACCTGTTATTTTCTATTATCTTTCTTGCCAGAAGCATTCCGCAGGCCTTGCCACCAATCATTCCTGTGCCTATCATCCTCTTTTTCACATGAAGATAATCCTCAGGCTTAAAGTTCTCCTTTATCATGACACGCATCCGCTCATCTCTGGACATCATGATATTGCACATCCTGCTGCACTGCTCAGTGACATCCATGCCATTTTCATTCATGGTTGCAGTCATGTCGAAAAATCTATCCCAGCTGTCTTTGTTATCCCTGTCGGCACTGTTTGTTTCTTTTTCCAAAAGCTGATAAAAATGGCTGGCTCTCACACCGTCAAGCATCGGTGCAAACGTCCCTGCCTCTGGCTCATAAACGTGTGGTAAAAACATTGTTTCTGAATAACGGTTCCACACCTTATCAGGTCTTACAAATACATTGTTCTTATCAGTATAAACATCTAAAAATAGTTGAGTTGTATCACGAATTTTTGCAATAGCTTTAAAAGAATGTTTTCCACGAATCAGCGGGAAGAATGCCACTGTATCCAGTTGGAAAAGATATGGGCAGGTTACCTGAAAGAAATTGCCCATCATAAGGTCTGTGGCCCAGGCAGTCTGCAGCTCAGAAAGGCAGTCAAAAACATAGAAGGCGTCGAAGCCTTCCTTTTCAATTATCTCATGTATATCCACCGTAAAGGTTTCAAAGCGATGTGAAAGCTCCACATTTACAATCTTCAAACCTTCCTGTGGTTCAAACAGCGGTTCATGGCTTGCAAACCTGATATAAATCAGGTTTCTTCCCTCCTTTATAGCCTGCTGTACATAAGGCTTGGCAAACAGCTTGAAATCCTCCAGCTTATCCACGCGCCAAACCACGTTATCCCCCAGTCGAATGTTATCAAACTGTTCATCCATCTGTGGAATTCCCGAACACACTCTGTCAAAGGCTGCCATAGAAACCTCCCTACTCGTGAAGTAATGTCTCCTGTAAATATTGAATCAGCGCGCGAATCATTACTGGATTGGCACGATAATATATTTTTGTATCCACCTTATCTAAGGTTAACAAATCTTGCTCCAGTAAGGCCGATGTATGGTGTGAAATGGTGGCTGTGGTAAGACCAAGCATGCTTGCCAGCTGTGAACCGTATGCAGGCTCATCCACTGTTGCTGTAAGAATCTGTAACTTACTCTTATCAGCTAAAAGCTTCAGCATGGTCATAACCTTATCTTCACTGAGCTGAGCACGTTGCTCCAAAAGATTGCGGAAACTCATTTCCTTGCTAAAAATCACACCAACTACTGCAACATGCTCTGCAGATTCGATTTCATCTCCCTTTAAATAGAAGCCCATATATGCACTCTTCAGGTATGATAAATATATCTCACAATCTCTGTTGTCAGTTGGAATCGACATGTTACCATAGAACTCTTTGAGGATGAAATCAGACAGCGAACGTCCCTGTAATTCTCCCTCCACATAGTCCACTAGTTCCTTGCCAAAAACCATAAGCTTCTTCTCGTACTTCTTCAGAATCTTCTCTGCTCGAAGCATCAAAGCAATCAGCTTCTTAATATGTTCCTTACGATGTAAAAACAACTGCTGTAAACATAACTTACGGGAATCTGATATTTCCATCTGGAAAATGATATCCATCACATCAGTGACAGTATTTTTATCATCATCGCCGTCATCAACTGTGGTCGCTCCATAAGCCTTTACTAAATCATAAAATGCTGCGTTGTACTCCTGGTCTGAAAGTTCATTCAGGTATGTCTCATGCTCTGCTACAGAACGGTCATTATTATAGGTTTTTCCTGCAAGTAAAAGAATATTAGCAAAAGAATCAGCTTTTCCGATATCTTCCTCCATCTCACAATAGAAACGAAGTGTCTGCATATCCTTTGAAAATTCTGCTCGTGCTACATCTTCTATCTCCTGTAGCAGGTCCACCACTTTTTTGGCTTTCTCATCAGGAGTCATTCCGTAACGTGCTGCCAACTGATACATATAGTCAGTAATATATTGTTCCTGATGAGCCGCCATATTTAACAAAGTGACGCTTTCCGAAACATATTGTAATTCTATATGAAATCGATTCATGCTGCCTCCAAAGATTCATTTTTATCCACTGCCTGTGGCTCTTCATCATCCAAACTATGATTAAGAAAGAGTACGCCGCAAAATGCAACTGCAATCAAACCTGCACCTACAAAAATTGTTGGAACACCTACAAAACGAACTGCAATACTAACAATAAATGCTGTCACTGGCACGATAGCTGAGCCAAGTGCATTACCGATGCTGGCTGCTCTTGCCAAATACTCACGGTCAATCATTCGTATTGTCTCTATACCTAAGAACATATTTCCTACACTGATGATAAGGCCAAGCATTGCTGCCAATACAACGATAGTTGACATAGCAAAATATAAATTAGAATAAAGTCCTTTTCCTGCCACCATCAGCAGATAGAATCCAGCGATTCCTGTGCAAATCATTACAAGAACCATTTTAACATTTAATCTATCCTGAATCATTGGGTAAATTACAGAACCTAATAACATTGAAATAGATAATGTAGTTCCAAATACAGATAAGTACCATACATTACCACGGAACAGCTCTGTTACCATAGGTGTCTGTAAACTATTCAAAGGAACGAGAATACCATTTAAGAACAATATCATCATTGTGATAGCTACTAAACGCTTCTTTGATGCACAGTATACGAAGCCACCCTTCAAATCTGCAAAATAACCTGATACGCTAAAGCCGTTAGAATCCTTATGAACATCCTCATGTAACTCTAATGACATAATCAACAGTGCTGATAATACGAAGGTTACCATATCCACATAAATAGCACCGGCACTTCCAATCAGTGCAATAATAGCTGCTGCTACACCTGTTCCTATCAGCTCTACCACACTAGAAGAAGCCTGATTTACTGACATTGCTGTTCCATACTGTTCTCTTGGCACAATCTGTGGAAAAATAGCTGTGCCTGCTGGAATACGGAATGCCTCAGCACTGGAAATGATAAAGCTAAGTACTGCAATAAGTGGTGCGCTTAAGAAACCAAGTAACAAGCCTGTTGCCAAAACGCCAACACATAAAGCACGAATCAAATCAGTTACCACCATAATCATCTTCTTATTATGACGCTCAACCCATGGCCCAGCTAGTGGAGTTAAGAAAATTGTAGGTAATCGATTGATAGCGTAGATGATTGCAGACCAGCTAGCCTCACCAGTTAATTCATAAACAATCCATGATGAAGCAATGGCATCAATAGAATCACCAAAACGATTGATAAGTGATGCAGCTAAATCCTTTCTGAAATTACGATTTGCAAATAATTCTTTGTATGCTACTTTCATGACAACCCTCCAATATTAGATGCTTATCTTATATCTCCTTCGATACATATAAAATATCATTTTGTATGATGGTTGTCAACACTAATATTAGATATTTATCTAACATCCCCAAATATTTACCAAAACACCAATAGCAATACCTATTACTGTATCCAAAAATCTGTTGCAGGCAAATAAATATGGATTTGAATCTCCTATGTGATTAACAACAATACTTAAAAATACTACACAGGAAAAATAAGACGCCTGCTTTTTCTTAATCAATACCGATGTGTAAATAACAAGCACAATCATCCCTGAAATTAGGACCGAACCCACATAGTCATAGCTGATAACTTTAGGCAAAAATATATGCTTTATAACAATATAAAGGAACCCATAAAAGGTTCCTATAAAAGTTCCAATCATCCTCTGCTTGGCATTTTTGATTGTGCTTTCCCTGGTTGCCTGCATGCACCATAGAGCAGACAACTGTGAATAAAAAACAATTCCTGCCCCATTTCTATAATAATCCACTACAAAGCAGAGTAGAACTGCTATAGCAGATTTTATTATTCGCATTCCAATTCTTGGAAACTCTAAGTTTAATTCTTTAAGCTTCTTCAATTCTTCTAGTCCACCAATCCATTTTGAAATCTTGATAAATGTTCAAATGGTAAAATCTGTCGCCCCCTAAATAACCCACAGCCATCATTAATTAAACTGTTATTAACAGCTGTAAACATATTTACATCAAGCTCAGATAAATCTAAATTTTCCAATGATACAACTCTCTCATAGGCCTCATCAAAGAATACACATTCCCCTTCAGGAATCTCTAATCTTCTGTTTTTCTGCTGCTCCTGAGACTCCACATATCTCAGATGATTAGACTCTCCAATTTCAGCACTATCATCCATAGATTTCGTTCTAAGCTGCACCTCAACGTGGCACCTTGCCTGCTCATCAAACAAGGTTAAATGTAAGGATCTATATCCAACATTGGTTGGCTTATGAACATAATCTCTATAGGTATCCCACAAACTTTTATCCAACAATTCCGAGCATTCACGCCCTTCCAAATTTGCCTTAACAACTGTAAAACCCTGGGATTCCAAGAACACAGGCATTTTATTGGCAATTTCATATAAAAGCTTAATCTCTTCCTCTTCTAAATCCTGCCCCTCTTTTAAATGACACTTAGGTAAAGAGATAACAATTCGATAAGCGAGTACATCCCTAAAACAACTTAATTTTTCCTTTATCTCCTGAGTCGCTGGGAAATGATGGTACTTCTGATAGTATTCATATATGAAGTCCACAATGTATCTATTAAACTTTTCTTCCGACCGGATAATAGATTTAATTCTCCCCTTAAAGGTGAATGCCAAATATGGATATGCTACTACCATATATTTATAGAACTCACGAATTCTTTGGGACTGAGAGGTTAAAAATTCGTTGTGCTCTAAAATCTCATATATAGTATCAAGAAATGCGCAGTGCACTAAGTCTACCTGATTATGAGTTGTTAATGCGTTTTCCTCCAAATCATCTATATATTTCTGTAATATCCTAAAAATTGTCTCTCCATCATATAAATAATCATTTAGTTTAATCATGCTGTCTTCCCCAATTGTCTCCTTCTTTTTTTATGATAACGGAATAAGCTTAAAAGCCGCTGTATTCTGATACACTATCGGACTATCGTACTCAAAAGCTATAATCCCATCTGTACTTGCAGTCACTGTCTGAATAACTTCTCCAGTATATGGATTAGTAACATATGCCATCACCTGCCCCTTGATCACTACATCACCAGCTTGTACTATTGGTTCCATAAATCCAGCATTAGCTGTTCTGATACTTATAAATTTGCCACTTTCTATGACTTTTGAAACACAGCCTTCTGTACTTTCGTAATCAATAACTCCTTCTTTTGCCAGGAAATTCAGCACAGCATGTACACCAATTTCAGCGCTCTTTTTATCTATCTTTTCCGTACTGGATGTATAAATAGAGAAGGCCTCGGTGTCCCAAATTTGCCAATTGTAGTTTAGGGTTGCTGTATCAAAGGGTCTTGGGTTGTGGATAACTACAAAGGGTAATCCAAACGCCTTGGCCATCTCTACGTTTTCATTTCCAGTTTTCATAATCCTTACCTGGGGCACAAAATGCCCAGGCATATAGAAGGACGCAAACTGGATTCCAAACTTATAATCTTTTATCTGCTCAAATATTCCTGCTGCGATTCTCTGTGTTGTTTCCCCTTTTTCGTATCCAGGAAACATTCTGTTTATATCAGTATTATCAATACTCCAAAATCGTTTTTTTATATTCATGGAATAAGGATTTCCACTGGGCACTACCATGATGGACTTGTCCTTGGAAATCTTTCCACACTCTTCTAGTTCCTTCAGTTTCTTTATCAACAAACTGCACACGTACACCTGTTGATATTCATTTCCTCGTAGGCTACCAACGATACATGCTGTCTTTTCACCTTCTCCAAAAACATAGCCTTTTACCCTGAAATCGTCTCTGTATAATCCCTTAAACGAATATATAACCTCTTCTCTCATACCTGATTCTCCAATAATACCTTTTCCTTGAGAATTCTTCCCATAAGCGAACCTTCCTCCACTACAGGATATTCTCTAACTGTAAAAATCATCCCCTTTTCTGGTGCTTTGATTTCAGCTATTACTTCTCCACTTAACGGATTAATAATCTTTCCTACTAATTCTCCTTTTTCTACCACACTTCCATGTTTCTTTTCCTTCATATATATACCTGAACAAGGCGCGTTCAGATAACAAACATCATCTCCATCTGCATCATAGGCAACAATTGCTTCTTTCATATCAGGAACTGCTCCCGTCCATATTCCCAGCTCCTTCATGAGAGAAAAAATGCCGTCCGTCAGTTGATTACCATACTCTTCAGTAATTCTCATACCCACTCCCATTTCCACAACAAGGGTATTCGTTCCTTTGCTGTTAAGAGAATAAGCTAGAGTGGATTCTAAAACTGTGCTGGCACCATGTACCCATATCAAATCCATATTTGCTTTCTTTGCTATAGGTACAAGTGCATCAGCATTCAATTCGTTTATACGAATCTGTGGAACCTCTGTAAGGAAAATATTGCTGGCATGAATATCTATTACAAGGTCTGCTCCCTCCAGTTCCTCAATAATTTTATATGCCAGATACTCGTTCATATCTCCATCAAGATTGCCTGGAAAAATTCTGTTCATATCCAGGTCAAAAGCTGGAATTCCTCTTGTAATGGAATCAATTCCAAAGGGATTCATCGCCGGATATATGTCTACTATGCCGTTTAAGCTATCAACCTGCTCCCTAATCCTCCTTGATAGCTCATAGCACACATACTGTCCTTCCAATTCATCCCCATGGATTCCGGTCACTATGCATATTCTTTTCTGTCTCTTCTTCCTGTCAGCCACAAATCTATGCTTCGTAATTACGAATTCCTCATCTACAGGAAGCGACAGCCTCACTACATCTTCAATTGATTCCAACAATTCCTTCATCAAAAACCTCTTCCACAACCACATTTATGTCCTGAATCTGAGTAACATTTCCGGTGAATATTCCCTGATTTACAAGACAATCCTCTGAATCTCTTCCATTGGATATTTTGATATATTCATCTCCCACAAGCTTATAATTGGTAGGATCAAACCCAAGCCATTTTCGTTCGTTCCATATCTCTACCCAGGCATGTGATAGTCCCTCACCCATCATCATGCCTGCAACATAGCGACAGGGTATACCTTCCATTCGACAAAGAGAAAGCATGATATGTGCATAATCCTGACAAACACCGCTCCCGCCAACAAGTGCCTCCTCCGAGGTTGTAGACATATTTGTAACCCCTTGCACATACTGAAAAGAATTACTTAACCCTTCCATAATGGCTGATGCCTTATCAAGAGCTGAATCAAATCTTTTCAAATCAAGCTTCTGATAATACTCCAAAGTCTTAAGTCCTGGCTTTGTCTTTGGCGTTTGATATTTAAATATACCTATCTTGTGAAGTTCATCTGCTTTCTCGTACTCTTCTCTGCCAGTTACGGCAATTCCATTTACATCAAATCCGAAACTGTTATGGAGCTCATTTGTGTATCCAAATAAGGTAATGTTTCCGTAGGAATCCTCATCCTCACTGGTCACATTATCTGGATATACCTCCACCGCCAAATTTTCGATTTTTTGTAAATCAGTATCATGTGGAACACACTTAAGTGAAAATCTATGATTTTTTACGTAGTCACTAAAAGTGAGCTTCATATGATAGCCAAACTGTAGCTTTTTCAAAGCTCCTCACCTACCAATTGTTCAATCTCATCTGTCAACGTCTCATAAGGCATATCATCCAACTGCACTAGATAATTTATGTGCGCCATCCTTGTACTGTCATATCGCATGGTGCTTTTATCGATACGATTAGTAAGTCTTCTTGTCTCCTTACGAATCCTCTCAGGAAATACTTTTAGTCGTGAATATAAATCAATTCGTTCCACAAGCTTACCAACCCGTATCATGTTCCGTATTGAGGACTCCTCAATGTCATCATCCGCCATTCCCCAGAATGCAGCTATATTATCCGTCACATGCTGTAAGCCAATTAATGGTGATTTGTTGATTGCGGCCTGATTCATGGCATATACCGCCAATTGGATATATGAAAGGGATTCACTTCCGATTTCTTCCCTTAGAACAATCGCGTTATCATAGGCCCTCATCAGGTTAGAAAAGATTGAATTCTCATCCTCCAGGGAAAAGCAATATCGAGCAACAAAATCCTCCTTGCTCTTATAGATGTTTGGAATATCCTGACTTTCGCAGAACTTTTCGTACTCCAAATCATCAATATCAATCATTGAATCAAATCTGGCCTCAAAAACCTTTATGGTGGTATACACTCGCTCTGTATATCTGCCAAGCCAGTATAATCTGTCTGTGTTCTCTACTGAGATAATACCCATGTATCTTTAAATCCTCCTCCCTGCGAAGAATTAACAATAAATGAATCTGGATTTCTGGAGAATCTGGTCAATCCACTTTTCCATACCATTGGTTCATCCCCCATAAGTACAAAGGCTCTCAAGTCCGCTTTTCTTGGAAGAAGCTCGCATTTTTCCATGATATCGATATCCAGAAAATCTATAACCTCCTGCGCAATGAATCTTCGAGGCTCACTCTTCAACATCTCCTTGAAGTTTGCTTTTTCCTCTGAGTTCATCTTGCTGCCGAACACTACTCCATATCCACCAGCCTCTGCCACATCCTTTAAAACCAGCTTGTCAAAATTCTCCAGCACATACTTCATATCCTCTTCATAGTATGGAAGATAGGTTGGGGCATTATTGAGAATTGGCTCCTCATTCAGATAATATTTCACCATCTTTGGAACGAAATAATATATTCCCTTATCATCTGCCACACCATTTCCTGGTGCATTGATAAGTGCAACATTTCCCTTTCTGTAAATATCAAAAATGTGAGGAATGCCAATTACTGAATCCTTCCTAAAGGTCATTGGGTCAAGATATTCATCTGATATTCGTCTGTATACAGCTCCTACTCTCTCTTTACGTCCCGAATAATCGATAAAATACAAGTGGTCATTTTCAACTATCAGCTCGTGCCCAGAAGCCAAATGCGCACCTGTCTTTTCTGCAAGATACGAGTGTTCAAAATAAGCTGCATTATATCTGCCTGGAGTCAAGATGACCGTGTGTCCTCCCACATTCACATGGTCCATAGTACGACGTAGCATAGCGGCATAGTTTCTGTTGTCTTCAACATGTTTTCCCGTAAAAAGATCCGGTGAGCTTCTTCTGGAAATCATTCGCGCAATCATTGGGTAAGATGCGCCTGAAGGGATTCTTAGGTTATCCTCCAGAACATACCAGTCTCCATCCTTCGCCTGAACTAAATCAATACCTGCTATGTGGGCATATATTCCCTTGGGTGGCTTGATTCCATCGCACTGAGGTAAATATCCACTACCGGCGTAAATAAATTCCTCCGGTATGATGCCGTCTCTAACAATATGCTTGTCGCCATAGATGTCGTTAATAAAACAATTTAGAGCAACAACTCTTTGCTTCAATCCTTTTTCAAGGTAGGTAAACTCATCCTTATCAATGATTCTTGGAATCATATCAAATGGAAAAAGCTGCTCTTTGAATTCATTGTTTTTATAAATTCCAAACTTAACACCATACCTGGCCAATTGCTCATTAACAGCCCCAGAACCTGCATAGATTTCCATATCCTCGACCCGTTCTTTTTTACTAAAAATGTCTGCGTATGTTGTCATGCTCTCTCTCCTCCTTTCTGTAAAATAAAAAGGCGCCTCAAGCCACAATTGTGACTCAAAACGCCTTTGTTTGATTAAAGTATACGGAAATTTAAAGAATATGCAACTGTTTTCTATCAAATCATCTCAATTTCTTTCATCCAGAGATTTACTGCTGCATCACTTGGCATTCTGAAATCTCCTCTTGGAGATAATGTTACTGTACCAACCTTGGGACCATCTGGCATGCAGCTTCTCTTGAACTGCTGAGTGAAGAATCTCCAGTAGAACTTCTTCAACCATTTAAGGATTTCTTCACGACTGTAGTCACCCTCAAAAGATTTTTGTGCCAGCCTGAAAATCTTTGATGGTGAAAATCCAAAACGGAGCATGTAATACAGGAAGTAATCGTGAAGCTCGTATGGTCCCACCAAATCCTCTGTCTTCTGTGAAATCTTTCCATCCTCGTCTGGTGGCAAAAGCTCTGGGCTGACTGGTGTATCAAAAATATCTTTAAGTGTACTGCTGAGAATTCCCTCTGTTCTGTTTGCCTCATATTCCACCAGCCATCTCACAAGTGTCTTTGGAATTGAAGAATTAACAGCATACATTGACATATGGTCGCCATTATAGGTAGCCCATCCCAAGGCAAGCTCCGACAAATCACCTGTGCCAATTACAATTCCACCAAGCATGTTTGCCTTGTCCATAAGAATCTGGGTACGCTCTCTTGCCTGACCATTCTCGTAGGTGACATCATGATTATTACTGTCCTGACCAATGTCTTCAAAGTGCTGGCTGACACTTGCCTTGATATTAATCTCCTCAAGGGTTGTGCCATATGCTTCTGCCAGTCTGCAGGCATTGGTGTAGGTTCTGTCTGTAGTACCAAAGCATGGCATGGTGATACAGTGAATTCCCTTTTTATCAAGCCCTAGTCTGTCAAATGCATGGACTGTTACGATAAGAGCAAGTGTAGAATCAAGTCCTCCTGACAAACCAATAACTACATTCTTACAACCAATATGTCTGATTCTTGTCATGAGCCCTACTGCCTGCATGGTAAGAATTTCCTCACATCTACTATCCAAATCATATTTTACTGTAGGAACAAATGGTGTCTTTGCTGGGGCAACTGCAAGATTTGTCTCTGTCATCTTTAACGAGAACTTTGATTCATGGAACTGACAATCCGTATTTACGATAAATGTATTCATACGTCTTCGTTCGTGTACAAGTCTGTCCACATCCACATCTGCGATTATCATCTCATTATCAAAGATTTTTGATTCCGCATATACGGTACCATTTTCTGCAATAATGTTGTGTCCGGCGAAAACCATATCCTGTGTGGACTCTCCCACACCTGCATCTGCATAAGCATAGGCACAAAGAAGACTTCCTGATTTTGCCTTAATAAGATTTTTTCTGTAATTAGCCTTTCCAATCACTTCATCACTGGCTGAAAGGTTGAAAATAATAGTAGCCCCGCTTTTTGCCAATTTTACTGATGGTGTATCTGCAACCCAAAGATCCTCGCAAATCTCGATACCAAATTTCAGATTGCTTATTTCTTTGCAGGCGAATACGTGATTACTACAAAGAACTGCAAAGCCTGCAGCGTCAAAGCAAATCTCTTCCATAAGGCTGTCACCAGCAGGAGTGAAATGTCTCAGCTCATAAAACTCACTGTAGTTTGGAATGTTCTTTTTAGCTGTAGCTCCGAGAACTTTTCCACCTTTAATCACTGCTGCAATGTTGTATAGCTTGCCTTTCACCTGATATGGCAATCCAACTATAGAAACGATGTCCAAATCTGCTGTGGCACCAGCAATATCCGCCACTGCCTTCACTGCACCTTTAAGCAAAACATCTTGTAAAAATAAATCTCCACAGGTGTATCCTGTTATACCTAATTCTGGGAAACAGATAATCTTTACACCTTTCTCATTTGCTTCCCTGATTAATCTAATTATCTCAGTTGCATTGTGCTCAGTATCAGCTACCTTTATATCCGGTGTAGCACATGCAATTTTTATAAATCCGTCTTTCACTTTTCTTTCCCTTCCCGAAAAAAAATAAAAGACGCCCGCTAAATAGCAGACGTCTTTGTCTTTTAGAATTTTAAATCTTTTTACTGGATTTGGCAACATTTCGATATGCTGGCAAATCGAATTCTAAATTGATTTTATATGACTTCCCACCACCTCTGAAACATCAGAAATCGTGGTAAATGTACTGCCTGGAAAATCATTGAGCAGCGATTTCAATTCATATATTTCTGCACGTGTTACCACGCAATAAAGAATATCCTTCTCATTGTTGGAAACAAGACCTTCTCCATGCAAAAATGTTACTGTACGCCCAAGCTTCGTGAAAATCTCATCTGCCAGCTTCCCGCCTTCATCAGTAATAATCATTACAGATTTTGCACTGCCAAAACCAATTTCAACAACATCAATCACCTTGGAAGAAATGAAATACATCAGCAGAGAATACATTCCCCTGTCAAAATCAAACACCATCCCGGCAATTGTGAAAATGAAAACATTAAAAATCAAAATAACCTGGCCTGTGGATATTGAGAAATTTCTGTTCAGGATAACAGCCACCACTTCGGTTCCATCCAGACAGCCACCACCCTTTAGCACCAGACCGACTCCAAGTCCCAGCAAGACTCCTCCGTAAGTTATGGCAAGCAACATTTCATCAGTGGCCTCTTCAACTGGTTCAAAAACTCCTGTCATAATTGAGAACAGAATAATAGCATAAATCATTCTCACAACCAGCTGATGCCCCATTTTTCTATAAGCCACTATAACAAAAGGCGCATTTATCAAAACAATCAAAATTCCTAGAGGAAGCGGAAGGAAGTGTGACACAATCATACTTATACCTGTTACGCCTCCATCGAAAATTCTATTTGGAACCAAAAACTCTTCAATAGAAAATGCAGCTATGATGGCACCTAAGGTAAGCTCCACATAGTAAATCAGCAGATTTCTCTTCTCTTTCATAGTATTTTTCATACTCGGTCCCTCTCATGAATCTCGCCCCACAGTTATCTGTCTTAAGAAGTATAATATCATTCTAATCGTACAACTTCTCCTTTTCAAGAAAACTATCTGTTAAAATTTCTTGTAGACTTTGCTACTTTAATGTGCTAAACTGTCCGTAATTTATTATGGCTTTAATTTTGGAGGGTTGTATATGGAAAATTTTCTATCTCGCGTTGAAAACATCAACAACGCAGTAAATGGTTTCGTCTGGGGACTACCTATGCTTATCCTTTTGGTAGGTACTGGTATTCTTATGACCTGTCTTACAAGATTCTTTCAGATTTCACACTTTAAGCATTGGATTAAGAACACAATCGGTGGTATCTTCAAGGATTCCCACGTAACTGCACACACTGACAAAGAAGATACTCAGATTTCACAGTTCCAGAGCCTTTGCACAGCCTTAGCTGCAACAATCGGTACTGGTAACATCGCAGGTGTTGCTGCTGCTATCGCTTCTGGTGGTCCTGGTGCAATTTTCTGGATGTGGATTGTTGCCTTCTTTGGAATGATGACAAACTTCTCTGAAAATGTTCTCGGTATCTACTATCGTAGAAGAAACGAAAAGAACGAGTGGTGCGGTGGTGCCATGTACTATCTTCGCGATGGTCTTGGCGGAAAGAAGGGCTATAGACATCTTGGTTCTGGCCTTGCAGTTCTGTTCTCAGTTTTCTGTATTTTAGCTTCATTTGGTATCGGAAACATGGGTCAGATTAATTCCATCGCTGTAAATTTGAACTCCGTATTTGGAATTCCTTACATTGTTACTGGTATTTGCCTTATGGTATTCGCTGCTCTTGTAATTGTAGGTGGTTTAAAAAGAATCGCTGCAGTTACAGAAAAGCTGGTTCCATTTATGGCTCTTATCTACATGATTTGTGCACTTATTGTATGTGCCTTCCATATTGACCAGTTCGGAGCAGTTTTCACTTCTATCATTAAGAGTGCCTTTGGTATGCGTGCTGTTGGCGGTGGTATCGTTGGTAGTGGTGTTGCAATGGCGGTTCAGTTTGGTATGAAGCGAGGCGTTTTCTCAAATGAGGCAGGTCTTGGTTCTTCCGTAATGGTTCACTCAAGCTCAAACGTAAGAGAGCCTGTAGTACAGGGTATGTGGGGAATCTTCGAGGTTTTTGCTGATACAATCATTGTTTGTAGTGTTACAGCTTTCGCTGTCCTTTCAAGCGGCTTGGTAGATTTGGAAACTGGAAAGGTAATTTCAGATCAAGTTTCTACTGCACTTGTTGCAGAAGCTTTCTCTACTGTATTTGGAAAATTTGGTTCTGCTTTTATTGCTATCGCAATCATTCCATTTGCATTTTCTACTGTTCTTGGCTGGAGCCAGTACGGTAGCAAGGCTTTTGAGTACCTTTTTGGCAGAAAAACAATCAAGTTCTACCATATAGTTTTTGTTGCATTTATCGTGGTTGGTGCCACTATGGATTTGACACTTGCATGGGATCTTTCAGATACATTCAACGGACTTATGGCTATACCAAACCTTATCGGTGTAGTTACTCTTAGCGGTACTGTTATGAAGATTACACACAACTATGTTCAGAGAAATATCCTTCATATGAACGTAAAGCCTATGCTTTCTGCTTTAGATGATATTCAGGAATTACATGAGAAGGAGCTCCTTGAAAAAGCTCTCCAAAAAGAATTAAAAGAAAAAGAAAAAACAGCCTAATTAAAATCATAAAAATTAAGAGCTAAGACATTTGCGATTTACATTGTCTTAGCTCTTTTTATTTTCTTAATTTTATATATTCTGTTCATGAAGTAATTTCATGGCTCTGTAAGAAATCAGCTCATCCTCTTTCATGGCTAGAAGCTCATCTCTTGAAATCCATCTGTAATCAATGGTCTCACCATGCTGCAACACCACCGAATCCTTATCACAATCAGTCTCACAAAGGTAAAGTACATAAATAGAATGATTCTTATCAATTACCATTCTACCAATCTCTCTTAAGGTTCCTTCGATGCCTGTCTCTTCTTTAAGCTCTCGCTTTGATGCCTCATCTGGTCCCTCGCCCTGTAAAGCAGAGCCCCCTGCGGAAAGCTCCCACTGACCACCATGAGTCTTCTCATGGTCTCGCTGCATTATAAGGTAGCTTCCATCTGTATGCTTCACGATAATGTCGCAAACCAAATGGTAGATATTGTCAGGAATATGCTGACCTCGCACAAGCGTTGCCCCATCTATTCTAGTAAAATCCCTGTTGTACGCATCCCATAATTCTGCCATAAAAGCTCCTTTCAGCTACTACATGTAAGACTACGAAACTAATGTCATTATAATATACCGCCGTACTCGTATCCAGCCTCTTCAACAGCTGCCTTGATAGCTGCCTCATCAACATCCTTTGAATTAGTGATTGTTACAAGATTCTCCTCGTGTGATGCTACTGCGCTATCGATACCATCAATTGCCTCAAGTGCCTTCTTTACGTGTGCCTCACAATGCTGGCACATCATTCCCTTAACTGTAATCTTCATTTCTCCTGCTTCCTTTCTATCTTCATTTTTTGTTGCTTGTTTTATTAAAATCCCTTTTATTGGATTCTTAATCATTTTATCTTTCGAGCTGTCATATGGCTTAATCCAATTAAGTCTTAACGCATTGCTAACTACACAGAAGCTCGATAATCCCATGGCTGCTGCACCAAAAATCGGATTAAGCTCCCAGCCAAAGGCTGCCACATAACATCCTGCTGCAAGAGGTATTCCAAGGATATTGTAGAAAAATGCCCAGAAAAGATTCTCGTGAATATTTGTAAGAGTCTTTCTTGAAATCCTTATAGCCGCTGCAACATCTTTGATGCTACTCTTCATTAATACTACATCTGCAGCATCAATTGCAATATCTGTTCCTGCACCTATTGCTATTCCAAGATTTGCCGAGGTAAGTGCTGGCGCATCATTAATTCCATCGCCTACCATGGTGGTCATGCCATGCTCCATCAGCTGTCTTACCACAGCCTCCTTACCATCAGGCTTTACCGATGCAACCACTTCATCTACACCTGCCTGCTCTGCTATAGCAGCTGCCGTGATTTCATTGTCGCCTGTAAGCATTACCACGTGGATTCCCATATTCTTAAGCTCTGAAATAGCTTCCTTAGAATCTTCTTTAATTACATCTGCTACCGCTATTATTCCAAGAAGCTTTCCTTCCTTGGCAAATAATATTGGAGTCTTTCCACTGCGAGATAAATTATCTACTGTCTTTTCCACCTCAGAAATAATTCTCTCTGATTCTTGTGGATTAGTATTCTCTGCAAGGATTTTGCTGATAAATTTAAAACTGCCTCCATAAATCAGCTCACCATCCAGCCTAGCCTTAAGCCCATTTCCTGAAAGTGCTTCAAATTCTGTAGTCTCTTTCAATTCTAATTGCTTTTCAGAGGCATATTCTGTGATAGCCTTTGAAATCGGATGTTCGCTCTTTGATTCCAGAGCATAGGCTGTTGTTAATAACTTGTAGGCCTCTCTGGCAGAAATCTTAAATTCAACATGTCCCTCATCTGAACTTTGTATTACAGGCATTATGTCTGTAATTTTCATTTCGCCAGTGGTGATTGTTCCTGTCTTATCCAGTGCCACTATCTGAGTCTTACCAGCCTGCTCCAGTGATGCCGCAGTCTTGAATAATACTCCTGTTTTTGCAGCCACACCATTTCCAACCATGATAGCTACTGGTGTTGCAAGCCCCAATGCACATGGGCAGCTGATTACAAGAACTGATACGGCTCTTGCTATAGCGTAGCCCACAGTCTGACCTACAAGAAGCCATGAAATAAATGTAATTACCGAAATGGATATTACAGCTGGCACAAACACTCCTGATACTCTGTCAGCAATCTTTGCGATAGGTGCCTTAGTGGCTGCCGCATCGCTTACCATTTTTATAATGGCTGAAAGTGTGGTGTCCTCACCAACTTTCTTTGCCTCGCAGACCATATAGCCTGAAGAATTAATTGTGGCAGCATAGACCTTGTCACCCACAGCTTTCTCCGCTGGTACGCTCTCGCCTGTAAGGGCCGCTTCATTTACCGCGCTTTCCCCTTCTACTACAATACCATCCACGGGTATGCTGTCTCCAGGTCTTACCACAAATCTGTCGCCCACCTGCACCTCTTCAATAGGCACTGTGATTTCTTCACCATCCCTAAGGAGCACTGCTGTCTTAGGTGCAAGCTTCATTAATCCCTTTAGGGCATCGGTAGTCTTTCCCTTTGATTTGGCCTCAAGCATCTTACCAACTGTAATAAGGGTAAGAATCATTGCCGCCGCCTCAAAATAAAACTGATTCATAAAATATATTATTTGCTCTTCATCATTTGCTAACACCGCAGAGGTCATTGCAAACAATGCTACTACGCTATACACATATGATGCTGTAGCACCTAATGCCACCAGCGTATCCATATTAGGAGATTTATGAATCAGCCCTCTAAACCCACTGATGAAAAACTTCTGGTTAATCACCATAACAAGCCCAGCTAATATCAGTTGATACAATCCCATTGCTACATGATTACCATCCAAAAATCCTGGTAGTGGCCAATCCCATAGCATATGTCCCATGGACACATACATAAGAGGAATCAATAGAATAATTGAAGCAATCAATCTCTTCTTCATCTTTGGCGTCTCTGTATCCTTTAACGAATCTTCTGAGGCTGCCTGTTCTTTTGCACCACCTTCAGCCTTAATGCTTGCACCATAACCTGCTGCCTCAACAGCTGCTATGATTGCCTCGGGAGAAGCAGTTCCCTCTACTCCCATTGAATTTGTTAATAAGCTGACTGCACAACTATCCACGCCTTCCACAGCGCTAACAGCCTTTTCTACTCTGGTCTGGCATGCAGCACAGCTCATTCCTGTTACTTTGTATTGTTCCATATAATCACCTATAAATTACCTGTTACTATATGTTCCTGTTTTTCTGTTACTTCATAAGCTTCTGCAAGGTGCATACAAGCTCATCGATAACCTCATCATTTCCTTCTCTTATGTTATCAGCCACACAGGTCTTCATATGATTTGCAAGTAATACCTTATTAAAGCTGTTTAAGGCAGAAGTGATGGCTGACACCTGAACAAGAATATCTGTACAGTATGCATCATTCTCAAGCATGTTCTCTACGCCTCTTACCTGCCCCTCAATTCTCTTGAGTCTGTTCATGAGATCCTTAAACTCTTTGTCTTCTCTCTCTTTTGTCTTTCCTGAACAGCAGCAACATTCCTCCTGCATAGTCTTTTCTATATTTGTATTCTCTACCATAAAGAATATCTCCTTTTACATTTCTAACCGAGTTCTCAACATACCCCTACGGGGTATCATTGTTGAATGGATTATATACCCTATAGGGGTATATTGTCAACACTATGATAATACACATTTTTTTAATTTTATATACATATTATTTTCACATAATAAGACTACACTTATGCCTATGTTGTGTAAGAAAAATAAAAAAGGAGAGATGCTTATGAGTTTTGACATCCAGTATTTACTATGGTTACAGGATTTAAGAAATGCCACTGGAGGAGCCTTTGATGAGTTTTTCAACGCTCTATCAAAATTTGCAGTAGATGTATTACCATTTTTACCTTATATAGTTTTTTGGGGATGTAATAAGAAGTGGGGATACCGCTTTATGACCGCTTTTTGGAGTGGTGAACTTGTAAATGGCCTTCTTAAACTTACGGTATGTGCTTACAGACCATGGATAAGATCAGAATTAATTGAACCAGCTGGTGATTCTAAAGTTGCAGCCACAGGTTATTCTTTCCCTAGTGGCCATTCAACAAATGCCACCACCATGTACGGTACTTCTATAGCGTGGCAAAAGGACAAGAGACGCTGGCTTGCTATTACACTTGGAATAATTCTTTTCCTGACCTGCTTTTCAAGAAATTTCCTTGGAGTTCATACCCCACAGGATGTTTTGGTAGGTTTCGGATGTTCAACAATCATCGTTATTCTCGTAGGCTTTATTCAGAATAAAGTTGGCGATAACGAGACTTTGAGCGATAAGCTTACATTAGCCGGTATTATCGTAGTTATAACCACTCTTATCTATATTCAGGTAAAGCCTTATCCTATGGATTATATAGATGGGCAGCTTCTTGTTGACCCACAGAAAATGATGAACGATACCTTCAAAGCCTGCGGCGGAATGACAGGATTCTTAGTTGGCAGCTACATCGAACGCCACTATCTAAAATATGAAATTCCTGTTGGCGATGCAGCTCTTCGACTTCCAATGCTTACTACTATTGGCGCTGCAATCATGTTCGCATGGAAAGAATTATTTGCTGCAGCAACAATCGTCCAGTTATTCGGTGGACACTGGGGCAACTTTATCGCAAGATGCCTTATGACATTATTTGCTCTAACTCTTTGGCCATTAGTTATTAAGAAAGAATGCCATAGTTAAATCCTTCCAAAATTATATTTTATATTCAAAAAGAGATAGGCATCGACCTATCTCTTTTTGCTATAAACTTTATTAAGTTCATTACTCATATTTTTTACTAAGCTATAATATTGGAAGGTGTAATAAATGTAGGTTCTAAAATAACTTTAACCTTATCCATATCTGCACCACATCTCGCGAAATCTCTCTTTAAGTCCCAGCTAGGATGATTGTAGGTGTTAAGAAGTATTGCATCAATTCCCACTGCAGTAGCTACTCCCACATCAGCAAGAACTTCATTTCCTATCATCACACACTCATCTTTTATAAGGGAATGCTTATCAAGCAATTCCTGAAGGAAATTACCATCAGGCTTCTTTATCCCCTTATCTGAAGAAATAAAAATATCATCAAAATACTTAGTAATATCAGTATCTTCCATTTCCTTTTCTGTATATAGTCTCTGGGCGTTAGACAGTAGATATATCTTTCCGCCAGCTTCTTTGATGGCAGCCAAAGTCTCTGCCACTCCATCATATCTTTTCAGCTTTACGCGGGAAGTTTCCCTAAAGTCATTGCAAAACCTTCTCATTTCTACATCTGAGACTGGCTTTCCAATTAACTTTTCCCATACCCACTCGATTTTAATCTCTGGATGCTTACTGCCATTTTCTTTAGCAAGTCTTTTCTCCTCAGACTTACAAAGCTTAAAATACTCTTGGTTTAATTTCTTGGAATCGATGACCGTACCAAAGTTTGTTTCAAAATAATCCGAGGTATACTCCCAGAGCTTTGGATTTTTCTCATCTGTATGTATATCAATTAATGTTCCATATAAATCAAAAATATAGTTCTTGTACTTCATAACTCTAGTAAAAATCTCCTAATTATCTCCAAAAACCTTTTGATACAGTGCTTCATACTCTGCTTCAGTGATCTCGTTTTCACCCTGATAATATGTCTTCACACCAGTGTCTTCCCAGTCTTCCCATCCGAAGCCAAGAGAATCCACCACCTCAAGGTTTCCATTAAACTTTGTTAACTCATAAGTGCATCTGCCACCATGTGTTGTATCACTGTGAACTATCCAATAGGCACCATCATACTTTGTGTAAGAACACATAGCTGCTGTGCCTTCGCCCTGGGCAAAGCAAACTACCTTGCCACCCTTACAATCAAAGCACATATCTCCGTATACAGAATTCTGTAAAATGAACTCAACTTCACCATCATTATCCAAATCAACAGGCTCCAATTTTTCTACAACCATGGTGACATCTAACTCATCCTCTGGAGTGGAATCTTCAAACTGAAAGTAAGTATTATCCATTGTCCATGTAGTGTCATCATAGTAAGAACGTGCTTCTGCTGTAATCTTTCCATCACAAAAGGCCTGAAATAATTCTTCCGGTGACATCCCGACGTCATCAGTATCCGCTGATTGCTCACCAGCCATAGGTACTTCAGAATCCTCCAAAGTAACATCCTGCTTTTCGTGATTCTGTGCTATATCTGTATTGTCTTCTACATTATTTGATTGTAAGAAAAACCATGCCCCGCATCCACCAACCAATAGTAGTGCCACTATTATTGTTGTTATTGAGACTATTCTCTTTTGCCTTCTTCTCATTATTTCTTAATTATTCTCCCTAATCATTTCTAATAACACAAACCGCTTAATATTGTATTATAAAACTCCGCTCATCTTCTTCAAGTGGCATTTTTTCTTTTTCAAGTTCATAAATATCTATGAATCTATCTGATGCCAGTGATTTAAGAAACATATATATTTCCTGTTCAGAGCCCTGTATTTCCGCTGTAACAGAGCCATCATATTCATTCTTTACATACCCAGTTAGACGATATTGATTAGCTATATGACTAGCCTTGTATCTAAAACCTACACCCTGTACTCGCCCTGTGAATATCATTTTATATCTTACTATATCACTCATAGTATTCCTCTAATTCATATATAAAAATCACATAGACTATAATACAACAATTCATAATCAAATTGGGAAAAAAATAAGAGATAGGAACCATTTCCTATCTCTTATTACTAAGCGTGCGTGAGAGGATTCGAACCCCCGACACCTTGGTCCGTAGCCAAGTGCTCTATCCAGCTGAGCTACACACACATATTTACTCAATAGAGTAAATGCCGTAGACCGGAATCGAACCGGTACGATGTCGCCACCACGGGATTTTAAGTCCCGCGCGTCTGCCAGTTCCGCCACTACGGCATAGTCTATTAAAAGACTAATGGGACCTACAGGGCTCGAACCTGTGACCCCCTGCTTGTAAGGCAGATGCTCTCCCAGCTGAGCTAAGATCCCATAATGTTAAAACTGGAAAACGACCCCAGAGGGACTTGAACCCTCGACCTCCGCCGTGACAGGGCGGCGCTCTAACCAACTGAGCCATGAGGCCATATTAAATATTATAAATAGAAAGTGGACCCTCAGGGACTCGAACCCTGGACCGACCGGTTATGAGCCGGTTGCTCTAACCAACTGAGCTAAAGGTCCATATTGTAAGACTAACAAGCAAGACCTTTATAAAAAAAATTGGCCTCTTTCTACTCAATAGAAAAAAGCCGATGATCGGACTCGAACCGATAACCTGCTGATTACAAATCAGCTGCTCTGCCAATTGAGCCACATCGGCTTAATACTAAGTATTGCCTAAAGGCAAATGACTCCGACGGGAATTGAACCCGTGTTACCGCCGTGAAAGGGCGATGTCTTAACCGCTTGACCACGGAGCCAAACTAGCTGAAATCCAACGCCTGAATTCAGCGACTGATTAATAATAACATACAAAGTTGAAATAATCAACATCATATGAGCTCCCCAAGTAGGACTCGAACCTACGACAACTCGGTTAACAGCCGAGTGCTCTACCAACTGAGCTATTGAGGAATATTATCTTTTGGCTGCTTTAGCAACCTCAAAACTTCATACAGTGTTCGAGAACACGCTTACATCTTTTTAGAATAAACCTTCGATCTATTAGTATTCATCAGCTGAATGCGTTACCGCACTTACACCTTGAACCTATCTACCTTATCGTCTTTAAGGGATCTTATCTCCTTGAAGGAGGGGATATCTCATCTTGAGGGGGGCTTCACGCTTAGATGCCTTCAGCGTTTATCCCGTCCAGACTTGGCTACTCAGCTATGCCGTTGGTCGACAGCTGATACACCAGTGGTCCGTCCACCCCGGTCCTCTCGTACTAGGGGCAGCTCCTCTCA
>NZ_FNDP01000021.1 GCF_900100545.1 Pseudobutyrivibrio sp. 49
TAAACGTGCTTCGCACAAACCTAATCTTTCATTTGCTTGATTTACAGTGTATCTGCCCAGAAATGGGAGTCAAGGATGCTACGCACCGAAGGCTGAAGTCCTTGACACCCATTTCAAGGCAGATAAAATATCAACAAGCAAACGAAGGATTATTTGTCGTACAGTAAAGTACGCTTTGTGCACTTAATTAGAGGCCTGCGAAGCAGGGCTTCCTTTTAAAAGAGAAAAAGAGTAAGATTATAACAAATCTAATTCTTATCATAAAACACATGGATAGTCTTTTCTGTGATTTCCGAGTACAAATTTACGCTGCCACACATCACTAAAGTGATTGACAAAGTTTTAACAATGCACTATGATATTAAACAGTAGAAAATAATTGGGGCGAACCCGGTATAGGAGGATTTTGTGATGAGCGAATTCAACAATTTAAAGCTTGAGGTTGCAGACGAGATTGCTGTACTTACAATTTCACGTCCAGCAGCACTTAACGCACTTAACAGCGAGACTCTTGATGAGTTAAACGTAGCACTTACAGAGATCGAGGCTAGAGACGATGTAAAGGTTCTTATCCTTACAGGCGGTCCAGATAAGAAGGACAATGCATTTAAGTCATTTGTTGCTGGTGCAGATATTTCTGAGATGGTAAACTTCACAGCAGCTGAGGCACGTGCTTTCGGTATGAGAGCATCAGTTCCTTTCTTCAAGCTTATGAATATGAGACAGGTTACAATTGCAGCTGTTAACGGCTTTGCACTTGGCGGCGGTTGCGAGATTGCTATGGCTTGTGATATTCGTATCGCTTCAGAGAATGCTACATTTGGTCAGCCAGAGACAGGTCTTGGTATTATCCCTGGTTTCGGTGGTACACAGAGACTTGCTCGTCTCGTAGGTATGGGACGTGCTAAGGAGCTTATCTTCACATGCGATTCTATCGATGCTAACGAGGCATACAGAATCGGTCTTGTAAACAAGGTTGTAGCTTGTGAGGAGCTTATGGACACAGCTAAGGCTATGGCTAAGAAGATTGCTTCTAAGGGAAGCTATGCAGTATCTATCGCAAAGGCTGCTATCAACAACGGATACGATATGGACATCAAAAACGCAGTTGAGATGGAGGCTAACCTCTTCGGAATTACATGTTCTACACATGATAAGGCTGAAGGAATGGGCGCTTTCCTTGAGAGAAGAGCTGCAAATCTTACAGATTTCTAATTTATCGCAATTTTGACCCCTCGCAAGAGGGGTCTTTTTTTATGCCACTTTACCTTGATAAATTATCCATAAACAGTTAAAATACTTAAGATTAGGTGGATTATAAATTTTTATAGGAGCATTTATGAGTTACGACTATTATTACACCGACGATGTAGAAAGAGAAATTAAGAATCTTCAGAATGGAAATGGCCGTCCTAGCAATTTCGGATTAGCCGTTGCTTCCCTGATAATGGGAATAGTTTCTTTAGTCTTTTTCTTATTTCTTTTAAATATTGTTTCAGCCGTTATAGCTATCATTTTTGGCATTATATTCCTTTGCAGCACAAAGGCTGGTGCAAAGGGCAGAGGCATAGCTATAGGTGGTATCATCACATCCATCCTTTCGATAGTGCTGTGTATAGGAAGCTATGTGCTTATATTCCAGAATGCTGATAACATCAGCAGGATGTTTGAAAATGAGCTTCAGAATAACAATTCTCCATTTTATTACTATGAGGATAATGGAGATGATTCAGACTTATTCAAAGATTTTGATGGCATAGAGGATTTCTATAACAATTTCGAGGAAAATCCCGATGATTTAGAGGATTTTCTTAAGGATAAGGATGACACACTTTAATTTTGATGAAAGCATGAGGGCCTAACCAACCTTCATTCTTTACATATAAAAATAAGGATTAGGTGACGAGAAAGCCTAGTCTCACAGAAAGGAATTACTTTATATGTACAACAAAGTAGACGCAAGTTTAAATTTTGTTGAGCGCGAAAAGCAGGTGCTCAAGTTCTGGAACGAGAATGACATCTTCCAGAAGTCAATGGATTCAAGAAAAGAGGGAGAGACATACACATTCTATGATGGCCCTCCAACAGCAAACGGCAAGCCTCACATCGGTCATGTTGAGACTCGTGCCATTAAGGACATGATTCCTAGATACCAGACAATGAAGGGCAAGTTCGTTCCTCGTAAGGCTGGTTGGGATACACATGGTCTTCCAGTAGAGCTTGAAGTTGAGAAGCTTCTTGGTCTTAACGGAAAAGAGCAGATTGAAGAATACGGTATGGAGCCTTTCATTAAGCAGTGTAAGGAATCCGTATGGAAATACAAGGGTATGTGGGAGGATTTCTCTGGTACAGTTGGTTTCTGGGCAGATATGGACAATCCTTACATCACATATGATGACAATTTCATCGAGTCTGAGTGGTGGGCACTTAAGACAATCTGGGACAAGAAGCTCCTTTACAAGGGATTCAAGATTGTTCCTTATTGCCCTCGTTGTGGTACTCCACTTTCAGCACAGGAGGTTGCTCAGGGCTACAAGACAGTTAAGGAGCGCTCAGCAATCGCACGCTTCAAGATTAAGGGAGAGGATGCATTCTTCCTCGCATGGACAACAACTCCATGGACACTTCCATCAAACCTTGCACTTTGCGTAAACCCAGTAGAGACTTACGTTCGTGTTAAGGCAGCAGATGGCTATACATATATTCTCGCAGAGGCACTTGCTGATAAGGTACTTGGCAAGCTTGCAAAGGAAGAAGGAGAGAAGGCTTACGAAGTTCTTGAGACTTATAAGGGAACAGACCTTGAGTACAAGGAATACGAGCCACTTTTCGAGTGCGCTGGCATTGCAGCTGAGAAGCAGCACAAGAAGGCACACTTCGTAGTATGCGATGATTACGTTACTATGTCAGATGGTACTGGTATCGTTCATATTGCTCCTGCATTTGGTGAGGATGATGCTAAGGTTGGCCGTAAGTACGACCTTCCATTCGTTCAGTTCGTAGATGGCAAGGGTGAGCTTACAGCGGAGACACCATACGCTGGTCAGTTCGTTAAGGATGCAGATCCAAACGTACTTAAGGACCTTGATGCTAAGGGACAGCTCTTCGAAGCACCTAAGTTCGAGCACGAGTATCCACACTGCTGGAGATGCGACACTCCACTTATCTACTATGCTAGAGAATCATGGTTCATCAAGATGACAGAGGTTAAGGATGACCTGATTAAGAATAATAACACTGTAAATTGGATTCCAGATTCAATCGGTAAGGGACGTTTCGGAGATTGGCTTGAGAATGTTCAGGACTGGGGTATTTCACGTAACCGTTATTGGGGAACTCCACTTAACATCTGGGAGTGCCCAGACTGTGGTAAGCAGATTTCAATCGGAAGCCGCAAGGAATTAGCAGAGCTTTCAGGACGTGCTGATGCAGAGACTATCGAGCTTCACCGTCCATACATCGATGAGGTTACATGCACATGTCCTGAGTGTAAGGGCACAATGAAGCGTGTACCAGAGGTTATCGACTGCTGGTTCGATTCAGGTGCTATGCCATTCGCTCAGCATCACTATCCATTCGAAAATAAGGAAGTATTTGAGCAGCAGTTCCCTGCTAAGTTCATTTCAGAGGCTGTTGACCAGACTCGTGGTTGGTTCTACTCACTTATGGCAGAGTCAACACTTCTCTTCAACAAGGCTCCTTACGAGAACGTAATCGTACTTGGTCATGTTCAGGATGAGAATGGTCAGAAGATGTCTAAGTCTAAGGGCAACGCTGTTGATCCATTCGATGCACTTGAGAAGATGGGCGCTGATGCAATCAGATGGTACTTCTACACATCTTCAGCACCATGGATTCCAAAGAGATTTGGTGAGAATGCAGTTATGGAAGGCCAGAGAAAGTTCCTTGGAACACTTTGGAATACATACGCTTTCTATATCTTATATGCAAATATTGATGAGTTTGATCCTACAAAGTACGAGCTTGATTTCAGCAAGCTTGCAGTTATGGATAAGTGGATTCTTTCTCGTCTTAATTCAGCAATCAAGGCTGTTGATGAGAACCTTGGTTCATACAAGATTCCAGAGGCAGCACGTGCTCTTGATGAGTTCGTAGATGACATGTCAAACTGGTATGTTCGTCGTTGTCGTGACAGATTTTGGGCAAAGGGAATGGAGCAGGATAAGATTAATGCTTACATGACTCTTTACACATGCCTTAAGGATATTGCACTTGCAGCAGCACCAATGATTCCTTTCATGACAGAGGAAATCTACCAGAACATGGTTCGCTCAGTAGATAAGACAGCTCCAGAGTCTATCCACCTTTGCGACTTCCCAGTTGTAAATGAGCAGTTCATCGACAAGAAGCTTGAGGAAGATATGGATGAGCTTCTTAAGATTGTTGTTCACGGACGTGCTTGCCGTAACACAGCTAATATCAAGAATCGTCAGCCAATTGGCCAGATGTACATCAAGGCTGAGCATGAGCTTGATGAGATGTATGTTTCAATCATCGAGGATGAGCTTAACGTTAAGAAGGCTACATTCACAGATGATGTTTCATCATTCACATCATACAGCTTCAAGCCACAGCTTCGTACAGTAGGACCTAAGTATGGCAAGTTCCTTGGTGGCATCCAGAAGGCACTTTCTAGCCTTGATGGAAACGCAGCTTATGCAGAGCTTAAGGCAAATGGGGTATTAAGATTGCCTGAGGTTGATGCATCTATCGAGCTTGCAGAGGAAGATTTACTTATTTCTATGGCTCAGACAGAGGGCTTTGTAGCAGACGGCGACAACTACGTTACAGTAGTTCTTGATACAAACCTTACAGAGGAGCTCCTTGAGGAAGGTTTTGTACGTGAAATCGTATCTAAGATTCAGACAATGCGTAAGGAAGCAGATTTCGAGGTTATGGACAGAATCACAGTTTCTTACGAATCATCTGATAAAATAAAGGACATATTTGAGAGAAATAAAGACGTTATCATGGGTGAGGTTCTCGCAGACGAAATCGTTGTTGGCGGTTCTGGATCTCACACAAAAGAATGGAATATTAATGGAGAAAATGTAACATTATCTGTAACTAGACAATAAACTTAAGATAGTCTGTAGGTGACAATCTCTTAGTGTTGCACAGCGAGACATGTTAGTCGAGCGGAGCAATATCTAAGGATTGTCTCCGTAACAGGCGTGCTACTGTGTGGAGGGGTAGAGTTTATGAAGAGACAGATGCCTAGCACCAAAGAATTAGAGCGTGAGATTAAGGACCGTGTAAAGTCTATGTTCCGTAAGGACTTTGAGGAGGCTACCAAGGAGGAGATTTACCGCGCCTGCGCCGAAGTTGTTAATGACGTGGTAATCGACAACTGGCTCACCACCCAAAAGGAATTCACAAAGCAGGACCCTAAGTGTGTTTACTACATGTCAATGGAGTTTCTGATTGGTCGACTTCTTGGTAATAACATGATTAACATGCGTGGTTATACAGAAGTCATGGATGCTCTTGCTAATCTTGGAGTAGATATAAACCTTATCGAGGACCAGGAGCCAGATCCTGCCCTTAGAAATGGTGGCCTTGGTCGTCTCGCAGCTTGCTTTTTAGATTCACTTGCAACCTTGCAGTATCCAGCCTATGGCTGTGGTATCAGATATCACTACGGTATGTTCAAGCAGAAGATAGAAGATGGATTTCAGCAAGAGGTGCCTGATGATTGGCTCCAGACACGCTATCCATTTGAGCTTGAGCGTACAGAGTACGAGTTTGAGGTAAAATTTGGCGGGTGGGTTCGCTATGAGAACCAGCCAGACGGCACCACCAAATATATCCATGAGGGCTACAATTCTGTCCTTGCCACACCATACGATATGCCTATTACAGGCTTCGATAATGGTATGGTTAATACTCTTATGATTTGGGACGCCAAGCCAAAGGAAGTATTTAGACTTCAATCCTTTGATCGTGGCGATTACAGCAAGGCTGTTGAGGATATGAATCTGGCTCGCAACCTTACTGAGGTTCTTTATCCTAATGATAATCACATTCAGGGTAAGGAGCTTAGATTAAAGCAGCAGTACTTCTTTGTATCAGCTTCTCTTCAGCGTGCAATCGCAAAATACTTGCGTTTTCACAATGATATTATGCGTCTGCCAGAAAAGGTAGTATTCCAGATGAATGATACGCACCCTACACTGACAGTTGCTGAGCTTATGCGACTTTTGATGGATGAGCATGGTCTCGGTTGGGACGATGCCTGGGAGGTTACCACTCATTGCGTAGCCTACACAAACCATACCATCATGGCAGAGGCTCTTGAGAAATGGCCAGAGGATATTTTCAAAGGCCTGTTACCTCGTATCTACATGATAGTTGAAGAAATCAATCGTCGTTTTTGCGAGGAAATCAGAGCAAAGTTCCCAGGCGATGAAGAAAAGGTTCACCGCATGGCAATCCTTGCTGATGGACAGGTTAAGATGGCTCACATGGCTATTTGTGCCAGCTTCTCAGTAAATGGTGTTGCTGCTCTTCATACAGAGATTTTGAAGAATGTTTCTCTTCATGATTTCTATGAGATGTATCCAGAGAAATTCAACAACAAGACCAACGGTATTACTCAGCGTAGATTCCTTATGCACGGTAATTACAAGCTTTCTGACTGGGTAATTAAGAAGATTGGTCGTGGTTGGATTACTGATTTATCTCAGATGGAGAAGCTTAATATGCTTCTTGATGACAAGAAGTCGCTTCAGCAATTTATGGAAATTAAGCTGGAGAACAAGAAGCGACTTGCAAAATATATATTTGATCACAACGGCATCGTAGTTGACCCTAACTCAATCTTTGACGTTCAGGTTAAGAGACTTCATGAGTACAAGCGTCAGCTTCTAAATATTTTGCATGTAATGTATCTGTACAATCAGATTAAAGAGAATCCAGAGATGGAGTTTTATCCAACAACCTTTATCTTTGGAGCAAAGGCATCTGCAGGTTATGAAATTGCCAAGCTTATCATTAAGCTTATCAACAATGTAGGTGCAGTAATTAATAATGATAAATCTATAGATAATAAGCTTAAGGTTGTATTTATCGAGGATTACCGGGTTTCTAATGCTGAGTGGATTTTTGCAGCAGCAGATGTTTCTGAGCAGATTTCTACAGCATCAAAGGAGGCTTCTGGTACCGGTAATATGAAGTTTATGCTTAATGGTGCAGTCACAATTGGTACTATGGATGGTGCCAACGTGGAGATGTATCAGGAGCTTGGAGGAAAGGATATTTTTATCTTCGGTATGAGTTCTGATGAGGTTATCGCCCACGAGAAGAATCATGACTACAACCCTGTTGATGAGATGAACAAGAATCCTCATATTCAGAAGGTTCTGTCTCAGCTTGTTAACGGCAATTACAGCATAGACAACCCAGAGTTGTTCAGACCTATCTACAATTCACTTCTAAATACAGAGTGTACTGAGAGGGCTGATACATACTTCGTTCTTAAGGATTTCGCTTCTTACTGTGAAGCACATGAGAAGATTCAGGAAGCCTATAAGGACAGAGAAAAGTGGGCAAAGATGGCTCTTTCTAATGTTGCTCACGTTGGAAAGTTCTCTTCAGACAGAACTATCCAGGAGTATGTAGATGATATCTGGCATCTGGATAAGCTTGAGCTTAAATAGAATATTGGAGACTTAAAATGAATCAGAACAATACTGACAGAAGAAGATATATTCCATGGATTTTTCTGCCAACCATCGTTGCAATACTTATTCAGACAGCAGTATCTATAATGGCACTGGAGTTTTATATAGTTGCAGGGATGTGCAATTATACTGGTAGCGATTATACAAGCTTTATTATCCAGGTAATAAATACATATTCAAATGGCGACGGAGTAGCCTGGACATCTGTTATGTATGCAGCAGTTACTGCATTTATTGCCTTTTTGGTTTATAAAAAGCAGTACAGAGATGGCAAGCTTTCAGGCCTTTCAGGTAAATCAAATAATATGCCACTTACAATCGCAGGCCTTCTGCTTTTTGCAGTAAGTATGCAGTATGTGACAGTGTATCTTATGAATTCACTGGCTTCAGCATTTCCTTCATGGCTGGAAGAGTATGAGGAGCTTATGGAGTCTGCAGGAATTAGCACCAGCATGACACCAATCATGATTGTGTACGCTATCATCTTAGGACCTGTTTGTGAGGAGCTATTATTCAGAGGTCTTACCTTCTTTGCTGCTAAAAAGGTTATGCCAGTTTATTATGCAATTCTGATTCAGGCTATAATGTTTGGCGCATTCCACATGAACAAGCTTCAGGGAGTATACGCCTTTGTATTAGGCTTAGGTTTAGGATACATAATGTACCTTTACGACAGTCTTGTAATTACAATAATTATTCATATCCTGTTTAATTTTATCGGTACAATCTGTGCAGATTATCTGCCAGTTGGAGGAGATGGACTTTTTTCATTCTTCTTCTGTACATTAGGTGCACTTGTAGCTGCATATTTTTCAATTATCTGTTTGAAAAAAGCTTCTGCAGTAGTTAATAATGATGGTAATATTGCCGATATATAATTACACGGACGAGGATCATAGAGACCAGGAAGGCCTAAAGGTTTTCCTGGTTTTTTCTTTTATTTGAGGTACAGTGCCACCTGAAATAAGAGAGTCTATGGGGCAGAAAAAGGACTTTCTTCTTTTAACGCTATTTGGTTTTTAAAAAGGAGGAAAGCGAATGGTAATTAACAATTCTGAGGTTTCTATGGCCTCAACCACTAGCTACACTAGTGGAATGCGTCTCACTGTTCAGTCAGAGACAAAACCCGTCTTTAATCTGAAGGAAATTAATCTTTTGGGGGATGAACTTCAGGCAGAGGAAACTGAAAAGGAGGAAAAGACAGAAGCGGTTGATAACAATGAGATCAAAATCGACACGCCCAGCAAGATAAGGCTGAAGACAATTGAATATCTTCTAAAGATGTTCATGCTGGGAAGGTATTTTGATGAGGACTCTGAATTTGGACGTATGCTTCGGGAAATTTATGGTGAAGGCGATGACTATGGCGATTATAGCATTTCAGGAAATCAGCCTACATTTGTGCAGACCACCACGGTATCCTACGAGCACTGGGAGAGTCAGAGCGTGGAATACTCTTCAACTGGTACGGCTGTCACCGCTGACGGCAGAAAGCTAAACTTCAATTACAGCTTTGCACTTTCGGATTCCTTTGTGGAGAAGTATGAGAATGTTAGCACAGCCCTTAGAAATTGTGTTGACCCACTTGTAATCAATCTTGACGATTGTCCAACATCTATTGATAATCAAACCTTCTTCTTCGATTTAGACGGGGACGGAGAGGAGGATGAGATTCATAATCTTGGCAAGGGCTCAGGCTTTTTGGCACTGGATAAGGATGACGATGGTTTTATCAAAAATGGTCTTGAGCTGTTTGGGGCAAGAACTGGAGATGGATTTGGCGAGCTGGAGGAGTACGATTCAGATAAGAATGGCTGGATTGATGAGAACGACCCAGTGTTTGCAAAGTTAAGAATCATGACCATTAATGAGAAAGGAGAGCAGGAGCTGTATGGGCTGAAGGAGTCTGATGTGGGTGCAATATTCCTTGGCAGACTGGATACTCAGTTCATCCATCGAAGTGATAACTACGATGCAAATGCAGTCACCCGCAAATCTGGCATGTATCTTCATGAAAGTGATGGTCGTGCAAGTGGTGTGCAACATGTAGACTTTATCACCTAATTTATTTATAATAATTCAAGATGTATTTGGGAGAATTAATGTATTATGAAATTGGGTGGTAATAAAATTAAATTCAAAAGCAACGGTGCACTTGTCATTGCGGCAGGTTGCACTGTTGCTTTTATGTTTTTAACCACCATTATCAGCTTCGTTTTATACCAGCAGCGAATGCACGAAGCCAATAATCTTCTTAAGGAAGCCAAGTATAGCCAGTATGATTCCTATGTGGTGCTGATTTCCTCAGATGACAGGAGCGATTTCTGGCAGAATGTATATCAGTCAGCCAGCGAATACGGTAGAGAGAATGGCATTTATGTTGATATGATTTCTGACAACGTGGATGTTAACTACAGCAAGACTGAGCTTCTGGAGATGGCTATTGAATCAGGCTGTGATGGCATTATGTTGGAGGGAGATGATTCTCCTGAGACAGCAGAGCTTCTTACTAAGGCATACTCTGCCCATATCCCAGTTATTACCCTTGAAACAGATATTGCATCAGAAAGTCGTGTCAGCTATGTAGGCGTAAACAATTACACTATTGCCAATCTTTACGCTGATGCCATCAAGAAAAATCTTGTAAAGCAGAAGCACGTTATGGTGATTGCCAATAGTCTTTATGATGAGGCTACCTTAAATACCTTCATCAACAATATTCAGGAGTCCTTTTCCGACGAGGAGCTTCCTAACGGGCCTCTTGAATTTGAGATAAGAAGAATTGAAAGCACAGATGTTTTTGCGACAGAGGAATATATCCAGAATCTGTTCCAAAAAAATGAAATACAGCCAGTGGTAATCTGTCTTGATGAGCTTTCTACAGAGAGCTTCTATCAGGCTATGATTGATTACAATAAGGTTGGTCAGATACTGCTTTTCGGAAACTATGAGTCACAGTCCATATACACTGGAATCAAGCAGGGTGTTATCAAAAGCACAGTTACCATGAATGCATCCAGCATGGGTGAGGCTGCTGCAAAGGCTTTTATAGAGTATCGACAGACAGGACATGTTTCCGACTATATCAATGTTGAGCCTGAGATTATTGACGGTAATAACATTGAGTCATATCTGGAGGAGGTGGAAGATGCAAACAATTAGATCCCTCTCCCTCAGAAAAAAGATGATTATAGTTTTCTGTCTGCCTATTATTTTGCTTTTCATGGTAAATATAGTTTTATACATGGGTACGGACAGAATGTTGAAATCTCTAAATGAGGTTTACGCTAGCAACAATTCCCTCAATGAGCTTACTACAGCGTTGGATGGTCTTCACAGTGCAACAATCGTGTACCTTGGCACAAAGACCAGTAATGCTCTGGAGGAATACTATATTGCAGAGCAGAATTACAGCGATCTCCTAAAAAATTTGGATGACAATAATGATGTAAACGATAGCAGAGTGCTGGAGCGTAATATCCTAAAGCTTTCTGCAAATTATTTGGAGCTGACAAATCACGCTGTTGAAAGTAAGCGTGGTGGAAATGTAGAAAAGTATAAGAGCTATTATGAGGAAGCTACCAGAGTTTATCGCTACATCGATTCGAATATAACAAGCCTTAATAATCAGCAGTTCATCAACAACTCAAAATCCTACAGCACAATGATGTCTGCCTTGCAGACTCTTGAAGAGTTGAATATTTTGACCCTGATTATTATCGGAGTGGCGAATCTGTCCTTCGTCGTTTTGATTGCATCAACAATTACCAGCCCACTTGTAAAGCTGGCTCAGGCGGCAAACAGTGTGTCCCATGGTAATTTCGATGTGGTACTTCCTGCGGTAATAAATAACGATGAGGTCGGCGTTGTGACCCGTGCCTTCTATAAGATGGTGGTTTCACTGAAGGCATACATCACCAAGCTTACCGAGTCTATGGAGACCGAGCGAAAGCTTAAGGAAAATGAGCTGATTATGGCAAACCACATTAAGGATGCTGAGCTGAAATATCTTCAGTCACAGATTAATCCTCATTTCCTTTTTAATACGTTGAACGCAGGTGCTCAGCTTGCCATGATGGAAGGGGCAGACCGCACCAGTGAATATATGCATAATGTGGCTAATTTCTTCCGTTACAACATCAAGAAAAATAAGGATGTGGTAACTCTTAAGGAGGAGATTGAGCTTGTAGATATCTATATTTACATCATCAATGTTCGTTTCGCTGGAGAGATTCAGTTTGAAAAGAATATAGATGAGAGTCTGCTTGGGGTAAAAATACCAAGTATGATACTCCAGCCTATTGTTGAAAACAGTATCAACTATGGTGTTAGAAATATTGAATGGAATAAGAAAATCAGCCTTTCTGTCTATGAATTAGGCGATTATATCTGCGTCAGCATCAAAGACAATGGAATTGGAATGACAAATGAGACCATCACCAAAATTCTTGAGGGCAGTTACGAGGGCAATCCTCAAAAGTCTGATTCAAATGGAGTTGGACTTGCAAACTGCATCGAGCGCTTAAATATTTTTTATGAGCGGGATGATGTACTGGATATTATTTCAGAAGGAGAAAATAAGGGTACAGAGACTATTCTGTATCTTCCGGGGTTAGAAGATGTATAAAGTAATGTTAGCGGACGATGAGGGAATCGTCATCGACTCTCTCAAATTCATAATTGAAAAAGAATATGGTAGCCAGTGCGACATCCGCGTTGCCAAAACAGGCCGTCAGGTTATCGAGCTTACAGAGGAGTTCCAGCCAGATATCGCTTTTATGGATATTCAGATGCCAGGTATCAACGGCATCGAGGCTATGCGCGAGATTCGTCGTACCAATAAGCACGTGGTGTTTATTGTAATGACAGCCTACGATAAATTTGATTATGCCAAGGAGGCAATCTCTCTTGGAGTACTGGATTATTTGAATAAGCCTGTCAGCCGGGAAGCGATTCTTGATATCCTCCAGAAGGCTATGGGTAGAATTGATGGAGAACGTACAAAGCGTAGCAATGATTTAAAGGTACGAGAGAAGCTAGAGATAGTTGTTCCTATTATTGAAAACGGTCTTATTCAGGATTTGTTGTTCAAGGAGTATTTTCAAGAAGATATTGATAACTACAAGACTCTTCTTGGCATAGATTGTGATTACGGCTATATGGCCTGCATGACGTTTGGTCGTGAGCTTGTGGGCAACTACATGACAAGTGCTGTTGCGGCATCTATCCAGGCACAGAAATCTTACAAGGAGATACACACAATTACTGAGGATTATATAAAGGGAATTATGGGAAATGTTATGTCAAACAAAATTCCTATTCTCATCCCATGTCACAACGACACTCTTTCCTATAATGAGAGAAATGCGATCGTGGAAAATGCCAGAGTACTTTGCAGAAAGCTGGCAGATCGCTTTGACATGGACTTTAGAGTGGGATTTGGTTCTGTTAAGCCACTTGAAAGAATGTGTGAATCTTACGAAGAAGCTAACTCTGTGTTGATAAGTAACACCAGTCACGTAGCTCATGTGGATGACATGCCTGTTGCATGCCAGTACGAGGAAAATTATCCAATGGATTTGGAGAAACGCCTTTTTGACGAGATTACTCTTGGAAATGTCAGCGAGTCTGTTTCAATTGCCCAGACTTTCTTTGACTGGATGGAAAGCACCTATGCTAACGATAACGATAGTGTTCGCCTGAAATGTCTGGAATTTGTGCTTTGGGCAGAGCATCTTGCCTATGAGAAGACAGGCCGTATGTATGAATTTAAAAGTAGAGCAAATTATTTGTCAGAGCTTATGAGTTTAAGCGGTCTTGCAGATGAAAAAATCTGGTTTACCGAAAAGATTAAGGACGCTGCCTTCTGGGTGTCAAACAAGCATGAAGAGCAGTCTATGAGTGCAGTAAATCAGGCAAAGCAGTACATAGATGAGAATTATATGAAGGAGCTTACACTAGATGATGTTTCTCGTGTTGTTAATATCAGCTCTTATTATTTCTCAAAGGTGTTCAAGGAGGAAACAGGAGAAAACTTCATTGATTACCTTACCAAGCTTAGAATAGAGGCTGCAAAGAAGCTTCTTAAAACTACAAACAAGTCTATGAAGGAGATTTCTGCGGAAGTGGGCTATTCAGATCCAAATTACTTCTCACGAAATTTCAAAAAGTATACGGGCAAAACACCTACTGAATATCAAAAACAGTAGATGTTGTAAGAAGGGTGAATTAGGAGAATAACAGGTATGAAGGGTTTTTTGAAGAAGGTGGCAGCATGTCTGTTGATGGGGTGCCTGTTCTGCGGATGTACCACCAAAGCAGGGGAAGCCAAACAGGCACAGCCTGAGGAAGATGAGTTGGAAATTGGAATGTGCTTTGATTCCTTTGTTATAGAAAGATGGGAAAAGGACAGGGACGTTTTTGTTTCCACAGCATCATCACTTGGCGCTACAGTTAATGTGCAGAATGCTAATGGGGATGTGACAAAACAGATTGAGCAGATTCGCTATTTGATAGAAAAGAAAGTTGATTGTATTGTAATCATAGCCATCGATGCAGAAGCACTGACAGATGTAGTAGCAGATGCAAAAAAGGCAGGCATTCCAGTGGTATGCTATGACCGACTTATTGCTAACGTAAATGCGGATTTATATATTTCCTTTGACAACGAGAAGGTTGGAAATATGCTTGGAAGTGCCATAGTCAGCTCAGGAGCAAAAAAGGTCATCATGATTTGTGGACCACTTACAGATAAGAATGTTCCTATGGTAAATCAGGGCTTCACTAAACTGATGAATGCTAATAATGTAGAGATTATTGATACCTATAATTGTGAGGGTTGGAAGGCAGAGCTTGGCGGTGCCTATGTATATGACCATATGGATGTTGTCAGAAATGCTGACGCCATCATGTGTGGAAATGATGATGTTGCCACCTCAGTAATAAAGGCTCTTGCAGTAGCACAGCTTGCAGGAGAGATTCCAGTGGTAGGACAGGATGCAGACCTTCCCGCCTGCCAGCACATTGTTCAGGGCACTCAGCTTATGACAGTTTATAAGCCTGTAGGAAAGCTTGCCGAGGAGGCTGCAAAGCTTTCAGTTCAGCTGGCACAGGGACAGGAACTTGACGTGACGAATAAGCTTAGTGACGGTGAATATAATATCCCTTATGTAACAATCGAACCGGTTGCTGTTGATAAGGATAATCTCGATGAAGTAATCATCGATGGAGGCTTCCACAGCCGTGAGGACGTATACTTAAATACGTTGGAGAGTACAGATAGTCAGTAGCATAAAATTGCAATTTGGTATCAGGACTAGCACAAAAATGTGCTAGTCCTTTTTTAATCGTAAATACGGATTAGACAAAAATGTGAAGAAAGTGACAACCATTTTCAGAAAGTGAAATGATACATTATCTACAGTAACAAACATAACCTAATTGAAAGGGAGGTTTTTTAGGAAATGAAAAAGAAATTATTAAGTGTACTCTTAACAGGTGCTATGGCAGCTTCTATGTTAGTTGGCTGTGGAACAAGCACAGAGACAACAGATTCAGCTCCAGCAGCAGATGCAGGTGAGGCTACAGAGTCTACTACAACAGCTGGTGGCACAAAGGTTGGTGTAGCAATGCCTACAAAGGACCTTCAGAGATGGAACCAGGATGGTGCTAACATGGAGAAGGAGCTTAAGGCAGCTGGATTTGATGTTGACCTTCAGTACGCTTCAAACGATGTTCAGACACAGGTTTCTCAGATTGAGAACATGATTAACTCAGGATGTAACGTACTCGTAGTTGCAGCTATCGAGGGTTCTTCACTTGGTGAGGCTATGGATATGGCAGCTGAGAAGAACATCCCAGTTATCGCTTATGACCGTCTTATCATGAACTCAGATGCAGTTTCTTACTATGCTACATTTGATAACTACAAGGTAGGTCAGGTTCAGGGTCAGTACATCATCGATCAGCTCGACCTTGAGAACACATCAGATACATTCACACTTGAAATCACAGCTGGTGATCCAGGTGATAACAACGCTGGTTTCTTCTACAACGGTGCTATGGATCTTCTTAAGCCATACATTGAGAAAGGAACACTTGAAGTTAAGTCTGGTCAGGTAGAGTTCGCAGAAGTTGCTACTCCTTCATGGGCTACAGAGACAGCTCAGTCACGTATGGAGACAATCCTTTCTTCTAACTACGCTAGCGATGACCTTGATATCTGCCTCTGCTCAAACGATTCTACAGCACTTGGTGTTGAGAACGCACTTGCAGCAAACTACAAGGGTAAATATCCAATCATCACAGGTCAGGATTGCGATATCGAGAACACAAAGAACATGATCGCTGGAAAGCAGTCTATGTCAGTATTCAAGGATACACGTACACTTGCTTCACAGGTAGTTAAGATGGTAGGTCAGATCCTTAACGGTGAGACAGTAGATGTTAACGATGAGAAGACATACGACAACGGAAACGGAATCGTTCCTTCATACCTTTGCGAGCCAGTATTCGCAGATGCTAACAACTACAAGGAACTCCTTATTGATTCTGGTTACTACACAGAGGATCAGTTAGCAGACTAATTAGATGCTTTCACATCTAAAACCCAAAACAGCTTTATAGGGCAGGGAAACCTGCCCTATATTTAAGGCTAAAACAAAAGAGAATATTTTGAAGAGAATACACATTAGTTATTCTAAAGTTTTTTTATAGGGAGGTAATACAAGTGGGAAAAACAATACTTGAGATGGTCAACATCACCAAAGAGTTCCCAGGCGTAAAGGCCCTTGATAACGTTAATCTTAAGGTAGAAGAAGGTGAGATTCACGCTCTTGTAGGCGAGAACGGTGCTGGTAAGTCTACTCTGATGAATGTATTAAGTGGAATTTACCCATTTGGTTCTTACACAGGCGACATTGTATACAATGGAGAGGTTTGTAAGTTCCAGAAGATTAAGGACTCAGAGGAAAAGGGAATCGTAATTATCCATCAGGAATTAGCCCTTATTCCTTACATGTCAATTGGTGAGAACATGTTCCTTGGTAATGAGCAGGGAAAGAAAGCAGCTATTGATTGGGACAAAACATATGCAGAGGCTGATAAGTATCTGAAGATGGTTGGTCTTTCAGAAAGCAGCCGTGTACTTATAAAAGATATCGGTGTTGGTAAGCAGCAGCTTGTTGAAATTGCGAAGGCACTTGCAAAGCATGCTAAGTTACTTATTCTTGATGAGCCTACTTCATCTCTTAATGAGACAGATTCAAAGGCACTTCTTGATTTACTTCTTGAGTTCAAAAAGCAGGGAATGACATCTATCATTATTTCCCACAAGCTTAATGAGGTTTCTTATGTAGCAGATAAAATCACTGTTATCCGTGATGGTTCTACAATTGAAACACTTGATAAGACTAAAGATGATATTTCTGAAGACAGAATTATCAAGGGCATGGTAGGTCGTGAAATGACAGACCGTTTCCCAAAGCGTCATGATGTTAAAATCGGCGACATCGCTATGGAGGTTAAGGATTGGACAGTATTCCATCCACAGTTTGCAGAGCGTAAGGTTGTTGATGGTGTATCCATGAACGTTCGTAAGGGTGAGGTTGTTGGTATTGCAGGACTTATGGGTGCTGGCCGTACAGAGCTTGCCATGAGTATCTTTGGTAAGGCTTATGGAACAAACATCTCAGGACAGCTTTTCTTAAACGGAGAAGAGGTTCACCTTAAGAATATTAAGGATGCAATCAAGCACAAGATTGCATATGTTACTGAGGATAGAAAGGGTAATGGACTTGTTCTTACAAATCCAATTAAGATTAATACAACTCTTTCAAATCTTTCAGAGCTTTGCTCTAAGAGAGTAATCGATCAGGATAAGGAATATCAGGTTGCTGAGGATTACAGAGATAAGCTTAAGACAAAGTGCCCAACAGTTGAGCAGAACGTTGGTAACCTTTCAGGTGGTAACCAGCAGAAGGTTCTTCTTGCTAAGTGGATGTTTGCAAACCCAGATGTACTTATTCTTGATGAGCCAACAAGAGGTATCGACGTTGGTGCCAAGTATGAGATTTACTGTATTATCAATGACCTTGTAGCAGCAGGAAAGTCAGTTATCATGATTTCTTCTGAGCTTCCAGAGGTACTTGGTATGTCAGATAGAATTTATGTTATGAACGAGGGCAAGATGGTTGGTGAAATGGCTGGTTCTGAGGCTTCTCAGGAGAGCATCATGTCTTGCATCCTTAAGTCATAGAAGGGAGAGAAAACATGGTTTCAAATAATATTGGAAATACATTAAAAAAGTACACCATGGTTATCGCCCTGGTGATAGTTATTGGAATTTTCTACGTTGGAACAGGCGGAACAATCCTTCTGTCTCAGAACGTAAACAACCTTCTTTCACAGAACGCTTATGTATTCGTTCTTGGAACTGGTATGTTACTTTGTATTTTAACTGGTGGTAACATCGATCTTTCTGTTGGTTCAGTAGTCTGCTTCGTAGGCGGTATCGGAGCAATGCTTATGGACAAGAAAGTAAACGTATGGGTAGCAGTAATCGTTATGTTACTTGTAGGTATTCTTGTTGGTGCATGGCAGGCCTTCTGGGTTGCATATGTAAATGTTCCACCATTCATCGCAACACTTGCTGGTATGTATGCTTTTAGAGGACTTTCAAATGTAGTTCTTAACGGATATGCGGTATCAATTTCAAACAAGACATTCCTTAATGTTTTTGGTGGCGGCGCCGATTGCTACATTCCAGATTTCTTCCACGGTGATGGACTTAACATCACATGCTTGTTAGCAGGCGTTATCGCCGTTGTTTTATACGCTTTCTTCTCAATCAGAAAGAGAGCAAGAGCTTCTCGTAAGGGTTACGATACAACAAGCGCAACTGGCTTCTATGTAAAGCTCGTTATTATTTCATTAGTAATTTTATTCCTTGCTTACAAGCTTGCAGGTTATAAGGGAATTCCAACATCACTTCTTTGGATTATCCTTATCGTACTTGTTTATAACTACGTTACAACAAAGACTACAATCGGTCGATACTTATATGCAGTAGGTGGTAACGAGAAGGCTACACAGCTTTCTGGTATCAACACAAAGAAGGTTTACTTCTTCGCATATACGAATATGGGATTCTTAGCAGCCTTTGCTGGTATCCTTACAGTTGCTCGTGCAGCATCAGCTCAGCCTACGTATGGTCAGTTCTACGAGATGGATGCAATCGGTGCTTGCTTCATCGGTGGTGCTTCAGCTTACGGCGGAACAGGTTCAGTATTCGGAGCGATTGTCGGTGCTCTTTTAATGGGTGTTATCAACCAGGGTATGTTAATCATGGGTGTTGATGCCAACTATCAGAAGGTTGTAAAAGGCCTTGTACTTCTCGCAGCGGTAATCTTTGATGTTATGTCTAAGAGAGAGAAGAAATAGGAAGGGAGGAGCGAAAAGTGAAAGACAAAATTTTAAAGATAGTTAAAGAAAACACTATGCTCATTGTACTGGTCCTGGTTGTTCTCTTCTTTAACGCTACAACACACGGCACAATGTTGATGCCAAGTCAGTTCAATGCACTTATCACACAGAACGCATACGTTTATGTTCTTGCAACTGGTATGCTGATGTGTATGTTAACAGGTGGTAACATCGATCTTTCCTGCGGTTCATTCGTTTGTTTAGTAGGTGTTATCGGCGCAAAGGTTATGGTAAATATGGGAGCTCCAACAATCGTTGGTATTCTCGTTATGCTTCTCGTTGGTGTAATTTATGGTTGTGTTCTTGGATACGTAATTGCGTATATCAATATTCCACCATGGATTGCTACACTTGCAGGTTTCCTTGCACTTCGTGGATGGGGTGTTGCATTACTTAACGGTAATTCAAACATCAGCCCACTTCCAGCAGATTTCTGTGGTCTCTTCTCAGGAAAGATGAACGATCTTTTCGGTGGCCCAAGAATCGGTGGTGTTCAGTACAACATGACAAGTATTGTAATTGCTCTTATTGCATCTGTACTTGTAGTATTCCTTCTCTTCAGAGAACGCGCGACAAAACTTAAGAAGGGATATGTTGCTGACAGCTTTGTAAAGGTTGTTGTTAAGTCAGTTCTTATCTGCTTTGTAATCATGCTCTTTGGTTACAAGTTCGCTCTTGCAGGTGGTGTTCCTTATTCCCTTATTTGGGTAGCTGTAATCGTTCTTATCTACAGCTTCATCACTTCTAAGACAGATATTGGACGTTACTTCTACACAATCGGTGGTAACAAGGAAGCAACAAGACTTTCAGGTATTGATACAAAGCGTATCATGTTCATTGCATACCTTAACATGGCAGTACTTACAGTTGTATCTGCATTCCTTACAATGGCTCGTTTCCAAGCTGCAAACTCTACAGCTGGTACAAACTACGAGATGGATGCAATTTCTGCCTGCGTAGTAGGTGGTGTATCTGCTTACGGTGGATCAGGTTCTGTATTTGGTATGATTGTCGGTGCTACACTTATCGGTGTTATCAACCTTGGTATGTCCCTCATGGGTATCGATGCTAACTGGCAGAAGGTTGTTAAGGGTGTCGTTCTTCTTGGCGCCGTAGTATTCGAAATTCTCAATAATAAGAAAACAGCATCTAAATAAAAAGCCTTCCCATTGAGGGAAAGGTGTCAGCGAAGCTGACGGATGAGGTGTCTATTTTCTTCATTATATTCTCTTGGTCTGGGCTTGTCCCAGACCTTTTTTTATGTTTGTTATGCGGTTCTATGTGTATGAGAATGATGATGCTTTGTCGTGTTGGTTTTGTGGGTAACACTTTGTTGTCTTTGATCAAAGGCTGCAAGCTCAGGATTATCTCTATGATACTTAGAGTAATTCTGATAAGCAGGAGTCTTGTGAGTCTGGCTAGCCCATATTTCATCTGCTACAGGAGCCCATTCTTTTGCGTAATCATCAGCCTTTTCACAAAGATGGTCTACAGATTCAGGTGATTCCAAATTTGTCTGGTGAGCGCCTGTTTCGTTTACCATTTTGCGCAGAAGCTCTGGGTTTTCCAACATTGGACAAGGACGTAAGTGGTTTCTGTTAAAAGGTTGACCATCATGATATGCCATAAACAAAGGACTCTGTAATATCTCAAGGATGGACTTATCCTTTATATTAGAATCAGAGTAGTGGATAAATACGCAAGGCTCGGCGTCGCCATTTGAATTGATGTGGAAGTAATTTCGTCCACCTGCAATACATCCACCTACGAATTCACCATCATTCTGAAAATCCATAGGGAAGAATTCGATATCACTATTGTTTGAGCGAACATCTCGGATTCTTTCAATCATTTTTCTACGCTGCTCTACTGTAGGCATCAGCTCTTTTACAGCATTGTTTCCTACTGGCATATAGTGGAAATAGAAGCCAAAACGAGCGCCTTTAGAGGCTATAAAACGAAGGAATTCATCACTAGTTACAGCTTCAATATTATCTCTGGTATAGCAGATAGATGTACCATAGACGATGCCATATTTCTGAAGTAAATCCATGGCTTTCATTACAGCTTCATAGTGTCCTTCACCTCTACGCTTATCATTAGTTTCTGGTGTGCCCTCGATAGAAAGCATAAAAGTAAGGTTTCCTAACTCAACGACCTTTTTACAGAGCTCCTCATCAATAAAAGTTGAATTTGAATAAGCAGCAAAGAAACAATCATTATGTTTCTCGCAAAGCTTGAGGATATCGTTCTTTGCACACATTGGCTCTCCCCCAGTCATCATGTACAGATAAACACCAAGCTCTTTTCCCTGAGTGACAATTTTATCCATTTCTTCAAAGCTAAGTCTTACTTTATGACCATAGGTGCCAGACCAGCAGCCTACACAATGCATATTACAGGCCATTGTGGGATCAAAAAGAATTAGCCAAGGAATATTGCAACCGTATTTTTCACGGTTTGAGCGAATCATTTTTGTACCTCTGAAAAAGGCTTCATATCCAAGATTTAACGCCATTTTATGAAGATATTCTGGATTTGATTCGTCGATTACCTTATTAATGAAATTTACCCAACGATTATCAGGGGATTGGAATGCTGCTTTTACCTTATCAAGGCTTTCTTTTTTAGCACCATTTTTACCCCAAAACTTCTCAGCATAATCAACAAGTGTAAGATAATAATCTGTTCGATTTGTTTTATCGTCATCGAGGTTCTTAAGAAACTTGTTGATAGCAATAGAAAAAGCTTTTCGTTCAAGGGAATGATTGAATTTCGATAAAGAATTTGTCATATATTTACCCTCCATTAATTCTCCTATCTACCTTAATAGTAGTCAGCTGTTTATATTTCAACAATAATCAACAAATAGTGATTGTTTGAAAATCTATACATTGTTATGAAATTGTATAAACAAATATGTGTTGCCGTAGGAATTATAGGGAAATATTGAAAAGAAATTTCTATGCCACAAAAATTGTAATATATGGAGAATTAAGGTAAAATCCATATAAATTACAGGAGGTAAGTGAGATGGGATTATTTTCAAAGTACAGGGAAGCAGGAGAGTCTGCGAATGATAGTAATGTAGAGAGATTTGGTGCACCAGTACGCTCATTGTTTACAAGTACTAAGGTGATTACACTTCGTCATGAAATTACAATAACAGATGATAATGAGAATGTAGTTTATGTGGCACGCACTAAGTTTCCTACTATAAAAGATAAGACAGATATTTTTGATGCTAATGACCATCAGGTGGCTCACATTGAAAAGCAGATTTTTTCTTTCCATGAGAGACATTTTGTTAACATGGCTGATGGTACAGAGTTCCAGCTATCCAATGAGATTTTCCATATAATCAAGGATGTTACAAATATCGAAGGTTTAGGTTGGCAGCTTAAGGGCAATTTTGTTGGATTAAATTTTGAATTATTTGATGCTAATGATGAGATATTAGCAGTCATATCTCAGAAGATGATATCTATCCATGATAAATATTGCATCGACATCTATAAGCCTGAGCATGAGAAGACTATAGTGGCTATTCTCATTGCGTTACAACACATGATGGTGGATAGAAAGAATTCCGAGGCGGCTTCGTCTACAGTTTCAAATTAACTAGAATTTCAACACAGATTTTACATATGAATTCGATAAAATATCTACGGAATAAGTGTTGGTAGGATGGTTTGGAGCTATGAATAAATCCTTTAATCGTAAAGTAATTATAGGTGTTATTCTTGCAATAGCTGCATTGTGCTTTGTGCAGTCTCTTTACCATGTTGACATTTACTTCGAAAAGAAGTCTAACCATGAAAAAGTAACCGAATTAATTAATAATGATTTGGTATTTTCGTGGGATACAATGGATGATGAATTATCGCAAATTCTGGACTGGATTGATTCAGGACATTTTTATAATGGAGATTTAGGAAGACTCTACGAAAGAGCCAGTCTAATATATATGCAAAAGGGCGAGCCCATGTCTTATTATAGATACTTGGGCTATGCTCTTTTTTATTTGGAACAGAGTGACGATAAGGATTACACGGTTAATATTTATCTGGATCAGTCCCATACAAATATATACGAGGAAACCTATAGGGCTATTAATGATGCCTGGCTTGCCAGAGTGTATGTAGAAACCGGCAGATTTGATGAGTGTAGGGAAAAGTTGGATAAATGGGAAGGTCATGATATGTTCTACATGGACGTTTATCGTGAGATAATGCTTCGTTATGTTATTAAATAGTAGATATGATGGTTTGACACTTCTGTTGAATAGAAAAGTATTTACAAGACAATTATTTAGATGTAAGAAAAGCAATGTCCGATATGGCGTTATCATGATGGATATTGATGATTTCAAACATGTTAACGATACCTATGGGCATATAGAAGGTGATAGAGTATTACAACGCTTAGGGCAGCTTCTCCAAACTGAGATAAAATCGGATGTTCAGTGTTTCCGTTATGGTGATGAGGATGTGCTAAGACGCGCAGACGAAAATCTATATACTTCAAAGCAAAATGGAAAAAATCAGGTAACTATGGGAGAGTTATAAATACTTAGGGAAACAAAATGTATCTAAACACACGTAAACATTATCTTTCTAAATCAATATGTTTATCTGCATGTATAGGATTGCTTTCGCAATGTCTTAATGCCATGTCCAGATTCTTTTTCAGTTCAAATCTAAGTGAGCCAGATATGCTCAATAGCACCATTTTTGTTTTTAATATATCTATTCAGATAATAGTTATTCTGCTGATTGCTATTATTTTTGGACATAGTTTAAAGCAAATGAAAAACATCATGAGTATAGTTATGGAAGACGATGTTGAAAAAATGGGATTATTGCAAAAGCAGTATATTCCTGATGGAATCTCTACCCTTAAGGCATCTGATATTTATTCCCTTCTTGAGATTTGGGCGTCCATAATGATTTTTATACAGGTGATGTCTATAGTATCAAGTTATCAATACAAGCGTTTTGTAAGTGATTTATATCGACTTATCCCAATGGATACTTTCGAGCATGCGGTGGATTTTTCAGCTATTTATAATTCCACTCATGGCTTTAAATATATTGGAATGTTTTCCGCATTAATTATTGGAATATTTGTATCGGCAGTATTTTTGAAAGATAGATTTTTAAAGATTTTGTCTGTGATTATAACCGCAGTTTTTATATTAGCTTTTTGTATTTTTCAGATGATAACCTTTGATATGGAAATCAAAATTATCAGTATCGTCTGGACTTCGGTAATTTATCACGGCATGGAAACCATAGGTCTTTTGCTATTTTCATTTTATCTGGCGAAGCATTATAAAGGACTTTAATAAAAAACTGTTGCATTACTATTTAGAGCGTATTATACTGAAGAAAATATTAGGAAAGAACACACTGTATATGTGTGTGGGTGAGGAAATGAGAACAAGATAGTTTAATTTAAGTAATCACATAGGTTTTTATGGCCTGAGAAACAGGCTGGTTTGTGTACGCTTAAATTAGATTATCGCTTTATTCATCCTTGTCTGCACCAGTAGGTGATTATATAGGATTTTTTAGCGAGTCTGTTTTGCGTATGCAAATACAGACTTTTTTTATTGGGTATTGGAGGTTTTATGGCACAAATTAATGTTACAAATCTTACTTTTGCATATGAGGGAAGCTTTGACGATATTTTTGAGAATGTTTCCTTTTCTATAGATACCAATTGGAAGCTTGGATTCATCGGTAGAAATGGTAAAGGAAAGACAACATTTTTGAATTTGCTTTTGGGAAGATATGACTACGAGGGAAGCATTTCTACAAATGTCGTTTTCGATTATTTCCCATATAAGGTCAGTGGGACGGATATGGAAAAGACGGCAGATGAGCTTATGGAAAAATGGAAGCCATCTGTGGAAAGCTGGAGAGTTATGTGTGAACTGCCTCAGCTATCAATAGATGCAGAACTGCTTTACAGACCCTTTAAGACCTTGAGTTTCGGGGAGCGTACCAAGGTTATGCTTGCTGTATTGTTTTCTGGAGAGAATGACTTCCTGTTGATTGATGAGCCAACAAATCATTTGGATATGGAGGCTCGTGAAATCATAAAGAATTACCTGGCATCAAAGAAGGGATTTATCCTTGTTTCTCATGACAGAGATTTGCTAGATGCATGTATTGACCATGTGCTGGTTTTAAACAGAGCAACAATAGAGGTTCAGTCAGGAAACTTTTCAAGTTGGTGGGAAAATAAAGCAAAAGCAGATGCATTTTCAAAGCATGAGAATGATAAGCATTTAAAAGAAATTGGAAAGCTAAAGGCTACAGCGGACAGATCTTCCAGATGGGCGGAGAAAGGTGAGGCAAGAAAGATTGGTTTTGACCCAATTAAGGAAAATGACAGAAGCATAGCAACCAGATCCTACATTGGCGCTAAGACCAAGAAAATGCAGGCGAGAGTGAAGTCTTTCGAAAAGCGTATGGACCGTGAAATAGCTGAGAAAGAGGGCTTACTTCAGGATTTGGAGGAACCAATCGACCTGAAAGTTATGCCAATGGAGCACTATAAGAAGGTGTTGGTTGATTGCAAGGATTTGACTTTGAAATATCAGGATGGCACAGAGCCTGTCATTAAGGATTTATCCTTTGATTTGCTTCAAGGAGAGAGAGTATTTTTAAGTGGCGAGAACGGTTGTGGAAAATCCACATTAATAAAGGCGATTTTGGCAAAAGCCAGTGCTGGCGATGTATCAAATCTTGACATCGAAGGAACGCTGAATGTGGCACCAAATCTTGTCATCTCTTATATTAATCAGGATACCTCCTGGCTTAAAGGCAGCTTGAAAGACTATGCGCTAAAAAATGGATTAGACTATAGCCTGTTTCTTTCGATACTGAGCCAGTTGGATATGAGCAGAGTTCAGTTTGAAAAGAATATAGAGGACTATTCTGAGGGGCAAAAGAAGAAGGTCCTCATAGCTAGAAGTCTGCTTACTTCAGCCCATTTGTATATCTGGGATGAGCCACTAAATTACATCGATGTGTTTTCACGGATGCAGATAGAAAAGCTGATTGAGGAGTATCAGCCTACCATGCTTTTGGTGGAGCATGATGTGAGATTTAGAGAAAAGCTTGCCACAAAGGAAATAGCGCTATAGGTGGATGGAGTAGAGCATTAATCTTTTAGATATTTAGATGATTACCATGTTATAGGGTTTGTTGATTTAAACCTTGTAATCAGATATAATTCAGCGTAATTTAGGAGTGGAGGTAAAGTTATGAAAACATTAATAATTAATGGGCAGAATCATCAGGGGTCGACTTATCATATTGGTAAGGAGTTGGCTGATAAAATTGGTGGCGAAACAAAGGAGTTTTTTCTTCCAAAAGATTTTGGAGAGTTTTGCCTGGGGTGTACAAGCTGTTTTACAAAGGGCGAAGATACTTGCCTACATTATGAAAAGCTGAAGCCTATTGTAGATGCTCTTGATGAGGCTGACGTAGTAATACTTACAAGTCCTGTTTATGTTATGCATTCAACCGGTTCCATGAAAGCGTTCTTGGATCATCTTGGCTATCGCTGGATGGTGCACAGGCCAGAGGAAAAGATGTTTAAAAAGCAAGGTGTTTGCATAAGTACTGCAGCAGGGGCAGGCATGAAGTCTACCAACAAGGATATGGCAGACAGCCTATTTAATTGGGGAATTGCAAAGATTTATAAATATGGAATGGCTGTGGCAGCTACAAGCTGGGAGGACGTTTCTGAAAAGAAAATGGCTAAGATACACAAGGACATGGATAGACTTGCGGCTGATATAAAAAGCAATAATGGGAACGTGAAGCCAGGAATAAAATTAAAGGCTTGGTTTATGCTATGTCGATTTATACAAAAGAATGGATACAATCCTAAGGACATGGAGTATTGGAAGCATAAAGGATGGACAGAGGGAAATCGTCCTTGGAAGGCATGATTTTCAATATAAGCTACTTATAGTCGTATAGTGAAAAACTATAGAGCAAATTCATATTTGTAGGGGGGAGACTATGCTTCTATCATTTTATATCCAGCTCTGGCAGCATTAATATCATGGCTTATTTGGGGATAATAGAAAGTAGAAATTACGGATGATACGAAGAATAAAAAAGATTTTTAAAGTGATAATAATTGCTATCATTTCCTTCATAGCAATTATTCTAGTGGCACATTTCATAGGCAGAATAATTAATAACAGAACACCTGAGGGTGGGATAAATGAATCAATGTATGTAGATATTAATGGAACAAAGCAATGGATAAATATCTATGGACAGGATAAGGATAATCCAGTTTTACTTTATCTTCACGGCGGTCCAGGTTCATCAACGAGTATTTTTGATTATGTGTTCACAAGAAAATGGAGTGATGTTTACACGGTAGTCACTTGGGATCAGCGTGGCTGTGGAAAAAGCTACAATACTTCTAAAACAGAAACTATAACAGCAGATATCTTGATGCAGGACGGCAAGGAGATTACTGAGTTCCTACTTGACTATATGGGTAAAGATAAGATTACTCTTCTAGGACATTCGTGGGGTTCCTTGTATGGTGCCAACTTAGCTCTGGAGTATCCTGAATACTATGAAGCATTTATTGGCACAGGACAATTTATCGATCCTAAAGAGAATGAGCAAAGGCTTTACGATGCGGCACAAGAATGGAGCGAGGGCGACGAAGAAGGGAAGGCAATACTTGCAAAATGGTCTCCTGACAAAGAAGATTCCTTAGAGGCTTTACAGGCAAGAAACGCTACTTTGGAAAGATATGGCTATGGCATGATGAAAGATGGTTCTGACTATAATCTCTATACCACAGTGATTTTCAATCCAAACTATTCGATAAAGGATTATGTTAGATATCTGACAAATGGTAGTAAGGAGTTCGAACCGTATTTGGCTTTTTGGGCTAATGATGAAATGTCAAAGCTATCTCTACTTCGTAAATACGAATACAAAGTAGCCTACTACAATATAAATGGAGATATGGATTATCAGACCAACTACCAGCTTGCCTGCGAATACTTTGATAATGTGAACGCTCCATATAAAGAAATGTTTGTGATGAAAAATGCAACTCACGGTCTTTTGGAATCACGTTCAGAAGAATTCTCGGAGATAGTACACACGATAGCTGCGGAGCAGAAAGATGAATAAACATTTTAAACTGAAAAAAGTGCTTATATGTATTGCTGCAGTGCTTGGAGGAGTGCTTGTTCTGGTCACTGTTATTTATATAAACATTAAAAACTTTACAGTTAAGAGAATGCAAAGTGCAGATGGTCAGGAAGTATATCTAATGGGTACATTCCACACCAATCACTTTGACACCATATCAAATTATTCTTTTGAAGAAATGCTAAATGCAATAGAAAACATAGATCCTGATGTTATTTTTATCGAGGCAAGAGAAGAAAACTACGAACAGTATGGGGTCGTGGATGGGCCTGTTGATATGTGTATCACATATTGCTATTGCCAGGATAATGATATTCCTGTGGAAATGATAGATTACTGGAAAGTAGATAACGATAATTACAAACGAAATACCACCACGGATGATAGGGATGATCATATTCATCAAAAAATAATTGAGAAACTTAAACTCTATGATAATAAAAAAGTCCTGGTCATATGTGGATTTGGACATTTGTATCCACAGGTGAATCGACTGCTGGCTGAAGGGATGGTAAAGGAGAAGCTCCCTCATATTTCAAGCTTGTTTAAGAGTGATGACAAGGAATTTAAGTATCCGTCTTCGATAAATGAAGTCTGGGAGCAAAGAGCATTTTTTTATGCTTACACGTATCCTGAATCAATACAGGAAGATGAAACAATAAACGATGAAGTGAAAGCACAGTGGCCTATTGATGAAAATCATAGTTTCTATGATTCACAGATTAAATATTGTGATTTGTTTAGCGCAAATCAGCTATACAGGTGAGATTAATTAACTTTGGGAGCAGACGAAAATGGTTGATATAAGAATTGCTACAAAAGATGATATAGATAGTTTGATGAGTATTCGCCTTGAAATGCTTAAGGTCGTGAATAATCTGCTAGAAGATTATGTGTATTCAGATGAACTGAAAAATGAGAGTCGCGATTACTTTTTGAATGGAGATCAGATGACGGTTCTTGCCAGTGATGGAGGTGAAGTTATTGGATGTGCATCTATGAGTTTTATCAGGATAATGCCTACATTTAATCACCCAACAGGCAAAAGAGCCCATCTTATGAATGTCTACACAAGAGAAGAATATCGCCGACAGGGGATAGCTCAAAAGATGGTTGAGTTGTTAATTGAGAAAACTTGGGAAAAAGGCGCCACAGAAATCAGTCTTGATGCAACCACATTGGGAAGACCACTCTATAAAAGAATAGGATTTACAGATTCAGAAGAATGTATGGTTTTGACAAAACAATAGGAGAGACATAAATGGAACAGACAATTATTTTGGAAACAGAAAGACTTTTTCTTCGTGAAATGAATATGGATGACTTTGATGCATTATACAAAGTTCTCGCTGATAGAGACATCATGCAGCATTATCCATATACTTTTGACGAGAAAAGAGTCAGAGATTGGATTGAAAGAAATATGAATCGCTATCATAAGGATGGTTTTGGACTGTGGGCTGTATGCTTGAAAGATACCGGAGAGATGATTGGAGATTGCGGATTGACACTTCAGAATATTGATGGGGAGATGTTACCTGAGATTGGTTATCACATTCGTGCAGATCATCAGCGCAAAGGCTATGCAAAGGAAGCGGCAGCAGCTGTCAGGGACTGGGCGTTTGACAACACGAATTACCCAGCACTCTATTCATATTGCAAATACACAAATGTTGGTTCATATAAGACAGCGGAATCAATAGGTATGCATTTTGAGAAGGAATACTCAGATCCCGAAAACAAGATTACACATGTATCAGTATTATTTCGCGAGGAGATGGCTTATGCTTTTCAAGAAAAAGATTGAGAAGAAAACCTATGACAAATCATCCAAGAAACCTGTAATAAAAGCTTCTATCTGTAATGGAGAACAGGTGGCAGGCTTCAAAGACATTAACACTGGTGCATTTGAAGAAGTGATGCTTATAAAGAATGCTGATGATTTGGCAGTATTCAAAGAAACATATGACATAACTGAAGAAATAGAGAAGATATATTAAAAGGGATTATAAACAGGTGATTGAAAATGATTGAGTATAAGCAGACTAAAGAATTTACAGTTGACCAATTGCAGAGATTATTTCTTTCAGTTAATTGGGAATCAGGAAAATACCCAGAAAAACTAGTTAGAGCAATGCTCAATTCTTCTAGAGTTATATCTGCATGGGATGGAGATAAGTTAATTGGGTTGGTTCGTGCATTAGATGATGGAGAGACTGTGGCATTTCTCCACTATCTTTTGGTAGACCCAGCATATCAGGGCTATCACATTGGAGATAATCTAATGAAACAGATTATGAGCTTTTATGAGAATCTCTTGTATGTGAAAATCATTCCATCTAATCCTAAAACAATTCCATTCTATGAGAAATATGGATTTAGACAATATGACAACTACTCAGCTATGGTTCGCAAGAATTTTTCATGAAACGATAATTTACGGAATATACACGTTTTATAGCCTTTTTTACCGTAGTCATTTTTGTAGTTAACATTGCTTTTACGGAAGATTAAGAGTTTATGTCCTTGTTTTCCGTAGGATTTTTTGCATGTTGCAAGGATGTAAGTGATTTGATTCAAAATTACTACGGAAAAACAATTGTTTTAAGCTAGTTGTTCCGTAAAGAGGTTCAATATACCAAAATTGACTACGGCAAAAATGACATGAGATGTTAAATATTCCGTAAATCTAATTTTTAAGGGAGAATATCAATGCCAAAAGTTAAGTTTACAATTACAGAAGAGCGCATTTCTGCTGAGGAATATATTGAATTTATAAAGAGAACTGATTTGGGGTCACAGTATCCGAAGGTACGTTTTGAGGAACGAATCAGGACGCTGGTTAAGAATCATATAGAGTGGACCGAGTGGACCGTTCAATCCTGAATGAACGAAATGCAAAATGGAGGAATAGTTTTGCCTATATTAATAGATTTATTTTTTACTTTTGCCAAGATAGGTATGTTTACCTTTGGTGGAGGTTACGCAATGATTTCTCTTATAGAGAATACATGCGTAGAAAACAAAAAATGGATAACACACGACGAGATGATGACGGTTACAGTTATAGCTGAGTCCACACCAGGACCGATAGCAATTAACTGTGCAACTTATGTAGGATATAAGAAAGGTGAATTTCCGGGAGCAATTGCAGCTACACTTGGTATGGTTTTACCTTCATTCGTAATAATCTATTTGATATCAAAATTCCTAAATCATTTTTTAGAGATAACCTGGGTGGCTAATGCATTTAAAGGAATCAAGATAGCAGTTGGTATCCTTATTGTTGATGCTGCAATCAAGATGTTAAAAAAGATGAAGAAAAAGCCAATGCAAGTAATAATGGTTTGTTTTGCTGTTGTATCAATGATTCTAATAAATGTCTTTGCGCTAAACATTTCATCAATGGTGCTAATGCTTGCATCTGCAGTTATCGGAATAGTAGTTTTTTCCATCAATAATAATTTGAGAATGGAGCATATGAAGGAATGATTTATTTGGATCTTTTTATAGGCTTCCTAGAAGTTGGGTTGTTCTCATTTGGAGGAGCGTATGCGGTCATACCTCTTATCAGAGATGTTGTTATGGCAAATGGTTGGCTCGATGATGAAATGTTAACCTACATGATTGCCATAAGTGAAAGTACTCCTGGGCCGATTATGGTAAATATGGCTACTTATGTGGGTAGCGAAAAAGGAGGATTGCTGGGAGCCGCTATAGCAACCACAGCAGTTGTTTTACCTGCATTTTTTATCATTCTGATTATTATGGTAATAATGAATAGGTTCCTTCAAAATCAGTATGTTAAAGCTGCTTTAAGTGGTTTGAAGCCTTGCATTATTGGAATTATTTTAGTGACAGGTGCACTTATGATTTTAAAGAACTGCGGACTATTATTTGATGGTAAGACAGATATACTTACTATTGGATTAACCTGTGGTATTGCGTTTATATATTTTGGTTCAAGGATAATTATGAAAAAAGCTATTAATCCTATAATGCTGATATGGATGTCAGCAGTGGTGGGGATTGTGGCCTATGCTTTGTAGCATGTTAATGCATTTGTATGGGAGAAAATGATTGCAACAAGGAGACTTAAATACATGAACAAGCAAATAAGAGAAAACACATTATTATCTTGCTGGATAATATTTGCAATTCTGATATTAGTACATGGATTTGAAGCTATCGTCCTTAGGATGGATGAAACTATTTTTGGAGAGAATTTCATCAATAAGGTATTTGGAATTCTCGTAGTTTTCCGAGTGGTGCGAAGCCTTAACTGGAAATTGTCTGATATAGGGTTTGCCAAAACTGGATTTATAAAACACATCGGCATAGGATTACTGATTGCCATTTGCTCGTTTATTATTTCATATGGTGCAGAAATCATTATTCTCAAAAGCCAGGGGTACGATATCGGATTTGGAATTTTCACTACAGGATTTTCTCTGACGGGGGAAGCTGATGTTCATACTGGAATTGGATTTATCCTGATGTGTGTGTTCTTCAATATCATAAACGTAGTTATGGAGGAAGGCACATTTAGAGGACTTTTTTATCGTATTTACGGTATTGATCATTCTGTTAAGTTTGCATTACTGTTTCAGGCATTCTTATTTGGAGTATGGCATATTGTGACACCACTCCATAATTTGATTGATGGTGATATTAACATTGGAGCATTTATTGGACTTAGCGTGGGATATATTATTCTTGCTGGGCTAATGGGTATCAAATGGGGACTGCTTTATCGTATGACTGGAAGTCTTTATGCAGGAATGGCTGACCATTTCTTCAACAATTGCATTGCTACAAATCTGCTTCATGTAATTACAGAAAGCGGCGTGGATGAAATGATGATTATTCGCGTGGCAATAGCTCAGTTGTTATCATTTACAATTATTCTGCTGGTATGGAAGAAAAGGGAGAATAGATGATTACTCATTTGACTTCTGCAGAGGGTGTCGCTCTTGTCACAATACTGCAAAGTGTGTAATGGATGATTCTTCGGTAATCGAGAAAATTATGCGTGAATATGATGAGGCAGATATTATAGTGTCTGTTTCACCATCTTACTGGGCAGATGTACCTGGCCAGTTTAAAGCATTTATTGACAGGTGCACACCTTGGTGCAACACACATGAACCCCATGCTGCAATTAAGCCTGGAAAGAAGGGATATTCGATTGCTTTGAGAACTGGACCTAATATGCCGGAATGCGAAAGAATCATCAGTACTATTGAACATTTTTATGGTCATCTTGATATAGAGTCCGTTGCTCAAATGGGCCTGACATCGATTGAATATAAAGAGGATGTAGAACCTAGAAAAAAAGAGATAATTGATTTTTGTAGTAGGATTTAAAAAATTTAGCAACAATACAATAAATGTTTATCGCATGAATGTGTAGGATGCTTTATTTTTTACTTAGTTGCGATACTTGGGATTTGATGAGATTTATTTACAAAAAAAACATTGCTAACTTTGGAATGGTAGGGGAAACATAATGATTATAGAAGTAATTAATCCAACAGAAAAGCAAAACATAGCTAGGAAAATCTTGGAGGCTCTTACCGATTGGTTTGGAATTGAGGAGAGTAGAGAAGACTACATTACGCGTAGTGCAGAGTGGACATTTTTAGTAGCTAGAGATGGTAATAATGACGTAGGATTTTTGTGCTTAAAGGAAACAGGAAAAGCTACTGTGGAAATTGCTGTGATGGGAGTTTTAAAAGAGTATCATAGGAAGGGCATAGGACGTCAGCTTGTTGAAAGAGGTAAAGAGATAGCTAAGGCTAAAGGCTATGAATTCATGCAGGTTAAGACTGTAAAAATGGGAGTCTATGAAGATTATGATAAGACAAACCATTTTTATATCAGCTGCGGTTTTAAAGAACTAGAAGTTTTTCCACTATTGTGGGATGAGTGGAATCCCTGCCAGGTCTATGTGTTGGCTTTGAAGTGAGGTGTAGCGTTTTGAATATATTAGCTGAAACAGATAGATTATTAATAGTTGAGATGACAATGGATATGGTGGAGGACGTCCACAGAAATTCATTAGATGAAGATACAAGAAGATTTGTACCTGATGAAGTATTTGAAACATTGGAAGAGGCCAGGGATACGGTGGAATTCCTAATGTCTCAATATAATTCCACTGATGGGCCGATGGTTTATGCATTGCTTTTGAAAGAGGATGATGTAAATATAGGGTACGTTCAACTTGTTCCCATTGGAGAAGGCAAATGGGAGATTGGGTACCATATTGCAAAACAGCATACATGCAAAGGCTATGCAACGGAAGCAGTAAAAGCATTTCTTCCGATTATAGCAAAGAAAGTTGGCGTAGATGAAGTTTATGGAATTCGTTTATTGGAAAACAAAGCATCAGGAAGAGTCCTGGAAAAATGCGGATTTGAAACCTTCTTTGAAGGAGAAGGTGCTTATCATGATGGAGTCTATGAAATAAGTAAGAGTGTTTGGAAGAGGATTTAGGGAGAATAAATGGTTCTATTAGTTATTGATATACAAAAAGGAATTACAGATAACAGATTATATAATTTTGATAGTTTCATACGAGAGACAAAGAAGGTCATTGATGCTGCAAGAACAAAGAATGTTGAGATTATTTATGTTCAGCATGATGATGGTCCTGGAACAGGTTTTTCGGTAGGAGATGAGGACTATGAGATAGCAGATCAGGTTGCTCCAAGCGAGCATGAAAAGGTTTATGTTAAGACTATCAATAGCGCTTTTGGAAATGAGAAGTTGTCTCAACACTTACAAGAACAAGAAGATAAGCGCCTAATGATTGTTGGATTACAAACTAATTTTTGTATTGATGCAACAGTAAAATCTGCCTTTGAAAGAGGCTTCAAGGTAATTATTCCAAAGGGAACAAATTCTACTTTTGATAATGATTACATGAACGGTGAGACAACATACAGGTATTATAACGAAATGATGTGGCCTGAGAGATTTGCACAGTGTGTATCTGTAGAAGAGGCTATTATAATGATGGAGAGAAATTATGGTACGAGAGATAATTAGAAATCAAATGTTTTTGGCGCAGAAGTGTGAGCCCGCCACAGAGAAGGATGCACAGATAGCTCAGGATTTGCTGGATACACTTAGAGCAAACATAGATCACTGTGTTGGCATGTGTGCCAACATGATTGGAGAAAGGAAGACTATTATTGCTGTTGCGGCTGGTCCTTTTCAGTTTGTAATGATTAATCCAAAGATTACCAAAAAGAAGGGCGAGTATAGGACTGAGGAAGGATGTCTTTCCTTAGATGGAGTAAGACCTTGCACCAGATATGAAGAGATTGAAGTCGATTTCCTTAATCAAAACTTTGAACCACAGCATGCCAAGTATACTGGGCTTACTGCTGAATCTATCCAACACCAGATTGACCATTGTAATGGGATAGTAATATAAGAACTTAATATATTTGTGAGGACAACATTGAATGATAATTAAACAGCAGAAATATGTTTTACCAGATGGGCAGGAAGTTACGATAAAGAGTGCTATTGCTGAGGATGCGCAAAAAGTTGTAAAGCATAGGGAGGCAACCACGGCAGAAACACACTTCATGGCTAGATATCCAGAGGATGGACCTTTCAATCTTGAAAGAACGAAAGACATTTTAGAGGGTATATCAAAAGATGAAAAAGACTTTATGGTGAATGCCTATATCGGTGATGAAATGGTAGGAGATCTAGCAGTGAGAGTAGTAAGACCTCACATTAAATTTCTTCATCGAGGATACTTGGGAATGTCAATTAGGCAGCAGTATACAGGCTTAGGACTTGGTAGCTTTATGATGCAGACTGCATTGAATCAGGCAAAAGAAAATGGATTTGAACAAGTGGAATTAGGAGTCTTCAGCGATAATGATAGAGCAAGACACTTATATTCAAAATTTGGATTTGAAGAATATGGTAAAAATCCAAGAGCATTTAAGCTTAAGGATGGAACCTATAGAGATGAAATTATTATGGTAAAGATATTCTAATATAGTGTTACGAAATACTGGAGATAATAGAGCAGATATATGAACTTAAAACAATTAAATGAGAACGAAATAACGAAGCTCTACAATGAGCATATGGTAATAGATTTTCCCAAGGATGAATTGAAGCCATTGAATATGATTCTTAAATCAGTAGATGAAGGTTTTTATGACTGCCTGGTGCTTTATGAAAAAGAGGAAATGGTTGGCTATACCTTTATGGTAAAGCTTGATAACAGCTATCTAATAGATTATATAGCTATCTTTCCAGAATTTAGAAATAAGGGTATAGGAGCGAATCTGCTAGGTATTATAGATGACTATCTTGAAACAGCAGATAGAATTTTTGGAGAAGTAGAAGATCCAGACTATACAGATGATGAAGAGCAAAAGAAGCTTCAAACCAGGCGTCTAAACTTCTATCTACGCAATAGCTGTAGAGACACAGGTCTTCGTGTAAATTGTTTTGGTGTTAACTACATAATATTAGAAGCAGGAAAGACTCAATTTAAGGATAAAGATGAGGCTTGGAATCTGTATGAAAGATTATATAAGAGCTTCTTACCTGAGGAGAAATTCAAGAAAAATATAAGAAGAATAAATTAGCAGAAAAAAAATTTAATATTTACGATGGAATATAAATGAAAGTAAGTGTAATAAGAAAAGGAGAATATTGAAATGGAAAAGAAAAGTACAAAGAAAATAGTAGTAGGTTTGGTTATTTTAGCAGCGCTCATTGGTGGCTTTTTATTATGCTACAACAAGTTTGCTGCTAAGGGCACAGTTGGCGAAAAGGCCATAGTAATTGAAGTAGTAGATTCTAATGGCACTAGTTCAGAGTACGATGTTAACACAGATGCTGAGTATTTGAAGGATGCTATGGATGAGTTAGCCGCTAGTGACAGCTCTTTCTCATTTAGTGGCCAGGAAGGTGATTATGGTCTCATGGTAGAAGTAATCAACGGAGAGCAGGCTATCTATGCTGAGGACAATGCTTATTGGGCATTATATGTAAATGGAGAGTATGGACAGTATGGTGTAACTGAGCAGCCAGTAGGTGATGGAGATACCTATACTTGGAAATATGAATCTGCAGAATAATATGAATAATAAAATCTGTTTTACCACTAAAGATATTGCTTTGGCGGGGATGATGATTGCTGTAATTGAAGTATGTAAAGTGGCTCTTAGTTTTTTACCAAACATCGAGCTGACCACATTTTGGCTGATTATGTTCACTCTTTATTTTGGAAGAAAAGTGGCGGCAGTTGTTCCAGCGTTTATCTTGGTGGAAGGTGTCGTCTATGGAATGAATACATGGTGGATAATGTATCTTTATATCTGGCCATTGCTTGTATTCATAACATGGATTTTTAGGAAGGAAGATTCCGCATTATTCTGGGGAATTGTATCAGGGATATTTGGTCTCTGCTTTGGAATGCTTTGTTCAATTACATATTTTTTCATCGGATTAAGTTCTGGTGGAGTAGTTGCAGGATTTAATACCGCCTTTTCCTGGTGGGTATCAGGAATAATGTGGGATATGGTTCACTGTGCAGGTAATTTTACATTTATGGTGGTTCTTTATACACCTATAAAAAATGTAATGAAAACGATAGCTTATAGAACCAATTGTTGAGTATCTTCAAGAAATAGGATAAGAGTTTTAGCACGAAATGGAGGAGTGTATGAAAAAGAAGGTAGGCGTGGTTGTAGACATTATTATGTATGTGATTCTGCTGGTTCAGATGATGTACGTGTTTATTGGAAACAATTTACACGAGCTGCTTGGAATAGGATTTTTTGTATGTCTCATTATTCATCTTTGCATTAAGAATTGGTGGGCCAAGACAATCCTGATTAAGGAAAAACCTGCCTCTCGGAGATTTTTTGATATCATTACTATACTGCTGGTTTTGACAATCATAATTCTGATGCTCAGCAGTATGGGGGTATCAAGATTTTTGTTTACCTGGTTCCATTTCATGGGCAGCGCAGATTTGCACCGTTATCTTGCTACAGCTGTACTTACGCTTGGTGTAATCCACGGTGGAATGCACGGATTCTGGCACGCTAAGAGAAAGAAACTTGCTGTTGTGGGAATCGTTATTGCAAGTGTAATTGCTTTCGCGCTTGGTATCTTTGGAGTACCATTTTTAAATCGTCAAAAGAGAAGCGTGGAGATTTCCTATGCAGATAAGCAGCCAGAAGCAACTATAGAATGGCAAGGAAACAAGCCGCTGGTAGTATATTTTACAAGAATGGGAAATAGTAATTTTGAGCCAGATGTTGATGCTGTTTCTGGTGCATCTCTCCTTATGTCAGATGGAGAAATGATGGGTAACAACCAGCTATTGGCGAAGATGGTTTGTGACATCACAGGATTCGAATCAGAAGCAATCACTCTCACTGGAGAAAAGTATCCATCATCTTACAGTGACACGATTGTGGTGGCTGGTGATGAGCTTAAAGCCCAAGCCAGACCTGGTGTGGAGCCAATTGATGTTTCAGAATATGATTCAATTATTCTTATCTACCCACTGTGGTGGGGTTCGATTCCAATGCCTGTTGCCACATTTCTTGAGAATAATGATTTCGATGGAAAGACAATCTATCTAATCATAACTCATGGAAGCAGTGGATACGGAAATACGATATCTGAGATTGAAGAGCTCTGCCCTAATGCAAAGGTAGTTCCAGGGGCAAGCATTTATTGTGAGGACATCCCAGATGCAGGAGATCAGTTGATTGAGTTGCTTCGCAGTTGGAATACAGGAAGCAATTGATTTTAAAATTATTCCCTTATTATTAAAATATTGCTAGGAGGGTCATGCTGCAAATAGCATGGCTCTTTTAGTTTACATTACGTGGGTATAGTGTATAATAAAAATCGGATTATTTAAGGGAGTATGAGTATTATGAAGAAAAAAAGTGATATTTCTTATTTTATTATCTTTGGACTTTTCGTATTTACGATAATGTTCTTATTTTTTACTGTTCTAAATCCATTGGAGGTTTATGATGCTGATGACTGGCTATATATAGCTCAGCTTCGCAAACCCATTCCAATGATTCATGTTTGGAATCCTACAAGAGTTTTTCCTGAAACTGCAATGCCAGCTGTATCTTATTTTGGCGCATTGGTAATCAATCCCATAATAAACAATTATTGCCGCTCATTAACACTTGCTCACGGCTTGTTTGCAAGCATGGTATTTACAATTTATTTTGTCCAGTTTGCGGTGTTGTTCTACAAGCGTAAATTTGCAACAGCAAAGACAAGTATAGCTTATGGCTGTCTGTTCATTTTGCTTCATTTTATTTCGCATATTTACAAAGGCAGTGATAATTATTTCATGATAGGTGCAATTAATCTAACATGCTTTTATTACTATGTTTTATCTATGATAATAAATGCAATTTTGGTTATGCATTTTATGTCATATGGCGGTATTAAAAAATGGTTTAATGAAAGTAATTTGCCTCATAAATTGATTGTTGCTTTTTGGACTTACTTTTGCATTAATTCCAACCTGTTTTCATCGGTAGTCCTTGCAACTTATGTGGGTGTTGAACTGTTATTAAATCTTATTAATGACATAAAAGCAAAGGAATTTGATTTAAAGAAATACTGTACTGCTAATTGGTTGAATTTGATTATTATTATCTGTTGGTTCGGAGCAAATATTTTAGAGACTACCGGAGGCAGAGCTGACAATATCCATAAGAACTTTATTTTAAATATTCCAATAGTTACAGCATATGCCGTAGCCAGCATTGTAGCTAAGAATGTGTTTGTTACTATTTTGGATTTGGTAGTATTTATTTCATGGTTCAAATTACATGGGAAAAAGCTTAATGACACAGCACTAAAATTTGCAGTTATTATTGGTTTTGGAATACTGTATCTCATAATGTTAAGTGCATCGTCAGAACCATCGTATATGCTTAGAACAGAGGTATCGATTTGCAGTCTTTTCTATTTATTTATGGGTATGATTGCATGTTTAAATGAGCTTATAAAAACTAATTCAAAATACAAACGCGCACCATTGATATTGTTAGGAACGTTGGTACTATTTTTTATCTTCCCAGGCAGAATACTTAATTCCTACAACTATTCAAATATCACCTATGACAAGAGTGAAGCTTTAATGAATGATGTTATTGATCAATTTAAGGAAGCAGAAGAAAAGGGAGAAACTGAGCTTGTTCTTGAAATACCAAAGTTTAATGAAGGTGGAAATTGGCCTGTTAGTGTAGAAACTATCGGAGATAGATATAGTAGTGCCTTGTATAGACACAAGATAATTAAACCAGAGATTAAAGTTAAAGACATCATTGTAACCGAGGAGAAGAACGAAAAGTATGGTATTCCGGAAGAAAGGAGTACGGGTTCGTTCTAACAAGGATATAAAAATAACCATGTTGATTATTTATCAGCATGGTTATTTTAGTTTACCTAATGATTCACCTCATAGTATTGTAGTGCATATTGAGGATTGTAAATCGGTTTCATATCCTTATTGATTTCAATTTTATCAAGATTTTCATAGCGTGTTGAGAAAATATAGCTTTCATCCATATCCTTGACCAAATCTAAGGTGTCTGGATTTACAAAGATATATGAGCTAGCCTTTTGAGCTGGCACAAAATAACAAAGCGCCTCCCAGTCCTCCTCAATATAGAAAATACAATCTTTACCTTCTATATTCGATAACAACTTTTCATACTCACGCGAATAAAAATCTTTTGAAGTATGAAAGCCAAGTGCTGCAAAGCTGATTATATTTATCAGAAGGAATACAGAGAAAGATACGTATTTACGATAACTGGTTTTTGTTCTATTTACAATTATAGAATCTACAATATCAAACACCAAATAAAAAGGAATAAATACTATTGGCATCCAATATCTGAAACTGTAAAATGGTGCAACCTTAAGAACAACTAAAACGTAAAGCAAGCCGCAAAGGAGAAGAGCTGTACTATAGGTGTATTTTTCTTTGCCCATCTTTATAACGACAGCCAAACTAATAATTGCAATGATGGCAAATATTATTGAGGTTACATCAATGGAGGCAGCAGAGCTTAAGGCTTGGCGACCTCTTCCTCCTCTGAAGATGTGATTAAATATATGATGCCATAACAATAAATAAACAACTGCCGATCCGCAGGCTGTGAGAATACAATTCCTTAGTTCTTTATATTTTTTCTCAAGTATTAAATGTATTCCAAAAGCTAAAGAAATAAAAAATAGGAAAATTACAAAATAGTAATGGCTAAGCATTCCCAGAATGGTAATGACAAAATATGCAGGATAGAATCCTTTATCTAGAGTTTTGTCCCAATATTTCTTAAAAAGGTATGCCAGCAAAATAGTAAAGAAGGTGAACTGTGCATACATTCTTATAAGAAGAACAGTATCCATAAAAGCCATACTTGTAGTGTAAGCAAGAATAAATCCAAAAGTCTTTCGACTATCGTGAGTCAGCTCTTTACCAAGTAAGTAAAGTATTGGGATAATCAAAAACATCCAAAAGATATTTACTGCAATGCCATACCACAAGCTATAGGAATCTTTAAATATAGAGCAAATGGTATGGATGAAAAAATAATAGAGTGGAGGATGAACATCGTTAGCCTGATTACTTAAAACATTACCATAATTAAAGGTGTTCTCTGGGCTAACTTCCATAAAGTCTTTATAAAAACCTTCGCCCGAATACTTCTTTCCGAATTCGATGTCAGGACAAATACTGCCAATGTTATTGGCAAGTCCAAAGGTCCAAACCTCATCAACATTGTAGTCCATTTTTCTATAGGTAAAAAACAGAGTAAGTACTGTTGAAATTAATAATAGAATTACGATGAAACGTCTATCAATTTTACTCATAAACTAATCCCCTTAAAATGAAATGTACGATACTAATAATAGATGTTTTTGAGGTGCCATTCAATATAATTTTCTACTAGCTGGCCGTTTTATTGAGAGAGTATTAGGTTATAACATAATAGAAGATGAGACCTACTTGGTGTTTTTGTAATAAACAGTGAGTATTATTGTTTAATCAACAAATTATTATATCACGTAGTTAAATAGTGTGATAGTATACTTCTTGCGGTTGCTCGAGATTAATGAAATCTCCTATATTGCTAGAATGTTTGTGACCCGAAAAATGATTTCAAAACATCCTTGAGCAAATATATATATTAGGAGAATAAATTATGAAAACAATGGAGGAACTGCGCCGGAATTTCAAGTTGCTGGATTCTGGTGTGGCAGGTGCGAATTACACGTATCTGGACAACAGTGCGACTATGCAGGTTCCTGAAAGTGTGTTGGAAAGCATATGTGATTTTTATCACACCAGTAATTCCAATATCCATAGAGGAATTCATGCATTAAGCGAAAAAGCTACCGATTATTATGAGGAAGCAAGGGAGAAAACCAGAGAATTTATTGATGCCAAATATCCAGAGGAAATAGTCTTCACATCTGGTACAACAGGCTCAGTAAATATGGCTGCACAGATGGTAGAGCATCTCATTTCTGAGGACAGCGTGATAATTGTTTCAGAGATGGAGCATAATTCTAATTTTTTACCATGGCTGGCATTATCAAAAAGAAAGAAGGCAACTCTTAAAATCATTCCAGTTTTGGCTGATGGAACACTTGATTATGATGCCTTCGAAAATATGCTTTCTGAAAAGGTAGCGATAGTTTCTGTTACAGAATGTTCTAATGTAACAGGAATTAAAAATTCAGTAGATAGAATCATTAAATCTACTCGTGAAAAAACAAATGGACTGGTTTTGATAGACGGTGCACAGGGAGTAGTGCACGGAAGAAAGAGTATTTCAAAGCTTGGTCCAGACTTTTATGTTTTTTCTGGTCATAAGATTGGAGCCCCAACTGGTACAGGAGTTTTATATGTAAAGAAGGAGCTTCAGGACAAGCTTAGACCAGGTTACTTTGGCGGCGGAATAGTTTATCAGGTATACCACGACGATGCAGTATTTTTTGATGGAGCAAGAAAGTTCGAGGCTGGCACACCTAATTATGTAGGAGTAATTGGACTGGGTGCTGCTATTGATTTTTGGCTTGATGCTGAGAAGAATATTGGCAAAGAAGTAATTGAGGAGTCCGAAGCTTCTATTATGAAGAAGCTTGAGGAAGAGTTAGGAAAAATTGATGGTATTAATATATTAGGAAAACCTGATAAGCGTTTCGGTTGTCTCTCATTTACAACTAATAAGCTTCATTCCTACGATGTATGCAAAATGTTAGACAGCTACAACATTGCTGTTAGAAGTGGACACATGTGTGCTCATAATTACCTTCGTGCTTTGGGGGCAGAGAGTATCGTAAGAGTTTCGATTGCACCTTACAACACAATGGAAGAGATTCTTTATTTTGTTGATTGTATGAAGGAAATCTTATCTGTATCTGCCATGGAAGGAAGAACAGAATGTGGAAGAATGTCCATGGAAGATGTTGAGAGAGAGATTATCAATGATTTTGCTGAGATTGGCTCAGGAATCAATCAGTACGCCCTTATCACAGCATGTGCAGATGAGTTGCAGGAGCTTCCAGAGGAAGAGCAGAATGAGGATAATCTTGTTAAGAGCTGTCAGGTAAACACATGGCTCAAAACCGATTGGGTGGAGAATAAATTCTCTTTTGAGGCCGACAGTGAATCCGTGGTTGTAAGAGGCGTTATGTCACTTCTACAGGATATTTACATGGATAGAACAAAAGAGGAAGTGGAAAACTATAACTGCAAATTGATTCATGCAGATTTTGTTAAGAACTTCCTTAACCATGATCAGATAAATGGAATTAATGAAATATTAGCCAAAGTTCAGCAAGAGGCTATATAAAAAAATGGCTCGGGTTTTCCTGAGCCACTTTCTTTATCTATGAATTTAAAATAGCCTGTACCTGGTCGCGCTTTTCAAAGAGGACGCATCCACCTACATGGTCATCCTTAAGGATATCTGTATCCTGAAGTACCTTGAACAGTCTTGAAGAAATAGCACCCTTTAGGGAAGCCTCTTTTACATTTGTATCTGAATAAGGAGAGAAAGGACATGGCTCTGCCCCGCCGTGAGAGTTAATATGGAAAAATCCTCTTCCGGCAGCCACGCATCCACCGGATGATTTTTCATCTCCAGGGAATGAGATGAATACCATCTCCTCATACTTTTCTCTAAGCTCTGCAATACGTGCTCTAAGCTGTTCTTCCTGTGCTTCTGATAATGCTAAATCCTTACTCTCATCTGAGACAGGGACATATTCGACGAATATAACAGCTTTACAGCCATAGCCACCAAGCATTTGAATAAAATCATCTGATAAAACATCTTCATAATTTTCAGTGGTAACTGTTACTGAATTTCCAAAAATCAAATCCTTCTTTTTAAAGGTTTCCATATTTGAAATTAACTTGTCGTAAATGCCTTCACCTCTGCGGTTGTCGGTAGCTTCTTTATGACCTTCTATACTCATGATAGGCACAAGATTTCTGTTCTTATCAAACATCTCAAAATATTCATCGCTTATAAACACACCATTTGTGAATATTGGAAAAAGAATATTTGGAATATTACTTGCAGCTTTGATAACACCTTTTCTAAGAAGTGGTTCTCCACCAGCAAGAAGAATAAAGCTGATTCCTAATTCCTCAGCCTCGTTGAAAATCTTTAACCATTCTTCATCTGACATCTGATTTACTGGCTCACAATCCTTTGTAGCCTCATTCTGTCTGGAATAGCAGCCTGCACAATGAAGATTACAGCTGCTTGTAATTGATGCAATCAAAAATGGAGGAACATGCAATCCTTCATCCTTATATTTTTTTCTGACATTTGAAGCCTTCTTCGAAGCCATTGCAAACTTTGCCATGAAAATACTTTCAGCAGGATTCTTCAAAGTGGCTCTAACTGCATCCTTAACAACTCTTTCCACGCCCTTTGTCATATAGGACTGGATATCAAAATTCTCATTACCCATTAAAAACCTCTAAAACATTTTGCTTAATTTAATTGTGTTCGATATGATATACCTTCTCCTATGATAATGTCAATAGTATTAATATTATACATCTTAAAATTTTAAAAGAGTATAATGATAGTATGTAAAGAATATAAGTGGGGTATACAATGGCAGAATGTGGGGTATGTTATCGACATTGTAAAATTTCAGAAGGGGGCTTTGGCTTCTGTGGAGTGAGAACCTGCAGGGATGGAAAAGTAGTTCCAGATAATTATGGAATGCTTACATCTATTGCACTAGATCCAATCGAGAAAAAGCCACTTAACAGATTCTACCCTGGAAGCAGGATATTATCTGTTGGAAGCTATGGCTGTAATTTACGCTGTCCATTTTGTCAAAACTATCAGATATCCTGGTCTGATGAGGTGACATACACAAAGCGTGAAGCCAGATATGTTTCGCCAGAAGAGTTGGCAGAAATTGCAGAAGACCAGAAGAAAAACGGAAATATCGGTGTTGCCTTTACCTATAATGAACCATTGATTTCCTATGAATATATTCTGGATACAGCGAAGCTGCTTAAGCAAAGAGAATTAAAAACTGTACTGGTTTCAAACGGAATGGCTGATGTTGATACAGTTGGAGAATTGTTTGAGTATGTGGACGCCATGAATATAGATTTAAAGGGCTTTACTGACAGTTATTATGAAGAGCTGCTGAAGGGCAATCGGCAGATGGTAATGGATTTTATCACTGAGGCTGTGAAGTATTCTCATGTAGAGCTTACTACGCTGATTATTCCAGGGGAAAATGATAGCGATGAGGAAATACTTGAACTTAGTCAGTGGATAGCATCATTGTCTGAGGAGATTCCACTTCATCTATCAAGGTTTTTCCCTAGATTTCATATGACAGACAGGGATGCTACTCCAGTGGATAAGGTTTATCATTTAAAGAGTATTGCAGAGAAAAATTTGAGGTACGTTTATACAGGTAACTGCTAATTGATTGGGAGGAAAAAGATGGGGATTTTAGCTGCATTTATGGTTCCACATCCGCCTATGATAGTTCCTGCTGTAGGCAGAGGCGGCGAGGAAATCGTTCGGAAAACTATTAATTCTTATGAAGCTGTGGCAGATGAGATTGCAAAGCTTGAGCCTGAGACAATCATCATCACCAGCCCTCATAGCATTATGTACTCAGATTATTTTCATATCTCGCCAGGACATGGTGCCAGAGGGAGCTTTGCAAGATTCAACGCACCTCAGGTGACTTTTGAGGAACAGTATGACGAAGAACTCCGAGATAGAATCTGCCTGCTTGCAGATAAAGAAGAATTCTCAGCTGGAGATTTAGGTGAAAAGGATCCAGAGCTTGACCATGGAACAATGGTGCCACTGTGGTTCATTCGAAATAAATACAAAGGTGGAAAGATAGTTCGTATCGGTCTGTCTGGTCTTAGCCTGTTCGACCATTATCATTTGGGCCAGCTAATTCAAAGAGCAGTAAATGACTGTGGTCGCAAGGTGGTTTTTGTTGCAAGCGGAGATTTATCTCATAAGCTCCAACCAAGTGGACCTTATGGCTTCGCAAAGGAAGGTCCTGTCTATGATGCAAAGATTATGGATGTGGCTGGGCGTGCTGCCTTTGATGAAATGTTTGATTTTAGCGAGGATTTGTGTGATAAAGCAGCTGAGTGCGGTCATCGTTCCTTTGTGATTATGGCTGGTGCGCTTGATGGAATAAATGTCGAAGCAAAGGTGTACTCTCATGAGGATGTGACAGGTGTTGGTTATGGCATAGCCTCGTTCTATCCAAAGGGCGAGGATGACAACCGTAACTTTAGAGATATTTTTATGGATAAACTTAAGGGTGAGCTGGAAAAGAAAGTTGCTAATTCCGATGATTATGTAAAGCTTGCAAGGAAATCACTTGAAAGCTTTATTATGCATGGCAAGATAATAGATGTTCCAGAGGGCCTTCCAGCAGAGATGCTTGAAAAACAGGCAGGAGCTTTTGTGTCCATTCATAAGACAGGAAGACTGCGTGGTTGTATCGGTACCATCATGCCTACTGCGGAAAACGTGGCGGTGGAAATTATACGAAATGCAATAAGTGCCTCCACAAGGGACCCTAGATTTAACCCAATCGGGCCAGAGGAGCTTCCATATCTCGATGTAAATGTGGATGTGCTTGGAGCCCCTGAGGATATCGATTCTCCATCACAGCTTGATGTAAAACGATATGGCGTAATTGTTAGCGCAGGACATCGCAGAGGTTTGTTGCTTCCGGATTTGGAAGGGGTTGATTCTGTGGAACAGCAGATAGCAATAGCCCGTCAAAAGGGTGGCATTAGAGAAGATGAAGAAGTAAAGCTTCAAAGATTTGAAGTGGTAAGACATATATAGTTTTTGTTGCATACAGAGGACTGTCGTTTTGGCAGTTCTCTTTTCCTTGTTTGCGCGCCATGGGCGCGCTCTAATGGGTGAAAGTCCCGAACATGCCCAGATAGTGGGAAGTGTATAGCCGAACAGCAAGGGTGTCCATTGTGAGGTGGAATCTGAAGGAAGCTGTAAGCAAATCTCCGGTCCGACGGACAGAAATCACATATAAGGCTAGGCTACGAGAGATAAGTTGGCAAGGAACAACGAAGTCTAATAACTATCACATTTGTAGTAGCAGAGTAAATGTGGCGGATATATGGAGAGAAAGAGCGTGCACCTTAAGCGTGGAGGTCTCACAGAGGTTTCA